>NZ_JBVIED010000036.1:0-1367 GCF_055572035.1 Streptomyces sp. NPDC030838 | reverse complement strand
GGGGCTGGGACAGGGCCGCTGGTCACCGTGTTCGTCGACTACTGCTTCCTGGCGAAGCTGCCGGTGTCAGCCTCGATGAGGATGCCGAGTTTGACCAGGCGTTTCAGCTTGGCGCGGGTGCCTTCGATGTTCTTCGGTAGCAGTTCGTGGTCGAGGGCTTCGCAGACGTCGCGGGCCCGGAGGGGGCCGGTGGCCTCGTTGAAGGCAGCGAGGATACGGGGGTAGTCCGGGTGGTCCGGCAGATCCGGTGAGGCCGGCTGGGTGGGGAGCCGATCGGCGAGAGCGGTGACGGTCTTCCGGGTGATCGCCAGGTGTTCGAGGCGGGTCTCGGCCTCCCGCAGGCGGCCCTGCAGTTCGGCGACCTGTCCTCGCAGATCGTTGGCCATGGCCTGCGCGGCATCCTCCTGGAGGTCGAGCGCCTCTAGCAGGGGCTGGATGTTCACGGAGCCACCGCCTGCGCATCGCGCCAGGTGGGGGTGTTCGCGTGGGTAAGGCGGCGGGCCATGACGTGGGCCATCGCCCAGTAGACCCGGGACGCCGATGAGGAGGGGTGGTGCTCGTAGTCGCGGACGAGGCGCCGGTGCAGTATCAGGATCCCGTAGGTCTGCTCGACCCTCCACCGCTTCGGCTGCGGAACGAAGCCGGTGTCCTGCGGGTTGCGTTCGACGATCTCGACGTCGATGCCCAGCTCGGCGCCGTGCACGACGACCTGGCTCTTGAAGCCCTGGTCGACCAAGGCCTTCTCGACGGTTCCGCCAGTGCGCTCGGCGACCTGGTCCAGCAGGGCGATGCCCGCCGCGTTGTCGTGCGTGCTCGCGGCCAGCACGGTGATGGCGATGACCAGGCCCAGCACGTCCACGGCCAGGCCCCGCTTGCGGCCCGGCACCCGCTTCGCGGCATCCCGGCCGGTCGTGCCGGCGGGGACCCCGGCGGCCGCGTGGACACTCTGCGTGTCCAGCACCACCAGGGTCGGGTCCTCTAATCGGCGGGCCCTCTCGCGGACCTGGCAGCGCAGCAGTTCGTGGATGACCTGGTCGGTTCCGTCGTCGCGCCAGGCGGCGAAGTAGTAGTACGTCGCGCTCTTCGGCGGCAGATCGTGCGGGAGGTAGGCCCACTGACAGCCGGTCCGGCCCTGGTAGAGGATCGCGTTCACGATCTCCCGTATCGCATAAGCGCCCTGGTGGCCGCTGACCGAGTGGTGACGGTCCTTCCACGCGGTGATCACCGGCTCGATCAACGACCACTGTTCGTCCGACAAGTCGCTCGGATACGGCTTGCGTCCATTCACCTCATCACATCAACAGAACAGCGGCCTCGGACCGGCGGATTCCGCCCGCACTCACACCACCAGGCGACGACAAACCTTT
>NZ_JBVIED010000035.1:0-1551 GCF_055572035.1 Streptomyces sp. NPDC030838 | reverse complement strand
AACACAGTGGACGCGAGCAACTGAGGACAAGCCCTCGGCCTATTAGTACCGGTCAACTCCACACGTTACCGTGCTTCCATATCCGGCCTATCAACCCAGTCGTCTACTGGGAGCCTTACCCCATCAAGTGGGTGGGAGTCCTCATCTCGAAGCAGGCTTCCCGCTTAGATGCTTTCAGCGGTTATCCCTCCCGAACGTAGCCAACCAGCCATGCCCTTGGCAGAACAACTGGCACACCAGAGGTTCGTCCGTCCCGGTCCTCTCGTACTAGGGACAGCCCTTCTCAAGACTCCTACGCGCACAGCGGATAGGGACCGAACTGTCTCACGACGTTCTAAACCCAGCTCGCGTACCGCTTTAATGGGCGAACAGCCCAACCCTTGGGACCGACTCCAGCCCCAGGATGCGACGAGCCGACATCGAGGTGCCAAACCATCCCGTCGATATGGACTCTTGGGGAAGATCAGCCTGTTATCCCCGGGGTACCTTTTATCCGTTGAGCGACGGCGCTTCCACAAGCCACCGCCGGATCACTAGTCCCGACTTTCGTCCCTGCTCGACCCGTCGGTCTCACAGTCAAGCTCCCTTGTGCACTTACACTCAACACCTGATTGCCAACCAGGCTGAGGGAACCTTTGGGCGCCTCCGTTACCCTTTAGGAGGCAACCGCCCCAGTTAAACTACCCATCAGACACTGTCCCTGATCCGGATCACGGACCCAGGTTAGACATCCAGCACGACCAGAGTGGTATTTCAACGACGACTCCACGAACACTGGCGTGCCCGCTTCACAGTCTCCCACCTATCCTACACAAGCCGAACCGAACACCAATATCAAACTGTAGTAAAGGTCCCGGGGTCTTTCCGTCCTGCTGCGCGAAACGAGCATCTTTACTCGTAGTGCAATTTCACCGGGCCTATGGTTGAGACAGTCGAGAAGTCGTTACGCCATTCGTGCAGGTCGGAACTTACCCGACAAGGAATTTCGCTACCTTAGGATGGTTATAGTTACCACCGCCGTTTACTGGCGCTTAAGTTCTCAGCTTCGCCCGACCGAAATCGAGCTAACCGGTCCCCTTAACGTTCCAGCACCGGGCAGGCGTCAGTCCGTATACATCGCCTTACGGCTTCGCACGGACCTGTGTTTTTAGTAAACAGTCGCTTCTCGCTGGTCTCTGCGGCCACCCCCAGCTCAGAGCGCAAAGCTCATCACCGGATGTGGCCCCCCTTCTCCCGAAGTTACGGGGGCATTTTGCCGAGTTCCTTAACCATAGTTCACCCGAACGCCTCGGTATTCTCTACCTGACCACCTGAGTCGGTTTAGGGTACGGGCCGCCATGAAACTCGCTAGAGGCTTTTCTCGACAGCATAGGATCATCCACTTCACCACAATCGGCTCGGCATCAGGTCTCAGACTTAATGGCGTGCGGATTTGCCTACACACCGTCCTACACCCTTACCCCGGGACAACCACCGCCCGGGATGGACTACCTTCCTGCGTCACCCCATCACTCACCTACTACCAGCTCGGGTCACCGGCTCCACCACTCC
>NZ_JBVIED010000033.1:0-2087 GCF_055572035.1 Streptomyces sp. NPDC030838 | reverse complement strand
GCGCCGAGCCGGATCGGTCCGGCGAGCTGGGCGGACCAGCCGCCGCCGAGGACGGTGTCGCTGGTGTCGAGGGAGTTGTAGGAGAAGCGGGCGAACGTGGTCAGGCCGCGGCCCGGGTTGGTGAACGCGTTGTACGACCACACGGTGTTGCCGGCGGCGAGGTTGTTCATCACCGTCGACCCGGCGCCCGTGTTCTTGCCCGTGTAGGAGTAGAACTTCTCCAGACCCAGGCTGTTGGAGGTCGGGTCCTCCACCGCCACGTTCTGCTTCAAGGACGGGATGCCGCCGGTCCCGGCGGACAGCCAGCTGCCGTCGGAGACCTTGCGGACATCCCAGCCGAGGACATAATCGGTGCGCTTGTTGCCGTTGTCGCTGTTGATCGGCGTCTTGACCTGTGCCTGGAGCACGGTCGACTGACCCGGCGCGAGGGCGGGGATGGCCGTCGCGACCTGGTTGCCGCCGTTGGTGACGTCCGTGCCGTCCGGGAGCTTCCAGGTGTAGGACAGCTCGCGCTCACCGGCCGCCCACGCGGTGTTGGTGGTGTTGGTGAGGGTGAACTCGACCGTGTAGGTGGAGTTCGGGGTCATCCGCGCCGGCGTCTTCGGTGCGTAGTACGTCGAGTCGGTGGTGGAGTCGATGTAGGAGACCACCAGACGCGGGCGCAGCTTCTTCTCGCTCGCCTCGGAGGACAGGAACACCGTGCGTTCCTGCTTGACCGACTCATCCGCCATCTTCAGCAGCACACCCTGCTGGGAGGAGGGCGTGGTCACCCAGCCCTGCACCAGGGACGTGGCGTCCCAGTCATGGCGGGCGGGGTCGTTGCTCATCGCCGGGGCGGTGTCCGCGATGGTCGCGCTGAAGTCACCACCGGCGGCGCTCCAGTTGGTGGTCGAGTTGGCCTTGACCCAGGTCGCCGACGCCTCGTCGAAGTCACGCGTCAGCGGCCGCAGCTCATAGACCGCGCCGGTGTTCTCCGTGGTGGTCGTGGTGCCCCACAGACGCACGGTGGCGTCCATGACGCGGGCGCTCCCGGGGATGTCCGACAGGGCCGGGAACTTCAGCAGCGCGCGGGTGGTGCCGTAGCTGGGCGAGTTGTTGCCTACCGCCAGCCAGTTCTGCGCGATGCCGTCCGTGATCGTGTCGTGCGGGGTCGTCGACTCCGTCTGCGACAGCGTTGTGTCCTGGGCGGCCTCGACGATCTTCGTGGTACGGCCCGCCTTGGGCAGCCGCACCAGCTGCGTCGGAGCACCGATCACCTGACCGTCCGCCGTCTTGACGGCGACCATGTAGTAGTACGCCCGCCCGAACAGCTCCGAGCTGCCCGCGTCCGTCGGCGTCGCCGAGGTGTCGGTGTACGACGTCGACGACTTCGACACGGGGGCGACCAGGGTCGCCGCCGACGGGGTGAAGGTCTGGTAGATGGAGCGGTGGACCTGGTACTCGACGATGTCGTCACCGGCCGCGGTCGACGGGTCGGCGTACGCCGACCACTTCAGCTCCGCACCGGTGTCGTGGATCGTCGTCGGCGCATCCAGCTCCACACCGGGACGGCCGTACGTCAGCACCAGACGCGGGTAGTTCGCGGCCTCACCCGCGTAGGCGAACTCGCTGCCCTCATAGCGGGGGCCGCCCTTGGGGGCATTCGCGGACTCGTCGGCGGCCTTGACCACGAAGCCGTGGTTGGTGTTCGCCCCGTCGATCCAGGACTGCACGGTCTTGGTGACCGGGAAGGAGTGCCACACGTTCAGCTCGGACGGCTGCTTGGTGACCACACCGCCCTTGGTGAAGCGGACCGCGTCCGCGATCACCGCCGTGGACGTCGAAGCCGGACCGTCACCGAGGACGATCTTGCCCGCAGTGCCCGCCTTGAACGGGTGCGTGCCCAGCGTCTTCCATACACCGCCCGTACCGGCCTGCTGGTTGACCGTGTAGGCCTTCGAGCCACCGCTGTAGGTCAGCGTGTACGGCGCATTGGTGGCCCGGTCCGTGGCGGGCACGTAGTGCACCTGGACCTGGTAGTCGCCGTCCTCGGGAAGGTTCGGCTGCCAGGTGTAGGTGTTCCCGGCGACCGAGTCCTTGTTGTACAG
>NZ_JBVIED010000032.1:0-2930 GCF_055572035.1 Streptomyces sp. NPDC030838 | reverse complement strand
CTGTACAACAAGGACTCGGTCGCCGGGAACACCTACACCTGGCAGCCGAACCTTCCCGAGGACGGCGACTACCAGGTCCAGGTGCACTACGTGCCGGCCACGGACCGGGCCACCAATGCGCCGTACACGCTGACCTACAGCGGTGGCTCGAAGGCCTACACGGTCAACCAGCAGGCCGGTACGGGCGGTGTGTGGAAGACGCTGGGCACCCATCCGTTCAAGGCCGGCACTGCGGGCAAGATCGTCCTCGGTGACGGTCCGGCTTCGACGTCCACGGCCGTGATCGCGGACGCGGTGCGTTTCACCAAGGGCGGTGTGGTCACCAAGCAGCCCGACGAGCTGAACGTGTGGCACTCCTTCCCGGTCACCAAGACCGTGCAGTCCTGGATCGACGGCGCGAACACCAACCACGGGTTCGTGGTCAAGGCCGCCGACGAGTCCGCGAATGCCCCCAAGGGCGGCCCCCGGTATGAGGGCAGCGAGTTCGCCTACGCGGGTGAGGCCGCGAACTACCCGCGTCTGGTGCTGACGTACGGCCGTCCCGGTGTGGAGCTGGATGCGCCGACGACGATCCACGACACCGGTGCGGAGCTGAAGTGGTCGGCGTACGCCGACCCGTCGACCGCGGCCGGTGACGACATCGTCGAGTACCAGGTCCACCGCTCCATCTACCAGACCTTCACCCCGTCGGCGGCGACCCTGGTCGCCCCCGTGTCGAAGTCGTCGACGTCGTACACCGACACCTCGGCGACGCCGACTGCGGCCGACAGCTCGGAGCTGTTTGGGCGGGCGTACTACTACATGGTCGCCGTCAAGACGGCGGACGGTCAGGTGATCGGTGCTCCGACGCAGCTGGTGCGGCTGCCGAAGGCGGGCCGCACGACCAAGATCGTCGAGGCCACGCAGGACACGACGCTGTCGCAGACGGAGTCGACCACCCCCCATGACACGTTGACAGACGGGGTGGCGCAGAAGTGGCTGGCGGTGGGAAACAACTCTCCCACCTACGGCACCACTCGCGCGGCCCTGAAGTTCCCCGCCCTGTCCGACATCCCGACCAGCGCCCGCGTCATGGACGCCACCGTGCGTCTGTGGGGCACCACGACCACCACGGAGAACACCGGCGCGGTCTATGAGCTGCGTCCTCTCACCCGGGACTTCGACGAGGCGTCCGCGACCTGGGTGAAGGCGAACTCCACCACCAACTGGACCACGCCCGGCGGTGACTTCGGCAGTGCCGTCGCCGACACCGTCTCCGAGCTGACCAACGACCCGGCCCGGCAGGACTGGAGCGTCGCCTCCCTGGTGCAGGGCTGGGTGACCACGCCGTCCTCCCAGCAGGGTGTGCTGCTGAAGATGGCGGATGAGTCGGTCAAGCAGGAACGCACGGTGTTCCTGTCCTCCGAGGCGAGCGAGAAGAAGCTGCGCCCGCGTCTGGTGGTCTCCTACATCGACTCCACCACCGACTCGACGTACTACGCGCCGAAGACGCCGGCGCGGATGACGCCGAACTCCACCTACACGGTCGAGTTCACCCTCACCAACACCACCAACACCGCGTGGGCGGCCGGTGAGCGCGAGCTGTCGTACACCTGGAAGCTTCCGGACGGCACGGACGTCACCAATGGCGGCAACCAGGTCGCGACGGCCGTCCCCGCCCTCGCGCCGGGTCAGTCGACCGTGCTCCAGGCACAGGTCAAGACGCCGATCAACTCGGACTCCGGCAACAAGCGCACCGATTATGTCCTCGGCTGGGATGTCCGCAAGGTCTCCGACGGCTCCTGGCTGTCGGCGGGCACGGGCGGGATCCCGTCCTTGAAGCAGAACGTGGCGGTGGAGGACCCGACCTCCAACAGCCTGGGTCTGGAGAAGTTCTACTCCTACACCGGCAAGAACACGGGCGCCGGGTCGACGGTGATGAACAACCTCGCCGCCGGCAACACCGTGTGGTCGTACAACGCGTTCACCAACCCCGGACGCGGCCTGACCACCTTCGCCCGCTTCTCCTACAACTCCCTCGACACCAGCGACACCGTCCTCGGCGGCGGCTGGTCCGCCCAGCTCGCCGGACCGATCCGGCTCGGCGCCCCGCTGGACTTCCACCCCAACCCCAGCGCGAACGCCCGTGAGGTCCGCCTGCCGGACGGCGACGGCACCACCCACGTCTTCCGCAAGCAGGACGACGGCACCTGGGAAGCCCCGGCGGGTGTCCACTACCGGCTCACCATGAAGCCGGACCTGGACTGCACCCCGGACAAGGACCCGGTCCCGGACGCCTGGACCCTCCTGCGCCCGGACGGCACACGCTTCCTCTTCGGCTGCGACGGCTACCTCACGTCCATCGTGGACAAGAACGGCAACACGCAGACGTACACCTACGAGGAGCGCAAGTCCAACAACAAGCCGGTCAAGTTCCTCAAGTACATCACCGACCCGGCCGGCCGGCAGTCCCTCACCGTCGACTACTACTCCAAGGCCGAGGCCACCAGCCCGAAGATCGCCGACCACGTCAAGTCGATCACGGACATCTCGGGGACGGTCAGCGGCATCCCGCTGCGCAAGCTGACCTTCGAGTACTCCGACCAGGGCCTGCTGACCAAGCTCACCGACGGTGCCGGCTCGTCCCAGCCGAAGGTGTTCGGGTTCACGTACGACGCCACGCAGGGCAACAAGAACGTCAAGCTGGTCACCGTCACCGACCCGCGCGGCCACGGAACGAAGCTCGACTACTACGCTCCACAGGCCGGTGACAACCCCAAGTACCACTGGTGGACGAAGAAGATCACCGACCGTCTCGGCGGTGACACCACCTTCGCCTACGCGGCGAACACCGCCAACACCAAGTTCACCGACACCACCGTCACCGACGCCGAGAACCACGCGACCAAGTACGTCGCCGACGACTTCGGCCGCCCGGTGCAGACCACCAA
>NZ_JBVIED010000031.1:0-3461 GCF_055572035.1 Streptomyces sp. NPDC030838 | reverse complement strand
GGGCGACACGGTGGCGGCGATCAGGCGTGAGACGCGGGCGGCGCCGACGCGTACCGCGTCCTCCAGCTGCGGCTGCCGCTGTTCGAACAGCTCCGCGGGGACGGAGGTGGCCACGGCTCCCGCGACCCTACCGTCCGCGTCCAAAACGGGGGCGGCGAGGCAGGACAGGCCGCCCTGGAACTCCCCCACCTCGACCGCCACGCCGGAGGCATGGACCCGCTCGAGATGTCCCTCCAGGACGTCGGGCGCGGTGATGGTGCGCTCGGTGAGCCGCACCAGCCCCTGTTGCCGCAGGTAGTCACGGCGCCGCGCGGCCGGCAGCGACGACAGCATGACCTTGCCGAAGGCCGTGGCGTGCGGGGCCTGGTGGAAGCCGACGTCGAGCGGCTCGGCCCGGGGCGCCGAAGGGGAGTCCACGACCTCGGCGACGACGATCTCCTCGTCCCGGAAGACGGTGTAGTACGCGGCGGCCGCGCACTCGTCGTGAACCTGGTGGAGCACGCCCAGCAGGCCGGGGGTCACCTCCAGCTGCTGGCACAGGCGCCGGTGCAGCCCGGTGAGCTTGTACCCCAGGCCGTAACCGCGGGACTGGTTCAGCCTCACCAGGTAGCCGTCGTGCACCAGGGTGTTCAGCAGACGGTACGTCGTCGGGAGGGTGAGGCCCGCGCGCCGGGCGACGGCCTTCGCGGTGATGCCGTCACCGCCGGCGGCGACCGCCTCGAGCACCCTCAGTGCCCGCCGGACCGATCCGAGCAGGTCTGCCGCGCCGGCGGCGTGCGTCTCGTTGCCGTGGATCATGCGTCTCCTGTGCGGCTTCGGGAAGTGAGCCGTGTCGCCACACCGTCACCCGGGCGGTCGGCTCCAGGCGGATGAGGCCTCGGAACCGGCCGCATCGGGGCGGCGCCGGCGCTCTGCCGGGCCGGACGGCTCGGTCGCCCCGGACGGCCGAGGTCTGCCTGTCGCGCGACGGTCATGCGGCGATGGTACGCAACCGGTTCATAGCCGTGTAGACCTGACCGGCCAGCAGGCCCCCCAGCACCTGGGCCCCGAGGTACACGGGCAACTGGGACCAGTCAACCGGCCCCCCGGCCGGGCCGGACACCAGCATGGGTCCGAGGGTGCGTGCCGGATTGAGCGCCGCCCCCGTGACTGGACCCACGGCGACGGCGATGGCGAAGACCGCGAAGCCGATGGGCAGGCCGGCGAAGCCGCCCGGGGCCCGCTGGTCGACGACTCCGAACACCACGAAGACGAGGATGAAGGTGCCCAGCGCCTCCGCGAAGAACGCCTGGGAGGCGGAGGTCGGAGATGTATAGGAGGCGACACCGAGGCCCAGGTGCACCGCACGGGCGCCGAGCACGGCGACGATGGCGCCCGCGCCTGCCACCGCTCCCGCGCACTGGGACAGGACGTAGCCCGCCACCTCGCGCCGGGGGATTCTGCCCGTCGCGGCCAGGGCGAGGGTGACGACTGGATTGATGTGGCAGCCCGACACATGGCTTATCGCGAAGACGGCGGCCACCACGACCATGGCGAAAGCGAATGCGATCACGCCCAGGTCCGCCATCGTGAAACTGGTCTTCCCGGTCTTCTGCAGCATGAGGGTGGCAGGAATCGAGCCCACCCCGAGGAAGACAAGAAAAGCAGTGCCGAGAAATTCGGCGAGCAGCCGTTGGAGATAAGTGTTTTCTTTCATGACTTTCGCCGGAGCCAGCGGCCCGACCTCAACCCCTTTACGATGTGTGGCGTTCGGCGTTTTCCGGGCCCGCCAGCCGGGCCGGTGCGCGACCTCCCGGAGCGGGCGCCGCACGGGGTGCGGAGGGGATGTCACCGAGCGCCGGGCATGAGGATTCCGCGGCCCTGCAGCCGTCCCCCCTCGAGGTCGTCCATGGCGTCGTTCACGGCATCGAGCGAATACGTCGTGGTGTGCAGCCGCACCTTGCCATGGGCGGCGAGCGTCATGAGTTCGTCAAGGTCGTTGTAGCTGCCGACGAGGTTCCCGATGACGTTGATCTCGTTCGAGATGATGTCGATGGTCGGCACGTGGACGTGTCCGCCGTATCCGACGACGAAGTAGGAGCCAGCCCTGCGGAGCATGGCGACGCCCTGGGCCTCGGTGCCTCGCTCACCCACGAAGTCGATGACGACATGTGCTCCTCGACCTGCGGTGATCTCCTGCACCGCGATCACCGGGTCGCTGTCGGCGCGCACGGTGTGGTGCGCACCCAGGCTCTTGGCAAGTTCCAGGGCCGCTTCGGAGGTGTCCACGACGACGATCTCGGCCGCGGTGAGGGCCACCAGGGCCTGGATGCCGATGTGCCCGAGGCCCCCGGCGCCGATGGCGACGACGAATGCACCGGGATACAGCAGCGGCACCGCCTTCCGTACGGCGTGATAGGCGGTGAGACCGGCGTCGGCCAGGGCTGCCACGTCGGCGGGCCGGAGACCGGGGTCGAGCTTCACGCACGAACGCGCGTTGGTGCGCATGAACTCCGCCATGCCACCGTCGCAGTCGATGCCCGGGAAGGCGCTGTTCGCACAGTGCACGTCATCCCCCGTTCGGCACGCGCGGCACAGGCCGCAGGTCATCAGCGGATGGAGGATCACAGGATCACCGACTGCCAGGTGGGAGACTCCGGAACCGACCTCCCGCACCCATCCGGCGTTCTCGTGGCCCAACGTGTACGGCAGCGACACCTGGGACTTTTCCTGCCACTGGCCCTCGATGACATGGAGGTCGGTTCTGCACAGACCGGCCCCACCGATCTCCACGATCACATCCTGCGGTGAAGTGATCCGGGGCTCCGGCACCTCTTCGACAATGGGCCGTCCGTGATATCCGTGCACACGCACTGCCTTCATTTCGCACACTCCTTGTGTCTGAATCCCGTAAGCGGTGCGAGGAGATGGTCATTCTTTTTCGGCCACATGGTCAACGGGACTGCATCTGGAAGATTTCCACCTGTCGAGAAAACAGATACATCACCGCGGAAGTGTCGATAGGTTATTTATCGGGCAGGTGGGGAGCTGCGAGGGTCGGCCGGCGTCGTACGATCTTGTCGCCACGGGGCCCGGCGCGAGGAACGGGCCTGTAAAGCACGCACGTAGCGGAGAGAGAGTCCGATGATCTTCATTACCGCCAAGTTCCGCGTTCTGCCCGCCGATGCCGATCGGTGGCCAGAGATCGCCGCCGATTTCACCGAGGCCACGCGCAGGGAGCCCGGCTGCCTGTGGTTCGAATGGTCGCGAAGCGTGGCGGACCCGACGGAGTACGTCCTGGTCGAGGCCTTCCGCGATGACGAGGCGGGTGCCGCTCATGTGCAGTCCGCGCACTTCAGGGCCGCGCAGGAGACGCTGCCGCGCCACCTGGTCGAGACACCTCGCATCGTGAACATGACGGTTCCGCAGGACGACTGGTCTCTCCTGGGCGAGATGGCCGTCGCGGAGCAGGACTAGGGACT
>NZ_JBVIED010000030.1:0-4698 GCF_055572035.1 Streptomyces sp. NPDC030838 | reverse complement strand
CCCCCCCCCCCCCCCCCCCCCCCCCCCCTCCCTCCCCCCCCCCCCCCCCCCCCCCCCCCCCCCCCCCCCCCCCCCCCCCCCCCCCCCCCCCCCCCCCCCCCCCCCCCCCCCCCCCCCCCGGGACGTTGTACGCGGTACCGGGAGGGTGGGTGGGAGCCCACACAGCCGCCGCCTCAGCGGCCGAGGCCTCCGTCGGCGTTGGGGCCCGTGTAGTCCTCGCCGTAGGCGCCCTTGGCGGGGCGGCGGCGGCGCATGGGGGGCTCGACGCCGTCCGCGAGGCGGCGGGCGGTGAGGAGGAAGCCGGTGTGGCCGATCATCCGGTGGTCCGGGCGGACGGCCAGGCCCTCGATGTGCCAGTTGCGGATCATCGTCTCCCAGGCGGTCGGCTCGTTGAAGCAGCCGATCTCGCGGATGGACTCGACGGTCCGGGCGAGCTGGGTGGTGGTCGCGACGTAGCAGCACACGATGCCGCCGGGGACCAGCGCCTTGGAGACGGCCTCCAGGCACTCCCAGGGGGCGAGCATGTCGAGGATGACGCGGTCGACGTCGGTGTCGCTCAGGTTGTCCTGGAGGTCACCGACGGTGAGCTGCCAGGCGGGGTGCGGGCCGCCGAAGTAGCGCTCCACGTTCTGCCTGGCGATCTCGGCGAAGTCCTCGCGGCGCTCGTAGGAGTGCAGCATGCCCTGGTCGCCGATGGCCCGCAGCAGGAAGCTGCTGAGCGAGCCGGAGCCGACGCCGGCCTCCACGACGCGGGCGCCGGGGAAGATGTCGGCGAAGGCGAGGATCTGCCCCGCGTCCTTGGGGTAGACGACGGCTGCCCCGCGGGGCATGGACAGGACGTAGTCGGGGAGCAGGGGGCGCAGCGCGAGATAGGCGACGTTCCCCGTCGTACGGACAACGCTGCCCTCGGGAGCGCCGATCAGTTCGTCGTGCGGGAAGGAACCCTTGTGGGTGTGGAAGTTCTTCCCGGCCTCGAGCGTGAACGTGTAGTGGCGGCCCTTGGGGTCGGTCAGCTGTACCTGGTCCCCGACCTTGAAGGGCCCGCGGCGGCGGGCGGCACCGGTCGGTTCGGACATGTGAACAGCCTACCGGGGTTTGCCGGGGTCGCCGACCACGGCCTCGGCCTCCGCTTCGGCCTCCGCTTCGGCTTCGGCTTCGGCTTCGGCTTCGGCTTCGGGGAGGACGGTGCTCAGCTGGGCCGGGCCATCGCCTTGACGAAGGCGCGCTCGACGTCGGCGGCGGACAGGACGCCGTAGATCTCGCCGGTCTCCTCGACCACCAGGTACTCGGTGGCGGGGTGGGCGCGCAGGGCCTCCAGCAGGTCCTCGCCGGCCAGCTCGGCGGAGACGCGCATTCCGTCGGTGAGCTCCTGGGCGAGGCCGCTGACGGCGACCCAGGGGCGGCGGTGCTCGGGGACGCCGACGATGGCCGCCTCGCGGACCAGGGAGATCGGGGCGCCGTCGGCGTCGACGACGACCAGGGCGCGGGCGCCGGCGTCGTTGGCGCGGCGCAGGGCCTCGGAGAGCGGGGTGTCGGTCCGGACGGGGACCGCGCGGCGGGTGAGGGTGCGGGCGCGCAGCTCGGGGAGGTGTTCGCGCAGCCGGGCGACGCGGAGGCTGTTGCCGGCGCCGGTCCAGATGATCGCGGCGAGGATCGCGGCGAGCAGGGCGTCCATGACGGTGTCCATGCCGACGCTGTCCTCGGCGCCGGTGCCGAGCGCGCCGGACTGGGTGAGCAGCGGCAGGCCGATCAGGACGGAGACGGCGAGCGCGCGGCCGACCCAGGCGGCGGCGATCGTGCCGCTCATGGGCTTGCCGGTGATCTTCCAGACGACGGCGCGGAGCATGCGGCCGCCGTCCAGGGGAAGGCCGGGCAGGAGGTTGAAGGCGGCCACGATGAGGTTGGAGATCATCAGGCCGGCGAGCAGGACGCCGGGGACCGTGCCGGGCTCGACGGGCTGCATGGCGAGGTAGAAGAGGCCGGCGAGGACGAGCGAGAGCAACGGCCCGACGAAGGCGAGGACGAACTCCCTGCCGGGGGTCTCGGCCTCCTTCTCGATCTCGGAGACGCCGCCGAAGAACTGGAGCTGGATGCGGCGGACCGGGAGTTTGAAGCGGATGGCGGCGATCGTGTGGGCCAGCTCGTGGACGAGGACGGAGGCGTAGAAGGCGACCGCGAAGAACAGCGAGACCAGGTAGCGGGCGGCGCCGAGCTCGGGTAGGACGCGGTCCAGCTGGCCGCCGAAGACCCAGGTGATCAGGGCGGCGACGAGGAACCAGCTGGGCGCGACGTACACGGGCACCCCGAAGGGCCGCCCCATCAGCAGCCCGCCCCCGGGCTCGGGGCGCTGGGGCACGGGGCCCTTGGCGCCGCTGTGTGCGTGCGGGCGCTCCTGGGCGTCGGGGTGGGCGGGCGTCTTGCCGAGGCGGACCTCACCGCCGTGGCGGTCACCGCGCTCCGGGGCACCACCGGGGACACCGGCCGGCCCCTGCTGGGTCGGGGGGGCCGCCTGGAGTGCCGGGGATTCGGGGGTCTCGGAGGCCTCACGAGTCTCGGCGGTCTCGGCGGTCTCGGTGATTTCTACCGCCGGACCCTCCGGCTGCCGCCGGGTCGGCTCCTCGGTGGGACCGTCGCCTCCCGCTGCCGCCGACCCTTCGCCCCGCTGGGCGGGCTTCTCCGTGGCGGAGTTGTCGTTGCCCGACCGCGGCTGCCCGCTCCCGCCGCTCTCGTCCACGATGTCCCCTCGTTCGAAGCGTGTCCCGCGCCTGCCGGGCGGAAGGTCTCGGGTCGATGGTATGCGGCCGTCGAGGTGCGTTCCGCCCCGGCACCCCCTCTGTTTTCCCCGTCGTCGGCGGTGAACACGACCGCGACGGGGTCACTGTCAGTGGCGGGCCGTAAGGTCTGTGGGCATGGAGACGAGCACCGAGGGCGTGACGGAGGCCCACAGCGACGGTACGGCGGAGGCCGTGACCGTGCCCGGCGACGTGGTCGCGGAGACGGCGACCACGGGGAACGGCACCGCGTCCCTCGCCATACCGCCCGCCTCCCTCTCCCCCTCGCGTGCCGGCGACTTCATGCAGTGCCCGTTGCTCTACCGGTTCCGGGTGATCGACCGGCTGCCGGAGAAGCCCAGCGAGGCTGCGACCAAGGGCACGCTGGTGCACGCGGTGCTGGAGCGGCTCTTCGACGCGCCCGCCGCGGAGCGCACCGCGCCGCGCGCCAAGTCGTTGATTCCGGGCCAGTGGGACCGGCTGCGGGAGTCCCGGCCGGAGCTGGCCGAGCTGTTCGCCGACGACCCGGAGGGCGAGCGGCTGGCCCGCTGGCTCGGTGAGGCGGAGCGGCTGGTCGAGCGCTGGTTCACGCTGGAGGATCCGAGCCGGCTGGAGCCGGCCGAGCGGGAGCTGTTCGTCGAGGCGGAGCTGGAGTCGGGGCTCCGGCTGCGCGGGATCATCGACCGGGTCGACGTGGCGCCCACCGGCGAGGTGCGGATCGTCGACTACAAGACGGGCAAGGCACCGCGGCCGGAGTACGCCGAGGGCGCGCTGTTCCAGATGAAGTTCTATGCCCTGGTCGTCTGGCGGCTGAAGAACGTCATTCCGCGCCGCCTCCAGCTCGTCTATCTCGGCAGTGGTGACGTGCTGACGTACGACCCGGTCCTGGCGGACCTGGAGCGGGTGGAGCGCAAGCTGCTCGCCCTGTGGGACGCGATCCGGCTGGCCACCGAGACCGGCGACTGGCGGCCGCGTCCCACGAAACTGTGCGGCTGGTGTGACCACCAGGCGCACTGCCCCGAGTTCGGCGGCACTCCCCCGCCCTACCCGCTCCCCGTGAGCACGGCCACGCAGGGCAGAATGGGGCCGGACTAGCGAAGGAGACTTACGTGGCCATCCGCGTCCTACTGGTCGACGACCAGCCGCTGCTGCGTACGGGCTTCCGGATGATCCTGGAGGCCGAGCAGGACATCGCGGTCGTCGGCGAGGCCGGAGACGGCCTCCAGGCACTCGACCAGGTGCGGGCCCTGCAGCCCGATGTGGTCCTGATGGACATCCGTATGCCGCGGATGGACGGCGTGGAGGCCACCCGGCAGATCACCGGCCCGGGGCGGGACGGCCCGGCCAAGGTGCTGGTGCTGACCACCTTCGACCTGGACGAGTATGTGGTGGAGGCCCTGCGGGCCGGGGCGAGCGGGTTTCTGCTGAAGGACGCGCCCGCCCATGAACTGGTGCAGGCGATCCGCGTGGTGGCCGCCGGTGAGGCCATGCTCGCCCCGAGCATCACCCGCCGGCTGCTCGACAAGTACGCCACGCATCTGCCGTCCGGCGACGAGCCGGTGCCGGACACGCTGAACACCCTCACGGACCGCGAGGTCGAGGTGCTGAAGCTGGTGGCGCGGGGTCTGTCGAACGCCGAGATCGCCGCGGACCTGTTCGTCAGCGAGACGACCGTGAAGACCCATGTCGGCCATGTCCTGACCAAGCTGGGGCTGCGGGACCGGGTGCAGGCCGCGGTGTACGCGTACGAGAGCGGGCTGGTGCGCCCCGGCGCGCAGTAAGCCGTACGACGACGGCGAGGGGCGGCCCTTCCTCCCGGGAGGAAGGGCCGCCCCCCCCGTCCCTTCCCCCCCAACCCCCTCCTGGCCCCCCAAAACAAAAACCCCCTGGGGCGCCCAAGAAATACCCTAGGAAACAGAAGACCCCC
>NZ_JBVIED010000029.1:0-5433 GCF_055572035.1 Streptomyces sp. NPDC030838 | reverse complement strand
GGCCGCTTCGCGCTCTTCTTCGACGCGGAGGGCCGAACAGCGCCTCTCACTCAAGCCCAACGATGAACCGGACATCAACTCACGAACCGCCCTCTGAGGGTGCCGTCGGGGTGGTCGTGGATCCAGGACAGGCCACCGAGGTCAAGGCGTCGTCGGGTGCGGGTGATGGCTACGTAGGCGAGGCGGGCTTCGGCGTCGTCGATGGGGTCGGGTGGCGTGGCGGGGTCTGTCGTTTGATCGCTGGGGATGGTGTCGTTCGAGCGGGCGAAGTCGCTCGCGATCAGTACGCAGGGCCACTCCCGGCCTTTGGCCTTGTGTGCGGTGGAGACGGTGACCTGGGCGTGCTGCTCGGGGACGAGCTGGGCGACGGCGGCGAGGATGGCGTCGGTGCCGTGGGTGTCGACCAGGTTGACCAAGGGCTGGAGATCGCGTCCGGCGGGGTCATGGGCGGCGTAGTCCTGTAGATCGCCCCAGCAGGGAAAGAGAAGCAGTTCGGGGTGGTGGGTGCGGCGGCCTTCCTTCAGGTCGCGGGCGGCTTGGGCCAGGGCGTGCAGGCTGTCGCCTCCTCGTGCGAGGGCGACGCGGTAGCCCGCGTCCATGAGCGTCATGACCTGTGCCATGGCGCCGACGTTGGTGCGGCACAGCACGGCGTCGGGGTGGGTGACGGGGCCGAGTTCGGTGGGGATGGAGGGGGTGCCGGTGAGGCGGATCGGGGCGTCGGCGAGGCCTAGCCATCGGTTGGCTTCCGCGGCGAGGGCGGGTCCGAAGCGGAAGGACTGGGAGAGGGTCAGCTGGATTCCGTCGAAGTCGGCCATGACGTCTTTGGCGCCGCGCCAGTGGTAGATGGCTTGGGCGGAGTCGCCGACCATGACCAGCTGGGCGTGGTGGCGCTGGTTGAGGAAGATCTGCTCGAGGACGGGGTTGGTGTCCTGGGCTTCGTCGAGCAGCAGGAAGTCGGCGTGGAGTTTGGGCTGGGTGAGGGCCCAGATCTTCAGGTAGTGGTCGTGGTCGAAGCGGACGGCTCCGTCCTCGGGGTGTTGCAGGTCGGCCCAGGCCTTGTGAGCGAACGGCACGATGTGCTGGGCCATCTGAGTGTGGAGGTCTTTGTCCTCCAGGCCGCGCAGAGGTGGGACGTGATGGTGGGTGATCGTGTCGTCGGCGGTGTGGCAGAAGCGGGCCACGGTGCGTAGCACGGCGTTGGACTGGGCGCGTTGGGAGACCTCGCGGTCGCCGATGCGGATGCCTTTAGTGATGCCGAGGGCCTGTCCGGTCTGCCAGGCCGGGCGCCGCGGGGCGTTCAGTCGTCGGGCGTAGCGGTGCCCGATGGCGGCGTAGGCAAGGGAGTGGGCGGTTTTGCACTGGACGGTGCGCGGGAAGCGGGTGGTGGCGTCCTGGGCGATGGCGCGGTTGTAGGCGAGGTAATGGCCGCGGCGTGTGGTGGTGCGGGCGAGCAGGTTCAGGGTTGTTGTCTTGCCGGTGCCCGCGCCTGCCTGCACGGCCAGGTGGTCGCCGGCATGGAAGGCGTCGGCTGCGGCGGTCTGTTCATCGGTCGGATTCATGTTGTGGGTTTCCTCAGAGAGGGGGCTGAGCGTGTGCTCGGTGGCAAAGAGTGGGTGGGCGGCGGGCCGGCGCACCTCGCGGTGAAGGCGGTTTGCTTCCTGGGCCGCGTGTTGGGCAGGGCCCGTGGATGATGGCCAGGGTGTAGCGCGGCTTTTCACTGAGGGTGTTGGTGTGCGGCTGAGGGGGGCAGGTGGGGGTGAATGTGAGCGGAGTGGAGGAGCGGGTCGAAGGGCTGCCATCCGACCGGGGTGAGGTCTGCGGCAGTGGGTGCGGCTGCATGGGTGAGGCAGCGTTGGGTGCGCCAGCGTAGTTGCTCGCTGTAAGGCAGGTGGCTGAGGTCGTAGACGGCCATGGGGCTGTCGTCGATGGCGAGTTGGCCAAGGTGGGGTTGGGTGGGCAGCAGCACCCAGCGTCCTGCTGGCAGTGCTGGCGTAAGGACGGGTTGGGTGCAGCGGTGGCGCCGGCGAGTCTGCGCGATGCAGCGAACATCTGCGATCGGGCCTTCGCCGAGGTAGTGGGTGAGGAGCATGCGGACGACGGGACGGGTGGGGCGGTCGTCGCCGGGGTGCGGGGGCTTGGCGGGCGTGTGCGGCGCAGGGGTGAAGGTGCCGTTGTCAGTCATACGGCGGGTGTGGACGGCGAGTTGGCGCCGGAGGGCTTCGAGGCGTAGGCCGGTGCGTGTGATGGGGGTGCGCTGGGTGCAGAGAACGGCGTGCGGGATGCGGCACCAGCCGCTGCCGTCGTCGTGAGGGTGGGCGATGCCCCCGCTGAGATGCCAGCGGCACTGGGTGGGGATGTCGGCGGTGGCCAGCTCTGCGGGGTGAAGGGCGATGGGCCGGTTGTCGCTGCGCTGGTACCAGTCGATGCGGTTGCCGCAGCTGCGGCAACGGCCGGTCTGTCCGGCGCGCAGCAGGCGGCTGGGGCTGTGGGCGGCGATCTGCAGGGAGCGGCGAGGGCGGGTGTTGCGGGGGCTGCCGTCCCAGTGGCAGTTGGCGGGGTCGGGGTGCATGACGCGGAAGATGCCAGGCAGCATGCGGTGGTGCGCAATCGGGCGGTGGGTGTGTCCTCCACATGGCCCATGGTGATCGAACTCGCGCACCAGTGTGCGATCTGAAGTTCGGTACCTGTTCGTCGGTTCGGGTGGTTCGCGGTGTCGTGCGCCGTGCAGGTGCGGCAGGTTCAGGGGGCCTGGTCGCCGGGCGGTGTGTGGTCGGAGCAGAGGGTGCCCAGCAGACGATCGACGGGCACGTTGAAGGTGTGGGCGAGGGTGTGCCAGGTGGTGATACTGCCGGTGGTGCGGCCGTGTTCCAGGTCAATGAGGGTGCGCCTGGCCAGACCGCTGCGTCGGGCGAGTTCGTCGAAGGTCCAGCCGCGTTCGACCCTCAGACGCGCGAGTTCGACGCGCAGTGCGGTGAGGTCGGGGTCGGGCGGCAAGATCGTCACCCCACCATCCGACGGTGCAGGCCCCTGCCCTGTCAGTGCAGACTTCTGCACTATTTGCCCGAGGTGGGCCTAACGCTCGCGATGCAGGGATCTGCACTACGGTGCGTGCGGTCGTGAGCGCCGCGAACGGGCACACCCGCCACTGCAGTGCGGACAGAGGAGGACGACCACCCGATGAGGCTTGCCGGCACGCATCCGGCGGTGCGACGCGTCTGGACGGTGGAACTACATCCGCGCGCGGGCGGGCCGGGCCTCGCCTGCGCCCACTGCACCGTGCACACCTCCCCCGTCACAACCGGATCCCCGCGGTCCGCTGCTCTGGCACATCTGGCCGGCCACGCGCTCGCGGAGACCCTGCCGGGACACCTGCGGATCTGCCAGTGCCGGGAGCGCGGCTGCTCGTGGCATGCCCGGCACCGCGGCTGCACCGGTCGCGTCCTGCTCGCTCTGACCCGCGACCGCAGCGGCCGCGTCTGGCGGCTGGCCGACATGTGCGCCGCTTGCGCAGCATCGACACACCACACCGCCGTCGTGCCGGACACCCAGCTGGTCACGCCCCGGCATACGGCCCGGCAGCAGACTCCCCCACGCTCGTGCACAGCTGGCGAGCGGGCGCGCGTGCGGGAGATGCTCACCTACCTCGCCGCCGCACTCCCCCGCTTCACCTCCCCCGCCGCCCGGCTGCTGGCCCTGCAGTGCGCCCTACGGGCCGACACCCGAGGCCAGGCCCGTCTGGCCGCGGGCCTGCTGCGCAGTATGCGCCTGCGCGGGCGTTCAGAGCTGTGGCAGGAGCTGGCCCACGCCGGCTGGCTCGCACTTCCCGAGTTCAAGTCCGCGCCACTGAGGGTGCAGCTGCTCGATACCGCGATCCTCGACCAGGCTCCCAGCCGCGGCGTCCGCCGGCGCGCGGCGCACTGGGCACTGTCTCCGGCGCCACCAACACGGATGGCCACTGCACCGCCATCCGTCCAACTGATCATGCTGGTACTGGCCGCACACGATTCCGCCGCCTCTCACCACCACAGCATGGACATGGACGTCGTCGCCCATCTGTGCGGATACTCCCCTTCCCAGACCAAAGAGCTGCTGGACCGGCTGGTAGCGGCACGTCTCCTGGCCCGCTGGCAGCACAACAGGGGAACCGACGAGGTGTTCTGGCAGCACTGCAGTGACTGAAAAGCTCAGCGCAGCACGCGCAACACAGGCAAGTGAGCCACCATCTGGCGTTCATCGCGGCCGCCCGCTGCGACGCCGGACCATATCGAAGGGGCGCCGACCCACGTCTCTGCACCAGAATCGCTTGCAGTTGCCGCACGTGCCCCTCGCTGCGGTCCTGCCGGATGCACGGCCTTCCGGCGCGTCCGGCTGCCGCCCCGAGAGCTCCTGCCATGGCTGCGAGATAGAGGGGGCCAGCGAGCCGGGCCGCCGGGGCGGCTTCGGCTAACGATGACTACACCTTGGCAACGCGCCGCTCGGCGGCCGCTGCCAGCAACGACGCCCTTCCCATCTTCATCGAACCACGTCGACACCTCCGCCTCGGTCGCCGCACTTCGCGCCGACCGAGCCCGCTCCGCCCGCCCCCGGCCCGTGGCCTGAGCCAGCGGCGCGTTCTCTCGCGCAGCAGCGCCGCAAATTTGCGCAAACGCTGATGAGAGTGAGCGCAGCGCCCCCGTCCAGGTTGCCGGCGGCCGCTGACGGCGGCGTGCGCCCGGCTCACCCAGGGGAGCACATTCCACCGAAGCGGGGTCAAGTCGCTGCATTTATGCAGGGACTTGTGGACCCTATCGCCTTCGATCCGTTCCGGTCAGGTCCGGTCAGAAGTGAAAGAAGTCAGGTGTTCGCGTCGCCCCGACTCGGCAATTTGTCACCGCTGTGACATTCGAACTTTGCGCGATGAACCGTTTATATAGCGCCGGGTGTGATGGAAGCACTACCGTCCGTTGACGCGAGGAAACCCCGGGCAGGCTCGCTACCGACTCCGGGGTCCCTCATCCACGAGACCAAGAAAGGCAGGTAAGTGCCCAGTGCTTGATCCGTTTTCGGCTGCCGCTCTCATCCGGGCGGCAACTCGCGACGACGCTAGCATTCCGCGTCCTCCCCAGCCCGAAACCCGTACCACGAGTGCCTGGACTGTCACGGTGCAGGCGAGCGTGTTCCTGGCCGTCCTTGTCGTGCCCGTGATCCTGATCCGCGACTGGTGGGCGGCACCGGCCACCACGGCCTTGATGGCGGGACTGATGGTGGCAATGCGTCAGTCACGCTGCCACTACCAGCGCATTCGGCTGAGCTAAGCCGTCTCGGGACGTGGGGGGGGGGGGGGGGGGGGGGGGGGGGGGGGGGGGGGGGGGGGGGGGGGGGGGGGGGGGGGGGGGGGGGGGGGTGGGGCTTTGTTCTTTGTGGCGAGCCAGACCCCCAAGAAAAAAAAAAAAA
>NZ_JBVIED010000028.1:0-15116 GCF_055572035.1 Streptomyces sp. NPDC030838 | reverse complement strand
CCCCCCCCCCCCCCCCCCCCCCCCCCCCCCCCCCCCCCCCCCCCCCCCCCCCCCCCCCCCCCCCCCCCCCCCCCCCCCCCCCCCCCCCCCCGCCCAGGTCAGCACGAAGAGACGGACGTGTGGACCAGGTGGACCAGCTCGCGGACCAGCCCGCCGGCCAACGTGGTGGCAGCGGCGTAGAACGCCGCCTGCCCGAGGCCCTGGACAAGACGATGGCGGGCACGTCGCCGCTTCGGGACAGGACGGTGCGTACGGTGGGACATGACAGTCTCCGATCAGGGGATAAGTCGGCTGCCCCCGCACCGCGTGTTCCTGGCAGGGATACGGTGCGGGGCGCAGTTTCTGCTGGCCCCAAGCCTTATGGCTGACGTCCGCTGAATGCAGCTCCCGAGGCTCGAATCTCGATGTAAGTTCGGCGCCATGAACGGGAATCGGGCCACCAAGTGGGTCGAGGGAACTTCGGCGGATCTGGTTGCCGACGCACACGCTCTGGGCGTGATGAAAGCCAGTCCCAGGATGGTGACCTCTTGGGTCGAGGACGGGATGCTCGCCAACCCTGAGCCGCGCAAGACCAGCGCGCACGGCAGTGATCCGCGAGTCTTCCCCCCGGAGCAACGTGAGTTGTTCACCAGACTTCTCGAAGCTCGAGAGCGTTCCCCGCTGGGGCGCATCCCGCAACGGTCGCTGATCCGTGTCGTGCTGTACCTGTGGCTGATCGACGACACGATCGTGCTCACCCCGCAGGCGCGCCGAGCCTGGCGTACCCACGCGCGCGCTACTGGCCAGACGACCGCCGTCCGGCGCAGCGAGAATGTCCGCGCCATCGTTGAGCAACTCGCCCATCCCTCAGCCACCTTCAAGCAACGGCGCGCCGCCCAGCTTGTCCTCGAGGAAGGCGAGCGGACGGGCCGGATCGACATCGACAGACTGACCGCGGTCCTCACGGAGTTGTACTCGCCCTGGCCCGTCCAGCCCGGCATGCCGAGGATCGAACGAGCCCTTCCCGGCCCGTTCGGGCCCGTTTCCGTCCAGCACCACATCGCGATGTGGAAGGCCCGCCAGGAAACAGTCCGCCGGCTCCGGCACGAGGAGATCGACGAAACCGAGCTCGACCGAGTGCGCGCCGTCTACAGACCGATGTGGGCCGACTACCAGGCCCGTCGGCCCGCCATGGCGAGCATCGGCGCCGGAGAGTTCGCGGCTTACTTCGCAGAGCCCGACACCATGGAGGGTCGCGCGATCGAGGCGGTAGATGCCTTTGTGGGAACGCTTGCCGGCGAACTCGGTCTGATCGAAGCCGCCTCCCATGCCGCAGAGACGGCTCGCCTCAGACTGGCGCGCTGACGGCCCAAGTCCGGTCACCGACAAGTTGGTCCACAGCCGCTGTCCGCTGACACCGAAGGTGGACCGGCTGCCATTCAAGTTGGATTGGTCTTCGTCGCTCAGTCGTGACGGGCGAGCTTGACCGCTGAGACGAGCAGGATCACGGCCAGCGCAGGGATGAGCACCAGGTCCGGGAACACACCGAGGAGCAGTCCGCCCAGCACGGCTCCGGCGACCGAGCCGGTGGCCATGACCGCCGTGAAGCGGAGGTTGGCGCCGAGGACGGCGAAGCTGCCGTCGCGGCTGTAGCGGGCGAACGCGACCAGCATGGTGGGCAGGGAGACCAGCAGGGAGAGACTTCCGGCGGTCTTGATGTCCTCGCCGAACAGCAGCACGATCGTTGGGATCAGCAGCTCGCCGCCAGCCACGCCCATGATCGCGGCGACGACGCCGATGCCGAACCCGGCGGCGACTCCGGCCGGGATCTGGGCCCAGAGCGGCAGTGCGAGGGTGTCCAGGGTGGTGGTGTGGGTGGCCATGAGCGCGGCGGCCATGAGGACCATCAGGGCCGCCAGCACCTTGTAGAGGGTGGCTGAGCGCATGCGGACCGCCCAGGACGCGCCAGCCCAGGCGCCGAGAAGGCTGCCAGCCAGCAGGTTGACCGCGACCGGCCAGCGGGCAGCGACGTCGGCGGCCGGGACCGCGGCCAGCCGGGCAGGCAACGCGACCAGGACCACGACCAGGCTCATCGCCTTGTTCAGGATGACCGCCGACAACGCAGCGAATCCGAAGAGGCTGATCAGAAGCGGCAGGCGGAACTCGGCACCGCCCAACCCGATCATCCCGCCCAGAACGCCGATGGACGCTCCCGCACCGAACACCACCGGTGTCGAGTGCGTCGGCCGGAAGGGAGGGAGGGTCTGATCCGTGCTCATGACGAGCATCCTCGCTGGTGCCCACCTCTGCTGCTACGGCACAAACCCACCTTCGGTTCAAGGCACCGAGCGTCCGCTCCTCGTTCGTTGGGACCTCCCAGAGTCCAACTTCAATGGCAAACGGTCCAGATTCAGTGACAGAGGACAGCCGCGCCTGCCTGATGATCACGGCTCGGTAACGGCACTCAGTGGAGTGTCACACCGTCGACTTTCGCCACACCTCTACCAGGTGACGCGGGACTTCCATCCGGACCCCCGCGTCACCTGCGTGAGGAGCCTTGTCATGACGTACACCAGCAGTGCCCGGCAGCCCGAACCGGGGCCGCGCCCAACCTGGACAAGGGGTGCTGAATGCCCGCCGGGCGGCCCGGAATCCAGTGCCGTGAACGGTGCCGCGAACGATTCCAACGTCGTCCCGATCACCGCAGCTCACACCACCCGACAAGGGGCGTCCCGGCGCGCTGACACCTCTCTCCCTTCCCCTGAGACACCGGCGAAGGGGAAGAAGTCCACTCCCACGGCCGGGAAGGTACGGGCCGATGCGCTGCGGATCGCTGGGGTGCGTTCGGATAGCCACGGTGCGGCAGATGGCTGAGGTGATCACGGCGGAGGATGCCGACGGCCGGTCGTACGTGCGCAGGGCGATGAACAGGCTGGCGGAGCTGGGGCTGGCGGAGACGAACGGCAAGGACGGAAGGCACCAGATCTGGAACCTGACCCCGGCGGGGCAGAAGGCTCTGGCCGACGGCAACGAGCTGCCTCCCCGACCGAAGGCCGGCACCGGAGCGAAGGCGGTGAAGGCCGGGTTCGGTCCGCACGGCGTCGCGGTGACGGACATGATCCTCGCCTACGGCGGCCGCAAGCACCTGACCGACTGGCAGGTGGAGGTCAACCACGCCATCAAGGAGACCGGCCTGAGCTTCAACACCGACGCTGTCCTCGCGCTGCCGACGAAGACCAGCGAGGTGCGCCTCTTCGAGCTCGACAACGGCACCATGTCTCAGGCCCGGCTCGCCAAGAAGGTCTGGGACTACGAGCGCTACGCCGGGCACCGCGTCTGGGAAGGAGCCCGCGGCACGATCGGCAACACGTTCCCGTTCTGGCAGCGCCACCGCTACACCCGCTCCCAGACCTTCCCGCGGCTGCATGTCGTCCTGGCGGGCAAGGAGGAGCACCTGCTCGACAACCGCCTGAAGGCGCTCGCCGACGACGTGAAGGGCATCACCATCGCGGTCTGGGTGAACACCCTGCCCCGGCTCCAGCGCGGCGAGCCCTGGTACGAGATCGGCGTCGACGACCCGGACCGGCGCCGCCGACGCTACCCCGAACCCGCTGGCCGCTGACGGCGCGCGACGCCGGGCACGCCCCGTTCCGACCGCGGCCGCCAGCGTCGCCGCAGCGGTCGGCCGGGTGCCGGCGATGCGGCGGGCCTGTTCGGCGAGGCTGGCCGCTGCCCTCGGGGCGCCGTAGTTGAGCGGCACCATCGCCTCACGGGCGAGGACCCAGGCGTGCAGCTGCTGGTCGCCGGATTCGGCGGCGGCCCGGGCGGCGGTGGCGAACCACGCGCGGGACTCCTTCCGGCTGCCCAGGTCGTGTAAGACGATCGCGGTCATCCCGGCCATCTGCCCGGCCGTCCGGCACAACCTGGCCCGGACCGGTGCGGGCTGCGGGATGGTGAGCAGCGGGCGCAGACCGGCGAAGTCCGAGACCAGATCGGCCAGGACACGGGTGGGGGCTTGGCCGTGGTAGCCGTACCCGTAGCTCTCGGCTGCGGCCTCGAGGTCGGCCAGGTCCTGGGGGGTGTCGGGGGAGAGGGTCTGGTCGACGTCGGTCCGGGCGGCGGTGAGGGCGGCGAGTGCCGGGGCGGTGAGGCCGACGGCGAGCGCGCCACGCAGCATGTTGCGGCGCTTCATCGGGTCATCTCCATGGTCGGACTCCGTGCCGAGGGCGGCGGTGTCCTCCCAGGGTTGCGCAGCGAGCCCCAGGAGGGCACCGGGAATGCGCAGACCGCCGGAGATTCGCTCGACAGTTGCCAGCGCGGTGACAGCTGCGGTGCCCCGGGCGATCTGGCTGACTCGCTCGGACTTGAGCGCGCATGCCTCCGCGATCCGGTTGTAGGAGATCCCCTCGTTGTGCGCCATGGCGAACACGGTGGTGAAGTCGCGCTCGCGCAGGGCCCTCACGAACGTGGGATCGGCCAGCAGACGGTGCGGCATCTGGGCGGGTGACGGCGGTAAGTCGTCCACAAGTCCCCCTGGGAGCTCGTGGAATGACGCTGCGTCAGCCTGACGACCATACCCACCATGGGGGCCCCGTGATGGGGTTATCGCCAGCCGTTCTCGTGGCTGTACTAGCGGGTGTTGCGGCCGTGACGTCAGGGCTCGGCCGACCGATCAGAAGGAGGGTCCTCATGCAGAGTCCCGTCCAGCCCCCGCCCGCCACGTCCGGGCCGTCGACCGGCGGTCTGGTCCGTTCCCGCCGGTCGATCGTCGCCGCCCGGGGCCGCAACGCCATCCCCTCGGACGGCGGCGGCACCGGCAAGAGCGACGGCAACGACTGACGGACTGGGAGCCCTGACGCGATGACGCGCCTGTCCATCGCGGCGTGCCTGGGCGAGGACTTCCTCGCCCAGGCACTGCACCGCGAATACCGCCACGTACCCGGTGCCCTCGATGTCGCCGGGCTGATGTCCTGGGACGATCTCAACCAGATCCTGGCCGGCCACCGCCTGGAGCCGCCGCGCATGCGGCTGTCCCGCGATGGCGAGACGCTGCTGGTCGGCGGCTACACCACGCCGGTGGCCACCCGCCGCCACACGGTGTGGCACCGCCTCCACCCGGCCGAACTGCACGCCCGGCTGAAGGAGGGCGCCTCCCTCGCCCTGGACAGCGTCGACGAACTCCACCCGCCGATCGCCCGCCTCTGCGAAGCGATCGAGCGTGAGCTGCACACCCGAGTCCAGGCGAACCTCTACGCCTCATGGAGCGCCACCGAGGGGTTCGGCATCCACTGGGACGACCACGACACGGTCATCGTCCAGCTGGACGGCGCGAAGCGCTGGCGGATCTACGGCACCACCCGCCCGTACCCGCTGTACCGCGACATCGAGGACCCGGGCGAGGCGCCCACCGAGCCGGTCGCCGACCTGGTCCTGTGGCCGGGCGACGTCCTGTACGTGCCGCGCGGCGTGTGGCACGCGGTCTCCGCCGACCAGGGCACCCGCTCCCTGCACGTCACCTGCGGCCTGCAGACCCACACGGCGACCGACCTGATGGCGTGGGTGTCCGAGCAGCTGCTCACGCACGAGGACTGGAGGCGTGACCTGCCGCTGCTCGCCGCGCCGGACGTCCAGGCCGACGCCGTGGACGGGATGCGCAAGCGGCTCGCTGAACTGCTGGACGATCCCGGGCTGCTCGCCCGCTACCGGGCGGCGATGGACGGGCAGGCCGTGGGCCGGATGGTGCCGAGCCTGCCGTACATCGACACCGTCCCCGTCGACGGCGCTCTGTGGGTCCGGCTGACGACCGCCCGCGCGGTGCTGGACGTCGGCGAGGACACGGTGACGCTGTCCGCCGCCGGCACCGTGTACGAGTTCGCGCCCGAGGCGGAAGCGGGGCTGCGCCCGCTGGCCGACGGCCGGACCGTGGACCTGGCCACGCTCGCCGACACGGCCGGCCTCGCCCTGGAGGACGTAGCCGCCCTGGTCCAGGAGCTCGTTGCCGGGCAGGCCGCGACAGCGGGGAGCCTGCTGTGACCGCACAACTCGCCCTAGGTACCTACCGGTGCCGGGCGATCCCGGAGGCGGCCGTCCGAGCGGCCGCCTCCGGCGCGCAGTGGGTCGACACCGCCCCCAACTACGCCACCGGCCGCGCACAGATCCTGGCGCGCACACCGCGAAGGCCCTCGACGTCCAGGTGGAGCCGGGCGCGGAGTTCTGGGGTTGGGCCGGGCGCACCCTGGGTGCCCCGGCCCGCACCGCTACGGGCGCGCCCGCCTGGCTGCGCCTGGTGTCCGCGCCAAAGGACAAGGCCGCGGGGAAGCTGTGGGATGGCGCCCTTGATGCCCAGCACGCCTTCGGCGACCTCGACGGCCACCGGCCCGCCCTCCTGGCCGTCCACGACGCCGTCGACGACGGCATCGCCTACCGGGCGGAGCTGTCGGTCCGCGTCGATGACCCGGTCCTGTCCGACGACCCGATCCTCCAGCACGAGGCCCAGCTGCCGGACTCCTGGTGGAACGACCTCGCCGGGACGCTGGAGAAAGTGGCGGCCGTCGACACCGGCCGCGTCGCCGTACGGCAGCAGTACATGGAGCGGGCCATCCCCGAGTTCGTGGGCATCCCCGCCCCGGCCGTCTCCTGCTGGGCAACAGCCCATGCGGATGTCCACTGGGCGAACCTCACCGAACCGCTGCGCCTGCTGGACTGGGAAGGATGGGGCATGGCCCCGGAGGGGTTCGACGCCGCCACTCTCTACGCCTACTCGCTGCTCCAGCCGGACACTGCCGCCCGCGTCCGCGCCGCCTTCCCCGTGCTGGGCAGTCCGGCCGGCCTCGCCGCCGAAGCGACCGTGTGCGCCCAGCTGCTCCAGACCGTGGCCCGCGGAGACAACCTGGTCCTCGAAGGACCGCTTCGGAACTGGGCTGAGGAACTCCGCCGCCGCTGAGCCCGCGTGGTCGCCCCGACCATGAGGCCGACCACGCCGGGTGCGACCCCCGACCACGGCGCCGGACGGGGCGTGTCCGAAGTGACATGCAATTCGAACAAGCGATCTAATGCTGGTATGGACGTGACCGACTTCCCCGACGACCTGGTGCAGACGCAAGCAGCCTGGAACGCCACCTACGACGCGCTCGCCGCACCCCGCCCCCGCGACACCACCGCCCTGCGCCGCCGCCTGCTGCGCCTGTCCGTACGGCTGTGGTGGCACCCCTACTGGGAAACCGTCCCCTCGGTGCCGGCGGCACGCTCCGAACTGCGCCACCTCGCCCGCGCCCACGGAGCTGTCCGAGCCGCGTGACCTGTCGCCCCGGTCGCCCAGGAGCACGAGGTTGCGCCTATCTGTTGCGCTGAATGTTGCGCCAAGGGTTGCGCTAGGTGTTGCGCGGCCCGCAGGACCGTCCCCGTGTTCGTGCAGGTCACCACGCGGTTTTGCCATGGTCAGCCCGCTGACATCCCCGTTGCGGCTGCTCTGCCCATGTCCCTTGGCTGGTGTGAAGGAGGAAGGGACGGGCGGGATGGGCGGCGCGGCCGCGGCCGGGGATCGGGACGCGCTCAGCCGGTTGCGCGTCGGCCGGGGCCGCCGCGCCTCGCCGCCGTCAGCCCGGCGGCGGAGGCCGGGACGGAAATCGCCGGCGCCTCGGTGCTGTCCTCCCGGCGCCGAGCCCCATCAGGGGGCGGTGGGGTGGGTAACTTTGTCGCTGAGCGTCAAGCGTATTGCCACACTCTGTTACTCGGTGGTGTACTTGGCCGCCTTGGATGATCTAGGGGGTGTGGGTGCGAGCCACAGGGTCGTCAGCCAGTTCTGTGTCGCCTTACGGGCGCCTGACTCATCGGAACGCCGATGTCTGCAGCGCCGGCTGACGGGGGACGCCGAAGTCGGCGCGGTTTCGCCTACCAAGACGCGGTGACGCTTCTGGACTGCCTGGACATGCATGAGGGCATGTGGACTCAGGTCTCCTGGGAGGACCTGGAAGACATTGTCTGTAGGAACGGTGACGCGCCCGCGTACCGCCAGGTGAAGACCATCGAAGAAGCCGGCAAGCGGCACAGTGTCGCCAACGTGTGTGCACCGGACATTCCGAAGAAGCCAGAGACGAGCTACTTGGGAAAGCTGTTCCTCGGGAAACCTCTTCCAGCCGAGACTCGGTTCACCTTCATCGTCAACGAGAGTCCGCAGGCCGACTTCCATGCGTTCGTCGTCGATCGCGGACAGCAGCGTGGTCCTGTCCCGTCGAAGATTCGTGACGACATCATTGTTCGGCTCAAAGGCGTGGATCTTCCCGATGCCCGCGACATCGGCTGGTGCGTCGACCGTCTAGAGGTCTTTGTTGAGGGCCGCACGATCGAGCAGGTTGAGGACAGGGCCCTACGTCGGCTCGGACCGATCGTGACGAAGGTTCTGGGGCAGCCGCCCTTGACCACTGACATCGAAGACGTCCTGGTCTGGCTCGGAGTTCGCATCGCACGCGACGCGCTTGCTCCAGTGCCACGCAAAGTGTGCCCCAGCGACTTCCAAGACATGCTCCACGAAGCGATCACACGGGCCACCGGGCGAAGGCCGGACGGAAGCACTGCGCCTCTCACGAAACTCACTGACAAGCTCGCGGTCGCCGGAATCCCGGCGGACGAGGCGGTAGGGCACCTGGACAACGCGCTGAAGTACCGTCGGGCCTGGCGTGCCAGCCTCGGTCCAGCCCGCGAGGCGATGGACGCCTTCGCCGACGAAGTCCACGCCATCTGCTCACGCGTCATGGCAGAACGACGCGCCGGACGCATCCCCGCCGGCTCAGAGGCATACTTCGAGACCCTGACCCGCGTAGAAGACCTCCCCGCGGTGAGTAGCGGCACCGTGTCCCTCGCCCGAGCTCACGCCGTCCTTGCGGACATCACCGCCCGCTGTCAGAACCGGTACGCCGATGCTTCATAACATCGGCGCGAGCGCCATCCCGCCGCCCCACCGGCCATGGGACCCCGACGACTCGCCAGACTTTCACGCTTCGCGGCTACTGCTCCTGGTTGCCGAGTGCGGCAGCGCCCCCGGTCCTCATATCGCCGGCCGCACCAAGCTCGCGAAGCTCGACTTCTTCCTGCGCTACCCGGCTTTCCTCGAGCGCGCACACACGGAACTCGCCGACACCCTGAGCGGACAGGACGCTTTTCGCGCATCGATGCCCGAAGAGGTAGAGGCCCCGATGATCCGGTACCGGTTCGGTCCCTGGGACCCCCGCTACCGCCAGTTTCTGGCCTTCCTCATGGCCCGCGGTCTCATCACCATCACCACCAGCCACAGACCAGAGCGCGTCCGCTTGACCTCGGGAGGAAAGCGAGCGGCCGCAGCGCTGGCGGACATGGACGAATTCCAGCCCATCGTCACTCGATGCCGCGCCATGAGGGACAACCTGGCGCAGTGGTCCGGGACCGACCTGAAGAATCTTGTCTACCAACTCTTCCCCGAGGAAGTGGCGGACCTCGCCTACAACCAGGAGATCAGGCCATGACGACGCCCCCGACACCCTCCCGCAAAGGGCTGCGAGTCGAGTCGGTCACGCTGGTGCACATGTCGGGCGAGATGGATACGTACGCGTTCAACACCGCCGGCCTCAGCGTTCTGTCTGGCGTCAGGAACAGCTCGAAGACCACCACGCTCAAGGCCATCGACTACTGTCTGGGCAACCGGGACAGCCCGACCGAGGCCCTGAAGGCGGCCGTGGCCGACGAGTACGTAGAGGTCAGCATCGAACTGACCCTAGACGGCGCTCCAACGGAGATCCGGCGCAGCCTCCAGTACGGGCGCCAGAACAAGGTCGTACTGGACGGCGACGAATTCCCTGTCGGTGAGTTCTCCGACCGCATCCTGCACAAGCTTGGCTGGCCGATCCTTAGTATTCCCAAAGGCATCCAGGCCACCACCGCCACCGAGCTCACACCTCTGACGTTCCGCAGCGTGCTGCGCCACATCTACCGCAACGAGGACTCGTGGACTCAGTTCGCTGACAAGGAACAAGAGTTCCTGAGGCGAGCCGTCATCAGCTACCTCTTGGGTTTCGCCCCGACCAGGTACAGCAACCACGACTTCGAGCTTGCGGCAGCACAACGCCGACTCGCACAGGCGCAGGCGGCCGAACGAGAAGTGCATGACAGCACAGACCGAGCCGTCGCAGCCGTCTGCGAGAACCTGCAGCTGCCAACACCCAGGAGCGAGCAGCAGGTCAACTCCATCAGAACCGACTTGCGGGCCGAGCTCGACGCGGTTGTCAGGCAACGTTCCCAGCTGACCCGCGAAGTGGAGCAGCTTGTTGCCGGAAGACGCCAAGAAGGCGATGCCGGGGCAGTGAGCCATGGCTACGACGCCACCCTGTCGCACCAGTACGAGCAGGCGACCCAGAACCTCACGAGCACCGCCGAGAACGTCGCCGGCCTCGAGCAGGTCCTGACTGCCCACATGCAATCTCACAACACGGTCCGGGCAGAGATCGCCCGCATGGAACGCCTTCTAGCCTCCGTCGACCTCTTCGACAGCCTGCCGGTGCGCCTGTGTCCTGCCTGCGAGCAGAAGATCGACATCCATCGAGATCACCCAGAGGGCACTTGCTACGTCTGCACCCAGCCAGTGACCGAGGACCAGCGCAGACGACGCGGAGAACTAGAGAAGCGGTCCCTGGCCGCAGAGGCCGACGACCTCCAGGAAGTCATCGCCCGAACCAGAAGCGACCTCGACCAAGCAAAAGCCGACCACCGGCACGCCCAGAGCACCCATCAAGACATCGCCAGGCAGCTGAACGTCGACCGGGCCGCCCGCCTCGCACCGTTCATGGCCAGACTCGAAGAGATGGCCGCCCAGACCGCCGCCCTGGAACAAAAACTCATGGCGCTGCCCGCCATCGAGCAGATGCTCACCCGCAAGACTGCCGCCACGCAGACGAGCCAGGCGGCCCAAGACAGGCTGAACCGACTGAAGCAGCAACTCGATGAAACCCCCACCACAGGGAGAACTCCCATCGACCGCTGCGCCCTGTTCGCTGACCGGATGAACGAATTCCTCGACCGCCACCGCGATGATGTCTGGGTGGCAGGGAATGTGGCGATCAGCGCGGACGACCTGACCTTCTACGTCGGGACCCGCCCCTGGAGCCAAGTTCTCGGAGCCGAAGCCCGGGTGCTGTTCTTCCTCGCCTATAGCAGGGCCCTGCTTTTCCTGGCGAGGGACCTGGGGGACGACTGCCCGTACCCGGGACTCCTCATGCTCGACAACCCCTTTCAGCAGGGAATCGCAAGCGACGTCGTTCACGAAGTTCTCCGTGACATTGCCGATGCCGCCCAAGCCACCGGCGCACAGGTGATTTCCACGCAGGCCGTACCAGTACCACGTCTCTCCCCTGGCATCGAACAGATCACTATGCCGAACACCTACATCGGCGAACCCGAGAGCTGACGGCCACATCTGGACAAGGAGAGGCAGGCCGCCTGGCGCTCCACGACCGGCTTCCTCCTGTCCTGTCTTACGCCCATTCGACGCCCAACTTCCGGAGCGCGACCAGTTGTTCTTCGGTGAGCTTGTCCCGCCTGGCCTTGGTGTTGCTGTACCAGATGCCGAGCTTGGTTTCGGTCCCGTCGGGCAAGGTCTCCACCGCCTTCCGTGGTACCGGCCGGTCGGCGCCTTCCCGCTCCACCCACTGGGCGAGGGCTGCCAGGCCGCGCTGGAAGGCCTGCTGCGCCTTGCTCGGGCCCTTCGTACGCCTGGCCGCCGGGGCTGGAGAGGGCGCCTCAAGCGGCTTGATGCCCAGCACGGTCAGCCGCTCCTGCTGCTCGGGCAGGAGCCGCGCCCAGACGGCCGGCTGCTTCTGCTGCTGGAGCCACTTGCCGATGTCGTCGCCGTCCATCAGCACGCCGGGCTGGATCTCGGGCAGGCTGCCGTCGGCCTCGACCAGGTCCGCCAGGACGCGGTAGTGCCGCTGCCAGTCCAGCGGCCACGGGCAGTTCCAGTCCGGGTCGATCGAGGCCAGCTGCGCCGCACGCTGCTCCGCCCGCTTCGGGTCCTTGCCCAGGCCGTTCTTCGCGCCCTTCCGCCGCAGGTTGGCCATGTGCTGCCCGATCGGCACCGGGACACCGTCGGCGGGGTCGGTCCACACGGCGTCCTGACGCGGGGCGAGGTGCCCTGTGGCCCGCCGGTACGACCGGAGCGCGGCGAGCTTGTTCTCCCAGGCTTCCTCGCCGGGCTCCCAGACCATCCCGGCCTCCGGCGCGTCCAGCAGTTCCTTGCGGCGCGGCTCCAGCTCACCCGCCCGCAGCGCCTTCCTCTGCTGGTGCACCCACCTCCCAAGGGGAAACGACTTCGTCACGCCCACCTCGACCTCAACGTCGTAGGGAACGGCGTAAAGGCCGGTGATCTCGTTCTCCGCTCGCCAGCGGAGCAGGGCCTGGTAGCCCTCCAGCCAGGCCAGGGACTCCGGCCGGTAGACCCGGGTGCGCAGGAACGCCGCGATCGTGGCGGCGTCGCGCGGGCTGGAGAAGTGCAGCAGCGCGGACTCGGCAGCGGCATCGGCGCCGTCCTGCTCCTGGTCCTCGCCGTCCCCTTTGCCGCCGACACCGACGATCCGCCCGTCCTCGTCGCGCCGGACGTGCACCTTGCGCTTCCCGTGGGTGAGGGCACGGGATGCGAGCTGCTCGACCAGGCGCTCATCGTGCGAGCGCAGGCCCTGCAGCACCGCGACGAGGGGGCGGAACGAGGCGGAAGGGACCATGTCCTGCGGGGCCTCGCCGGGCTGGAGGAAGACCGGCACGATGATCCTGGCCACCTTGGTGGAGCCGTCGCGGTTCAACCTGAGCGCCCGGCCGATGTTCTGCACGATCTCCACCTGGGAGCCGCGGGTGTCGGCGAAGCAGATGGCCTCCACTCCCCGCTCGCCGGTGATGTCGACGCCTTCCCCGAGCACGCGAACGCTCGCCAGGAACGCCCTGTGTACGCGCCGGTTGTTCGCGTCGATGCCGTTGGCGAACTGCCGCAGCACCTCACGCCGCTCGGACACGAGGTGGTCGCCGCACAGCCACGCCGACCACACCCGGTCCGGCGGCACGTGGCGGCCGGCCTCCAGCTCGTAGAACTCCGCGTCGATCGACGATGCGGGCAGCTTCTCCGCCTTCGCCAGGTCCTCGTCGGAGACGTCGTTGACGTACAGCTCGGCAGCGGTCTCCGGCAGCTTCTCCGCGAACGCGGCGGCCTCCTCAACCCGCTGGTGGAACGTCATCACGGTGCGCAGGTTCCACTTCGCGGCGTGCTCCAGCAGCGCGGTCTGCAGCAGTGCCATGCGCCGGCCCCGCAGCGCCTCGTCCGACTCGCCGAAGACGGGGGAGGGGTCGCGGATCTCCAGCACGTCGATCTCGAACCCCGCGAGGATGCCCCGCTCGATCGCCTCGCTCAGCCCGAGTTCGGCCAGCCACGCGCCGTACGTCCCGTCCGGGTCGTCGGTCATGCTCGCGATCTCCAGCTCCTGGCCGTCCTTCCCGCGCTGCGGGCGGGGCGAGGCCAGGATGCGCGGGGTCGCGGTCAGGTACAGCCGGAAGTCGGCAGGGATGCGGGCGTTGTCGTGGATCGCCGCCCACGGCCGACCAAGATCACCGGCGGTTCCGTGGGCCTCATCCACGATCGCGAGGTCGAAGCCTGCCATCTGCTGTCCGTACAGGCGCTCCCCGCCCGTCAGAGCGGCCTCCAGCGGCCCGCGAACCTTCCGCTGGCCCATTGGGTCGTCGAAGTCCTCGCGGTCCACGAGAGAGGCGTACGTGGCGAACACGACCACGGGCCCGGAGCTGGCCCACAGGGCGAGCTGGATTGGGTTGGTGGTGGTGCGCACCCCCAGCCCGTTCAGGACCGGGTCGTTCTCCAGCGAGCACACCGCCACCATCGGCGCCCGGTGGCCCACCAGGCGCCACGCCTGGGCGGTCTGCACGAGCAGGTCCAGGGTAGGCACCGTGACGAGGATCCGGCCGCCCGGGAAGCACTCCAGCGCGCACGCAGCCGCCGTGATCGTCTTGCCCGAACCGGTAGCTGACACGATCGTGCCCCGAGCACCCTCCAGGGGCACAGATGACCTTGCAGGAAATCCCACCCACTTACGGAAAGCAGCCTTCTGGTCAACCTGGTGTTCCCTGAGCTGAATACCCGGCATTTAGCAATCTTCCCCTAACTCGTTTCATGACCGCTTCGGGAAATCACCGGGACGGCGTGAAGGGCGGGACTGATACCGTACCGTCTTCGCCCACCACGACCCGCTCGGCGAGCTGCGCCAGGACCTGGGCGGGCATGAGCCCGGCCCGATCGGCCGCCGACCGGATCAGCCGGCTGGGCGCAGCGGACAGCCACAGCTCCGCCCGCAGCTCATCCGCCTCCTCCCGCCGCCGCGCCTCGAAGGCGGCCCGGGCCGCGAGAGCACCGTCACGCCGTTCTTGGCGCTCTTGAGCCCACTTGGAGCCTTGGGTGTCCTGCTCCGGCTCGTACGCGCCCCAACCGGCCTGAGCCATCAAGTCCCTGACGCGCTGCCACTCCATGTGCTTTGCCGCCCAGATGGCAGCCAGCCGTTCCGGGTCCGTCTCGAACTCGGAGAAGGAACCGCCTCGCCTCAACTGCTCCGCTGTCTCACGCTCCCGGGCAGCAGCCTCCGCGACCTTCTCCGCAACGGCGGCCATATCGAGACCATTTGCCTGGCGCCTAACCTGACCCCGCGCCACATCCTGAGCACTCCACATGCGGTTTCCTTTTCCCTGCTGCCGAGACTTCGCCCCGCCTTGGTGGTTGGGGGGTGTCCTGCGTTTCTGCCAACGGTACATACTGCATCAACCTGATGCACCCACTACACTAGAACCCGAAGCGAACGAGCGACCCCCCACCCTCGTAGTCAGCCTGGCCCGCGACAGCGGGCCCCAACGGTCCTGGAGGCGCAGCCGGAAGGACCGTCAGGCGGGGGAGCGCAGCGGACCCGCCGGCCAGGCTGGAGCGAAGCGGAAGCCTGGCAGCGGGACGCAGTCCCGCCGGTCCGGGAGCGCAGCGGACGGGCCGTCACCCCTCTTGCGCAGCAAGAGGGGTGAGCGGGTGGCGCAGCCACCCGCCAGCGCTCCCGCGGAGCGGGAGCGCAACCACCGTGCGC
>NZ_JBVIED010000027.1:0-23330 GCF_055572035.1 Streptomyces sp. NPDC030838 | reverse complement strand
CCCCCCCCCCCCCCCCCCCCCCCCCCCCCCCCCCCCCCCCCCCCCCCCCCCCCCTACCCCCCCCCCCCCCCCCCCCCCCCCCCCCCCCCCCCCGGCGCCGGCTACAGGTAGAGGTCTGCAGCTTCGAGTTGAGAAGACCGCGGTTCTGCGGGGGTGTCGGGAGCAGCGCGCGGACAAGGCGGCCGTCGACCCGAGCGAGACGGCGAGCAGAGTCCGGAGCCCCGGCCGCCGGGACATCGCGCAGCGTGCCGGGACGGAGATTCCTCCCCACCAGAATGGTCGGAATGTCGCAGGTAGCGGAACTGGACAAGGGGTAACGCAGGCGCCGGCCAGGCGAGTCCGCTCACCGTCGGTGCGCGGAATCTATCCACAGGCATCTGCTCTGAAGATCGCTTATGAGGCCGCCGCGATCGGCGCGGCGCCCCGTACGTGAGGAGCCATCATGCCCACCACCAACATGCCGCTCGCCCCGATGAGCCCGGACGCGGCCATCAGCGCGTTCAGCTACCTCCGGGCCGTCCAGGCCGACGACGTCGAAGCCGCCCGCGAGTTCGCCAGCGGCGAGCCGCGGATGCCCGAGCTGCTCGTCGACGTCGTCGAACGGATCGTCGTCCCCGTCACCGCGTTGCCCGGCCCGGAGGCGGGCGAGCCGTGCGCGGACACCTTCGCCCTGGAGCCCCTCGGACGCGTCTTCGTGACCTCGCTGCGGACCTGGGCGCAGGCCGGACCGGACACGGCGGAAGGCATCGCCCGCGCCGTCATCGACTTCGCCGCGCAGTTCCTCACCGAGGACCACGAGGACGTCGCCGACATTCTGCGCCAGTTGGAGGCAGTCGGAGTGGGCCAGGCCCTCGATGCCCACCCCGCACCGGCCGGCTCGCACCCGGTGCGCCTGACCATCGTGTAGGCGCACCCGATGCGCGCCACCGCCGCGCGACGCACCGCATCGCCGCCGCACCGGGCGCGCGCCACGGCTGGGCGGGCTCCCCTATCACACACCCCCTTGACCACGACCTGATCGCCAGCCGTAAGGGGCTGTGTCAAGGGGAAACGTCCTCGGTGGCGGACCTGGTCAAGGGGTAGCGCACGCCACCGGCCGCACCCGGTCAAGGGGTCGGTCGGCGGTGGGCGCACAGGTGCGGTGCGGGACATCGGGTGCGGCGCACTGGGCGCGCGCGAGAGTGCCGGGCATCGTCGGGTGGTGCGCCGCCGGATGCGGTGGCGGACATCGCGGTGCGCACCACGTGGCGTGCATCGTCATCCGACGCACCGGAGTGGAGTCCACTCGGTGGATCCCATCGGGTGGAGTCCACTGAGTGGAGTCCACCCGATGTCGTGCATCACCACTGGATGCAGAACATCGTGGGCTCCACTCGGTGGACGATGCCCGGCATCGTCACCACAGCCAGGCGGTGGAGTGTCGCACCCGGGACAGGGCACGGGCATCGCGGCGCGCGGCCGCGTTACCGATCCGGTTCTGCCGGGACCGGGGCCGGCGCGACTGCGCGGCGGCGAGGCGGCGCTTCCCGGCGTCCTGGAGTCGCCGCCGCTGCTTGCGCAGCTCCTGCTTCTTCGCCGCCTTCGACTTCGGCGTCCGGGGGCGCTTCCAGATCGGCTGCCACCCCAGGGGCTCATCGGACTCGGGCTCCTGGTCCTCGTCGAGCGCGGCGGATATGTCCTTGGCGGCTGCGCGGGCGCGGGCGAGGGCGTCATCAAGGCTGGGTTGTTCTTCCGGGGTGCTCACGCGACTCCTCCTGTGGTCCGGCCCGGCGTGTGCTGGGTGCCGGGCTGCTGGGTGTGCGGCGGCGGGGCCGTCGCCGGGGCGGGCTGCGGTCGGGGGCCGTGGGCGACGGCGCGCTCCCGGATGCCGTCCTGGAGCTTGGCGGCGGCGGCCTCAAGGGTCCGGCGGGTCTGCTCCACCGTGTCGACGCCGGTCTCCTGCTCCAGGACGCGGACGGCCTCCCGGTCGGAGTGGAACGGCCGCGGGTGCGACCTCGAGGCGGCGGGCAAGGCGACGGCGCGCGGCCGGGTGCGGGAGCTCAGGCGCTCCGCACGCCGCACGGCATGGACCCGGGTGGCCAGGGCGCTGGCGGCGAGGCGGGCCCGCTCGTACTGGGGCGCGGACCGCTTCCGGGTCAGTGGGCGCAGCACGGCCTGGTCCTCGGTGTCGCGCGGGTACAGGGCGCGCAGGTCGGCGGTCATCATCCGTCGGCTGGCCGGGCGGGTGTAGTCGTCGACGACTGTCTGCACGATCTGTTCGTCCAGGCCCGCCTGGTGGGGCCGGCCGCGCAGGACGTAGGAGAGGTAGCGGCGGGCTTCGGCGAGCAGGTGGTGGCGCTTGAACGCGCCGCGCATCACGTACACCACGGCGACGACGTCGACGGCCGCCAGCGCTATGTCGACCACCGGCCGCACCCGCGCCCACACCGCCACGGCCGCAGCCCGCGCCCGCTCCGCCAGCCGGTCGACGACGTCGGCGCCGTAGGCCCGGATCGCTGAGGTGCGCCATCGCTTGCGCAGCTCGGTCAGCGACAGCAGCTCCGTGCGCTTGGGAGGCCGCGTCTGGTCGGCGGCCTGGCAAGCCAGCGCATAGGCGGCCCGCTCCCCCGGCGGGTGCCCCTGCCGTTCCTCGTACTTGGCGGTGAGGACGGGCAGCGCGTCCTCGATCTGCTGGCGGCGGGTCGACTGCCAGCCGATGAGCCGCTGGTCGATGCCCGCGATCTCCATGACCGGCCGGCTGCCGGGCGTCACCTCGCGCGGCTCCCACGCCCACCCGAGCCGGGCGGACACCTCCTCCATGAAGTAGAGGGTGTAGAGGGTGTCGGCAGCGACGATGTGGGCCAGCAGCGAGTCCGCCGACAGGTTGCCCCACGTCCCTTTGTCGTCTGGCCGCCGGGCGCGGATCGACACCACCGCGTGATCGTGAAGCAGCGGCTGGCCGGCTCTCGACTCGTAGTGCCGGAACACCGCGACGATCAGCCCGTCCTTGACCCGGGCGCGGCGCTTGCCGCCGCCCTTCCAGCGGATCTGCGCGACCGACTTCCCCAGCCACGCCAGCGTCTTGTCCCGGGCGATGTCCTGGCACAGCTCCAGCACCAGGCGGGTCTCGTAATCCGCGAGCGCCCACGCGATGTGCGCCGTCGGTGGCGGCCGGAACGTCAGGTCCATACCCAGCCAGGGCGTCCGCTCCTTGGCCTTGTCGGTCTTCGGCGACCGGTTGTGTTCGATGGGCCTGCCCAGCACGGTCGCCCGCCGGGCCTGCTTCGGGCTCTTGCCTGCTGCCAGGAGCTCGCGCTCGATCCGGTCGGCGTCCGGGTGCCGGCCTTCCCCCAGGAGCAGTTCGGCCTGCCGCTCGGTCACCACGTCCCCAGCCGTGAGGCCGACCGCGGCCAGGCCCTCGCCCTTCCAGATTCCGGGCGGGACACCGGCTTCGTCCTGGGCGGCGCGCAGCGGCGTGCCCGCAGGACGTTGGCCGTCGCCGACCATCACGCCGCGGAAGAGGTAGCGCCACCCATTCCCCGGGCGGACCTCCGCTTTGCTGATCATCGGGCCATAGAACCCTGGCGTTGACCTGCAAAAAAGCGCGATCACGGGTTCTTCCCGCCGGGCGGGAGGCCATCACCAGATCTTTACTGGAGCGCCCGCCAGGCGGGCCGCCCGTCCAGCCCGAGACGGTAAGCCACCGCCATGTTCACTCTCCCGTGCATGGAAATCATCCGGGCCGGAATCGCCTGTCCCCTCTGCCGCGCGACACCAAGGAGTTGGTGTACCTGGTCCTCAGCGCCCAATCGCCCTTCCCTCAGCGAGAGCACGTCAAGGACCGCTGGTGCCCCGTCGGCTGCCACGTGCTCCAACCGGACCGCTGGAGGAAGGAGATGCCGCCGCTCCCCGGCGACGACGCCTGAGAACACCGTGCGAATGCTGCGCCGCGACCACACGAGCCCCACCAGCCCCGGAATCGCCATGCAACCGACTCCACCGTCATTGAGCGAACACCAGCGCGCCACTCCCCCGACAACCCACGACTGAGCACCACGTCACCGACGCCTTTCACCACGAACAGCTACCAGCGCCCCTGGCCGCCCGGCCGGGGGCTTCGTGTTTCCTGGAGGAGTTCGCCGTGCCCACGTACGAGGCCCTGCCCCGCTTCACCGCCGACCATCACCGCCTCACCCCCGAACAGCGCCGCGCCTTCCGCCAAGCCGTGGCCGCCTTCGTCGACGACCTGCGCACCGGACGCCCGTTCCGCGCCGGCCTCCGCATCAAGGGGGTGCGCCGCGCGCCCGGCGTCTACGAGCTCACCTGGGACGGCAACAGCCGTGCGAGTGGGAGTATGGACCGGAACAGATACCGGGCGCCTGCCACGTCGTGTGGCGCCGGATCGGCACGCACGACATCCTCACCGGCCCGTGACGCTGCGGCACCGCATTGGACGCGGTTGCACCAGCAGGCGCTCCGCTGGACGGGAGGGGAAGTCATCCGCTGGCGGGCCGGGCGCCCGCTCCGAAGGGCGGGACATCGGTGACGGCGACGTCCAGCCGCAGACGGGCGAAACGCACCGGGTGCCGCCAGGATCCGCGCTCCAGTGCCGTGTCCACCATGACCTCGGCGACCAGCACCGGTTCGACCAGCACGACGTCGAGCGGGGTGCGCGACCCCCAGGAGGTCGTGAACCGCACGCCTTCCCACGGATGTCCGGGGCCTGCTGGCGTCAGCCGCTCGGCCAGGTCGCGCGCGGCGTCCGGCCGAAGCGGCGTACTGCGGCCGACCGGTCGGAGCGCCCCGGCCTCGTCGAGGCGGCCCAGCACGAGCGTCTGCGGCTCGCGCACGGTGCCGGTGATCGCGCCGATCACCGCCTCGGTGGTGTCCCGGCGGCGCACCTTGTAGAGCGCGCGGGCTCCCGGCAGATACCGCTGCCCACTCCCCCGGATCACCAGACCTTCGACGCCGGGCACCTGCGTCCAGGAGGTCAACCATTCCTGCGCCGTCGCCACATCCGTGGTCTCGGGGCAGAGCGTCCATGGGGCACTCAGCCCTCGGTCGGCGAACAGCTGCTCCAGCTGTGCGCGCCGCTCGCCGTACGGGACGTGCAGCAGCTCCTGGCCGTCGATCTGGAGGACGTCGAAGGCGATGAAGTGCGCCGGCATCTCCGCGGCGAGGCGGGCGGCGGTCCGGCCGCTGGAGACCGCTCGCCGCTGGAGCGCGTCGAACGACATCCGGTCAGCCGCCCACACGACCAGCTCACCATCGAGGACCAGGCCGCCGGGCAGCTGCTGCTCGGCGGCACGGACCAGGTCGGGGAAGCGGGCCTGCATCAGGCTGCCGCGGCGGGACTGCAGCAGTATCGGGCCGGGCCCCGGCCACGGGGTGAAGACGAGCGCCCGGTAGCCGTCGAACTTCGGCTGAAGTCGCAGCTCACCTGGCAGCGCGCTCGGCGCGGGCACCGTGTCACGGGCCTGCGCCAGCATCGGGTCCACCGGCGGCCGCAGCACCATACGTCCGGTCTACGGCCCAGCCGCCGCGCCCGCGACCCGACAGCGCCGTCCGGACTCCCCTGGTCCCCGGCCAGCGGGTCTCACAGCGGCCGCCTGCCCGAGCTCGGGTGCTCGGCGTCGAGTTCCTGGCGCAGGTCGAGGTAGCAGCGCAGCCGGACTCCGGGCTCGCCGGGCACCCGCACCGTGCGGTCCGCCATCGCGGTCGCCCACCGGCCGGCGATCGCCTCCTGGAACGCGAACGCCGTCGCGTCGTCGGCTGCCGCGATCTCCACCGCGACGAGCCCCGGCTCCGCGATGTGCACTTCGTTGATCGGCCTCATGTCCACAACGACGGCCAGCCCGCGGCCGGCGTTCTCCCCGCGCGGCATGTTCACCCGGCCGTGTACGGCGGCATCACCCGGCACAGCCCGGTGATGCCGCGCCGTTCCTGCCGCCGCCTCAGGAAGCGCGGCGGAACACCGCGGCCGGCCCGATGGCGGCGGGGCCGTACTTGTCGCGCACGCGGTCCACGGCCTTCTCGGCCAGCAGCCGGGCTTCGCGGGTGTCGTCGAGGCTGATCTGCTGGGCGACCTGGCTGGTGTCAATGAGGTCTTCGCCGCGCAGGGCGATGCCGGTGAGGCGGCCGCGTTGCAGGCCGGCGGAGTCCATCAGCTGGTAGGCCACTTGGCGCAGGTCGTCGTCGTGGGCGGACGGCTCCGCCAGGCGGCGGGTCTTCTCCCATGAGGTGCCGCCCGCGAAGCGCAGGGTGAGGGTCAGGGCGCGGGCGGCCTGACCACGGCGGCGCAGCCGTACGCCAAGCTGGACGACGAGGTCGAGGAGGGCGGCACGGACGAGGGCGCCGTCAAGGGCGTGCCGGTCGAAGGAGCAGCGGACGGTGGCGGAGGCAGGGAGCGCGCGGGGGACAACGGGGCGGGGGTCGATGCCGCGGGCGCGGTCGGCGGCCACGCGACCGGGGCGGCCGCCGAGGAGGCGCTGGACGGTGGCCGAGGGGACGGCTGCGAGCAGGCCGACGGTGTGGATGCCGTAGTCGCGCAGGACAGCGGCTTGGTGCCGGCCGATGCCGTGCAGGGCGTCGACCGGGAGGTTTGCGAGCCAGTCGGTGACCTGCTCGGGACCGATGGTGAGGACGCCGCCGGGTGCGGGATCCGGCCGGAGGCGGTGGCGGCGACGGTGATGGACGGGCCGATGCCGACACGGACGTCGACGCCGAGACGGGAGATCGTGCGGATCCGCAGGACTTCGCCGAGCCGGTGGGCGTCGGGGCGCGTTCTCTGGGGGGAGAACTGTGGTGCAACGCGTATCAGCAATGATCGGTGCAGCTCAGCGGCTATACGGAGGACGATAGCGTGCGCAACAGATGTGGTGCTATCGCCGGATCGAGCGAATCAGCGGTGTCCCCACACCCTGGGTGGAACGCCGCGCTCCCGGCGCAGTAGGAGACGAAAAACGCCGAGCGGCGGCACCATCCGGTGCCGCCGCTCTGACGTTAATGGCCCTTACAGCCGAACGCCCCACTCTCAAGGATGAGCGAGCCGATGCCGATCAGGACGATGGGCAACAGGATGTGCTCCCAGCGGCTGAGGGCTCTCGCGACGACGGGACGGGGGCGAAGTACCGGTCGGCCGCGATCCAAGCAGCGAGCAGGATGCGGACGCCACCGGGCCGACATTCCGACCGGGAGATACACGGGCGTGTGCGCACGCTGCGAAACTCCGGCCCGCTCGTGACTCACCCATCCGCTAGCTATAAGGGACACATGACATATTTCTGCCAGTATCAGATGATTTCTCACTGGAGGTGCTCTGTGGAACGCATCGGACTGGCGGAGACCATCGAGGCGGTACGGGCTGAGCTCGCTTCAGCGATCACTGCTGGCTCAGCTTCAACCCTTCAATTCCCGGTAAATGGAGTGCAGCTTGAGTTCAATGTTGCGGTCGAGAAGAAGGCTGGCGGTAAGGCAGGGGTGAGGTTCTGGATCGTGGAGCTGGGCGGCTCGGCCGACTACCGCAACGAGGAGATCCAGAAGGTGACTGTCACGCTAGGCACACCAGTGGACGACCACGGCAGGCCAGTAAAGGTCCAACGCGGCTCCGACGAGAAGCCCTGAGGCGGCGCGCCGGAGAGGAGCGGTAGTGGTTGGCGCTGTGGAAGTGATTCACGATCGCGGTGCGCACATCAGTCCGCGGTGGACGGTGGGCTCCGGATACTTGATGGGCCCGCGGAAGGTACTTACCGCTGCCCACAACGTGGACTACCGCAACGCACCGAGTGAGGGTGAACAACTCCTCATCCGCTGTCTGGACGGCCGTGAGTACACCGCGCAGGTCATTCTTACCAATGGGCCGGATGATCCCGACCTGGCGATCTTGGAGATCCTCGACTCCGACCTCACAGAAGATCAGACACCCCAGATCGCCTTCGCTCAGGTGGACAGGGATAGCCCTACGCCGTTGATGGGCTGTGGCACGATCGGCTTCCCACGGTTTAAGGAAAAGTTCAGGAGCACAGCCGCACTGCGGAGGTCCTCCGCAGACCGGCCGCTGCGCGACACCGCTCATCTTCACGGGTACATCCCGCCTGGGTCGAACCTGGTCTCTGGCATGCTAGAGCTGCAGGTCACGGCAGCTCCTGAGCCCCTGCCGGAGGCGAGCATCGCGGGGTCGCCATGGGAGGGCATCTCTGGCGCGGTGGTTTTCGTGACCGACCAGCGGCAGTACCGAGCGCTCGGCGTGATCAGTGAGCATTACCGGCCAGAAGGCAGCTCCTCGCTGACGCTGGTTCCCATCACCTCTCTCAACATGCTCCCCGCCAGCGTGGCAGATCGCTGGTGGCACGAGCTCGGAGTTGCCGACGCAGCTGACCTCGTCCGACTGCCTCGGCCCGAGCCTCTGCCTGCCTATCACGAACGAATCAGGGAGCTAATCCGGAGGACTCCGGTACTGCTTGACCGCGAGCACTGGCTGACGGAGCTAACCAGATTCGCGACTAGCAGCCGGGGATACGAGTGGCTGTCTGGTGGGCCGTGGGCTGGCAAGACGGCACTAACCGCGCACTTGATCAACAACTGCCCGCCGAACGTGGACTGCGTCGCATACTTTCTGATTCGTCGCCTGTCCGATGCCCACTCGGGGCGGTTCACCACAGTGGTCGGCAACCAACTCGCCTGGCTCCTGGGAGAAGAGCCACCACAGCCAGCTGACGATCCAGACGCCTTCATCGGTATGTGGCGGCGTGCCGTCGAGCAGGCCGCACAGAAGAGTCGACACCTGTTGCTCGTCATTGACGGGATCGACGAGGATGTCAGTCGGAGCCTTGGCCGACCGAGCGTAGCCGCGCTGATCCCCACCATGGTTGGTGAACACGCACACATCCTGATCACCAGTAGGCGCAACTACCAGCTGCCCGCCGACGTCGATGCTGACAGCCCTCTGCGCGAAGTTCGGCCAAGGGAGCTACCGGACAGCCCGTACGCCGCCCGACTTGCCGAGGCAGCCCAGAACGAGCTCGAGTTGCTCCTGGATCGGCACGACGAAATGGCTTTCGACTGCATCGGCCTGCTCGCGGCAGCGGAGGGCGCATTGAGCATCGACGACCTTGTCGAGCTCACCCGCTTCGCCGGCCACTCGTCGCGGCATTACCGAATCCAGCGCCTAGTGACTGACGAGGTCGCACGGGTGCTGGAGCCGGTCGGTGACCTGTCCCATTCCCATTCCCGCTACGTCTTCGCTCATGATCAGCTCCGCAGCGGCAGCGCGAAGCGGCTAGCGCAGGAACTGGATCACTACCGCCACCACCTAGAGCAGTGGACGAACCGCTATCGGGAGGCTGGCTGGCCCGAAGAGACGCCGTCGTACCTGCTTGACAGCTATCCCGACATGCTCGCGAGACACCAGCCGGCCAAGCTACATGATCTCGTGAGCGACTTCGGCTACCTCGACGTGGCAATCGCCCGGCTCGGGGTGGACCAAGTTCTCATCACAGCGCGCAGTGCAAGCAACGTGGACCCCAATCTGACCGGGCTCAGTCGCAGCATTGGTCAGCAGGCCCATCACCTGCAGCCCGGCGACCCCATCCACGAGTCCGGCTATGTGACCCGGCAGTTGGGAGCCCAGTTCCTTCGGCTGGAAGAAGCTGAACTGGCCCAGCGAGCTCAGCAACGGCTGGCTGACCTGCTCTCACCCCAAGTCATTCCGCGCTGGACCACCGGACGCGCATCACCGGCTCTACTTCATGCGGTACCAGTTGCCGTCGGGGCAGTGGCCCTGAGCGCTGACGGCCGACGAGCAGTCTCCGGCGGCGGAGTCAGTGGCAGACCCGGAGAACTCCTGCTGTGGGACCTCTCTGGCAAGCAGCCGACGAGCCAGCCACTCCGGGGACACACCAGCCGCGTCACAGCGGTGGCACTCACGCCCGACGGCCAGTGGGCTCTCACGGCTAGCCATAGTGATGGCCTTGGGAAGCTGTTCTTGTTCGATCTCAGCGACGATCCTCCAGTCAGCATCAGGTTCCCCGACCTTGAGTGGACATGGTCGGTGAGCATCAGTGATGACGGGCTGCTAGGGATGACCGGCGGTGGCACCTTGGTGCTTTGGGATTTGGAGCTAGCGGATTACATGCCACTGCCCATCGACGAGAACAGCTGGGTTCGATCGGCAGCGATGAGCGCCGATGGTCGCCGCGTGATCAGCGCTGCGGATAACCTGGGAACTCCCGAGCTGCTGCTGTGGAGTCTTGCAACCGACGGTAATTTCAAAGAGTCACTTCCTGTCGCGACGAATTCCGTCAGACACGTGGCGATCAGCGCTGATGGCGCTTGGGCTATCAGCGCAGGGGGCGACAAGGGCGGCAACGGGGAGCTGCTGCTGTGGGATCTGTTCGGCGCGACCAGCCAGCAGATGCCCGGCCACACTCGCCCAGCCTCGGCCGTGGCCATCAGTCCCGACGGTCAACGTGCAGCGAGCGGCAGTGGTAGAGAACTGCTGCTGTGGGATCTATCCGGCAATCAGCCCACAAGCCAATCCCTGGTGGGCCACACCCGCGAGGTCGAGGCAGTGGCAATCAGCGCTGACAACCGTTTGGCCGTCAGCGGCAGCGCCGCAGAGATGTTGGTGTGGGATCTCACCGTCGAGGAGCCGACGATCGAACCACAGCCCGGCCCCGCGGGCTGGGTTCGCGCGGTGGCGATCAGCGGCGATGGCCAGCGCGCCGTCAGCGGGGGCGGCGACGTGTACAGCGAATCCGGCGAGCTGTTGTTGTGGGACCTGTCCGGCGAGCAGCCGCGAACCCAATCGCTCGCTGGCCACGCTTTCGAGGTTCAAGCAGTCGCGATCAGCTTTGATGGCCAGCGGGCGCTTAGCGGCGGCGGCCCCAAGTACAGAGATACTGCTGAACTGCTGCTGTGGGATCTATCCAGTGAACACCCGCGAAGCCAGCCACTGGCTGGGCATGCCAGCAAGGTTCAAGCGGCGGCGATCAGCGGCGACGGCCAGCGCGCAGTGTCCAGCAGCGACGAGGTTCTGCTGTGGGATCTGTCTGTCAAACATCCCACCAGCCAATTGCTACTCGACCGCGGGGTCGAAGCTGTGGTGATCAGCGCCGACGGCCAGCGGGTTGTTGCTGGCACCCACTCCCCATTCCAGGAATCTGGGGAGGTGCTGCTGTGGGATCTGACCACCCCCGAATCGACGCATCGACCGCTGTCAATCCCTACAGCAACAGGCATTGCATCTGTGGCTGTCAGTTCTGACGGCCGGCGAGCGCTGACTGGTGGCGGCGAAGGGCCCGGCGGTGCCGGCGAACTGTTGCTGTGGGACCTCTCTGGGGAAGAGCCCATGAACCGATCACTGCCAGCCGCCGATTGGGTGAGGGCAGTAGCCATTAGCCCAGATGGATGCTGGGGGATCAGCTGCAGCGGCGGCGAGGTAACGGTTTGGGATCTCGAATCAGCGAGATGTATCCGGACGCATACAGATGGCTTGATCACCTCGGCCAGCATGGCGCAGCCGAACACCGGCACCTTGGGCTTTGTGATCGGCGAGTGGGCAGGAACTGTCACCGCATGGACCTTGCTCGCTGAGTGAGGCCACCCGACTCCGTCGCGGACATGCAGTTCGCTGGTCCACGACGCCCAGGCGGCTGGGTCGTATGGGGCCGACGGCGGCTCTGCCCACTCGGCGCCGAGGGCGACGCGTGCGGCTGCCGCCCTGGGTTCGACTGCAGCAACTGATCTCCACACGACATGGATGCGGGCCCCGGCGTCGCCGGTGCCCGGTCAGGCCGGGTCACGTCGCAGTGGTGCCTGCCTGCCCGCGCTGGTTGAGCGCCCTGGTCAGTTCGCGGTTGGCTTCCCGGGCGGCGCCCAGATCCGCTTGTGACTCCTCCAGAGCAGCTCAGCTCGACGATGCGCGCTCTAACCTGGTGAGCCGACGTTGGAGCTCGTCGATGTCGGTGGGCACGCCCAGCCCTGACTCCCGCCATGCCTGCTTTCCCAGCTCGCTGGACAGCCGTTTCTCCGAGCAGTAGGCACCCGGACTTCGAGGTCTGTGGCTGGCGTTTCCCGGGGGTCGGCAGGTCCCCGGGAAAACCACGCCGTGACCTCAGCAACGGGTCAGGGCCGTTGGTTCAGGGACCGCGTTAGTTCACGGTTCGCGGCCCGGGCGGCCTGCAGCTCTTCCGTCCGCTCGTCGAGCTCACCCCGCTTGTCAGCAAGGTCCTGTTCAAGCGAGGCGATTCGGCGCTGAAGTTGGTCGATGTCGACCGGAGCTCCGAGTCCGGATTCCGCCCAGACGTTCTCGCCAAGCTGGGTCGAGAGGCGTTTCTCCAGCTGTCGTACCCGTGCCGTGAGTCGCTTGTTGGCTTCCAGCGCGTTCGCCAGATCGGTCCGGAGAGAGGTTCGGCTGACGGCCGCCATCCGTCCCCTCTCGACAGGAGTACTAGCGGCGACGTGGACTCGTTCGAGCAGGTCGGGGTGGCGATAGAGGTACGTGCGGTCCACGCGGGCCGAGCGGGCGAGGCTGGAGACGGTGATGTCTCCGCCGTCGGCAACTGCGGCGTCGATGGCTTTGAGGACGCGTTCGCGGCGGCGGGCGGAGTCGGCTCGTTTTCCGTCGATCATGGGGTCGGGCATCCTGTGGGCCTTTCGGGACGGAGATCTTCGGGCGGGCCGACGCGGGGCAGTCCGAGGGCCACGACACGACGGGTTCAGCGGACGAGAGCGACCGAGTCCTGGATCTGAAGCTTGTCCGCCTCGGTTAGATCTTCGAGGTCGTCACGGACGCGGTGGACCAGGCGGCGGACCCGGATGATCTCCTCGTCCGACGGCATGGCCTCGGCCTTCGCCCAGGAGTCGGCCGCGAACGCAGCGAGCCGCTCCCGGCCACGCAGGAGATCAGCGAGGTACGCCTCCAGGTCGGGGAGGTAGGAGACGTCGGTGCGGAAGTGGGAGCATCCCACGCACCTGAACCGGACGGGGCAGTCCTGTCCGCCAGCCGCCACGTTGGTCGGTTCGGTGCACAGCCCGTAGGGGACTTGAACCTCCCCGATGCCCCGCCGGGCGTGCTCGGAGGCAAGGACGAGCTGGGCTTGGCGCCATACGCGGCTGCCGTGCCGGTCGAACTGCATGCTAGCCGGTGACCGCTGCCGCCAGGTGTCGCTGGTCCGCCAGGGTGCACAGTGCAGAAGGCCCCAGCCGGCGAGGGGCACCGGTCGGGGCTGGGTGTGAGTGGCCGCGAAGGGCGGTCGCCTACGCGGCGAAAGGCTCCACGAGGCTTCAGCCGAACGATCGTCCTCGTGGGCAATAGGTGAGGCCCGGGGACACTGGCCCCTCCACCGCCACGCGGTTCGTAACCAGACCAGGAGGGCAGATGTTCCCGGGCCTCTCTCCTGCACCGCACGGTGCTGCCCGGAGTGCGCTCGAACGTCTGTGCCGTGGCGGGTCGTATCCTGTGTCCGGGTGACCGGTGGTTCGTCGCCCAGACAGGAATCCGCACGATGACGACCGCGACGCCCGCTGTACCTCCCGTCTCAGAGCCCGACCCTTCCGCCCTGACCTGCCCGGGAGACCTGGTCGGCCCCTGCGCCGCATGCCAGCGCAAGACCCACAAGTACGGCCGCGGTGGCGCTCCGCTGTGCCAGTGGTGCATGGCGCCGGTGATGGAGAAGTGGGGCTCACAGGTGCGTTACGTCAGCACCCGCGTCTGACCGGCCGCCCGCGGAAGCCCGGCGCCGTACCGACGCCGGCCCGGCCGTCGCCGTGGAGGTCGCGGCCGCCGACGACAAGGCGGCGTTCGAGTTTCAGGACGCGCTCGCCGCACGATGGGCGACCGTGACGGCCAACCGTACGGTCCGGGAGGCCGGTGAGCCCGGCGTCCGGCTGCGCTGCTACCTCGACCTGCGCCAGGAACTCGGCGTAGAGCACCAGGCACCGGCCCCGGGCGGCCCCCGCCACCCGTTCGGCTGAGAAGCCCAGGCGGCCGGCTTTTCGTCCTCTACGGTCGATCCTCTAGGCATCTGGCATATGGGGAGGGTGGATGAGGGGCAGGGAGGCCGTGCTCGCGGTCCTGAACGTGCTCGATGAGCAGCACCGGGCAGGCCAGGGCTGGGTCCTGGACCGGCAGCTGCTGCTGTCGCTGGCGCAGGCGGGACCGGCTCAGGACCTGGGCATGGTGGAGCTGGCCGACCAGACCGAGCGGGCGGGGCTGTCCGCGATGTCGGGCGGACCCGTGCGGTGGGCGGCCCGCCTCACCCCCCGCGGCCGTGACGTCCTCACCTACAACCGTCGGCGCCCCAGCCCCAACCAGGAGCCGGGCCGCGAGCATCAGCTCATCGAGCTGCTGCCGTCCCAGATGGAGGTAATCCGCACCTTCGTCAGCCTGGTCCACGAGCTGGAAGCCCCGCCGGCGCCGGGCTTGGCCGACCAAGTCCGCGCCGCCCGCCGCGACCATGCGGGCGGGCGGTGGCAACTGCACCTCACTCCGCAGCAATTGGAATCGGTCGCCTACGGGTTCTGGCTGCACGCGCTGACCGGATCCGCCGCCGAGGCCAACCGCTTCGCCCGCGAGTACGGCATCCAATACCGACCATGATCATCGAAGGACCGTGCTCGCCCTATGGCCAACGGCTCCGCGCTCTGTGGCCCCGGCTGCGGCGTCACGCGGGGCGGTCAGACGACGCTCTTCTTGACGGCGACGCCTTGCGCGGGCGAGGCGTCGATCAGATCCTCACGGCTCCTCTTCGACCGGCCATCGATGCCCTTTTAGAGCCCCGGATCACGAACGGTTGCCCCCCCCGCTAGCGGACGTGGGTGCGGCGCTAAGGTCCAGTGAACGCGAGCGGGGACCGGATCCTGCGGCGGGTTCAGGCCAGTGGGGTGTTCGGGCAGGTGGAGGCGTACTGGGTGAGGGTGTTCTTCTCAGCCTGGTCGACGGAGAGGCCGTAGCGGGTCTTCACCGCGATCCATTCGGTGATGTACCGGCAGCGCACGGACTCGTTCGGCAGCCATTCCGCGACGTCCTTGTCAGCCTTGCTTCGGTTGGAGCGGGCGGTGACGGCGACGAGGTGGTAGTCGACGGACAGGTCGTTGGCGTACGCGACCCGCTGAGCCTTGTCCCACCGCCAGGCCCCGGAGTCCCAGGCTTCGGCGAGCGGGACCAGATGGTCGATGTCGATCCGGTCGGTGGGGTATTCGCCGTCGTAGTAGGAGAACCACCTGCCCCCGCTGATCCGGCAGCGATCGCCGACCTGGGGGGCTTCGACGGCTTCCTCGATGAGGACTTCGGCGCGGGTGTTGCAGCCGTCCTTGTCGGCGTCGATCCAGTCGCCGAACTCCCGCTGCCGGTTGTAGCCTTCGCGCCGCTCGGATTCGACCGGCAGCTGCGCGACGGCCTGCAGCAGAGGAGTCCCCGCCTGAGCCTGCGCGGCCGTCGCGGCGCCGGCGCCAGCCGGGCCTGCCGCACCGAGTACCGCTGCGGCCGCGGTCACCACCGCAGCCATCCGCATCGGGGCCTTCGTCCTGGAGTTCATTGTGCCGCCCTTCGTGACCTGGTTTTGCTGATCACGTAGATAGCGGCCTGAAGGAGGTGGCGAGGACCCCACTCGGCGGCTTCTCACCTGAGTGGAGGAGCGGCTTCACCGGAGAAACGATCACTCCGGCACAGCGGCCGAAGCGGGATCCCGCCGTGCCGGCCGCCCTTGCCAGGGGCGCACACCGCCGCAGTGCAGGTGCGCGCCGCCCGGCTGGCCGATCCGCGACCATGCGGGCGCTGGTAGTCCTACTGGTCCACACCGGTAACGGGCAGGCTCACCACTTCGACAACCTGAGGCGGGAGAAGAAGACGCATTCCGCCCCGCCCGCCCTCCGGGTCACACAACCTGGCTCCGTGGACGGGCTCGTCGTTCTTCGGGTGGGCAGCGGGGAGACGCTGAACGTCACGCTGGTGGAACCGGAGCTGATGGTGGAGGTTGGCGTTGGCATGGCCCGTGACGTCTCCGTCCGCTGGCGCCACCACGCCCCGGCCTCTGCCCCGCCGATGTTCCCCGCCCGAAGTTGCCGCCGCAAGCGCTGACGCGGCACCGGATCCCGCCGACAGCAGCGGTGCGGGCACCAGCGTCGCCATCTTGGAGAGCGGTCCGGCCAGCAGGACCGCATCTCACGGAGGGCCGCGCCCAACCCCGCGAGCGGCTGCAGAGCGTCGTGCTGCGGGCCGAGGTCATACCGCTCGTCGCTCCACCGCTGACGCGGATAAAGCCACACCGGCAATGCACAAGATCGGCCAGCTTTCATCAACCGCGGCCATGTACGCATGTCGGCCCCGCGCCGCATGGCTTCCGGACTGCTGCGGACGAGGTGGCGCAGGGGCGTGTCCGCGACCGCTGCCTGGGCTTTGGGTGCCGTTAAGCAGCGAGTGACGCGAAATGACCGTTGGTGAATGAGAGTTGAAGCTACTTGTCAGTTTCCTGTGTTTTGATCGGGTCGACCCGGCGCGGACACGCCAATGCGGTCGTGGACGTGCTGTTCTGACCAAAACAGGGGGCACAACTTGAGATCGAGGAGACTGCTGGCCGCAGGAGCTGTATCGCTGGGGCTGTTGGGCAGTTGCCTGAGTGTGGCGCAGGCTTCCACAAGCTCGGCACCCGTGTCTGGGCCAACGGTCCAGGCCGTGCAGGAGACCGCGCCGGCCACGGCGGCTTCCGTGCCGCTGCCGGAAGACCTGGATGAGGAGTCGCAGGAACTCGACGACCTGATTTCCCTGCCGGTGCGCGAAGCGGAAGAAGAGGGGGAACCGGCACCGGTGTCGGAGGCTCCGGGGGAGGAGGAGCGCGAAACGGACGTGTTCTTGCCTTCCGACCCGCGGGTCGGGGCACCGGACGCTGAAGCGCAGTGCCGCGCAAGGCTGGATGATGCCAAGGCAGCGGGAAGCGACACCCCAGTGGCGTGCGTGTCCTGGGACGCCAGCGCTTCGGTGGCCGAGCTGCGCGCGGCGGTTGACGCCTGGCCCACTCCGACGTGGTGCGACGACCACGGAGCGGACGGCAAGTGGTATGTCATCAGGTTCAAGGGATGCGGCATCTTCCCCGCCGAACTGACCGTGGTCAACCCGCGCACCGGCGCCGTGGTCGGTGGCATGAAGTACCTGGTCCGCAGCTACGCCTACAGCAAGCGGGACATCAAGACGTGGGCGTACCAGGTCGAACTGATGGAGGTAAGCAGCTGGGGTGCGGCCAAGGGGGCCAGCGCCAGCGGCAGTGGCAAGTGCTACGGCAAGTGCAAGGTCACCAAGAGCACCTTCCCGTCCCAGTCGATGGGTACGAGCAAGGAGGCCGTTGGCCAGTTCTTCCTGGACACGACCATCCAGACCTCGCCCAAGGGCCAAAAAGGCGAGGGCCAGGCAACGGCGGCGTGGCGGTTCACCAAGGCCGGATGGGCCAGCCCGAGCGATGACATCTTCCTGCCCACACCTCCGGTGCGGTGCGACAACGCTCTCCCGGGAACGTCCAAGACCGGATGTGTGATGTCCTACATCCCGGAGATGGTCTACGCGAAGAGCGGCGAATACCCGGAGCTTGCTCAGCACATCGAGTACGCGCAGAACACCAAGAACCTGCCGGGCAAGCACGGCACCAAGCGCTACCTCACCCGGCTGACGGACAAGGCCAAGATCCGGGAGAACCGGGCCACTGCTTGCCCGTCGAGCCTGGTGCGGCCGCCGGGCAAGCAGTGCGACGAATACCCCTTCGCGTCGACCTGGCAGGGTGCCAAGACAGGCGGCGGCAACTTCAGCCGACGCATGATCGACGGCAAGCAGAACGAGGAAGGCGGCAAGGCGCTCAGCCGCTTCTATCTGTACAACCGCATCATCGAGAAGGACAAGTTCCTGGTGTGGATCAAGTAGGCGCCCACCGCCTGGCGGAGGACTGCGAGATGAGCAACGAGGTCGAACGGGGCACCGGACTCGTTCCTGTTCAGTACCACCAGTTCGAGATCAATGACGAGGACGGGCCGACTGGCCCCGACCTCGCCCGCGGACACAACGGGCTCGTGCGGGTCGCCGATGGTTCCATCACCGTCATGACCGGCATCCACACCGGCGACGTCGACGTCACGGTCACCCTCCACGAAACCGAGCCCGCCCCCGAGGGCGGCAACTGGCAGGAGATCGTGGAGCTCTCCGCCCACTCCGTCTCCGGCGAGCTCATGATCCGCGGCATCATGGACGACTTGGACGAAGAGCTCCCCGTCCTGTCCTTTCACGGCCCTGGCGACTACCGGCTGCGCATCCACGCCCGCGGCCGCGACACCGCTGTCGACCTCGCCCCTGACCAGGTCACCGAGTGGTATCTCATCCAGGCCTGGCCTGCCCCTCCGCACGACGTGAGAGTCATCCGCCAGACCGACCACTACGGTGCATCAGTCCGCGCTGACTGAGAACCGACGAGTGCGCTGGCCGCCCCGTTGCCGTGCAGGGGCGGCCAGCATCGTCATCACAGAGGCCCCCGATACATCACAGAGGCCCCCGATAAATGCACCGCTCAGCAGGAGCCGGCGAGTTCTTCTATCTGTGCCTGGGTGCCTCTGAAAGCCATCTGGTGGTCGTGGCCGCTATCGACCAGGTGCCCATCACCATCCAGCAAACGCCCCGTCGGAAACGGTCAGGAACTGGTGGGCGGGGCGGGCAGGAGAGCAGCGGCCGCGCGAACGGTCGCTCCCAGGGTGTCGTGGACGGTCACATCCGGGCGGGCCAGCCGCAACTGCTCCAGGACGTCCAGTCGGCGCGGGTAGCCAGGGTCAGTGCCGACGGCGAGGCGGGTACCGCGGGCGGCGTGGGCGCCCAGCTCGTACAGGGCGATCGGCTGGACGGCGCGGGCGCAGAACCAGATTCGCTGTGGGAGGTGTTGCTGGTGTCGTTGGCGGACCGCATTTCTTGTGTGGGCGGGGTTCTCCTGCTGGACTGAGTGTTCGGCCACCCATCATGCTTTGCGAATGCTCCGACGTGGATGGCGACCGTGGCAGAAGCGACGAGCCTGGGAGAACCGGGGCGTGGCGGTCCGGATGAACGAGTTCTACGACTTGCTCACGGAGCCGGAGAGGGCGTCTGTCCAAGCCGTTGCCCTCAAGTACGGCCGCACGCTCAAGTCCTACTACGAGCATCTCCTGAGCGCGAAGGCCGCTTCGACCTCCCCGTACTACGTCGGGCTGTCCTCAGAGATGGGGAGCTTCACGCACGTCACCAAGCGGGTTGCCTTGGTCGCGGACACGATGCTGTTGTCCGACCACGGCGTCGGAGCGGTGCACGAACTCGGGGAGTTGCATGAGTTCATTCCGGAGGTGGTACCGCAAGCCGGCCCCAACTCCGACCACGGCACAACCCGGTCATGGCGCTATGGGATGGTGACCAAGGATCTTGTCGAGTTGGGTCAGTGGCTCCTGGACGCTGAGCCTCTGCTGCGTAGCGGGCTGGTCTGGTACGGGCCGGTCTTCACAGAAGGCAGCTCTGGATACAGTTCGACACTTAACCGGGATTCTACGCACGCCGGTCCGCTCCCTTCGTTCAGTGACCGGTCCATCGACTTCGTGGTGGAGCACGGCCGCGCCGTGGATCTGTCGAGGAACAAGCCCCTCGCCAGCCGGGTGGTCCGGCCGATCCTGGAGATCGATCTCCCCTTCATCAACGGGCTCAGCCTCAGCGACTTCGCACAGGTCACCACCGAGGAGTTCGACTCCTACAGCCAGTACCGCGACTTCATGCGCTCCAGGCTCCTCGAACTCGACGACGCGCTGGAAGCGGTCGACTCTCAGGTGGCCCTAGAACGGGTCGCGCTCTCCATCCGTGACGAGGTGAATGCCGCTACCGCTGAGATGAGCAGTGCGGCCCGCTCCCGGGCCCTCAGCCGCTCCGGTGCCGTACTGGGTTCGACGAGCGCCGTCCTTGCTGCGGTCCGCCCCGAGGCCCTCCAAGGTGCGCTCGCTACGAGTGCGACGCTCGCGGCCGGTGCAACCGGCCTGTGGCCGACCATCCAGGCATTCGCCGACAATAGGTCCAAACGCATGCAGGGCAAGTGGCACTACGTATGGGTCCTGCAGAGGAAGGCCGCCCGCTAAGCCCGCTTGGACAAGGAACGGAGCTCTTAAAGAGCGTTTCGTCCCGGCGAAGGTGTTTGGTAAGCCGATCGAGGATGATGGCGGGGTGCTGGTCAAAGTAGAGGCGGTGCAGCCCGTCCCATCAAAGCCCATGTCTGTCCGAGTTCGCTCGGCAGTGGGCACTGCTGTGGTGCTCTGGCGGGGGGCTCCTGAGGCAGTGGGGCGAGAACACCATGTCGAGTGGGCTGTGGATGAGGGCATCGAGTGGACGGGAAATGCCTGGCCAAGTCCAGTTTCCGCCCCTGAGCTGCGGGAAGATGGTGACCGCATCATCTTTCGTGGACGGCTGAGCCTCGCCAAAGACGGTGGGGCTGTCCTGGAAGTGGGCGGCGCGCTGATCCTGTTCGACCTTGCCGAACCACCGCTGCCGGAAGGTGCCGATGGTTCGTGGGTCGAGGTCCATGTGGGACAGGGCCACGTCACTGTCTGGCCGTACGAGCTCTGACTGCTGGCGGACGGTCAGGTGTCACGCCAGTTCGGAGTGGACTCGCGGGTGAGTTTGCGGCTTATGAGGTCGACCATTGCCAGCTTGATCATGGCTTCGGAGCGGTGTGGGTGGGTTTCGTAGTCGCGGGCGAGGCGGCGGTGGTGCATGAGCCAGCCGAAGGTCCGCTCGACGACCCAACGCCGCGGAATCACCTTGAAGCCTCTCTGGGCAGGATCGCGTCGGGCGATCTCGACGTCGATGCCGAGGCGGGCGCCGTGGTCGATGGCCTTGGTGCGGTAGCCGGTGTCGGCCCATGCCTTGGTCACACGCGGATGGGCGTTCGCGATCTGTGAGAGCACCTGTATGCCGCCAGCGTTGTCGGAGACGCTCGCGGCCGTTACCAGCACGGCCAGGAGGAGGCCGAGGGTGTCGACCCCGATGTGGCGCTTGCGGCCAGCGATCTTTTTGCCCGCGTCGATGCCCTGGCCGGCGGCGGGCACATTGGCGGAGGTCTTGATGCTCTGCGCGTCCAGCACACACGCGCTCGGTTCGGCGTCGCGCCCCTCGGCTTCCCGGACCAGTCGCCTCAGCACGCCGTTGAGCCGATCGAAGACGCCGTCCTTCTGCCAAGCGGCGAAGTAGCCGTAGACCGTCTCCCACGGCGCGAAATCGTGCGGCAGGTACCTCCACGGGATGCCGGTGCGGTCGACGTAGAGGACGGCATCCATGATCCGCCGCAGATCGTGCTCGGGCGGCCGGCCTATGTCCAGGCCCTTGCCTCGTCGTTCGGCCCGCCAGGTTGACAGAACGGGCTCCATCAACTCCCACCGGGCATCGGACAAGTCACTCGGATACGGCCGCTGTCGTTGGCGCATGTTTCGGTAGTACCGCCGACAGTCCCTCGGTTGCAGGGCGCAAACGGGAGTGAGTGGGGGCGCTTTGGGATCAGACAGGAGCGAAGGGACCGAAACGGACCCTCGATCGTCATCATCGGCCACAGATGTCACGGCAGCGACCGGCTGCCGCAGCTATCCCAGGCCGGTCGACCACCTAGAACGTCACCGAACACACTTCCTGGGATGAAACGCTCTTTTAGACATCGTTTCTTATGGCTGCGATGAGGACTGGGCGGCTTTAGGGAAGCCGAGTTCATCCAGCAGCGCGTCGAACAGCTCCTCTACGAAGGTCTCCCGTGCACGGAGCAGTTCCTCGATCCGGGACTGCTGCTCCGTGGTCTGGACACCAGCTGCTGAAGCCCACCGAAGAGCGCCTTCGGCGTCGGCCGGCACCTCCGCATCGAGCTCTGCACGCTTACGTCCGATGGCTTCTTCGAACTCCGGGGTGGCTATCCACAGGCTCACGTCGTCTACGTCCTCGGGTTCCTCGACCAGGAGAGCAGCGGCGTTTTCCAGGTTGAGCCATGCCTGCCAGCGGTGCCCGCCGGTGTCCAGGCCGGTCACGAGGGCGATGCTGCTGTCGGAGACATCAGCGACGCAGGCCGGCGCGCCGGTCCAATCGACCAAGGTGGGCAGGTGCTCGTCTTCCCAGATGCCTTGCTCCAATTGCAGGGTCTGCCAGCCGCCCGGTCGCGGCTGCCACTCGTACACGTCGTCCCTCAGCCCTGGACCGGTGGTGCCGAACAGGGGTGCTTCCAGCAGGGGGCGCTCGCTGCGCGCAAAGACCAGATGACCGGAAAAGCCCATCGAACCTCCTCGTCGGATACCAGCGCACCCTACGAGCCGTCACTGACACACCACCGGTGCTGGCCGACTGTCGCTCCCGATCGATTGGTTCACCGGATCAGTCGGCGGTGGCCGATCAGGGTCGCGGCTATGCCGACGAAGGCGAGAAAGTGTTCGGCCTTGCGTTCGTAGCGGCGGTGGAGCCTTCGGCAGCCGGCCAGCCAAGACACGGTCCTCTCAACCACCCACCGGTGACGGCCGAGCCGCTGTGAGGAATCGACGCCTTTGCGGGCGATGCGGTGGCGGATGCCACGGCTGCGGAGCCACCGACGCAGATGGTCGTAGTCGTAACCCTTGTCGGCGTGCAGCTTCGCCGGGCGTCGGCGGCGCGGGCCTCGAAGGGAGCGGATGGGCGGGATCCCGCGCACGAGCGGCTCAAGGCCCAGGCTGTCGTGCATGTTCGCACCGGATATACCCAGGGACAGCGGCAGTCCGTTGCGATCGGTGATCAGGTGGATCTTCGATCCCAGCTTGCCGCGATCGGTCGGATTCGGTCCCGTCAGTGGCCCCCTTTTGCAGCCCGGACGCTGACTGAGTCGATCGCGCACCGCGACCAGTCCAGCTCGCCTCGGGCGCCGAGCTCGTCGAGGACGACGCGGTAGAGCCTGGCCCAGACCCGGTCCCGGCTCCAATGGGCGAAGCGCCGGTAGACCGTGGGCCAGGCCGGGCCGAACACCGGCGGGAGCTGTCTCCAGGTGCAGCCCGAAGTGGCCACGAAGATGATCGCGGCGAGAGCCTCGCGGTCACCGGCCCGGCGTCGGCCCCCGCCCTGCGGACGCTTCACCTCAGTTGGCGGCACCACCCGCCGGAACAACACCCACAACTCCTCCGGCACCAACCGTTCAACCAGATCCGTCATGCACGGAACAACGAACGATCCGCCAAAAGAAACGACGTCTTAGAGGGCGGTTCGTGAGCTGATGCCCCTTTCTGGAAGGGGCTGGGACAGGGCCGCTGGTCACCGTGTTCGTCGACTACTGCTTCCTGGCGAAGCTGCCGGTGTCAGCCTCGATGAGGATGCCGAGTTTGAC
>NZ_JBVIED010000026.1:0-23755 GCF_055572035.1 Streptomyces sp. NPDC030838 | reverse complement strand
CTCGATCGTGCCCAGGTCCGGGTGCACGGCGTCGTGCCCGCCCTCCGGCGAACCGATCGCCCAGGGCACCCCCACGTCCTCCGGACCCGCCGACAGGCTGTTGTTCGGACCTTTGCGGAACGTTGTGCCGATCGGGTGAACGGGCGGCAGGTAGACGACGTCGAAGCCCATCGCGGCGATCGCGGGCAACCGGCGGGCGGCCGTGCGGAAGGTGCCGTGCGGGCGCTCCTGGGTCCCCTCCGAGCGCGGGAAGAACTCGTACCAGGAGCCGTACAGCGCCCGCTCCCGCTCCACCAGGAGGGGGTACGGCGGTGTCCTGGTGAGCAGTTCGCGCAGCGGGTGGCGGGCGAGGACCGCGTCCACCTCCGGCGTCAGCGCCGCGGCCAGGCGGGTCGCGACCGGCAGGGAGTCGTCGCGCAGGGTCCGTACGGCGGCCAGGACCACCGCGCGCGCGGCGGCCTCGGGCATCTCGGCGGCGGCCCGTTCGTACAGGTCGGCGCCCTCCTCGAGGACCAGGCCGGTGTCGATCCCGGCCGGGACCTTGATGCCGGCGGTGTGCCGCCAGGTGGTGAGCGGGTCGCTCCACGCCTCCACGGTGTACGTCCAGCGGCCCTCGGCCGTCGGGGTGACGTCGGCGCCCCAGCGGTCGGTGCCGGGGGCGAGTTCACGCATCGGCGTCCACGGACCGGGCCGGCCCGCGGGGTCGCGCAGCACCACATTGGCGCCGACCGCGTCATGACCCTCGCGGAAGACGGTGGCGGTGACCTGGAACGTCTCGCCAGTGACCGCCTTCGCCGGGCGCCTGCCGCACTCGACCGCCGGGTGGACGTCCCGGACCGGGATGCGCCCGATGGCCACCGTCGTACTCATGGGTCTCACCTCCGCCGTACTCGGAGCCGGGCCTGCGGCCCGGCTCGGGATCCTGCGCCGAAAGGGTGGGGTTACCCGGCCACCCGGGAACGGGGACCCGACGGCGGGCCGCGCCGGGCGGCGCCGCTCTTCCGGGGCCGGTCGTTCTGTTCCTGCAAATAGGTGGTCAGCGTGGTGCGCAGAAACCGTTCTGCCGCGTCCGCGGCCTCCCGCGCGCACCGCTTCCCCATGAGCACACACAGGGTGTAGCCCGAGTCCTCGAACGTCGCCCGCACCGCGCGATCGGTCGGGGAAGCGAGCATCACCCGTTCCCACGCCCGGTACCGCCGCAGCTGCCGGGCGACTTCGGCTCTGGCGGGTAGCAGCATGGCGCCGTTCACCTTCCGGGGCACTCGATGGGCACGTTCCCGACGGTCGGGCCGGTGGCCGTGCACGACAGCGGGCACGGAATTCCGTTACGGCGATCGAGGCCTTCACTCATGGTGCACGCACGGCGACCCAGCGTCTTGTTAGAGCTTCAACCAGATCACAGGTGTCGCTCGTGTTGCACGAATGGGCTAGCGGCCGCACTGTTGAGGTTACTCAGAAGCGATCGGTACTCACGCTTCGTGTCGGGGGATTCGGCCCGCTAGGGCGAGGAAGGGAGCGAGAGCCTCGCCGGTGAGGAGCCAACGACGATGAAGACCGCAGTGCCCTGCTACTACCACCTCGACGTGGAAGTCAGTCCGGAACGCGTGGGACAGGTCAGCCGCATCCTGGCCGCTCACCTCAGGTACTGGGACCTGGAGTCGCTGGTCGAGCCCGTCTGCCGCGGCGCCGAGCTGCTGCTGAAGGCCATCGACGAGCACGCCACCGACAAGAACACGTCGATCGAGATGTGGTGGAACGGCCAGCATCTGATCACCGCCGTCGGGGACGACGACCAGAACCTCCGCCCGGACCAGGACCTCCGCGGCTGCCTGCAGCGCATCGCCGCGATGAGCGACGGCTGGGGCTGCTGCGCCACCGACACCGGCAGCAAGGTGATCTGGTTCTCCCAGCGCGCCCGCGCCGGCCGCCGCGCCCCGCTGGTCCCGGCCGCCCCCGCGCCGCGCCTGCGCGAGGGGCTCCAGGTGCCCCGCGAGGTACCGGTCGCCGTCCTGGCCGCACCGGCGGACTCCGCCGACGGCGCTCTGGAGGACGCACGGTGACGAGAAAACCGCGCCGGAACGCCGGGGTGCCCGCGTGGAGCGGGCACCCCTACCCGCTGGGTGCCGCCTACGACGGTCAGGGCACCAACTTCGCGCTCTTCAGCGAGGTCGCCGAACGCGTCGACCTCGTCCTCGTCGACGACGACGGCCGGCACCGCACGGTGCCGGTGCACGAGGTCGACGGCTTCGTCTGGCACTGCTACCTGCCCGGCATCGGGCCGGGCCAGCGGTACGGCTACCGGGTGCACGGTCCGTGGCACCCGGCCGTCGGCCAGCGCTGCAACCCCGCGAAGCTGCTGCTCGACCCGTACGCCACCGCCGTCGACGGGCAGATCGACAACCACCCCTCCCTGTACGAGCGGTCGTCCGCCGGGCCCGACCCGGCGGACAGCGCCGGGCACACCATGCTCGGCGTGGTCACCGACCCGTACTTCGACTGGGGCGACGACCGCCCGCCGCGGCGCTCGTACGCGGACACCGTGATCTACGAGGCCCATGTACGGGGCCTGACCCGCACCCACCCCGACGTGCCGCCCGAACTGCGCGGCACCTACGCGGGCCTCGCGCACCCCGCCGTCGTCGAGCATCTGACCTCGCTGGGCGTGACCGCCGTCGAGCTGATGCCGGTGCACCAGTTCGTGCAGGACGGGGTGCTCCAGGACCGCGGCCTGTCGAACTACTGGGGCTACAACACCATCGGCTTCTTCGCCCCGCACAACGCCTACGCCGCCGACGGCACCGGCGGCCGGCAGGTCGCCGAGTTCAAGGCGATGGTCAAGGCGCTGCACGCGGCCGGCCTGGAAGTGATCCTCGACGTGGTCTACAACCACACCGCCGAGGGCAACGAGAAGGGCCCCACGCTCTCCTTCCGGGGCATCGACAACGCCTCGTACTACCGCCTGGTCGACGGCGACTGGGGGCACTACTACGACACCACCGGCACCGGCAACAGCCTGCTGATGCGGCACCCGTACGTGCTCCAGCTGATCATGGACTCGCTGCGGTACTGGGTCACCGAGATGCATGTCGACGGCTTCCGCTTCGACCTCGCGGCGACGCTCGCCCGGCAGTTCCACGAGGTGGACCGGCTGTCGGCGTTCTTCGACCTGATCCAGCAGGACCCCGTGATCAGCAGGGTCAAGCTGATCGCCGAGCCCTGGGACGTCGGCGAGGGCGGCTACCAGGTGGGCAACTTCCCGCCGCTGTGGTCGGAGTGGAACGGCATGTACCGGGACACGGTCCGCGACTTCTGGCGCGGCGAGGAGTACACGCTCGGCGAGTTCGCCTCCCGGCTGACCGGGTCCTCCGACATCTACCAGCACAGCCGCCGCCGGCCGCGCGCCAGCGTCAACTTCGTCACCGCGCACGACGGCTTCACCCTGCGCGACCTGGTCTCGTACAACGACAAGCACAACGAGGCCAACGGCGAGGGCAACCGGGACGGCGAGAGCGTCAACCGGTCCTGGAACTGCGGGGTCGAGGGGGAGACCCACGACCCGGCGGTGCGGGAGCTGCGGGCCCGGCAGCAGCGGAACTTCCTGGCGACGCTGATGCTGTCGCAGGGCATCCCGATGCTCTGCCACGGCGACGAGCTGGGCCGCACCCAGCGCGGCAACAACAACGCGTACTGCCAGGACAACGAGGTCTCCTGGATCGACTGGCGGCTCGGCGAGGAGCAGCAGGACCTGCTGGAGTTCACCCGGTACCTGATCGGCCTGCGCGCGGCCCACCCGGTGCTGCGGCGCCGGCGCTTCTTCCGCGGCGAGACGGCCGTCCACGCCGACCAGCCGCTGCCCGACCTCGTCTGGCTGCTGCCCAACGCGAGCGAGATGAGCGACCAGGACTGGCAGCGCTCCGACGCGCACTGCGTCGGCGTCTTCCTCAACGGCGACGCCATCGCCGAGCCGGACGCCCAGGGCCGCCCGGTCGTCGACGACTCCTTCCTGCTGCTGCTGAACAGCTACTGGGAGCCCGTCGACTTCCGCCTCCCGGACGTCACCTACGGCGAGCGCTGGACCACCGTCCTCGACACGGCCGACCCGGACACCCGGGACGAGACCGAGCACAAGGCGGGGACCGTCGTGCCGGTGGAGAGCCGCAGCCTGGTGCTGCTGTCCCGGCCGCCGCGCGGGGGCAAGCCGGACTAGCCGGACGGCGTCGTACAGAGAAGCGGGCGGCCTGGACGGCCGCCCGCACGCCATGCCCGCCCGCCCTACCGCTCGCGGCGCGACGTCACCGTGAACTGGGCGCCGTCGGGATCGCGCAGGACCGCCTCGTCGGGCGTCTCGCGCAGCACGCTGCCGCCGTGCAACTCGGCGGCGCGGGCGCAGGCCGGGACGTCGGACACCGAGAAGTGGACCTGCCAGTGGGGGCGGATGCTCGGATCGGGAGCCGATTCGACCGCTCCGGACTCGATCCGGGCCACGATGTCGCCGTGGCTGCGCAGCACGACCTCCTCGCCCTCGTAGCGCACCTCGCAGCAGCCGGGCTTGGCGGAGGCCCAGTCCAGGACCTCGCCGTAGAAGATCGCGGCGTCGAAGGCGTCCCGGGTGTGGAGCCGGATGAACGCGGGAGCCGCCCGCCGCCAGGTCTCCCAGTCGGTGAACAGCGCGCCCTCCCAGATGCCGAACGTCGCCCCGTCCCGGTCGGCCAGCAGCGCACCGCGGCCGGGCGGGAAGGAGATCGGACCGACCGCGACGGTGCCGCCGCGCTCCTGCACCCGGCCCGCCACCTCGTCCGCGCTGCGCACGGCGAAGTACGGCGTCCAGGCGACCGACGCGTGCCACATGGCGGCCATCCCGGCGATCCCCGCCACCGGCTCCCCGTTCGCCAGGGCGATCCGGAACTTGTCGCCGAGCTTGGCCGACCGCCACTGCCAGCCCAGCACGGCCGAGTAGAACGCCTCCGTCGCGGGCAGGTCCCGGCTGGTGAGGCTCACCCAGCAGGGCGCGCCGAAGACGGAATGGGTGGAGACGACCTCCGTCGTGCGGGCGGAGGGTGGCGGGTGCTGTGTCATGGCGGCGTTCCCTGGGTTCCGTGGGGCCGGCGGCCACCGGTCAGACTCCAGTGTCCAACCGGAACCGCTCCTGGCGCCTGCCGAGTACCCCGGTGGCAGCGCGGACTCCCGGTGGGACGATGGACGGGTGGCACACACACCCCGCGAGCCGGCCGACGACACGGACCGGATCTCCGCGCTCCAGCAGGAAGTGGCCCAGCTGAAGGAGGCCATCTCCTCCCATGCCGTGATCGACCAGGCGATCGGGATGATGGTCGCGCTGGGCCGGGTCACCCCGGACCAGGGCTGGATGGTGCTGAAGGAGGTCTCCCAGCACACCAACATCAAGCTCCGCAATGTCGCCGAGCTGATCCTCATCTGGGGCCGCCAGGGGCAGATGCCCCCGGAGATCCGCGCCGAGCTGGAGGACGCCCTCGACCGCCACGGCCCGACCCAGATCCCGGGCGCACCGCCCGAGGGCGGCTAGCGCACCTCCGCGAGGAGTTCCTCGCGCAGCCGGGCGAAGCAGGCGCTCAGCAGGCGGGAGACGTGCATCTGGGAGATGCCCAGCTCGTCGGCGATGGTGCTCTGCGTCATGCCGCAGAAGAAGCGCAGGTAGAGGATGGTGCGCTCGCGCTCCGGCAGGGCCTCCAGGCACGGGCGTACGGCCACCCGGTCCACGACGACGTCGTAGCGCGGGTCGGGGCCGCCGATCGCGTCGCCGAGGGCGTATCCGTCGGTGCCCGGCATCTCGGCCTCCAGGGAGAGCGCGGAGAAGCACTCCAGGGCCTCCATGCCGGTGGCCACCTCGGCCTCGCTGAGCTGGGCGTGCTCGGCGATCTCGGCGATCGTCGGGGCCCTGCCCGGCGTGGTCTGGGCGAGTTCCTTGGCGGCGCGCCGCACCCGGTTGCGCAGGTCCTGGACGCGCCGGGGCACGTGCAGGGTCCACATGTGGTCGCGGAAGTGCCGCTTGATCTCGCCGGTCACCGTGGGCACGGCGTACGCCTCGAAGGCGCGGCCGCGCGAGGGGTCGTAGTGGTCGACGGCTTTCACCAGGCCGAGGGCCGCCACCTGGTACAGATCCTCCAGGGCCTCCCCGCGGCCACGGAAGCGGACGGCGATCCGCTCCGCCATGGGCAGCCAGAGCCGGACCAGCTCGTCCCTGAGGGCCCTGCGCTCCGGACTGCCCTCGGGGAGCTCCTGGAGCCGTTCGAACGCCTCCGTGGTGTCCGGGGCGTCGTCGTGCGGATGCTGCTTCGTTCTGCCGGCCGTACGCATCGTGCGCGCGCCTCCCTCAAGGGGTGCCGGATGGGCGGACACCGTGGGAGGCGCGTTCGGGCACTGGCATTCAGGACGCCGGGGTCCCTTGCGCACGGGCTCCCACGGACGTGCCTCCTGTCCGAAGCACTTCAATGGGCATTCCCTGGACAAATCAGGACGAAACGCCTTACGTGAATTTTCCGGCGTTTTCGCCCGGAACGCCAGATCTCTCGGCGATCACCGGGCCGATGGGCTCCGGAACGTGATGTGCGGCACGCCCGCCCACCCGGCCGGACCGGGCCGCGGCGGATTCCTCCTGCCCACGGCTTGATCACCGATCAAGCCCCGGAGAACACCGGCAACAGCCCATTCCGCTCATTTGACAGTGCGCTGAGGCCACGGATAGGAAGCAGCTCTTAGAGGTCGAGAGGTGCAGTGTGTACGAGCCGAACGTGGTCGGGGACTGGCAGGAGTGCGAGGAGCATGCCGGTCTGCGTCTGCGCGTCCACCGACTGGAGCTTGCCGAGCCGCCGCGCGGCCGGGACGACGCCGCCGACGGGCTGACGTACTTCCGCCTCCGTGTCACCGTCGAGAACCGCGGCCCCGAACGGTTCGGCATCCACCTGGAGGACGGCCAGATCGACGTGCGGACCGGCCCCGACGGGGAGAGCGCGTTCATGGACTGGCGCAACTCGCAGTTCATCGAGGGCTACGACGTCTACCCGCTGCGCCGGGCCACCGCCGTGCTGTACGCCGCCGGACCGGAGGCCGCGCTGAGCCAGGTGGACGTGCAGATCCAGCTGCGGGTGGACGAGGAGTGGACCGACCGCCGGATGTGGTCCGGCGGCATCGGCCTGCCCGAGGGGACGGCGTACACGCATCCCCCCGTCGGCCGGGACAGCCTCGCCCACCAGGTGAGCAACTTCCTGCGCGACCAGGCGGAGGAGGGCACCGCCTGATCGTCGCGTGACCGCCGCCGGACGCCCGGTCAGTGCGGGATGCCGTCGATGATCTCCCGGGCGCCCTGCCGCAGCAGCGCCACCGCGACCGAGGTGCCGAGGGTGGCGGCGTCCAGCCGGCCGGCCCACTCGTGGGCGTTCAGCCGGGTCTTGCCGTCCGGGGTGAACACACACGCCCGCAGGGACAGTTCACCGCTCCGGTCCACCCGGGCGTACCCCGCGATCGGGCTGTTGCAGTGGCCCTGGAGCACATGCAGGAACATCCGCTCGGCGGTCGCCTCCCGATGGGTGGCGGGGTCGCCGAGGGCGCTGACCGCGTCGATGAGGGCGGTGTCGCCCTCCCGGCACTGGAGGGCGAGGATGCCCGCGCCGATGGGCGGCATCATCGTCTCCGGCGACAGCACCTCGCTGATCACGTCCCGCCGGCCGATGCGCTCCAGGCCGGAGACCGCGAGCAGCAGCGCGTCCGCCTCGCCCGCCGCCAGCTTCGCCAGCCGCCGGTTGGCGTTGCCCCGGAACGGCACGCACTCCAGATGCGGGTGGGTGGCGGCGAGTTGGGCGACCCGGCGCACCGAGGAGGTGCCGACGCGCGTCCCGGCCGGCAGCTCGTCCAGGGTGAGGCCACCGGGGTGCACGAGCGCGTCACGGATGTCGTCGCGCTTCAGGAACGCGGCGAACACCGTGCCCGCCGGCAGCGGGCGGTCGGCGGGCACGTCCTTGACGCAGTGCACCGCGAGATCGGCCGCGCCGGCCAGCAGCGCCGCGTCGACCTCCTTGGTGAAGGCACCCTTCCCCTCGACCTGGGACAGGTCCCCCAGCCACTTGTCGCCCGTGGTCTTCACGGGCACGACCTCGGTGCGCACGCCGGGATACAGGGCGGTCAGCTCCGCGCGGACGCGCTCCACCTGGGCCAGGGCCATGGGCGAGTCGCGGGAGACGATACGGATCAGTTCCGGAACGGGCATGCCGGACACGATAGACCCACCGGCGCGTCCGCTTCCTAGGCTCCCGGTCGATTCCCCCGCCGGTGCCCGTCAGTTCCCGACCGCGAGGCTGAAGCGCACCTTGTCCCGCGCGCGGGCGCCGAGCCGGCCGTAGAAGCGGATCGCCCCCTCGTTCCAGCCCGGCGTCTGCCACTGCACCTCGGGGAGACCGAGGGCGCGGGCCTCGGCGGTCACCGCCTCCATGAGCAGCGCGCCGAGTCCCTGGCCGCGGTGGCCCGGGACGAGGAACAGGCAGTCCATGTGCAGGTATTCGCGCCCGTCCCAGGTGGACAGTTCCGGGGCGCAGGTGGCGTAGCCGACGACCTCGCCCTCGGATGTCTCGGCGACCAGGCAGCGCAGGCGCGGGCCCGGGGTGCCGAACAGAAGGCCGTCGAGGCGGTCCGCGAGGTCGGGGACGGGCGGCGCGGCACGCTCGTACTCCGCGTGCAGGCGGGCCAGTTCGGCCACTCGGGGCAGATCGGTGGGCCGGGCGTGCCGTACCGCGGGTGCGCCGTTCACCGCACCGTCCCCTCGACCGTGTCCGCGCTCCAGGCGGCGATCCGGTCGGGGAGCGGTCCCGTGCCGTCGAGGACGTGCCGGGAGAACGCCGTCCGTTCGTGGGCCAGCAGGGCCGCCTCCCAGACGCAGGGTGCGAGGCCGGCGCGTCCCGGCCGCAGCAGCTCCGGCTGCCCCGCCGGGCCCGTGAACACCGCGAGGTCCGCCATGTGCCCCTCGATCCAGGTGTGCACCAGCACGTAGTCGCCGTCGCCGCCCGCGTGCACGATCAGCACGGACAGCCCGAGGGAGCCGCGCTGTGCGCCGAGCGCCAGATGACCCTCGGCGATCCGCAGCGCGGCCTCGACGTCGCCTTCGGCGACCGTGCGGCCCGGGGCCTGGAGGGCGTACGTCTTCACCAGGTGGCCGGCGGCCTCCCGGGTGCCGGCCGGGCGGGCGGTGCGGGGGTGGTGGCCTTCGGCCAGGGCGAGCAGGGCGCCGGTGTCGACCGCCGACGGGAGCTTGTCGTCATGATCCATTCGGCCATCATCCGCCGCGGGAGCGCGCTCAGACCAGGGGTTCGCTGAGTTCGACCGCGCGCAGGGCGGCGGCGAGGGCCTCCTCGTCGCCGACGTCGAGGGCGGTGTCGGTGAACTTGATGACGTGCTCGTCGCCGTGTGCGAGGGCACGCTCGACGACCTCCTCGGCGGTCAGGCGGGCGGGCGGCACGTAGGCGACCGGCTCCTCCGGGGCGTACATCGCGGTGACCGCCGCGGACGCCGTCCACGCCGCGTGCAGGCTCGGCGCCCACAGGTCGCGGGGGAGCGCGTCCAGGGTGCGCAGCACCGCGTTGGGTGCGGTGGCCGCGTGCACCAGCATGGTCGCCTCGCCGTGCCCATGGGTGGCGTACCGGTGGGTGGCGGCGTGCACCAGTTCGACGAGCCGGTCGCGGGCGGTGTCCGGGTCGGTCACGTCGTCCGCCCAGACGGGCAGGCGCCGTATCGCGGCCAGCCGGGCGAGGTAGCCGCCCTCGGCGGCCTCGATCCGGGGTACGGCGTCCAGGCTCCGGGCAGCGCTGCGGGCGCCGGGCAGCGCCTCGATGCCGGAGACGGGGAGGTGGCGGGCCGCCCAGTAGCCGAGGGCATGGGCGAGTTCGGTCCGCCGCGGCTCGTTCTCCTCGGCCGCGAGAGCCCGTACGGCGTGCCCGACCCGGATGACCGGGTGGGTGGCACCGGCGTACAGCCCGGGCAGCAGGCGGGGCCACCACTCGGCGAGGACGGCGCGCCACGGGCGCTCGGCGACCGCCCGCGTGAAGTGGTCGATCCAGTCGGCGGCCCGCCGGGGATCGCCCAGCGCCTCCCGCCAGTTGGCGTCGGTCACGCGCTCGACCCGGCCGGGGAACTCCTCCAGCCGGTCGCTGTACAGGTCCAGCCAGCGGTGCACGGCCCCGGCCTGCCCGTGCGCGGCCAGCGACTCGACCACCATGGGGGCGTGGTTGCTGAGCCAGCCCCGGAACTCCGGTCCGGAGGTGTGGAGCCGTTCGAAGGCCTCGTCGAGCCGTCCGCTCGTGTCGTTCGTGGTCATGGACGGGACGCTACGGCCCCTGCCGGCCACCGGCATCGGCCAGGGGGCCCAACTCGCGCACGGCGCGGGTCCTACACCCCCGGACCGAGCCCCGGCACCGGCGCTACGCGTACGGGTCGAAGGCGATCCCGGACGGCTTCGCCGACGCCAGGTGGTTGGCGAAGTTGGCGTCCTTCAGGCCGAAGTGGGCACTGCCGAAGTCGTACGCGCTCAACTTCTCCCGTACGCCCGCCGGGTAGCCGTTCCAGCCGACCAGCGGCGGGTACTGCCAGGTGCCCTTGTGGTTCTCCGGCGGCTCGTCGTTCGCGCCCGCCAACCGGAAGCAGTGCGTGCTGATGCCGTCCTTGTGGTAGACGACCTTCGCGTGGGTGCCCTCGAAGCGCACCCCGGAGGCGGCGGTCACGGTGAACGAGCCGTGGTTGGACGTCGAGACGTACCGCACCTGGCCGCTCTGCACCCACACCACGACGTGCTCCCAGTCGTGCCGGTGCCCGCCGATGCTGCTGCCCGCTATGGCCTGGTCCTTCTCGAAGTACAGGCCGTAGAGGTAGGCGCACCAGCCGTTGTTGCACTTGTAGCGGGAGTAGCTGTTGGTGTTGTCCAGGTCGGAGGCGTCCCGGCAGTTGCCGTTGAGGGCGCCGGTCGGATTGAGGCCGCCGTTGACGGTGCCGTCGGCGCCGATCGCCGGGGTGGAGTAGCAGCCGTCCGTGTCGTAGTCGAACGCGGGCTGGTAGGCGCGTTCGGCGGCCTCCGCGTTGGCGGGCAGCGCCGGCGGCGGGGCGGCGAAGGCGGTGGCGGGGAAGGCGACGACGAGGGCGACGGCGCCGGCCAGGCCGGTGAGCCATCTCCTGCGGTGCGATACGGACTTCTGCGACGACACTGCGTCCTCCTCGGGGAATCCGGGCGCAGCCCAACGGCTGTGGGGGGAAAGGCAGTTCAGGATCCCCGCAAACCCCGGCCGTGCCAAGAGATCACGGATGGCCCGGTGGTGAAGCGCAGCTCAACAGTCGGTTCCCGAGGAGCCGGTTCCCGAGGAGCCGGTTCCCGAGGAGCCGTCAGAGGTTCGTCTCCGGCAGGTCGGCCGACGACTCCTCGGGCGGCAGGTCGGGCCGCAGCCGCAGCCACGAGGGCTGGCGCAGCAGCCCCGCCCGGGTGCGGGTGCTGTAGCGGACCTCGCCGACCAGCCGGGGCAGCACCCAGTGCGCGCCCGGCGCCGCCGGCCTCGGGTGGAACGGGCAGACGTCGGTCGCCAGCTCGCTCAGCAGGGCGGCCAGCTCGGTCCGTTCGGCCTCGCTCCAGCCGGTGCCCACGCTGCCCACATAGCGCAGCCGCCCGCCCGCGCGCTGGCCGACCAGCACCGCGCCGGGCAGCCCGGTCAGCCGGCCCTTGCCGGGCAGCCAGCCGCCCACGATGACGTCCACGCCGCGCATGTTGCGGATCTTGATCCAGGCACGGGAGCGCACCCCCGGCTCGTACACCGAGTCCAGCCGCTTGCACACCAGCCCCTCCAGGCCGTGCTCGCGGGTGGCCCGCAGCGCCTCCGCGCCATGCCCCACCAGCGCGCCCGGCGTCGACCAGAACGGTCCGGCCAGCCCCAGATCCAGCAGCCGCGCTCGCCGCTCGGTGTAGGGCAGGCGGATCAGGGAGTGCCCCGCCAGGTGCATCACGTCGAACAGCACGAGATGGACCGGGACCTGCGCCGCCCGGCGCGCGGCCCGGGCGGGCGCGTGGGCGAGGCCCATCCGGGACTGGAGCAACTGGAAGTCGGAGCGGCCCTGTTCGTCCAGCGCCAGGACCTCGCCGTCGAGGACCGCGGGCGTGCCGCCGAGGGCGCCGCCCAGGGGCCGCAGTTCCGGGTAGGCGGCGGTGATCTCCTCCCCGGACCTCGCGCGGAGCACCACGCTGCCGTCCCCGGCGAGATACACCACCACGCGCTGCCCGTCCTGCTTGGTCTCGTACGCCCAGCGCGCGTCCTGGGCGGCGGGCGGCAGGGTGCCGGGGGTGGCGAGCATGGGGGCGATCAGCGGCAGGGTCACGGCCCTAGATGTCGACGCTGCGGGGGGCCGTCACGCGTGTCGTACGGCGGTTTCGCCTGAACGGCGCCGCGCGGAGCCGTACGACGGTGATCACGGCCGTCGACTGCGGGAGGACGACGGCACCGTCGTGACGCCCGCGCACCCCGGTCCAGCGCTGCCCCGCGGCGCCGGGCAGCCCCGCGGTTCCGTCCCGGCCGGCCCGCGGGGATGATGGCGCGGTGACGAACATCAGCGACGCCCACGTGAAGGTCCACTTCCGGATGGAGGTGGACGAGGACGGCTGGCCGCCGGCAAGCGTCGAGAGCCTGTGGGCGCTGGACCTCGGCGACGGAACGGTGTGTCTCGACAACACTCCATGGTTCGTGCGTGGGGTCGCGAGCGGCGATGTCGTCCGCGTGGACGTCGATGACGACGGCCTGCGCTGGGCGGGGGAGACCGTTCAAGCTTCGGAGAACTGCACCATCCGGTTGATCGTGCTGAAGGACGGAGGCTCCGCTGCGGCCCGACAGACCGTGCTGGAGACCTTCCACCGGCTCGGCACCACCGGCGAGGGCATCGAGCAGTTCCGGATGGTCGCGCTGGACATCCCGCCGGAAGCAGACATCCAGCGGATCCGCAAGCTGTTGGAACACGGCGACGCGAAAGGTTGGTGGCACTGGGAAGAGGGATGTGTCACTGCCGCCTGGAGAGCCAGTGCAGGCACTGAGGACGATTGAGCGCCGCTGGGACGGCTCGGGTCAGCAACCGGACAGGAGAGGGTGGGGAACTGTCTGGCGTTTGACATGGGGAATGGGCTGACCGTCGACAGTCCGTCCGCTGGAGTACACGGGCCGCGCAGCGTCCGGGCCCGTGCGGCGTCCGTCGTTCCGGTGCAGTTCCGTGTCGGCGGCACGACACACCGCTTCTCCAGCCCGCTGCTCCCGCAGCTGAGACGGCGCCGGTCCAGTGCCCGGAAGGCACACAACCCAGGCCCGACCCGGCACTGCACCGAAGCGGTCTGCCGGAGGAACTCGTCGGCTTGCAGCAGGCTGCCGACGAAGCCCACGCTCGGCTGCAACAGCTCGATGACCACGAAACCGGTACGAGGTGGAGAACCTGCTGCGCCGGAACGGGCCGGGCACCCGCCCCTCATGCACTGCAAGGAGATACGCGTGGGACGCTTTGAAGAATACGGAACCGGCTACAAAGCCGATTTCGACATACGGGACGGCCCGGCTCGTTCCGCATGGGACTGCCGGGTGTTCGCCGGAGAACTGCGCGCCGATGTGGAGCGCGTCCTGGGCATCGCTTTCAAGGTGACCGACGACGGACGGGATCCCACCGGGGCTACCGTTTCTGGTTCGCAGACGACGATCTCAGCGTTCATGTGTTCGTGGACGATCCCGAAGAGGCGTGGCCCCTGGACAAGGTCCCCGCCTACGCCGTGCCGATCTCCCGGTCCGAACAGGTGGCGACCTGGGAACTCGCCGAATAGCTGTATGACGGCCTGGACGCCCTGGGCACGTACCGGCTGATCGCGTTCGAGAAGGGCGGCATGCCCGTCGCCGCCAACTTCGACATCGGGGACGACTGGTGAGGGACGCAGGCGCCCTTCGGGCAGCAGACCGTACGTCAGGAGATTGGCCTGGCTCGCCGGATTCCGCCGCCTCCACCGCCGCTACGAACGCACGGCGAGCCACTTCCTGGCCTTCACCAGCATCGCCTGCACCCTCGTCTGCTGCTACCGCAGACTCGCCAAATGAGCTGAACCTGTAGGACGCAAGGGCTGCCGACCATGTCCTTGCCTCTTCGCCGAGCAGCCTGCGCAGCATGCGTATGCTCACGGTCATGAGATTTTTCCGGCCGCGCGGCCGCAGCGACGCCCAACGAATGACGGGAACGCCTGTGGCTGAGGCCAAAGCCCTTTACGAAGCCGGGCGTTACGCCGAGGCGGAGGCCGAAGCCCGCGCCGTGGCCCGATCGCGGCCACGCGACGACGAGTACGCAGCCGTGGCGCTGAACATCGCCGCGATCGCGACGGGCGCCCAAGGCCGCCACGCCGAGGCACTCGCGACCTACGACGAAGCGCTGCCTGCCTTCCGCAGGATATTTGGAGCCGATCACTGGCTGACCCTGAAGCTGCGCTCGGACCGCGCCCAGCAGATGATCTCGCTCGGTCAGCACGCCGAGTGCGAGGCAGAATGTGCGGCCGTCGCCGAGGCCGCGGGCCGCGGTACCGGCCCGGAAATGTCACTCCTGGCAGCGGCCGCCCGCAACGGGCTGGTCTTCGCCCTCAATGCGCAGGGGCGCCACCAGGAGGCCGAGGCACTCGCCCGCGAGGCCCTGGCCGCCTATCGCGCACGTGACCGGACGTCCCTGGTCCTGCGACTCGGCCTGGCTCGCAGCCTCAACGGCCAAGCCCGCCACGAAGACGCCCTCACCGAGGCGCAGGGCGCCGACAAGCTGTACCGCGCTCTGCCCGAGTACCAGCGCCATCCAGATAGGGGCGCCGTCGAACTGGCCTTTGCTACTGCCCTGTTCGGGTTGCGCCGCGTGCCCGACGCCCGTCGCCAGGCTGCAGCCGCTCACGATGCCTGCCTGGCCTCCTTCGGCCCGGACCACCGCCGCACCGTCGAAGCCCGAACGCTGCTCGAGCACATCGACGGCACTCGACCGTAAGCGCAGCGCCCCGGCTCGGGCGACCAGCGCGCCCTCTGGGACGGCGACGGAAATCCTAGGCATTTTTAGACGGAACAGACTCGCTCGCCAGCCAAAAGCCCAGGGCGGCGCGGGGCGCGGCGCCGTTCCGCGCGTTCCGTACGGTGCTCGGCCACCCCGCTGCGCTTCGTCTTCCTGGACGACGTCGACCGCGACCTGACATCAGCCGCAAAGCAGCGGTCAGGGCTTCGTGACCATGGTCTTCTTGGGCTGGCGGGGCACGGTCTTGGTCTTGTCGAGGTGCCCGTACACCGTGGACTGGGGCACGCCGAACGTGTCGGCGATCTGCTGGACCGTCTTCTCCCACTCGTCGGGCGGCACGCCTTCGCGCCGCTGGTGATCTCGACGTCAATGTTGTCGCGGTCGACGCCGTGGCGGAGGAGCGCGTCGATCTGATGACCGGGGTTCTGGTCGGCCGTCGAAGTGCGGCAGTAGCCGATGAGCAATATCGGAAACCCGAAGGACCGTTCTCGGACGTTGATTTGCGACGCGAGTTGCGGCGGCTGCCAGCGGCTACCACGACTTCTCGTTCAACACGTTGTCTGCGCGGCCCTACACAACGTCCTGGGCGGTCGCCAGAGGGGCGGACGCCGGGTCGATGTTCTGGTTGTGCCGGAACAGGTTGTCCGGGTCGTAGATCCGCTTGATCTGCACCAGCTTCCGGTAGGTGGCCTCACCGTAGGCCGCGAGGACGCGGGCTTGGCCCTCGTTCCCCAGGAAGTTCACGTACACGCCGACCTGGTGGGGCGCTACCGCGTGGAAGAAGTCGCGCGCCCATGCCGTCTCCCGGTCGGCCACGGGTTCCTCGGGCAGCCACACGCCGTTGATGTTGATCGCGTGGCCCGCACCGCGGTGCGGGTAGGCCGATGCGTCCTCGGGCACCCGGGCGATGGCGCCCCCGAGTTGGAAGACCAGCGTGTACGACCGGGGCGAGACGACCCGGGCGGTGTGCTCGACCAGCACGTCGATCAGATCATCGCGCAACGCCGCCACCTCGCTGGACTTCCAGTAGTAGTGCCAGCCGTGCGGCACCGTCGGGTCCTGCAGCGCCTGATGCTCCGGATAGGGCCGCAGCCTGGTCAGGTCGGCCAGCGGACGCCGGTAGGAACGCAGCGGTGCCAGCACGGCGGCTCCGGCCTCCGGCGGGCCGCACCAGCAGGACGTGATCGCGCACACCAGCCGACCGTGCAGCGCCTCGGGCAGCGCGGGCAGCGGTGGGGCTTTGCGGAGAGTGACGATCGTGGTCAGCTCGTCGGGTGCCCCGGCGATCCAGTCCCGGTAGTGGCGCAGCAGGCCGGGGGCGTCGTCCAGGGGCCACAGTACCGGCCCGCCGAGCACCTCGGCGACCGGGTGCAGCCGGTACCGGAAACGGGTCACCACGCCGAAGTTGCCGCCCCCGCCGCGCAGGGCCCACAGCAGTTCGGGCCGGTTGTCGGTGGTGACCCGCTCTCCGTCGGCGATCACCAGCTCGGCGTGGAGCAGGTTGTCCGCGGTCAGCCCGTGGGCGCGCATCAGCCAGCCGATTCCGCCGCCCAGCGTCAGGCCGGCGATGCCGGTGTGGGTGACGATCCCGCCCGTGGTCGCCAGGTCGAACCGGTGCGTGGCCTGGTCCAGCTCGCCCCACAGCACCCCACCCGCCGCGGCCACCGTCCGAGCGCGGGGATCGACTTCGACGGTCCGCATCCGGCTCAGGTCGGCGACGAGCCCGTCGTCGCACACCGCCGCACCGCCGACGCCGTGTCCGCCGCCGCGCACCGACAGCGGCAGGCCGCGCTCGCGGGCGTAGCGGACCACCGCCCGGACGTCGGCTGCGCCGCCGCACCGGGCGATCGCCGCCGGCCGCCGGTCGATCGCGCCGTTCCACAGCGCCCGCGCGCTGTCGTACTCCGTGTCACGGGGGGTGATGAGCTGCCCCGCGAAGCCCGGGATCTCCCGCATCATCGTCGGCCTCCTCCCCGTCCGTCCTGGACCCCGTACATCCAGCCTCGCCGCCCGCCGAGCCGGGCGGAAGTCCAGGATCCGGACCGCTCGGCGGGCCGAGCGCACACTGGAACGCGGGCGCGGCTATGGCCAGTACTGCCCGATCGCTCGCGCGTCCGAGGTGTTCGCCGAGCGCTGGAGACCGCTGATCGTGCGGAACCTGGCGCTGGGCTGCGCGACGTTCAGCGACATCCTGCGCGGCGCGCCGGGCCTGTCCCGCACGCTGCTCGCCGCCCGGCTGCGTGAGCTTCAACGGGACGGCCTGCTGGGCCGCGACCATGGACCGGGACACTCCGTCCGCTACCGCCTGACCGGGGCCGGCACTGAGCTGTGGCAGGTGTTCCTGGCGCTGGGCGTATGGGGCGTCCGCTGGCTGGAGCCGGCACCCGAGCACCTCGACCCGTACCCGGGGCGCCGGACCGAGGCCCTGAACTTGGAGACCGACCTGATCGCGGGCGCCTGGTCCGCCGATCTGGACGACACTGATGTCGTGGCCGTCACCGACCACGTCCGCAGGGACGCTAGAGGCCGACAAATAAGCGTGCCCGGCGCCAGTTCCTGTTGGTGGAGTTGGGCGAGCCGGAATCGGACCCGGTCGTGGAAGCGTCCGCGCTCGCCTTAGCGCGCACCTCCAGGCCGCGCCGGGCGTCTACGCGGCCGGTGACGTGGCCCGCCGACCCCACCTCCTGTTACGGCGGGCCGGTACCGATCGAGCGCCGCACCAACGCGGCCGAACAGGGCATGGCCGCCGCGCGCAACCTGCTGCACCCGAGGGAGCGCCGGCCGTTCGCGGCGGTGCCGTACTCCTGGTCCGACCAGTACGACCTGAAGGTCCAGGCGTACGGCGCTCTGCGCGGCCACGGCGACGTCGCCTTCGTGGAGGGCGAGCCGGCCGAGCGCCGGTTCCCCGCCGCCTACCGCACCGGCGAGCGGCTGACCGGGGTGCTCGCCGGCGGTGAGCGCGCCGGAGCGCCCCGGCCTTCGAATTACTTGAGTTAGGCAATGAGAAGGTAAAGTAGGTGGCATGCCCACACCGCCGCTCCCCGACGTCCCCGCGTCCCCCGAGGTAACCGAGATCGAGCGGGCCTTGACCCGCATCACCTACCTCAGCACCCGCGCCCGGCAGCACGACCGGCTGATGGCCCTCGCCGAGGTCCCGCTGGACCGTGCCGCCGTGGCGCTGCTGCGCGCGGTCGCGGACACCGAGCCGCTGCGCCCGGGGGAGCTGGCCCACCGGCTCGGCGTGGAGGCCTCCCACGTCACCCGCACCGTGCAGCAGCTGGAGAAGGCCGGGTACGTCGTCCGCGTCCCCGACCCCGACGACCGGCGCGCCCAGCGCATCCGGCTCACCGAGGCGGGACAGCAGGCCATCGACCGGATCCGGGAGGTCGGCGCGCGGGGCATGCAGCTGGCCCTCGCCCACTGGTCGCCCGAGGAACTGCGGCAGCTCGCCACGCTCTTCCACCGCATGGTCGACGACTTTCTCGCGTACGCCGCCGACGAGGAGCCGGAGTCCCGGACCACCGCCTGACTCCGCGCCGCTCAGGGTTCCGTCAGGCCGCGCAGCAGCAGCGCGCCGACGGCCGGCAGGACGATGAGCGGCACCAGGGCGGTCCGCAGCGATGCCGCGTCGGCGAGCGCGCCCAGCACCGGTGCCGCCAGCCCCCCGATGCTCACGGTGAGCCCCAGGGTGACCCCGCTCGCGGTGCCCACCCGCCCCGGCAGGTAGTCCTGCCCCAGCGTGATGTGCAGGGCGAACGGCACATACAACCCGGCCGAGGCCAGCGCGACGCACCCGTACACCGCCGGGCCGGGCACCAGGACCACGCCCGCCACGGCGAGCACGGTCAGCGCGTACGAGCACCGCACCACCGCCAGTCGTCCGTACCGCTCCGCCAGCCAGGACCCCGCCACCGTGCCCACCGCGCCCCCGGCGTACAGCACGAACAGCGCCGCCGTACCGGCGACTTCGCCGCCACCGGTGCGCTCGCGGACGTACAGTGCCCCGAAGGTGCTCAGCCCGACGAACACGATCGAACGGCACACCACCGCGCCGGACAGCCGCAGGAACGACGGCCAGTCGTCGCGCCCGCCGCCCGCCCGCGCCCTGGCCGCCTCCCGCGCCCGGGGACCCACGGCCCGGACCGCCGCCGCGCACAGCGCCGCCCCCACCAGCGCGGGAACCGCGAGCAGGGGAGCGGCCCCCAGCCCGCCCCCGGCCACGACCGCCCACACCAGCAGCGGAGCGAGCGCGAAACCGACGTTGCCGCCGAGGGAGAACCAGCCCATCGCCGTATGGCTGCCGCGCGCCGCGAGCCGTGCCACGCGCGCCGCCTCCGGGTGGTACGCGGCGACGCCCATCCCCGACAGTGCGACCGCCGCCAGGGTGAGGGCGTAGGAGTCGCCGACGCCGCTGAGCGCCACTCCGGCGCCGCCCGCCAGTGCGGCGAGCGGCAGCAGCCACGGCATCTCCCATCGGTCGGTGAGCGCGCCGAACAGCGGCTGGACCACCGACGACAGCAGGGAGGCGGCCAGCACGACGCCCGAGGCGGCGGCATAGGTGTAGGCGCGCTCGGCGACGAAGTACGGCACGAGCGCGGCGACGGCGCCCTGGTAGACGTCCACGCAGGCGTGGCCGAGGGACATCAGCGCGATCGGGCGGGCACGGGACAAGGGCGGTTGCTCGGTCTTCTGTTCGGTCACGGATCGATCGTCGGGGCCCCGCCCCCTGTCCCGCTTTCGATAAACTGCCCGATCGTGCCGAACATCCGCCACACTCCGAAGGCACCGACCCGCGCCCAGCTCCTGGCCGCGGGCGACCGCATCGACGCGCACCGGCACGACGAGCACCAGATCGTCTACGCGGGCTCCGGCGTGCTGGCCGTCACCACCGACGCCGGCACCTGGTTCGCCCCCGGCACCCGGGCCATCTGGGTCCCGGCCGGCACCGTCCACGCCCATCGCGCCCACGGCCACCTGGAGTTGCACCTGGTCGGGCTGCCCGCCGACGACAACCCCCTCGGCCTCGACGCCCCCACGGTCCTCACCGTCGGGCCGCTGCTGCGCGAGCTGATCCGCGCCTACACCCGAGACCCGGAGGACAGCGGCCCGGAACGCCGTAGGCTGCTCGCCGTCCTGCGCGACCAGTTGGCCGCCTCCCCGCAGCAGCCCCTCGTCCTGCCGGCCCCGGCCGACCCGCGCCTGGCCGCCGTCTGCGCACTCGTGCACGCCGATCCCGCCGAGCCTCGCACGCTCGCCGCGCTCGGCGCCGCGACCGGCACCGGCGAACGCACCCTCAGCCGGCTGTTCCGCCGGGAGTTCGGCATGACGTTCCCGCAGTGGCGCACCCAGTCCCGGCTCTACCACGCCCTGCGGATGCTCGCCGACGGAACTCCCGTCACCACGGTCGCCCACCGCTGCGGCTGGTCCTCCGCCAGCGCCTTCATCGACGTCTTCCGGCGGTCCTTCGGATACACGCCCGGGGCCCATCAGCGCGCGGAGTGACAGCGGGCGCCGGGGCGGTGACGGACCCCGCGCTACCGTCAGGTAGCATCCGGCGCCAGCGTGACGAACAACGTGGAGGGACGGTCATGGCCGGACACATCGAGGTCGGTGACAAGGTCGAGGACTTCGCCCTGCCCGACGAGACCGGAGTCACCCGCAGTCTCACCGAACTCCTCGCCGAGGGCCCGGTGGTGCTGTTCTTCTACCCCGCCGCCCTCACCCCCGGCTGCACCGCCGAGGCCTGCCACTTCCGCGACCTGGCCGCCGAGTTCGCCGCCGTCGGCGCCCGGCCGGTCGGCGTCAGCGGCGACAGCGTCGAACGCCAGCAGGAGTTCGCCGGCCGGCACACCCTCGGCATCCCGCTGCTGTCCGACGCCGACGGCGCGGTCCGCGAACGCTTCGGCGTGAAGCGGGGGTTCACCCTCGCGCCGACCAAGCGGGTCACCTTCGTCATAGGGCAGGACCGCACCGTCCTGGAGATCGTCCGCAGCGAACTGCGTATGAACACCCACGCCGACCGCGCCCTCGCCGCCCTCCGCGCCCACCGCGCCTGACTCACTCGAACGGACAGCCCGGATTCGGCGCGTCCCGCGACAGCGGAGCCCCGTGCGGCAGCACGTACAGGACGGTCAGCACGACCGGCGTCCCACCCAGGTTGCGGCCGATGTGGATGTTGCCCGGCCCGGCGGGCTCCTCGATGGTGCTGCCGGCCGGGTACACGCCGTCGGACGCGCAGGTGGAGTCGTGGTGGCTCAGCGTGCCCTCGTCGACCACGGCGTACAGCGGACCGTCGTGGTAGTGCCACCCCGTCGCCTGGCCCGGCGGCAGGGTGACCTCGCGCAGGATGTAGTCGGTGCCGCCGACGGTGGTCTGCGCGATGATCCGGCCGGTCACCCCGGGCCCGGGCGGGGTGGCCCCGGCGACGGTGCCTCCGGCGAACACGGTGGCCGCCGCCACCGCCCCGGTCACGGCGGTACGGAGCGCGCTGCGCATACGAAGAGCCTCTCTGTCTGCGGGTACGGCAGCGCGATACTGGACGGCACCCGGCCGCGAGGCAAGGCCCGCGTCAGGACTCCTCCGCTCTGCTCGAGCGTCAGGACTCCTCCCGCTCGACCTGGGCGAGCGTACGGCCGCTGCGGACCGACCGGGCCCGCCGCGGATCCGGCGTGCCCCGTCCTGCGCCCGCCCGGCCCGCCTTCACCAGCAGCCACGCCTCCTCTTCCCCGGCGCGGAACCGGGTCAGGGCGTACTCGCCGTGCAGCTTCGACCCCTTCAGCCGGAAGGTGGCGTGCCCGCGCTCGATCGACTCCCCGAAGTCGACGGGCCGTCCCCGGCGGTCGTGGCTGAGCGGCTCGTACGACCCGCGGTCCCAGACGATCACCGTGCCGCCCCCGTACTCACCGGCCGGAATGACCCCCTCGAACTCCTCGTACTCCAGCGGATGATCCTCCGTCGGCACCGCCAGCCTGCGGTCCCCCGGGTCCGCGGACGGCCCCTTCGGCACGGACCAGGACTTCAGGACGTCGCCGACCTGCAGCCGGAAGTCGAAGTGCAGCCGGCGCGCGTCGTGGATCTGCACCACGAAGCGCGGCTCGTCCCCGGCGGTCCCCGCGGTCCCCTGGGGCTCGCCGGTCCGGCCGAAATCACGCTTGCCGCGGTAGACCCGCAGCCGGTCCTCCCGCACGGCCACCAGGGCCTCCTTCCCTGCGCCCGAAACCGTCTGCCGAGTACCCCCGCGGGCGGACGCACACCGGCCGGTCGCGGATAGGCTGAGCAGTGATCAACCGTACGGGTGGGGGAAGCAGAGGGCAGCGGACGCCATGACGAGCGCCGAGGACAAGCACACGACGGGATCCGGGCGTCCCACCTCACGGGACGTGGCCCGGCTCGCCGGCGTGTCGCACACCGCCGTCTCCTTCGTCTTCAACGGGCGCGCCGCGGGCAACCTCTCGCCCGCCACCCAGGAACGCATCCGGCAGGCCGCCGCCCAGCTCGGCTACCGCCCCGACCCCGTCGCCCGCGGCCTGCGCCGCCGCCGTACGGCCGTGATCGGGCTGGTCACCGACGAGATCGCCTCCTCCCCGTTCGCGGGCCGGCTGCTGCGCGGCGCGATGGAGACGGCCTGGGCGAGCGAGCACCTCGTCCTCACCATCGACTCCGGCGGCGATCCGGCCAAGGAGGACGCGGCCGTCGCCGAACTCCTCGACCGGCGGGTGGACGGCATCATCTACGCCGCCATGTCGCTGCGCCGGGTCCGCGTCCCCGAGGGACTGCACCGCACCCACTCCGTCCTCGCCAACTGCCTCCCCGAGGACGACTCCCTGCCCGCCGTCATCCCCGCCGAGCGGGCCGGCGGCCGTACGGCGGCCCGGCTGCTGCTCGACCAGGGGCACCGCAGGATCGCCCACATCGGAGGCCTCGACGACATCGCGTCGGTCGAGCGGCTGCGCGGCTTCCGGGACACCCTGCGCGCCGAGGGCATCACGGTGCCGAAGGAGTGGGTCGTCCGCACCGGCGGCGAGATCTCCGGCGGCTACGAGGGCGCGACGCGGCTCCTCGACGGCGCCGACCCGGCCCGCCGTCCCACCGGCATCTTCTGCTACAACGACCGGGTCGCGGCGGGCGTCCTGCACGCCGCGACCCGGCTCGGCATCGCCGTCCCCGACGCCCTCTCCGTGGTCGGCTACGACGACCAGGAACACATGGCCGCCTTCCTCACCCCGTCCCTCACCACGGTCGCCCTGCCACACCGCGCGATGGGCGAGACCGCCGCCCGCCTCCTCCTCGACGCCATCACCACAGGCCGCACCCCGGCCGCCACCGTCCGCCGCCTGGCCTGCCCGGTGGTGACCCGGGCGTCGGTGGGCCCGGCGCCGGGTCCGTAAGGCCTCCGGGGCCGCGAGGAGGAGGTTGCGGAGCCTCTGCCCGCCGGTGGGCGCCCCGGGCGTCGGCGGGCCCGGTGCCGGCTCCATGAGGCCGCCGCGACCGCGAGGGGGGGAGTCCCGACTCGAGGACGAAGGGTGCGGCGGTGGTGAGGTTGCCCGGGTGCCTCCCTGGGACAGCGGTGGGGGGGGGGGGGGGGGGGGGGGGGGGGGGGGGGGGGGCCGCGGGGGGGGGGGGGGGGGATCTCTCCCCTTCGGTTGGGTGATCACCTCCCCCCCCCCCCACGGAGGCTTTTGCCTCCCCCCCGACGATTCTTTTT
>NZ_JBVIED010000025.1:0-35000 GCF_055572035.1 Streptomyces sp. NPDC030838 | reverse complement strand
CAGCCTGCCCGGCACGCCATTCCGGACGCGCTGGCGCGCCTGCAGGCAGCGCTGCGCGGTCTGCACCTGGCTGCTGGACGCCCGAAGCCGGGGGCGATCCGCAAGGCGTCGCACAACGTGCTGACCGCCCAGGCGATCAGCGAGATCCTCGGCGGCGTGATGGTCCCCGGCTGGGAGCAGACGTCAGCGCTGGTCACCGCTCTGGGGGGCTGGCCTGCAGATGTTCGGCCGCTGTGGGAAGCCGTCCACTACACGTTCCTGCTCTGTCTGGACCCCGAAGAGGGGCCCCGGCAGCTCCCTGCCCAACGTATTGAGTCCACCTGACGCTGTCCACGCCCGAAGGAGGAGGTGCCATGTTCGTGTCCTCGCAACGCTGCAGCCACCTGCCGGTGCGGGCGTCCTGTCCCCGGCAAGCCCCCGAGGAAGTCCCGCAACCGGCGATCGAACTGGTCTTGCCGCTGGAGTACACAGCGTTCTGCCTGCTTCATCAGGAGAGCTACCTGCGTTACACGCGAGAGCGGGTGCAGGATGCGTGGATGAGCCAGCAGGTCGTCCAGGCGGCCTTAGGTAATCTCGCCACGATCTGGCCATCGGTCATCAGCAGTCCCTGTCCGGCGGCCGTGGCGTGGAGGCTACTGGACGCCTTGATCTCCTCGGCTCTGCGAGGCCGCAAGGCATCGGCTGCGCGGTCGGTGGACAGGGTGCATCAGGTTCTGCCTCCCGCGCAGGCCGATGTGGTCATCTTGCGCTGCCGGCTCCGCCTGAGCGACGACCAAGCCGCCGAGTTGATGGGGATTGAGCCGCCGGCGGTCGCCTCCCAGTTGCGGATGGCTCAGCGGGTGCTGCCCGGCGAGCTGACAGCGGCTCCCACCGGGCCTGCGGGGGCGCAGCCGGCGGCGGGACGCGTGCGCCGGTGACAGCTGTCCACCGTGTCCTTGCTGTAGCGCACTTCTGACCGCTGGTGAGTGATTCTGCGGAGAACCATCACAGTTGGGCGTGGCCTTCCTACCATGGGGTGCCTGCAGCACGGAGCGTGCTGCGGGTGCCAGGACGGGGTGGGGTGCCGCATTGGACCGCGGACGAGTGCCGCAGTGGGACGTCCTCGACGTCGCACTGCCGAATCTTGCGCGGATGAACAACTACCTGCTGGGCGGGAAGGATCACTATGCCGCCGACCGTGCGGCGTGCGAGCAGCTCTTGCAGATCACTCCTTCCGCGCAGGCTGTAGCCGTGGCTGCACACCGGTTTCTGCTCAGGGTGACCAGCTATCTGGCGCGGGAGCACGGAGTGCGCCAGTTTGTGGTCTTCGGTACAGGGCTGCCCACACGCCTGGGGGTGCATCAGATCGCTCAGGGCATCGATGCACGCTCACGCGTCATCTATGCCGACGACGACTCGTTGGCGCTCGTGCACTGCCGGGCGTTGTGGGAGGACCGGCGGCGCACTCTGGTGAGGCGTGCCAGTCCGCTGCAGGCGGGGTATCTGCTGGTCCAGCCGGAAGTGCGCAGGCTGATCGACATCAGGCGGCCGGTGGCAGCGATGTTCGTGTCCCTGCTGCACACGATCGCGGAACCGGACGACCCGGCTTGGGTTCTGGAGCAGGCGGCCCGAATGTTAGCGCCGGGAAGTTTCATCGTCGCCAGCCAGCTGGTCAGTGAGGATGCCCACGTTCGCCGGCTGGCTGACGCCGTTCTGCGTCGAGCAGCTGGGGGGCAGTGGGGGCAGGTTCGGCGACGCGAGGAGATCGCGTCGTTTTTCGGCGCTCTGCCTCTTCTCGCTCCGGGTCTGGTCGATATCTCCCAGTGGCGGCCGGGTAGCGACCGCGTGGCCGCAGCCGGCGGTCTGGCATGGGCGGAGTACGGCGCAGTAGCCGCGGTGCGCTGACTCTGTGGTGGGCTGCTCGGCTGTTCCCGATCGTCAGACGACGGCTTGCCAAGTGGGTGTCGGAAGGGTGCACGTCCCTCCGCAATCAGGTGCCGCCGCGTTGGAGACGATCGTCGCATTCGGCTTCGGAGCTGGCCCCGTGGGCGATGGGGGCAGCGTGGACGACTGCGATGTGGCCGTGTCTTCATCCCGCGTGGTCGGCCGCGATGAGTCCCGGACACAGTGGTGTGGGACTGCGGAGTTGGGCGGCGACGCGGCCTCGGTGGCAGCCTGACAGGACAGTTCGCCGTTGACCACCGGCGATGGCCCCGGCCGCCGGGGTGACGCACGAACTTCAGATGAGGTGGCTGAGGGTCTGCTCAAGCAGATTGATGCTGTCCTGTGGTGAAAGTGCGGCGTGGGACAGGCCATCCAGAACGCTGCGGTAGTGCTGGGTCTCCTCAGGCTTGTCAAGGTATTCAGCATCACGCAGTTGCTCAAGGTAGACAATATCGGGCAGAGCGGGGAGATCGAAACGCAAGTGGGTTATGGGAAACCCGCCTGCGATGCAGCCCGGGCGGTTGAACGGGGCGATCTGCACCGTGATGTGGTCGAGCTGTGACATTTCGATCAGGTGGATCAGCTGATCACGCATGACCTGGCTGCCGCCCATGGGTCGGCGCAGCACGGCTTCGTCGAGGACGGCCCATAGGTGGGGTGCGTCGTGGCGGGCGAGGAGGCTCTGGCGGATCTTGCGCAGCTGCACACGGTCGTCGACTTCGTCCTGCATGGCCAGTGGGTAGGCCTGGCGCACGACTGCTTCTGTGTAGGCGGCCGTCTGCAGTAGCCCTGGCACTAGTTGCACCTCGTAGGTGCGGATTGCGGAGGCCGCTTCTTGCAGGCCGATCAGCTTGCCGGCCCAGTCCGGCAGGACTCCGTCGAAGCGGTGCCACCAGCCGGGCTGGCGGGCGATGCGCACCATCTCTGCGAAGTGCTCGAGGAGTTGCGGATCGGTGACGCCATAGTAGCTGAGCAGGTCCATCACATCGCTGTGTTTGCACGTGACCTGCGCGCGTTCCATGCGGGAGATCTTGGCTTCCGAGCCGCGGATGAAGCGGCCGGCCGCCTCCGCGTGGATCCCGGCTTCCTTGCGCAGGGTGCGCAGGAGATGCCCCAGCACTAGGCGTACTGCTATCGGGCTGCGCGCGGAGACGGCGAGGTAGTACTCGAGCGTTGCTACGTCGATCGGGCGGAGCGTGGGCATGGGGTCTCCTGTGAAGGGCTGACGACGAGCGTCAGTTTCGCAGGATGCCGCCCAAGAAGGACGTCAATTGGGCTGTTCCTGGCTGGCGTTACTTGGCGATCAGGTCGAACTCGCCGTCCTTCACCCCCGCGATGAAGGCCGCGATCTCGGCCTGTGTGTACACCAGCGCGGGGCCGTGCGGGTCTCGTGAGTTGCGCACTGCGACGTCACCTCCGGCCAGTAAGGCAACCTCGACGCAGTTGCCGTCCGCTGTGCTGTGGCGGCTCTTCAGCCACGTCACGTCGTGCAGCAGGCCCGCCGAGACACCATTGACAATGTGCATCATGTTCGCCTTCTTTCAAATCTGTCTGGCTTTCTCTCATTTCCGGTCACGGCATTTCCGCTTGTCAGGTACAAGCGTTCCCCAGCCTTCACGTTCGGATGCAAGTCACCGATGCAATTGCATCCAGGCCGGGGTGAGGCGGATACTAACCAGCCGGGGCATCGTTCCGCGGCCCCTGAACTGGACGTCTTTCGGGGGGATGAACAGTGACAGCACACGTGGCAGCAGCACTGATCGGCACGACAGGAATCGAAAAGACGATCGCATCCTCGGAGCGATCGTCTGTCGGGGATGCCTCCCTGACATCACCAGACACCCTGGACTGGGGACTTGCTCTGGGAATCAGCACGGCCGACTTCGCCGCCCGCGCCTTCACCTCCGATCCGGGAAGTCTGAAAAGCGTCCGCCGCTTCATCCACGAGACCACCAGCGCCTGGGGGCTGCTGACACTCGCCGACGACCTGACCACCGTGGTCAACGAGCTCGCCACCAACGCTGTGCAGCATGCATTGGCCGGACCCGGTGAAGCACACGCGAGGGCATGGCTTGGCATTGCCCACACCGGTAACACCGTCGTGTGTGCCGTAGCCGATCCCAGCTCCGCTCCCCCATCGCCCCTCGACCCGGTGTATTTGGCGGACCGAGGCCGGGGGCTGTTCGTCGTGGCGGCCCTCGCCGATCAATGGGGCTATGCCACGACCGCCGGCGGAAAGACCGTCTGGGCCCGCATCACCGCACCGCGACGCTGACCTTTCAAGAGCCATGGATCAAGTACGGCATCGCGGCGTGCGAGACTGATGTCCTTCGCATGGTCTCGGGGCCGGGCAGATCTACCGGCGGCCTCTGTCGGCGTGTCGTAAGCAATCGTGCCGACGGTCAGCGCCAGGGCGATGTGGAGCAAGAGCTTGAGTGTCGGATCAAGGACCGTCTTCATCGGCTCCAGACAGTGGCGATAGGGATCTGTTGGTCAGGCCACGCGCTTGAGCCGGCTGGAGCGGGCGCGTGCGGACAGTCCCAGGAGGTCGTGCAGCGCAGCTCCGGTCTCGGCCCAGCGCCGCAACTTCTCTCGGTCGATCCAGTGGACGCCATGGCGATCGCCCCATGCCATGGCGTCGCGGGTGAAGGTGCCGTTGGTGACGACGACAGCGTGGTCGGCTTTGTGGGCCGGGCCGGCTGTTCCATTCACCGCGTACATCACCGATGACCCGACCTTTCCGCCGACGCGGGTGTGCTTGGCCTGTACGACGATCCGACCGCGTTGAGCGTGTTCACCGATGACGTCAGCCGCCTGATCGCCGCCGCCCCCGACCCTTCTAGCCGACCAGCCGTCACGGACGAGCAGATCCCGCAGGGTGTTCTCGAAGCTCTGGTCGTCCATGGCGTCGAACTCGGCGAGGGTGACACGGAGGGTGGCCAGCCGCTCTCTATCCCGGCGCCGCGTCGCGGCCGCCTGTCTGATCCGCCAAGCGCCGACGACGCCTGCAAGGACGGCGAGGGTCGGCAGTACTGGCCAGGCGCTTTTCACTATGTCAACGGCCGCGGCAGCCGTCCGGGCAACCAGGACGACCACGGCCAGCGCGACGACAACTGCCGAGCCCGTCTCGGCGGCACCACGCGGGCGGCGCAGCCGCACTCCCTGCCGTCCCATCAGTGGTCGGCCGCTGCGGAGGACGCCGGCTTCGGATCTGCTGGAGGGGTTGAAGGCGTCGCCTCTCCGAAGCCGAATAACTGTCCCCACAACCAGACACCTGCCACTACGCCGGCGATCATCCAGCCGCTCATCCGCTTCGCGCTGCGCGGCTTCGGGTTGCGGCGGATGTGTGCGCGAACGTGGTGGAACCCTTCTGGTGCGTTCGGCATGCTTTCCTCCCGTCAGCGGGCCGCAGGGCACGGCCCCCAGCAATGGGTGTAGCAGCGGGTACTGACAAGCACTGGCGGATCAGCGCGGCATCGGGCCGGACCGCGGTGTCATCGCGCCACGAGTGTCGTCCAGTGGTGAGACCACGGCGCTCATGGCAACTGACCTCGTTGAACGCGCTTCGTTAGCTCCCTCGCGGCCTCTGCTGCCGCCCGCCAGGTCTCAGAAGGTGCCGCCTCGGGCATCTGTGATCTGCGGATTCGTCTCCAGTCACCCTTGGCAGACCGCGAGTAGGGATTGGCGAAAAGCAGTCGGAGTGCACGAGGGGCAGGGAACTTCGAACCGGCCAGGGCCTCCAAGACATTGGGGTATGGGTCTTGTGTTCTGCTTCCTGGTCCGCTGTCCACGGCGTCGTCGGGTGCGTGTTTCTACAAGTAGCCTCCCGGCGCGCTGGGCTGGCTGCGGATGCTCGAGTCGAGGTAGCTGAGAATCATGCGGACGGTGTCGCGGCTGAACCAGGAGGCAGTGGGCTGTTCTTGAAGTGCTTCCTGGATATGGAAGGTGATCTTGGCCCAGTTGCGGAAGTTGCCGTGGCACACGACGTCGTTGACCCAGAGCAGGTCGGGGGGTGCGACGTCTTTCCACAGGGCGTGGTAGCCGGGGAGGATCGCAAGGATCTCGTCGGGGGTGAGCGGCTGGTACTGCTGGAAGAGGGCGATCCGGGAGAACAGGGCGGGTCGGCTGCGGATGCGCTGGAGGCAGTTCTCCCCGCCGACGAAGACTAGGGTGAGCTGGGTGTTCTTGTCGTCCCACAGGGCGCGCAGGTAGTCCAGGGCTTGTTTGGACAGTCCTTGTGCTTCGTCGCAGACCAGCACGCGGTGCTGGGTGGCCAGGGCCTTCCTGAGTGCAGGATCGCAGTCGTCGACCTGGGCTGGTGGTTCGCCGGGCAGGTCCAGCGCGCGGAACAGGGCAGAGCACAGTGCGGTGAGGGTGGCGCCCTTGCGGCATTCGAGCCAGAGCGTCTTGTCCGGGGCGAGGTCCCGCAGGTTGGTGTTGACGGCGAGGGTCTTGCCCAGGCCGACGTCGCCGTGGATGCAGACCATGGCGCGGGCCTTGATGGCTGTTCTCAGGTGCCGCTGGGTCAGCCGGGAGGCAATAGTGGGCATCAGGCGGGCGCCGGTCAGACCGAGGTAGTGGCCACTGGGCGGGACGGTGGTGTCAATCAGGGGCATCCGGCATCTCCTCGGTGTGGGTGGAGGGGGTAGGGGGCGGGTGCCAGGAGGGTGAGGGGTCGGGCAGCGTCGGGAGGACGGGGTGGGAGTCGTCGTCCGCAGGGGTGGGCTGGGGTGCGGTGTCGTTGCCGGAGGGCTGCCATGAGGCGGAGGGCTCGGGCAGAGGGGCGAGGTCGGGGCGGGCTTCGCGGGCGGCTTCCTCGTGCCGGTGGCCGTCGAGCAGTTCCTCGGCCTGTTGCTGGGTGAGGTCGCTGACGGGTCGGGGGTTGGTGGGGACGGTGTCGGCTTCGAAACGTTCCCGGCGCTGGCGTTCGGCTTTGTGCAGGGCGGTGCGCAGGCGGCTGGCTTCGCGGGCGGCGGCGCGCCGCACTTCGCGTCGTTGTTCGTCGGTGGCGGCGTTCTGCAGGGTGGCCGGGCCCAGGTAGGTGCCGTCTTTGGCGTCGTAGAGCTCGACGTGGCGGTAGTGGTGGGGCATGTAGCGCAGCAGGACCTTGTCGCCTTTGCGGCCCTGCATGTAGGGGGCGATGTAGTGGCGTTTGCCCCAGTGGACACCGTTTTGGTTGATGGTCAGCGGCTGGCCGTGCAGTTCGAGGGTGTATGTGTGCAGTTCGGCGGGGTCGACGTCGTAGATGGGGGTGAGGTCGTCGTGCCAGAGCTGGTTGGGGGTGCGCTGCTGTTTGGCCAGGATGTGGTCGTAGTTCCACTCGCGGACCCATTCGACAACCTTGCGTACGAAGGCCTGGTAGGTCAGGAGTTCTTCGTCGGGGTCGATGCGGGTGCGGCGGCTGGTGCGGGGGGCTTCGGTGTATCCGGGGAGGCCGGCGAAGAGCGTCTGCTTGATTGCTTCGTTGACGGCCTCGACCGTGCCTTTGAGCCAGGGGTGGTATGGGGGCAGATCGATGCGGCGGACGCCGAAGACACCTAGGGCTGCTTCCACGCTGGCGCACAGGAAGTCTTTGCCGCCGTCGACGCGGACCAGGCCGGGAACGCCGCCGAAGGGGCCGAATTCCCCGCCGCGTTGCAGGGCGGCGCGGGCGGCAATGAGGACGTTTTCGCGGCTGGGGAATTGGGCGGAGACGCTCAGGCCGCAGATGGCGTCGGTGGCGCAGTCCACGAACCAGGTGATCCAGGGCTTGCGGCGGTGGCCGCTGACGTTGACCCAGAGGCTGGCTTCGACGTGGTCGGCCTCCCATGCCTCGTTGCGGTGTCCGGGCGGCCGCTCGAGGTAGACGTCGAAGGTGCGGCGTGCGTGCTCCCCGCCCCGCAGCCCGGCGAGGAAACCGGGACTGTAGTGCGTGGTCACGGCGCGGTGGAACGTGGCGTAGGAGATGGGCGGGCTGCCGAGGCGGCCCTCCTTTTCCAGTTCGCGGTAGGCGGCGGCGACGTTGCCGCACCAGCGGGCGACGGCATCGCGCATGGGCTGGGTGAGGGTGAAGCGGGGCCGGCGGTGGGGGGTGTAGCGGCCGTCGTGGGTGCGGGCGTTGTCCATCCAGCGCCGTACTGTGCGGGGGTGGACTTCGAAGGCCTCGGCGACTGTGCGGATGTGGTCGGTGTGGAGGCTGTTGTGCTGGGCGAGGAACATCAGGCGCCGGACGGCTTCCCGGCGCACGCCGTCCTGGCGTGGTTGTGGCGAGGCAGTCATGGGCGGGTGGTCATTCGGGATTGTGTGGGCGGCTGGGTGGTTAGGCGGGGGCGAGGCTGAGCAGGCCGGCGCCGTAAGCCTGGGCGCGGCCGATGCCGCGGCAGACGGCCCCGGCAAGGAGCCGGGCGTCGGTGATGCGGGCGTACCCGTCAAACTGGTTCAGGTGGTGGTTGAGGCCTGGCGTGCGGGTGGACCGTGGGGGGCGTTCGAAGGTGCGCGGGGTGAGGGTGGCCTCTTCGAGGGCGAGGCCGGCGGCGGTGGCGCGGCGCTGCCACCAGGCCAGGGCTTCGTTGCCGTGGAGGGCGGTGGGGGTGCCGCGCCTGCGGAGGAGGGTGCCGTCGGGGCGTGTGCCGTAGGGCGTGGCGGGGATGTGGCGGACCGGGGCGGCGGTGATGCGGTAGCGCACGCGCAGGCCCGGTTGCAGGGCGCCCAGCATGGGGGTGAGGTCGCGGGTTTCGGTTGTGCCGTAGTGGGCGGGCAGTCCGGCGAGGTTGGGGGGTTGGGTGGTTTGGATGAGCAGGGTGGGCTGGCGGGCGTCCGCTTCGAGGCGGAAGAGGAGGCCGGCGTCGAGGCGCGGGTGAGGGCTGGGCGTGCCGGGGGTAAGGCGCATGAGGGTTTTGTGGAGTTGGACGCGGTCGGCCAGGTCTCGGCGCACGGCTCGGCTGGCGGGGTTGAGGCGGATGCGGGTGAGCGTGGCGGTGGGGGTCATGACTACTCCGGGTGCATGTAGGTCATGTAGGTGGCGAGCGTGTCCAGGGGGCGAGGGCCGGCGTAGAGGGTGGCGGGCAGGTGGCGGGTGGTGCGCCACAGGCTGCGCAGGTGGTGGCGGCGCTGGCCTGTGGTGAAGTCCTGTGGTTGGTCGCACAGTTCGTAGTGCGCGGTGACGGCGGCTGGGTCGGGTGGGGGGTGTTCGAGGATGAAGTCGACGGCGACGGTGTCAGCGCCGGGGCGGGGCGGGCGGGCGAGGCTGAGTGGGACGCGGTGGTGGAGTTCGTCGACCGGGTCGGGGACGGCGGTGGCCAGGACGAGGGGTTCGGTGGGGATGCAGGCGCGTCGGCCGAGGTAAGGGGCGTAGCGGGGGTGCTCGAGGTGGTGGGCGATGGTTTGGAGCAGGGGGGTGGGGCCGGTGACGGCGACGGTGAAGACGGCGTCGGCGAGGTAGTGGCGGCGGGAGACGAGAGTGGATTCGGCTTCGGGGCGACGGTTGCCGTTGCTGGTGTGCAGCTGCTGGTCGCGGGGGTATCCGCCGCCGACGGTGTGGAAGTCGGTGTGGGGGGTGCCGGGCCGGTCGACACGCACGGTGAAGATCAGGTCCTGATAGGAAGGTTGTCCGGGCAGGTCGGTGAACGGGGCGAGGGCGTGGGAGCGTTGGCGTCCGGCGCACGCGGCGAACATGCCGATCAGGGCGGAACGGGTGGGGTGTGCGGTGGTGTCGCGGTCGTGGAATGCGGCGCTGGTGCCGTAGGAGGCGAGCGGGCCGGCCAGGCGCAGCAGCATGCCGCTCACGCCGCGGCCGCGGGGTGTCGGTGAACGGTGTTCATTGCTGCGTCGATCAGGTCGTCGAAGCTGTCTCGGCGGGTGCCGAGGTTCGCAGCGTCGCCGGGCTGGGCGGTGGCGTAGCCGTGGCCGATGAGGTTGGCCTCGCCGATCAGCCGGTTCAGGATGCCGGCGTGGGCGTCGAGGGCGTGGTAGCTGGGGGCGAGGTAGCCGCCGTGGGGGGCAGCTTTGACGGGCTGTTCGAAGGCCCCGGCGTAGGTGACGGGGCGGCGGTCGCGTACGGCGTAGGCGACCAGGTCGGGCACGGTGTGCGGGGCGGTGGAGGTCTTCTTGGCCGGTGGCACGGTCATGATGAAGGCGCGGATGAACAGGCCCAGCAGGCGCAGGGCTTGGTCCTGGTCGCCGTCGAGGTTGCGGGTCAGGTCGGTGAGGTTGACGGTGGTGAACCGGTAGAAGACACCGGTGGTGAGGAAGGCGGTGTCCAGGTGGGCGCTGCCGTGGTCACCTGGGGCCGGCCAGTCCTCGACGGCAGTGAAGAAGTCGGGTTGCAGGTCGCTGCTGTGGGTGGTGAAGGCGGGTGCGGTCTGGACGGCTGAGGTGACGTCGGCGTCGTTGAGGCCGGCAAGCATGCGGCCGAAGAGGCTGATGGTGGCGGTGCGGCGGGTCAGGCAGGAAGCCACGTTCTCGGCGGGCAGGACCGCGGGCGGCGGTTTTCTGGTCGAGCTCTTGTTTTGGTCCTGGGGCTTGTTCTGGGCGGCCAGGAGCTGGGCCAGGCCTTTTTCCAGGGCGGCGCGGTGGCTGGTGCACAGGGCGGTGAGGTCGTCGACGATGGAGTTGGCGGCGACCAGGAGCATGGCCTGGGTGCGGTGGCCTTCTTTCGGGTTGGTGTCCAGGCCTTTGGGCGTGGCGGAGCGGGCGATCTGTCCGGCGGCGAAGTGGGCCAGGTCCTCGGGCCACCCGGCCGCGCGCAGTGCCTGCGCGACGCGGGGCGGGAGCATGCGGGTGCGGGCGGACGGTTCGCCGAGTTCGGCTTCGAGCTCCAGGCGCCAGTTCCGTCTCTGGTTCTGTGAGCTGACCGTGGCGCGCAGGGCGTTGCCGATGGTCAGGGTCTTGGGTTCGTTGTATTCGCCCCGGTTCAGGCAGGAGGGCGCGTAGTGCTGGAGGGCGTGCAGGTCGAGGTAGCTGTTGTGCATCACGGCTCCATGAGAGTGTCGGGGAGGAGGCGGTAGAAGGCGTGGCGCCAGCGGCTGGTGACCTGTGCGCGGGCCCAGGTCCATTGGGCGAGGTCGCCTAGCAGCACAGCGAAGTCCGGCTCGGCGTCGAGTTTCAGCAGGTGTCCGATGAGGTGGGGCAGGCGGCGGTGGAGCTGGTCGGTGGAGAGGAAGCCCAGGATGCGTAGGTCGTTGTCCAGGCCGGAGGCGGCATGCGGGTGGGTGGTGGCGGCTTGGGCGAGGGTGAGGCCGAGGTTGGGACGCCGTTCCCAGGCGAGCGCCTCGCGGGTGGTGGTGTCGTCGACTTCGTCCGGGACGCCCAGCGGGGTCGGGGGTGTCCAGTCCGGTACGGGGCGGTGCATGGCGATCAGGGAGGCGATCGTGTAGTGGGCACGCTGTGCGCCGAAACGGCTGGAGTGTTTGATGAGGTATCTGTCCATATCCGGGCATTGGTCGACGGGGCGGCCGCGGCCGTCTTCCAGCAGGTGGCGGATACGCGGGGTGCGGCACAGGTCGCGGACATGGGTGACGAAGGCGTCGTAGTGCCGGCGGCGATCGTCAAGAGTGGGAGTGGGCACGGGGATCCCCTGTCGGCTGTCGTCGGGTGTCGCTAGGGGGCCGCGCCCGCGATCCGCAGCGCGTGCACGGCGCAGGCCAGGGCGGGGCCGGCGGCGCGGAAGTGGTTCACGGCCGGGCCGGTGGCCTGCTGCAGGGCGCGGATGGCTTCGGCGGCGAACACCCCGTGTGCGGGCCGGTCATCGTGGATCAGCTGCCAGAAGGCGCGTTCGGCCCGCGGCCAGTAGGCGGCCAGGGCCTGGCGCGGCCATAGGCTGCTGCCCGTTTGGCGGCGGCCGGGCCGCGCGGTGCGGTTGGTGGTCTCCTTCCAGGCACGGTCGGTCGCCTTGTGCAGGGCTGCGGCCAGGCTTTCGGCGGCGGCGCGGCACTCCGCGAGCCGGGTCGCCTTGGCCGCATCGTGTTCCTGGGCCCACAACCAGATGTTCGGGGTGAGTGCGGTGTACCAGATCCGGTTGTTGACTTTGCCGTCCTGGTCGAAGCCACATACCCACACGCGCAGCTGGGCGCGGACCGGCGCCGGGAGGCTGTTGAGGGTGGTGAACGCCTCGGGTCGGCATCCGGGCCGGTGTTCGTCGCCGGCGAGCAGCAGGGCGTCCAGCTCCCGCCACACGGCGCGGTCGGCGTTCGCGCGGCGCGGGCTGCGGCGGCGGTCGGCCGGCGCCTTGGGGTCGAGGTCGTAGACGAGGTAGGGGTCGGTGGCCTCCAGGGCGGGGTGCCGGGTGGCCCAGGTCAGATAGGCGTCGGTGACGAGCTCGCCGTCGGTGTCGGGGACCAGCAGCGCCGCGTGCACGGAGCGGCCGGTCAGCAGCCGGCCAGGCCAGGTCATGTCGGGCAGCACGTGCACCGGGTCCGGTGCCTGGGGCTGTTCCCAGGGGCAGGCGTCGGCTTCTCGGTCCTGGCCTTCGCCGCGGTAGGGCACCAGGTGCAGCAGCAGGGTCTCGTACAGGGTGCGGCCGCGAGGGTGGAAGGAGACGGTTGAACGTAGCGGGCCGGCCTGCATCTGACCGCTGCTGAGCAGGCCGACTTGCCGGGGTGTGCACCGTCCCGAGGGCCCGTAGTAGTGGTAGGCGAGCAGGTTCCACAGCGCTTCTCGTGCAGGCAGGGGCTGGGGGTGGGTGTCGGTGTGACTGCCGTTGAACCAGGCCAGGTTGTTCCCGGCCGGGCGGCCGTAGACGAGGGCGTTGATTCCGCTGCGTTTGGAGCACTGCGTGGCCAGCGCTGGGTCCTGCCACCACGGGTGGAGGGGATGGAACAGGTCGAAGTCGTAGGTGTCGAAGTAGGCGTGTACCGCAACGGGTTCGAAGCCGTCCGTGCGTGTCAGCAGTTTCGTGCGGTGCTCCAGCCAGTCCTGGATCGGCAGATCGGGGTCGTCGAGGCCGGTGACGCGGGCGCAGATCGCCGCGAGGACCCGGTAGAGGGCGGACTGGGCGGGCGGCAGCGGCAGGGCCAGGTCGTCGATGCGGTGAGCGTTGACTAGCAGTGTGCGCAGACCGGTGTAGTTGGTGCGGGTGCCGCAACGCACCGGAATGCAGGGGCGGAGGTCGATGGGATAACTCGGCGGCATAACGAACGTGCCCTTCTCGCTCGTATGGCCCAGCAGACAGGGGCAGGCCAGAGACCGGTAGGGGCGAACAGGGCTGGTTGGAGAGGAATCGGCGTCCGGGCGCAGCACCCTCAGGCCGGTTGGCCGGGGTGCGCGGCAGAAGAAGCGGACGGCGTTGCGGAGACAGCGGATGGCGTACGGATCGTGACGGGCGATACGCACCGTCACCTGGATCAAGGAAAGCATTCTCAGTGGGCACCCGTACAGTCCCTGCGAACTAGTGCGATGAACGCCTGGCGCGCCGGACCAGGGGGCGCCTGCACAGGGTGAACGCCCTGCCGAGCAGGCACGCTCCGGGCACTGGCCGTACGTGGCCGGTCCGTACGGGCTTGGTGGCCTGCCGCGACGCTGCATGCGTCGGATGATTCGCTGCGCGTTGCCTGGCTTGTCCAGCAGCAGGCCTCCCGAGATCGGTGCCTGCCTCGAGGGTGTTAGGACGCTATGGGGGCACCTCATGGTGGATCAGGCCGAGTTCGTCGTCGATCTGCAGCAGGTGGCGGCCAAGCTGCACAGGTTGCGGACAGGATGTGTCCTGCCGGAGGAGGACGAGGTCGGCGAGCAGGGGATGCTGCTGCCAGGAGTCCGGCCCCTGGTGGTGGCGGGTGGAGGCAGCGACCCACGCGGCGGGAACGGGCAGAGTGTGCTGCAGAACGGCGCGGATGTCGGCGGCGCGCAGGGTGGGGCCCTGGGGCAGCGGGAGGCGGCCGGCCGGATCGAGGGTGAGTGTGCCGTCCGGGCGCTGGTGGCAGCCGAGGACGCGGCGGGGACGGTCATGCGGGCGAGTGGCGGCCTGGGCGGCGGTCAGTTGCTGGCGGTGCAGGTCGGCCAGGGAGGCGACGCGGTCGTGCGGCGGGATGAGGTGGACGGCACTGGCGTGTTCCTCGGCCCGTTCGGCGGCCCGATGCCGGTCATACAGGTCGGACAGCTCGGACGACCAGGAGGCGGGCCTGCCGGACTGATGGACGAGTTCGACCAGTTGCTGGGCTTGTCCGGGCAGACTGATCCGCTGGTGGTCGGCGCGGGCGAGCAGGTGGGCGGTGGCGTGCTGCAGGTAGGGGGCGTCGGCGGCGGCCCACGCCTCGGGCAGCGCGGTGCGACGGTCGCTGTCGACGGGGTGGAGCACGGTCAGCCGGGCGCCGCGGGCCTGGATCCAGGCGGGCCGCTCGGGGATTCCGGGTGGCCGATCGCGCTGCCATGCATGCTCGAAGCGCCACAGCCGACCCGCGCGCTGGACGAGCCGGGCAAGCGAGGTGAGGTCGCTGACCAGGACGTCGGCGTCGATGTTCAGGCTGATCTCCAGCAGGCTGGTAGTGACCACTACCAGCCTCTCGGGGCGTGGGCCGGTGGGGCCGAGCTGGGTGCGGACCCGCGCGAGTGTCCGTTCGAGACAGTGAGCGGGGAAGCGGGCGTGCAGCAGCACCAGCTCCCGCTCGCTGCCGGGCCAGTTCACGGCCTGTTTCAGGTGCCGGTAGGTGTCCTGAGCGTCGGCGACGGTGGCGCACACGATCACGGCGCACCCGCCCAGCCGCACCACGGGATTGATCGAAGCGGTAATGCGGGCCAGCCGCTCCCCCGCTGTCACCCGTCGGGCCGCCTGGCCCAGGCGCCGGTAGTGCACCGGTCGCAAGTGCACGGTGAGGGTGCGCTCCTGGCGGGCGGTGTGGGCCATACGGGTGGGCATGTCGATGACGGTGGTCTGTGCGGTGGCGGCGTCGGCAAACAGCCAGCCCGGATAGGGCACGGCGAAATCGGCATCACGGGCCAGCAGCTCGCGCCTGCGGTGCCCGGCGCCGGCCAGGTAGGAGTACACCAGCTCTCGTGCCGCCTGACCGGGCAGGGTCGCCGACAGCACCACCACCGGGGTGCGCAGGGCCCCAAGCCAGTGCAGCAACCGCTGGAGAATGCGGCGGCTGAACGAGGTGAGCGCGTGGGCCTCGTCGACGATGACGCAGCGGCCCGAGAGGGCCAGCGTCCGCAGGGCGTTGTAGCGCACGGGCAGAGCCGCCATCAGGGCCTGGTCTACGGTGGCCACGGTGAACTGGGCCAACAGGGCCCTGTCCCAGCCGCGCAGCCAGCCGTCCGGGACCCATCGGCGTCCTGTCCCATCGCTGTCGTCCTCGCCTGCGGGCAGCATCAGACCATCTTCCTCGCCATCATCTGGGTCCCAGTGGGGGTCGTCGGTGGCGCAGGTAGCGGCCTCCCCGGGGGCCAGCATCTGGTCGCTGTACGCGGCGTTCAGCCAGCTGTGGTTGTGCACCAGAGTGAGCGCCGCCCGCGTGGGACGGTGGGCATGGACGTACGCGTACAGGGTGTCATAGACGGCGTCCGCCGTCGCCGTGGTCGGCAGCAGACAGCAGATCCCCTCAGTGCCGGAAGCCTGGTTGAGGATCCGGGCCGCCTCCAGTGCAGTGACCGTCTTCCCCGCCCCCGTCCCATCCGTGACCAGCAGAATCCCCACCCCTCGCTCACCTGCCACCTCCGGAAGGTGTTCGATGACCGATGCCTGCAGCACGTTCGGCCCGGGCAGGCCATGAGCGACACCAAATGACCGCGCCGGCAACGGGGTCCGGGCCAGCTGCGACTGCTCCACCACCCGGCCGGCCATCCAGCGTGCCCAGGCAAAGTGCTGCGCCGCACCGTAGGCGGGCATCAGGGCCCGCGGCAGCCACACCCGCTGCTGGCTGGCCAGCCGGTCCGCGACCATCACCAGCCCGGTCATCAACACCGCTGCCGTCGCTGTCACCCGCGGCGGCACCGTCTCAGCTCCGGTCAGATGCCGCACCTGCGCCGCATACCTGCTCCGCAGCTCCTGCCACAGCCGACCGCCCAAGTCAGCCCGCACCCGCGCTGGACTGGCCGCTCCATGCGCGTCGAGTTGCAGATAGCGCCCGTGGTGGCCGCCGGCGATCTGGGCCATCCGCACCGCCGGACTGGTGTCGCCCGAGACTTCGTATCCCATTTCGGCGAGGAGCCCCACCAGGGCGTGCATGGAAGCCCGTTCATGCCGCAACAGCCGCCAGCCGCAGGTATCCGCCCACAGCGCATCCCCCACCCTCGCCCATGGAACTGGCTCGCACGCCTGAAACCGGCTCACCTTGCCCACGTCGTGGCAGCCAGCGATGAACATCACCAGGCAGCGAGCCACTCCGTCGCTCACACCGAGCCCGCTGGTGATGGCCGCGCGCTGCGCCGGAGACAGCAGCCGGTCCCACAACTCCCCAGCCAGCGCAGCCACATCCAGCATGTGAAACAGCACGGGATAGATCACGACGGGATAGATCGTGCCGTGCCGCTTGCAGTACTTGCCCCACAGACACAAGTCCAACCCACCGAAACGCCCGTCCTCCACCACACCCATAACTGCGTCTCCACCGGATAGGCAACGAACGGACCGGCTTCTACCCCTGCCTCCCGGTCAAAGCCCCCGCTGCGGTTCCTGATCACTACGTTGAGTGAAAAGGTGCACCACTCCCGCATATTGCGGCAACGAACCGGACACGCTCACCCAGGTGTCAAAACCCCAGCCCACACGACTCAGCCAGCCCGCTCGCAGACTCGCTACGGCGTAATCGCTCATGCAGAGATGCTCTTGGGGTCCTGACGGCATCGGGCAAACCATCGGCTTTCTCCGCACACGCGGACATGAGCAGACCCACCTGTCACTCGGCACCCTGGAACACTCACTCACTCGACCCTGCAGACGGAACGTTCCCAGTCGCAATCAACTGGAGTATTACGTCGCCTGCCATTTCTCATACATGCGGAGATAATTCGGTGATCGCGGAATTGGGTAGCGGGCCCGTCCCACGCCCACAAATTCCGTGCACGCAAACGCGACTCGGGCATACCTCACGGCATCGTACACGCCGCCGAGTCTCCCTTCCCCCTCCCCGGGAACGGGGAGATGAAGTCAACTAACAGCAAACCCATTGCACAGGCGCTGGTCAACAAGGGTCCGCTCCGCGCACGCAGAGATTTTCCGCCGGCCACAACCCTGGATGAACCGTCTGGACAGTCCGCTCCGCGCACGCAGAGATGTTCCGGTGTCTTCGATGTCGGCGTGCTCGCGCAGTTCGTCCGCTCCGCACACGCAGAGATGTTCCGCCGGTGCAGCGACATCGGGCGATGCCGGACGTGTCCGCTCCGCGCACGTAGAGATGTTCCGGCACCGGCGACGAGCTCGTCCTCGACATCGAGGTCCGCTCCGCGCACGCAGAGATGTGCCGTGCGGTCACTGCAACGAGCCGACTGGCGTCCGCTCTCCACAAACAGAGATGTGCCGTGCAGGCTCCCATCAAGGAAGGCCCTTCTCCCTCTGCACACGCCGCGATGCGCCGTTGCCGGCGCCCGGAACGGAGAGGGGAAGTCAAATAACGGCAAGCCCATCGCGCAAGCGCTGGTCAACAAGGAGTCCGCTCCGCGCACGCAGAGATGTATCGCCAGCAACGTGTACTACGACGGTGTGGTCCGGGTCCGCTCCGCGCACGCAGAGATGTATCGAGCAGCAGCGCCGGGCCGAGCTGGCCGCGAGGGTCCGCTCCGCGCACGCAGAGACGTATCGCCGCTGGCCCCGTTCCCGCGTGAGGGTTCGCAGTCCGCTCCGCGCACGCAGAGATGTGTCGGCGATCCAGGTAAGGCGCGGCATGCTGAGGTCGTCCGCTCCGCGCACGCAGAGATGTATCGGCGTCCCTCCCCCTTCGACCCGTCCGGCGATCGTCCGCTCCGCGGTCGACGACCTTGGGATCGAAGCCGTGCCGGTCCCTTCCGCGCATGCAGAAATGTGTCGGGGACCTTCGCCCGCCGCACCCGCGGTGACGTCCGCCGAGCGGGCGCACGGAGATTCACGGAGGCACAAGGCTCGCCAAACAAGATCAAATCTCTTATGGGACCTACATGAAGATGTCCTGCATGTTTGCATGGCTTGTCCTGATCACCATTCACGCGATGTCACGCCACCGAACTCAACTGTCCTGCTCAGCTGGCTGTATCGAGTGACACCCAGAAGAGAGAAATCTTGGGCAGTGCGGTGAGAGATAACACCGACATCGAAGACACCTTCATCCACCAGCTCCTGCGGGAGCGGGCGCCGGAAGCGGCCGACGCACTGGACGCCGAGCACATACGCCTCGACGCGGCCTTCACCGCGCTGGACGAGCGGGCGCGTGCGCTGCCCGGCACCCCTGCCGACGCCCTCCCGGAAGCCCAGCACACGCTGTACCTGGCACTGAACGAAATGATCAGCGCCTACCTCGCCCACCTGCACGTGGAAGAGACCGTCGCGATGCCGGCGCTGTGGCAGTACGCCGGCGAGGAGGAACTCGGCGCCGTATATGCCTCCTTCCGCGCCTCCCGCACTCCGGAGCAGGCCCTCGACGACCTTCGCAAGATGCTGCCCGCCTTGCCGCCCGCGCCGCGCGCGGCGATCGTGCGCGGCGCCGTCGAGGCCCTGCCGGGCCATCCGGGAAGCACCCTCGCCGCCCTCTCCACCACCCTCAGCCCCGGCCAGCGCGACCGGCTGTACGAAGACCTCGGCGTCCCGGAGGTGTGGGCGCTGCACAACAGTGAGCAGGCCTAGGGAGGTTTGGCTGGATCACCTCCCCGGCCGGACCGCTGACGGCGGCCGCAGCCCGTGGAGCGGTCCGCCTTGGGCGCGGCAGGTCCGCCAGCAGCCCCGCCGCCAACCGGGACAGGCCGCGCCGCACGGGATGCAGCATCCGCCGGCCCCGGACGAAGACGGGTGACGTGGCCAGCACGCCAGCCGCGACCTGGCCTGGTGAGCGCGCCGGCGGCCGTCGGTGCTCCCACACGTCAGGGCCGCCGCCGCGCCATGCGAGCAGATCCGGATCTTCCACGAGCCGGGCGGGCGCCGGCTCGGTACCACCGGATCGCTGTTCCACGACGGGCGTCACGCTGTTCCACGGCGGCGTCACGCTGTTTGCCGGCCGCATCAGGGACGACGGCACGTTCGCCGACCCGAAGGCCGACAGCGGCCAGCTGTACGGCCCTGATGGCGACAGGCCGGCCGGCGAGACCCGCGAGGTGTGGCAGCACCTGGGGACGAACGACCCCTTGGCGAAGGACTGACCGGCCCGGGGCTACGAGCTGAGCGGCTGGCGCAGGTCCAGGCAGCAGCGCAGCCGTACGCCCGGCTGCCCCGGGCCCTGTGTCGTTCGCTCCGCTGTCGCCGTCGCCCACCGGTCGGCGAGCAGCTGCTGGAAGGTGATGGCGGTTGCGTCGTCGGCGGCCGCGACATCGACCACGACCAGCCCCCGCTCGCTCACGTGCGTCTCGCCAGCCGTGCTCGCGCAGGTTCCGCAGCCCGGTCGCGACGATCGGGATCTTCCCGTCGCAGAGGTGGTGGTCCTCGAACCGCTCCCCCTGCTACAGGTGGCGGGTGAGCTCGATCAGACGCGGGATCGTGCCGGGGGGTTGCGGTCGCCGATGCGGTCGAACACCAGCAGCACAGCGGATGCCCGGCCTGCCGCTGCCCCGGCACCTCACCCGCACACGGGGCGCAAGGCCCCAGGCGCCCGGCCACAGGAGTGACGGACCTCCAGCCGGGCGCCAGGCCCTCGCCGCTCAGGCCAGGCGGCCGGCCGTTGCTTCCTGCCTCGCCCACGCCCCGCACGGCGTCGCGGATGTCCCGGACCAGCCCAGGCCCGGATGGCGGTCGGGCTCGCCCGTAGCTGGGGACAGGCGCGCGGCCCTCGCCTGCCTGGGCCGCGCCGAGGAGGCGCTGGCGAAGACCGACCCGGCCGAGCCGCGCCCGTCGTGGATCGCCTTCCACGGCGGGGCGAAGCTGCTGACCGGCCGACAGGGCGAGCGCCCGCCGGGACTGGCTCGACGCCGTCCGGCAGGACGACCTGCCCAGCCTCCACACCCTCGCCGCAGGACCGGAACGCGACGAGGCCGCCGTCATCGCCGGCCTGACCCTGCACCGGAGCTAGGGCGCCGTCGAAGGACATGCCAGCAGGATCAAGATCCTCAAACGCCGGATGTCCGGCCGCGCAGGCTTCCAACTCCTCCGCCAAACGCGTCCTGCTCGTGTGAACGGGCCGGGACCCAGTGGGGTCTGCTCAGGACTCCGAATCGCGAGTCACGCACGCGGCTGCCGCCTGACCGCCTCTTACTCCCACCGGCTTGGCCCTGGGGCCTCGGGTGCCCCGGCGACACCTGTCGAAGCGACTGAGCGGGCATTTCACGTCCTGATCAGCAAGCCCAGGGCCGGCCGCAGTCAGCCGTAACGCACAGTTCACGGTCCACAGAACCTGTGCCAGAACCCGGGTGGTGAAGGCAGTTGTTCACGGGTTCGGGAGGCTCCCAGATCCACGGCCGGGTGATGTTCACGAGTTCTGACAGCGCCTCGGTCCTCGCGCCGGGAGCAGCGCCGGCCTCTCACCCGGATGCGGGGCCCCGATCGCCTCCGACGCGGTTGCCCCATACCGTCCGGTGTAGATCACAAAGGGATTGTTCCACGGGCCATCGGTGGAGAGCGCGCAGGTGATCCGCCCGGTCCTCCTCGCAGCACTGACATGGACGGTGGCTCCAGTAACCGGAGGTTTCGCATGACTCTGCATCCCGCCAGCCACTCACCGCGGGTGAGCAGATGCTGCAGTCCGGCATGCCGCCGATTTCTCACGACCGGCCTCATCGCGGCAGCGCTGCTCACTCTCGGGCTCCCCACGGCTGCAGGGAACCCGGGCAACGAAGCCACCTGCTTCGGCCGCCCAGCGACCATCACCGGTGCGGGCATCATCAACGGGACCCGAGGCGACGACGTCATCGTCGGCTCCCCTGGCGCTGACACCATCGACGGCAAGGGCGGCAACGACCGCATCTGCGGCCTGGGAGGAGAGGACATCCTCGCCGGCGGCCACGGCCATGACCAGCTCGATGGCGGTACCGGCAACGACCAGGTGAACGGCGACGTCTTTGCCGCGAGCGGCGACGCCGAAGGCCGTGGAAACGACCGCCTGCTCGGCGGCAGCGGCGATGACCTCATGAACGGCGACAGTTTCGCCCCCAACGGCACCGCAACGGGTGGGGGGAACGACCAGCTCTTCGGTGGCGACGGCGACGACAAGATGACGGGTGACAGCCGGGGACTCAGCGCCTCCGGTGGCGGACGTGACCGTGTGGAAGGCGGCCGCGACAGCGGCATCGCGCAGGAGCACCTGGTCGGCGACTCCGGCTCCACCGCCGGCGACGCGTCGGGGGCCGGTGAAGACGAGATTCTGGGCGGGCCCGGCGTCGAGCTCCTGATCGGTGACAGTAACGCTGCGCAGAACGCGACCGGCAACCGCGGGCACGACTTCCTGCACCTGGGCGCTGACGGCGGATTGGCCGCGATCGGCGACCACAACATCAATGACCCTGCAGGCGGGGCCGCAACCGGCTCCGGCAGCGACCGGATCATCGGCGGCAGTGCCAGCGACATTCTCGTCGGAGACAGTGCCGTGGTGGACGCCACGGACACCGATGCCGGGGACGATGTGATCAAAGGCCGGGGCGGCAACGACGCCATCTTCGGCGACAACGTGAACTTCGACGCCGACCGGACCGTCGGAACCGCGGGCGGGAAGGACAAACTCAAGGGCGGCACCGGGGACGACACGCTGCGGGCAGGCCCGGCCAACGACCTCCTCGACGGGGGGCCGCAAACCGACCTCTGCGACGGCGAAGCCGGAAACCGCGACAGGGCCATGCGGTGCGAGACGGTCCTCGGCGTCCCGTAGAAACCACGGACCGGCCGCGCCACCGGCCGATGAAACGACACACCCCCCGGATCCCGACGAGAGACCCGCCGGGCACCCGCCCGCACAACTCGGCTACATTCCTCACCTCGTGCGGAAGCGCCGGTTCGCGACCTCGTCGGAGCGTGTGCCGCAGACGCCGTCGACGACGAACGACCTGGCGCGTGACAAGGACCAGCCGTCATCGGCAGCACGGCACCAAACAAGGCGCCCAGCACCAGAACGCCGTCAAAACCGGTGAACACTCCCCTGCCCATGGATCGCTAAGCGCTGCCCAACCTCGTCGACACATGCTGTCCTTCGCCATGAACGAAGCCAGAAGGGCGCACCCGGTGCGGACGGTACGCACCCATCCAGTGCGCATCGTGCATCCGATGCACACCACTCAGTGGCCGCCACCCGATGTCTTCCACTCAGTGGCCGCCACTCGGTGCGGCTTCCATCCAGTGGCCGCCACTCAGTGCGGCTTCCATCCAGTGGCCGCCACTCAGTGCGGCGAGTGGTCCGAAGGGGGTGGTGTGAGGGGGTGGTGTGAGTGCACCGCCATCGGGCGTGCTGGTCCGCGTACCGGGGTCCGCGCGGGCGGTGCGTTTTTCCTTGACACAAGCCCGTGTCAAGGAAAACGCGGGGGTGCGTGCCTCCACGATGCCGTCCACTCCCTCGGTCGGTGGTGCGCGTCGGATGCACTCAGTGGAGCCCGCCGTGGCCCCGGCCGGGCTCGTGCGGATGCCGGCGGTGCGCGTGCTGCTCGTCCTGGCGGTGCGCATCGGCAGCGGCCTGCGCACCCGATGGACTGCCGGCGGGCGGGTCGGCGGCCGTCGCCGACGAGGACCTGGCGCAGGAAGCAGCGGTACATCCGCCCGGCGGTGATCAGCGCGATATCCATCACGCGGACCACGCCACACGGCTCTGACCTGCATGAAAAGCCTGATCAGCGTTTCCTCCCGCCAGGCGGGAGAGAAGGCCGGAGTTTCTTTCCGAGTGCCCGCCCGGCGGGAAGCCGTCCCGGCCGGCCGGCCAGCCAGTTGTCAACGCTCTCTGGTCCGACCCTTCACCGCCCCGCAGACACCACCCACCGGCATCACCCGAGGACCAGCCAGCACCCCTCTGCATCCACCCGGCCAACCCCCAGCCCCCGGCGCTGCCGGGGGCTTCGCCGTGCTGCCCGGAGGACACCCTGCCCACCTTGGAGACGCTCCCCCGCTTCACCGCCGACCTCCAGCACCTCACCCCCGCCCAGCGCCGGCGCTTTCCGCCGCGTCGTCCTGGAAGCCCTGCTCCCCGACCTGCCCACCGGGTGCTTCCGTCCCGGCCTGCGCATCAGGCGCGGCCGCTGTGCCCCGGGCGTCCACGAGCTCACCTGGGCACCGGAAGGGCGCGCGCCGGTCGTACGGCCGGGACAGCTCGGCCGAACCGCCGCTATCCCCATCCCTTGGCGTTCCCATCCCGCGCCGCCTCGGCCCAGCGCTGCACGGCATCGAGGACGGAATCCAGCTCCTCGCCATCACTGCCGGCGCGGACCCCCGGCGAGCGCCAAGCCGCCAGCCCGCAGACGACCACCTGCTATGACCTCCACGGCCAGATAACTCCCCACGGGCAGCTCGGGGCACAACCCACTCGCCTGCGGCTGCCCGTTCGGCCATGGCCGGCGCCGCAAGACCCGGCCGCGCAGCAACTGCTCGGCGCTCGCCCGCGTCAGGTCCAGACACACGGCGCCGTCGCTGCCGGTGGCGGTGAAGGGCGACCGGACATCCGATCGCCCCCTCGTCCCCCCTGCCCGCCCTGTTCCACGACCGTGCCGTGCTCAGTTGAGCCAGACGAACAGGTCCCACAGCCCCGATGCCGGGGACTGGTAGCAGTAGTACGGGAGCCCTCCCCGGTTGCCGGCGTCCTTGCACTGGACGTAGAGCACGTAGCTGCGCACATACGTCCACCCCTGCGCGTGCACCGGGGTGTCGGCGGAGACGACGGCCGACGTGGTGGTCTGTCGCGGCTGGGCGGCGTGGGCGGGAGCGGCCACGGCGCCGAGGGCGAGCGAGGCGCCCAAGGCCGTGCCGATGAGGGCATGGCGCATCTGCACGCGGTACTCCTTGTCTGTCATTGCCGACTGTCCTTGGTGATCCTTTTTTCGTGCCTGCCGCTGCCGGCCCGAAGAGCTGTCCGGAAGGCGGCGCGTCGGGGCGGCACGATCGCGGAAAAGGAGGGCTCGGCCGGCGGCCGGGCTCCGCGGTGCCCGCGCTGCGGAACGGTCAGTGCGAGTCGTTGCCCGGCGGGCATGGGGTTCGTCCCGCACTCGGGGCCGCACCATCCGCCCCGCGTCGCCGCGCAGCGCGGCGACGCCGGAGAGGGCCGGTCGAGACACCGACATTGCCCCACAGGGCTCGCCGGGACGCCGGCCAGTGAGACCACCAGCGCAATGATCAGGAGCTCGGATCAGGAACTCGGCCGCGTCACCGGCCCAGATCACCAGCTGTTCTCACCCCGGGACTCCTCGAGTTGAGGCTCCTTGTCCGGGCGGACACGCTGTGCGGCTCCTGGCGAGAGGCCGGATCAGGACACGGAACCGCATCCGTCCACGATGCCGTCGTGGACGTTGCAGACACGGAAGCGAATCTCACGCACGTCGTTGAATTCGACCAAGTAGTCGATCTCCCAGGCTCGCCCCCGTCTCCCCCTTCCCAGCCGGGCGGCTGCCTCCAACTGATCGACGTCCACGATCCGTTCTGCCACTTCTTGCCGGAGTACTGCAGGATCCCCTTGTCGATCCAGCTGTCACAGTCAGACAGCTGCGTGACGTCGATCCAGCCGTCGGTGTCATACTTCGGGTAGCCGCCGGCCGTCCCATCCGCTGTCCACTCGTACCAACCGTAGGCCTCGTAGCAATCGCCGTAGCTTGCTCCCCAGACGGTGCTCGACGGCTGCGCCCCCGCGACGGACGGAGCCAGTGCGAGCGCCGCAGCCGACCCCAGGGTGACGAGCAGGTACGGCACCCTTCGGCTTCCGTGCGCGAGGCCGACGCCGAGGCCGACGGCGAGGGCGGCCGCAGCTGGAGCACCGGCTGGTGTGCGTCTCGCATTCACAGTTCGTCCTCCTATGACCGTCATGAGCGCCATGAGCGAGCGAAGCCGCACCCGTCTTGTGTGCCATTGCCACAGGCCGCGCGCACTTGTGTGCCGTGGCGGCGGCTCGGCCGGCCGGGCACCACGAGATTGCCGAGCACCGGCCGGCCGAGGCAACACCGGCCGGCTGTCCCGGACAGGCGCGGCCTGTCCGGGCTGGCGGGAGCCTCGTCCGGACCACGGCCCGGACAGCGGGCATTGGCGGAATACGCCGTTGCCTCCCCGGCATGGCCCCGGCACGATGACAGCTCATGGGCGACCCGGGGGAGTTACCACCGTACGAAGACGTGTCGCTGAACGAAGTCCGGGACACCGCCGGCTTCATCGCGGCGATGCAAAGGCTCAAGGAGCGTTCGGGGCTGACGTATCGCGAACTGGAGGAGCGAGCCGCCCGCAGCGGCGACGCCCTGGCGCGCAGCACGCTCGCCGACGTACTGCGCCGCACGAGCCTGCCACGCCCCCAGGTCCTGGCTGCGTTCGTCCGCGCCTGCGGAGACGGCGAGCGGGTCGACGCCTGGCTGGACGCCAGGGACCGGCTCGCCGCCGCACACACGACCGCCGCGCCCGTCCCAGCGCGCGACCTCCAAACCGACACCCAGCCGCACACCGAAGCCCCCGCGACCGCGCGGCCCCGCCGGACCAGGGCCCGCACAGCCGCCGCGGCGACCATACTCACAGTCCCGCTGCTGGCCTTGGCCGCCTGGGGCCTGATCCCCGGCGGCTCCGACAAGCCGGCAACACCCGGCTCCCGCACCCCCGCCGACGGCTGGGTCACCATCCGCCCCGCCCGCACGCCCGACCTCTGCCTGACCGACGGACGCGACCGCGACCGCGCCTACGACAGCGCCGTAGCCGTCCAACTCCCCTGCGCCCAGGCCCCCGTGCCCCGCACCTACCTCGAACCGACCGGCGAAGGCCTCTACCGCATCCAGTGGCACCACCCCCAGATGGGAAAGGGATGCCTGACAATCATGGGCGAAGACCAGATCAAAGGCATGCTCGAACCCCGCCGGAACTGTGCACAGGGCACCCTCTTCCGCCTCGAACCCACCACCGGCACCCCTGACGCCTTCCGGCTGCGTCCGGCCACCAGCAGCGGATGCATCGGCATCGCCGACAACGACACCACCGCAGGCGCCGAAGCCATCGAAGAACGCTGCACCGGCGCAGCAGATCAGCGTTTCCTCGTCCGGGCAGGCTGACACCCCCGCGCATCTGAGCCTTTCACAGGCGGCGGCTCCGACCTGCCCCGGCCCCGGCCATTGCTCGCTGGAGCTTTCCGCAGTGATCCATACCGCCACATGCCACCCGGTGATCATCACAGACCGTGATCTACTTTTTGGTCATCGTGTCGATCAACGAGAAGCCGAGGCCATGACCAACCACTGCTGCGAGGCGATGAACAGCCACGTGAACGTGCCCTGCGACCAGCACGACGCCCCTTTCGCCTGCCCGGACGTGCTGATCACATTCAGCGCCAAGTTCCAGGAGTACGGGCTGATCATCCACGACGGCGGCACTTCGAGCAGCACCATCGACTTCTGCCCCTGGTGCGGACGGCGTCTCCCCCAGTCACAGCGGGACCGGTGGTTCGATGAACTTCAGCGCCGCGGGATCGATCCCTGGGAGGACGAGGTTCCCGCCGAGTTCCAGGACGACCGCTGGCTCGCTGCACTGCCTCAGGACTGACGAACCAACAGCCTCTCAAGCCACTTCACGGAACAGGCCTGCTACCCCCGCAGCGTCTCGGTATCAGTGCTGGTCCCAGTGCAGTCGGCCGGCCCGATCACGTCGCAGCCAGCAGTGCCCCGTCACAACCGCGAGCAGTGACCCCCAGGCCACCAGGGGCAGATAGCACACGGTCATGACCCAGTAGGCGATGCCGTCCGGTGAATCCGGGTGACCCATGCTGTCCGCAGCGGTCCAGCCGAACACGCCCGCCAGGCACAGGACAGTCAGTGCGGCCGCCCCCAGCCCGGCCGGGAACACGGCCACCGCCGCCGGTACGCGCCGACCGCCAAGGAGCGCGATCCAGCGGGGGAAAACCTCGCCCCAGCGCTGCACCAGACCGAGAGCCAGCAGCCCGAAGGACGGCGAACAGGGTCAGAGCGATCACGTAGAGCGACAACCAGCTGCCGAACGTGACCATGGCCATCGGGTTATCGCCCGTGAAGCCCACCGGGACACCCAGCGCCGCCACGATCCGCCACAGACCGCTGGGCAGCGGGATGAGCGCGGTAAAGTGCGCGAGCCGGACCACCCAGCAAGGCGGAACCACAGCCGCCACGGTCGTCGTGCTCGCCACGGGCCTCGTGCTCGCCACGGTCGGCGTGCTCCGCGTGGTCGTCATGGAGGTCACCGCTCGCGCTCCCTACCGGGGGCCGCCGGGAGGACGTGCCGCACCGTGAAGCCGCCCCTTTGGACGGTCTCGTACGGCGCGGCGCTCAAGCACCGGGGCACATGCAACGTCGGAATCCCGCCGACCGCCCAGCTGTAACCAACCTGATCACGCTAGCCGTTGTCATACACGGTGAAACCAACCCGCCTGCCGATGACCCCGCCATCGGGATGGCCGGAGCGCAAGATGACCCCGGCGGCGGTAGCGACCGGACCGCCGGTCAGAAGGCAATCGATCCGACCCTCGAACGCGGCGCCTTGCTCACCGTCGGAGGAATGGTGACTGAAGCGGAAGATGCCGCCTGAGGTGGGGGCGATGGTTGCGTGCGGTCTGGTCGGGTCCGATCGCTTGGCCCTGGGAGCTGTCGTCAAATGTCATGTCCCATCAGGAGCGAGGCGGGGGTGACGGCGGCTTGGTAGGAGTCGGCCGCTTTGTCGTAGCGGGTGGCGATGCCGGGTCACTGCTTGAGCCGATTGAAGAAACCGCTCTACCAGGTTGTGGCGCTTGTGGGGGTGCTGATCGAAGGCGGTGGCCGACCGCGGCGGCTGCCGCGCTGAGCGAGGCTGGTGCTGGCGCCGACCGGGATTGTCGCCGTGTCTAGCATGGCGACCATGGGGAAGATGCAGGTGGGGGCGGTCGAGCGGCTGCTGCGCGAGATGGTCGGGGCCGGTCAGGGCGCGGAGAGTGCGGGTCCCAGGAGTGGTGCCGCGCTGCGGGCGGTGGAGCGGGCGCGGGCGGTGGAGCGGGCGCGGCCGGCGCGGTCGGTGGCGGCCGAGGTCGCCGCTGCGGGTGGAGTCGACGACGAGACGGCCGCTCTGCTCAGGGAGTTGACGAGGCGTCACCTCGGTGCGGACGTGGCCCGCTGGTGCGGGCTGCACGACGCGCTGGCCGGGTACCGTGGCGGTCTGCCCGAGTTGCTCGCCGCGCCGCCGGTGCCGCCGGTGTCCGGCGACACGGTCCGTCCGCCCGCGCCTCGCAGTGTCCACCGGACGCTCGGCCTGCTCGTCGAGCACGCGGAACCGCGGCATGCCGCGGCCGCGTTCGCCGCCTTGCCCGAGCGGGTGACGACGGAGCTGCTCGCCGGCGGGGCTCCGCCGGCGCCCGCCCTCGTCGCCGCCGTCGTCGGCCACGGCGATACCCGTACCCGGGTGGCCTTGGCCCGCCATCCCCGGCTCGACACCCGGGTCCTGGCCCGGCTGGTCGCGGTCGGCGACGCCCAGGTCGCCGCCGCCGTCTATCGCAACCCGCGCACCACCCAGTCCCTGCGCCGCACCATCGTGAAGCGGCTTGACACCGTTGCGCTCGACGACGCGTTGCGCGCGGAGCTGACGGCGCCGCGCGGCCGGGTCCCGCGCACCTGGCTCGCCCCGCTGCTCGGCTCGGGCGACCCGCAACTCGTGGTGCCGGCACTGCGGTGCGGTGTGCGTCAAGTCGCCCAGCAGTACGCGCTGCTGAGGATCTGGGAGCGGACCGGCCCGGACGCCGTACGCGCCGTGGTCGACAACCCCGCCGCGGCCGGCTGGCTGAGCCGGGCCGTCGTGGACGCGGTCACCGAGGCCCTGGCCGCCCCGGACGGTGACGGGGTGCGCCGACTGCGCGCGCGGGGCGAGCCGTACGAGGACCCTGCCCGGCTGCCCGTGCTGCTCACCACCGCCCGGGGCACCAGCACCCTGCGCGACCTGTTGTCCGAGCGGTACGCCCACGATCTCGATGCCCTGGCCGCGGCGCATGCCGCGACCCCGTTCATGCCCAAGGCCTGCGAGGAGCTGGCCCGCCACGAAGCGGCGAGCGATGCGCAGCGCCACGCGTTCCGGCTGAGCGTCCTCAACGAGCCGTGGCGGGCCGGGGGCCGTCGTGCAGGGAACACCACCCCGCCCGCGCGGCGCCTCGCGGAGGAGGAGCTCGATGACAGCGCCGCCGTCTGGGCGGAGGGCATGGCGGCGGCGGGGCTCCTCGACCCGGTCGAGCTGATCGGCACCGCGCGCCCCGCCACCTGGGCCCTGGCGCTCGCCCGCCTCGCCGAACGGGATCTGCTGGGCGCGCCGGCGGTCGCCGAGCTGCGGGCATTGACGCAGGCGCATCTGGGGGAACGGGGGCGAGCCTGGGCCGCGCTGGATGTCCTGCTGCCCGAACACGGGGGAACGGTTGCGGAGCTGATCGCCGAGGCGGGGAAGGCCCCGGACCGGGTCGCCGCTGACGTCGATCCGCCGGCCGCCGTGACACCGGCCCGGCCGTCCCCGAGCCGGGGTGAGCGGCCGCAGGGCGGGGCGGTGATCAACGCGGTGTCGCCCGGACGCCGGGGAACAGCTGTGGGGGCGATTGCCGATGCGGGCCCGGCTACGGCCGGGGCCGTCGCCGGGCCTGGGCGGCCGGCCGAGCCCGAGCCGCCTGCCCAGGCCTGGGCGCCTTCCCAGGCCGGGTCACCTGCCCAGCCTGAGCCGCCGGCCGAGGTGCCTGCCGGGGCGCCTGCCGAGCCCGAGGCACCTGCCGAGGACGCTGCCGAGCCCGAACCGTCGGCCTTGGAACCCCCGTCCCCGCGGATACTCCCCCGGCGCGAGCGTGTGCACGCTCTGGCTGCGCTCGACCTGCTGTACTCCCTGGCCCCGGACGGTGCGCCCCGGCCGAACGATCCCGAGGTGCTGCGCGCGCTGAGCGTGTACGAGCCGGCAACCGCGCCCGGCCTCGCCACCCCAGGCTGGTTCGCCGCCGCCTGCGCCGTCCACGGCATCCCCGCCTCCGAGGACGGCTTCGCGTATGAAGCGCCCAGCCTCGCGCAGGTGCGCGCGCAGCTGCCCGAGACGTACGGATCCGGCGCGCAGCACACCGAGCGCGCCTACGTACAGGGCGTGCTGCCCGCCGACGAGCTGCTCACCCTGCTGCCCGCCCGGCGTTTGCTCCTGCTGCCCTACGACTGGCGGCGGCTGGCGTTCGCCGGCGCGTGGCGGGCCGCGCTCGCCCGTCGGCTGCGCGCCGAACTCGGCACCGACCCCGACGCCTGGCTGCGCCTGGCCGCGACCGTGACAGCGTCCGAAGCCGCCTGCGAGGGGCTGACCTGGGCGGAGTTGCTGGAGCGCGGGCGCTCCGGTGCCGGCCCGGCGGTGAGCGCGGGAACGTCCATCGGCAGGACCAGGCCGGCCACCCCCGACGAGGCGATCAAGCTGCTGGAGCACGGCGACCATCTGTGGGCCTGGCCGGAGGGCACTCTGCTCTGCCTCGCCGACGCCGACGTGATCGACGCCGTACTGCCCCGGCTCGGCCCCGACGGGCCCTGGCTGCTCGCCGCGTACCTGCTGCGCCACGACCGCACACCGCGCGCCGTCCTCGACCGGCTGCTCGCGGACCGCGACCGCGACGCGCTGCGCGTCCTGGCCGCCCAGTGGCGCTGGATGGAGCGCAGCGGCGCCGTGGAGCGCCTCGTCGACCTCGACGACCCCGAGGTCGACCTCACCCTGCTGCGGCACTGGACCCCCCGCCCCATCGCCCACCGGATCGTGACCCGGTCGCGGCCCGGCGCCGGACGGCCGTCCCTGGGCGCCCGGGTGCTCGCCGACTGGCGTGCCGGGGGCGCCGCGCGGCCGGCCGGCGGTCTGATGTGGCTGTGCTCCGCCGAACCCGACCTCGTGGAGGAGCTGCTCGAAAGAGAGGGCTCGCGCCTTGGCCTTGGGCATCAACTGCTCGGCTGCCTGCGGCTGGCCGAGCACGGAGGTGCCGACCGGCTGGCGCGGCTCGCGGGGCGGGAGGTGCTGGGGCGCTCCGCCACCACCGTCTGCGCGAAGGCCCTGGCATCCGCCGACCCCGCCGCCGTCCTCCGTGCCCGGCTCGAGCGCGAACTGGCACCGGAGAAGCTCGTGAGGAAGCTGCGGCGCGCCCGGCACGCCCCGCACGCACGTCACCTCATCGAGTCCCTCCCGCCGGGCGAGCCCGTGGACTGGGCCGCTCTCGAAGCCGCCCACGCCCAGGAACCCCTCCCGTACTGGCAGGACATCATCCGCCTGGACGGCGTCCCCGAGGAGGTACGGCTGCGGCATGCGGCGCTCCTGCCCGAGCCGGGCCCCGACGGCCTGCCCGGCAGCCCACGGCTCACCCGGGAGCGGGCCCGGCACGGTCTCGGCGGCCAGTTCCACTGCGCTCCGTCCACCCAGCTCGACGGGCTGCTCACGGCGGGACTCCTCGACGGCGCAGACCTGGTGCGCCTCGCGGCCCCGGCCGCGCGGCTGCTCGCCTACCTCGGCGCCGCCGCCCGCCGCACCGACGCCCCGCCCGAGGCCGCCAAGGCCCGCACCGTCCTCGCGGACCTCGTGCGCTCCAGACTCGGCACCGACCCGGCGGCCTGGCGCCGGGTCGCTGAGCGGCTGACCGGCCTCGATCCCGCATGGGATCCAGCCTCAACGGTGGAGGCACTGCTCACCGGCTTGGAATAACCGACCGAGGTCCACACGGGGACAGCGTGCGCGTCGCGGACCCGGGCAGCGAGGACAACGAGGACAGCGAGGACAGCGAGAACGACGAGGGCGGCGACCGTCCGCCAGACGTCGCCCATCACCTCCCGCAGCAAGGCCGTCATCGCGCGGCCGCGGACGGCGTCCAGCGGCGAGGGCGCCGGTTCGGCGACGTCGCCCGGTCCCGGCCGTGCCCGCCCATGCCTCCATCCTGCGCCGCGCCGACAGGCCGGAACCGTGCGCCGCGCCAGCAGAGCCGGAGCAGAGTCCGGGCACCTGACCGACTACCCGACGGGCACCCACAACCGTCGCGTGCGGCGCCACTGACCCGAGGCGCCGGCCAAGGCGGATTCCAGGCAAGGAGGTGCGGGGGTGGTCAGCGCGTCGGTCTCAGCCACAGGGGAAACGAGTCCCCGGCACCGGGACCGGCGTCGTGGGAAGCCGGGCGGGTCATGGAGGGCTGCCAGGGCTCGGGGCGGGGCTCAGCCAGGAGCTTCGCCCCTCGTGACCGCCTCGGCGCCGGCGGCGGAGACGGGCAGCAGCGGCAGGCGCCCTGCCGGTAGATCCGGTTGCGTTCCAGGAGGACCTCCACCCGCGCCCGCACGTCCTCCCGCGAGCTGTCGAGCAGGTCCCGCAGGAGGCGGGGGGGTGCCGCGGAGCGCGCTGAGGGCGGTGCCGCGGACGCCGGGGTCGGGGTCATCCGCGAACGGCGGGAGCGCGTCGTCGGGCAGGACGTCGAGCATGCGCAGCGCGGACAGGGCGCGGGCGCGGACCCCGGCGTGCGGGTGACGGAGGAGGGGGTGCAGCAGAGCTGCGTCCTCGGGGTGCCCCTGCTCGGCGAGGCCGAGGACCGCGGTCGGGACGACGGTGGCCGGGTCGGCGCACAGTGCCTGGTAGTGCGCGCGGAGGTCGTACCCCTGCGCCCGGAGTTCCCCGCACGCCGTCGCGCGCACGCCTGCGGAGAGGTCCGTCAGGTACCGGGGCAGTTCGTCGCCGCGGCCGGCGTGGCGCAGTCGTCCCACGGCGGCGGAGCGCACGAAGGTGTCCCGGGCGCAGAGCAGGCGGTCGAGGACCACGTCCCCTTCCGGGTGGGCGAGGATGGCCGCGCAGGCATGGCGCCGGATCTTCCGGTACCGGTGGGTGGCGGCGAGAGTGGCGAGGTCGTCGACGTGGAGGAAGCCGGTCTCCACGGCGGTGGCGAAGGTGTTGAGGCGAAGACCGTAGGCGCAGTCGTTGTCGAGGTGGGCGAAGAACCGGGCCCTGGCGTCGTCCAGGACCGCCTGCTGCCCGGAGGCGAGCGCGAGACGTATCGCGGTGCGCACGGCCGCCGCACGCACGCCCTCGTCGCGGTCCTGCTCGGCGAGCGCCCAGGCCTGCTCCATGGCCGGCAACCCGTACATGGCGGCCGCCTTAAGGCCGGCGAGCCGGGACTCCCGGTCGTTCGTCAGGAGGTAGGTGAGCGCCTCGTCGGGCAGTGCGCCGAGGCGCCCCAGGACGGCCTCCCGCGCCCAGGTCCCGTACCGCCTCCGCATACCCAGCAGGACGGCCAGGGAGGCCAGTTGACGCGGCAATGCCTTGTCGGCGTCGCCGAGCACACGGTCGAGGATGGCGCGGGCGAGGGTCCGCACACGTTCGTCGGTGTCCGCGCTCCGGATCAGGACGAGCGGCAGGACGGAGGCGGGCAGTTGCGCCGTCCCATCGAGGGCCAGCGCCGCCGCACGGACGCGGGGATCCGCGTGACAGAGGCACAGAGCGATCTCGGACTCGGTGGGCGGCAGGCTCCAGGACGGGGCTCCGGTCCCGCCAAGGCCCTCCTGCCAGTACGGGGCCTGGCGCCAGTCCGCGATCTCCCGCGTGTTCACCGACCGGAAGCCGACACGTATCCAGGAGATCGACTTCCAGCCGCGGAGCACGTTGCTGCAGGTGGCCCAGTGGACGCGGCTGTCGAGCCGGATCCAGTCCTCGGCCTCTCCGGACCCGATCGCGGACTCCACGCCCTTGCCGTGGAGCAGTCGCTCGGAGGGGGCGTAGAGCTGGGTGGGGCCGAGGCCGTACGTTGTCATGCGCAACTGTAGCCCGGTCGCCCACCCCTCCCACCAGTGGATTTCCCGGCAGGCGAAGGGAACACGGCCCGGCAGGCGGCTCGTGTCCGTGACCGAAGGGTCCGGCAGGCCCGGCACACGGTCCCGGTAAGCCTGGAACGCCTGCCAGCCGTTCGGGCCGCCCGGCCTGAGCACGTCGCCGACCGCGATGTCGTAGGCGTGGCAGTCCAGTGCCTCGGCCAGTCCCAGCGACGGGGACGGCCTCCTCCCCGCCGCCTCGTATGTGCAGCATGACGGTGATGACCGGCTCGTGGTCGCCGATGTTCAGCTCGATGAAGCATCCCTGGCCAAGGAGTTCGCCCCCAGCGGGACCGGCGAGGTCGACCTCCGGGAGGGCGCCGCGCACCCTGGCGTGGACCTCGTCACGGCTGCCGAGCGGCGGCGGCCCCTCAGGCGGCAGCTCGGGCAACGCGGCGGCACTGCAGGGCAAGCCAAACAGCAGAACGTCCCAGCCCACCCGCGACGCCCGGCAGCGGATCACCCTCGGACCGGACCTTGTCGCGGTCACCGCCGAGCCGGACAAGCGGGACATGCTGGCGCTGCCGCGCGGCGCCTACGGCGGACGCCGAAGGCGACGGGCCGGGCACCAGGCCCACGGCCACGGTGACGACGGCCCGGGCAGTGCAAGGCGCTGCCCAGCTCAAGCCGCGGGCCGCCCACAGCAGGCCCGGCTCGATGGAGGTGTACAACGACCTGGTCGTCGGCAAGTACAGCTGGTCCCCGATGACGATCACCCCGGTCCCGCCGCCGCTGAGCTCGAGGAGATGCCCGTCCACTGGCTGAATGACTGGACGCTGTGCCTGGACGTCGAGTCCGGCATGCGGCCCGAGACCGTGCAGCACCGTCTGTACGGCACGGTGACCCTCTACGAGCCCGACACCGGCCGGGTGGAGTTCGCTCCCACGGGCAGCCACCCGGCCATTGCCGTGCCCGTCCACCGGATCGTCGCGCTCACCGGCGACCGGCAGCGGCGCAGTAGCGGGCAGATACCCGCCCACGAGCCGTACAACGGCTAGGGTCCGTCTTAGAGGGCGGTTCGTGAGTTGATGTCCGGTTCATCGTTGGGCTTGAGTGAGAGGCGCTGTTCGGCCCTCCGCGTCGAAGAAGAGCGCGAAGCGGCC
>NZ_JBVIED010000024.1:0-41599 GCF_055572035.1 Streptomyces sp. NPDC030838 | reverse complement strand
CCCCCCCCCCCCCCCCCCCCCCCCCCCCCCCCCCCCCCCCCCCCCCCCCCCCCCCCCCCCCCCCCCCCCCCCCCCCCCCCCCCCCCCCCCCGCCCGCCTGCCGGTCAGTTCAGGGTCGGCGGCACCAGCTCCCACGCCGTGACGGCGGCTTCGGAGCCCTCGACGGTGAGCTCCGGCGCGTCGCCGGGACGCCGGTAGACCCGCTCGGTCACCGTCGCCCGGTCGCCCGCGAACACCTCGTACAGCGAACCGTCGACGAGGACCCGCACCGTCAGCTCCTCGCCCCCCGGCACCCGCACCTCCACCGGCGCGGGGCGCCCCGCGCGCCGTACGGTGAGGCTGCCCTCGGCGGGGTCCACGCGGAGCGTCAGCCCCTCGCCCAGGCGCACCGTCGTGACCGCGCGGGCGGTGACCGTCAGGTCGTACGCGTCCGGCAGCCGCGCCCCCGCGCCGGGCGCCGAGACGAACGGCTCCGGTGCCCGCAGCAGGTCCAGCTCCGGTGCCGGTACGACCCGCAGGGTGCCGTCGGCGTGCACGTCGACGACACGCGGCGCGGTGAGCACCCCGGCCCAGCCGGCCCGCTCGGCCTCGCCCGGATCCCGGGACTCCCAGGACCAGGCCCACATGAGGGCCCGGTCGGCCTCTTGGAGGACGGCGGGCGCGTAGAAGTCGCGGCCGTGGTCGAGAGGCCCGCCGGTGCGGGGGACGAAGCGCAACTCGCCGTCTTCACCAGCCTCCAGACGGCCCGTCAGGTAGCCCGTCGTGCTCGGGTCGCCGTCCCACAGGGACACCGCCAACGCCCACTCCCCGCCCGGTGTCACGAACAGCTGCGGGCACTCCCAGCCGACCGCCTTGTCGCCGAACGCGTCCACGGCCACCGGGTCGTTGCCGTCCAGGAGCACTCCGGCGAACCGCCAGTCGGACAGGTCCTCGCAGTCGTAGAGCAGCACCGACGGGGTGCCGTCGGCGTGGCCCGCGCCGACCAGCGCCCAGCGGCGCCCGCCGTACCGGAAGACGAACGGGTCGCGGAACATGACCACGTCCAGGTCGGTGGGCGGCCCGGACACCACCGGTTCCGGCAGCGACCGCCACTCGGTCAGCGCCGGGTCGTCGGGGTCCGCCGCGCGGGCCAGGCAGATCGCGCCCAGGCCGGTGTGGTGACGGTCGATGCCGGTGTACACCGCCGTCGGCACGCCGTCGTCGTCGACCATGCAGCCGGACCAGCAGCCCGCCTCGTCGGGGCCGCCGGGCGTCGGGGTGAGCGCGATGGGGTGATGCTCCCAGCGGGCCAGGTCGGGGCTGGAGGCGTGGCCCCAGTGGACGTCGGCGTGCACGGGGGCGTTCGGGTTGTGCTGGTAGAAGAGGTGGTAGCGGTCGCGCCAACGGAACGGACCGTTCGGGTCGTTGATCCAGTCGGCCGGCGGACGGACCCGGAAGCGCGGGGCGTGGGGGTCGAGGCTCAACGGTTGACTCCTGCGGAGGTGATGCCCTCGCGGAGAGGGCGCTGGCCGACGACGAACACGGCGACGGCGGGGATCATGGACAGCACGACACCGGCGAGCACAACGGAGACGGAGCCGGTGCCAAGGTTGCCCTGGAGAGAGACCAGGCCCAGCGGCAGGGTGTAGTTCTGGCCGGAGGTCTCCAGGATCAGCGGGCGGAAGAACTCGTTCCAGTGGTAGTTGAAGGCCAGCACGCCGACGATCGCGAGACCGGGTGCCGCCAGCGGGGCGTACACCGACCGGAACACCCGCCAGGGTCCCGCGCCGTCGAGCATCGCCGCCTCGCCGAGGTCCTTCGGCATGCCGAGGAAGTACTGGCGCATCAGGAAGGTGCCGAACGCGGTCGGGAACGCCGGGATGATGAGGCCGAGCAGCGTGTCGGTCAGCCCCATCGACTTCAGCACCAGGAACACCGGCACGATGGTGACCTGCAACGGCACCATCATCGTCGCCAGGACCAGCGCGAACAGCGACTTCTTGAAGCGGAACTCCAGGCGCGCGAAGGCGTACCCGGCGAGCCCCGCGGTGATCATCTGGCCGACCGCGATCAGCGCCGTCACCAGCGTCGAGTTCAGGGCGAGCAGCCAGACGTCGATCTGGTCGAAGACCCCGCGGTAGGACTCGGCGGTCGGGTCGGACGGGATGATCCGCGGCGGCAGGTCGAAGGACTCGGCGGGGACGCGCAGCGAGGTGGACACCGTCCAGATCACCGGGCCGAGGGTCAGCAGCGCGCAGACGGCGAGACCGGCGATCCGCGCCCAGGGCGCCAGGGTGTACCGCACACGGCCGGCGGTCAGGGTCGATTGGCTCATGGGACTCACCCGGCTCACTGGTAGTGGACGAAACGCCGGCTGAGCCGGAACTGGAGGGCGGTGACCGCCATGATCAGCACGAACAGCAGCACGCCCACCGCGGACGCGGTACCGAACCGCAGCTGCTCGAACGCGGTCTCGTAGATGACCATCACGACGGTGCGGGTGGAGTCGCCGGGACCACCGTTGGTCAGCACGTACGGCTGCTCGAACACCTGGAGCGCGTTGATGATGCCGACCACGGACGCCACCAGCAGCGTCGGCGACAGCAGCGGCAGCGTGACATGCAGGTGCTTGCGCAGACCGGTCGCGCCGTCCAGGGCGGCGGCCTCGTGCACCTCCTTCGGGATGTTGTTCAGGCCGCCCACGAACAGCAGGAACGAGAAGCCGAACTGCTGCCAGACATAGACCAGGATCACCGCGGCCATCGCCCCGTTCTCCGAGGTCAGCCAGGGCACCGGCGCGATCCCGACCAGGCCGAGCAGCCAGTTCACCACTCCGAAGTCCTGATTGAACAGGTACTTCATCACCACCGAGATGGACGCGGCGGACAGCACCAGCGGGAAGAAGAACGCCGACCGGAAGACGGACCGCAGCCAGACCGGCATCCGCCCGTTCACCGTGATCGCCAGCACCAGCGCGATCAGCAGCTGCAGCGCCACCGCCAGCACCATGAAGACGAGGGTGTTGCGGAAGGAGACCAGGACGGTCGAGTCGCTGAAGACCTCCCCGTAGTTGGCCGCCCCGGCGAACCGCGGGGAGTCGATCACATTCCAGTGGAAGAGGCTCAGCACCACGGACCCGACGATCGGCACGACCGTGAAGACGACGATGCCGACGATCGTGGGAGCCAGGAACAGGGTGGCCAGCAGCCGGGTGCCGCGCTCCCGCGCCGGGGGACGGGCAGCCACCGCGGGCGGGCGGGGCGCGGACCGCTTCTCCACGGGCGGTGTCTGAGTGTTCGTCATACGTCACGCTCCATGGCCTTCTCCAGATCGCCCTGGAGTCTGCGCAGCGCCGGACGCACCGAACGCGGCGCGGCCAGGGCGGTGCCCGTGTGCTTGAGCAGCACCTGCTCGACCTCCGCCACCTGCGGCGGCGCCGGGATCGGCCCCGTGTCGGGGAACCGGTCGAGGGTGTCGTAGAAGACCCGCCAGTGGTCAGGGCCGGTCTCCCGGTAGCGGCCGGCGGTCAGCATCGACCGGCGCGCCGGGGTCGTCTGGTTGGTGGTGAACAGCCGCGTCAGGGTGTCCTTGCGCGCGGCGTACTTGATGAACTCCCACGCCTCGTCCTGCCGCTTCGACGTGCGCAGCAGCGCGTAGCCCGCCGCCCCGTACTGGTGCCGCTGGGTGCGCCAGCGCGGGAAGTACTGCACGTCGTACGCGTCGGCCCGCATGCCCGCCTGGTGCAGGCCGCCCGCCCAGAAGCCGCCCGCGGGCGTGACCCCGACCCGGCCCGTGGAGAACACCCCGACGAGGTTCTGCCCGTTGCCGCCCTCGGGGCGGGTGCACAGGCCCTCCTCGATGAGCGAGGCCAGATAGTCGTACGTCTCCTCGAAGCGGGCGCCGGTCGCCTGCGGCGTGGTCCAGCGGAAGCCGCCCCCGCGCCCCTGCCGCTGGTCCGCCGGATAGAACGTGTCCCACAGCCAGTCGCCGCCGGGCGCCTTGGACTCGGCGAGCAGATTGGTGCCGTTGGCGAAGAGCCAGGGGACCACCCCGCCCCACAGGCGGTTGGTCCAGAAGTACGGGGTGAAGTGCGAGCCGCTCGACTTCTTCATGCGGCGCAGCAGCGCGGTGAAGTCGTCCCGGGTCCAGTCGGCCGGCGGATGGTCCGCGCCCGCCCGCCGCAGCACCTGCCGGTTGAGATACATGTCGGCCGCGTTGAACTCCACCGGCAGCTGGTAGAGGCTCCCCTCGTACATCATCGACTCCACCAGCGAGGGGTGGACGTCGGCGAAGTACTCACGCAGCTCGGCGGCGTCCCGGCGGACCCAGCGGTCCAGCGGCACCCCGAGCCGCTGCGCGAACAGCTGCACGCCCTCCGTCGCGACGTAGACCAGGTCGGGGGCCGTGCCCGCGGCGATCTGGGTGAGGATCTTTGCGAAGAAGTCCGACCAGTCGACGGCCTGCACCGCGTTGATCCGGAGCTTGATGTCGGGGTGCACCTCGGCGAAGCCCTCGGTGAGGGTGCGCACGGCGGCCGGGCCGTAGGCGGGGCCGAGGGTGGCGACGACGAGGGAGCCGTCGTCGCGGCCGGGGATGTCGGCTCCGGTGAGCCGGTCCCAGGCGGCGGCGGTGCCGGCCAGCGCGGCGGCCGCCGCGCCGTAGGCGCCGTACCGCAGCAGGGTGCGGCGGGTGTGCGAGTCGGTCATCGGGCGGGCCTAACTCGTGTTAGTCGAGAACTGATGCCGACGATGATGTGAAGCGCGTTACAGCCCTGTCAAGAGTCGGGCACCCCTTGACCTTTAACGAGTTAGGTCTACAGTCCTGGTCCACATGAGCCGCCGTTCCGAGCCGCTGTGCCGGGCTCGCCCGACGAGAGGAACGATGTGTGATGCGTGGACTGTCCAGAAGAGCGCTCTTCGCCGGCTCGGCGGCGGGCGCCACGGCCGCGCTGCTGCCGCCCGCGGCGGCACCCGCCGCGGCGAAAGCCCGCACCGGAGCCGCGAGTTGCGCCCGTTACCGGGCGGCCTACCACTTCACGGTCCCCGACCAGTGGAAGAACGACCCGCAGCGCCCGGTCTGGATCGACGGCGAGTACCACTACTACTACCTGTACAACCCGGACTACTTCACCGGCGGCACCACCGCCGGCACCGCCTGGCGCCTGGCCACCAGCACCGATCTCGTCCGCTTCACGGACCGGGGGATCGCCGTGCCCAAGGACACCACGCCCAACGGCGACGTCTGGTCGGGCTCGGCGGTCGTGGACACCGGGAACACGGCGGGCTTCGGCGCCGGAGCGGTCGTCGTGCTGGCGACCATGGAGCCGGTGGAGGGCGCCCACACCCAGGCCCAGTACCTCTACTACTCCACCGACGGAGGCCGCACCTTCCGCCACCACGGCACCGACCCGGTCCTGCCCAACCCCGGCGTCCGTGACTTCCGCGACCCGAAGGTGATCCGCGACGAGGAGCGCGGCCGGTGGGTGATGGCGCTCGCCGAGAACAACAAGGTCGGCTTCTACCACTCGCCCGACCTGAAGGCCTGGACGTACGCCGGCGGCTTCGTCAAGGACGGCATCGGCGTGCTCGAATGCCCCGACCTGTTCCGCATCACCGCCGAGGACGGCACGGCGAAGTGGGTGCTCGGCGTCAGCGCCAACGCCAAGGGCTCCGGGCTGCCCAACACCTACGCCTACTGGACCGGCGCCTTCGACGGCAGCGCCTTCCACCCCGACGCCGCGGACCCGCAGTGGCTCGACCACGGCTGGGACTGGTACGGCGCCGTCACCTTCGAGAAGCGCACCGCCACCGGCGCCCTCGACGAGCGCGCCCGCCACGCCATCGGCTGGCTGAACAACTGGGACTACGCCAACACCACGCCCACCATCGACACCGACGGCTTCAACGGCACCGACTCCGTCGTCCGCGAGGTGACCCTCAAGCGCGCCGCCTCCGGCACCTACTACCTCGCCTCCCGTCCGGTCGCCGCCCTGGACCGGTACGTCTCCCGCACGGTGCACCTCGGCGACCTCGAGGTCGAGGGCAGCCGCGTCCTCGACTACCGGGGCACGGCCTACGAGCTGACCTGCGAGATCACCTGGGACCAGGTCACCGGCGCCGGCTTCCAGCTGCGCCGTTCCCCCGACGGCGTGCGGCACATCGACGCCGGGGTCTACAACGACTACGCCTTCCTCAACCGCCGGCCCACCGTGAACCCCGACGCGTCGGGGCGCTGGCAGGAGAGCAAGAGCCCGTTCGACCCGTCGGCGCGGCGGGTGCGGCTGCGGATCCTCGTGGACCGTACGTCGGTCGAGATGTTCGTGGACGACGGCCGGTATGTGCACACCTCCGAGGTGTTCCCGTACCTCATCGACAACCGGCTGGCACTGTTCACCATCGACGGCCGGGCGGTGTTCCGGAACACGGTGATCCGGGAGTTCACCCTCTGAGCCACCGCCCGCCTACGGGCCCGGGCGCGGGCCGTAGAGCGCGGCCTCGGCGCCCGTCGCCGGCGCCCAGTACCGGTCGCCGTACGACCAGTGCCACCACTCCGTGGGGTAGTTGACCAGCCCGGCCACGGTCAGGGCGGCGCCGAGCACCGCCCGGAGCTCGGCGGCCCGGGGGCCGATGTCCGCGGCCCGGGTGTAGCAGGCCCCCGTCGCTCTCCTCGGGGCTCGCGTTGACCCGGGTCCCGAGGTCGAGTTCGGTGCCGTCGGCGTCGGCGTCAGCGAGGGTGAGGTCCACGGCGGCACCGGCGCTGTGCGGTGCGATACCGGGCGGCGACGCATAACGGCTCGCCGCCGTGCGGACCCGCTCGTCCGGCCAGTCCGGGCGGGCGGCCCGCAGTTCGGCGGCGTACTGCTCGAAGCAGGCACGTTGGAGGGCGAGCGGACGGTGGCCCGCGCCGGCCGGATCCTGCTTGCGGGCGTCGATCAGCAGGGACGGGCACGGCCAGGCGGATTCAGGTCAGCGGGATGGTCACCTCGTCCTCCACCGGTGGGTCGAGTTCCTGGGCGCGGTGGCCTGTCGCGGCGTGGCAGCGCAGGCGGAGGGTGTCGGGGGTGACGTCGATCCGGAGGAAGGACTTGAAGAAGGGTGGGGTGTGGGTGGCGCAGGAGGGGGAGAGCAGGCCGGTGTAGAGCTTGCGTGCGGGGAGGCGGAAGCGGCCCGGTCGGCGGCCGGTGCCGAGCAGGGCGGCGACCAGGCGGGTGCGGCGGGTGACGAGGGCCGGCGCGCCGGGGGCACGGGCGGGCCGGCCCTCGAGACGTTCGGCGACGACGGCCGCGGCCTCCGCTTCGGTGAGGGTGAAGAAGCGCCGCAGCCGGGTGCGGCGGGCGTAGATCCGGCTGTAGAAGGCCAGGGAGTCGCCGCGCAGTGGATAGCAGCGGAAGTCGTCCTCCGTCAGGCCGGCCACCTGGACCGGGGGGATGGTGTGGGTGGCGTGCGTGAACGCCCCGCCGCCGCCCGCGACGACGTACTGGATGGTGCGGTCCCCGTCCACCCGTATCGGATAGCGCTGGTAGTTGTGGATGTCGCCGCCGATCGCCGCGACATAGCGGTGCGCGGGGTCGCGGACGATGTCGTCGACCGTGCCGCCGCCCTCGATGGGGGTCGGGCGGGGCACGCCGTCGGCGTACAGCGGCCGCCCGGTGATCAGGATCTTCGGGCGCGGGTCGCGGGACACCTCGCGGAGCCAGGCGCCCTGTTCGGCGTCGAGGGTGCCGAGCAGCCCGGTGTCGATGCCCACGATCCGGATCGGCCCGGCGTCGATCGCCCAGTACGGGCCCGGCTGAACGGACAGCTGATCGGGCGCGGAGCGCAGCTTGCAGGCCTGGGCGAAACCCGCCTCGTCGACCGCGCCGGGCCGGTGCCACAGCCGGTCGCGCAGCCAGGCCCGGGTCAGCGGGCGCGGCCGGGGCGCGGGCGGCAGCGGCGGCGCGTCGTCGCAGAAGACGCGCATGAAGCCGTGCAGATCCTCGTACCAGTCGTGGTTCCCGGGGACGGCGTAGATCGGCGCCGGATAGTCCTGGTACGGGCGGAAGAACTTGTCGCCGTAGTCGTCCGTGGCGCCCACGGGGTAGATGACATCACTCGCGATGATCATGAACTGGGTGTCCTGCCCCACCCGCAACAGGCCCGGCACCACCGCGTACTGCGGGTCACCGCCCTCGCCCGTGTCCCCGGCCACCAGGAACGCGAAGCGGTCCGGGTCGGAGCGCCGGATCACCTTGTCCGCGGGCGCCCCGGCCGCCGCCTGCTGTGCCACCCAGCGGCTGCGGGTACGGCCCGTGGGGTCCCCGAACCAGGACGCCAGCATGCCGTTGCGGGCGAGCCACAGCGTCCGGGGGTCGAGCCACGACAGCTTCCTGCCCCGGGCGGCCGGGACCAGGTGCCGGTAGTCGCCGGGTTCGGGCGCGCCCCAGCCGGCGCCCTCGGCGGTATCACGTGAGGAGTCAGACACCAGTGCATCGTAATGATGATCGAAAACGGCGCGAGAGGGGCCCCGGACGGTGGTCTCGGCCCCATCTCGCGCCATGCCGCGCCGAGTTGCTCAGCTGAACGGATCGAGCGTCAGATACGCCTGGCGCGGATCGCCGTCGTGGACGAGCGACTCGTGGTGGCCGACGTCGTCGAAGGCGAACGCGTAGGCCTTCCCGTCGGCCATCCGCTCATGGATGATCCGCGCGTAGTGGTTGGTCACCGCGTCCCGGTAGAACGCGGCGGAGGACGTGTCCGGCTGGTTCGGGTTGACCAGCAGCGTGGACCGGTTGAAGCCCGCGCACAGCGTGCGGGAGATCGGCCCGCGCACCTCGTCGTTGGGTGCGTCGAGGAGCTTGTGACAGCCGAAGACGCTGTCGGCGTCCGGCTTCTGGAAGCTGGTCACGACCGACCCGGCGGTGTTGGTGAAGCGCAGCACGCCGCCGGACACCCGGCCCTGGTACTTGGTCTGCGGCCGGTCGGCGAAGGGGGTGACGGTCAGCGTCGTCGTCGCGTACTTCTGCCATACGCGGTCGATGTAGTCGTTCATCACGGACGCCGGCATCCTGCCGGTGCCGACTCCGTGCGCCGGGGAGAGCGCCCGCAGCACCGTCCCGTCGGACCGGGTCTGCACCAGCCCGCCCCAGCCGCCCGGTTGGGCGCGCAGTGCGGCGAACACCCCGTTGTAGCCGCCCGCCTTGAGCCGTCCGGTGCTCGCGGTGGTCCCGTCGGGGCGCTGCACGCCGACCGCGTACGGCGCGGAGAACATGTCGACCTGGGTGCTGTTGAGCCACAGCCCGGAGTCGTTCAGGGTGTACTCGGACCAGTTGAAGAGGATGTCGTGGTTGGGGTCGCTCGGGTTCTGCACGGCGGGCTGCACCAGGCCGCCGGTGGCGAGCCGGAAGTCGAGCTTGCGGCCGTAGGAGAAGTAGATCCGGCCGGAGAGTTCCGGGATCCGGATCGTCGTGGACTGTCCGGCGGCGGGGCCGGGGATCGAGGCGTCCGGGGCCGGGACCGGCGGGACGCCGCCGGCGGGCCACGGGTGGAAGGTGCCGGCGGCGTCGGCCCACCCCTGCTGACCGGTCGTCAGTGAGGTGCCGAGGACGTAGACGTGGACCGGGTCGCCGCGCCCCGAGTTGTTGGTGATCTTCAGCGGGATGGTGGCGGGTACCGCGGCGTCGGCGGCCGGCGGTGTGCTCAGGGTGAGCAGGGCGCCGAGCAGGGCGGCGGCGACGGCCAGGGCCGCCGGCCGGCGGTGTCTGAGGGACGCGAGCATGCCTCACCTCCGTGCGGGGAGCGCTGTGGGGGGCGCTCGGTGTGTGGGGGGAGACCGGCACGGACGAACCACCGAACCGGCGCGGTTGGCCCGTACCAGTCGTTGAGAGCGCTCTCAGACTCCCGCTGCGTCACGCTCATGTCAATGGGAGAGGTGGGGAAAGGTGAGGATGCGTCAGAACGTACGGTCCAGCAGATCCAGCACCGCCGCCCAGTGCCGCCGGTCGCCCTCCGCGTGGTACGCGGACGTGTCGGCCTGGGTGAAGCCGTGCTCCGTGCCCGGGTAGACCTCGCAGCGGTGCCGGACTCCCGCCTCCGTCAGCGCCTTCTCCAGCAGCGCGAGCTCCTCCGCGGAGTCGTTCTCGGCCTGCCCGAAGTACAGCTCGGCGGTGATGCGGTGGGCGAGCAGATGCGGGCTGTCCGGCGTCTGCGTCGCGAGCCGCGAGCCGTGGAACCCGGCGACCGCCGCGACCCGGTCCGGGTAGGTGCCCGCGGTGTGCAGGGCGAGCCGGGCGCCCATGCAGTAACCGACCAGCGCCACCGGCCCGTCCGCCGCCGCCGGGCAGCCGGCGAGGTACCGCAGCCAGGCGCCCGCGTCCCGCATCGCGGACTCGGGCGTGAGCCCGTGCACGAGCGGGCCCAGGTGCCGGAACAGCTCCGGGCGCGCCTCGTCGTCGATGAACTCGGGCAGCTCCACCACCGGGGCCCGCCCCGTGCGGTGGAACACGTTCGGCACGAGGACCGTGTACCCGGCGGCGGCCAGCCGGTCGGCGATCGACCGGAGGCCGGGACGCAGCCCGAAGGCGTCCATGAAGAGCAGCACGGCCGGACGGGGGCCGCCGTCCTCGGGGTGGACGAGGTAGGCGTCGGCGGTGCCGTCCTCGGTGGGGACGTCGACGGCTGTTCCCTGTACGGCGGTCATGATCGGGGTTCGCCTCTCTGTCGTACGCGAAGAGGGACCGTCGGCCCGACGGGCCCGTGGCGGCCATCGTGGCATGCGAGGTCCGCGCCCCGGCGGCCGCCCCCGCGGCTACTCGAACCGGCTGGTGTCGCCCGCTCCCCGCCGGACGATCTCCACCTCGCCGCCGGAGAAGTCGATGACCGTCGTCGGCTCGGTGCCGCATTCGCCGGAGTCGACCACCGCGTCCACCACGTGGTCGAGCCGGTCCTTGATCTCCCAGCCCTGGGTCAACGGCTCGTCCTCGTCGGGCAGCAGCAGCGTGCTGGACAGCAGCGGTTCGCCGAGTTCGGCGAGGAGCGCCTGGGTGACGACATGGTCGGGGATGCGCACCCCGACGGTCTTCTTCTTCGGGTGCATCAGGGCGCGCGGCACCTCCTTCGTCGCGGGCAGGATGAAGGTGTAACCGCCGGGGGTGGACGCCTTGACGGCCCGGAAGACGTCGTTGTCGACCCGTACGAACTGACCGAGCTGTGCGAAGTCCTCGCACACCAGGGTGAAGTGGTGCCGGTCGTCCAGCCGGCGGATGGAACGGATCCGGTCCACCCCGTCCCGGCTGCCGATCCGGCAGCCCAGCGCGTAGCAGGAGTCCGTCGGGTACGCGATGAGCGCACCGGCACGGACGCTGTCGGCGATCTGCGCGATGGTGCGCGGCTGGGGGTTGTCGGGGTGCACGTCGTAGTACTTCGCCATCCGCCGAGCTTATGCCGTCGGGCGCGGCGGGCCGGGCAGGCAGCGCACGGGTCCCGGCTGCGTCGACTGCACGAAGTCCGTGTATGCGTGGTGGTTCGCCGGGGCGATTCCACCGTGACTCGAGTGTCATGGAGGAACGTGGTGCCGAGGGCTGCCCGCAGCACCCACGCCGTCCGAGCCGGCACCCCGACCACGACCACCACGACCACCCCGACCACCCCGACCACCCGTGCCGACACAGATACGGAGTCCTCGTGTCCCAGCCCGTCCTGCAGATCATCGTGGCCAGCACCCGGCCCTCCCGGGTGGGTGCCGCGGTGGGCGCGTGGGTCGCCGGGGCGGCCCGCGCCCACGGTGGTTTCGAGATCGACGTCGTCGACCTGGCCGAGATCGATCTGCCGCTCTTCAACGAGCCGCACCACCCGGTGACCGGCCACTACGTCCACGAGCACACCCGCCGGTGGAGCGCCCGGGTGCGGCACGCCAACGCCTTCGTCCTGGTCACCCCCGAGTACAACAACGGCTACCCGGCCTCCCTGAAGAACGCCCTCGACTACCTCAACCGCGAGTGGTGGTACAAGGCCGTCAGCTTCGTGTCGTACGGCGGTGTCTCGGCCGGACTGCGCTCGGTCCAGCAGCTCAAGCAGGTCGTCGGGATGCTGCGGATGGTGCCGGTCGCCGACGCCGTCTCGATCCCCCACATCGCCCAGCACATCGAGGAGGACGGGTCCTTCCGCAGCAGCGAGCCGATCGACGCCTCCGCGAAGAAGATGCTCGACGAGCTGCGGCTGGTCGGCGCCCAGCTGATCCCCTTGCAGAACGGCGGCGCGGACGTCTCGCTTTGACGTAGGTATGACGCGATACCTACCCTGGACGTCATGTCCGACACCGGCGCACCCGCGCAGCGCACCGCCCGCGTGGCCGCCGAGCTCGCGGCCTCCCTGCCCGCGCTGTTGCGGGCGCTGGACCGGCGGATCAGCAGGGACTTCCCGCACCCCAAGCCGCCGGAGAGCCAGCTGATGCTGCTGCGCTTCGTCGCGCAGCACGAGGGCTGCACCGTGCGGGAGGCCGCCGAGGCCCTGCTGATGAAGCCGAACAACGTCAGTGCGCTGGTCTCCCAGATGACCGAGCAGCGACTCCTGGAGCGCCGGCAGGACCGCGCCGACAAGCGCGTCGCCCACCTCCACCTCACCGAGACCTCCCGGCGCCGGCTCGCCGAGGTCCGTGAGCTCGAGGAGGCCCACCTCGGCGAGGCGCTGGCCGCCCTCACCGACGCCGAGCTGGATGCCCTGGGCTCCGCCACGGAAGCCCTGAGGTCGCTGACCCGCCATCTCCACTCGGCGCCCGCCGCGCCCCGCTGACGACCGCCTCGCGCCCGGCGGAGGTGAGGTAACGTCCCGACCCACGAGCCGAGGGCAGGACGAGGAACGAGGAGAAGCCGACATGGCCGGCCGGGAACACGGGGCCGTCATGGGCACTGCGGACCACACCGCCGCGCCGACCTGGGCGGAACAACTCCTGGACCATCTGCGGCCCGCCGCGCGCGACCCGCGCCGGGTCGTCGCCTGGCTCGCCGAGGCCGCCGCGGCCGACGTCTGCCTCCAGGACGCCACCGGCACCCCGCTGGCCGGCCGGCCCGTCCCGGCGGACCCGGCGCTCGCCGCGGACATCGCGGCCGGCCGGATCGCCTCCGCCGCCCTGGAGGACCACGGACGCCATCTGCGCCTGGTCCGGGTGGCGTTGCCCCAGCCGGCGAGGGCGGCCGTCCTCACCGTGGCGCGCACCGCGCCGTTCGACCGGCGTACGGCGGACATCGTCACGCACACCGCCGGTGTGCTGGAGCTGCTGCTGTGCGCCCACGAGACCACCGCCGCCGGACACCGGCTCGAACGGGCCGCGTCCGACCTGCGGCTGGCCATCCTCCAGCTGCTCATGGTCGAGGACACCGTCTCCGCCCGCCGGGTCGCCGCGGGCCTGTGGCCCGGGCTCCTCGACACCGACACGGCCTGTGTGTACGTCGCCGAATGCCGCCCCGAGCAGCGGGACCTGCTCGCCGACGCCTGCCTGGACGCCACCGGGGAGCGGGCCCTGGTGGTGCGCTGCCCCGCCAAGGACGGGCATGTCATCGTCGTCATGCCGGGCGAGACCGCCGCGGACGAGCTGCGGTCGCTGGTCGACCGCCGGCCCGGCACCTTTCTCGGCGGCAGCGCCCGGCAGAGCCTCGCCCAGACCGCAGCGGCCTACGGGCAGGCGGTCAGCGCCCTGGCCGTCGCGCGGTTCCGGCCCGACCGGGCCGCCGTGTACGCCGAACGCACCCACCCCGAACGTCTGATGGACCCGCGGGCGCTGCGCGACTGGACCCTCGCGTTGCTGCGCCCCCTGGACCGCCTCGCCCACCACGTCCGCGCCGAACTCCTCGCCACCACCCGGCTCGGCCTGGAGTTCACCGCCGTCAGCACGGCGAAGGTGCTCGGCGTCAGCCGCAACACCGTCCGCGCCCGCATGGACCGCGTGGAGGCCCTGCTGCGCACCGACTTCTCCGACCTGACCGCGCGCGCCGCCGTCCACCTGGCCCTCAACACCCAGGCCGGGCTGGGGAACACCGCCGACGGGCCCGCCGACCCGGGCCGCACGCGCCTCGGTGATCTGCTGTCCGGACCGGCGGTGCGGACCTGGGCGCACGGCCTGCTGGACCGACTGGACGACGACGGGCGCGATCTGCGTCGCACCCTGCGCGCCTGGCTCGCCGCCGGCGGCAACGCCGAACGCGCCGCCCGGTGCCTGGGCGTCCACGCGCAGACCGTCCGCGAGCACGTACGCGCCGCCGAACCGGTCCTGGAACGCCAGCTTCTCGCGGGCGGCCATGACCTGTACGAGGTCGTCCTCGCCCACTTGGCGCTCGGCGACCTCCCCGAGCCCGCTCTGGACGCGGCGGACCGGAACAATCCGGACTCACCTGTGCACGGGTGAGTCCTCCGCCCGCCGGAGCTGGCATCGACGCGGTTCCCAACCGGTCCGCCGGGCACGTAGCTTCGGCTCGGCAGGACGGCGCGACCGGTACGGGGGACCGGTCGCGCCTCCACGGATACGGCGTCAGCCCCGCGTCGTACCCGGGTGTCCTCAGAGTGCTTCTCGCTCTTCGACGGTGCGATGGGCGGCCGCGGCCGCTGCCTCTCCGGTCAGGGCGTCGTAGGCCCGCTCCACCAGTGCGGCGAGGTCCGCGGCTCCCCGGTCGTCGTCCTCGGAGCGGCGCGCCCACAGGCGCAGCGCGGCGGTGAGGACACCGGCGGCGGCGTCGACGACGACCGCCGGACGCACGTCCCGCAGGCCGTCGGTGCCGAGCCGCTCGGCGAGGATCCGGATGGAGTCCTCCCGGGCGTCGGCCCGGATGCGTTCGTAGGCGGCGGACAGCGCGGGTTCCGCGTCCAGCAGCGCCAGCAGCCGCCGCATCGGGGGGCGTGGGTGCCAGGCCGGGTCCTCGCGGTCGGCGAGCCACTCCGCCACCGCCCGCCGGCAGGCGAGCAGTGGCGGTTCGGTGGCGGGGCGGGCGCGCAGGCGGGCGTTGACGCGGTCGCCGTCGGCCCGGACGAAGTCCAGGGCCGCGTCCTCCTTGCCGGTGAAGTGCCGGCTGAAGGTGCGGCGGGTGACGTCGGCGCGCTCGGCGATCACCTCCACCGTGGTCGCCGCCAGGCCGCGCTCCAGGATCAGCTCCAGGGCGGCGGTGGCCAGCGCCTCGCGGGTTCGCCGCGCCCTGCGCCGCCGGCGGTCCTCGGTCGCGGGCTCCGTGGCCTCCATGTCTCCGAGGCTACGCCGGTCATGTCCCCATGGGACATCTTGCCCGGTGGGACATGTGTCCCCACGGGGCGTTCCTGCCCGTGTGTCCCCGGACAGGACGGGTACCCGGCCCGCAGCGACAAGCGTGAAGACACCACCGCACAGAAGGAGGAGGCCCGAGTGACCAGCAGCACGGAGACCGGCGGTGTGACCGGCACGGCAGACAAGGACTACAACCTCATCTGGTACGTGGAGGCGTGCCTCGACAACGCGCTCCGGCTGGAGACGTACATCCAGGACGCGGAGCGCGCCAAGGACACCGAGGTCGCGGAGCTGTTCCGCAAGGCACAGTCGGACAGCCGCAAGGGTGCCGAGCTGGGCAAGGAACTGCTGCGGACGCGGCTCAGCGGCGGCTGACGGGCACTCACCCCACCCGGCCCGGATCCCGGCGACGCCCGGGGCCGGGCCTTCGCCGTGCCTCCGGCCGCGCGGCCGACTGGCCGGAACGCTTCCCTTCGTGCCTTCATAGGGGGACTCGCACAGGGGGACGCGGGGAGCGACGGGGGGAGTCGGGGCGATGGCCGGACCACAGGGGACACCGAGCGACGCGGAGCGCAGGAGGGAGATCCGCAGGCGGACCGCCCGGGTGCGCGCCGCACGCCGCTCCCGGCTGGCGGCGGAGCGCAGGCGGCGTACGGGAGTGACGTCGGCGGAGCTGCGGCGCCGCAGCCGACTTCGATGGCGGCGGATCTGGGCGGTCGGCGCCCTGCTGGCCGGGGTCGCTCTCCTGGCGGCCGGAGCGGCGCTGATGGCCGAGGTGACCCGGGCGGCGGACACCGTGCGGGAGTTCCGCGCGGCCGAGCCGTGCGCCGGCGACGGCGACGACTGCCTGCGCACGCTCCCGGCGACCGTACGGGACACCCGCAGCGCGGACGGCCGGCACGTGCTGCGGCTCGAGGCGTCCGGGCGGCTGCCCGCCGAGGTCGTCCTGAGGAGCCCCGAACCCCTGCTTGCGCGGCTGAGCACCGGCGCCCGGATCGACGTGACGCTGTGGCGGGGGGAGGTGACCGGAATCGCGTGGCAGGGCGTCCGCCAGGACACCGCCGGCACACCGCGCGAACGTTCCGAGCACGCCACCGCCTTCGCTCTCGCCCTGGTCGGGGCGGGGCTCTACGGCATCGGGACCGGCGTCCTGCTGCTGCGCCGCGGCGCGCGCGAGCTGCCCGACGCGTTCGGTGCCTGGAGCGCCCTCGCCTGGACCGCCATGATCGCCACCATCCCGGCCGTCGGCTACGGCTACCTGCTCGGCGGGCCGGTCGCCGCCGCCGGCATGTGGCTGCTGTTCCTGGTGGCCGGTGGCTGGTTCGTGCACCGGATGGACCGCGACTGACGCCACGGTCCGGCCGGCTCACGGCAGCGGCTGCTCCGCCCAGATCACCTTGCCGCCCGGCAGATAGCGGGTGCCCCAGCGCTCCGCGAGCTGGGCGACGAGGAACAGACCGCGGCCGCCCTCGTCCGTCATGGCCGCGTAGCGCAGATGCGGAGCCGTGCTGCTGCTGTCGAAGACCTCGCAGATCAGGCTGCGGTCGCGCAGCACCCGCACCCGGATCGGGGCGCCGCCGTAGCGGATCGCGTTGGTGACCAGCTCGCTGAGCACCAGCTCCGTGGTGAACGCCAGTTCCTCCAGGCCCCACTCGGCCAGCCGCCGGGTGACCGAGGAGCGTACCTCCGCCACGGCCGCCGGATCGGACGGCACGTCCCAGGCGGCGACCCGGTCGGAGCCCAGTGCGCGGGTGCGGGCCACGATCAGGGCGATGTCGTCGCTCGGCCGGGCCGGCAGCCGCGCGTCCACCACCGCCCGGCAGGTGTCCTCCGGCGACGGACCGGCCTGCTCCAGCGCCTCGCGCAGCAGACCCAGGCCGACGTCGATGTCCCGGCTGCGGTCCTCCACCAGCCCGTCCGTGTACAGCACCAGCCGGCTGCCCTCCGCCAGCTCCAGATCGGCCATCTCGAACGGCAGCCCGCCCAGGCCCAGCGGGGGACCGGCGGGCACCTCGGGGAACTCCACCGCGCCGTCCGGCCGCACCACGGCGGGCGGCGGGTGCCCCGCACGGGCGATCGCGCAGCGCCGGGAGACCGGATCGTAGATCGCGTACAGACAGGTCGCGCCCGTGACCGGGTCGCTGCCGCCCTCCTCGGCCTCGTGCTGGTCGATCCGGGCGACCATCTCGTCGAGCAGCGTCAGCAGTTCGTCGGGCGCCAGGTCCAGCGCCGTGAAGTTGTGCACGGCGGTCCGCAGCCGGCCCATCGTCGCCGCCGCGTGCAGGCCGTGCCCCACGACGTCGCCGACCACCAGGGCGACCCGGGCCCCGGACAGCGGCAGCACGTCGAACCAGTCGCCGCCGACCCCGGCCTGCGCCGGCAGATACCGGTAGGCGACGTCCAGCGCGTTCTGCTCGGGCAGGCTGCGCGGCAGCAGACTGCGCTGGAGGGTCACCGCCATGGTGTGCTCGCGGGTGTAGCGGCGGGCGTTGTCGATGGAGACCGCGGCCCGCGCCACCAGTTCCTCCGCGAGCGCCAGATCCTCCGCGTCGAACGGCTCCTGCTCACGCGCACGCCAGAAGTTGGCCAGGCCCAGGACCAGCGACCCGGCCCGCAGCGGCGCGGTGATCAGGGAGTGGATGCCGTACTCGAGCACCTGCGCGGTGCGTTCCAGGTCCTGCGCCTGCCAGCCCGGTGCCTCGGTCAGCCGGGGCTCCAGGATGGCCTGCCCGGTGCGCAGGCTGCGCGCCTGCGGCGAGGAGGGCACGAAGTGGATCCGCTGGCCCACCGGGTACAGCGGCGGATCCCGCCGGATCCCGCCGAAGGCCGTACGGCGCAGCTCCGGGCCGGCCTGCGGCGGCTCCCCGGCGAGCACCGCGTCGAACAGGTCCACGGTGACGAAGTCCGCGAAGCGGGGCACGGCCAGCTCCGTCAGCTCCTCCGCCGTCCGGGTCACGTCCAGGCTCGTGCCGATGCCCACACCCGCCGCGTACAGCATGTCGAGGCGTTCCCGCGCCACCTCCGCCCGGCCCGACAGGGCACGCAGCTCGGTGGAGTCGCGCAGCGTCGCCACACTGCCCGGCGGGCCGCCCGCCAGGTCCGTGGGCCGCTGGTTGATCGCCAGCAGCCGGTCCTTCACCAGCCGCACCTCGTCCGTGGCGACCCGGCGGGAGGCCAGCAACTCGGAGGTGGACGGATCGAGGCCCAGCTCGCGGACGTGCCGGCCCTCGGCATCGGCCGGCAGATCCAGCAGCCGGCGCGCCTCGTCGTTGGCGAGCAGCAGTGCGCCGTCGCCGTCCACGATCAGCACGCCCTCGCGGACGGCGTGCAGCACCGCGTCGTGGTGCTCGTACATCCGGGTCATCTCGCGCGGCCCCAGCCCGCGGGTCTGCCGCAGCAGCCGCCGGCTCACCAGCGCGGTGCCCGCCGTGGCCACCGCGAGCCCCACCGCCCCGGCGGTCAGCACCAGCGGCAGCTGCCGGTCGGCGGCGCCGCCCACGTGCTCGGTGGTGATTCCGGCCGACACCACGCCGACCACCGTCCCGTCCGGCTCCTGGATGGGCACGTTGGCCTGCACCAGCCGCCCGATCGTCCCCTCGATCTCCTCGGTCACCGGCTGCCCGGCGAGCGCGGGCTCGAGGTTTCCGACGAACTTCTTGCCGATGCGGTCGGGCAGGGGATGGGTGTAGCGGATGCCCTCGGTGTTCGTGACGACGATGAAGTCCACGCCCGTCGCCTCGCGCGCCGCCTCCGCCCGCGGCTGGAGCACCGCCGTGGGATCCGGGCTGCCGAGCGCCTCCAGGGTGCCCGGCGCCTCGGCGAAGGTCTCGGCGACGGCCAGCGACCGGTTGCGGGCCTCCTGCGTGCTGTCGTACCGCGCCTGGAGCACCAGCGCCACCACCGCGGCGGCGACCAGCACCAGCACGACGACCACCTGGAGCACGAACACCTGCCCGGCGACAGTGCGCCCGCTCAGCACCGGCCGCAGTCCGCTCGCCGGGCCGCGCCGGTCCGCGCGCCGCCGCGGCCCGCGACCGTCCTCGAGGGCTGCCGGCGGCACACGCCGGGAACGCGCGGTGCCGGGCGGTCCGGTGGACCGAGCCCGGGATCGACCCAAATGTCGGACCATGTGCCCTGTCTACACTCCCCGGCCCCGGGAGGCGAGGGCGTCACCCGGGGCCGTCGTACGGTCGGGTTCATCCGGTGTCGTACGGTCGCGTTTCATCCGGTGGGCCCGGGCTCGCCACGCCGGCAGGCGAGCAGCAGTGCGATGTCGTCCGGTCGGTCGACGGCGTGCCGGGCGGCCGCGGTGAGCCGGTCGGCGACCCCCGCGAGCCAGCGCCCGCCCGACCGCAGTGGCGGCGTACCGGCCTTCGCCAGGGCCAGCCGCAGCGCGGCGATGCCGTCGTCGATGTCGCCGCCGGGCCGCTCCACGAGTCCGTCCGTGTACAAGGCCAGCAGCGCGCCGGGCGCCACCGGCAGCTCCGACACCGGGTAGTCGGCGTGCGCGTCCACCCCGAGCACCACCCCGCCGGGCAGGTCCAGCACATGGGTGCGGCCGTCCGGGTGACGCAGCAGCGGCGGCGGATGGCCCGCCCGGACGATCCGGGCGACGCCCGTGAGCGGGTCGAGACGCACATAGCAGCACGTGGCGAACTGGCCCGGATCCAGGTCGATCAGCAGCCGGTTGGTGCCGCTCAGCACCTCGTCCGGCGGACGGTCGTCCAGCGCGAACGCCCGCACGGCGCTGCGCAGCTGACCCATCGTGGCAGCCGCCTGTACGCCGTGCCCCTGGACGTCGCCGATCACCAGGGCCACCCCGTCGCCGGCCTCGACGACGTCGTACCAGTCCCCGCCGACGTCCATCCCCTGGGTGCCCGGAAGATAGCGGCCCGCGGCCTCCACCCGGGGGTGGACCGACAGCCGGCGGGGGAGCAGCGCCCGTTGCAGGCCGCGGGCGAGCGCGGCCTCGGTCTCGTAGCGCTGGGCCTTCTCCATCGCGTGCGCGATCACCCCGGCCAGCGCGGTCAGCACCGTGCGCTCCTCGGTGCCGAAGCTGCGCGCCCGGTCGAAGCCGAGGATGCAGGAGCCGACCGGCCGCCCCGAGGCGATCAGGGGCAGGAAGGCGCGGGACCCCTCCGTCGCGTCCAGCGGAATGCCGGGGTAGGCCGCCGCCAGCTGCTCCATCGAGTCGAAGAACAGCGGCTGGCCGGTGGTCAGCGTCTCCACGCCGGGCAGCCGGGCGTCGAGGCCGACGCCCTGGAAGGGCGCGAGGAACCCGGGCGGGAAGCCGGTCTCCCAGGCCAGGTACAGATGCCGGTCCTGGAGCAGATAGATGGCGAGCCGGCGGCCGCCGAAGGCGGGCAGCAGCTCCTGCATGACCACCGCCGACACCTGCCGGGCGGTGACCGCCTCGGTCAGCGCCAGCGCGAGCACGATCGGCCGGTACACCGGGGACGCCTGGGCCGCCCCCGCCCCCGCCCTCCCCTCCGGCCCCGCCGTCCCGGCCTCCGGTGGCGCGGCGGCGTCCCCGCCGCCCGTGGACCGGGCCACGGTGCAGGTCAGCACATCGGCGCCGGGATGGACGGAGACGGCCAGCCAGTCGCCCTCGCCCGGCCGGAACGGCTCGCCCGGCCGGTGCGCTTCCGGCGCGCTCTCCCGGCTCTCGGGCGGCGGCCGACGGACGTGGAAGTGCACCGGGTCGGGGGCGAGCAGGGCCGCCCGCAGATGGTCCTCGAAGGCGGGCTGGCCGAGCCACGGCACGCCCTCCCACAGGGGCCGCCCGAGGAACCGGGCCCGCGGTTCGCCCAGCAGCCGGGCGGCGTGCGGATTGGCGTGCACGATCCGCCCCAGGCGGTCGAGGGAGAACAGTCCCTGCGGCAGCTGGTCGGCCGCCGCGTCGGCCACCGAGCCCGCGTCGAGGACGATGCCCTCGACGCAGGACGGCGTCCACAGCTCGACCCGCAGCGCGGCGCCGTCGGCGGTGTGCACGTACAGCGGCTCCTCCAGGCGGGGACCGCCGCCGGCCGTGTCCCGCAGCAGCTCCAGCAGCCGGTGCGCGTCCCGCTTGGTCAGCGTCCGCACGAGAGCGCGGGCGCTGCCCGGCAGGTCGTCGGGGGACAGCCCCAGGAGCACGCGCACGGTGTCGTCGCCGGTGGCGACGTCCGCCGCCGGATCCCAGGAGAACCGGCCGACCCGCACCGACGCCGGGCGGGTGGTCGGCGGCGCGACGCACACCGGCTCCTCGTCCCAGGTCAGAGTCGGCCCGTCGGTCTGCGGACGGCCCACCGCGGCGCCCAGCTCCTCGGCCAGCTCGGCCAGCCGGTCTCGGGCGGGCAGCATCTCCGCGGCCTCCGGCGTGGCCGGCCGCAGCACGGTCAGCACCCCGAACGTCTCGCCCCCGCGGGACAGCGGCACACAGATCGACCCGATGGGGAACGGCAGAGCGGCGGCGAACTGCGGGTACCGGCGCATGGTCTCCGTGGCGTTCGGCAGCACCACCTGCACGCCGAGCCGGTAGGTGTCGGCGACCGGGAAGCGCCGGTCCACGTGCACCCGCCACCAGGGCCGGAACAGCACGCCCGGCAGCCCCGCCAGGGCCGCCAGCCGCAGCACTCCGGGCGTCGAGGACCGGACGTAGACTCCGGCGGCCCGGGCTTCGGCGGCGCCGGTCGCCTCCACCGCGGCGTCGGTGAGCAGCGCGGACAGCCGTGCATGTGTCCCGCTTCGGGCCTCGCCGCTCCCAGTCATCGGTCCTATCCCCGTCCGAGCGTGCCGTCGCGCAGGCGACACAGCAAGGATGCGCCCGGACGCCCGCCGCCCGCACGCGGGCGTACGCCCGCGTGCCCGCGCCCCGGGGGCGGCGGTCAGGAGCTGCGCAGGGTCCGCTTGGCGAGTTCGAACGCCGGAAGCATCCCCGCGTGCTCCTCGTCGTCCAGCCCGCCGAGGTGCAGGACGACCGGCCCGTCCGCCGTGGTGACGGCGAGCGCGCGCTGCTTCTGCGTCTCCTCAAGGATCGCGCTCGTGCGCAGGTACGACACCTCGACCCCGGTCAGGTCGCCCGACCGGAAGGTGCGGTAGCGCTGCTGGTCGAGGCTGACCTCGTCACTGGCCTCGGCGGTCACGAAGGCCTCCAGGACGGTCCGCGCGTCGTCGTCGCCCGGCTCGCCGGTGAAGACGCGCAGGAAGCCGATGTGCCCGGCGGGCTTGGCGTCCACCTCGCAGGCGGCGACGACCGGTCCCTGGCGGAGCAGCGAGTCGGCGATCTCGGCGGCCAGTTCCTTCTCCAGGCTCTCCGGGTCGTCCGAGCTCTTCTCCTCCAGTTCGTCGACCTGGGACTCGGCCGCGGCGGTGTCGATCGCCTCCGCCTCCCAGTCCTCGGCGAGGTCGAAGGTGACCGGCAGCTCGCAGGCGGAGCCCGCGGCGCCTAGGGTCCCGCCCCGCTCGGCGACCGCCGGGTCCGCGTCCCCCGAGGCACCGGGCGACGCGCTCGCCGACGCCTTCGCGTCCGACCCGCCGGATTCCGCACACCCCGTCAGCACCATGGCCACCACGGCGGCATGGGCCATGGCCCGCCCCGCCTTCCCCACCCTGACCTGCACTGTCCTGTCTCCTCTCACCAGTGGCGCGTCACTGTATCCGAGGGGACCGACAGCCGCGGCCAGGGGGCGGCCGCGGGGTCAGCGGGCGGCCAGGGCGGTGCGCGCTGCCTCAACGGCCTGAGCGGCGTACGACCGCCCGAACAGCACCACATGGACGAGCAGCGGGAAGAGCTGGTGCAGGGCGACGCGTTCCCGCCAGCCGTCGGCGAGCGGGGCGGCCTCCTGGTAGCCGTCCAGGATCCGGTCGAGGTGCGGGCAGCCGAAGAGCCGGAGCATGGCCAGGTCGGTCTCGCGATGTCCGCCGTGCGCGGCCGGGTCGATCAGCCAGGCCCGTCCGTCGGCGCCCCACAGGACGTTGCCGTTCCACAGATCGCCGTGCAGCCGGGCGGGCGGCTCCTCGGGCCCGGCCAGCTCCGGGAGCCGCCCGCAGACCCGCTCGACCACCCCGGCCTCCTCGGGGCGCAGGATGCCCTCGTCGACGGCGCGGCGCAGATACGGCAGCACGCGGTGCTCGGCGTACCAGCGGGGCCAGTCGTCGCCGGTGACGTTGCGCATCGGGGCCAGCCCGATCGCGGCGTCCTCGGGCCCGCCCGGCGGCGGTGCCCCGAACGCGGGCGCGCCCGCGGCGTGCAGCGCGGCCAGCTCCCGCCCGAACCGCACCGCCGCCTCCGCGTCGGGCCGCCCGGCCGGTACCCGGTCGAGGACGAGCCACGGCCCCTCGTGCCCGTGTACGGCGGGCACCGGCACCGCGCCGGCCTCCGCCAGCCACCGCAGCCCCGCGGCCTCGGCGCGCACCCCGCCGGGCGCCTCCTGGTGCTTCACCATCACCACCGGGCCGCCGCGCAGGGTGACCTCGGCGAGCGCCCCGGACACCTGTCGCACCCCGGTCACCCGCCGCCCGGTGCACCGCGCCGCCACCGCCGCCGGACGGAACGTCCTGTCCACTTCACGCACGGCCACCAGAGTACGACCGGACCCGCCCCGGATTTGCCGAACCGGCAAGGATGTTTGCCGCACGCCCGGAGCCGATCCACGCTCGGTGGTGCAGGGCCGTACGCGACACAGAGGGCCATACGCGAGACAGAGAGCCGTACGCGACACGGACGTCCGTACCTGACACGGAAGTCCGTACCCGAACACAGGAGGACACACCATGACGCACACCCCCGCGCCGGACCGACCCGCCGACTTCTGGGAGGGCTTCTACCGCGCCAACGACCGCGTCTGGAGCGGCCGTCCCAACCCGCTGCTGGTCCGGGAGGCGAGCGACCTGACCCCGGGCACCGCCCTCGACCTCGGCTGCGGGGAGGGCGCGGACGCCGTCTGGCTGGCGTCCCGCGGCTGGCGGGTCACTGCGGTCGACATCGCGGCCACCGCCCTGGAACGCGCCGCCCGGCACGCCGCCGAGGCCGGCGTCGGCGAGCGGATCGCCTGGGAACGCCACGAGTTGGGCCGCACCTTCCCCGACGGCACCTTCGACCTGGTCAGCGCCCACTACCTGCAGTCCCCGGTCGACCTCGACCTGTACGGGATCCTGCGCCGCGCCGCCGCGGCCGTCGCACCGCACGGCACCCTGCTGATCGGCCTGCACGCCACGTGGCCGACCTGGCAGCACGAGCCGCCCTTCGACGGCGAGTTCCCCACCCTGGACGGCCTGCCGGCCGAACTCGCCCTGCCCGAGGGGGAGTGGACCCTGGTCACCGCCGAGACCGTCCGCAAGCCCAGCGTCTCCCCGGACGGCGTCGAGGGCCACCGCGAGGACAACGTCTGGCGACTGCGCCGGAACGGGTGAGTTCCTCGGCGGAGGTGGAGATGCTCGGCGGCGCGGCGCAGGGAGCCGGTGGCGCGTCCTGGGCACTCTCCGGGCTCCCCGCCCGCCACGCCGTACGCCGCCCCCGCGCGGGCCGCCGACCTGTCCGGCCCGCCTCCCGCCTACATCGCCACCGCCGAGTTCGACCCGAAGCGGGACGAGGAGCAGCCGCTCGCGCCCGCCGAGGCGAAGATCCCCGGGCCGGTCGCCTCCCAGACTCCCGCCGTGCCGGCGAGCGCCGGGCACCGGCCGGAGTGGGGCGTGTCGCGGCAACCCGTCAGGCGCACCCCGTCCCGTCCCCGTGTGATCGCCCCGCGCGTGGGCACTCGGCGCGCATGAGCGGACAGGTGGGGACCTACGGGTCGTACTGGCTGCAGACGCTGCCGCCCGGTGAGCCGGCCCCCGCGCCGGAGGGTGATCTCACGGTCGACGTGGCGGTCGTCGGGGCGGGGATCGCGGGCCTCAGCACGGCGTGGGAGCTGGTCCGGCGCGGGCGCGGGGTCGCGGTGCTGGAGGCCGACCGGATCGCGGCCGGTGTCACCGGGCACACCACCGCGAAGGTCACCGCCCAGCACACTCTGATCTACGACCGTCTGCGCCGCAGCCGCGGCGCGGAGGGGGCCCGGCTGTACGCCCGCTCCCAGCTGGAGGCGATCCGCCATGCCGCCGAGACCGCCCACGAACTGGGCGTCGACTGCGACTGGGAGGACACCGCCGCGTACACCTACGTGCAGGGCCGCCACCGCGTCCCCGAGGTGCGGGCCGAGGCGGAGGCCGCGCGGGAGGCGGGGCTGCCCGCCGAGTTCACGACCGAGACGGACCTGCCGTTCCCCGTGGCGGGCGCCGTCCGGGTCACCGAGCAGGCCCAGTTCCATCCCCGCAAGTACCTGCTGGCGCTGGCCGACAGCCTGCGCCGCGGCGGCGGCCGGCTGTACGAGGGCACCCGCGTGGTGGGACTCACCGAGGGGGAGCCCTGCGTGCTGACCACGGAGCAGGGGGTGCGCGTTACCGCGCGGGACGTCGTCGTCGCCACCCACTATCCGATCTTCGACCGGGCCCTCCTGTTCACCCGCCTCACCCCGCGCCGGGAGCTGGTGGTCGCCGCCCCCGTCGACGCGGCACAGGCGCCCGACGGCATGTACATCACGCCGGAGCACCGGACCCGCTCGGTGCGGACCGCGCCCTACGAGGACGGGCGGCGCCTGCTCATCGTGACCGGTGAGCACTTCCCCCCGGGCACCGGCCGCGACGTGGAGGAGCGGTTCGCCACCCTCACCGGCTGGGCCCTGCGCCACTTCGGCGATCTGCACATCACCCACCGGTGGGCCACCCAGGACAACGACTCCACGGACTCGGTGCCGCTCGTCGGCCTCCTGCACCCCGGTGCCCGCCACGTCTACGTGGCCACCGGCTTCGGCGGCTGGGGGATGACCGGCGGGATCATGGCCGGGCGGCTGCTCTGCGATCTGATCACCGGGCGGGAGAGCCCCTGGAGCGGCCTGTACGACCCGCGCCGTATCGCCTCCGTCGTCCGCGAGGGCGGACGGTTCCTCAAGCACCAGGCCACGGTGGCCCGGCACTTCGTCGGCGACCGGCTGCCGTCGCTGCCGCCCGGCTCGCGCGCGCCCGTCGACGACCTCGCGCCCGGGGAGGGCGTCGTCGTCCCGATCGGCGGCCGGCACGTGGCGGTCCACCGCGACGAGCAGGGCCGGCTGCACGCCGTCGCCGCGCGCTGCACCCACATGGGCTGTCTGGTCGCCTTCAACCAGGCCGAGGGCGCCTGGGAGTGCCCCTGCCACGGCTCACGCTTCGCGCCCGACGGCAGTGTCGTGCAGGGCCCGGCGGTGCGCCCGCTGCGGCCCCGGGAGATCTGACGGCCGCGCGTCCTGCCGGGCCCGGGTTTGGTGTGCCACGTATGGGGTCACCCGGTGCTGTGACCCCGAAAGTGAACCGTGGGGAGTGAGCGAGCGTGGCGCGCAACCAGAAGGCCAAGGCGAAGATGGAGCAGGCCAAGGGCAAGGTCAAGGAGACGGCCGCCCGCGCGGTGGGCAACGAGAGCATGACGACCGAGGGGCGGACGAAGAAGGCGAAGGGCGACCTCCGTCAGGCGAAGGAGAAGACCAAGGACGCGTTCCGTGAGTGACGCCGCCGACGACGTGATCGGCTGAATGACGACAGTCGCGACGGGCCGGGCTCCGCACGTATGCGGCGGAACCGGCCCGATCGCTGTCCGGGTGCGATCAGATGCCGCAGGTGGGCGCCGACCAGTACTGGCTGTCGCGGTGGTCGACGTGCGTGTGGTCGTTGTGGCCGGGGTAGCCCGGGCCGAGGATGCCGCGGAAGCCGTGGTAGCGGGCCTGCTTGGCGAGCGTGCACAGGGAGTGCGGCCCGGCGCCGAGATCGGCGGCGTCGCCGTAGAGGTGACGGCTGTTGCTCGCGCCGCCGACCGCCTCGTTGCAGGCGTACGACCGGAAACCGCTGGTGACGGTGATGGGCTGGTCGCCGAGCGCGTGCCGCAGCGCCTCCAGCTTCCACATGGTGCGCAGCGCGTTGGCCTTGGCGGTGGCCGCGCTGACCGCGCCGCCGGACCAGGTGGTGTTGCAGTCGTTCAGCTCGCTGTAGGAGAAGTGAACCGGGGTGCAGTCGTCGTCCTGGAGGGCGTACAGCTTGTTGTAGGTGTTGGTGCCGGCGACGCCGTCCGGCGATAGGCCGTACGCCGACTGGAAGCGCTTCAGGGCGGCTTCGGTGGCCGGACCGAAGCTGCCGTCGACGGCCAGGACGGAGCCGTAGCCCGCGTAGCCGCCGAGCCGGATCTGGAGCTGGGTGACATCGGCGCCCGAGGCGCCCTGGGACAGCGTGCGGGTCCAGGTGTAGCAGCCGTCGGCGTGCGCGGTGCCCGCCGTCGCGACGGTTCCCGCGAACGCGCCGGACAGGATCATGACAAGTGCGGCGACGAGTCGTGCCGTGCGTCTGAGCATGCGACCTCCAGGTCGGGGACAGGTGAGCCACTGCCGAACGTGAAGAGCCGTGTTGCGCGTCAACAGGGCCGTGTTACGCGCGTCAACGATGGGGCACAGGCGGGAGGCGGCGCAAGGGCGGGTGAGGCCTGCTCCGCCTCACCCGTGCCGCCCCGTCCCGCGGGCCCTCACCAAGGCCGTCCCTCCCGCAGGCATACGACGCTCCCGGACCGCGCGGCGGCGTACAGCGCGGCGATTATCGGCCGGTGGACGGCCAGCGACGGTTCCGCCAGCTCGTCCGGCGTGCGGAAGGCGTACCGGTCGTGCTCCGGGCTCAGCCGGATCCGCTCGGTCCCGTCGAGCGTTCCGCCGTCGAAGTAGCAGTCGAGGACCGGGCCGGTGCCGAGCACGTCGGCGCGGTGGTCGATGCCGATCAGCCGGGGCTCGTGCCCGATGTCGACACCCGTCTCCTCGAACGCCTCCCGCCGCGCCGCCGTCCACGGGTCCTCGCCGTGGTCGAGCATCCCGCCCGGCAGCCACCACTGGCCGGCGCTCGGCTCGTCGGGGGAGTAGCGCAGCACCAGCAGCCGCCCCCGGGCGTCGTGGAGCAGCACGCACGAGGCGACGAGCGCCCGGGGCTGCGTCTTCACCCACTCCTCGCGCGGCATCCACCCACCGCTCATGTCAGTCCTTCCTCGCGGCCAGCGTGCGGGCGGCGGCCTTCCGCAGATGCCCGGCGAACACCCCGGCCGGATCGGGGACGCCGAGGCGGTGCAGCGCCACCATCGACGTGATGATCACGTCGCAGACCTCGGCCGTGACGTCGTCCCAGGTGTGGCTCGTGCCCTTGCGCGGATTGGTGCCGCTGACCCCGATCACGGCCTGTGCGGCCTCGCCGAACTCCTCACCGATCTTCAGCACCTGGAGCAGCCGCCGCTGCTGGGCGGGGACGTGTGCGGCGGCCTCGTCCAGGAACGCCGCCAGCCCGGCCGTGATCTCCCAGTCGTCCTTGTCCACGAACGCCCCCTTCCGGCGGGCCGTCCCTCGCCCCGCCTCTCGACCCATGAACGATTCCCGCCCGCCGCGGAGACGGGCTCAACCGGCCATTCCACGGCGGCCGGTGGCATGAGGCGACAGTCACCGAGGGCCCGCGACCGGGGCGTTGTCAGTGGTCGCCACTAAGTTCTTTCCTGTCCCGCCGATCCGGCGTTGGGCTTCCCTTGTGCTGCAAAGGAGATGGTGCGTTGTCGGAGTTCGAGAGGTCGAGCACGGCGCGGGTGATCCCGCCCGCACGACCGCGCAAGCTCGCCAAGGTCCCGTTCGTGGAGCTGGCCGACGGACGCCTCCAGGGCGTCGTCTCCAGTGGCTCCGACATCGGACGGGTCTACGTCTCGTCGGTCGCCGTCGGGACGTACGCGTACGCGTGCAGCACCAACAACAACCGGCCGTGCGGCGGCGCGCGCGGCGGGTTCTGCAATCACATCGGCGCGCTGATCAACGAATCGGTGCTCCAGTACGGCGCCGAACGCGTCGCCCGCTACCTGCGGGTCGACCTCGGGGACGGCGAGGCGAGCGCCCACGCCCTCAACATGGCCATGAGCGGCACCCGCCCGTCCCCGGCGGACAGCAAGGCGGCCGCGTCGGTCTTCAGCCGGTTCCTTCGCCACCTGGCCTACCTGGAACTCGCCGCGACCACCGGCCCGTTGCCGGAGATGCAGTGGTTCCCGCCGACGAGGGCGGTGGCCTGATGCGCATCGATCTGCTCACCGAACCGGTCGACGGCCTCGACGAGGCCCTGGCCGCCGTCGACGCCTTCGACCAGGTCCTGGTCGGCGGCCTGCTCCGGCCTCAGCCCGCCCAGGCCGCGGGCCTGATGGAGCTGGCCGACGCCGTCGCCGCGAGCCCGCTCGCCGCCCGGGTCGCCGAGGCCGCCGAGAAGGCGGCCGCCGGCGCCGCGAGCGAGGACCACTTCATCGCGCTCGCCGCCGCCCGCGCCGCCCTGCTCGGCGCCGCGCACGACGCGCTCACGGCCCGCGCCGACGAGGCGACCGGCCGCACCCGCGAGGAGGTCCCCGCCCCGTCCGCCGCCGAGGAGCAGGCGCCGAACCTGCTCGCCGCCGCCCGCTCCTGGCTGAGCGACCTGGCGCGCGCCGGCTGGCAGGGCATCGACCACGACGTCGCCTCCGGCTCCGCCCAGGTGGTCTCCGCGATGCTCCCGGACCCGGAGCTGCGCCGCCTGGCCACCCTGCTCGACGGGTTCGCCGCCGAACTCGCCGCGTCCTGCCCGGGCGCCTCCCTGGAGCGGATACCCGTGCGCCGCTGGGCCGACCTGTGGGCCCGCGGCATGCTCCTGACGCTGCCCGGCGCCGCCGCCGCACCGGCCACCGAGACCGTCACCGGCCGGCTGCTGCCCCTCGGCGTCGACGTCCAGGAACACGCCACGGCCGCCCAGGCCCAGGTGCACGCCGTCCTCGAACCCGCCGACGGGGGCACCCCCCGGCTGGTGCGGGCGAGCGTGTCGGTGCCCAAGCCCGACACCGTCCTCGGCGCCGGTGTCTGGCAGCTGCTGCGCCCGCACATGACGCTGCTGGCCGCCTTCGGCGAAGGCCGCTCGATGGACCTCACCGACATGCCCGTCACCGCCGAGGGCGATCTGATCTGGCGGGACGAACACGCCCGCCCGGGCGAGCCCGCCGACCCCTTCGCCACCGCCCGCGTCGCCCTGCCCACCGCCGCCGCACCGCCGACCGCGCCCCTGGACCGGCACCCGGTGCGCCTCACCCACCCCGTGTTCCTGGAGGGCTACGCCGCCGAACAGGACGCGGACGACGAGACGGTGACGTTCACCCTCACCGGACAGCGCCTGGCCGTCGACACCGACCGCATCCCGACCGCCGGACCGCTCACCCCGAAGGCCGTCGCCGCGTCCGGCGCCTGCATCGGGCTGCTCCGCTGGGATGCCGGACGGTTCGTCCTCCAGCCGCTCGCCGTGGAGACCACCGTGCGCAGGAAGACGGTCGCCGTGCACGCGGGCGCCTGGGCCGGCGGCACCACCGACAAGGCCGGGGCCAAGCTCGAGAAGGCCGCCACCGACGCGGTGAACGTGCTGCGCGAACGCGCCGGAAGGCTGCTGCGGAAATGACCGACCACACCACCGAAGGGCCCATCACCGCGAACCCCGACGAGAACCGCCGGCAGGTCCTGTACTGGCGGCTGCTCGCCCGCCTCTTCGACCACGAGGAGCAGGCGACCCTGGAGTCGGCCTCGCTCGCCGTCGTCGAGGACATCGGACTGCCGCCCGCCCTGCTGGACCCGCAGGCCTCCGTCGACGCCATCGTCCAGCGCCACCCCGAGCTGGCCGCCGAGTTCGACCGCCTCATGGTGCCCGACCCGGACGAGGAGGACCGCGACCGGGCCGCCGAGGTGCGCCGCGCCGCACTCGTGTCGAAGGTGCTGCTCAACGTCTTCTCCTCAGGCACCGGCACGGTCACCGCCGGGCAGCTCGCCCAATGGCAGTCCGACGCCGGATGGCTGGAGCGCGCACTCGGCTGCAAGCCCGGCGAACTGCGCGGCGGACGCGGCCCGGGCGCCGGCGCGGGCGGGGCGGCGGGCGGCGGAGTGAGCCCGACCGGCACCGGAGCCGGCCACCCCACCCCCGACCTGAGCACGCTCATCCCGGCGATCGGCCCCGAACTCGGCGCCATCGAGGCCGACCTGGTCAAGCGCATGCGCCTGCGCGAGGTGCTCGCCGACCCCAAGCTCGCCGCACAGCTCACCCCGAGCATGTCGCTCATCGAACAGCTGCTGCGCGACAAGAACAACCTCTCCGGCGTCGCCCTCGCCAACGCCAAGGCGCTGATCCGGCGCTTCGTCGACGAGGTCGCGGAAGTGCTGCGCACCCAGGTGGAGAAGGCCTCCGTCGGCACCCTCGACCGGTCGATCCCGCCCAAGCGGGTCTTCCGCAACCTCGACGTCGACCGCACCATCTGGAAGAACCTCACCAACTGGGACCCCGAGGAGGAGCGGCTCTACGTCGACCGCCTCTACTACCGGCACACCGCCCGCAAGACGACCCCCCAGCGGCTCATCGTGGTCGTCGACCAGTCCGGCTCGATGGTCGACTCGATGGTCAACTGCACCATCCTGGCGTCGATCTTCGCCGGCCTGCCCAAGGTCGACGTCCATCTGATCGCCTACGACACCCAGGCGCTCGACCTCACCCCCTGGGTGAACGACCCCTTCGAGACCCTGCTGCGCACCAACCTCGGCGGCGGCACCGACGGCACGGTCGCCATGGCCCTGGCCCAGCCGAAGATCGCCGAACCGCGCAACACGGTCGTGGTGTGGATCTCCGACTTCTACGAATGGCGGTCCGAGCCGCTGTTCGAGAGCATGGCGGCCATCCACCGCTCCGGCGCGAAGTTCATCCCCGTCGGCTCGGTGACCAGCGCCGGCCGCGGCAGCGTCAACCCGTGGTTCCGGGAGCGCTTCAAGGATCTCGGCACGCCGGTGATCTCCGGCCACATCCGCAAGCTCGTCCACGAGCTGAAGACGTTCCTCGCCTAGGCGCCCAGACGCCCAGGGCGATCCCTCTTCACTTTCACTTTCCTCTTCTCACCGAAAGGCCTACACATGTCCGACCTGTTGCGCGCCCCCGCCGAGATCAAGTACGCCGAGGAGCTGGACTGGCTGGAGTCGATCGACGACAACCCCAAGCCGTTCTCCTGGCGCCTTTCGCCGAAGATGATCCGGCTGTTCATCCTGGGGTCCGAGCGGGCCGACGGGCTCGACCGCGAGGTCTCCCAGAAGTGGTTCGGCGACCGCAGCATCGTCGAACGGGCCATCGTCACCCTTGCCTCCGACCGCGGCCTGCTGCTGATCGGCGACCCCGGCACCGGCAAGAGCTGGCTGGCCGAACTGCTCGCCGCCGCCGTCTGCCGCAACTCCACGCTCGTGGTGCAGGGCACGGCCGGCACCACCGAGGACCACATCAAGTACTCGTGGAACGTGTCCATGGTGATCGCCAAGGGACAGTCCCGGGAGTCGATGATCCCCTCGCCGATCATGACGGCGATGGAGTCCGGCGTCATCGGCCGCTTCGAGGAGCTGACCCGCTCGACCAGCGACGTCCAGGACGCGCTGATCTCCATCCTCTCCGAGAAGTACATCTCGGTCCCCGAACTCGACAGCGACAACATCGTCTTCGCCAAGCCCGGCTTCTCCGTCATCGCCACCGCCAACAGCCGCGACCGGGGCGTCAACGACCTGTCCTCCGCGCTCAAGCGCCGCTTCAACTTCGTCCGCATCCCGGTGGTCACCAACAAGAAGAGCGAGGCGGAGATCGTCCGCTTCCGCACCGAGGAACTGCTGCGCCGCCACCAGATCGAACTGGACGTGCCGCCCACCCTGCTGGACGTGCTGCTGCAGAGCTTCTCCGACCTGCGTGCCTCCGCCGCCGCGGCCGCCAGCGACGACGAGAAGCTGGAGTCCGCGCTCTCCACCGCCGAGCAGATCGGCGTCCTGGAGGACGCCATCCTGCACAGCAACTTCTTCGGCGAGCGCGCCCTGACCGCCCGTACGCTCGCCTCCTCGCTCGTCGGCTCGCTCGCCCGGCGCGAACCGGAGGACCTGGCCATCCTCAACAAGTACCTGCACGGCGTCGTCGAGCCGCGCAGCAAGGAGGAGGGCGGCTCCTGGCCGGAGTTCCTCGAGGGCGGCCGCGACGCGATCGCCACCCTGTCGTGAGCGCTCGGAGCAGCGCTGTGGACAGCGCCACGAACGAGGGAACCTTCACCGCCCTGCGCACCCAGCTCCAGGAAGCCGCCACCGCGTTCGCCGACGGACCCGACGCGCTGGAGGGCATCCTCCTCGGCATCGTCGACGACGTCGACCGCGCGGTGCGCGAACCGCTGGAGATCTTCCCGGTCTGCCACCACTCGCCCGCCTCCGCGCTCGCCATGGCACGCCGGCTGCGCGAGAAGCAGCCCAAGGTGGTCTACCTGGAACTCTGCGAGGACATGGCCCCGCTCCTGACCGAGCTGCGCAACTGCAAGCTCCCGGTCGCGGTGCAGGCGTTCGCGACCGAGGTCGACGGCTTCCCCGCCGAATGGGCACCGCTGTCGGTGGTCGCGCCGATCACCGAGGCGTCGGCCGAGTACCAGGCCATCGCCTACGCCCTGGAGACCCCGGGCGTCGAACTCGTCCTCGTCGACCGCTCCTCCGACCACGTCTTCCAGTGGCAGGAGTCCCCGGAGGACTCGGCTGCGCCGGCCGACCCGGACGCGCCCTCCGCCGAGGAGGAGGCCGCGCTGCACGGCGACGCGGTCGGCGTGGAGATCGGCGACCTGCGCCCGCGCTTCGCCGAACTGGAGGAGCACCTGCTGCGGCACGGGCGGGTGCGGCACTGGTCGGAGTGGTGGCACCAGTACGTCGAACTGCCGCTCGGCGACAGCGACCACGACACCTACCGCCAGGTCATGCTGCTGATCGGCAGCCTCTTCCGGCGCCTCGCCCCCGGCGACCCACACCGGGTCCGCGTCGACGAGGACCGCGAACGGTACATGTGGACGCGGATGCGGCAGCACATGGCCGCGACCGGCACCGACCCGGCGGACGCCCTCTACGTGTGCGGCGCCTTCCACGCGGCCAGCCGCGTCGCGGAGTTCGGCGTCCACGGCACCGACACCTTCGAGATCAGCCCGCCCAGCGCCACCAAGTGGCAGCACGGTCTGATCCCGTCCAGCCACGCGGCGATCGAGGCGCAGTTCGGCCTCGCCGCCGGCTCGGTGTCCATCGCCGCGACCCAGTGGGCGAAGAACCTCAAGCGCACCCGCGTGAAGCCGTACCGGCTCGCCGGGCAGGCCGGGACCAAGACGCCGAAGAAGGCGGCGAAGCCCGCGGCCGTCCCTGTCCCCGCCGACGAGCCCGCCGCCTCCGACAAGCTCACCGGATTCCTGCGGCGGCCCCCCGTCCTGGACCGCCTCGACGAGGCCGAACTGCTCGGCTGGTCGGTGGAGATCGTCCGCGCCGCCCGCCGCAACGGCTATCTCGCCTCCACCGCCGATGCCATCGCGGTGTTCGAGACGTCGATCCTGCTGGCCGGGATGCGCGACCGGGCCAAGCCCACGCCGTACGACTTCCAGGACGCGGCGGTCACCTGCATCGAGAAGGACACCGTGCCGGGCCGGCGCGATGTGCGCCGCCTCGTGGAGATCATGCTGGGCGGCGACCGGATCGGCCAGGTCGGCTACGACGCCCTGCCGCCGCTCGCCCGCGACGTCCACGACCGGCTCGCCCCGCTGAACCTCAAGCTCCAGCAGCGCGGGGTGCAGCGGGCCCTGCTCGACCTGGCGTCCCGGCCGGAGCTGGAGCAGTGCTCCGACGTGCTGTGGATGCTGCGGTACCTCATGCCGCACGGCGCCGCCCGCCCCATCATGGGCGAACGCAAGCTCGGCGAGCGCTCCATCCAGGAGTCGTGGGACCTCGCCCTCGGCACCCACCAGCGGGCCCTCATCGAGCTGGGCTACGAGGGTGTCAGCATCGAGCAGGTCCTCGAACAGCGGCTGCGGCGCACCGCGTACGGCCCGCAGGCGACGACGGCGACCGTCCTCGCGACCGTCGAGGACGCCCTCCTCTACCTGCGCAGCCGCCGCCTCGCCGACGAACTCGGCCGGCACGCCCTGGAGGTTCTGGCGACCGAGCGCAGCGTCGACGGCGCGCCGGAGGTGCTGCGCCGGGTGCGCGGACTGCTGGCGTACTACCGCACCAGCGAACCGTCCCTGCCGCAGTGGATCGAGTCCTTCGTCAAGACGGGCTACGCGCACTACTGCACGCTGCTGCCGACGGCGTTCACCGACGACGACGCGAGCGTCCGCCAGGTCGCTGCCATGCTGGGCTTCCTGTTCAGCATGGAGAGCCTCGCCCTGTCGCTCGGCTGCGACCGCAACCAGCTGGAACTGGCCGTCGCCCAGTCGCACCCCGAGGACCCCGCCAAGACGGCGCTGCTGTGGGCGGCCAAGACCCAGCTCGGCACCCTCTCCCGCGCCGACCTGCGGGCCCGGTGCGACGAGCTGCTGGGCAACCCCCTGGTCCTCCCCGCCTATCCGCGCTACCTCAGCGGATTCCTGCACGCGCTGGAACCGGTGCCCGGGCTGGCCGACTTCGTCGTCGAAGCCGTGTCCAACGCGTTCGCCCGGCTGCCGGACCCGGTGCTGCTGCCCTGGCTGCCGACCCTGATCACCAACCTCCGGTCCGGCGGCGCGGACCTCGCACCCCTGCTGATCCGCGAGGCGGGCCGCGTCTTCCCCGGCCGGCTCCCGGCACTGGACGCGTGGATACCGCCGTGGCGGGCCGACCCGGCCCCGACGGCCGTACGCCCGTCCCGCGACTCCTCGTCCGGGCCGCGCGGCCTGGCCCTGCTCGCCGCGCACCCCGCGACCTGCGACGCGGTGGCGGATCTCCTCGGCTGCGACGGCGGCTGGGAGACGGCGGAGCGGGCTCCGTCCGGCGCGGCCCTGCTCGCCCGCCATCCGCGGACCGCGGAGGCGCTGGGAGCCCTGCTGGCCACTCCCTGACGAGCCCGGACACCCGCCGGAGCCACCGCCCCCGGGAGGGAGCGGTGGCTCCGGCGTACGTGCTCACCTCATGGCCGTCACGGAGCGCCGCACGCCCGCGCGAAGTCCTCGAGAGCCCGGAAATCGTCGTCCCGCAGCCCGAGCCGGGGATCGACGTGCCGCAGCAGCGCCGCGCCCGCGTTGCGTACGGCCACGAACATCCTGTCCCTCTCGCCGAGTTCGTCGTCGACCCAGGCGAACGGGCGCCCCGCGGCGTGCGCGAGGAGAGGCCGGGTCTTCCAGAAGACGCCGTCCGGGCCGCCGGGGTCGCGCGGCACGGGCCAGTCCACCACGGGCAGCTCCGGCAGCCCGAGGACGGGCGCGATGAAGGTGTTCGCCTCCACGCCCCATGTCGTGGCCCACACCAGCTCGTACCTCTCGCTCAGCGCCAGGAGCCGAGGCCCGTGATCCGCGTTGAGCCACACCCGCAGCGGCTTCACCGCCGCCGGCGGCTGACCGGGGTGCTGGGCGACCCACCCCTCCGGCTTCATCCGGTACGTCGCATAGCCCTCGGGGCGGCGGTGCGGCTTCGCGGCATACGGGTTGAGCGGGCCGTCGACGTCGAGGTACAGGAGGGGGCGTGGCATGCCGGGGTCCATGGGTCAGTGGGTCCAGTGGTCCCGGTCCGGCAGCTCCACCCACACGTCCGCCGGGCCGAACACCGCCCGTGCGTCGGGCAGGCGCAGACCGACGTACGCGCAGCAGTAGGCCACCGGGCTGCGGCGGTAGAGATAGGCGGCCAGGACCTCCTCGGGGGTCGAGTCCGGGCCGGGCGGGCCGGCCGGATTGAGATGCCAGCCGTCCACGACGCCGTCGCGGGCGGTGCCGCCCTGGTTGCCGCTCTTGACGTTGGCGTACATGCCGTAGCACACGGTCCCCTCGGACAGCCGGGCGAGTACGCCTGGCATCGACGGCGCGTACCCCCACGGCTGGGTGACGACACAGCCGCCCGGCACCGTGGTGACACCGACGAACGACAGGATCTCCTCGGGGTCGCAGGCGTACGGGTCCTCCAGGAGTTCCTCCAGCTCCTCGCCCTCCGCCGGTGTCGCCTCCAGCCGGCGTATCGCCTCCTGCGCGTCGATCCCCGCCACGCAGGCCAGGCCCAGGCCCTCGTAGTTGATGCCGCCCAGCGCGGAGAGGAGCCGTGCGGCCTCCTCGGCCGTCGCGCGCTCCGCGTCGGTCAGGCCGCGCTCTCCCTCCGGCAGCGGGAACAGATCCGCTGCGGGACCGGCCAGCGTGAGCCGCCCCGGCGACCAGCCGCCGATCAGCGGCCGCCAGGGGTCCGCCCCTGCCTCGACCAGGGCCTGAGCGGTGTCCAGCCGGTCGGCCATGACGGCCTCCCACAGCGCGGTCCTGCCATGGACGACCGCGTCCACGTCCGCCACGTGCCGGGCCAGCTCCGCGACCGCCTCGGGCGAGCCGAACAGCGCTGCCCAGCGCAGCGGGCGCTCGGTACCCCACGCCTCCGGATCGGCACCCGCGGCCAGGCGCCGCCGGACCTCGTCGGCATCCTTCCAGCCGTCCCAGCCCATGCCTGCCCAGGCGTCGTCTTCCCGCCGTGTCACCATGCCCCCTTCGGCACCGACCCGGGCGGCACGTGCGCCGCCCGGTGGGCCCACGATCGCAGATGGGTCTGACAACCCTGGTTCGACGTGCGCGTGCCCAGCGCCGGCGGCAGGCTGGGGACCATGCAGCGCAAGGGCGGACGCGGCACGGGCGGCGGGCAACCCGACGTGGAGGCGGTCCTCGACGAGCTGTACACCACGCCCCCGTCCGGGTTCGTGGCCCGCCGCGAGGAGCTGGCCGCCGCGGCCCGGACGGCGGGACGCACCGAGGACGCCCGGCGGATCCGCGCCGCCCGCCGGCCCACCCTGGCGGCCTGGGCCGCGAACCTGCTGCTGCGCGGCGAGCCCGGCGAGAGCCGTCGGCTGCTGGACCTGGGCGAAGCGCTGCGCGAGGCCTACCGCACGCTGGACCCCGCCGCGCTGAAGGACCTCACCGCCCAACGGCGCCGTGTCGTCTCCGCGTTGTCCCGCGAGGCCGCCCGGCTCGCCGACGCGGCCGGGCACCGGCTGTCCGCCGCCGCACAGCAGGACGTCGCCGCCACACTCCATGCCGTGCTCGCCGATCCCGACGCCGCCGAGCAGTGGGCCACCGGTCGGCTGACCGGCGCGCTCAGCCCCCCGTCCGCCTTCCTGTCCCCGGACTCGGACGCGGCGCCGGTCACCGCCCGGCCGAAGCCGACGAGCGCCGCCGAGGCGCCCGCGAAACCCGCCGGGAAGTCCTCGAAGACAACACCGAGCCCCACACCGCTCCAGGACGAACTCGCCGAACGCCGCCGCATCCGGGAGGAGCAGCTGGCCAAGGCCCGCCAGGCCGCCGAGGAGGCCGAACGGCGCCTGAGCGACCGGCGCGACCGGGCCGCGGAGACGGAGGAGTCCCTGGCGCGGGCCCGCGCGCGCAGGGACGAGGCCCGGCAGGAGGCGGACGCCGCCGAGCAGCGGCTGCGCACCGCGCGCCAGGCCATGGAGGACGCCGACCGCGCACACAGCGAGGCCGAGCGACGGCACCGGTCCGCTGCCGACGCCCTCACCACGGCCGAACAGGAGGCCCGTGCCGCGGCGACCGAACTGCGGCGCCTGGAGAGCCGTACGGGGCGCCGCAAACAGCCCCGCTAGTCGGTGACGAGGGCGAGAGTGAAGCCGTCGTACCCCTTCGCGCCGACGGTCTGCAGCGTCGTGGCCGTGAGCCTTGGGTGCTCCGCGACGAGTTCGGTGAAGCGGCGGACGCCCTGGACACGGGCGTCCGTGCTGGCCGGGTCGGTGACCGCGCCCTCGCGGACCACGTTGTCCCCGACGATGACGCTGCCCGGCCGGGTGAGTCGCAGCGCCCACTCCAGGTAGGCGGGGTTGGACGGCTTGTCGGCGTCGATGAAGACGAGGTCGAACGGCCCGGCCTCCTCGTCCGCGAGCAGCGGCAGGGTGTCCAGGGCCTTGCCGATCCGCAGGTCGACGAGGTGGTCCAGGCCGGCCCGCGCCACGTTCCCCGCCGCGACGGCCGCGCACCGCTCGTCGGCCTCCAGCGTCACCAGCCGCCCGTCCGCGGGCAGGGCCCGGGCGAGCCAGATGGTGCTGTAGCCGCCGAGTGTGCCGATCTCGAGAACGGTGCGGGCACCCTGGATGCGGGCGAGCAGGTGCAGCAGCTTCCCCTGGTTCGGGGCGACCTGATGGGGCGGGAGCCCGGCCGCGTCGCTGCCCGCGACGGCCGCGATCAGCGCGGCGTCCTCCTCCACCAGCAAGCCGTTGAAGTAGTCGTCGACGGCGGTCCACGTCTGCTGCGACACAGTGGGTTCCCTTTCGATACTCACTCGGTTCCGATGGGGAACCTACTATGGGCGGACGACACCCGCGATCGGTTTTCCCAGTCAGGAGTACGGCGATGACCCCTCGGCCCGAGGCCGGCGACACCTGTGGCATCGCGCAGGCCGCGGCGGTGGTCGGCGACTGGTGGAGCCTGCTGGTGCTCCGGGAGATCGCCCGCGGGCACGTCCGCTTCGACCGGCTCGCCCAGGAGCTGGGCGTCTCCCGCAAGATCCTCACCGAGCGACTGCGCGCCCTGACCGGCCATCAGGTGCTGGAACGCCGCCTCTACCAGGAGCGGCCACCGCGCTACGAGTACGTCCTCACCGAGCGGGGCCGCGGCCTGCTCCCCGTGCTGGTGGCCCTCCAGGACTGGGCCGACCGCTGGCTGCTCGGCGACGGCACGCTCACCGGCGAGGCCGCCGACGACGGAGCGGAGGCGCGCCGGGTGGCCGCCCTCGTGGGCGAGCCGGTCCCCGCCGGGCTGCGCCTGCCGGGCACCGACGGCCGCGACCACGACCCGGTCGCCGAGGACGCCCGGGCCACCGTGCTGTTCGCCTACCCGGCCACCGGCGTCCCCGGCCTCCCCGCCGGCACCGAGGAACCGGCGATCCCCGGCAGCGCGGGCTGCACCCTCGAGAGCCGGGTGTTCCGCGCCGCCTGGGAGGAGTTCCGCTCCGCGGGCGTCGCCGTCCACGGCGTCAGCACCCAGACCCCCCGGGAACAGGCCGCCTTCGCCCGCGCCGAGGAACTGCCCTTCCCCCTGCTCTCCGACACCCGGCTCCAGCTCACCGCCGCCCTGCGGCTGCCGGCCTTCCGCGCCGGACAGGACCTGCGGATCAAACGGCTGATCCTCGTCATCGGCCCGGACCGGCGGGTACGGCACACCCTCTTCCCCGTCCACGACATCCCGGCGGCGGTGACCCGGGCCCTCACACTCGCCGGGTCAGACGTCGCGGACGTCGCGGGCGAGCCAGTGCCGTAGCGCGGCGGTGACCTGCGCGGGCCGTTCCTCCGTGATCCAGTGGCCCGCGTCGTCGAGCATCGTCAGTTCGGCGCCGGGGATGTGCCGGGCCAGCTCCAGGGCGATCGCCGGGCTGAGGTAGGTGTCGGCCCGGCCCCAGACGACGGCCGTCGGGCAGCCGATGTCGCCGAGCCGGCGGCGCAGTTCGGGCCGGGCCGCGACGCGGTACTGCGAGAAGTAGTGCAGCAGCCAGCGGCGGCCCTGGGCGGTGTCCATCCAGCCGATGTAGGCGTTCAGCTGCTCGTCGTCGAGGTAGCCGCGCCGGACCAGGGACCCCAGTGACCAGCGGTGCACGGCACCCAGCGGGAGCCGTGCCGCCAGCGACCGGATCGCGGGGGTCCGCCCCGCCAGCGTGACCAGTTCGAACGCCGCCTTCCAGCGCGGCGCGAAGGTGCCGTGGGCGCGGCTGTTGAGCAGGGCCAGCCGGCGGACCCGGCCGGGGTGGTCCTGGGTGAAGCCGAGGGCGAGGAAGCCCCCGTAGTCATGGCCCGCCAGGTTCACCGACGGGCAGTCCAGCGCGTCCAGCAGCCGTCCCAGCCGGGCGACCTCCGTGGCGTAGTCGAAGCGCAGCCCGAGCGGCCGGTCGGAGCGGCCCCAGCCGAGCAGATCCGGTGCGATCACCCGGTGCTCCCGGGACAGCTCCGGGATCTGGTGGCGCCAGCAGTCGTGACTGGCCGGGTAGCCGTGCAGCAGCAGGACCGGTTCGCCGTCGGACGGCCCCGACTCCCAGCAGGCGACCCGTGCGCCGTCCACCACGACCGTTCGGGTGCGCTCCGTCCGCGTCCCCGGTCCTTGCGTACTCATCGTCTCTCCTCGCCGTGCGCAGGTCGGGCCCGCCCTTCGGCGACGGGCCCGGTGGTACAACGAAGCCCTTCGTCCTCCGTACTGATCGGGTACCCGCGCGGGTGACGGCCAAGAGGTGGTGCGGGGCGCCGACTTCCTAGGGGGTGTCTTTCCGATCATCTGACCGTTGGGCTGGTTGTGAGGGATGGGGAGATATCTGGTGCCGCGTGGGCGGTGATTGAGCCGTTGTTG
>NZ_JBVIED010000023.1:0-55482 GCF_055572035.1 Streptomyces sp. NPDC030838 | reverse complement strand
GAAGTACGAGTACCAGACCCGCGCCGACGGCTACTCCGCCGACCTGTTCCGCAAGACCTCCCCGGAGGGCCGCGCCTGGCAGTTCGGCTACGACATCTACGGCAATCTGAAGACGGTCACCGACCCCAAGGGCGTCGCGTCCGCCACCGCGGACGACTACACCACCAAGTACGAGTACGACGCCCACGGCCAGCTGACCAAGGCGACCGACGCCAACGGCAACCCGACCTCGTACGCCGACTTCCACGCGAGCGGCTACCCGAAGCGGATCACGGACGCCAAGACCTTCACGACCGATTTCGTCTACGACGACCGCGGCCAGGTCACGAAGGTCACCGACGCCGACCAGAAGGTGAGCACGCAGGCCTACGACACGTACGGCCGACCGACAGAGGGCACCGAGCCGAAGGACCAGAAGGCCGGTGACCTGATCACCACGCCCGCCCCCGAGTACGACGCCAACGACAACGTCACCAGGGCGACCTCGCCCAACGGCGCGGTCTCCACGGCGATGTACGACGCCGCGGACCAGGTCACCTCGGCCACCGCGCCGAAGGACACCACCACGTCGGACGAGCGGCGCACGGCCTACACCTACGACAGGGTCGGCAACCTGAAGACGACGACGGAGCCGAAGGGCACCCTGACGACGACGGATCTGACCGACTACGTCACCACCCACCACTACGACGCGATCTACCAGCTCACTTCCGTGGTCAACGCGACCGGTGACACAGTCCGTTACGAGTACGACAACGTCGGCAACGTCGTCACCGTCATCGACCCGAAGAAGAACGCGACCGCCGACACCACCGACTACACCACCAAGACGGCCTACGACCTGAACCACCGGGCCACCGTCGTCACGGACGCAGCCGGCAAGACCACCAAGCGGGGCTACGACAAGGACTCGCTGGTCACGTCGGTCACGGACGCGGAGAACAACACCACCACCGTCGTCTACGACGAGCGCGGCAAGCAGTCCGAGGTGAAGGTGCCCTACGAGGGCACCACGGTCCGTACGACGAAGTACGAGTACGACCAGGTCGGCAACGTGACGAAGGTGATCACGCCGCGCGGCACGGAGACCGCGACCGCGGACGACTTCACCCTGCGTACCGCGTACGACGAGCTGAACCGGCCGGTCAGGCAGTACCAGCCGTACGACCCGGCGGACTCCCGCTACAACGACCCCAACGTCTACACCGAGACCGTCTACGACAAGATCGGCCGGGTGGCGAAGACCTCGCTGCCGCCGTCCGAAGGCGAGACCGTCCGCAACGACACCACGTTCGAGTACTTCGACAACGGCTGGGTGCGTTCCGCCACCGACCCGTGGGACATCGTCACCACGTACGACTACAACGAGCTCGGTCTGCAGACCGCCCGCACGCTCACCTCGGCCGGCGGCTCCTCCAACCGGACGATGACGTGGTCGTACTACCCCGACGGCAAGCTGAGGGCGAAGTCCGACGATGGCGTGCCGGTCGGCAAGGCGGTCGTCCTCGTCGACAACTCCGACACCCAGCACACGTCCGCGACCGGTACCTGGACGGCCGGGAACATCGACGGCCAGCAGGGCTACGACCACCGCACCCACGCGGCGGGCACCGGCACGGACGCCTTCACCTGGACGCTGAACATCCCCAAGGACGGCACGTACACCGCGTATGTGAAGTATCCGAAGGTCACCGGCGCCACCGCCACCGCCAAGTACACCCTCACCCACGGCACCACCACCGAACCGGCCGTCACCAGGAACCAGACGGCGGACCCGGGCACCTGGGTCAGCCTGGGCACCTACACCCTCAAGCAGGGCGAGAGCACCAGGCTGAAGCTGGACCAGAGCAGCGGCGGTGTCGCCGTCGCCGACGCGGTCAAGCTGGTCCGCGACAACACGGGTGAGACCGACAACGAGAAGAAGACCTTCGCGTACGCCTACGACGTCAACGGCAACCTGACGTCCATCGACGACACCTCGTCCGGCGCGAAGATCGACGCCTACACGATCGCCTACACCGGCCTCAACCAGGTGCGGCAGGTGACGGAGGCGCTGGCGGGCCAGGAGAAGAAGACCACCTCCTACACATACGACGCCAACGGTCTGCCGGAGACGGTCACGCACCCCGGCCAGTTCTCCCGGTACGCCTACGACCTGCGCGACCTGGTCAAGACGGTCTCGGTCGGAAAGAGCGCGACGGACGCCGACCCGAAGGTGTCGTCGTACACCTACACCGACCGCGGCCTGAAACTGAAGGAGACCAAGGACAACGGCAACACTGTCGACTACACCTACTACCTCAACGCGGCGCTGAAGACGTCGACGGAGAAGAAGGCGAACGGCACCCTCGTCTCCTCGCACACCTACGCCTACGACCCGAACGGCAACAAGGCGCAGGACGTGGCGAAGAAGATGAACGCCGACAACCACGCGGCGTACCTCGAATCGACCACGAACCACACCTACGACCCCGCCAACCGGCTGAAGCAGTCGGTCAAGACGGGCAACGGCGCGGGCACGGAGACCTACGTCCACGACGCCAACGCCAACGTCATCCGGCAGACGGTCGACGGCACCGAGACGGTGTACGAGTACGACCGCAACCGGCTGCTGACGGCGACGACGTCGGGCGTGGCGGCTCAGTACGCCTACGACCCGTTCGGCCGCCTGGAGTCGGTCAGCTCGCAGGGTGAGGTCATCGAGCGGAGCGTGTACGACGGCTTCGATCACGTCGTGGAGTCCCAGAAGATGGACGACAACGGCGTGCTGAAGTCGACGACCTACACCTTCGACCCGCTCGACCGCACCACGTCGAAGACGACGGACGGCAAGACCACCGACTTCACCTACCTGGGCCTGTCCAGCGAGGTGCTGAACGAGGAGGTCGCGGGCGTTCTGTCCAAGTCGTACCAGTACAGCCCGTGGGGCGAGCGGCTGTCGCAGGTCAAGCACAACAGCGACGGCACGACCGAGGACGGCTACTACGGCTACAACAGCCACACCGACGTCGAGACGCTGACGGACGCGTCCGGCGACACCAAGGCGACGTACGGCTACACCGCCTACGGCAAGGACGACGAGTCCGAGTTCACGGGCATCGACAAGCCGGACACCGCCGACCCGGCCAAGGAGGCGTACAACGCCTACCGCTACAACGCCAAGCGCTGGGACGCCCAGTCGGGCACGTACGACATGGGCTTCCGCGACTACAGCCCCGGGCTCAACCGGTTCGTGACGCGGGACATGTACAACGGTGCCCTCGCCGACATGGGTCTCGGGGCCGATCCCTTCACCGGGAACCGGTACGCGTTCGGCGGCGGCAACCCGACGACCTTCATCGAGTTCACCGGGCACAAGCCGGCCGAGTGCAACGAGTCGGGCTACACCTGCTCGATGAACGACGCCGGCGGCTGGGACGTCAACTACACCGCCCCGCCGTCGAGCGACGGCTACACCGAGGGGGCGGCGTCGGAGCCGTTCTTCGACTTCGGCAACGACTTCCCCTACGACCCGGACGCCGAGGCGACCTGGGAGGACTACAAGAACTGGAGCCTGTGGAACCTCAAGAAGAACGGCGGCATGCTCCTCTCGGCGCTGGGCTTCTACTCCGACGGCGCCCTGGACGACGCGGTGCCGCTGTACTCCCACTACCGCACCGGCCTGGGCACGGCCCAGGAGGTGAACTACCGGGAGGCCTACTACGAGGACACCGCGATCAGGACATCGGTCGACGACGAGATCGCGCGTGCGCAGAAGGCGGCGGAACAGCTGAGTGTGCTGCTCGGCACCGACACCTTCGACATGACGGGCGGCCTGCGCAGCATCAAGCAGTACCCCGCGACCGAGAACTGGCAGAAGGCGCTCGGCGACCACAAGGTGTGGGGCAGCGCCCAGGTCACGCGTGACGGCGATCAGATGACCATGGCGATCACCGTGCACGCTCTGGACCAGTACGACTTCAACTCGGGCGTCGAGGACATCGCCTCCGGAACCCCCGATGACGTCAACGGACGGTTCGCCACACTCGGCTGGGCCGCGCCGTTCCTGGTACGGGGCACGTTCACCCGCAACGTGACCTGGACCGTGGGCCAGTCCGGAACGACTACGGTGGGCAGCGATGTGTACCGATAGACGACGACACCGGGGCGGCGGGCCCGTCACCCGCCTCATCCGCCTGTCCGCGGCGGCCCTCGCCGCGCTCCTGCTGACCGGCTGCGCCGAACAGGCGGAGTCCGGGGATGCCGCCCGGACCCAGGACTCTCGGGCGACCGCGCCGGCTGCCTCCCCGGCCGCCGGCCTCCGCCGGGACGAGAAGCCGGTGCGGGCGCGCTTCCCGGAGTTCGGGGACTTCACCTCCGTGGTCTGGCAGGGCGAGGCCCTCGGCGCGAACGACCGGTCGTCCGTGCCCGGACCCACGGACGTGCGGATGTCCGGCGTCGTCCGGCTCAGCGACACCGACGCGGCCCGGCTGCGGGACGGCTACACCTGGCAGGACACGTCCGCACAGCCGGACGTCCTGGACGGCCTGCGCGCCCAGGTACCGTCCGGCGCCCGGTGGCAGACGAGCACGGACTTCACCCGTGCCGTCACCGGCGACCGCTACACGGCGACGTTCCACGCCGACCTGGAGCGGAAGGTGCTCGTCTTCGACGCGGTGAACCCGGAGAAGAAGGAGTAACCCCCTCCACACCCCTCGACGGCCCGCCGTCCGGACCCACGGGTCCGGACGGCGGGCCGTCCGCTGGAAAGAGCCGTCAGATGTCCCGGAAGATCTCGATCTGCGCCCCGATCGAGTTCAGCCGCTCCGCCAGGTCCTCGTAACCCCGGTTGATGACGTAGACGTTGCGCAGCACGGACGTGCCCTCGGCCGCCATCATCGCCAGCAGGACGACCACCGCGGGGCGGAGGGCCGGCGGGCACATCATCTCGGCGGCGCGCCAGCGGGTCGGGCCCTCGACCAGCACGCGGTGCGGGTCGAGGAGCTGGAGGCGGCCGCCCAGCCGGTTCAGGTCGGTCAGGTAGATGGCCCGGTTGTCGTAGACCCAGTCGTGGATGAGGGTCTTGCCCTGCGCCACCGCCGCGATGGCCGCGAAGAAGGGGACGTTGTCGATGTTCAGGCCCGGGAAGGGCATGGGGTGGATCTTGTCGATGGGCGCCTCCAGCTTGGAGGGCCGGACGGTGAGGTCCACCAGGCGGGTACGGCCGTTGTCCGCGAAGTACTCGGGGGTGCGGTCGTGGTCGAGGCCCATCTCCTCCAGGACCGCCAGCTCGATCTCCAGGAACTCGATGGGGACGCGGCGCACGGTCAGCTCCGACTCCGTCACCACCGCGGCGGCGAGCAGGCTCATCGCCTCGACCGGGTCCTCGGAGGGGGAGTAGTCGACGTCCACGTCGATCTGCGGCATGCCGTGCACGGTGAGCGTGGTGGTGCCGATGCCCTCCACCTTCACGCCCAGGGTCTCCAGGAAGAAGCACAGGTCCTGGACCATGTAGTTGGAGGAGGCGTTGCGGATGACCGTGACGCCGTCGTGCCGGGCGGCGGCGAGCAGCGCGTTCTCGGTGACCGTGTCGCCGCGTTCGGTCAGCACGATCGGGCGGTCGGGGCGGACCCCCCGGTCCACCACGGCGTGGTACTGGCCCTCGGTCGCGGCGATGTCGAGGCCGAACCGGCGCAGCGCGATCATGTGCGGCTCGATGGTCCGGGTGCCGAGGTCGCAGCCGCCGGCGTAGGGCAGCTTGAAGCGGTCCATACGGTGCAGCAGCGGGCCGAGGAACATGATGATCGAGCGGGTGCGGCGGGCCGCCTCCGCGTCGATGGAGTCCAGGTCGAGGTCGGCCGGCGGCACGATCTCCAGGTCGACGCCGTTGTTGATCCAGCGGGTGCGCACGCCGATGGAGTTCAGTACCTCCAGCAGGCGGTACACCTCTTCGATGCGGGCGACCCGGCGCAGCACCGTGCGCCCCTGGTTGAGCAGCGAGGCGCACAGCAGGGCCACGCACGCGTTCTTGCTCGTCTTCACATCGATGGCGCCGGACAGCCGGCGGCCGCCCACCACCCTGAGGTGCATCGGGCCCGCGTAGCCCAGGGAGACGATTTCGCTGTCCAGGGCTTCACCGATTCGGGCGATCATCTCAAGGCTGATGTTCTGGTTGCCGCGCTCGATGCGGTTCACGGCGCTCTGCGAGGTGCCGAGCGCCTCGGCAAGCTGCGACTGGGTCCAGCCCCGGTGCTGCCGGGCGTCACGGATGAGCTTGCCGATGCGTACGAGGTAGTCGTCTGCCATGGGGTTGAGGCTATCTCAGATATGAGATGGCACATCCCGGGGGGTCCGTCCGGGTGACGGACCGTCAATGGCGCCTGCGGGAACGCGTACGACGCCATCCGAAAGGTCCGGGCAAATCCACCGATGTCGTACGACGTCCGGTGCTGCTGAACGTACGCCGCGGGCCGTGCCGGCCACCCGTGGTGACCGACCAGGAACGCCGGTTGATGGTCAGCCGTACGCCGGGCAGGATGCGGAAGCTCTTGCGGAAGGTGAGGGGCATCGTGCCTCCTTTCGTTCGCCGGCCCCTCGGGTACCCCCCGATCCGGGCCGCAAGTCCGCTCGTTGACCCCAAGTCCGGTCGAGGTCCTGGCGTCCCCCGCATGATTCTCGTCACCGGCGCCACCGGAAACATCGGCCACTCTCTTCTGGCGGATGTCCTCACGGCGGCTCGGGCGGCGGGCGGGTCCGCGGAGACCGGACGGGAAATCTCGGTCGTCGAGGTCGCCCCCGAGGAGGCGCGCCGGGAGCTGGCGGCCCTGATGGGGGGAGTGGGCGGCCGCGCATCGTGCGGTGTTCTGCTGATCGGGGGCGGCGCGGCGGTTCGCGGAGGGGTCAGGGCATGACCAGGCCGCCCCCATGTACTAGAGTTATCTCGACATCGAGATATCTGCCGAGGCGCACCGCAGCCACCACAGCAGTAAGGGTTACCTAACTTAGCCTTACCTTAGCGGATCGGCCAAGCTCGCGTGGCGGCAGGATGCGGTGGTACGCGCACATCAATGAAGGAGACTGTCGTGTCGGCGAACAGCTTCGACGCCCGCAGCACGCTGCAGGTGGGCGACGAGTCGTACGAGATCTTCCGGCTTGACAAGGTCGAGGGCTCCGCCCGGCTGCCTTACAGCCTGAAGGTTCTGCTGGAGAACCTGCTCCGCACCGAGGACGGCGCGAACATCACCGCCGACCACATCCGCGCCCTCGGCAACTGGGACTCCCAGGCCCAGCCGTCGCAGGAGATCCAGTTCACGCCGGCCCGCGTGATCATGCAGGACTTCACCGGCGTGCCCTGTGTCGTCGACCTCGCCACCATGCGCGAGGCCGTCAAGGAGCTGGGCGGCGACCCGGCGAAGGTCAACCCGCTCTCCCCGGCCGAGCTGGTCATCGACCACTCCGTCATCGCCGACAAGTTCGGCACCAACGAGGCCTTCGCGCAGAACGTCGAGCTGGAGTACGGCCGCAACCGCGAGCGGTACCAGTTCCTGCGCTGGGGCCAGACCGCCTTCGACGACTTCAAGGTCGTCCCGCCGGGCACCGGCATCGTCCACCAGGTGAACATCGAGCACCTGGCCCGTACGGTCATGGTCCGTAACGGCCAGGCGTACCCCGACACCCTCGTCGGCACCGACTCGCACACCACCATGGTCAACGGCCTCGGCGTCCTCGGCTGGGGCGTCGGCGGCATCGAGGCCGAGGCCGCGATGCTCGGCCAGCCGGTCTCCATGCTGATCCCGCGCGTCGTCGGCTTCAAGCTGACCGGCGAGCTGCCCACCGGCACCACCGCCACCGACCTGGTGCTCACGATCACCGAGATGCTGCGCAAGCACGGCGTCGTCGGCAAGTTCGTCGAGTTCTACGGCGAGGGTGTGGCGGCCACGAGCCTCGCCAACCGCGCCACCATCGGCAACATGTCGCCGGAGTTCGGCTCCACCGCCGCGATCTTCCCGATCGACGACGAGACCCTGAACTACCTGCGCCTGACTGGCCGCTCCGAGCAGCAGGTCGCGCTCGTCGAGGCGTACGCCAAGGAGCAGGGCCTGTGGCTGGACCCGGCCGCCGAGCCGGACTTCTCCGAGAAGCTCGAGCTGGACCTGTCGACGGTCGTCCCGTCGATCGCCGGCCCGAAGCGCCCGCAGGACCGTATCGTCCTCGCCAACGCCGCCGAGCAGTTCAAGCAGGACGTCCGCAACTACGTCAACGACGAGTACGAGGCGAGCAAGGAGTCCTTCCCGAGCTCCGACGCGCCGTCGACGATCCCGAACGGCGCCCCGTCCAACCCGGTGCCGGTGACCGCCCCCGACGGCACCACCTACACCCTGGACCACGGTGCGGTGACCGTCGCGGCCATCACCTCCTGCACCAACACCTCCAACCCGTACGTCATGGTCGCCGCCGCCCTGGTGGCCAAGAAGGCGGTCGAGAAGGGCCTGACCCGCAAGCCGTGGGTCAAGACCACCCTCGCCCCGGGTTCGAAGGTCGTGACCGACTACTTCGACAAGGCGGGCCTGACCCCGTACCTCGACAAGGTCGGCTTCAACCTGGTCGGTTACGGCTGCACCACCTGCATCGGCAACTCCGGCCCGCTGCCGGAGGAGGTCTCCAAGGCCGTCAACGACCACGACCTCGCGGTCACCTCGGTCCTCTCCGGCAACCGGAACTTCGAGGGCCGCATCAACCCCGACGTCAAGATGAACTACCTGGCGTCCCCGCCGCTGGTCGTCGCGTACGCCCTCGCCGGCTCCATGAAGGTGGACATCACCAAGGACGCGCTCGGCACCGACCAGGACGGCAACCCGGTCTTCCTGAAGGACATCTGGCCCTCCGAGGCCGAGGTCAACGACGTCGTCGCCAACGCCATCGGCGAGGACATGTTCTCCAAGTCCTACAGCGACGTCTTCGCCGGCGACGCCCAGTGGCAGTCGCTCCCGGTCCCGACCGGCAACACCTTCGAGTGGGACCCGCAGTCCACCTACGTCCGCAAGCCCCCGTACTTCGAGGGCATGACCATGGACCCGGAGCCGGTCTCCGACATCTCCGGCGCCCGCGTCCTGGCCAAGCTGGGCGACTCGGTGACGACGGACCACATCTCGCCCGCCGGTGCCATCAAGGCCGACACCCCGGCCGGCAAGTACCTCACCGAGCACGGTGTGGAGCGTCGTGACTTCAACTCCTACGGCTCCCGCCGAGGCAACCACGAGGTCATGATCCGCGGTACGTTCGCCAACATCCGCCTGCGCAACCAGATCGCGCCGGGCACCGAGGGCGGCTACACCCGCGACTTCACGCAGGAGGGCGGCCCGGTCTCCTTCATCTACGACGCCTCGCAGAACTACCAGGCCGCCGGCATCCCGCTGGTCGTCCTGGCCGGCAAGGAGTACGGCTCCGGTTCGTCCCGTGACTGGGCGGCCAAGGGCACGGCCCTCCTCGGCGTCAAGGCCGTCATCGCCGAGTCGTACGAGCGCATCCACCGCTCGAACCTCATCGGCATGGGCGTGCTGCCGCTGCAGTTCCCGGAGGGCCAGTCCGCCGAGTCCCTCGGCCTGACCGGTGAGGAGGCCTTCTCCATCTCCGGCGTCACCGAGCTGAACGAGGGCACCACCCCGCGCACGGTGAAGGTCACCACCGACACCGGCGTCGAGTTCGACGCGGTCGTCCGCATCGACACCCCCGGTGAGGCGGACTACTACCGCAACGGCGGCATCATGCAGTACGTGCTGCGCAGCCTGATCCGCAAGTAAGCGGCAGGACACGGCGGTCCAGGGCCGCGTCCCCGGTGACGGGGGCGCGGCCCTTCGCTTTGTGTCCTGCTGATAGAAAAGAAGGAGTCTTGGAGAATTCTGTTCGCAGTCGGGTGCTCGGGCACCGATATTTCGGACAGTGGGTGACCAAGATATGAGATCTGCCGGACGGTATGATTCCGTTTATGCGGGCCGCACCCGTGAAGATTTAATAAGCCTGTAAAAGTCTCGACATGTGTGGCCGCTGCAGCTACGAGTTCACTGTGACACAGTTCACGGCGTTAGTGGGCCATGTAGGCGATCCTGTTGCAGGATTCTGGCCTGGGTGGAGTGTAGAGGCCCAGGTGGTGGAGCCGGATGGACGTCCACCACACGCTCCAAGGCTCGGCTTCCACCGTGCAAAGACATGATCAACTGCCGTTGACAGGGTCGGTCGTCCGGTATTTGAATGGTGAAGTCGTCTGGAGGCGTCTGCCTGGGTGACGACGCCACTCGTGCTTGCAGGGGGAATGAACGAGTATGACAGTCATTGGCGTGTCAAAAAACCATTCGGGCAGCATTCCCGGCGCAAAAGAAGCGCTCGCTGCCGCGCCGGGTCGTCTCAGGGTCTTCGACGCATTAAGGGAAATGTTCGAGAGCAGTCGCCGGGGAAATGCCGAGGTGGCGATTGTCTACGGCCCTGTCGGATGCGGAAAGACGGAGCTTCTCGACAGCTTTGCCGCACAGGTCGGCGAGTCCGGCGGCTTTTATATAGGAGCGACGGCATCCCGGGCGGAGCAGGCCGTGCCCTTCGGCGTTCTGGCCCATCTGCTCCACGACGAGAAAATAGCCGCCGAATTGCGGATGCGTGCCGACCGATGGGTCGGCGAAGCGCAGTCGGGCTCGGTGAGCCAGGCTGCCTCCGAGGGGCCGGCGGGTGACGTCGCGCCGCAGATATTCCATAAGATGTGCATGACCCTGCTGGATGTCATCGAACAGGCGCGGGGTCCGATGGTGATCGGCATCGACGACGTGCACTACGCCGACGAAGCCTCCCTGCGCTGCCTGTCCTATGTGGTGCGGCGCCTTCGGTCGTCGCGGTTGATGGTGGTGCTGAACGAGTCACCGCATTCCCGGCGGCTCGCCACACTGTCCGCCGCCGAGCTGCCCTCCGAACCGCTCGTCCGTTTTCTGAAGCTGCCGCTCTTCTCGCCTCAGCAGGTGGAAGAGGTCATGGCCGAACACCTCGGGCGTGCCACGGCTGAGGCGCTGGCCGCGGAGGCCTATGCGGCCACGGGTGGCAACCCGCTCCTGCTCCGAGGGCTGATCGAGGACAACCGGAACGTTCTGGAGGCGCGGACGCCGGCGTTGCGCGTGGCCGACGGATTCGGGCAGGCGCTGATCAGCTGTCTGTTCCGCTATGAGCCGGAGGTGCTCCAGGTCGCTCGACGGCTGGCGGTGCTGGAGAGCGAGGTCCCGGTCCATGTGCTCGCTCAGCTGGCGGGACTGGACCCCGACACCACGGCGCACGCCCTGGATTTTCTGCATGAGACCGGAATTCTCGCCAACGGGCTGTTCCGGCATGCGCACGCCGGCCGGGTGGTCCTCAGCGGAATGACCCCCGAGGAGCGGACGGACCTGCAGATCAGCACCGCCAATGTGCTGTTCAAGAACGGGCTTTCGGCGGTCACCATCGCCCGTCATATTCTGCGGGCCGGCCGCGCGGACACCGACTGCGCGATTCCCGTCCTCCACGAGGCGGCCGAGCAGGGGATAGCCGACGGGAATGTGCAGTTCGCTCTGGACTGCCTTCATATCGCACTCCAGTACGACAGAGATGAGCAGCGCAGAGCCACGACAACCGCCATGATCGTGCGCGCGACCTGGCGCCAGGATCCCTATGCCGCGTATCGGCGCGTGGGCGGCCTGGTGGACGAATCGAGGGCGGGCACTTTCTCGGGGTGGCGGATGACGTACGCCATCGATGCCCTGACCTGGTTCGGGCGGCCCGAGGAAGCGATCGAGCTGCTTCTGCGCGGATCGGAATCCGCTCTCGCGGCGCACGACATGATGGCCGCTTCCCATCTCGAAGCGTCAAAAGGCTGGCTCGAAGTCATGTATCCCAACCGGTGGGAGGCGCAGGCGGGGGAGATTCCGCACGCGGGTGAGCTGACCGCCGGCGGTGTGTCGCCGGAAGCCTGGGCGAAGGGGCATGCCGCCGCCCTGCTCCGCCGTAATCTGGCGGCGGGTCCGGACAGCACACAGGTCTGTGAAGCCCAGCAGGCTTTGCGGCACTATGCGTTCACCGAGGGGAACGCCCCGCTCCTGATGATCGCGCTGTACATCCTGATCTACGCGGAGCGGCTGCAGGAAGCCCGGGCATGGGCTGATGAGCTGATCGACCGGGCCAGGCAGGGGAAATTCCTCGTATGGCAGGCCCTGTTCTGCGCCGCCCGTGCGGAGATCCTGCTGCGTCAGGGAGAGCCGGCCGCCGCGGAACGAGAAGTGCGCCAGGCTCTGTCGCTGCTTCCCGCGCGGAGTTGGGGCGTCCTGCTGGGACTTCCGATGAGCACGGCGATGCGGGCGTGCGCGCTGACCGGTCGCAGCAGTGCGTTTGTGGACGAGTTGCAGTCCGCGCTTCCGCAGAGCGTTTTCGAAACGCCTTATGGCATAGGTTTGCTGTGCGCCCGTGGTGTTCGCTATCTGGCGTCCGACCAGGTTTCGGCGGCGCTCGACGATTTCTCGGCGGCCGGGGAACTGGCTCAGCGACTGGGCGCGGACAATCCCGTCGTCTATCCCTGGCGTTCGGGAGCGGCCCAGGCGCTCATCCGCCTCGGTGACCGCAAGCGGGCGCGCGTGCTGCTCGCCGAACAACTGCGCATGTGCGGTCCCGAGCATCCGAGGGTGCACGCCCAGACCCTGCGCGTCCTGGCCGCGGCCGGCCCGGTGGTGGAGGGCCCGAAGATGCTCACCAGGGCGTCGGAGTATCTGCAGCTGTGCGAGGCGCCCCTCGACCTCGCGTTCGTCCTGCACGACCTCGGCTGGGCGTGGCAGGAACAGGGCCAGTTCAGCAAGGGCCGGCAGATCGTGCGCCGGGCCTGCCTCATGGCCGAGCGGCGCGGGGTGCGGCGCATCCCGCGGCTGACCGCACCCGGTATGGCCCCGGAGGAGGAGAACCAGACGGTCTCCTCGCTGGCCCAGGGCGGCCGGGTCGCGGAGGCGCTCAGCGACGCCGAGATGCGGGTCGCGCAACTCGCGGTCGGCGGTTACAGCAACAGGCAGATCGCCAGTCGGCTGTATGTGACGGTGAGCACCGTGGAGCAGCACCTCACGCGGGTCTACCGGAAGCTCAACATCCGGCGGCGGACCGAGCTGGTGGGGGCGCTGCAGGCGGTGAGTCCGTCGGAACCTCAGGAGCTGGCGGGCTGAGGCGGGCGGGGGGGGGGAACCCCCCCCCCGCCCCCCCCCCCCCCCCCCCCCCTCCCCTCCCCCCCCCCCCCCCCCCCCCCCCCCCCCCCCCCCCCCCCCCCCCCCCCGCTCCGGCGGTTCCACCGGCTCCAGTCGCCCCAGCCCGCGCGCCTGGCGGCCGGTGCCGCCGCGGCGGGTCACCATGCGCGGATGACGGCCGCGGCGACGGCCGCGATGTTCCGGTCCAGGTAGAAGTGCCCGCCGGTGAACACCTGCACGTCGGCGCCCTTGCTGGTGTGTGTGTCCCAGGCCTGGGTCTCCGGTACCGGTGTGACCGGGTCGGAGTCACCGGCGAAGACGGTGATGGGGCAGGTGATCCGGGCGTTGAGCGGCTCGGGGACGTAGGTCTCCACCGCCCGGTAGTCCGCCCTCACGACCGGCAGGACCAGCGCGCGCAGGTCAGGGTCGGCGAGTACGGCGGAGTCCGTGCCGCCGAGTCGTTCCATCTCGGCGATCAGGCCCGTGTCGCTTCGCAGATGGACCTGCTCGTCCTTCACGACCGACGGGGCACGCCGGGCCGAGACGAAGAGCCGTTCCGGTCCCCGCGGTGTCAGCTGCTCGAACCGGCGGGCCACCTCGAAGGCCACCGTGGCGCCGAGACTGTGTCCGAAGAAGGCGTAGGACCCCCGGAGTTCGTCACGCAGCGCGGCGAAGGCGGCGTCAGCCAGGGCCGGCACGGAGTCGAGCAGCGGCTCGTGGCGCCGGTCCTGACGGCCCGGGTACTGGACGGCGAGCGTGTCGACGCGCGGCGCGAGGGCCTCGGCCAGCGGCCGGAAGTAGGTCGCCGCCCCTCCGGCGTGCGGAAAGCAGACGAGCTGAAGCTCGCTGCCGGGGGCTTCGGCGAAGCGGCGTGTCCAGGTGTTCTCGGTTGCCTGGCTCATGGGTCTGTCGTCCCCTCGTGTCGGGTGGCCGGCGGCCGCTCGGTCCGGCGCGGGACTTGGGCGGTGAGCGCCGGGCGGGCCCGTGGCCGGCGGGGGATGTCCCGGCCACGGGCCCGCGTCTGGGTGCGGTGCCGCCTTCCTGGTGTCAGTGGGAGACGGCGCCGATCTCGTCGGCCTTGCTCGGCTGGTGGTCGGCCGCGTCGGGGGTGGCGGCGCCGGGCTTCTTGAGGGTGAAGGCGAGCAGACCGCCGACGATGGCGGCCACGCCACCCACCCAGGTCGCCGTCCGCAGTCCGTCCGCGACCGCGGACACGGCCGGAGCCGCGTCGGAGCCGAGGTCCAGGCCCGCGTTGGCGACGGCCACCAGGACCGCGAGGCCCGCCGCGCCACCGATCTGCTGCGAGGCGTTGGCCAGCGCGGAGGCGATACCGGCCTCGCTGGGGGCGACGCCGGACGCGGCGCAGACGAACATCGCGGGGAAGGTCACGCCGCCGCCGACGCCCCAGACGGCCAGTCCGATGAGGAGCTGCCAGAAGGAGGCCTCGGTCGTCATGGCGAGCGCGAGGAGGATCATGCCGGCACCGTTGATGACCATGCCGACGAAGAGGGTGGTGCGCGGGCCCCACTTGCCCAGCAGAATGCCGGTGATCTTCAGCGAGGCGAACATCGAGATGATGGTGAGCGGGAGGAAGGCGAGACCCGCCTCCAGCGCGTCGTAACCGAGCACGTCCTGCACGTAGTTGGTGAACAGGTAGTACGAGCCCGAGAGCGCGCTCTGGAACACCAGGATGATCAGGATGGCCGTGACCAGGCTGCGGTTGCGGAACAGGCGCATGGGCGCGAGCGGCACCCGGGTCTTGGTCTCCACCAGGGCGAAGACGGCGAGGAGCACGAGGCCGGCGACGATCGAACCGGCGCCGCGCAGCGAGCCCCAGCCCTCCTCGGGACCGCTGACGAGGCCGAGGACCAGCAGCGACGAGCCGACGGTGGCGAGCACGGCGCCCGGGACGTCGAAGCTCGCGTCGCTCTCGGAGCGCTCGTCGGCGGGCAGGATCGCGGGCGCGGCCACGGCGGCCAGCAGGGCCATCGGGACGAGGATGAAGAGGACCCACTCCCAGCCCCAGGCGTCGGTGAGCAGACCGCCCAGCAGGGCGCCGGCCGCGAGGCCGCCGCTGCCGCAGGCACCCCACACCGCGAGCGCCCGGTTGCGCGCCGGGCCTTCCTCGAAGCGGGTGTTGACGAGCATCAGGGTGGCCGGCGACAGCAGCGCACCGCCGACGCCCTGGACGGCGCGGGCGGCGATCAGCACGCCCGGGTCCTCCGCGAGACCGCCGACGAGGCAGGCCACGGCGAAGAGGAGGGAACCGAGGATGAAGATGCGGCGGCCGCCCAGCCGGTCGACCAGACGGCCGCCGAACAGCAGGAGACCACCGAAGGCGACCGCGTAGGCGCTGACCACCCACTGCAGTGACTGCGGCGTGAAGCCGAGCGCGCTGCCGATGTCCGGGAGCGCGACGTAAACGATGTTGTAGTCGGCGGCCACGATGAACTGCGCGAACGCCAGGAGCGCGAGCATGAGCCCGGGCCGCTGCTGGGACTTGGGGACGGTGTCAACCACGACAGGGCTTCTTTCTGTCACTGGGCCGCCGGTGCAGACGCGGGACCGGCGGGGACGGTGAGCGACATCCGGAGTGAACGGTGTTCAGTAACAATACGGTGGAGTCTGAATCAACGGCGATCGATTGTCAAACGCCGTAAGGGCCGGGCCAGTTGGCGCCGGCCCCCTCGGGCGCGATCAGGTGCGGGACGCCTTGATCCGGTCCGCCATCCGCTCGGCCATCATCAGGACGGTCAGCAGCGGATTGCCGCGGATGACCTCCGGCATGACCGACTGGTCGATGACGCGCAGTCCGTCGACGCCGAGCACGCGGCACTCGGGGTCGACGACCGTCGTCGCGTCGTCCGGTGAGCCCATCCGGGCCGTGGTCGCCACGTGGTGGCTGGCGAACGTCACGTTCGGAAGCTCCTCGGCGGACGGGAGTTCGGGCTTGTCGGCCAGGATGGCGGCGAAGGCGGAGTGGCCGACCAGCTCGCGGACACGTTCGAGGGCGTCCTTGGCGCGCAGCACGTCGCTCTGCTCGGTGAGCATGCGCATCTCGACGAAGGGGCCGGTGAGCGGGTCGCGCGAAGTGAAGTTGAGGCGGCCCCGGCTGACGGCGTGCATCTGCCAGATGCAGATACCGGGGATGCCCAGCCAGCCGTTGTTCGGGATGATCATCATGTCGTTGGCGCCGGCGTCGGCCAGGCCGGAGGAGTAGCGCCAGGTGACGTTGACGGTCCTGCCGAAGGGGCTGGCGGCCTTCTCCAGCGGGATGGGCAGGGCGAGGACGATGAAGGGGTGTTCGGTGAGCTCCTGACCCACGGGCAGGTCGACCACCTGCTCGATGCCGAGCCGGGTCAGGTCGTCGGCGGTGCCGATGCCCGAGCGCACCAGGAGGGCGGGGGAGAGGGTGCCGCCCGCGGAGAGGATCACCTCGCCTCCCGGGGCGAGCGCGATGGTCTCCCCGTCGGCCAGCTTCACGCCGTTCGCGGTCTTCGTGCCCGGCGCGAAGGTGACGCTGTCGACCAGTGCCTCGCCCCTGATGGTGAGGTTGGCGCGCCCGCGGGCGGGCTCCAGATACCCGTCGTTGGCCGCCACGCGTTTGCCGTCACGCAGATGCATGGCGAACGGCGAAAGGCCGGTCGACTCCGGGGCGTTGGTGTCGTCGTGCCAGGTGACACCCAGATCGAGTGCGGCGTCCCGGAAGGCGAGGTCCGCGCCGCCCCAGTTCTGCTGCGGCTCGCGGAAGATCGGCAGCGGCCCGCCCTGGCCGTGGTACGGGGCGGTCGGGAAGTCGAGATCGTCCTCCAGCTTCCGGTAGTAGGGGAGAACGTCGTCGAACGACCAGCCGTCCGCCCCCTGCGCCACCCAGCGGTCGAAGTCGTCGCGGACGCCGCGAATGGAGAAGAGGCCGTTCACCTGTGAGGTGCCGCCGACTCCCCGGCCCGCCTGGAAGGGGATGGGATCGAGGCCGGGGTGAATCCGGGTCCGCAGACCGTGCCACCAGAAATCCGGCTGCGCTTCCATGTCCAGATCGAATTCGCGGCCGACGAAGTTCTGCGGCCGGTCCGGCGGTCGGACATCCTTTCCGGCTTCCAGTAAGAGGACGTTCGCCGAGGAATCCTCGGAAAGCCTTGCCGCCAGCGCGGAGCCTGCGGCTCCGCCACCGACGACGATGTAATCCCATTCGGTGCGCGAATTCACCACGTAAAGCCCTTCGTCGAGTTGAGGCGAGCCGACGTTATGGGCGTCCGCACCCCTAGCGGCAACCCCTAGATCACGCCCCTGCCGAGCTGCCCGGACGGCCCGCCGGTAGGGGTTCGGGCCGGTGAGAGCCGGCGAGGGAAGCGGGAACCCCAGCATGTACGGCGATCGTTTGCTGCACAGCGCTCAAGATTCGATCGGCAGTCAACAACCTTTACGCTGTTAGGATGGCTTCATGGCAGACCCGAAACCGAGCAGGCGAGAACGCCTCCGCGCAGAGGCCGCCCAGGAGATCAAGACGATCGCGCTGAAGCACATGGCGGAGAACGGAACGGCGGCCGTGTCCCTGCGTGCGATCGCTCGCGAGATGGGGATGACCGCCGGCGCGATCTACAGCTACTACGACACCCGCGACGACCTGATCACCGCTCTCGTGGCCGATGTCTACAACTCGCTGGCGCAGGCGCTGGAGGAGGCCATCGCGGCGGCGCCGGAGGGACCGGTCGCCCAGGTGATGGCGTACGGCCAGGCCTACCGGAACTGGGCGGTGGCCAATCCGCAGGAGTTCCGGCTGGTGTACGGCGATCCGGCGCCGGACTACCAGGTGCCTCCGTGCGGCCCCGCCGCCGAGGCCGAGCACCGGGCCTGCACCGCGCTCACCGGTGTCGTGGTCGCGGCCTGGCCCTGGGCGCAGCGGCTGCACGCCGACGACCGCTACGACTGGGACGACTACGACCCGGAGTTCATCAAGACGGTGCGCTCGGCCTTCCCGGATCTGCACCCGGCCGCCGTGGCGCTGGCGATGCGGCTGTGGGGGCGTCTGCACGGACTCGTCTCGCTCGAGATCTACGGCCATCTGCGGCCGCAGGTGCAGGATCCCGCCAAGCTCTACCACGCCGAACTGGTCGACCTCACCCACCTGTTGGGGCTCACGGCGCCCGTCGCCGCGGTGAGCGACTGACCTCCATGCCGGCTCTCTTCGCCTAGCGCCGGGACACACCCACGGGTGTGTCCCGGCGCTTTTTCATGCGCTCGGTTCGCGCCAACTGGCCCGAAGATCACGGCCCTTGACAGTGAACGGCGTTGCGCTACTGTTGGGCGTAGTGCAACTGAACGGCGTGTACTTCACTGGTCGGCCGATGTGCGCTCACCCGCGGTCGTGATGCCCGGGTCTCCTGTGGCGGCGATCCGCCTCCGCGGGCTTCTTACCTGTATTCGGAAGGACTCTTCCCCCATGAGCGATGTCACTCAGATCGTCGAGACCTACTTCAAGGCCTGGAACGACTTCGACGCCGACAGCCGCAAGGCCACGCTCGAGTCGATCTTCGCCAAGAAGGCCAAGATCATCGACCCCGACTGGGTCGCCGACGGTGTGGACGCCATCGTGGAGGCCATCGGCGCCGCGCGCGGCAAGCTCGGCGACCTGCCGCTCGACCTGACCACGATCATCGGCTCCCACAACGACGCCGTGCTGTACACCTGGCACCTCGGCCCCGCCGCCGAGCCGATCGCCAAGGGCTACGGCGTCCTGCAGATCGAGAACGGGGAGATCGAGCTGGCGTACAACTTCTTCGGCTGATCCCGCCGGGCCGTAACGGCCCGAAGTTGCTCTCCCAGTATGGGCCGGACGCGTTCTTCGCGCCCGGCCCATACGGCTTTCCCGCAGGAATAGGGGTTGCTTCGCGGCGCAGAACTGGGGTTGGCGGTAGGGGGAGCACCTCATTAGCTTTTCCGAGTGCCGCGCGTCTACCGAAAGAGGATTCGCCGATGACCGCCGCACCATCCGATGGTGAAACCGCCCCCCACTCTTTCCTGACGGATTTGTTGACGGGACGTCCCGACTGGAACGGCTGGCGGGACTTTCCCCGCCAGAGCCGTGCGGAGGAGGAGCGCGGCGACCGGCTGGTCGCCGAGGCCGAGGAGTACTTCGCGGCGCGTGTCGACGCCGCCGCGCTGGACGACACCCGCGTCCTGCCCGCCGGACTGCTCGACGACCTTCAGGAGCGGGGCTACCTCCGACTCGTGGTGCCCCAGGAGTTCCGGGGTCTCGGACTGCCGCCGTACACCGCCTTCCGGCTGATCGCCCAGGCGTGTGCGCACTCCGTGCCCGTCGGGCAGATCGTGGCCATCCAGAACGGCGTCGGCGCGGCGGCCATGCTGCAGGCCCTGCCGCCCGGCCCGGTACGCGACTTCGTGAGCGGACGGCTCGCGGCCGGCGTCGTGTCGGGCTTCGGCGACACCGACCGCTCGGGGCAGAACAACGCCCACCCGACCCTCACCGCGACACCGGTGGACGGCGGCTATGTGCTGCGCGGCGAGAAGCTGTTCACCGGCAACGGCCCCGTCGCCGACCTCATCGCGGTGTCCGCCACGGTGCCCGGCGACGCCGGACCCCGGGTCGGAGCCTTCTTCCTCGACACGAGCACCCCGGGATTCTCCGTCGGCGCCCGCGTGGAGTTCATGGGCAGCAGAGGCCTGCCCAACGCCGCGCTTCGCTTCGACGAGGTGTTCGTCCCGGAGGGCCAGGCGCTCCTCGACCCCGCGAGCGGTCAACTCCCGCCCCTCGTGGGCATGGTGGCGCTGCTCGGCCGTATCCACTTCACCGGTGCCCCCGCCATGGCGATCGCCCGGAACTGCCTCGCCTGGTCACGCGAGTTCATCACCCGGCGCGCCATCGACGGCCGCCCGCTCGGCGAGTACGACGAGATCCAGCGGACCGTCACCGCCACCCTCGCGGACGTGTACGCCATGGAGTCGGCGGTGCGCTGGAGCCTGCTCGCGCCGGGCCTGACCGATCGCTGGTTCGAGCGGTTCCTCACCAAGAACCTGCTGGTACGCGGGGCCTGGCGGGTCGTCGACCGGACCATGTCCCTGTACGGCGGCGAGGGATTCGAGACGGCCGCCAGCAAGAACCGCCGGGGCGCCGCTCCCGTACCGCTGGAACGCGCCTTCCGGGACGCACGGGGCCTGCGGATCGCCGGCAACGTCGACTTCCAGCTCGACAACCAGCTGGGCCGGCTGCTGCTCGCGCGGTTCTACGCCGCCGCCGCGGACGACACGCCGATCGCCCCGGACGCCAGCGGGCTGCGGTCCGACGCGCTCACCCCGGCCAACCAGGCACATCTGGAGGCGGTCGCCGGGCTCGTGCGGCAGGTGCGGCACCTCGCCGCCGACCTGGTGAAGCGTCACCCGGACCCCGAGCGGCTCTACGCGAAGGAGCGCACCGTCGTGCTCCTCGGCCGCATCGCGGGCGAACTCTTCAACGCCCTGGCCGTGCTCGCGCGCGCCGCGTCCGAGGCACCCCAGGCGGACACCGAGCCGTGGCAGGCGCAGGAACTCGCCGACGTGCACGGCGTGGCGGCCCGGCACCGGATCGCCGGGCTCCTCGCGCGGCTGCGGACCGAGGCCGAGCCCGACCACGCCAAGATCAGCCGCCGCTGGCTGGCCGGCGCCCACGACCAGCTCGTCCGTCACTGAGCGGCGAGACCGCCGCCGAACGCGAGAGGACCTCATGACGATCGACCACGAACTCCCGGACGTGCTGGGCGGATTCGACCTGGCGGACCAGTCCCGGTTCGCCGACGGAGTCCCCTACGACCTGTTCGCCCGGCTGCGCAAGGAGGCGCCCGTCCTCTTCCACCCCGGCGGAAGCACGGCGGACGGCGACGGGTTCTGGGTCCTGACCCGGCACGCCGACATCGTGGCCGCGGCCGCGTCCCCCGACTTCTCCGCACAGGGCGGCGGCGACCGGGCCGGCGGCGGCTCCCACCTGGAGGACCTGCCCATCGGCGTGCACGCCGGTGTGCTGTTCGCGATGATGGACAACCCGCGCCACGACCTGATCCGGCGGCTGCTGCGGCCCGCCGTCACCGGCGAGGTCGCCGAGGGCCTGGCCGATCCGCTGCGCGGGATCGCCGGGGAACTGCTGACCGACGCGCTCGCCCGCGGCGGCCGTGTCGACTTCATGAAGGAACTCAGCGAGCCGTACGCCCTGCGCGCCGTGTCCCTGCTGCTGGGCGCCCCGCGAGAGGACTGGGACCGGCTCGCGGAGTGGGGCCGCAGCAACCTCGGGTTCGTCAACCGCCTGACCGGCAGGGTCGACGCCGGGTCCACCGAGATCTTCCACGCCATGTCGGCGTACTTCAAGGAGCTGCTGGACCGCAAGCGCGAGGCACCCGCACAGGACCTCGGCTCGGTCCTGGCCCTCGGTGCCATCGAGGAGGGACACGGCGAGCCGCCGCTCACCGGGCAGGAGCGGGACGCCAACGCCGTCCTCATCCTCATCACCGGCTTCGAGCAGCCCCGCAACACCATCGCCAGCGGAGTCCTGGCCCTCGCCGAGCATCCCGACCAGTGGCAGGCGCTGCGCAAGGACCGGTCGCTGCTGCCCCAGGCGATCGAGGAGATCCTGCGCTGGGCACCCCCGAACCCCTACAACCGGCGCACCGCCACCCGCGACGTCGTCCTCCACGGCCACCACATCAAGGCCGGCGACAAGGTCACCTTCTGGTGGCCGTCGGCCAACCGCGACGAGGACGTCTTCGACAACGCCTCGGCCTTCGACATCCGCCGCACCCACAACCCGCACCTGTCCTTCGGGACGGGAACCCACTTCTGCCTCGGCGACCAGGTGGCCCGTCTGGAGATACGGCTCTTCCTGGAAGCCCTGCTGGACCAGGTGGCGGACATCCGTCTCACCGGGCCGGTCGTCCACGCGCCGAACAACAAACACACCGTGATCCTCGACATGCCGGTGGAACTGGTCCCCGACCCGGACGCCGGCTGACCCACCCCTTCCACACCAGACGGGATACCCACATGACCGAGACCGTGGAGACCACGGCCACCGAGGACCTCCCCGAGGTCCTGCCCTACGACCCCTTCGACCCCGCCTTCCACTCGGACCCCTACGCCACCTACACCCGGCTGCGGGCCGCGGGCGGATCGGTGCACCGCACCGGGGCCGGCGTGGCCGTCCTGGGCTACCACGACGTCAACGCCGTGCTGCGCAACCCGAAGCTGGGCCGTGGCGAGGGCGCCGGCTTCCAGGACACGCTGATACCCACCCCGGAGGGCCTCAAGCCCGCCGTGATGTTCATGGACCCGCCGGACCACACCCGTATCCGGGCGCTGGTCAACAAGGCCTTCACGCCCCGCGCCATCGAGCGGCTGCGGGGGCCCGCCGAGGAACTCGCGGCCAAGCTCGTCGCCGAGACGGCCGACGAGACCGCCGCGAACGGCGCCGTCGACCTCACCTCCCGGCTGTTCCGGCCGCTCGGCGCGGGCGTCCTGAACATCCTGGTCGGCGTGCCCGAGAAGTACCTCGCCCAGTGCATCGAGTACGCCAACGACGCGGGCCGCGGCCTCGACCCCGCCTACACGCTCTCACCCGACGCCCTCGCCAACCGGCTCAAGGCCCGCGACGGCTATGTCGCCATCGCCCAGGAACTGATCGACGAGCGCCGCGCCCAGCCCGTCGACGACCTGATGAGCGAACTCGTCCTGGCCGAGCAGGACGGCGAGCGGCTCAACGAGATCGAGCTGCTCACCACGGTGGCCAACATCTTCCTCGCCGGATTCAGCGCCCCGCAGGCCGCGATGGGCCTCGCGGCCCTCTCCCTGCTGCGCCACCCCGACCAGCTGGAGTGGTACCGCGACCACCCCGAGGAGGCGGTCGGCTCCGTCGAGGAACTGATGCGGTACGACGCGGCCGTCCAGCTGATCAACCGGACCGCGCTGGAGGACACCGAGGTCGGCGGCGTCCCGGTCAAGGCCGGCGAAGAGGTCTTCATGCTGCTCGGCGCGGCCAACCGCGACCCCGAAGCGTACGACGACCCCGACCGGCTCGACCTGACCCGGCGCGGCACGCGGAACCTCGGGTTCGGCCACGGCATCCACTACTGCGTGGCCGCGCCGATCGCCAAGCTGGTCATCGAGGTCGCGCTCAACGCCCTCGTCCAGTACGACGTTCAGCTGCAGACGCAGACCCCGCCGACCAACGGCGCCCTCGCCATCCGCAGCCTCGCCGAACTGCCGGTGACGGTCCGCAAGGCCTAGGACGCCCGAGAACCACCTGAGAACAGAGGAGAGACCGGCACGTGAGCCATGACATCACCACCCTGGTGAAGAAGTACATCGAGACCTGGAACATCGTGGACGGCGACGAACGCCGCGCCGTGATCGCCGAGTTGTTCACCGAGGACGTCGAGTACGCCGACCCGAACGTGCAAATCCAGGGCCGGGCGGCGCTGGACGCGTACATCGCGGAGACCCAGAAGCAGATCCCCGGAGGCGTGTTCGCGCTGGCGAGCGAGGTCAGCTCGCACCACGACCTGGGGCGCTTCACCTGGCAGGTCGGTCCCGCCGGCGGCGCGCCGCTGGCTGTGGGCTACGACTTCATCGCCATCGAGAACGGGCAGGTGCGGCGGCTGTACGGGTTCTTCTCGTAGCCGAGCGACCGACAGACAGGACCGCCGGGCCGAACGGCCCGGCGGTCCTGTTGTGTGCGGACGGCTCGCGGTCCGGGTCAGTCCTTGATCTCGCAGATCGCGGCGCCGGAGGTGATGGAGGCGCCGACCTCGGCGGTCAGGCCCTTGATGGTGCCGGACTTGTGGGCGTTGAGGGGCTGTTCCATCTTCATGGCCTCCAGGACGACGACGAGGTCGCCTTCCTGGACTTCCTGGCCTTCCTCGACGGCGATCTTGACGATGGTGCCCTGCATCGGGGAGGCGAGGGTGTCGCCGGAGGCGACGGGGCCGGACTTCTTCGCGGCGCGTCGCTTGGGCTTGGCGCCGGCGGCGAGGCCGGTGCGGGCCAGGGACATGCCGAGCGAGGAGGGGAGGGAGACCTCCAGGCGCTTGCCGCCGACCTCGACGACGACCGTCTCGCGGCCGGCTTCCTCGTCGGCTTCGGTGGTGTCGGTGGGGGCGGCGAAGGGCTTGATGTCGTTGACGAACTCGGTCTCGATCCAGCGGGTGTGGACCGTGAACGGGTCGGTGGAGCCGGTGAGTTCGGGCGCGAAGGCCGGGTCCTTGACGACCGCGCGGTGGAACGGGATCGCGGTGGCCATGCCTTCGACCTGGAACTCCTCCAGGGCGCGGGCGGCGCGCTGGAGGGCCTGCTCACGGGTGGCGCCGGTGACGATGAGCTTGGCCAGCAGCGAGTCCCATGCCGGGCCGATGACCGAGCCGGACTCCACGCCGGCGTCCAGGCGGACGCCGGGGCCGGACGGCGGGTTGAAGGTGGTGACCGTGCCGGGGGCCGGGAGGAAGTTGCGGCCCGGGTCCTCGCCGTTGATGCGGAACTCGAAGGAGTGGCCGCGCAGCGGCGGGTCGTCGTAGCCCAGCTCCTCGCCGTCGGCGATGCGGAACATCTCGCGGACCAGGTCGATGCCGGCGACCTCTTCGGTGACCGGGTGCTCGACCTGGAGGCGGGTGTTGACCTCGAGGAAGGAGATCGTGCCGTCGTTGCCGACGAGGAACTCGACGGTGCCGGCGCCGACGTAGCCGGCCTCCTTGAGGATGGCCTTGGACGAGGAGTACAGCTCGGCGACCTGCTCGTCGGACAGGAACGGCGCGGGGGCCTCCTCGACCAGCTTCTGGTGGCGGCGCTGCAGCGAGCAGTCACGCGTGGAGACCACGACGACGTTGCCGTGCTGGTCGGCGAGGCACTGGGTCTCGACGTGGCGGGGCTTGTCGAGGTAGCGCTCGACGAAGCACTCGCCGCGGCCGAAGGCGGCGACCGCCTCACGGACCGCGGAGTCGTAGAGCTCCGGGACCTCTTCCAGGGTGCGGGCGACCTTCAGGCCGCGGCCGCCGCCGCCGAAGGCGGCCTTGATCGCGATGGGCAGGCCGTGCTCCTTCGCGAACTCCACGACCTCCTCGGCACCGCTCACCGGGTCCGGCGTACCGGCGACCAGCGGCGCGCCGGCGCGCTGGGCGATGTGACGGGCGGCGACCTTGTCACCCAGGTCGCGGATGGCCTGCGGGGGCGGGCCGATCCAGATCAGGCCCGCGTCCAGGACGGCCTGGGCGAACTCCGCGTTCTCCGAGAGAAAGCCGTATCCGGGGTGGATCGCGTCGGCTCCGGACTCCTTGGCGGCCTTCAGCACCTTCTGGATGTCGAGATAGCTGGTGGCCGGGGTGTCACCGCCCAGAGCGAACGCCTCATCCGCGGCGCGGACATGCAGAGCGTCCCGGTCCGGGTCGGCGTAGACGGCCACGCTCGCGATACCGGCGTCCCGGCAGGCCCGGGCAACGCGGACAGCGATTTCGCCACGGTTGGCGATGAGCACCTTGCGCACCTTGCTCCTTCGCGCACTCATGAGGGGAACCTCCAGGAAGCCGCCGGGGCCGGGTACGCGCGACCGCCCCGGCTCCACCTGGCCTCCCCCAGGGGCGCCGGCCGGCCCGCGCCGGACGCGGCGGCGCCGTGCCGCTGCCCCACGGACAGCAGCACGGCCAGCAGGGCAGCCAGTTCCTCCTCGCTGGGACGGCCGCGCACGACTCTCACAGGGTTCATCTCTCCGCCTTCGTCCTATGCCGGGAGGTTGCCGTGCTTGCGGGCCGGCAGGTCGGCGTGTTTCGTCCGCAGCATGGCCAGGGAGCGGATCAGCACCTGCCGGGTGTCCCGGGGGTCGATCACGTCGTCGACGAGCCCGCGCTCGGCCGCGTAGTACGGGTGCATCAGCTCCGCCCGGTACTCGTCGATCTTCTGGCGGCGCACCGACTCCGGGTCGTCCGCGGCGTCGATCTCGCGGCGGAAGATCACGTTGGCCGCTCCCTCGGCGCCCATCACCGCGATCTCGTTGGACGGCCAGGCCAGGGCGACATCGGTGCCGATGGAACGGGAGTCCATGACGATGTAGGCACCGCCGTAGGCCTTGCGCACCACCAGGGAGACGCGGGGGACCGTGGCGTTGCAGTACGCGTAGAGCAGCTTGGCGCCGTGCCGGATGATGCCGCCGTGCTCCTGGTCCACCCCCGGCAGGAAGCCCGGTACGTCCACCAGCGTCACCAGGGGGATGTTGAACGAGTCGCAGATGGAGACGAACCGGGCCGCCTTCTCGCTGGCGTGGATGTCGAGGACCCCGGCCAGCGAGGCGGGCTGGTTGGCCACGATGCCGACGACGTGCCCGTCCAGGCGGGCCAGCGCGCAGATGACGTTGGTCGCCCAGGCGGAGTGGACCTCGAAGTACTCGCCGTCGTCGACGATCTCCTCGATGACGGCCCGCATGTCGTAGGCCTGGTTGGGGTCGGCCGGGACCAGGTCGAGCAGCGCCTCGTTGGCGCGGTCGGCCGGATCCGACGTCGGCACGACCGGGGCCAGTTCGCGGTTGTTCGAGGGAAGCAGCGACAGCAGATAGCGGACCTCCTCCAGGCAGCTCTCCTCGTCGTCGTAGGCGAACTGGGCCACACCGGAGACGGAGGCGTGCACGTCGGCCCCGCCGAGGCCGTCCATGGTGACCGACTCGCCGGTCACCGTCTGCACGACGTCGGGCCCGGTGATGAACATCTGGGCCGTGTCGCGGACCATGAAGACGAAGTCGGTCAGGGCGGGGGAGTAGGCGGCGCCGCCCGCGCAGGGCCCCAGCATCACGCTGATCTGCGGGATGACGCCGGAGTTGCGGGTGTTGCGCCGGAAGATGCCGCCGTATCCGGCCAGGGCGGTGACGCCTTCCTGGATGCGGGCGCCCGCACCGTCGTTGAGGCTGACCAGGGGCGCCCCGGCCGCCTCGGCGAGGTCCATCAGCTTGTGGATCTTGGCGGCGTGGGCCTCGCCCAGCGCCCCGCCGAAGACGCGGAAATCATGGGCGTAGACGAAGACCGTCCGGCCGTCCACGGAGCCCCAGCCCGTGATCACGCCGTCGGAGGGGTGGCGCCTGTCCTCCAGGCCGAAGCCGGTGGCCCGGTGCTGACGCAGCGCCTCGATCTCCTGGAACGAGCCCTTGTCCAGCAGCAGTTCGATGCGCTCGTGGGCGGTCAGCTTGCCACGGGCGTGCTGCCGCTCGGTGGCTCGCGGATCGGGACCCCGCCGCGCCGCCTGTTTGCGGGAGTGCAGATCGTCGAGACGTTCCTGGACGGTCACGCCCTGCTCCTTCGTGCGAGGGGGTGCCGGCGTCGGCACCCGTGGTGTCGGTGGGTCATGCCGCGGACTCGGCGAGCAGTCGTTCGGCGCGCGCCCAGTCGGCCGGGGTGGTGCCGCTCGCGGCCACGTATCCGTCGGGCCGCAGCAGCACGAATCCGGGGCTGCCCCGGTCGACGTGCCCGTGGCGGACCAGACCGGGCCGTGCTTCGGCGAGCGCCAGGCCGCGCAGCCGCGCCTCCCGGCCGCCGCGCGTCACCAGCCGGTACGTGTCCCCCGCGAGGGGCGAGTCGGACCAGTGCGACGAGCGGGTGCCGGGCCGGGGGAACCCGCGCCCGGCCGGCCCGTCGGCGGCGTAGCGCACCCGCCAGCCCGCGAGCAGCGGGGCGAACCAGCGGCGCAGCACGCCCGCGGACTCCAGCGCGCCCCAGGCCGTGTTGCGGACGCGCGCGGCGGCGGGGCCGAGCGTGAACACCTTCAGGAACTGGTGGGTGTTGCGCACGATCTGCTCGGCGGCCTGGCGCCGCTCGGTCGCGTAGCTGTCCAGCACCGCCGGGGCGAGCCGGCCGTCGATGACGCCGGCCAGCTTCCAGGCCAGGTTGTGCACGTCCTGCAGGCCGAGGTTCAGGCCCTGGCCGCCGAGGGGGGAGTGGGTGTGCGCGGCGTCGCCAGCGAGGAAGACCCGGCCCTCCCGCAGCCTGGTGGCGATCCGCTCCTGACTGCTGAAGCTGTTCACCATGTCGAGGGAGGCGACCCGCAGTCCGCCCGGACCGCGCTCGTCCAGGATCCGCTGCACGCCGTCCTCGTCGAGCGGATGGCCGACGGGCACGGCCGCGGAGACGCGGACCCGGTCGCCGGGCATCGACGCGAAGACCACCGAGCCGGACAGGCCGAGGAAGTAGTGCACGGCGTCGTCCGCGGGACGGCCCTCGATCCTGCCCTCGGCGAGCAGGAAGTTGACGGGGACCGGGCTGCCCTCGAAGTCGATGCCGAGCTGCTCACGAATCCCGCTGCGCACACCGTCCGCGGCGATCACCCAGTCGGCCTCGACGCGTTCCGTGCCGTCGGGGCCCTCCGCCTCGACGGTGACCCCGGTGTCGTACGGGACGGTCTTGGTGACCTCGACGCCCCGCTCCACTCGGCCGCCGAGCTGCTTCAGGCGCTGCTCCAGCAGCTCGCAGGTGACCTCCTGGGGCAGCATCAACGGCTCGTTGAGCGCGCCGAGTTCGATGCGCAGCGTGCGGCCGTTCGCCAGGTGGTACTCGTTGGCACGGATCCGCAGACCGCGCCGCTCCGCCTCCTCCAGGATGCCGAGTTCCCGGAACACGCGCAGCGTGGGCGCGTGCAGCTGTACGGCGCGCGAGCCGCGCTGCGGGCCGGCCTGCGCCTCCAGGACGCGGGCGCGGACGCCCCGCTGCCACAGCGCGCAGGCGGCGGCCAGGCCGACCGGGCCCGCGCCCACGATCACCACGCCGGCCTCGCCGGTCATCTCAGTTGTCTCCGTTCGCTCGGGGGACATCACGCCGGCTCCCGGCTGTTGAGGGCGGCGAGCCAGGTGTCGACGGCTTCGGCCGTCGTGGACGCGTGCTGCTCGATCAGGGAGAAGTGGTCCCCGGGAACCCGCACGGCCTCGTGCTGCGGCGGCCAGGACGGATCCGGGGCGTCCGCCGCCGACCCGCCCGGCAGCGGCTCCGCCGGGCGGACCAGCAGCGTCGGGGTCTTGACGGGCGCGGGCCGCCAGTCGTCCAGCAGCGCCAGATAGCCGCCCATCGCGGTGAACCCGGCGTCGTCGACGGGGCCGAGGTCGCCGAGCCGGCGGGCCATCCCGGCCAGCAGCGCGGGAGTGGCGGCGCGCAGCGCCGCGTCGTCCGGCGCGTACGTGTCCAGCAGGACCAGGGCGTCCGGGAACAGCCCCGAGGCCTCCAGCAGCCGTACGGCCTCATGGGCGACGACGCCCCCGGAGGAGTAGCCGACCAGGGCGAACGGCCTGCCGTCCGCGGTGCGGCGCACCGCCTCCGCCGCCGCCTCGGCCAGCGCGTCCAGGGTCGCGGGCAACCGCTCCTCGGGCCGGAACCCGGGCAGGGTCAGCGCCAGTACGTCCCGCTCCCCGGCGAGAGGGGCGGCGAACCGGGCGAACTGGTGCGGGCCCGAGGTCGCCAGCACGGTCGGGAAGCACAGCAGGGCGGGCCCGGCCTGGCCCTCGGCGAGCCGCACCGGCCGCGGCAGATCGTCCGGGGACGGGACGGCGAACGACGGGCGCTGTCGCGCGGCCTCGGCCAGCGACGCCATGACGGCCGTGCCGTCACCGCCGTCGAACGCCGCGGCGAACTCGGCGGACAGCGTGCCCGTGGCCGCAGCCGCGGTGTCACCGGCCAGTTCGTCGGCCAGATGGCGGGCCAGGGCCTCGGGGGAGCGGCGGTCGATGATCGCCCGGGCCGAGAGCCGCAGCCCGGTCGCCGCGTTCAGCCGGTTGCGCAGGGCCACGGTCGTGACCGAGTCCATGCCCAGTTCCAGGAACTCCCGCTGGGCCGCGACCGCGCCGGCGTCCGCGTGCCCGAGCACGGCGGCGACCTCCGCGCGGACCAGGTCCAGCAGCACCGCACGCCGCCGCGCCACCGGCAGTCCGGCCAGCCGGCCCGGCAGGTCCGGCGCGCCCGCGGCGGCCGCGACGGACTCCTTGCGGGCCTGCCGGACCTGCGGGATCTCGGAGACGAGCGGACTGGGCCGGGCGCCGTCGAAGACCCGGGTGAAGCGGCCCCAGTCGACGTCGGCCAGCACGATCGACGGCCGGGCGAAGTCCAGCGCCCGCTCGAAGGCGGCGGTCGCCGGCTCCGGGCGCAGCAGCGGAAGACCGCGACGGCCCAGCCGCTCCCTGCGGGACTCCTCCAGCGCCCGGCCCGCCTCGTCGGTCGGTTCCTCCCGCCACACACCCCACGCCTGCGCCAGCGCGGGCAGGCCCAGCGACCGGCGGTGGGCGGCGAGCGCGTCCAGCTGCGCGTTGGCGGCCGCGTGGGCGGCGAGGCCGAGTCCGCCGCCGAACGTCGCGGTCACCGAGGAGAACAGCACGAACGCCGACAGGTCGCTGTGGGCCGTCAGCTCGTGGAGGTGCACGGCGCCGAGCACCTTGGTGCGCAGCAGGCGCTCCAGCTCCGCCCCGGTCAGCGTGTCCAGCGGGGTGTCCTCGAGCAGCCCGGCCGTGTGCACGACGGCGGTCAGGGGCGTGTCCCGCGGGACGCCGGCCAGCAGCCGCGCGAGGGCGTCACGGTCGGCCACGTCGCACACGGCGGCCGTCACACGCGCGCCCAGAGCGTCCAGTTCCGCCCGGGTGGCGAGCAGCTCCGCTTCCCTTCCGGGCGGAGCGGTCAGCAGCAGATGGGCGACGCCCTTGTCGGCGAGGAGCCGGGCGACATGCCTGCCCGGGCCGGTGACGCCGTCGGTGATCAGCCAGGTGCCGCTCGCGCCGGGCAGCTCCGGTGCGGCCGTGGGCGAGGGGGCCGGCACCAGCCGGCGTACGTACACGCCCGAGGAGCGCACCGCGAGCTGGTTCTCGCCGCCGGGCGCGGCGAGCAGCGCGGCCAGCCGGGACAGCGCCCGGTCGTCCGGCTCGTCGGGGAGGTCGACCAGGCCACCCCACAGCTGCGGGGTCTCCAGCGCCGCGACCTGTCCAAGACCCCACACCTGGGCCCGCTCCGGCACCGCGACCGTGTCGTCGTTCTCCGCCCGCACCGCGCCGTTCGTGACCGTCCACACGGGAGCGGACAGCTCCGCGTCCGACAGGGCCTGAAGGAGCAGCACGGTCCGCTCCAGTCCGGCGGACACCACGGGACGCGACGGCTCCGGAGGGCTGAGCGGCAGCAGAGAGACGACTCCCGTCACCGGAACGTCCTCGACGGCCGCCGCGCTCTCCCGGACGAGCCGGGCGAGTTCGTCGCGGCTCACCGCGTCCTCGACCGTGAGCGTGCCGGTGTGCGCACCCGCGTCCGTGAGGCGCGCCGCCAGGCGGGCGGCGACGGAGTCCGCGGCGGGGTGTGCGGGCCGTACCACCAGCCAGCGGCCGGAGAGAGCGGCCGCGGGGGGCTCGGCGGCGGGGCGCCACACCACCTGGTAGCGCCACGAGTCCACCGCGCCCAGCTCCTTGCTGTCCCGCCGCCACGACGACAGCGCCGGCAGCAGTTCGGCGAGTGCCGAGGTGTCCGTGAGGCGCAGCGACGCGGCCAGTTCGCGCAGGTCACCCCGCTCGACGGCGTCCCAGAACGCCGCGTCCACCGGATCGTGGTCCTCGCGGTCCTGAGGCGGCTCCACCCAGTAGCGCTGCCGCTGGAAGGGGTACGTGGGCAGCTCCACCGTGCCGCGGCCGTCGCCGAACACCGTCCGCCAGTCGACGCGCAGCCCGCCCGCGTACGCCTCGGCCAGCGCGGTGAGGAACCGCCTGAGCCCGCCGTTGCCGCGCCGCAGCGTGGCGGCCACGAGCGCGTCGGCACCGGCGTCCTCGACGGTTTCCTCCACGCCGAGGACCAGGACCGGGTGGGCGCTGGACTCGATGAAGACGTCGTGGCCGTCGTCCAGCAGCCTGCGCACGACCGGCTCGAAGTTCACCGGGCGGCGGCAGTTCTCGAACCAGTAGTCGGCCGTGAGCTCGTCACCCCGCAGCCGCTCGCCCGTGACGGTCGAGTACAGCGGCACCCGGCCCTTGCGGGGGCGTACGAAGGACAGCAGCTCGGCGATCCGGCCGCGCAGCCGGTCGACCTGCGGCGAGTGGGAGGCGACCGTCGCGGGCACGATCCGGGCCCGGATCCCGCGGTCGGTCAGCGCCGCCACCAGCTTCTCCAGCGGCTCGTGCGGACCGGCCACGGTCACCAGCCGCGGGCTGTTGACGCCCGCCACGGCCAGCTCGTCCCCGTACGGCGCCAGCCACTCCTCCGCCTCCCGCCGGGACAGGGCGACCGACGCCACGGCGCCCCGTCCCACCAGCTCGTCGGCGAACAGCTGGGAGCGCAGCACCACGATCCGCGCCGCGTCCTCCAGGGTGAGCGCGCCCGAGACACAGGCCGCCGCTATCTCGCCCTGGGAGTGGCCCACCACGGCGTCCGGCTCCACCCCGTGGTGGCGCCACAGCTCCGCGAGGGACACCATCACCGAGAACAGGACCGGCTGCACGACCTCGATGCGCTCCATCGACGGCGCGCCCGGACGCTCCCGCAGGACGTCCTCGACCGACCAGCCGACCTGGGCCGCGATCGCCGCGTCGCAGGCCCGCAGCCGCTCCGCGAACACCGGCGCCGCGTCCAGCAGTTCCACGGCCATCCCGGCCCACTGGGAGCCCTGCCCCGGAAAGACGAAGACCGTCTTCCCGCGTTCCTTCGCCACACCCGTGGTGAGCTGCGCGCTCGCCTCGCCCCGGGAGAGCGCGTCGAGACCGGCGGCGAGTTCCTCCGCGTCCGCGCCGAGGACGACCGCACGGTGGTCGTGGGCCGAGCGGGACACCACGAGGGAATGGCCCACGTCCGCGGGCGCCAGTCCCGGGTGGGACCTGGTGTGGGCGCGCAGCCGGGCGGCCTGGGAGCGCAGCGCGGCCTCGCCGCGGGCCGAGAGCAGATACGGGATCACCTCGGGGTCCCGCGGCGCGGGCTCCTCCCGCGCCGGGGCGGGCGGACCCTGCTCGAGTACGACATGGGCGTTGGTGCCGCTCATGCCGAACGCCGAGACACCCGCACGGCGCACCCGGCCGGTCTCCGGCCAGTCACGCCGGGCCGTCAGCAGTTCGACCGCGCCCGCCCGCCAGTCGACGAACGGCGACGGCTCGTCGGCGTGCAGGGTCGGCGGCAGCACCCCGTGCTCCATCGACTTGACCATCTTGATGACACCGACGACGCCGGCCGCGGCGAGCGTGTGCCCGACGTTCGACTTCACCGAGCCCAGGAACAGCGGCTGCCCGGCCTCCCGCTCCTGGCCGTAGGTGGCGATCAGCGCCTGCGCCTCGATGGGATCGCCGAGCCGGGTCCCGGTGCCGTGCGCCTCGACGGCGTCCACGTCGGCGGGGCCCAGCCCGGCCGAGGCGAGGGCCGCCCGGATGACGCGCTGCTGGGACGGGCCGCTGGGGGCGGTGAGGCCGTTGCTGGCGCCGTCCTGGTTGACGGCGCTGCCCCGGACGACCGCGAGGACCCGGTGCCCGTTGCGGCGCGCGTCCGACAGCCGCTCCACCACCAGGACGCCGACCCCCTCGGCGAAGCCGGTGCCGTCCGCACCCGCGCCGAACGCCTTGCAGCGCCCGTCAGGCGAGAAGCCGCGCTGCCGGCTGAAGTCCACGAACCCGGTGGGCGTGGCCATCACCGTGACCCCGCCGACCAGCGCCAGGGAGCACTCGTCGCGGCGCAGCGCCTGGACCGCCAGGTGCAGCGCCACCAGGGAGGACGAGCACGCCGAGTCGACGGTGACCGCCGGGCCCTCCAGCCCCAGCAGATACGAGACCCGGCCCGACAGGACGCTGGTCGCGGAGCCGGTCAGACGGTACGCCTCGATCTCCTCCGGCGCCTCGGCCAGCAGCACCTGGTAGTCGGAGGTGACACAGCCCGCGTACACGCCCGTGTCGCTGCCGCGCAGGGCGGCCGGGTCGATGCCGGCCCGCTCCAGCGCCTCCCAGGAGGTCTCCAGGAACACGCGCTGCTGCGGGTCCATGGCGAGCGCCTCGCGCGGCGAGATGCCGAAGAAGCCGGCGTCGAACTCGGCGGCGTCGTAGAGGAATCCGCCGTGCCGCGTGTACGACTTGCCGGGCCGGTCCGGCTCCGGGTCGTACAGGCCGTCCACGTCCCAGCCGCGGTCCGAGGGGAACTCGGAGATGGCGTCGACGCCGTGCGTCACCAGATCCCACAGCTCCTCGGGCGAGCGGACCCCGCCCGGCAGCCGGCAGCTCATGCCGACGATGGCGATGGGCTCGTTCCAGGACTCCTCGGCCTGCCGCAACTTGAGCCGGGACTCGCGCAGCTCGACCGTCACCCGCTTCAGATACTCCTGGAGTTTCTTTTCGTCAGACTCAGACATCGCGTTCCTCATGGGTTCAGTGGGGCGGTGACCGCCCGGAAGGTCAGGACGAGCCGAGCTCGGAGTCGATGAGGTCGAACAGGTCGTCGCCGTCCGCGTCCCGGAGCCGGTCGGCCAGGTCGTCCGCGGGGCCGGACGGCGCGGCCGCGACGTCCAGCTCGGACAGCAGCGCCTGCAGCCGGGCCGCGGCCCGCTCCCGTACGGCGTCGTCGTCGGCGGCCGCCAACGCGGCGCCCAGCCGGTCGAGTTCGGCGTCGACGTCGACGTCGAGGACCGGGTCCTCCTGGGCGAGTTCGCCCGCGAGGTACGTCGCGAGCGCGGCCGGTGTCGGGTGGTCGTACACCAGCGTCGTGGGCAGCTCCAGCCCGGTCACCGCGGCCAGCCGGTTGCGCAGGGTCACGGCGGCGAGGGAGTCGAAGCCCAGCTCCTTGAGCTGCCGCCCGGGCTTGACGGCCTCCTTGCCGGCGTACTGCAGCACCTCGGCGATCTCGGTGCGCACCAGGTCGAGCAGCCGCCGCTCCCGGTCGGCGGGGGAGAGCGCGGCGAGCGCGGCGGACAGATCGACGGCGGGCTCGGTCGCGGCCTGCGGCTCCGCCTCGTCCGCGGGGCGCTCCTGCGGCGTCCGGCCGCGCCGCCAGGCCGAGAGGACCGGCAGCACCTCGCCCAGTCCCGCCTCCTCGGTGCCCAGCAGCGTGGCCAGGGAGCGGAGGTCCTCCTGCTCGACCGCCGCCCAGAAGTCGCCCTCCACCGAGCCGGGCACCGGTGCGGCGGGCGTGCCCGTCGTCTCCGGCCAGTAGCGCTGCCGCTGGAAGGGGTACGTCGGCAGGTCCGCCCTGCGGGCTCCCGAACCGGCGTACACCGCTGCCCAGTCGACGTCCGCTCCCCGCACGTAGGCCGTGGCGACGGCCGTGGTGAACGTCTCGGCCTCCGGGCGGCCGCGGCGCAGCGCCGGCACCAGCGCGACCGCGTCCGGCCGACCGGCCAGGGCCTCCTGCGCCAGCGCGGTGAGCACCGCGTCGGGACCCAGCTCCACGAGCGTCCGCACACCCGCCTCCACGAGCGAGGTGACGCCGTCGTGGAAGCGGACCGCCTCGCGGACGTGGCGCACCCAGTACTCCGGCGAGCACAGCTCCTCGGCCGTGGCCAAGCGGCCGTAGAGGTTCGACACCACCGGGATCCGCGGTTCGCTCAGGGACAGTCCGGCGACGACGGCCCGGAACTCCGCCAGCATCGGCTCCATGAGCGGTGAGTGGAAGGCGTGGCTGACCCGCAGCCGGCGGGTCTTGACGCCGCGCCCCGCGAGTTCGTCACCGATCGCGGTGACGGCGGCCTCGGTACCGGAGATCACCGTGGAGGCGGGGCCGTTGACGGCAGCGATGCCGGCCTCGTGCTCCCGCCCGGCGAGCAGCGGTACGACGTCCTCCTCGGCGGCGAGCGCGGAGAGCATGGCGCCGCCGGGCGGCAGCGCCTGCATCAGCCGGCCGCGGGCGGCCACCAGCGTGCAGGCGTCCGCCAGGGACAGCACCCCGGCGACGTGCGCGGCCACCACCTCGCCGATCGAGTGGCCCATCAGATGGCCGGGGCGCAGCCCCCAGGACTCGGCCAGCCGGTACAGCGCCACCTCGACCGCGAACAGCGCGGTCTGCGTGTACAGGGTCTCGTCGAGCAGCCCGGCCTCCGCCGAGCCGTCCGCCGCGAAGATCACCTCCCGCAGCGGCCGGTCCACGTGCGGGTCGAAGGCCGCGCAGACCGTGTCCAGCGTCCGGGCGAAGACGGGGAACGCCTCGTACAGTTGCCGGCCCATGCCGACGCGCTGGCTGCCCTGACCGGTGAACAGGACGGCGGGGGCGCCGCGCTCGGCCTCCCCGCGCGGACCGCGCACCAGCGTGGGCGCGGAGCCGTTTCCGGCCAGCGCCTCGAGGCCCTGGCGCAGCCCCTCGTCACCGGCCGCCACGACGACCGCGCGGACGTCGAGGGGCGCCCGGGTGGTCGCCAGCGAGAAGCCGAGGTCGAGGCCGGACGTCTCGTCGAGCAGGGCCGTGAGCCGCTCGGCCTGTGCGCCGAGGGCCGCGGACGTGTGCCCCGACAGGGGCAGGACCGTCACCGGCGGCGTGGTCGGCTCCGCTTCCGTCGTGGTGTCGTCCGCGGGTGGGGCCTGTTCGAGGATGACGTGGGCGTTGGTGCCGCTGATGCCGAAGGAGGAGACGGCGGCGCGGCGGGGGCGGCCGGTCTCGGGCCAGGGCTGTGTTTCGTTGAGGAGCCGGACGGCTCCGGCCTCCCAGTCGATGAAGGGTGAGGGTTCGTCGGCGTGGAGGGTGCGGGGCAGGACGCCGTGCTGCATGGCCTGGATCATTTTGATGACGCCTGCGGCGCCTGCGGCTGCTTGGGTGTGGCCGATGTTGGATTTCAGTGAGCCGAGCCAGAGGGGTTGTTCGTCGGTGTGGGCCTGGCCGTAGGTGGCGAGGAGGGCCTGGGCTTCGATGGGGTCGCCGAGGCGGGTGCCGGTGCCGTGCGCTTCCACGGCGTCGATGTCGGCGGGGCTGAGACCGGCGTTGTTGAGGGCGGCGCGTATGACGCGTTGCTGGGAGGGTCCGTTGGGGGCGGTGAGGCCGTTGCTGGCGCCGTCCTGGTTGATGGCGCTGCCCCGCAGGACGGCGAGGACGGTGTGTCCGTTGCGGCGGGCGTCGGAGAGTCGCTCCAGGACGAGGAGTGCGGCGCCCTCCGACCAGCCGGTGCCGTCCGCCGACGCCGCGAACGGCTTGCAGCGGCCGTCGGGGGCGAGACCGCGCTGGCGGCTGAACTCGATGAAGGTGCCGGGGGTGGACATGATGGTGACACCGCCGGCGAGCGCGAGGGAGCACTCGCCGTTGCGCAGGGCCTGCGCGGCCATGTGCAGGGCGACGAGCGAGGACGAGCAGGCGGTGTCGACGGTGACCGCCGGTCCCTCCAGACCGAAGGTGTACGCCACCCGGCCGGTGTGGACGCTGCCGGTGTTGCCGGTCCCCAGATAGCCCTCGAGGTCGCCGGACGCGGGGGCCAGGCGGCTCGCGTAGTCGTGGTACATCACGCCCGCGTAGACGCCGGTGTCGGTGCCGCGCAGGCTGGTCGGGTCGATGCCGGCCCGCTCGAAGGCCTCCCAGGCGGTCTCCAGCAGCAGCCGCTGCTGGGGGTCCATGGCGAGGGCCTCGCGCGGCGAGATCCCGAAGAACTCCGCGTCGAACTCGGCGGCCTCGTGCAGGAACCCGCCCTCCCTGGCGTACGAGGTACCCGGCGTGTCCGGGTCCGGGTCGAAGAGGGTCTCCAGGTCCCAGCCGCGGTCGGCCGGGAAGCCGGAGATCGCGTCACCGCCGTCCGCGACGAGCTTCCACAGCTCCTCGGGCGAGCCGAGCCCGCCGGGGAAGCGGCCGCTCATGCCGACCACGACGACCGGGTCGTCGACGCCCGTGTCCCGGGGCGCGGCGGAGACGACGGGCGTCTCGGAGACCGTGCCGCCCAGTTCGTCGAGCAGGAGGCGGGCGACGGCCGTGGGCGTGGGGTGGTCGAAGACCAGGGTGGCCGGCAGGCGCAGTCCGGTCGCCTTGTTGAGGCGGTTGCGCAGTTCCACAGCGGTCAGGGAGTCGATGCCGAGTTCCTTGAAGCCGCGGCGGGCGTCCACCGCCGCCGAGCCGGAGTAGTTCAGCGCGCCGGCGACCTCGCCCAGGACGAGGTCGAGCAGGAACGCCTCCCGCTGCTCCTCCTTCACACCGGACAGCCGCTCGGCGAGGGAACCGGCGGACGAGCCCGCACCGGCCTGCGCGGTCCGGCGCGCCGTCGTACGGACCAGCCCGCGCAGGACGGCCGGGACCTCGTCGGCCCGGGCCCGCAGACCGGCCGTGTCCAGCACGGCCGGCACCACGTCCGGCACATCGAGCGCCAGCGCCGTGTCGAACAGGGCGAGGCCCAGCGCCGGGTCCAGCGACCCGATGCCGGTGCGCGCGAGGCGCGCCAGATCGGTCTCGCTGAGTGTGGCGGCCATCCCGTCGTCGGCCCACGCGCCCCAGCCCAGCGACACGGCGGACCCGCCCTCGGCGCGGCGGCGCTGCGCCAGCGCGTCCAGGTACGCGTTCGCCGCCGCGTAGCTGCCCTGGCCCGCCGTGCCGTAGGTACCGGCGATGGAGGAGAAGAGCGCGAAGACGGACAGGTCCAGCCCTCGGGTCGCCTCGTCCAGGTTGCGTGCCGCGTCGGCCTTCGGCCGCAGGACGGCGGAGACGCGCTCGGGGGTGAGCGAGGTGAACACGCCGTCGTCGAGGACGCCGGCCGCGTGGATGACACCGGTGAGCGGGTGCTCCGCCGGTATGTCCGCCAGCAGGGCGTCCACGGCGGCGCGGTCGGCGACGTCGCAGGCGGCGAAGGTGACGTCGGCGCCCAGCGCGGTCAGCTCCCGCTCCAGTTCCTCCGCCCCGCCGGCGCTGCGGCCGCGTCGGCTGACGAGCAGCAGATGCCGTACCCCGTGCTCGGTGACGAGGTGCCGGGCGAAGAGCCCGCCGAGGGCGCCGGTGGCTCCGGTGACGAGGACCGTGCCGCCGGGGGTGAACGGCGAGCGCCGGGACTCCGGCGCGGCGGCCCTGGCCAGCCGCGGCGCGAGGAACCGGCCGTTCCGCAGGGCGAGCTGGGGCTCTCCCGCGGGCAGCGGCGCCCCGTCGGCGGTGTCGTCGAGACCGTCCACCAGCACGATCCGGTCCGGGTTCTCCGTCTGCGCCGAACGCAGCAGACCCCACACCGCGGCGGCCGCCGGATCCGGTGCCTCGCCCGCCACGGAGACCGCGCCCCGGGTGAGCACCACGAGCCGCTCGTCCTCCGGCCGGTCCTCGGCCAGCCACTCCTGCACCCGGCCGAGCACCAGATGGACGGTGTCGTGCACCGAACCGCCCGAGGGGACGTGCAGAACGGTGGCTTCGGCGGCCGGGGTGCCCGGCGGCACCGGAACCCACTCCAGCCGGAACAGCGCGTCCTGACCGCCGGACCGGAGCGCGTCGCGCAGCTGGGCGCCGGAGACGGTGCGCAGGGTCAGCGCGCCGACCTCGGCCACCGGCTCCCCGGTGCCGTCCGCCACCAGCAGCGACACGGTGTCCGGGCCGACCCGGCGCAGCCGCACCCGCACCGTCGCCGCACCGGTCGCGTGCAGGCGGACCGCACCGAAGGAGAACGGCAGGCGCGGCTCCTCGGACGGGTCGAGCGCGCCCAGCTCGATGGCGTGCAGCGCCGCGTCCAGCAGCGCCGGATGCAGACCGAACTTGCCGGCCTCGGCAGCCTGTTCGTCGGCGAGGGCGACCTCCGCGAAGACCGCGTCCTCACCTCGCCACACCTGCCGGAGCCCCTGGAAGGCGGGGCCGTAGGCGAAGCCCTTCGCGGCGAGCGTTCCGTACCAGTCGTCGAGGTCCACCGGCTGTGCGCCGCGGGGCGGCCAGACGGTCAGGGCGTCCTCCGCGGACGGGGTCCGTGCGTCGTCCCGGGCCAGCACGCCCGTGCCGTGCCGGGTCCACGGCCCGTCGGCCGCCTCCTCCGCGGTCCTCGAGTGGATGCTGAACGCGCAGTGCCCGGACTCGTCCGGAGCGCCCACCGAGACCTGGACCTGGACGCCGCCCGACGCGGGCAGCGCCAGCGGTGACTCCAGGGTCAGCTCCTCCACCAGTTGACAGCCCGCCAGGTCGCCGGCGCGCAGCGCCAGTTCCACGAGGGCCGTGCCCGGGAGGAGCACGGTGTCCAGCACGGCGTGGTCCGCGAGCCAGGGATGGTCGTCGAGGGACAGCCGGGTGGTGAGCACCAGGGCGTCGGAGTCGGCCAGCGAGACGGCCGCGCCGAGCAGCGGGTGCCCGGCCGGGCCGAGACCCAGCCCGGCGGCGTCCGCGTCGGCGCTGCGCGCGTCGTCGTGGCGCAGCCAGTAGCGCCGGCGCTGGAAGGCGTACGTCGGCAGGTCACCGGCCCGCGCCGCGCGGCCCCCGACGAGGGCCTGCCAGTCGGGCGCGGCGCCGCGCACCCACAGCTGGGCCAGCGCTGTGGTCAGGGACTCGGCCGCCGAACGGTCCTTGCGCAGGACGGTGACGAACTCCGGCTCCGGGTCGGCGCCTTCGGGCACGCAGGCCCGGCCCATGGCGGAGAGCACGCCGTCGGGGCCGAGTTCGAGGTAAGTGCGCACGCCGCGCTCGTGCAGCGTGGTGATGCCGTCGTGGAAGCGGACGGCCTCGCGGACGTGCCGCACCCAGTAGTCGGGGGAGGTGAGCTGCTCGGCGGTGGCGAGGCCCCCGGTGAGGTTGGAGACGACCGGGATGCGCGGCCGGCGGTAGGCGAGCCCCTCCGCGACCTGGCGGAACTCCGCCAGCATCGGCTCCATCAGGGGCGAGTGGAAGGCGTGGCTGACCCGCAGCCGGCGGGTCTTGTAGCCGAGCGCCGTCAGCGCCGCGTCGAGGTCCGCGACCGCTTCCTCGGTGCCCGAGAGCACCGTGGACTCCGGTCCGTTGACGGCCGCGACGGCGATCTCGTCCTCCCGGCCGGCGAGGTGGCCGGTGATCTGCTCCTCGGTGGCGAGCACGGAGAGCATGGCGCCGCCGGCCGGGAGCGCCTGCATCAGCCGGCCGCGGGCGGCGACGAGGGCGCAGGCGTCCTCCAGGGACAGGACTCCGGCGACGTGCGCGGCCGCCAGCTCGCCGATCGAGTGCCCGGCCACGTACTTCGGCCGCAGACCCAGGTGCTCGACCAGCCGGTACAGCGCGACCTCGAGAGCGAACAGCGAGGTCTGGGTGTAGAGGGTCTGGTCCAGGAGGCCGCCGTCGTCGGCGAACATCACCTCGCGCAGCGAGCGGCCGAGGTGGACGTCGAGATGCTTGCAGACCTCGTCCAGGGCCTGGGCGAAGACCGGCTGCGCCGCGTACAGTTCGCGGCCCATGCCGGCGCGCTGGCTGCCCTGACCGGTGAACAGGAACGCCGTGTCGCCCGCGACCGGCGCGCCCCGCACCAGCCGCGGCGCCGCCTGGTCCTCGGCCAGCAGGGCGAGCCCGGCCCGCAGCGCGTCGGACCCGTCCGCGAGCAGCACGGCCCGCTCCTCCAGCGTGGCCCGGTGCACGGCCAGCGACAGCCCGAGCGCGGGCAGGTCGACGTCCTGGTCCCGCTCCAGGTGGGCGATCAGCCGCCGTGCCTGGTCGCGCAGAGCGGCGGGGGTGCGGGCGGACAGCGGGACGGGGACGGGCGTCAGGGTCGGCTGCGCCTCGGGCGCCTCTTCCGATTCCTCGGTGGGAGGAGCCTGCTCCAGGATGACGTGCGCGTTGGTGCCGCTGATGCCGAAGGAGGAGACGGCGGCGCGGCGGGGGCGGCCGGTCTCGGGCCAGGGCTGCGCTTCGTTGAGCAGCCGGACCGCCCCGGCCTCCCAGTCGATGAACGGCGACGGCTCCTCGGCGTGCAGAGTGCGCGGGAGCAGCCCGTGCTCCATCGCCTTGACCATCTTGATCACCCCGCCGACGCCCGCGGCGGCCTGGGTGTGGCCGACGTTGGACTTCAGCGAGCCGAGCCACAGGGGCCGTTCGTCGGTGTGGGCCTGGCCGTAGGTGGCGAGGAGCGCCTGGGCCTCGATGGGGTCGCCGAGGCGGGTGCCGGTGCCGTGCGCCTCGACCGCGTCCACCTCGCTCAGGTCGAGGCCCGCGTTGCTCAGCGCCGCCCGGATGACGCGCTGCTGGGAGGGGCCGTTGGGGGCGGTGAGGCCGTTGCTGGCGCCGTCCTGGTTGACCGCGCTGCCGCGGACCAGGGCGAGCACGGTGTGCCCGTTGCGGCGGGCGTCCGACAGCTTCTCCAGGACGAGGACGCCGACGCCCTCCGACCAGCCGGTCCCGTCCGCCGACGCCGCGAACGACTTGCACCGCCCGTCCTGCGACAGCCCCTTCTGCCGGCTGAACTCCACGAACGTGCCCGGTGACGACATCACCGTGACCCCGCCCGCCAGCGCGAGCGAGCAGTCGCCCTGGCGCAGCGCCTGGACCGCGAGGTGCAGCGTGACGAGCGAGGAGGAGCAGGCCGTGTCGACGGTGACCGCCGGACCCTCCAGACCGAAGGTGTACGACACCCGGCCCGACAGCACGCTGCCGGCCCCGCCGGTCAGCCGGTGGCCGTCGGCCCCCTCGACGGGCTCGAACAGGTACGGCCCGTAGTCGTGGTACATGATGCCCGCGTACACGCCGGTGTCGCTGCCGCGCAGGCTGGTCGGGTCGATGCCGGCCCGCTCGAAGGCCTCCCAGGCGGTCTCCAGGAACAGCCGCTGCTGGGGGTCCATGGCGAGCGCCTCGCGCGGCGAGATCCCGAAGAACTCCGCGTCGAACTCGGCGGCGTCGTGCAGGAATCCGCCCTCGCGGGTGTACGAGGTCCCCGGCCGGTCGGGATCCGGGTCGTGCAGCCGCTCCAGGTCCCAGCCGCGGTCCACGGGGAACGGCGAGACCGCGTCGGTTCCCTGCTCGAGGAGCTGCCACAGGCCCTCGGGCGAGGTGACGCCGCCCGGGTAGCGGCAGCTCATGCCGACGATGGCGATGGGTTCACGGGAGGCGGCGAGCAGCTCCTGGTTCTGCTGCCGCAGCCTGCTGGTCTCCTTCAGCGAGTCCCGCAGCGCTGCCACGACCGCTTCGGACGAGGTGTTGTTCATGCTGTTCCTTCTCCAGGACTCAGGAGCCGTGGCTCTCGCGAGCCATGCGGACGAGGGCGTCGACGTCGAGGGCGTCGATGTCGAGGTCGGAGGCGTCTGCCGACGGAGCGGAGGGCTGCTCCGCCGCGGGGGCCGGGGCCGGCTCGGTGAGGTCGAGCAGCCGGTCGAGCAGACCGGAGCCGCGCAGCCGGTCGATGGACAGGGTGGCGAGCATGCGGCGGATGTCGTGGTCGCCCAGGGCACCGGCGGGCGGCTCCGCCGGCCCGGCGGACGGCCCTTCGGCGGGCGCCAGTTCGTCGAGCAGGAGGCGGGCGACGGCCGTGGGCGTGGGGTGGTCGAAGACCAGGGTCGCGGGCAGGCGCAGTCCGGTGGCCTTGTTGAGGCGGTTGCGCAGTTCCACGGCGGTCAGCGAGTCGATGCCGATCTCCTTGAACCCGCGGCGGGCGTCCACCGCGTCGGAACCCGCGTAGTCCAGGGTCCGGGCGACCTCGGCGCGTACCAGGTCGACGAGCTGTTCCTCCTGTTCCTCGGGCGTCAGGCCGGCGAGCCGCTGCGCGAGGGACGGCCCGCCCGCGTCCTCGGCCGCCGGTCCGCCCGCCGCGGCCTTGCGCGGCGGCACCCGGACCAGCCCGCGCAGCAGTGCGGGCAGCTCCGCCTGCCGGGCCCGCAGGGCCGCGGTGTCCACCGGCAGCGGTACGGCCCCCGCCGCGCCGAGGGCCACGGCGGCGTCGAAGAGGCGCATGCCCTGCTCCGGTGCGATCGGGACCATGCCGAGCCGGGCGAAACGGTTGCGATCGGCTTCGCCGAGGCCCGCCGCCATACCGCCCTCTGCCCACGGGCCCCACGCCAGGGAGACCGCCGGCAGGCCGTGGGCCCGGCGATGCTGGGCGAGCGCGTCCAGGTAGACGTTGGCCGCCGCGTAGTTCGCCTGCCCGGCGCCGCCGACCAGGCCCTGGATCGAGGAGAAGAGCGCGAAGACGTCCAGGTCCAGCCCTCGGGTCGCCTCGTGCAGGTTGCGGGCGGCGTCCGCCTTGGGGCGCAGGACGGCGGAGACGCGCTCCGGCGTCAGCGTGGCGAACACGCCGTCGTCGAGGACGCCGGCCGCGTGGATGACACCGGTGAGCGGGTGCTCCGCCGGTATGTCCGCCAGCAGGGCGTCCACGGCGGCGCGGTCGGCGACGTCGCAGGCGGCGAAGGTGACGTCGGCGCCCAGCGCGGTCAGCTCCCGCTCCAGTTCCTCCGCCCCGCCCGCGCTGCGGCCGCGTCGGCTGACGAGCAGCAGATGCCGTACCCCGTGCTCGGTGACGAGGTGCCGGGCGAGCAGCCCGCCGAGCGCCCCGGTGGCCCCGGTGATCAGCACCGTGCCGTCCGGCGCGAAGGACGGGACCTCGGTCCCGGTCACGGTGACCCGCGCCAGCCGCGGGGTCAGCGCCGTGCCGCCGCGTACGGCGAGCTGGGCGTCCGAGGCGGCCAGCGCCGCCGTGAGCGCGGCCTCGTCGTCGATGTCCTCGACGTCCACCAGGACGATCCGGTCGGGGTTCTCCGTCTGCGCCGAGCGCAGCAGTCCCCAGGCCGCCGCGGCCGGGAGGTCGCGTACGTCCTCGTCGGCGGTGACGGCGACCGCGCCCTCGGTCACGACGACCAGCCGCTCGTCGGCGGGCCGGTCCTCCGCCAGCCATCGCTGGGCCAGGGCGAGCGCCTCGTGCACCGTGTCGTGCACCGACCCCCCGCCCCGCAGCCGTACGACGGTCGTGGCGGCGGGAGCGGCGCCGGGCCCGGCCGGCACCCACTCCACGCGGAACAGCGCTTCATGGGCCCGGCCCTCCGCGGCGCTCAACTGCTCCGGGGAGACCGCCCGCACGGCGAGCGCCTCGACCGAGGCGACCGGGGCGCCGGCGGCGTCGGTGACCTCGATCGTCACCGCGTCGTTCCCGGCCGGCGCCAGCCGCACCCGGGCCGCCGTGGCCCCGGTGGCGAACAGGCGCACACCGCTCCAGGCGAACGGCAGCCGCGGCTCGCCCGTGCCCGGCAGAACGCCCAGCTCGATGGCGTGCAGCGCGGAGTCGAGCAGCGCCGGATGGAGCCCGAAGGCGGACGCGCCCTCGGCCTGGTCGTCGGGCAGGCGCAGTTCGGCGAACACCTCGTCGCCACGCCGCCACACGGCACGCAGCCCGCGGAAGGCGGGACCGTAGTCGAATCCCTGCTCCGCCAGGTCGTGGTAACGCTTCGTCAGGTCCACCGGCTCGGCGTCGCGCGGCGGCCAGGACGTGAGGTCCGGGCCGGGCCGCGCGTCCTCGGCGGCCAGCCAGCCGCTCGCGTGCCGGGTCCACGGCCGCTCGGTGTCGTCGCCCTCCGGCCGTGAGTGCAGGGTCACCTCGCGCCGCCCGGACTCGCCCGGAGCGCCGACGACCACCTGGAACCGCACACCGCCCCGCTCCGGGAGCACGAGCGGAGCCTCCAGCGTCAGCTCCTCCAGCACGCCGGCCAGCGCCTCGTCTCCCGCCCGCAGCGCCAGCTCCACGAACGCGGTGCCGGGCAGCAGCACCCGGTCGAGCACCACGTGGTCCCCGATCCAGGGCTGGGAGGCGAGCGAGAGTCGCCCGGTGAACAGCAGTTCCTCGGTGTCGGCCCGCTGGACCGCCGCGCCGATCAGCGGGTGGTCCACCGTGCCGAGGCCCACCGCCGAGGCGTCCTTGGCCTGGGCCGTGTTCGGCTGCCAGTAGCGCTGGTGCTGGAACGGGTAAGTGGGCAGATCGACCCGCCGCGCCGCCCGGCCGCCGAACACGGCCTGCCAGTCCGGAGCGGTTCCGCGCACCCACAGCTGCGCCAGCGCGCTGCCGAGGGCGACGGGTTCCGGACGGTCCTTGCGCAGAGCCGTGACGAACTCCGGCTCCACGTCTGTCGTTTCCGGCACACAGGCCCGGCCCATGGCGGACAGCACACCGTCCGGGCCGAGTTCGAGATACGTCGTCACGCCGTGCCGGTGCAGCGTGGCGATGCCGTCGTGGAAGCGGACGGCCTCGCGGACGTGCCGCACCCAGTAGTCGGGTGAGGTGAGCTGCTCCTCCGTGGCCAGCGCACCCGTGACGTTCGAGACGACCGGGATGCGCGCCGGACGGAATTCCAGGCCGCGCGCGACGGCCGCGAACTCCTCCAGCATCGGCTCCATGTGCGGCGAGTGGAAGGCGTGGCTGACCCGCAGCCTGCGGGTCTTGAACCCCTGCTCCTCCAGCTTCCCGGCCACGTCCAGGGTGGCCAGCAGATCGCCGGAGATCACGGTCGAGGCGGGCCCGTTGACGGCGGCGATCGCCACCTCGCCCTCCCGACCCGCGAGGTGCTCGGCGACCTGCTCCTCCGTGGCGAGCACGGAGACCATCGCCCCGTCCTGCGGCAGCGCCTGCATCAGCCGGCCGCGAGCGGCCACCAGGGTGCAGGCGTCCTCCAGGGACAGGACTCCGGCGACGTGCGCGGCCGCCAGCTCGCCGATCGAGTGCCCCGCCACGAACTGCGGGGTGACACCCAGGTGGACGACGAGCCGGTACAGCGCCACCTCGAGCGCGAACAGCGCGGTCTGCGTGTGGACCGTCTGGTCCAGCAGCTGGGCCTGCCAGTCGGCGTCGCCGCCCGTGCCGAACATCAGGTCGCGCAGCGAGCGGCCGAGGTGGGCGTCCAGGTGCTCGCAGACCTCGTCCAGGGCCTGGGCGAAGACGGGGAACGCCTCGTACAGCTCGCGGCCCATGCCGATGCGCTGGCTGCCCTGCCCGGTGAACAGGAACGCCGTGTCGCCCGTGGCCGCCTCGCCCTGCAGGAGACGGTTCGACGAGCCGCCGTCGGCCAGCGCCGCCAGGCCGGCGAGCAGCCCGTCCCGGTCCTCGGCCGCGATGACCGCGCGCTGGTCGAGCGCGGCCCGGTGCACGGCCAGCGACAGCCCGAGCGCGGGCAGGTCGACGTCCTGGTCGCGCTCCAGGTGGGCGATCAGCCGCCGTGCCTGGTCGCGCAGAGCGGCGGGGGTGCGGGCGGACAGCGGGACGGGGACGGGCATGCCAGCGGGCCGCGCGTCCGGCGTGGACCCCTCGGATTCCTCGGTGGGAGGAGCCTGTTCGAGGATGACGTGGGCGTTGGTGCCGCTGATGCCGAAGGAGGAGACGGCGGCGCGGCGGGGGCGGCCGGTCTCGGGCCAGGGCTGTGCTTCGTTGAGCAGCCGGACCGCCCCGGCCTCCCAGTCGATGAACGGTGACGGCTCCTCGGCGTGCAGAGTGCGGGGCAGGACGCCGTGCTGCATGGCCTGGATCATTTTGATGACGCCTGCGGCGCCTGCGGCTGCTTGGGTGTGGCCGATGTTGGATTTCAGTGAGCCGAGCCAGAGGGGTTGTTCGTCGGTGTGGGCCTGGCCGTAGGTGGCGAGGAGGGCCTGGGCTTCGATGGGGTCGCCGAGGCGGGTGCCGGTGCCGTGCGCTTCCACGGCGTCGATGTCGGCGGGGCTGAGACCGGCGTTGTTGAGGGCGGCCCGTATGACGCGTTGCTGGGAGGGTCCGTTGGGGGCGGTGAGGCCGTTGCTGGCGCCGTCCTGGTTGATGGCGCTGCCGCGCAGGACGGCGAGGACGGTGTGTCCGTTGCGGCGGGCGTCGGAGAGTCGCTCCAGGACGAGGAGCGCGGCGCCCTCCGACCAGCCGGTCCCGTCCGCCGACGCCCCGAACGACTTGCACCGCCCGTCGACCGACAGCCCCTTCTGCCTGCTGAACTCGATGAAGGTGCTGGGCGTGGACATGATGGTGACACCGCCGGCGAGCGCGAGGGAGCACTCGCCCTGGCGGAGGGCCTGGGCGGCCATGTGGAGGGCGACGAGCGAGGAGGAGCAGGCGGTGTCGACGGTGACCGCCGGTCCCTCAAGACCGAAGGTGTACGACACCCGGCCCGACAACACGCTGGCCGCCGACCCCGTCATGCGCTGGCCCTCCGCCCCGCCGCTCGGCCCGTCCTGGTCGCGGAAGGTGAACGTGCCCGCGTAGACACCGGTTTCGGTGCCGCGCAGGCTCGTCGGGTCGATGCCGGCCCGCTCGAAGGCCTCCCAGGCGGTCTCCAGAAGGAGCCGCTGCTGGGGGTCCATGGCGAGGGCCTCGCGCGGCGAGATCCCGAAGAACTCCGCGTCGAACTCGGCGGCCTCGTGCAGGAATCCGCCGCGCCGGGTGTAGGAGGTGCCGGTCCGCTCCCCGTCCGGGTCGAAGAGGGTCTCCAGGTCCCAGCCGCGGTCGGCCGGGAAGTCGGTGATGGCCTCGCCACCGGCGGCCACCAGCTCCCACAGCTCCTCGGGCGAGCCGATCCCGCCCGGGAGCCTGCTGCTCATGCCGACCACGACGACCGGGTCGTCGGCGGATCCGCCCGGGGCGGTGACGGAAGCCGACGGGGAGTTCCGGTCACCGAGCAGCTCCGAACGCAGGAAGCGGACGACGGCGTCCCCGGTGGGGTGATCGAAGATCAGGGTGGGCGGGACGCGCAGCCCCGAGGCGATGCCGAGCCGGTCGCGCAGCTCGACGCCGGTGAGCGAGTCGAAGCCGAGCTCCTTGAACGTGAGGTCCATCTCGACGGAGTCGGCGGACGGGTACTCCAGCACCGCGGCCACCTCGCGCCGGACCAGGTCCGCGACGGCCCGTTCGGCCTCCGCCCGCGGCAGCCCGGACAGCCGCCGGGCCAGGGGACTCGTCGCGGGCTCCTGGACTTCCCGGGGCTCCGGGGCCTTCTGGGCTTCCCGGGTCTCCGAGGCCTCCGGGACCTCCGAGGGGGCGGCAGGCTGCTCGGCGGGGGTGTCCGGCGCCGACAGCCAGTAGGACGCGCGCTGGAACGCGTACGTCGGCAGCTCGACGCGCGAGCCGGGCCCGGCGGCGCGCCGCCAGTCGACCGGTGCGCCGTGCGCGTGCAGCTCGGCCACCGCCGACAGCAGTGCGGGCACCTCGGCCCGCGAGCGGCGCGCGGAGGTGACCAACCGCGCGTCCTCGGTGAGGCAGTCGCGCCCCATCGCCGCGAGGACGGCGTCCGGGCCCACCTCCAGGTAGGTACGGACACCGCTCCCCTCCACGGCGCGCATGCCGTCGAGGAAGCGGACGCCCTCCCGGGCGTGGCGCACCCAGTACTCCGCCGTGCCGATCTCCTCGGCGGACACGGCCCGGCCCGTCAGGTTCGACACCACCGTGATGCGCGGCGCGTGGTACGTCAGCGGCCGCGCCGCCTCCCGGAAGGCGTCCAGCATCGCGTCCATGTGCGGTGAGTGGAAGGCGTGGCTGACGCGCAGCCGCTTGGTCCTGCGCCCCTGCTCCTCCCAGTGCCGGGCGGTCTCCAGGACGGCGTCCTCGTCGCCCGCGATCACCGTCGACAGCGGGCCGTTGGTCGCGGCCACCGCGACCTGGCCCTCCCGCCCCGCCAGGGTGGCCCGCAGCTCCTCCTCCGAGGCCTGGACCGACACCATGGCGCCGCCGGCCGGAAGCGCGTCCATCAGCCTGCCGCGCGCGGCCACCAGGGTCGCGGCGTCCGGCAGCGACAGCACGCCGGCGACATGGGCGGCGGCCAGCTCGCCGACGGAGTGGCCCATGACGACGGACGGGGTGACTCCCCAGTGTCCGAGGAGCCGGTGGAGGGCGACCTCGTACGCGAAGAGGGCGGGCTGGGTGTAGCGGGTCCGGTGCAGCAGAGCGCCGTCGGCGGAGTCCTCGTCGGCGAACATCACGTCCCGCAGCGGCCGTTCGAGCTCCGGGTCCAGCAGCCCGCACACCTCGTCCAGCGCGTCGGCGAACACGGGGAACGCCTCGTACAGGTCCCGTCCCATGCCCGCGCGCTGGCTGCCCTGACCGGTGAACAGGAAGGCGAGACCACCGTCCCGCGCCACCCCGCGCACCAGGCCGGGCGCCGACTCCCCGGCGGACAGCGCGGTCAGCGAGGCCAGCAGGGCGGACCGGTCCTCGACGAGGAGGACGGCGCGATGCCTGAAGTGCGTGCGCGTGGTGGCGAGGGAGTACGCCACGTCCGCCGGCGTGAGTTCCGGGCGGTCCTCCAGATGCCGGGCCAGCCGGTCGGCCTGGGCGGCGAGCGCCTGCCCGGTCCGGGCGGACAGCGGCGCGAGCACCGGACCGGCCGCGGCGGCCGGCGCGGATCCGGCCTCGGGCGAGGGCCGCCAGTCGGACAGCACGAGGTGGCAGTTGGTGCCGCCCATCCCGAAGGAGCTGACTCCGGCCAGGACGGGCTCGGCGCCGTCGTCGCGCAGCTTCGTCGTCCCGGTGGCGACGGCGAGGCGCAGGTCGTCGAGGGGGATGGCGGGATTGGCCTGGGCGAAGTTGAGGCTCGGCACGAGGGTGCCGGAGCGCAGGCACAGCGCCGCCTTGATGAGCCCCGCGATGCCCGCCGCGCCTTCCAGATGGCCGATGTTGGTCTTCACCGAGCCGACCAGCAGGGGATCGTCCGTGGCCCGTCCCGTGCCCAGGACCGCGCCGAGGGCGGCCGCCTCGACCGGGTCGCCGACCGGGGTACCCGTGCCGTGCAGCTCCACGAACCGCACCTCGGACGGCTCGATCCCGGCCGCCGCGCAGGCCTGGCGCAGCACGTCCTCCTGGGCGGCGCCGCGGGGCGTGGTGAGCGCGCCGCCGCCGCCGTCGTTGTTGACGGCACCGCCGCGGATGACGCAGTACACGTCGTCCCCGTCGGCGAGGGCCTGCCGGAGCGTCTTGAGGACGACGATCCCGCCTCCCTCGCCGCGTACGTACCCGTCGGCCCGCTCGTCGAAGGTGTACGTCCGTCCCTGCGGGGACAGGGCGCCGAACCGCTCCGCGACGGTGAAGCCCTCCGCGGCCAGGTTGAGGCTGACCCCGCCGGCCAGCGCCACGGTGGACTCGCCCTTGCGCAGGCTCTCGCAGGCGAGCTGGACGGCCACCAGCGACGAGGACTGTCCGGTGTCCACCACGAGGCTGGGTCCGCGCAGGCCCAGGGCGAAGGACAGCCGGTTGGCGATGATGCCGCGGCTGGTGCCGGTGATGGTGTGGTGGGTGACGCCGTCGGCGCCGTACCGCTGGACCAGTTTGGCGTAGTCGTCCCAGATCGCGCCGATGAAGACGCCGACGGGGGTGTCCCGCAGCGTGCCCGGGACGATGCCCGCGTTCTCCAGGGACTCCCAGCCCAGTTCCAGGACCAGGCGCTGCTGCGGGTCCATGGCCGTCGCCTCGCGCGGGGAGACGCCGAAGAACTCCGGCTCGAACTCGTCGACCCGGTCCAGGAATCCGGCCGGCCGCGTGCCGGCACCGGCGGTCAGGCCTGGACGGCCCGGGGGCACCGGGCCGACCGCGCTCTCGCCGTCGGACAGCAGCCGCCAGAAGGCGGCGGGGTCCTGGGCGCCGGGGAAGCGGCAGGCGAGGCCCACCACAGCAATTGCGTCGTCCGGTACCGAGTACCCTTCGGGACGACCGGATCCGGGACGGATGGCCATGTTCTTCGCTCTCCTGTCGGCGGCAACAGCGCGCGGCGGGCCGGACCGCGGCGCGCGGACGTGCGTGAAATGGCGCGGGCGGAGTGCGAGGCCGGGAGGCCGCTCGCACCACGCCCGCGTGAGGGAGGGGCGGCGGAGGCGCTACGTGTACGTGTAGAAGCCGCGGCCCGACTTCTTGCCCAGCAGCCCGGCCTCCACCATGCGCAGCAGCAGGGCGGGCGGCGCGTACAAGGGCTCCTTGGACTCCTCGTACAGGGACTCGGCGATGGACACCGTGGTGTCGAGGCCGATCAGGTCGGCGAGGCGCAGCGGGCCCAGCGGGTGCGAGCAGCCCAGGGTCATGCCCTGGTCGACCACCTCGGCGGTCGCCAGGCCGGAGTCGACCATGCGGATGGCGGACAGCAGGTAGGGGAACAGCAGGGCGTTCACCACGAACCCGGCGCGGTCCGGCGCCTTGATGGCGGTCTTGCCGAGCCGGGCCACGAAGGCCTCGGTCCGGGCGCTCACGCGGGGATCCGTCAGGATCGAGTCGACGATCTCCACGAGGGGCAGCACCGGGGCCGGGTTGAAGAAGTGAATCCCGATGACCTGCTCAGGGCGGCTGGTGGCCTGGGCGAGCCGCGCGATCGACAGCGACGACGTGTTCGAGGCGAAGATCGCGTCGGGCGCCTGAACGATCTTGTCGAGCGAGGCGAACAGGTCGAGCTTGAGCGTCTCGTCCTCCTTCACCGCCTCGACCACCAGCTGGCGGTCGCCCAACTCGCCGAGGTCGCGGGTGAACGTGATCCGCCCCAGCGCCGAATCGCGCTGCTCCTGGCTGATCCTGCCCTTGCCCAGGGCCCGGTCCAGCGACCGGGCGATCCGGCCGGGGCCGGTCTCCAGGGAGCGGTCGGAGGAGACCGCGACCCGCACGTCGCAGCCCGCCTTCGCACACAGCTCCGCGATCCCGGCGCCCATGATGCCGCTGCCGACCACGCCCACCCGCTCGATGTCCGGGCCGGAACCGGTGCCGGTCATGCCGTCACCCCCCAGCGGACCAGGGAGGCCCCGATGGACATCCCGCCCCCGAACCCGGCGAGCAGCACGAGGTCGCCGGGGGAGAGCGCACCCGAGCGGTTCGCCTCGTCGAGGGCGACCGGCACCGACGCGCTGCCGACGTTGCCGTACTTCTGCAGCGTCCGGTGCGTGACCGCACGGGTCAGCCCGGCCAGCTCGACGACTTCGCCGAGCATGACCCCGTTGGCCTGGTGCGGCACGAAGTGGTCCACCTGCTCCATGCCGACGCCGACCCGGCCGGCCAGCGCGGTCAGGGCCGGCGGGACGTGCTCGCCGACGAAGTCGCGTACACCGCGGCCGTTCATCCGGAAGTAGTGGCCGCCCTCGGCGAGGGTCGTCTCCGAGGTGGGGTTCCTGCTGCCGCCCGCCTCCACCCGGATCAGATCGTGGGCGTCGCCTCGGCTGATGAGATCGGTGCCGATGATGCCGTACGGCGCGTCCACCGGGCCGAGGACGGCGGCGCCGGCACCGTCGGCGAACAGCACGGCCGTGCGCCGGTCGTCGAAGTCGAGGATCCGCGAGTAGAGATCGGCGCCGATGACCAGCGCATGACGGTCCGGACGTCCGTCGATCAGCCGCCGGGCGATCTCCATGGCGTAGACGAAGCCGCTGCACACGACGTTGACGTCGAAGCACGCCGCCCCGAACGCGCCCAGCGCGTCCTGCACCAGATACGACGTGGGCGGCTGCGGAAAGTCCCCGGTCGACGTCGACACGATCAGGTAGTCGACCCGGTCCGCGGTCAGTCCGGCCTGGTCCAGCGCCCGGTTCGCGGCCTGGACCGCGAGGTCCGAGGTGGCCTCGTCCGGTGCCGCGTAGCGGCGCGAGACGATCTGGGTCTTGCGCTCGATCCATTCCGCCGTGGTGCCGACGCGGGCGGCGACCTCCTCGTTGCCGACTTCCTCCTTCGGCAGATAGGACCCGGTCCCTACGATCCCGGTGCGTTGCTCTGTCACGTCACGCAGCCCTTTCCTGGGACTTCGCATGGTCGGACGTTCCGTTCGGGCCCGTGGCGCGCAGCGGGTTCAGCCGCTCGTACCCGAGGGCGGCCCGCAGCTCGGGGTCGGTCACACCGAGGCCCTCCTCGGGAGCCAGGCACAGGACACCGACCTTGCCGATGTGCCGGTTGCGCTGGACGAGCCGGGCGGCCTCGGCGACGTCGGCCAGCGGATACACCTCGGACAGCACGGGGGACACCCGGCCGAGCCGGACCAGCCGGTTCAACTCCCACTGCTCCTGGAGGTTGGCGGCGTGACTGCCCACGATCCGCTTGAGGTTCATCCAGAGATAGCGGTTGTCGAACTGGTGCTGATAACCCGTGCTGGAACCGCAGGTGACGACGGTTCCGCCGCGCCGTACGACGAATACGGAAATGCCGAACGTGGCCTGTCCGATGAAGTCGAAGACGACGTGCGGATCCTCACCGACCGCCGCCCTGATGGCCCGTCCGAGCCGCTTGCCCAATTCGATGGTGCGGTCCGGTGTGAGAGCCTCGTCGCCCCCCAGACCGATCTCATTGCGATTGATGACGACATCGCAGCCGAGGCGGCGCAGAATGTCGGCCTTCTCTTCCGAGCTGACCACGCCGATGGGAATTCCCCCGGCATTCTTGACCAGTTGTACGGCGAATGCGCCGAGACCGCCGGTCGCTCCCCAGATGAGGACGATGTCGCCCTGCTTGATACGGGCCCCGTTGTCGCTGACCAGCATCCGGTAGGAGGTCGCGGCCGTGAGCATGACGCCCGCCGACTCCTCCCAGGTCAGATGGGCGGGCTTGTCGAGCAGCTGGCTCGCCCGTACGACGGCGTAGTGCGCGAGTCCGCCGAAGTTGGTCTCGTAGCCCCAGATGCGCTGGCCGGCGCCGAGCATGCCGTCGGCGTGGGTGGCCGGCTCCTGGTCGTCCACCTGCACACAGCTGACGACGACATGGTCACCCGGCCGCCAGCGGCGTACGCCGGCACCCACCCGCACGATGACCCCGGAGGCGTCGGAGCCCAGGACGTGGTGGGGCAGGTCGTGCCGTGCGGCGTGGCCGCCCTCCCGGCCCAGGCGCTTCAGGAAATTGAAGGTGGAGACCGGCTGGAACGTCGCGGACCAGACCGTGTTGTAGTTGATCGAGCTCGCCATCACGGCCACCACGACTTCGTCCGGGGCGAGGGCGGGCATGGGGACTCGGTCCACGTGCAGGGACTTCCGTACGTCCCTGTCGGAAACGCCGTCGAACATGTTGACGTCGTCGATCCGCAGATGCGCGGCCAGATAACTCTCGGGAAGATCGATTGTCTCGATTTTCTCCGCGTCGACCCCTGCGAGGAGAGCTTCGGTCAACGCATCCATGACGACCCCTTTCCGTCGGGAAAACGGCTGCTTCAGGATGGAAGCCGCCAACTCGGATCAGACCTGTCGAGGGGGCACAGCACAGTGTGCGAAGGGTTCCTGCGACGCCGTTCACGTTACGCATTCACAGGTCCCGCCCCGTACCCTTAGCCGCCCCCTATGCGGGACCCCATAAGGGTGGGGGACCCGTCTCGGCTAGGGGTTCTCATTCATGGGAGCAATGCGCGGCGCCGGTCGGCGGACGAATGCGCCGGTCTCACGGCCGTACGGCGCGTTGTGATGGCACTCACACCCCTAATCCGCGGAGTTCCGGGTCCCCGGTGGGTGCCGCGCGAGGTGGGATCGGCTCTCATGGACCTGCTGAACACGCTGGTGGACAAGGGGCTTCGGCGCGAGCTGCCGACCCGCGAGGAGGCGCTGGCCGTCCTCGCGAC
>NZ_JBVIED010000022.1:0-73132 GCF_055572035.1 Streptomyces sp. NPDC030838 | reverse complement strand
TTTTGTGCTCTTTTGTTTGGTCTGTGTTTGGGGGGCCATTGGGGGGGGTTCCTTTCCCCCCCCCCCCCCCCCCCCCCCCACGGTCATTTCGCTTCCGCCTGCTTCGCCGCCGCGTCGATCGCCGCAAGCGACTTCCGGACCTGGTTACGGTCCGTGGTGTACCAGAAGTCGGGCAGTGACGCCTTCAGATAGCTGCCGTAGCGGGCCGTCGCCAGCCGCTGGTCGAGTACGGCGACCACGCCCCGGTCCCCCGTCGCGCGGACGAGGCGACCGGCGCCCTGGGCCATGAGCAGCGCCGCGTGGGTCGCGGCGACGGCCATGAAGCCATTGCCTCCGGCCTCCTCCACCGCCTTCTGGCGGGCGCTCATCAGCGGATCGTCGGGACGCGGGAACGGGATCTTGTCCATGACGACCAGCTGGCAGCTGGGGCCGGGCACGTCGACGCCCTGCCAGAGCGAGAGCGTGCCGAAGAGGCAGGTCTTCGGGTCGGCCGCGAAGTTCTTGATCAGCTCGCCCAGGGTCTCCTCGCCCTGAAGAAGGATCGGGAACTCCGGGATGCGGGAGCGCAGCTCCTCGGCGGCCAGCTGTGCGGCGCGCATCGAGGAGAACAGCCCGAGGGTGCGGCCGCCGGCCGCCTGGATCAGCTCCGTCAGCTCGTCCAGCATGTCCGCGCGGTCGCCGTCCCGCGCGGGACGCGACAAGTGCTTGGCGACGTAGAGGATGCCCTGCTTGGGGTAGTCGAACGGCGAGCCGACGTCGACGCCCTTCCACTGCGGAAGGTCGTCGCCCTCCATGCCCTCGGGGCCGAGCCCCAGCGAGGCGCCGACGCCGTTGAAGTCGCCGCCCAGTTTCAGGGTCGCCGAGGTGAGGATCACCGACCGGTCGGCGAAAAGCTTCTCCCGCAGCAGCCCCGAGACGGACATCGGGGCGACGCGCAAAGAGGCGCCGAAGCGGTCGTGCCGCTCGTACCAGACGACGTCCCACTCGGAGCCGTTCGTGATCCGCTCAGCCACGTCGTGCACCGACTCGACGGAGGCCAGCGCCTGCTTGCGGACCGCGTCCTCGTCCTGCACCGACTTGTCGCGGGTCGCGCCGATCGCGGAGATCACCGTGCGGCAGGCGTCCCGCAGCGCCATCAGGGCATACGCGAGGTCTTCCGGGATCTCCTCCAGACGGCCGGGCAGGGCCAGCTCCATCAGCCGCTCGAAGCCCTCCGCGGCGGTCTGGAGCTGGTCGGCGGCCTTCTCGTTGACGAGTTTCGCGGCCCGGCGCACCGCACGGTTGACCTGGCCGGGGGTCAGCTCGCCGGTGGCGACACCGGTGACCCGGGAGACCAGCTCGTGGGCCTCGTCGACGATCAGCACCTCGTGCTGCGGCAGAACCGGGGCGCCCTCGATGGCGTCGATCGCGAGGAGGGCGTGGTTGGTGACGATGACCTCCGAGAGCTTGGCCCGCTCACGGGCCATCTCGGCAAAGCACTCGGCGCCGTAGGCGCACTTCGTCGCGCCCAGGCACTCCCGCGACGACACCGACACCTGGGCCCAGGCCCGGTCGGAGATGCCGGGCGTGAGGTCGTCGCGGTCGCCGGTCTCGGTCTCGTCGGCCCAGTCGCGCACGCGCAGCAGATCCTGGCCGAGCTTGCTGGTGGGCGCGGCCGCCTCGAACTGGTCGAACAGACCCTCTTCCTCGTCCTGCGGAACGCCCTCGTGGAGACGGTGCAGGCAGAGATAGTTCGACCGGCCCTTCAGCATCGCGAACTCCGGGCGGCGGCGCAGCAGCGGGTGCAGCGCGTCGACCGTGCGCGGCAGGTCCCGCTCCACCAGCTGGCGCTGCAGGGCCAGCGTGGCGGTCGCCACCACCACTCGCTCCCCGTGGGCGAGCGCGGGCACGAGATAGCCGAGCGACTTACCGGTGCCGGTGCCGGCCTGGACGAGCAGATGGGAGCCGTCGTCGATCGCCTCCGCGACGGCTTCGGCCATGGCCACCTGGCCGGGACGCTCCATGCCGCCGACGGCGGTGACGGCAGCATGCAGGAGTTCGGGGAGTGAGGGCTTTGTCATAGCGCGACCACCCTACGGCCCGGCACTGACAAACGTGGGGTCGCGGCCGGAGGGAGGGTCTGGATCAAGACCGTGGGGTTCTGGGGGTGGGGATCGGTTGGCATCGGTTCGGATCGGTTGGGGGCGGGGTGCGATCGAGCGGGGGAGGGATTTGTGCGGTGGTGAGGGGCTTGCGGTGATGAGGGGCTTGGGTCGGCGGTGAGGCTTCGGTCGATCGGCGAGGGCGGTGCGGCTCCGGTCGATCGGCGAGGGCGGTGCGGCTCCGGCCGATCGGCGAGGGCGGTGCGGCTCCGGCCGATCGGAAATGAGTGGGAACCGGATCGCTGCGAGCGGTGTACCAAAAGTGACGATGTCGTCGCACGGCGCTACAGAGGAGCGCGCAGGACCCGGTCTCTGATCATGAGGGCGGCCCGCTTGTCGGGCAGATCGACCTCGGCGGAGACACGGAAGCCGGCGCGCAGGAATGCGGACAGGGAGGGTGTGTTGCGAAGGTCGGGTTCCGCGATGACGCGGGCGCAGGCGGGCCGCTTGTCGAGGATGAGCTCGGTGACGGCTCTGAGCAGAGTGCTGCCGAGCCCTCGCCCTCGGTCGGCGGCACCGCCGATGAGGAGATGGATCCCGGTGTCATGAGGCCGGGCGGGGTAGTGACGGGCCAGCGGATCGAGGTCGGCTCGATAGAGCTCCCAGTAGCCGACCGGTGTGCCGTCCAGTACGCCGAGGCACGGAACGCTGCGCCCGTCGCCGGCGAGCTGTAGTCGGAGGTGTCGCTCGGTCACGCCCGGAGGACCCGCGAGTTCCCAGTACGCGGCCACCGCGGGGTCGTTCATCCAGCGGCTGATGAGCGCGAGGTCCCGCTCGACCTGGACGGGGACGAGCTGGAACGTGCCGACGGGGGTGGCAGTGGGGCCCCACTCGCCTACCCGGTCGAGCAGGTCTCCGTCGGGGAAGGGCGCGGCCGGCCCGACCGGCAGGCGGAGGTCCAGCGTGTCCTCGGTGTCGGCGCTCGCGTCGGTGGGAGACACGACGGCTCCTCTCGTGGTGCGGGACGGGTGAAGTCCCTCGGAGGTGACGGCAATGGGCGGAGGTCAGACATGCAGGGGGTTGGCGATGGTGACGTAGACGGACTGGGTGTCCACGGGACCGACGAGTTCGTCCAGGCCGTGCAGCCGGGTCAGGAGGTTGGCCTTGCAACGCAGGACGGGTGAGTCGAGCAGCCGGGCGGGCAAGGAGCTGCGCAGCCGACCGGGGCCACAGGCGACGCCGGTGAGGAAGTGGCGGAAGGCGGCGAGCAACAGGCGCTCGTCGGCGAGACGTTGGGAACCGAAGGCACCGATGAGACCGAACACGTTGTTGATCGCCAGGTAGTAGGCGAAGCGCTCGTCCGTGACCTCGTCGGAGACGAAGGTGTCGCTGTGGTCACCGATTCCGGGGAGTCGGGCATCGAGCTCCGCTCGGCGGGACTCGCGGAAGTAGTAGCCCTGGTTGTCACGGTAACGGCCGCCGGCGGGCCAGCCCTGGGAGTCCAGCAGGAGCAGCGTGTTCTGCTGGTGGGCCTCCAGCACGATCCCCGCCTCCCCGTCCAGCCACAGCACGGGCCGGACGACCTGTTCCAGGTAGCGCAGGAACCACTCGGCGGCGACCGCTCCGGGCGGCCGGCCGGTTCGTGCGACGAGCCTCGTGAGCAGCTGGGCGAGTCGGGACTGGGAGGGCTGGGCCGCCCGCACCGACGCTGGGGGCGCTACGAGCCCGGCGATGCAGGACACATCGTCCGAGGGAGCGAACGGGTTGTGCCGGATCATCACGTCGAGCCCGGCCATGGGGCTGCCGTCGGGTCCGTCGACGCCGAGCCAGGCGGGGTCCCGGACGATGTCGAAGCCCGGGTGGGCGGCCCGCCACCGCTGGGACAGCCCGGTGCGGAGCAGTCGGTGGACCTCCACACCACGGTGGAGCTCTTTGCGGAGGTTCTCGCGACGGGAGTTGGTGATGCGCAGGCCCAGGGACAGCTTGAGCATGGCCGGGCTTCCGGACCGGTACACGGTGCGCACGGAGGAGGTGGGATGCCAAGGGGAGCCGTAGGCCCCGAGGTCTTGGAGGAGCCCGGTGTCCAGCAGGGCCGCGACCTCGGGACTGTGCCGGAGCTCGCGGAACTGCCAGGGGTGCAGGGGCAGGGCGGCGTAGCCCGCCGGCAGGGACAGATCGGCCCCGGCGAGCCGGGCGGTGAGGTGGGCTGCGGGAACGGGTCGGCCGCGCTCGGTCCAGGCGGAGTCGGCGGCTAGCAGGGAGGGAGCGACAGCCAACCAGTGCAGAGGGAAGGAGCCGCGCAGTTCGGGTGAGTACGGCCGTGCTTCGGCCTCGGTGACGCCCTCGCGACTCTTCGGGGTCGGGTGGACGGGGTGACCGAGCAGGAGCGCCTGTTCGGCGGTGAGGAAGAGGTCGGAGTCGTCGCCGGGGGCGCCGCGGCGTTCACCGATGAAGGTGGCGACCCGGCGCACCGAGTCGGCGACGCGGGCGACGAGGTCGGAGCCGTGGCGGGGAGCCAGGGCGAGAGACATGTCATCCGCCCCGGGAGTCCTGGCCGGTGGTACGTCAGGCCTGCGACCGGCCCAGGACGCCTCTCGGGCGAGCAGGGCCGCGACGGTGACCGCGTCGGCCGGTGGGGACGGTCGCGGGGCGTTGGCCGGATACGGCAGTCCGAAGCGGTGCCAGCCGGTGGCGGACCAGTAGTGCACGGGGGCGAGGAGCGCGGTGCCGCTGGCGGGGAGGGGGATGCGGAGGGTGCCGTGGGTGGGAACGGGGATGCCGGCCTCGCGTACCCAGCAGCGCAGCAGGTTCTCCACGGCTGCGGACTCGGCGGCGATACGGGGGTCCGGGTGGTGAAGGAGGTCCTGCAGCTCGGGTCGGGGCTGCGTTCCGGTGAGGCCCGGCTCTGGTGGGCGGCGGTGGCTGTTGGCGGTGGGGGTGGTGTTCAAGGCGGTTCCTTGGAGGGACTTCCGGCTCATGGGGGACGAGCCGAGCAGTACGGCGATGAGGGCGGGCACGGAGAAGCCGTGCGCGGGTGGTGAGCAGACCGGCGGGAGGTAATCGGCGTGGTGACACAGACATGGGCATGGGTGGTCTCCAGGAAGGCTGAGAGTTGAGCGGCGCGACGGCCGAGGGAGCGGCACGTCCGCCGCGTGGGACGAGCGCGTGCCCAACGGCTGCCTCGCTACCGCGCGGGCTCGGTGGGGTCGCCGGACTCGTGCTGTCGTTGGTCGTGGCGGTGGCGCCGACGCTGAGAGGGCCACTGGTCCGGCTGATGTCGGCCGTGTGGGCTGTGCCGGCCGGCGGGGTCGCGGGCCACGGCCGCCAGCGCATCGGCCAGCCGGTCCAGCACGGCGGCGGCCTGCTCGTCGCTGATCGTCAGCGGTGGCAGCAGCCGTACGACGCCGGTGTCGCCGCCGTCGAGTCCGACGATCAGGCCCCGGCGCAGGCACTCGCGCTGCACCGCCGTGGCGAGACGGGGTGCCGGCGGGCGGGGAGGCCGGGCGGTGTACGGACCGGTCGCCGTCCGCGTGGCGTCCCTGCCGGGGCTGTACGACAGGGGGACACCGGCCGGACTGCCGCCCTCGCCCGGCGTGCACCCGGCCTCGTCCCGAACCGTTCCGGAATCCGCCTCGGGGTCCACGAGTTCGACGCCGATCATCAGTCCCCGGCCGCGCACCTCGCCGATGCACGGGAACTCGTTGGCGAGTTCGCGCAGTTGGGCGAGGAGCCGGGTACCGAGGGTGGCCGCTCGTTCGGCGAGACGGTGCTGCCGCACATGCGCGAGGGTCGCGACACCGGCGGCCATGGCCAGCTGGTTGCCGCGGAACAGGCCGGTGTGGGAAGCCGGTTCGCCGACTCCGCGTCGCGCACCCACCGCCGCATCCAGGAGGTCGTCCCGGTGGACGACGACGGCCAGGGGAAGGCTGCCGCCGATGGCTTTCGACACGATCATCACATCGGGCGTCACCCCGCTGTGCTCCACGGCCCAGAAGCTGCCGGTCCTGCCCACGCCGGTCAGCGACTCGTCGACGATCAGGGGGACGGACCGGGCAGCCGTGATCTGCCGCATCCGGCGCATCCAGTCGTCGGGAGCGGGGATCAGCCCTCCCTCGCCCTGGACGGGTTCGAGGATCACCCCGGCGGGAGAGGCGGGGCTGCGGGGCGTGCGCAGAGCGCGGGGAACTCCGTGCCGCCAAGGAGCCGACACCGGCGCATCGGTGCCGTCCAGCACCGCCTCCGTCCAGCGGGCCGCGAGGTCGGCGCCGTGGGGGCCGCCCACGCCGAAGGGGCAGCGGTAGTCCTGGGGGTAGGGCAGCGGGCGGCTGGTGAGGCCGAGGGCGCCCGGGTCTTCCGGCGCGTCGGGGCCGGCGGCGTGGCCGCTGCCGGTGAAGGCGAGGATCGGGCTGCGGCCGGTGGCGGCTCGTACCAGCGTGCAGGCGGCGGCCACCGCGTCGGTGCCGGCCGGGCCGCAGAAGCGTACGCGGGCGTGGTCGCCGAGGCCGGGCGGCAGGGTGCGCAGCAGTTCCGTGACGAAGGCCTCCTCGACGGGGGTGGTGAGGCCGGGCACGTTCAGTGGCGCGCCCGAGTCGAGGACCTTGCGGATCGCGTCGAGGACGACCGGGTGGTTGTGGCCGAGGGCGAGCGTGCCCGCCCCGGAGAGACAGTCGAGGTAGCGGCGGCCGTCGGCGCCTTCGATGGTCAGCCCGCGCGCCCGTACCGGCACGACGGGCAGGGCGTGCGGGTAGGTGCGGGCCGCCGGCTCGCGCGCCGACGGGCGTCGCAGGATCTCCTCAGTCACGGCCACGGCTCCTCGTCCTTCCCCTGTCCGCCGAGGAGTTGGCCGCTCGCGTCGGCCCGTCCGCCCCTCGCCCGCCGTGCCGCTTCCTCAGAACCCACCGCTACCAACCCCGCCGCACGCGCCGGGTTACGGGTTGCCGCAAGATCGGTGCCGTGGTCACCGCCTCCGGCTCACCGAGTTGAGTCGCATCGGCAACCGCTTGGCGCTTCCGGGTCAGCCGAGAGCGGCGTGCCGTTCCCGCTCGGTCAGTGGCGGGCCCTGGAGCAGGGGTTTCCTGGGGCCCAGGAGCATGGGGACGAGAATGTCGGGCGAGAACAGGCGGGTGGCGGGCTTCTCGAGGCTCATCACGTCCAGGAGGGCCGCGAGAGCCCGGGGGTTGCGCGCCCCGGTCTCCACACAGCGGTCGACGTAGCGGGCGAGGAACCGTTCGACGGGCGTCGGCGCGGTGTCCGTGGCACCGGGGTAGAAGGCGTCCTGCCCTACCGCGAGGTCCCAGGCCGCGGCTACGGGCCGGGCGGCCGCGCGCTGGAGTCGGCGCGCCGTTCCGGGAGCGGTGATGTCGATGGTGCGCAGGACGTCGCGGACGGCGAGCGCGCACTGCGCGGCGACCGTGAGGCCATGGCCGTACACCGGGTTGTAGCTGGCGATGGCGTCTCCGAGGACGAGGAAGCCGTCGGGCCAGTGGGCCATCTTCTCGTAGTAGCGACGGTGATTGGCGGTGCTTCGGGTGGTGGCGACGTCACCGATCGGTTCGGCGTTCTTGAGCAGTTCTCCGATGACGGGGTCGCCCAGCCCGAGGGCGAAGTCGATGAAGGCGTCCGGGTCGCCGGTGGGTTCGCCGCCCCGGGTGCCGGACAGGGTGACGATCCACCGGCCGTTCTCGATGGGCAGGATGATGCCGCCCTGACCGGGCGCCTTGGCGGGATTGGCCTGCACGTTGACGAGCGGGAACGTGGAGTCCGCGGTGGACCCCGGCGCGTGGTAGAGGCGGGTGGCGTAGGCGACGCCGGCGTTGACCTCCCGCTCGCCGACCGGCGGGAGTCCGAGCGCGGCCAGCCATCGGGGTGTACGGGAGCCACGGCCGGAGGCATCCACGACGAGGTCGGCGGTGAGAGTGCGCTCCTCGCCCTCGGTCCGGACGCGGACGCCGGTGACGCGAGAGGCGTCGCCGAGCAGTTCGAGGGCGGTGGCCTCGGGCAGGAGGCTGATCCGGTCATCGCTCAGGACCCGGGTGCTGAGCCTCGCGTCGAGGAGCGGACGGGAGCAGACGAGATTGCGGTGATGAGTGGCGGTGAATCGACGGAACCAGACCTCGTTGGGGGCACGCGAGACCATGTCGCCCATGATGTGCACCAGGCGTGCGCCGTCGGCCACGGCCTCGTCGACGACACCGGGAAGCAAGTCGTCGAAGGCCTGGACGCCGCCACTCCAGACCAGGTGGGCGTGGCGGGACTGAGGAACGCCACGGCGGGGTTCGGGCGAGGTGGGGAGTGTGTCGCGTTCGACGACGGTGACGTCGGCGGACTCGGCGAGAGCCGCCGCGGCGAAGAGTCCGGCGGCACTCGCCCCTATGACCACCGCGGTGGGCCGGCGGGTGGCGGGTCTGTCAGTCATCTGCGTTCATGCTTTCTGTGCGGCCACCCGCGGGCGGATGGTGACAACTGTGCGGGCCTGACACGCCGCCGCCGACGGGCTCGGTGTCCGACGTGCGGGCGGCGCGCGGACCGTCGTGAGCCGCGGGTGTTCGTGCGCCCGTGGTCCCCAGGGTGTCGGCGAGGAACTCCGCCAGACGCTCGGTCATCAGGGCCCGCCGGCGGAGGCTCGCGAGGGTGCGGGGGCGGGTGAGGCTGCGGGAGATGGCCTCGAGGTGGTCGGTGACGTCGTTGCCGATGTGCGAGGGCTGTGCGCTCGCCTCGCGCCGGGTCCCCGTGCTGTAGGAGTGGAGCGCCGCTTGGATCGCGACGGCGCCGGCGAGGCCGCGGGCCTTCGTGTCGTCGTGCTCCGCGGATGCCGCCTGGTAGGCCAGCCGGTGGAGGTCGTGGTCGAAGTGGGGGGCCAGTCGCAGCAGTCCGTCGTGGATGTGCTGCTGCCGCTGCAGCAGGCGCAGGTCGAGCGGGGCGAATCGGCTCACGCGGGCCCGGGCGGTCGCCGGAACCACGTCGTCGATGACGCGGGCGAGGGGCCGCAGCCGCCAGTGGGCGAGCTGTTCCCGCGGCCACTTCTGCAGGAAGGGCCCGATGACGGGGAGGAGGAAGCCGATGGCCATCAGGGTGGCTCCGAGGATGGCGCAGGGCGGAGCGACGTGGGTGCTCAGGCCGTCCCAGTCGGTTCCCGTCCAGCGGGCTCCCATCGCGGTCAGCTTCGCCAGGGCGTAGAGGACTCCGAAGGCGTATCCGGTCTGGAGGAAGCGCAGTCCCGACTTCAGCCATGGCGCGCTGACCTGGGGTATCCAGGACCTGATCAGGGAGGCCGCGACGAGCGTGGAGACGAGGAACTCGAGCAGGTACAGGAGGATGTGCTCACGCATCCACGGTGTCGTGGCGTAGTAGGTGTCGAGGTCGTAGATGCGCTCCTCGGGCACGTCGGCCAGGAGGAAGGTGACCCACAGGGCGGTGATGGTGCCGGCGTGGATCATCCAGACGGCGCGGACGCGGCGGCGGCGCCGAGGGGACGGCTCCTCCCGCCAGGTGATGATCATGGCGAGGCAGGCGCCGGAGAATCCGGTGAGCAGGGAGTAGCTCCAGGGTGCCGCGATGTTCGGTACGCCCGTCACCGTGTTGATCTTGTGGATGGTCACGGGCGTCACGGATATGAAGACGCCCGAGGCCCACAGCAGGACCACCCAGGTCGCACGCGCATCGGGGTTGCGCCAGGACCGCAGGAACGTGGGGAACTTGGCACCGAGCCCGGCCACGAGCAGCACGGTGGGGAGGGCGTAGGGCAGGTGCAGGTCGGTGAGGTTCATCCGAGTATCTGCCCACCGCGGTGGCTGAGGGAGAGGTCGATGCGGCCTTCCACCGTGGTGGGGCTGACCGGTCCTCTCGCGTGCCGGCCGGTCATCCAGGCGCGGACCTCGCGGCCGAAGAGCAGGCCGAAGGTCTCGGCGTCCGCCTCGTGGTCGTCCATGGACACGGCTCGGCCGGCGATGGTCAGCAGTGCCTGGCGCGGGACCTCATGGGCGGCGAGGATCTCCTCGGCCGCTCGTCGCAGGACGCCGGGAGCCCGGTCCGCGGCGAGTGCGCGGGCGGCCGCGGGCAGCCCGGCGACGTGGTTGCCGCATTCCCCCTGCTCTTCGTGCCATAACTCGTGCCCGAGAATGACCAGCTGGGCCTCGGGGACGGCGCGGTCCTCGACGACGATGATGGAGCGGTCGCCGCAGTCCAGGCGCATCCCCGAGACCGGGATGTCGTCGGGGAAGGCGCGGAGCGCCAGCTGAACGGGCCGGCCGCGGCGGACGCTCATCGCCTGGCAGAAGCCGTGCATGACCGTTGCGGGATCGGCAGGGCGCCGGATGATCGTGGACGCTTCCCTGCCGAGGTCGGCAAGGAGCGATTTCATCGCTCTCGTGCTCACTGGTCGGTGTCCTCCTTCCTGGGCAGCACCGAACGGATCACTCCCTCGAGGAGCCGCTCCAGCGCCTCGGGCGTCATGGAGCCGTGCCGGCGCAGGTCCGCGGCCCGGACTCCGTACTTCCTGAGCAGAGCCTCGACGGGGTCGGCCTCCGGGCTCTCCAGCTGGGCCAGGAGGGGCGTCAGAGCGCGGTTGAGCGCCTTGTCGGCGGGGGCGGTGAAGAACGCCTCGCCGGCCTCCAGGCCGAAGAACTCCGCGAGTTTGTGCAGATGCTCGATGTTGGGCACCTTCTTGCCCTCGAGGATCAGGCGGGCCCAGACGTCCGAGACGTTCAGGCTGCGACCGACCTCGGCCGCGAGTGCTGCCATCTTCCTGCCGGTACGCCGGAGATCGGCTTCGGCCAGCACCCGGATGCGCGCCGAGACCCGTTGGGTGACGGTGTCGTCGGGCGGCGGGGCTCCCTCGAGCAGCGCGCGGACGACGGGCTCGGGCAGGGCGGTGCCGACCGCGAGCTCGTGAGGGTCGAGGAGTACGGCCCTGTCCAGGCCTCGCTCCTCGCCGATCGCGTCCAACCGTCGCAGCGTTTCCGCTAGTTGACGGGGTGCCGCCACCACTGTGCTCCCAGGGCTTCCGAAGGCTGAACGGTCTCGTGCGCTGTCCGCACTCTACGGGCCGCCTCGGCTTCGCTCAACGATCGTTTACCAGCCACAAATGACCGTTGACAGCGCGGGTTGCCGAGCCGCCCCGAGCGGCGGACACACGCCCCGGCACCAAGTCCGACGCCCAGCCGGCCACCAAGTCCGGGGCCATGCCGGCCACCAAGCCCGACACCAGGCCCAACACCGAGCCCGACACCAGGCCCGCACCCCGACAACCGGGCGGATCCCAGGACGAATTGCCAGGTCGGTCAGCCCGTAGCGGAACCGTTGCCGTTCCGTCGGAAGTCCCCCTCGGCGAGCGCATAGTGTGGGGCCATTCCCGGAAGGCCGTGAGAGCAGCCCGAGTTCCGTGCGGACTCGGGCGGGCTCGCGGCCGCCGCGCCAAGTCCGTACACCTCAGGGGGAGTAACAGCATGCGATCCACACGGCCGTCGTTCACCGCTCGCCGGGAGAGGAGCGGGCGCCGTAGAACCTCCCCCGTGCTGACCGCCGTGGCCCTGGCCTCGGTGCTCACGCTCACCGCCACCGCCTGTGAGTCGGGCGACGCCGAGGCGGGCGGCGAGGCGACGGCGTCCGCCGCGGCGGGGGACGACAAGATCCAGATTCCGGACGACATCAAGGACCGTCTCAAGGAACACGGGATCGACATCGACAAGTGGCGGGACGGCGCCTGGAAGAACTGGAACAAGGACGACTGGCTGCGCGAGGCCGAGGACTTCGTCAATCCGATCATCGAGGACCTGTGGGACCCGGACCGGATGCGCGAGGCCGAGGAGCCGGACCAGGAGGTCGACGACAGCGACATCTCCGGTGACCAGGGCGTGACCGACCCGGAGCCCGCTCCGGTGGAGGCGGAGGCGGTGCCGGCCTCGTACCACGCCAACGCTCCCGAGGCGGGCAAGGTGTTCTTCGACTCCCCCGAGGGCACGATGGTCTGCTCGGCGACGGTCGTGAAGGACCCGGCGAACCCCGGCAAGTCCAACCTGGTGTGGACGGCGGGGCACTGTGTGCACGCGGGCAAGAGCGGCGGCTGGTACCGGAACATCGCGTTCGTGCCGTCGTACAACGACGCCGGCAAGTCGGCCGCGGAGCTCCAGGACGCCACCAAGGAAGAGGTCGCCCCGTACGGCGTCTGGTGGGGTGACTGGGTGCAGACCTCGGACCAGTGGATCGAGCAGGGCGGTGCGACCGGCGGTGACGGCGCCCCGTACGACTTCGCCGTCATCCACGTGACGCCGGAGGAGGGCAGCGGCGGTAAGTCGCTGGAGGAGATGGTCGGTTCGGCGCTGCCGGTGGACTTCAACGCCCCGGCCGTGCCGAAGATCGAGAGCATGACCGCGATCGGGTACCCGGCGGCGCCGCCCTACGACGGCCAGAAGCTGTACCGGTGCGAGGACAAGCCGGGCCGGCTGTCGCTCAACACCACGGACCCGACCATGTACCGCATCGGCTGCACCATGACCGGCGGTTCGTCCGGCGGCGGCTGGGTCGCGACGGGCTTGGACGGCAAGCCGGCGCTGGTGTCCAACACCTCGATCGGCCCGATCACGGCGGGCTGGCTGGCGGGCCCGCGGCTCGGCAAGGAGGCCAAGGCCGTGTTCGACGAGGTGAGCGGCAAGTTCGCCGGCCAGTGACGGCCGGCTGAGGAGGCGCGGCGGTGGGTGTCGTGTGCAAACCTTCACCGTCCCACCGCCGTTCGCCCTCAACCCCACGGGCATAGTGGGGTGTCGCATGCACGAATCGAGTCCTTCGCGGACTCCACTCCACCCATGCATGACAAGCACATGACATTCACGCGTTCACACGGGGGTCATCGCACCATGCGTTCCATACGCACGCCCGCAGCGCCGCAGCGGCGTCGGCGCACCGTTCTCGCCGCCACCGGCCTGGTCGCCGCCCTGGCGCTCACCGCCACCGCCTGCAACGGCTCCGACGAGGACAAGGCGGCCGGCCAGCCGGACGCCACCACCTCCCAGGCCGCCGACGGCGCCGGAGACGGCAAGGTCGGCATCCCGTCCGACATCACCGACCGGCTCAAGGAGCACGGCATCGACGTCGACGACTGGAAGAACGGGGGCTGGAAGAACTGGGACCAGGACAAGTGGCTCAGTGAGGCCAAGGACTTCGTCAACCCCGTGATCGAGGGGCTGTGGAAGCCGGAGCGGATGCAGTCCGCGAAGGAGGCCGACAAGACGGTCACGACGAAGGACACGTCCGCCGGGCAGGGCGTGAGCGACCCGGAGCCCGCGCCGGTCCAGGCCACGGCCGAGAAGACGCCGTACCACGACAACGCCGCCCCGGTCGGCAAGATCTTCTTCGACTCCCCCGAGGGCTCGATGGTCTGCTCGGGCACGGTCATCAAGGACAAGAACCACCCGGGCAAGTCCAACCTCGTCTGGACGGCCGGGCACTGCGTGCACGCGGGCCAGAACGGCGGCTGGTACCGGAACATCGTCTTCGTCCCGGCCTTCAACGACCTCGGCAAGTCCGAGGCCCAGCTGAACAACGCCGACCCCGTCGAGATCGCCCCCTACGGCAACTGGTGGGCGGACTGGGCGTCCACCTCGAACGGCTGGATCGAGGGCGGCTCGGACACCGGCGGCGCGGGTGCGGCGTACGACTACGCCGTGCTGCACGTGAAGCCGGAGCAGGGCTCGAAGTCCCTGGAGGAGACCGTCGGCGCCGCGCTGGACGTGGACTTCTCGGTCCCGGCCGCGGCCGAGGCCGGGAAGATGGGCGCCTGGGGCTACCCGGCCGCGCCGCCGTACAACGGGCTGAAGATGTTCAAGTGCATCGACCAGCCGGGCCGGCTCTCGCTGGCCCCGTCGCTGCCGACGATGTACCGCATCGGCTGCACCATGACCGGCGGCTCGTCCGGCGGCGGCTGGTTCCGGGTGGTGGACGGCGAGACCAAGCTGGTCTCCAACACCTCGATCGGCCCGGCCGACAACACCTGGCTGGCGGGCCCGCAGCTGGGCCGGGACGCCCAGGCGCTGTACGAGAACATGAGTGAGACCTACGGCGGCCAGTGACGCCGCGGGACGTCCACGCACACCGAAGGCCCGCTCCCGCGTATCGCGGGGGCGGGCCTTCGGGCCGTTCTGGTGCGTGCGTCAGAGCGCCGAGGCGGGAGCGTACGGCGTCAGCTCCGCCGCCAGCTCCTCGTGCACCCGGACCTTGAGCAGGGTGCCCTCCGCGGTGTGCTCCTCGGAGATCACCTCGCCCTCGTCGTGGGCGCGGGCGACCAGCTTGCCGTGCGTGTACGGCACCAGCGCCTCGATCTCGACCGCCGGACGCGGCAGTTCGTTGTCGATCAGCGCCAGCAGCTCCTTGATGCCCTGGCCGGTGCGGGCCGAGACCGCGATGGAGCGCTTCTCGATCCGCATCAGCCGCTGGAGCGTGAGCGGGTCCGCCGCGTCGGCCTTGTTGATCACGACGATCTCGGGTACGTCGGTGGCGCCGACGTCCCTGATCACCTCGCGCACGGCGGCCAGCTGCTCCTCGGGGGTCGGGTGCGAACCGTCCACCACGTGCAGGATCAGGTCGGAGTCGCCGACCTCCTCCATCGTGGAGCGGAACGCCTCGACCAGGTGGTGCGGCAGGTGCCGGACGAAGCCGACGGTGTCGGCCAGCGTGTACAGCCGGCCGCTCGGCGTCTCGGCCCGGCGCACGGTCGGGTCGAGGGTCGCGAACAGGGCGTTCTCGACCAGGACGCCCGCGCCGGTGAGGCGGTTGAGCAGCGAGGACTTGCCGGCGTTGGTGTAGCCCGCGATCGCGACGGAGGGCACCTTGTGGCGACGGCGCTCCTGGCGCTTGATGTCGCGTCCGGTCTTCATCTCCGCGATCTCCCGGCGCATCTTCGCCATCTTCTCGCGGATCCGACGCCGGTCCGTCTCGATCTTGGTCTCACCGGGACCACGGGTGGCGAGGCCACCGCCCTTGCCGCCGCCCATCTGCCGGGACAGCGACTGACCCCAGCCTCGCAGCCTCGGCAGCATGTACTGCATCTGCGCGAGCGCGACCTGCGCCTTGCCCTCTCGGGACTTGGCGTGCTGGGCGAAGATGTCCAGGATCAGGGCCGTACGGTCGATGACCTTGACCTTGACGACGTCTTCGAGGTGGATGAGCTGGCCCGGGCTGAGCTCACCGTCGCAGATGACGGTGTCCGCGCCCGTCTCGATCACGATGTCGCGCAGCTCCTCGGCCTTGCCGGAGCCGATGTAGGTGGCCGCGTCGGGCTTGTCACGGCGCTGGATCACGCCGTCGAGCACGAGCGCGCCCGCGGTCTCCGCGAGGGCCGCCAGCTCCGCGAGGGAGTTCTCCGCGTCCTGCACGGTCCCCGAGGTCCAGACGCCGACGAGCACGACGCGCTCCAGGCGGAGCTGCCGGTACTCGACCTCGGTGACGTCCTCGAGCTCGGTGGAGAGGCCCGCGACGCGGCGCAGAGCCGCGCGCTCGGAGCGGTCGAACTGGTCGCCGTCCCGCTCTCCGTCGATCTCGTGGCTCCAGGCGACGTCCTCTTCCATCAGGGCATCGGCCCGAAGACCCTCGGGGTAGTCGTGCGCAAGGCGCTTGCGCTGGGTGTCCTGGGAAGGGGAAGAAGAGGAGGTCATTGGGTCCTTACGTCGTTGGGGATTCCGTCTGTGCGGGCGGAGCTGTTCCGTCACTGCTCACAACGCACGAGTGCCCCGGGAGATTCCCGTGCCCGTGCCGTGCCTGCCTGAAGATGGTCGCACGGCACGCCCCGTCTCGTCACCGTGTTATCGCCGGGCCGCCCCTGCCATTGTCCCCCGGCTATTTCTCGGCCGTCTTCGCGGGAGCGTCCGACTTCCAGTCCGGGTGGCCCGGCATCGGCGGGGTCTTCTCGCCGTAGAGCCAGCCCTGGAAGAAACCGGCGAGGTCGCGGCCGGAGATCTCCGAGGCGAGCCGCACGAAGTCGGCCGTGCCGGCCGTGGCGTCCCGGTGGCGGCTCACCCACAGCCGCTCCATCCGATCGAAGGCGGTACGGCCGATCTCCTGGCGCAGGGCGTAGAGGATCAGGGCGGCGCCGTCGTAGACGTTGGGGCGGAAGATGCCGAGGCGGCTGCCGGCAGCGGGCGCCTTGGGCGCGGCGGGCGGCCCGCCGGCCGCGCGCCAGCGATCGGAGGCGCGGTACGCGGCCTTCATCCGGGCTTCGAGGGGCCGGTCGGCGTGTTCCTCCGCGTACAGCGCCTCGTACCAGGTCGCGTGCCCCTCGTTGAGCCACAGGTCGGACCAGCTGCGCGGGGCGACGCTGTCGCCGAACCACTGGTGGGCCAGCTCGTGCACCATGACCGACTCGACGTACCACGCGGGGAAGCCGGGATCGGTGAACAGCTCTCTCTCGAAGAGAGAGAGCGTCTGCGTCTCCAGTGCGAACCCGGTGGACGCGTCCGCCATGAGCACGCCGTACGTCTCGAAGGGGTACGGCCCGACCTTGCGCTCCATCCAGGCGATCTGGTCGGGGGTCTTCGCCAGCCACGGTTCGAGCTGCTTGCGGTGCTCGGTGGGGACGACGTCCCGTACGGGCAGCCCGCGCGGGCCGGTGCGGTGCAGCACCGTGGAGCGGCCGATGGACACCTGGGCGAGTTCGGTGGCCATGGGGTGGTGGGTGCGGTACGTCCAGGTGGTGGCCGCGCCGGCCCGCTCGACGTCGGCCGGCAGGCCGTTGGTGACGGCCGTGTAGCCCTGGGGCGCGGTCACCCGGAAGGTGAACATGGCCTTGTCCGAGGGGTGGTCGTTGCAGGGGAACACCAGGTGGGCGGCATCGGCCTGGTTCGCCATGGCGAGGCCGTCCGCGGTCCGCACCCAGCCGCCCTCCCGGCCCGTCCCGGCCACGGGCTCGCTGGTGTGCCGGACGGTGATCCGCATCGACTGCCCCGCGGGCAGCGGCTCCTCGGGCGTGATCACCAGGTCCTCGGCGGCCGTGGCGTACGCGGCGGACTCGCCGTCGATCTCGACCGACTCGACCTTCCCGCGCGCGAAGTCGAGATTGACGCGGTCGAGGTCGTCGGTCGTCCAGGCCACGATCGTGGTGACCGCCGTCAGCGGCTTGTCGTTGGCGCCGGAGTAGGCGAAAGACAGGTCGTACGAGGCCACGTCGTAGCCAGGGTTCCCCAGGTGCGGGAAGAGGCGGTCACCGACGCCCAGCGGGTCCGGCGGGCCGGCGGCGGCGACGAGGCAGACGGTGACGGCGGAGGCGAGCAGCGCGGTCTTCAGCCGTCGGGGGGCACGGGTGCGGGGGGTGAGCGGCATGCCCCACGGCTACCAGCGCGCGCCCCGCGCGCGGCGCCGACGCGCGCCGGGCCCACTCGAACGGGCTCCCGGCAGGGGCCCGCGTGGGCCCCTCGGGCGCTGTCGTCCCTCGTCAGTGCGCCGAAGCGGGGTGCTGCGCCCGGCGCACGTCGTACACGCCCGGGACGTTGCGCATGGCGCGCATGAGGGCGGGCAGCCGGGCCGCGTCGGGGAGCTGGAGGGTGTACGTGTGGCGCACCCGCTGCTGGCTGGGAGGTTCGACGGTGGCGGAGACGATCTCGGCGCCTTCCAGGGCGATGGCCTCGGTGAGGTCCGCCAGCAGATGAGGGCGGCCGAACGATTCAGCGACCAGCGTGACACGGCAGCCCGTCGTCTCGGTCCCGCTGGCCTCGCCCCAGCGCACCCCGATCTCCGCCCGGCCCGTGCCCTTCATACGCGTCACGGCCGCGCACTGGACGCGGTGAACGGTCACCACTCCCCCGCGCACCGCGAACCCGGTGACCTCGTCGGGCGGTACGGGCGTACAGCAGCCGGCGAGCCGTACGGTCGCGCCGGGGCGGTCGGCGACGGCGGTGACGGAGACCGCCGGGGCAGGTGCCGGAGTGGCCCGGGGCGCCACCGCGTCGACCCCGGCAGAAGCCTCTGAGGCCTCCCCGGTCTCCTCACTCTCCTCAGTCACCGGATGCGCCGCCAGCCACCGCTGGATGGCGATCCGCGCGGCCGGTGTATGGGCGTGCTCCAGCCACTCGCGGGAGGGCTCGGAGGCCGGGTCCTGCCCCATCAGCAGCTGGACGGTGTCGCCGTCCCGCAGCACTGTGCTCAGCGTCGCCAGCCGCCCGTTGACGCGAGCGCCGATGCACGCGTGCGCGTCCTCGCCGTACTGGGCGTACGCGGCGTCCACACAGGTGGCGCCCTCGGGCAGGCCGAGGGCGCCGCCGTCGGGCCGGAAGACGGTGATCTCGCGGTCCTGCGCCAGGTCCTCGCGCAGGGTGGACCAGAACGTGTCGGGGTCGGGCGCGGCCCGCTGCCAGTCGAGGAGACGGGAGAGCCAGCCGGGCCGGGTGGGGTCGACGCGCTCGCCGTCCGCCGCGGCCTGCTCTTCGGAGGGCGCCGCATAGGGGTTGCCGAGCGCGACCACACCCGCCTCGGCGACCTTGTGCATCCGGTGGGTGCGGATGAGGACTTCGGCGATCTGGCCGTCGGGGCGGGCGACGGCGGTGTGCAGCGACTGGTACAGGTTGAACTTCGGTACGGCGATGAAGTCCTTGAACTCGGAAACCACCGGCGTCATACAGGTGTGCAGTTCGCCCAGGACGGCATAGCAGTCGGCGTCCTCGTTCACCAGCACCAGGATCCGCCCGAAGTCGGCCCCCCGCAGCCGGCCGCGCTTGCGGGAGACCCGGTGCACGGAGACGAAGTGCCGGGGCCGGATGAGGACTTCGGCCGGGATGTCGGCCTCGCGCAGCACGGCCCGCATCTCGTCGGCGATCTCGGCGAGCGGGTCGTCGGTGCGGGCCGCGTTCTCGACGATCAACTCCCGGGTGTGCTCGTACTCCTCAGGGTGCAGGATGGCGAAGACGAGGTCCTCCAGCTCGGTCTTGAGCGCCTGGACGCCGAGCCGTTCGGCGAGGGGGATGAGGACGTCCCGGGTGACCTTGGCGATCCGGGCCTGTTTCTCGGGGCGCATCACGCCGAGGGTGCGCATGTTGTGCAGCCGGTCGGCGAGCTTGATCGACATCACCCGGACGTCGTTGCCGGTCGCGACGAGCATCTTGCGGAAGGTCTCGGGTTCGGCGGCCGCGCCGTAGTCGACCTTCTCCAACTTGGTGACGCCGTCGACGAGATAGCGCACCTCCTCGCCGAACTGCTCCCCTACCTGATCCAGAGTCACGTCCGTGTCCTCGACCGTGTCGTGGAGTAGGGAGGCGGTCAACGTCGTGGTCTCCGCGCCGAGTTCGGCCAGGATCAGAGTCACCGCGAGAGGGTGCGTGATGTACGGCTCGCCGCTCTTGCGCATCTGGCCGCGGTGCGAGGACTCGGCCAACACATAGGCGCGGCGCAGCGGTTCGAGGTCGGCGTCGGGGTGGTGGGCGCGGTGGGCGTCGACGACATGGCCGATGGCGTCGGGCAGCCGGTCCCGGGCTGCGGGGCCGAGCAGTGCGGCGCGGCCCAGGCGGCGCAGGTCGATCCTGGGCCGGCTTCTCCTGCGCGGGGCCGCGGGCGCCGTGGGCGCCATGGCGCTGGTCACGGGGTCCGTCACAGCGCCTGGGCTCGCAGGGTTCGTGGCCTCCGCACTCATGGGCACCTCCGGCTGCGTGGACCGGCGGACGGGGTGCCCCAGGGCGGACACGGCTCTGAGGGCGGCGACGTCTCCCCCGTCCGGGCCGGTGCTTGATGCTACCGAGCCCATCACGCGCGGCTGACCGCCTCTCGCCGAGCGTGAAACGGATCACCCATTCGAGCGAAGGTGGGGACGGTGAGGGTTGGACGAGGGTGAGCCGGGCCGGACCGCGCGCGGTGACGTGGGAGGAGCCGGGTCGCGCGGGGTGCGTCCGGAGGAGCCGGGTGGCGTGGGGTGCGTCCGGAGGAGCCGGGTCGCGTGGGGTGAGTCCGAAGGAACCGCCGCGCGCGGTGCCCCGGGATGAGTCGAACCGCGCGCGGGGACCGGGACGAGCCGGACCCGCGGGTGAGCCCGGAGGAGCCGGACACGCGGGGTGCCCGGGATGTGCCGGACCGCGCGGGGTGGGCCCGGGCGCGTGGGGTGACCCGGGACGAGCCGACCCGCGCGCGGTGACCCGGGAGCGACCGCGCCGCACCGCCCGGGAGCAACCGCGCCGCACCGCAAGGAAGGGACCGCGCGGTCCGATCGGGCACCGGCCCATCAGCGCATCGGCCCGTCAGCGCAGCGCACCGTCAGCGCAGCGCAACCGTCAACGCATCGCGTCCGTCAGCCACTCCCCGTCGATCTCGCCCTCGGCGACGATCACCGCGGGGCCGGTCATCTCGATCTCGCCGTCGGGTCGCTCGGTGATCACCAGGCGCCCGCCGAGGACGTCCACGGTGTAGGTGACGGGCGCCCCGGTGACGGCCGGGTCGGCGCCGTCCCGGCGGGCGGTGGCGACGGCGACGGCGCACGCGCCCGTGCCGCACGAGCGGGTCTCGCCGGAGCCGCGCTCGTGCACGCGCATCGCGACGTGGCGGGGGCCGCGGTCGACCACGAACTCCACGTTCACGCCGTCCGGGTAGGCGGTGTCCGGGCTGAACGGCGGCGGGCTGAGCAGGTTCCCGGCGTCCGCCAGGTCGTCGACGAAGGCGACCGCGTGAGGGTTGCCCATGTTCACGTTCCGCGCGGGCCAGCTCCTCTCGCCGACACTCACGGTGACGTCCCCTTCGGGCAGCCGTGCCTTGCCCATGCCGACGGTGACGTCCCCGTCCTTCGCGATGTGCACGGTCTTCACGCCACCGCGCGTGGCGACGGCGAGGTCGCCCTCGGCCACATGCCCGGCGTGCTGGAGGTAGCGCGCGAACACGCGTACGCCGTTGCCGCACATCTCCGCGACGGAGCCGTCGCTGTTGCGGTAGTCCATGAACCACTCCGCCTCGGCCGCCATCTCCTTGGCCTCGGGATGGGCGGCGGACCGCACCACGTGCAGCAGTCCGTCACCGCCGATGCCCGCGCGGCGGTCGCACAGCGCGACGACGGCGGCCGGGGGCAGGTCGATGGCGTTCTCGGGGTCCGGGACGATCACGAAGTCGTTCTCGGTGCCGTGGCCCTTGAGGAAGGCGATCCGCGTGCTCATTCCTCGATCGTACGGGGTGGGTACGACAACGGGTCGCCGACCGGGTCGCCGACCGGGTCCGCAGCGCGCCCGCGCGGGACGCCCGCGCGCTTCGCGCCGTGACTCAGCGCAGCCGCGCCACGCGCCACACCGCGAGCACGACCACCGCGGCGACCACGACCACGTACGCGATCACGACCCGCCAGTCCGGCCGCCGCCCCGAGCCGCGCTGCGGCAGCCCGGGCCAGGTGTAGCCCACCTTGCGGGCGGCCATCATGCCCCAGCCGGCCGCGCAGGAGCAGATGAGCAGCCCGAGCATGGCGATCATGGCCCCGCTGTCGCCGAAGTCGAAGGCCAGCGGGAAGGCGAACATCAGCGAACCGATCGCGCCCAGGCCCACGATCGGCGCCAACTGCCACAGGCGCAGCCGCCGCTGGGGGCGCAGTTCGACCTCGACCTCGGGCCCGCCCACGAACATCTCGTCGGGCTCGGGACCGTCGGCGGTCACCCCGCCCTGGGTCTCGTCCGGCCCGTCGGGGCTCAGGCGGTCGTCGTTCCGCTCCGCTGCGCCACCTTCGGTGGTGGCGTGCTCGGCGCCTTGTGCGGTGTCGCGAGGGCCGGCCTCCATCGCCACGCGCCCTCCCAACTTGGACTCCACTTGGTCGATCGAAGCTCGATGATGGCACGGCGCCGGAGGCCCCGATGACGGCCGGAGCGTCCCGATGCCATGACGTGATCAGGCTGTAACCGGTCGTTCGACCAACGCCAGGGCGAGCTGCGGAAGTTCCGTGAGATCCGCCGCGGCCCCACTGAGCCAATGCACCCGCGGATCGCGCCTGAACCATGAATCCTGACGGCGCGCGAAGCGCTTGGTGGCACGGATGGTCTCGGCCCGCGCCTCGTCGAGCGTGCACTCGCCGGCGAGCGCCGCGAGCACCTGCTGGTAGCCGAGTGCGCGCGATGCCGTACGCCCCTCGCGCAACCCCTGCGCCTCCAGTGCGCGCACTTCCTCGACGAGCCCCGCCTCCCACATCCGGTCGACCCGGCGCGCGATGCGCTCGTCGAGCTCGGGCCGGGCCACGTCGACGCCGATCTGCACGGTGTCGTAGACCGAGTCGTGGCCGGGGAGATTGGCGGTGAACGGCCGGCCGGTGATCTCGATCACTTCCAGGGCCCGGACGATACGGCGGCCGTTGCTGGGCAGGATCGCCCGCGCGGCCTCGGGATCGGCGGCGGCGAGGCGGGCGTGCAGCGCGCCGGAGCCGCGCAGCGCGAGCTCGTCCTCCAGGCGGGCCCGGACCTCCGGGTCGGTGCCGGGGAACTCCAGGTTGTCGACGGCCCCGCGGACGTAGAGGCCGGAGCCGCCGACCAGGATCGGCCAGCGCCCCTCGGCGAGCAGTGCGTCGATCCGCTCCCGGGCGAGCCGCTGGTACTCGGCGACGGAGGCCGTGACGGTGACGTCCCAGATGTCCAGGAGGTGGTGCGGGACACCGCCGCGCTCCTCGGGCGTCAGCTTGGCGGTGCCGATATCCATCCCCCGGTAGAGCTGCATGGAGTCGGCGTTGACGACCTCCCCACCGAGCTGCCGGGCGAGAAAAACACCCAGATCGGACTTTCCGGCCGCGGTGGGTCCGACGACGGCGATGACTCGGGGAGTGGGGGCTGCACTGCTCACCGCACCAGTCTCGCAAACCTCCCACCGTGACCTCGAACGAGTTACGTGACGCCCCGCAACCGGGTTCGTTGCCCGTTGCGAGGTTTTCGCCGCCGGTTCACAGGGGCGGTGACCCGGGCGACGCAAACGGACGCACCGGGCAACGCGGGATTTCGCCCGCACGAGTAACGTATGGAGTGGATATGGGCGTTTTTGCGCGACTTCTTCGGCGGTCGAAGGCTACCGAGGAAGCGGCGACCGCCGAGGCACAGGCCGACACGTCGTCGGCCGACTCCGAGGCGACTGAGGCTGCGGAAGCGAAGGGATCGGCCGACGCCGGAACCGATGCCGGATCCGACGCCGCGACGGAGACGACGACGGACAAGGACGCGAGCGCGCCCACGGCGGAGTCCGCCGAGACCGATTCGTCCGACGCCGTCGGGATTCCCAAGCAGCAGTCCGCCGGGGAGGCGGCCGACAGCGAGGCCGACAAGGGCGCCCGCACGTAGACTGCCCGTGAGGGAAGGTGGACCCATGGGTCTTTTCGACAATTTGAAGGCCAAGCTCGCCCCGGCCAAGGACAAGGTCTCCGGCCTCGCACAGCAGCACGGGGACAAGATTCAGCACGGTATCGACCGCGCCGCCAAGGTCGTCGACGAGCGCACCAAGGGCAAGTACAGCGACAAGATCCAGTCGGGCTCTGGCAAGGCCAAGGACGCCATGGAACGACTCGCCCACAAGGACGACACCGGACCGGGAGGCACCACCGGCACCCCGCCGAGCACCCCGCCGCCGACTTCCTGAGGGGCAGTCGACACAGCAGGACAACGCATACGGCGGACGGCCGCGGAGCAGCAGGCTCCCGGCCGTCCGCCGTTTCCGGAGCCCGGACCGGCGCCCGGATTCGCTCGATCAGGCGGCTCTACGACCAGGCCGCCACCACATACCCCACCCCGTACGGCGCGTCCTCGTACAGCAGCGCGCCCTTGAGCTCCGCGTCCTCGGCGGCGCCCGCGAGCACCTGCCACGGCCCGCGCCCCGCGACCTTCAGCTCCCGGGCCAGCCCGATGTCGAGCGCCTTGAGGGCCGCGACGTCCGCCGCCTCCAGCGCACGCCCGACCGCCGTGTCGAAGGGCTCCGCCCGCTCGTCCAGATAGCCCGGCGCCTTGACCGTCCGGCACGCGCTGGCGTCGCCCATCACCAGCAGGGCCACCCGCCCGGCCTGCCCGGCGATGTCCCTTCCGAGTTGGATACACCGCTCGGCGTCGAGCGGTTCCGCCACGCCCAGTCCCTCGATCGGGGCATCGGACCACCCGGTGCGCTCCAGCAGCCAGGCGGCGACCGCCAGCGACGCCGGCAGTTCGCGGTCCACCTCGGCGGCCCGCTCCCGGCCCAGACGTACGCCGAGATCGACCCCGAAGCCGCGGAAGGAGCCCGGCGTGCCCTCCGGGTACGGCCCGGGTCCGTCGTCGCCGGCGGGCCCGACGACCACCAGTCGGTCCGGCCGGGCGGCGGCGAGCACCCCGAGCGCGTCCGTGCAGGCGGCACGCGCGGCGTCCAGTTCGGGTGCGGCGCCCGCGGCGACCGCGGGCACCAGGACGGGCGGGCAGGGGCAGACAGCGGCGGCGACAAGCATGATCGGCAGCGTAACCCCCGGCGGGCCCCCACAGGTCACTGCGCCCCCGGTGGGCCGCCGCAGCTCACTCCGCCCCCGGCAGGCCGCCGCAGCTCACTCCGCCCTCGCGACGGCCTGGGCACGCGCTCCGCCCGCGGACGCGCTGGAGACGCTCTGCACCCGAGCCCGCTGGAGGCCCCCCGCGCGGTGCCCGGAGTTCAGTCCTCGATCAGCGTCTCGTCGCCGCGCACGGGGCCGTCCGCCTCCCGGCAGACCCGCCCTCAGTCGCAGCCGCAGCCGCTTCCCGTGGCGACCGGCAGCGGCGCCGGCACCCCGATCTTCGGCAGGCCCAGCATCACGCCCGCCGGCTTGGCGGCCTCGGCGGCGTTGCGCTTCTCCCAGGCGTCACCCGCGCGGGTGCGGCGCACGGCGAGGACCGGGCCCTCGGCGAGGAGGTGGTGCGGGGCGGCGTAGGTGACCTCGACGGTGACCACGTCGCCGGGGCGAACCTCGTCGTCCGGCTTGGTGAAATGGACCAGGCGGTTGTCGGGGGCGCGGCCGGACAGCCGGTGCGTGGCGCCGTCCTTGCGGCCCTCGCCCTCGGCGACCATCAGCTCCAGGGTGCGGCCGACCTGCTTCTTGTTCTCCTCCCAGGAGATCTCCTCCTGGAGGGCCACCAGCCGCTCGTACCGCGCCTGGACGACCTCCTTGGGGATCTGGTTGTCCATCTCGGCGGCCGGGGTGCCCGGGCGCTTGGAGTACTGGAAGGTGAACGCCTGGGCGAAGCGGGCCTCGCGCACCACGTGCAGGGTCTGCTCGAAGTCCTCCTCGGTCTCGCCGGGGAAGCCCACGATGATGTCGGTGGTGATCGCCGCGTGCGGGATGGCGGCGCGGACCTTCTCGATGATCCCCAGGTAGCGCTCCTGGCGGTAGGAGCGGCGCATCGCCTTGAGGACGCTGTCCGAGCCGGACTGGAGCGGCATGTGGAGCTGGGGCATCACGTTCGGCGTCTCGGCCATGGCGGCGATGACGTCGTCGGTGAAGTCGCGCGGGTGCGGGGAGGTGAAGCGCACCCGCTCCAGGCCCTCGATCTTGCCGCAGGCCCGCAGCAGCTTGCTGAACGCCTCGCGGTCGCCGATGTCGGAGCCGTACGCGTTGACGTTCTGGCCGAGCAGCGTGATTTCGGAGACGCCCTCGGCGACCAGGGCCTCGACCTCGGCGAGGATGTCGCCGGGACGGCGGTCCTTCTCCTTGCCGCGCAGCGCCGGGACGATGCAGAAGGTGCAGGTGTTGTTGCAGCCCACGGAGATCGACACCCAGGCGGCGTACGCGCTCTCGCGCCGGGTCGGCAGCGTGGAGGGGAACGCCTCCAGCGACTCGGCGATCTCGACCTGCGCCTCTTCCTGCACACGCGCGCGTTCCAGCAGGACCGGCAGCTTGCCGATGTTGTGGGTGCCGAAGACGACGTCCACCCAGGGCGCCTTCTTCACGATGGTGTCGCGGTCCTTCTGGGCGAGACAGCCGCCGACCGCGATCTGCATGCCGGGGCGCTTGGCCTTCTTCGGGGCGAGGTGGCCCAGGTTGCCGTACAGCCGGTTGTCGGCGTTCTCACGGACGGCGCAGGTGTTGAAGACGACGACGTCCGCGTCGCCGTCCGACCCCTCGGGCGCGCGCACGTAGCCCGCGTCCTCCAGCAGACCGGCCAGTCGCTCGGAATCATGGACGTTCATCTGGCACCCGTAGGTGCGTACTTCGTATGTGCGGACGCCCACGGCCTGGCTCTGGTCGATGCTGCTCATGGGACAAGGGTAGGCGGTCGGCGGAAGTGGCTCGGGCCGCCTGTGGACAACCGGCTCGCGACCTGCGTCACCCGGTCGGCTCACGGCTCGATCAGGCCGACGCGTATCGCGTACCGGGTCAGTTCCAGGCGGTCGCGCAGGCCGAGCTTGTGCAGCAGGTTGGCGCGGTGGCGTTCGACCGTCTTGGCGCTGATGAACAGCAGCTCGGCGATCTCCTTGGAGGTGTGGCCCTCGGCGACCAGCTTCAGGATCTCCTCCTCCCGCTCGGTGACCGCCCGCTCCGGAAGGCGGCCGTCGCCGCGGTGCAGGCGGTCCAGGTAGGCGCGGACCAGCGCGCGCTCGGCGCCCGGGTAGACGAAGGGCTCGTCGCGCATGGCCGCGCGGCAGGCCTCGACCAGGTCGCGGTCGGCGACGGATTTCAGGACGTAGCCGCAGGCCCCGGCCTTCAGGGCCTCGAAGAAGTACTGCTCGTTGTCGTACATCGTGAGGATGAGGATGCGCAGTCCGGGCAGCCGGCGGGACAGTTCGCGCGCCGCCTGGAGACCGGTCATGCGGGGCATGGCGACGTCCAGGACGGCCAGGTCGACGTCGCCCGCACGCGCGCGCGTGACCGCCTCCGCGCCGTCCCCGGCCTCGGCCACCACCGTCAGGTCCCGCTCGCCGTCCAGGATCAGGCGCACGCCTCGGCGGACGAGTGTGTGGTCGTCGGCGAGCAGGACGCGGACCGGGGCAGTCATCGGCCCACCGCCCATCGGTCCTCCTCTCACCGGTTCTCCTCCCATCGGCCCACCTCCCACAGGTCCTCCTCCCGTCGGCTCTGCTCCCACCGGCCCTCCTCCGGCGGGCAAGGGATCCGCATCCGCACCTCCGTGCCCCGCTCGGGGCCCGGTCCGAGGTTCAGCTCGGCCCCGATCAGCAGCGCCCGCTCCCGCATGCCGCCGATGCCCGCGCCCTCCGGCACTCCGGCGCCCAGGCCCTTGCCGTTGTCGCGGACGAGCAGTTCGACACCGCCGGGCACGGGCCCCAGACGGACTTCCGCGCGGTCGGCGCCGGAGTGCCGCGCGGTGTTGGTGAGCCCTTCCTGCGCCACCCGGTAGATCACGAGTTCGGTCTCCTCGGTGAGCGGGGGCAGTTCGCCGCGCAGCTCGTGCCGCACCGTCAGCCCATGGGCGGTGAACTCGCCGGCGAGCGAGCGCAGGGCGCTGACGAGGCCCAGCTCCTCCAGCACGCCGGGCCGCAGCCGACGCGCTATCCGGCGTATCTCGTCCAGGCCCGCGCGGGTGGCCTCCTGAGCCTGGCCCACCTCCTCGCGCAGTTCTCGGGGCGCCCGGTCGGCGACCCGCCTGAGCTGGAGGAGTACGGCGGTGAGGGTCTGGCCGACCTCGTCGTGCAGCTCCCGCGCGATGCGGTGGCGTTCGCGCTCCTGTGCGGAGAGCGCGCGGGCCGCGCTGGTGGCACGCTCGGTCTCCAGGCGGTCGAGCATCGCGTTGTACGTGGTGATCAGCTCGGCGGTCTCCGCGGGACCGGCGACGACCGCGCGGGTCCCCGGCCGGAGCAGGTCCGCCGCGGCCATGGCCCGGCCCAGCCGCTGCAAGGGGGCGAGTCCTATGCGCAGCACGACCGCGTTCCCGGCCAGCAGCGCCGCGAGGCCGGCGAGGACGACCAGTGCCTCGCCGGGCAGTACGGGAGTGGACACGGTGACCGGGCCCAGGAGCAGCGCGGCGGCCACGACCAGGCCGACGGAGTTGAGGGAGAAGATCCGCCAGAACAGCGACACGCTCCCCACTCCGCTTCCTGCGGCCCTCGGGCACGGCCGCGCCCGGTCCAGCTTCGCCGCCGCCCGCCGCCCGCGTATATCCGTGACAACACCCATGTCGTCACCGTACGGGCGAGTGACAGCATGACCGTCCGGGAGTCCCCCGCCATGGGCGGGGGACTCCGAGTCATGTCGACGAGCAAGGCAAGCAAAGGGAAGAAACGTGTCTGCTCCACGCCTGAAGGCGACGCCGCTGCCGGGTATCGGGGTCCAGTACGACCTCGTCACGCGCGAGCAGCGCCATCTGTCCGTGGTCGCCCACCGCGACGGCGCCCGGACGGTCGGCGTGTACCGCGCGGACGACCCCGACTCCTGTGCCCAGTCCCTGCGGCTGACCAGCGCCGAGGCGGGCGCGCTGATCGACGCCCTGAAACCGTCGCACCACAGCACGAGCCTGCTGTACACCACCGACCTGGGCCTGGTGGCCGAGCGGATCGAGGTGGCCGCGACCGCGCACTGGAACGGGCGGCTGCTCGGCGACACCCGGATGCGGACCGAGACCGGCGCGTCCGTCGTCGCGGTGCTGCGGCGGGCGGAGGCGATCCCGTCCCCGGCGCCGGACTTCCGGCTCGCCGGCGGCGACATCCTGATCGTGATCGGCACCCGGGAGGGCGTCGACGCGGCCGCCGCGATACTCGGACGGGAGTGAAGGGGTGCACTCCGCGGTCCTGCTGATCGAGTTCGGTTCCATCATTCTGGGTCTCGGCCTGCTCGGCCGGGTCGCCGCGCGGTTCCGGTTCTCTCCCATACCGCTGTATCTGCTGGCCGGTCTGGCCTTCGGCGAGGGCGGCCTGGTGCCACTCGGCGCAAGCGAGGAGTTCATCGCCACGGGCGCCGAGATCGGTGTGATCCTGCTGCTGCTGATGCTCGGCCTGGAGTACACGGCGAGCGATCTCGTCTCCAACCTCAAGGCGCACTACCCGGCCGGCCTGGTCGACTGCGCGCTCAACGCCCTGCCGGGCGCCGCGGCCGCGCTGCTGCTCGGCTGGGGCCCCGTCGCCGCCGTCGTGCTGGCCGGCGTCACCTGGATCTCCTCCTCCGGGGTCATCGCCAAGGTGCTCGGCGAACTGGGGCGGATCGGCAACCGGGAAACCCCGGTCATCCTCAGCGTGCTGGTCCTGGAGGACCTGGCGATGGCCGTCTACCTGCCGATCGTCACCGCGCTGGTGGCCGGGGCCGGGCTGGCGGCCGGGAGCGTGACGCTGGCGATCGCGCTGAGCGTCGCGGGGCTGGTGCTCTTCGCGGCCGTGCGCTACGGCCGGGTCATCTCGCGGTTCGTCTCCAGCGACGACCCGGAGAAGCTGCTGCTCGTCGTGCTCGGCCTGACGATCCTGGTCGCCGGCGTCGCCCAGCAGCTCCAGGTGTCCGCGGCGGTGGGCGCGTTCCTGGTGGGCATCGCGCTGTCCGGGGAGGTCGCGGAGGGCGCGCACACCCTGCTGAGCCCCCTCAGGGATCTGTTCGCCGCGGTGTTCTTCGTCTTCTTCGGACTGCACACCGACCCGGCGAGCATTCCTCCGGTGCTGCTGCCGGCCCTCGCGCTGGCCGTGGTCACCGCCGCGACGAAGATCGCCACCGGCTACTGGGCGGCGCGCCGGGCCGGGATCTCCGTCAAGGGCCGCTGGCGGACGGGCGGTGCGCTGGTGGCCCGCGGCGAGTTCTCGATCGTCATCGCCGGGCTGGCGGTCACCGCGGGCATCGAACCGGCCCTGGGCCCGCTGGCCACCGCCTACGTCCTCCTGCTGGTCGTCCTCGGCCCGCTCACCGCGCGGTACACCGAACCTCTGGCGATGCGGTGGATCCGTCGCGGCGCCGCCCGCGCGGGGTCGGTGCGCCTGGATGAGGAACGGCGGGCTCAGGCGCCGGTGGGCGACTGAGGAGCGGAGCCTGCGGCGGCGCGCACCTCGGGCTCCCCCGCCCGCCACCCCTGGCGCCGCAGCACCGCCGACACGTCCGGTGCCTGATAGTGCTCCCCCTTGAGGACCTTGCCGTCGGCTCTGCGGGCGACGGTGCCGTCGGGGCCCAGCTTGGTCATGTTGGAGCGGTGGATCTCGGCGATCACCTGGTCCAGGTCGATGCCGTGGACGAGAGCGGTGCCGTACGCCACGTAGACGACGTCGGCGAGTTCGTGCGCGAGCCGGTCCAGCGGGCCGTCGACGGAGACCTCGGCGACCTCCGCGGCCTCCTCGGCCAGCAGCGCTCCTCTCTGCGCGGCCAGCTCCGGCGTGACCTCGGTCGGCGTGCTGCGGGCGTCGAGACCGAAGGCGAGGTGGAATTCACGGACCAGGTCGGCGGGCGAAGAACTCATGCGTCGACTGTATCGGCCGCCTCTGACAGTCCCGCTGTGATTCCGGCCCTGGTCAGGTGGGCATGCGGGCTGGCAGGATCGCGCGCATGTCCAAGCTGCTCCCCCGCCTCGCCCGGCGCCGGGCCCTGCAGAGCGCGGCCGTCGGTGTCGTGGCTCTGGGGCTGCTGCTGTGGTGGCTGCTGCCCTTGGAGGAGGAGCCGCCGGGCGGGACGATCACGTTCAGCACGGGCACCCGCGCGGGGGTCTACTACGAGTACGGGGACCGGCTGCGCAAGGAGCTGGCCAAGGACATGCCGGGCCTCAAGGTGGAGCTGCTCACCAGCGCGGGCTCGCAGGAGAACGTCGCGCGCGTGGCCACCGGGAAGGCCGACTTCACCATCGCGGCCGCCGACGCGGTGGAGACGTACAAGCTCGACGGGGAGGGCGCCGGCCGACTGCGCGGGGTCGCCCGCCTGTACGACGACTATGTGCAGCTCGTCGTCCCGCCGAACTCGGACATCCGGTCGGTCGAGGACCTGCGGGGCAAGCGCGTGGCCATAGGGCTGCCGCACTCGGGGGTGCGGCTGATCGCCACCCGGGTGCTCAGGGCGGCCGGCATCGACCCGGAGAAGGACATCGAGCCGCACTCGGACGGCATCGACACCGGGCCCAAGCAGCTGGGGAAGAAGCTCGACGCGTTCTTCTGGTCGGGCGGACTGCCGACGGACGGTCTGCGGAAGCTCACCAGGACCGACTCCTTCAGGTTCATCCCGATCGACGCCGAGCTGGTCGCCAAGCTGCACAAGCAGCGGGCCGCCACCCGGTACTACCGCGCCACCAACATGCCCGAGTCGGCCTACCCGACCATCCAGAACGGCGAGGCGGTGCCGACGATCGCGGTGTCCAACCTGCTGATCACCCGCAAGGACATGGATCCCGAGCTGACCGAGTGGCTGACCCGGACCGTCATCAGGAGCCGCGACCGCATCGGCGCGCACGTCCACTCCGCTCAGCTGGTCGATCTTCGCACCGCGATCTACACCGACCCGCTCACCCTGCACGAGGGCGCGCGGCGCTACTACCGCTCGGTGAAGCCGTAAGCAACGACCACCCGGCGAAGCCGTAAACGGTGGAGCCCCAGCGAAGCCGTAAACCGTGAAGCCGTGAACAAGGCCCCCGCGCGGTGGCCTGTTTCAGGCCGCCGGCCCGCTCCGAGGCACCCGAAGCGTCACCTTCAGCCCGTGCGGCTCGTGATGGTCGTAGGTGATGGAACCGCCCGCCGAGGCGAGCAGCGCGCGGGAGATGGACAGGCCGAGGCCCGAGCCCTTGACGTTCTGGTGGCGGTTGCTGCGCCAGAAACGGTCGCCCACGCGGGACAGTTCCTCGTCGGTCAGCCCCGGGCCACGGTCGGCGACGACGACGGTGGAGGTGTCACCGTTGGACGTCACCCTCACCTCCACACACTCACCCGCAGGGGTGAACTTCAGTGCGTTGTCGATGACGGCGTCGAGTGCGCTGGACAGGGTGACCGCGTCGGCCCAGGCGGTGGTGGGCGGGCAGTCGGCCTCCAGCCGTACGCCCTTGGCCTCGGCGGTGGGAGACCAGGCCGCGACCCGCTCGGCGGTCAGCGCGCCGATGTCGGTTGTCTTGAGGTCCGCCTCGGCGTGCTCGGCGAGCGCCAGGTCGAGCAGATCGTCGAGGACCTGGGCCAGGCGTTTGCCCTCGGTCTGGACGGAGGCGATCTCCTGATTGCCCTCGGGCAGCTCCAGGGCCAGCAGCTCGATCCGCAGCAGCAGCGCCGCGAGCGGGTTGCGCAGCTGGTGCGAGGCGTCGGCGACGAAGGCGCGCTGCTGCTCCAGGACGTCCTCGACGTTGTCCGCCATCTCGTTGAACGACCGGGCCAGCCGGCGCAGCTCCGGCGGCCCGCTCGCCACCGCCACCCTGGACTTCAGCCGTCCGGTGGCGATGTCGTGGGTGGTGGCGTCCAGGACGCGTACGGGCCGCAGCACCCAGCCGGTCAGCCGCAGCGCGGCGCCGACGGCCAGCAGCATCGCGGCGGTCTCCCCGGCGGCGATGACCAGCCAGCCCCGCAGGATCCGTGACCGCATCTGCCCGGTGGGCGAGTCGGTGACCACGACCGCGACCACGTCGCCGTCCCGGATCACCGGCGAGGCGACGACCAGGCGGTGGCGTTCCCAGGGCCACACCTGCTTCGGGTCGTGGCTGCGGCGGCTGAGCCACGCCTCGTCGAAGGCCGCCCGCACCTCACCCGATCGGGGGAGCAGCCAGTCGTCGGGCGCATGAGCCATGGGGATGTCGTCGCGGTAGAAGACACCGGCACGAATGCCGTAGACCTTGTAGTAGCTGATCAGTTCGCGCTTCAGCGTCTCGCGGCGTTCGTCCCGGACCGGGGGCGCGGCGGTGACGAACTGGGCGAGGGCCGCGAACCGCGCGGTGTCGTCGATCCGGTCGACGACCACCTTCTGCTGCTGGGCGGCGGCCAGGCTGACGGCGAGCGGGACGCCCAGCGCCAGCAGCACGGCCGCCATCAGGACGATGAGCAGCGGCAGGAGACGTGTGCGCACCCTGCCCCGCTACGCGCCCGGGGCGACGAGCCGGTAGCCGACGCCGCGTACGGTCTCGATGAGCGCCGGCATGCGCAGCTTGGCCCGCAGGGACGCGACGTGCACCTCCAGGGTGCGCCCGGTCCCCTCCCAGCTGGTCCGCCAGACCTCGCTGATGATCTGCTCCCGCCGGAAGACCACGCCTGGGCGCTGAGCCAGCAGGGCGAGCAGGTCGAACTCCTTGCGGGTGAGTTGGACAACCGAACCGTCGACGCTGACCTGGCGGGTGGGCAGCTCGATACGGACCGGTCCCAGGTGCAGGGCGGTCTCGATCGGGCCGGTGGCGTCCTCCGGGACGGAGCGCCGGCTGACCGCGTGGATCCGCGCGAGCAGCTCCCCCGTGTCGTACGGCTTGACCACGTAGTCGTCGGCCCCGAGGTTGAGGCCGTGGATGCGGGAGCGGACGTCGGACCGCGCGGTGACCATGATCACCGGGGTCGCGGTGCGCTTGCGGATCTTGCTGCACACCTCGTAACCGTCCTGGTCGGGCAGGCCGAGGTCGAGCAGGACGACACCGAAGCCGGCGCCCTCGGGCACGAGGGCCTGCAGAGCCTCCTCGCCGCTGCGCGCGTGCGTGACGTCGAAGCCGTGCCGCGCCAGGACCGCGGACAGAGCGGTGGCGACATGGTTGTCGTCCTCGACGAGCAGCAGTCTCATCCCGGCCCCCTTCGGTTCATCGGCTGTACGGATCCGGCGGCTACAAACGCGTGTACGCGCGCGTGTGCACCATGGCAGTCACGCTGATGGATGACGACGACGTCAAGAGGGTTCCGGTTGCGCGGCCCTCGAAGTTATCCGGCCGATACGCTCGCAGGTCACAAGTGCTACGACAGGTGTCCGATTGCTATCGGATCGTGATGCTCAGATTCCCCTCAGATGTAATGACGCAGGTCGCGTAGGGTTATTAGTGTCCTCCGAAACCCGAGGAGGACGGAGCCAGCTAGCGATGACCGAAGTATCGGTGGCCAAGGAAGATGTGGCCGCGACCGGCGAACTGGTCGTCCTGAAGAGCGTCAACAAGCACTTCGGCGCGTTGCACGTACTCCAGGACATCGATCTCACGATCGCCCGCGGCGAGGTCGTCGTGGTCATCGGGCCCTCCGGGTCCGGGAAGTCCACCCTGTGCCGCACCATCAACCGCCTCGAAACGATCGACTCCGGCACCATCACGATCGACGGAAAGCCGCTGCCCCAGGAGGGCAAGGAGCTGGCCCGCCTGCGGGCCGACGTCGGGATGGTGTTCCAGTCCTTCAATCTCTTCGCGCACAAGACCGTGCTCGAGAACGTGATGCTCGGCCAGATCAAGGTCCGCAAGGCGGACAAGAAGAAGGCCGAGGAAAAGGCGCGCGCCCTGCTGGACCGGGTCGGCGTCGCCACGCAGGCGGACAAGTACCCCGCGCAGCTCTCCGGCGGCCAGCAGCAGCGTGTCGCCATCGCGCGGGCCCTCGCCATGGGCCCCAAGGTCATGCTCTTCGACGAGCCGACGTCGGCTCTCGACCCGGAGATGATCAATGAGGTGCTCGAGGTCATGCAGCAGCTCGCCCGTGAGGGCATGACCATGATCGTGGTCACCCACGAGATGGGCTTCGCACGATCGGCGGCAAACCGCGTGGTGTTCATGGCGGACGGCCGAATCGTCGAGGAGGCTGCGCCCGACCAGTTCTTCAGCAACCCGCGCAGCGACCGTGCGAAGGACTTCCTGTCGAAGATCCTGCACCACTGACCGAGCCTCGTCGCCCGCGCGCGACGACAGCGTCACCCGCACCGGATGGCCCGCACCACCGGCACCACCGGCACCACCAGACGGCCCGCACCACCGGCACCACCGCACCGGACGGCCCGCACCACCCGCACCGGACGGCCCTCGTCCCCTTCACCACCCAAAGGATGTTCACCATGAAGCTCCGCAAGGTCACTGCCGCGGCCGCGGCCGCGCTCGTCCTGTCGATCACCGCGACCGCGTGCGGCGGCGAGGACAAGGACAACGGCGGCTCGGGTTCCGGCGGCGGCGACAAGATCAAGATCGGCATCAAGTACGACCAGCCCGGTCTCGGTCTGAAGGAGCCCGACGGTTCCTTCTCCGGCTTCGACGTCGACGTGGCGACGTACGTGGCCAAGGAGCTCGGCTACGAGCCGAACCAGATCGAGTGGGTCGAGACCAAGAGCGCCGACCGTGAGAACGCGCTCGCCCGCGGCGATGTGAAGTTCATCGCGGCGACCTACTCCATCACCGACGAGCGCAAGGAGAAGGTCGACTTCGCCGGTCCGTACCTGCTGGCCCACCAGGACCTGCTGGTCAAGAAGGACTCGGACATCACCGAGGCCACGGACCTGAACGACAAGAAGCTCTGCTCGGTGGCCGGCTCCACCTCCGCGCAGAACGTCAAGGACGACTTCGCCCCCAAGGCCCAGCTGAAGCAGGTCGGCACCTACTCGGAGTGCGTCGCCGCCGTGCAGAGCGGCGCCATGGACGCGCTGACGACGGACGACTCGATTCTCGCCGGCTTCGCCGCTCAGAAGCAGTACCAGGGCCAGTTCAAGCTCGTCGGCCTGAAGCTCAGCAACGAGAACTACGGCATCGGCGTCAAGAAGGGCGACACCGAGACCCTGAACAAGATCAACGACGCGCTGGAGAAGATGGTCGCCGACAAGTCCTGGGAGAAGGCGGTCGACAAGAACTTCGGCCCGGCCAACTACGAGAACGAGCCGGCCCCGAAGATCGGCAACATCGTCAAGTAAGGCCAGGACAGTCCAGTAACGCGGGATTTCTCAGGCGTGCCGCCGTCCGCCGCGATCAGGGCGGCGGCGCGCCGCGTCCGCCACATACGCCACACACCCGGAAGCGCGGGAGATCGTGTTCGACTTTATTTCTGACTATGACGATCCAACCTTGTTGGGTGCCTTCTGGGTGACGGTGCAGCTCACCGTGTTCTCGGCCGTCGGCTCCCTGGTCTGGGGCACCCTGCTGGCGGCGATGCGGGTCAGCCCGGTGCCGCTGATGCGGTGGTTCGGCACCGCCTATGTGAACATCGTCCGGAACATCCCGCTCACCGTCATCATCGTCTTCACGTCGCTCGGTCTCGCCGACATCTTCGGCATGACCATGGGCGCCCCCGACGACCTGGAGGTCCAGGGCTTCCGCCTCGCGGTGCTCGGCCTCGTCGCCTACACCGCGGCGTTCGTCTGCGAGGCGCTGCGCTCCGGCATCAACACGGTGCCGGTGGGGCAGGCGGAGGCGGCCCGCGCCCTCGGTCTGTCCTTCAGTCAGGTGCTGCGCGTGATCGTGCTGCCGCAGGCGTTCCGCGCGGTCATCGGCCCGCTGGCGAATGTGCTGATCGCGCTGACGAAGAACACCACGGTGGCGGCGACCATCGGTGTGGCGGAGGCCGCCCTGCTGATGAAGGAAATGATCGAGAACGAGGCACAGACGGTGCTCATCGGCGCGATCTTCGCCTTCGGTTTCGTAGTACTGACCCTGCCCACCGGCCTGTTCCTCGGCTGGCTGAGCAAGCGACTGGCGGTGAAGCGGTGACCTCGGTTCTCTACGACGCCCCCGGCCCCCGGGCCAAGCGGCGCAACATCATCTTCTCGGTCGTCTTCCTCGCCCTGCTGGCCCTCCTGCTGTGGTGGGTCTACACGGTGATGGACGACAAGGGCCAGTTGGAGTGGGCCCTGTGGAAGCCGTTCACCGAGTCCCAGGCCTGGACGACGTATCTGCTGCCCGGCCTCGGCGACACCCTCAAGGCCGCGGCGCTGGCCATGATCATCGCCCTCCCGCTGGGTGCCTTCTTCGGCATCGCCCGCATGTCCGACCATGCCTGGGTGCGCGTCCCGGCCGGCGCGGTGGTGGAGTTCTTCCGGGCCATCCCGGTGCTGCTGCTGATGCTGTTCGCCAACGAGTTCTACGCCCGCTCCACGGACGTCAGCAGCGACGACCGGCCCCTGTACGCGGTCGTCACCGGTCTGGTGCTCTACAACGCCTCGGTCCTCGCCGAGATCGTCCGCGCGGGCATCCTCGCCCTGCCCAAGGGGCAGACGGAGGCGGCCCAGGCGATCGGTCTGCGCAAGGGCCAGACGATGACCAGCATCCTGCTGCCCCAGGCGGTCACGGCGATGCTCCCGGCCATCGTCACCCAGCTGGTCGTCATCGTGAAGGACACCGCGCTGGGCGGCGTGATGATCGGCTTCACGGAGCTGCTGAACACGCGTGGCACGCTCGCGGCGAACTACGCGAACGTCATCCCAAGCTTCATCGTCGTGGCGATCATCTACATCGTCCTCAACTTCATCCTCACCAGCTTCGCCAGCTGGCTCGAGGGCAGGCTGCGGCGCAGCAAGAGGTCGACGGGCGCGGTCCTGGGCGCTGAGGACGTCGACGACCTCAACGCCGCCGAGGTCGGTGGTACACCCGGGGCGGCCGTCGACAAGACCGTCTGATGGTCGGTCAGTAAGCGTCCGTGATACGAGGGGCAGTGGCATGATCGCCACTGCCCCTCGTCACTTGACGCAAGCACCGGCAATGGGTTGCATACGTTCTGTGATCGTGCACCCTGCTCCAACTTCCTGTTCACATACGTCCCTCAGGACACCGCCACGGGCAGGGGGCGCCGCGCCGTGGACCCGGTGATCATCGTCGGAGCGGGGCCCGTCGGGCTCACGCTCGCCCTGGCGCTGGCGCGTCAGGAGGTGCCGTCCGTCGTCCTGGACGAGGGACCGGGCAAGGACGAACCACGGCTCGCGCGCACCGTCGTGCTGCGCGAGGACACCACCGCGCTGATGGAACGACTGATCGGGGTGCCGCTCGCCGAGGCGGGTGCGCACTGGGCCGGATGGCGGTCCATGCGGCGCAAACAGGTCATGCGCGAGATCACGTTCGGCGACGCCGCAGAGGACGCGGAGGAGCCCGTACCGCTCGCCTCCCCGCTGCACATCGCCCAGCACGTCCTCACCGGCGCCCTGCGCGCCGCGCTCGCCCGGGAACGGCTGGTCGAGGTCGCCGTGGACAGCCGGCTGGACACCGTCGAGCAGGAGACCTCGGGCGTCACCGCGCACACGCGCGGCCCCAAGGGCACCTGGTGGCGCGGCAGTTACCTGGTCGGCTGCGACGGCCCTCGCTCGACGGTGCGCAAACTCCAGGACATCCGCTTCCCCGGCCGTACGGCGGTGGAGCGACACGCCGTGGCCGCGCTGCGGGCGGAACTTCCGTGGCCGGATCAGGCGTTGCTCCATCGGATGCCGCCGTGGCGGTCGTCGGGACCCTCGGCCGGGGAGGTGACCGGGCGTCCGCTCCCGGACGGCGTCTGGCGGCTGGACTGGCTGCTGCCGCCCGGCAAGGACCTGGTCACGCCCGAGCTTCTGATGGCCCGCGTCCAGGAGACCCTGACCGGCTGGACGGGCGACGCGTCACCGTCGTACGAACTGCTGGACACCGGAGTCCATATCGTCCACCACCGGCTGGCCCGCCGCTGGCGGGCGGGCCGGGTCTTCCTCGCGGGGGACGCGGCGCATCTGCTCGGCGCGCTCGGCACCCAGGGGTTGGACGAGGGGCTGCGGGACGCCGACAACCTGGCGTGGAAGCTGGCGCTGGCCTGGCACCACGGGGCGCACGAAGCGCTGCTGGACAGCTATCAGGCGGAGCGGCGCGCGGCCGTGGCCGCCCGGCTGCGCGCCGCCGACCAGGCGTTGCCGATGCTGCGCGGCGGCAAGGGCCTGCGCTCGTACGTCCCCGGCGCCGCCCGCGGCCATGACGCGCTGCTCACCGACGGGCACCTGGGGAGCGGGCCGCTCGGCGCGCCGGCCGGCTACGCCGACTCCCCGCTCACGCCCCGGCACATCGAGGCGGCGGTCCCCGTCGACACCCCGCCGGGGGCGCCGGTCACCGATGTGGTGGTCACCGCGGAGGACGGCTCGTTCGTACGGCTGCGGGACCGGCTGGGCCGGGGCGCGCTGCTCGTCGTGCTGATCGCGCCGGGCACGGGCGTCTGGGAGCGCAAGCACTGGGTGACCGCCGGGATCATGCCCCGGCTCGCGGCCGCGGTGACCGCCCTGCCGCACCCCGCCGAGCTGCTGGTCGCCGAGAGCTATCCGGGCGCCGCCGCCCACACCGTGCTCCTGGTCCGGCCCGACGGCCATCTGGTCACGGCGCTGAACGGGGTGCGCCCCGCCGACCTCTACACGGCGGCCGAGGCGACGCTCGGCGGCCCGGCGAAGGCGGGAGTCGAGGCGGAGGCCGGGGCGGGCTCGCGCTGACACCACCGGTTCGCTGTCACCCTGTGTCCACATGGTGACAGCGAGTTGACCCACCCGGACCGGCGTGGTGTACTCCGCCTTGTGATCGACACCTGCGTGCGCCTGTGGCGGAGGGTCCACATGGACCTCGTCCGCTATGCGGGCTGCGTGTGTCGACCGTCCTGCTGAACTCGCCTCCCCTCCCTGCCGCGCGCCGCTCGACGCGTCGTCGCGCGCGGTCACGCGAACTCACAGGACGGTCCACGTGTCTGCCCTTTCCTCCCCCCGTTCCGTCTCCGCCCCCGTCCGGGGGCGCGCCGCCGCTCCCACCCAGGCCGATCTGCTCGACTTCGTCCGGCGTACGGCCGCGGACACCGAACTGATCGACTCGCTGCCGCTCGATCCGGAAGGCCGCACCTGGGTACGGCTCCAGGGTCCCGGCGGCAGTGAGGCCTGGCTGATCGGCTGGCCGCCCGGCACCGGCACCGGCTGGCACGACCACGCCGACTCGGTGGGCGCCTTCCTCACCGCGCGCGGCGAGCTGAAGGAGAACGCGCTTGCCGCGCGGCTGCCCACCGACGGCTGGAAGACCCTCGAACTCACCGAGGACGTGGACAGGCAGCGGCTGCTGCCCGCCGGCCGGGGCCGCTCCTTCGGCCGCCACCACGTCCACGAGGTGCTCAACGAGTCCACCGAGCAGCACGCGATCTCGGTCCACGCCTACTATCCGCCGCTGCCGCGGATCCGCCGCTACAGCCGCACCGGCCAGGTACTGCGGCTGGAGCACGTCGAGCGTCCGGAGGACTGGAGTTGAGCGGCGAGCGCGAAGTGCCGGTCGGTATCGACGAGTTGCTGGAGCGGGTACGGGCGCGCTACCGGCGGATCGGACCGCGGGAGGCGTACGACGCCCAGCAGGCCGGTGAGGCCCTGCTGGTGGACATCCGGTACGCCGCGCTGCGCGAGCGGGACGGCCGGATCCCCGGCGCCCTGGTCGTCGAGCGCAACGAGCTGGAGTGGCGGCTCGACCCCTGGGGCAGCCACCGCCTGCCCGAGGCCACCGGCCATGAGCTGCGGGTCGTGGTGCTGTGCAACGAGGGATACGCGTCGAGTCTCGCCGCCGAGTCGCTGCACCGGCTCGGACTGCACCGGGCCACGGATCTGGTGGGCGGATTCCAGGCGTGGCGGGCGGCTGGGCTGCCGGTCGTCGAGTAGGACGCTCCGTCAGCAGTCCCCCGCGGCATGACTCAGCAGTCCTCCGCGGCATGACACGGAGCGGACTGGTGCCCCGTCGGCCCTGAACGCGATCGGCGCCCCCGCGCGTCCACCGTGCCCAGAGCCCGTGGCGGCATGCCGCCTCGTCGCAACCCCTCGTCAGAGCCCCTCGTCAGAGCCCCTCGTCAGAACGCCTCGTCTCCGAGGAACTCCGTGTCCTCCCCCTCCTCCTCCAGCGCCTGCCGGACGATCCGCAGAGCCAGGCCCTCGGAGTAGCCCTTGCGGGCGAGCATGCCCGCGAGGCGGCGGAGTCGCTTGTCGCGGTCGAGGCCGCGGGTGGCGCGCAGCTTGCGAGCGACCAGCTCACGCGCGGTCGCCTCCTCCTGCTCCGAGTCGAGCCGGCCGACGGCCGCGTCGATCAGCGTGGAGTCGACGCCCTTGGTCCGCAGCTCCTGCGCGAGCGCCCGTCGGGCCAGCCCGCGGCCGTGATGCCGGGACTCCACCCAGGCGTCCGCGAAGGCGCTGTCGTCGATCAGTCCGACCTCTTCGAAGCGCGACAGCACCTCGTCGGCGACGTCGTCCGGGATCTCCCGCTTGCGCAGGGCGTCGGCGAGCTGCTTGCGGGTGCGCGGGGTCCCGGTGAGCAGGCGCAGGCAGATCGCCCGTGCCCGCTCAGCCGGGTCCCCTGAGGACTCCCCCTTCTCGGCCCTCGACAAGGAAGAGGAGCCCCCGTCCTCGGCGGACAGATCACCGAAGCCGCGCCGCCGGCGCCCTCCGCGTGAGCCGCCCGCGCCGCGCCGGGCGCCGCCGCGCGTCCCCTCACCGGGATACGGGTCGCCGTCCGGTCGGCCGTCGCCGTGTCCGGCATAGCGCCTTTCGCCCTCACTCCCCGGCTCCGGCTCCCACGGAGTGCCGGGGTGGGCGTACTCGGCCCAGTCGGTTCGCCGTGTCACGGGCTCAGCTCTTGGCGGCCGCGGCCTTGGTCTTGGCCGTCTTCGCCGCCGGAGCGGGCACCGACTTCGCGGCGTCGTCCGCGGCGGTGGCGACCGCGGCGTCCGCGCCCGGTTCCGCCGCCGGCTCCTCGGGCCGCACGCCGACGCCCAGCTTCTCCTTGATCTTCTTCTCGATCTCGTTGGCCAGGTCGGGGTTGTCCTTGAGGAAGTTGCGCGCGTTCTCCTTGCCCTGGCCGAGCTGGTCGCCCTCGTACGTGTACCAGGCGCCGGCCTTGCGGACGAAGCCGTGCTCCACGCCCATGTCGATCAGGCCGCCCTCGCGGCTGATGCCCTGGCCGTAGAGGATGTCGAACTCGGCCTGCTTGAAGGGCGGCGCGACCTTGTTCTTGACGACCTTGCAGCGGGTGCGGTTGCCGACCGCCTCCGTGCCGTCCTTCAGGGTCTCGATACGGCGGATGTCGATACGCACCGAGGCGTAGAACTTCAGCGCCCGGCCACCGGTCGTGGTCTCCGGGGAACCGAACATCACACCGATCTTCTCGCGAAGCTGGTTGATGAAGATCGCGGTGGTCTTGGACTGGTTGAGCGCGCTGGTGATCTTCCGCAGGGCCTGGCTCATCAGGCGGGCCTGGAGACCGACGTGGCTGTCGCCCATCTCGCCCTCGATCTCCGCGCGCGGGACGAGCGCGGCGACGGAGTCGATGACGATCAGGTCGAGAGCGCCGGAGCGGACCAGCATGTCCACGATCTCCAGGGCCTGCTCGCCGTTGTCGGGCTGGGAGAGGATCAGGTTGTCGATGTCGACGCCGAGCTTGCGCGCGTACTCGGGGTCGAGGGCGTGCTCCGCGTCCACGAAGGCGACCTGGCCGCCGGCCTTCTGCGCGTTGGCCACGGCGTGCAGGGTCAGCGTGGTCTTACCGGAGGACTCCGGTCCGTAGATCTCCACCACACGGCCGCGGGGCAGACCGCCCACGCCGAGGGCCACGTCGAGCGCGGTCGACCCGGTCGGGATGACCTCGATGGGCTCCTTCGACCGCTCGCCCATGCGCATGACCGCGCCCTTGCCGAATTGCCGTTCAATCTGCGCGAGGGCGGCGTCGAGGGCCTTCTCGCGGTCGGTTCCTGCCATGGGTTCCACCCGGTTTGCTTGAGTCGATCGCTTCACGTCAAAGACGCTAACGCCTGCCACTGACAATGCGCCCCGACGCTGGTCCGGCCTGTGGATAACTCGGGCATTTCTCTCCCCAAAGCAGGTCGAAACGCCCACCGAGAGCATCGCCGGAGCTTCCATATGAATGGATGTTCGATTTTCGTGTCAAGCGAGGCACGCGGCCGGTGGTCCGCCCGCTACGGGCGCGGCCGCGCCGCCCGCGCCCTCCCCCACAGCCGCCGCAGCCGTACGACCGGTCCGGGCCTGGCGCCGCGCCCGCGGTGGCCGTGCACCCGGGGGTCGTCCGTGACGGCGTACCGCTTCACATACGCCCCGAGGAACGCCTGGAGCGTGGCGACCGCCGGGATGGCGATCAGCGCGCCGACGGCGCCGAGCAGCGCGGTGCCCGCGACGACCGAGCCGAAGGCGACCGCCGGGTGGATGTTGACGGTCTTCGAGGTCAGCTTGGGCTGCAGGACGTAGTTCTCGAACTGCTGGTAGATCACGACGAAGCCCAGCACCCACAGCGCGTACCAGGGGTCCACCGTGAAGGCGATCAGCATGGGCAGCGCGCCCGCGAGATAGGTGCCGATGGTCGGGATGAACTGCGACACCAGGCCCACCCAGACGGCCAGCACGGGCGCGTAGGGCACGCCCAGGATCTCCAGCAATATGTAGTGCGCCACTCCGGAGATGAGCGCCATCAGGCCGCGCGAGTAGATGTAGCCGCCGGTCTTGTCGACGGCGATCTCCCAGGCGCGCAGCACCTCGGCCTGCCGGGCGGGCGGCAGCACGGAGCAGAGCGCCCGGCGCAGCCGCGGCCCGTCGGCGGCGAAGTAGAACGAGAACAGGGCGATCGTCAGCAGCTGGAAGAGCCCACCGAGGACCTGCGCGGACACGTCGAGGACGCCGGTGGCGCTGTTCTGCACGTAGTCGCGCAGCCAGTCGGAACGGAGCAGGCCCTCCTGGATGTCCACCCGCTTCAGGTCGGTGTTGAAGTGGGTGTTGATCCAGTTGATCACGGAGTCGAGATAGTTCGGGAAGTTCTCGACCATGGTGATGATCTGGCCCGCCAGCATGGAGCCGAGCAGGGTGACGAAGCCGGCGGCCACGATCAGCACGGCGAGGAAGACCAGGAAGGTGCCCAGCCCCCGGCGCATCCCGCGCGAGGCCATCCAGCTCACCGCAGGCTCCACGGCGAGGGCCAGGAAGAACGCGATCAGGATGTTGATCAGCAGGCCGATGAGCTGGTGGAAGACCCAACTGCCCAGCTGGAAGACGGCGATGAGAGCGAGCGCCAGCACCATGGCGCGCGGCAGCCAGCGCGGCATGCGCGCCCCCGGCGCGGCGGCACCGTCGGCCGGGGGCCGGTCGGGCGGCGTCGTACCCTTCGAGGATGCGTGCTGGGCTTCCTGCCCCGTCTCATCTGTGGATGCCACAGTGCAAGTCTCGCCCACGCCACCGACAGCCGGACGCCGTCTGGCGATCTTCGTGACCTCTCAGCGCCTGTCCTGTGGCACGTTCATCACGTCGCACACCACGCGCCACACGTCCCTGGCCTCCCAGCCGGCGGCCAGCGCCTGGTGCACGGTACGTCCACCGAGCTCCGACATCACGTGATCGCGTGCGAAGGTGTCGGCGTACCCCGCCCCGAAGTGCTCCGCCATCCGCTCCCAGAAGACCGTCAACCGCATGACACCAGTATCCCGCCCCTGAGAGTGGGCCCTGGCCGGGACCGCTTGCCGAGCCCGCTTTTCGCCCTACGGTCTGAGCCATGGCCGAAACAGGAGCATCCCCACTCCCCTCAACGCCCCCGGCGCATTCCCCGCTCTTCCGCGCCGAACACTTCGTCTGGCTCACCGCGCGGGTGCTGGAACAGCGTCTCTTCGCCCACCACTTCCTCAACGGCGGCGCGGACCCCGTGGAGACCGCACTGGACGCCTACCGCAACCAGGACGGCGGCTACGGCCACGCCCTGGAACCCGATCTGCGCGGCCCCGTCAGCCAGCCGCTGCACACCGCGCGGGCCCTGCGGGTGCTGGACTCGATCGGGCGCTGCGGCGGACAGCGGGTGGAGCGGGTGTGCCGCTATCTGACCTCCGTGTCCACGGCCGACGGAGCACTGCCGGCCGTCCACCCCAGCCAGCGCGGCTATCCGGCGGCCCCCTTCGTGCCGATCGTGGACGATCCGCCCAGTGAACTTCTCGCCACCGGTCCGGTGGTCGGTCTGCTGCACCGCAACGAGGTGTGGCACGCCTGGCTGTTCCGCGCCACGGACTTCTGCTGGGAGGCGGTGGAGTCCCTGGAGCGGTCCCATCCGTACGAGATCGAGGCCGCCGTCGCCTTCCTGGACGCCGCTCCCGACCGTGCCCGCGCGGAGTCGGCCGCCGACCGCCTGGGCCGGCTGGTCCGCGAACACCGGCTCGCGGCCCTCGACCCCGACCACCTCGACGCCTTCCCCGTCGCCCCCGGCTACGCCCCGGGCGAGCACCATTTCCCGCACGACTACGCGCCGACACCGCAGTCCCTCGCGCGCGCGTGGTTCACCGACGACGAGATGGCGCGCTCCCTGGACCACCTGGCGAGCGAGCAGCAGGAGGACGGCGGCTGGCCGATCCGCTGGCGTCAGTGGGCGCCCGGCGCGGTCCTGGAGGCACGCCCCATGGTGACGGTCGAGGCCCTGCGCACCCTCAGGGCACACGGCCGCCCCATCGGCTGACCTCACCCGCCCAGGGCCCGCACTCCCGCCGTCACCACCACGGCCGCCGCGACGACAAGCAGGAAGGGCGCGCGCAGCACCAGCGCCACCCCGGCCGCGGCGACCCCCGCGGCCCTCGCGTCCAGCACCAGCGCCTGCCCGTCGGCGAAGGTCTGCTGGGCCGTGAGGGCGGCGAGCAGAGCGACGGGCAGCAGCGCGGCGAGCCGCCTGACGAGCGGCCGATCCAGCACACCGGCGGGAACGAGCAGTCCGGCCAGCTTGACGGCGTAGCAGCCCACGACCGTCGCTGCGATGGCGATCCAGGTGTTCACCGGTCGTCCTCCCCCGCACCTCGGCGTCCCCGTGCCCACAGCACGACCGGCGCCGCGAGAGCGGCCACTAGGACCGGCACGCCCGCGGGCAGCACCGGCAGCAGCCCCAGTCCCAGGACGACGGCGAGCCCGGCGACGGCCCGCTCGGTGCCCGTCCTCAGCATCGGCGCCAGCAGCGCCAGGAAGACCGCGGGCCCGGCCGCGTCGAGCCCCCAGGCGTCGGTGTCACCGATGGCCTCGGCACCGAGCGCACCGACCAGCGTGGAGAGGTTCCACAGCACATAGAGGCTGAGCCCGGTGACGGCGAACCCGATCCGGGCCGCGCGCCGCGACGGCTGCGCCAGCGCGACGGCGGTCGTCTCGTCGATCACCCACTGGGCGGCGAACGGCCGCACCGCGCGCGGGAGGGCCAGCACCTGCGACAGGCGCAGCCCGTAGAACGCGTTGCGCACGCCCAGGAAGAGCGCACCGGCCGCGGCCGTCACCGGATTCCCGCCGCCGGCGAGCGCGCCCACCAGCGCGAACTGGGACGCACCGGTGAAGACCAGCAGGCTGAGCACGCAGGTCTGCGCCAAGGTCAGCCCGCTGCCCGCCGAGGTCACCCCGAAGGCGAACCCGGAGAGGCCTACGGCGACTCCGACCCCGAGGGCGTCCCGGACGACGGCGGCGTCCGGCTTTCCGCTGCCATCAGGCCGGCCGTCGGCCTTTCCGCTGCCGTCAGGCTGTCCGTCGACCGGCCGTCCGCCACCTTCGGGCTGTCCGTCGCCGGGCTTCCCGTCGTCCGCCCGTATGTCCGCGAGAGCTGCTTCTTCTGCCACGCGTCGGACGCTACGAGCAGCTACCGCGACGCGTCTTGTACGTTCTTGCGCTCCCGCTGGTACGCCCCCGGAGGCACCCCCACGATCCGGCTGAAGTGCCGGTTCAGATGCGGCTGGTCGCTGAACCCCACGGCGACGGCGGCCTGCGCGGGCGAGCTTCCCGTGTCCAGCAGCCGCCGGGCCCGTCTGACCCGCGCGTCGGTCAGCCAGGCGTGCGGCGGCATGCCGTACGCCGCCCGAAAAGCCCGGAGCAGCGCGAAGGGGCTGGTTCCCAGATCTCCCGCCAGCTTCTCCAGGGTCGGCGGCTCGGCCATCCGCTCCTCCAGCACGGCACGCGCGCGTGCCGCGATCCGCGCCCCGGCCGTCCGCACCTCCCGCTGCGGCAGCGTCCCTCCGTTGAGCCGGAGCAGCCGCGTCACCGCCACCCGCAGCAGTGTGTCGGCGGCCAGCGCGTTCCCCTCGTCCGCGGCCCGCAGCACCTGATGCACCAGCCCCACGGAGTACGGATCGTCCAGCACCGGCCGGACGAACCCCGGGGTGCCGCGGATGACGGTCGTCTCGGCCGCGATCTCCGCCACGACCTCGGGCGACGGATACACGGCCCCGTACCGCCACCCCTCGGGCACCCCGGCCCGCCCCGTGTGCGGAGTCTCCGGATTGACCAGCGCGAGCGCCCCCGCCCCTGCGTACTCGTCGGCCCCGCGGTGATGAAAGACCTCGGCCCCGTCCGCGATGGCGGCGATCACGAAGTGCTCATGGGTGTGCCGCACGAACGTCTTCCGGACGTACCGGGCCCGCAGCAGATCGACCCCGGGCAACTCGGCGTACTGCCAGTGCCGCGCCCGCTCACCCGAACCCATGGCCCCATTGTCGGCCAGCCGGCCGGTGAACGTCCGGGCACAGTAAAACCCCAGCTCAGGCCCATTGTCAGTGCCGAGGTGCAGGATGGACGCATGGCCAGCTCCCGACACCAAGCCCTGGACGGCTTCTCCCCCGCGACCCGCGGTTGGTTCACGGGTGCCTTCTCCGCGCCCACCGCCGCCCAGGCCGGCGCCTGGAAGGCCATCCGGGCGGGTTCCGACGTCCTGGTGGTCGCCCCCACCGGCTCCGGCAAGACACTGGCCGCCTTCCTCGCCGCCCTGGACCAGCTCGCCTCCTCGCCCCCACCGGCCGACCCCAAGAAGCGCTGCCGCGTCCTGTACGTCTCCCCCCTGAAGGCCCTGGCCGTCGACGTGGAGCGCAACCTCCGCAGCCCGCTCACCGGCATCCGCCAGGAGGCCGTCCGCCTCGGCCTGCCCGAACCGGAGGTCAAGGTCGGCATCCGCTCCGGCGACACCCCCGCCGCCGAGCGCCGCGCCCTGTCCACGCGCCCGCCGGACATCCTGATCACCACTCCCGAGTCCCTGTTCCTGATGCTGACCTCGGCCACGCGCGACGCGCTCACCGGCATCGAGACGGTGATCCTGGACGAGGTGCACGCCGTGGCCGGCACCAAGCGCGGCGCCCATCTGGCCCTGTCCCTGGAGCGCCTGGACGAGCTGCTGCCCAGGCCGGCCCGCCGCATCGGCCTGTCGGCGACCGTCCGCCCGGTCGACGAGGTCGCCCGTTTCCTCTCCCCGCGCGGCAAGGTGGAGATCGTCCAGCCGAAGTCGGCCAAGGAGTTCGACCTGTCCGTGGTCGTCCCGGTCGAGGATCTCGGCGAACTGGGCGGCTCCCCGGCCACCGACAGCGGCGAGGGCGAGCGTCCCTCGATCTGGCCGCATGTCGAGGAGCGCATCACCGACCTCGTCCAGTCGCACCGCTCCACCATCGTCTTCGCCAACTCCCGCCGCCTCGCCGAGCGCCTGTGCAACCGCCTCAACGAGATCGCGTACGAACGGGCCACCGGCGAGTCCCTGGACGAGCACCACTCCCCCGCCGAGCTGATGGGCGGCTCGGGCGCCGCCCACGGCGCCCCGCCCGTCATCGCGCGCGCCCACCACGGCTCGGTCTCCAAGGAGCAGCGCGCCCTCGTCGAGGAGGACCTCAAGGCCGGCCGTCTCCCCGCCGTGGTCGCCACCTCCAGCCTCGAACTCGGCATCGACATGGGCGCGGTCGACCTGGTCGTCCAGGTGGAGTCCCCGCCCTCCGTGGCCTCCGGCCTGCAGCGCGTCGGCCGCGCGGGACACCAGGTGGGCGCGGTCTCCACCGGCGTCGTCTTCCCGAAGTACCGCGGCGACCTGGTTCAGGCCGCCGTGGTCACCGAGCGCATGCGCACCGGCGCGATCGAGTCCCTGAAGATCCCCGCCAACCCCCTGGACGTGCTGGCCCAGCAGCTCGTGGCGATGACGGCGCTGGACACCTGGCAGGTCGACGACCTGCTCGCCACCGTCCGCCGGGCCGCTCCCTTCGCCTCGCTCCCGGAGTCGGCGTTCACCGCGGTCCTCGACATGCTCGCCGGCCGCTACCCGTCCGACGCCTTCGCCGAGCTGCGCCCGCGCGTGGTGTGGGATCGCGTCACCGGTACCGTCACGGGCCGCCCCGGCGCCCAGCGCCTCGCCGTCACCTCCGGCGGCACGATCCCCGACCGGGGCCTGTTCGGCGTCTTCCTGGCCGGCGCCGACCCCAAGAAGGGCGGCGGCCGGGTGGGCGAGCTGGACGAGGAGATGGTCTACGAGTCCCGCGTGGGGGACGTCTTCACGCTCGGCACCAGCTCCTGGCGCATCGAGGACATCACGCGCGACCGCGTCCTGGTCTCCCCGGCTCCCGGCGTTCCGGGCCGGCTGCCCTTCTGGAAGGGCGACCAGTTGGGCCGCCCGCTGGAGCTGGGCCGCGCGGTGGGCGCGTTCCTGCGCGAGGTCGGCTCGCTGCCCAAGGACGACGCGCGGCTGCGCCTGCTCGCGGCGGGCCTGGACGCCTGGGCCGCCGACAACGTGCTCTCCTACCTGGACGAACAGCGCGAGGCCTGCGGCCACGTCCCGGACGACCGCACGATCGTGGTGGAGCGCTTCCGTGACGAACTCGGCGACTGGCGGGTCGTCGTGCACTCCCCCTTCGGCGCCCAGGTCCACGCCCCCTGGGCACTCGCCCTCGGCGCCAAGCTCTCCGAGCGGTACGGCATGGACGCCCAGGTCATGCACGCCGACGACGGCATCGTGCTGCGCCTGCCCGACGCCGACCTGCTCGGCATGGACCTGCTCGACCAGGAGCCCATGAAGGCCGGGGCGGAGTACGACGCCGAGCAGGCGCCGGTCGGCGCGGCGGACGTCGTCTTCGACAAGGGCGAGGTCGACCAGATCGTCACCGACCAGGTCGGCGGTTCGGCCCTGTTCGCGGCCCGCTTCCGCGAGTGCGCCGCCCGCGCGCTGCTGCTGCCGCGCCGCAACCCCGGCAAGCGCACCCCGCTGTGGCAGCAGCGCCAGCGCGCCTCCCAGCTGCTCCAGGTGGCGAGCGAGTTCGGCTCGTTCCCGATCGTCTTGGAAGCGGTCCGCGAATGCCTCCAGGACGTCTTCGACGTCCCGGGGCTCGTCGAGCTGATGGGCGACCTGGAGTCCCGCAAGGTCCGCCTGGTCGAGGTCACCACCCCCGAGCCGTCCCCGTTCGCCCGCTCCCTCCTCTTCGGCTACGTCGCCCAGTTCCTCTACGAGGGAGACTCACCGCTCGCCGAGCGCCGCGCGGCCGCCCTGTCGCTGGACTCGCGGCTGCTGGCCGAGCTGCTGGGCCAGGCGGAGCTGCGCGAACTGCTCGACGCGGAGGTGCTGACCGAGCTGGAGCAGGAGCTCCAGTGGCTCACCGAGGACCGGCGCGTCAAGGACGTCGAGGGCGTCGCCGAGCTGCTGCGGCTCCTCGGCCCGCTCACGGACGCCGAACTGGCCGAGCGGGGCGCCGAGCCGCAGTGGGCCCAGGAACTGGCCGGCGCCCGCCGCGCCATCAAGGTCCGGATCGCCGGTGCCGACCACTGGGCTGCGATCGAGGACGCGGGCCGGCTGCGCGACGCCCTCGGCACGGCGCTGCCGGTCGGCGTCCCGGAGGCCTTCACCGAACCGGTGAAGGACCCCCTGGGCGACCTCCTCGCCCGTTACGCCCGCACCCACGGCCCGTTCACCTCCGCCACCGCGGCGGCCCGCTTCGGCCTCGGCGTGGCGGTCACCGACGGCGCCCTGCAACGACTGGCCGCCTCCGGGCGGGTCGTCCAAGGCGAGTTCCATCCGGCCGGGATCGGCCAGGAATGGTGTGACGCCGCCGTCCTGCGCCGGCTGCGCCGCCGGTCCCTCGCCGCCCTGCGGCACGAGCTGGAGCCCGTGCCACCGGCGGCGCTCGCCCAGTTCCTCCCGCAGTGGCAGCACATCGGCCAGGGCCACGCCCTGCGCGGCATCGACGGACTGGTGCGCGCCATCGAGCAGTTGCAGGGCGCCTCGGTGCCCGCCTCCGCCCTGGAGAAGCTGGTCCTGCCGTCCCGCGTGACCGGCTACGCCCCGGCGATGCTCGACGAACTCACCGCCGCCGGAGAAGTGGTGTGGGCCGGCGCGGGAGCACTCCCCGGCAAGGACGGCTGGGTCTCCCTGTACCTCGCGGACGCGGCCCCGCTGCTCCTGCCGCCCCCGCACCCCCTCGAACTGACAGCCCTGCACCAGTCCGTCCTGGACACCCTCTCCGGCGGCTACGGCCTGTTCTTCCGCCAGATCGCCGACCAGGTCCGCGCCACCACGCATCCGGACGCCACGGATCCCCAACTGGCCGACGCCCTCTGGGACCTGGCCTGGTCCGGACGGCTGACCAACGACACGCTGGCCCCGATGCGGGCCCTGCTGGGCTCCGGCCGCACCGCAGGCTCCACCGCCCACCGCGCCAAGCGCGCGGTCCCGCGCGGGCGTTACGGCTCCCTGACGGCCGCCGCCCGCCCGGCGTCCCGCAGCGGCCCGCCGACCGTCGCCGGCCGCTGGTCCCTGCTCCCGCACCGCGAGCCCGACACCACGGTGCGCGCCCACGCCCTCGCCCGCGCCCTCCTCGACCGGCACGGCGTGGTGACCCGGGGCGCGGTGGCCGCGGAAGGCGTCGAGGGCGGTTTCTCGGCGACGTACCGGATCCTGTCCGCCTTCGAGGAGAGCGGCCAGGCCCGGCGCGGCTATGTGGTGGAGGGCCTCGGCGCCGCCCAGTTCGCGATGGACGGCGCGGTGGACCGCCTCCGCGCGGTGGCGAACGCGCGCGAACGCGACGCCGGCCGCCCCGACGCCGACTTCGCCCACGGCGCACCCGGCATCATCGGTACGGGCCCTGGCGCGGGCGCGGGCCCCGGCACCGGCACATCCCTCGGCGTGGACGGCGCCACCGCCGACTTCCTCGACGGCGCCCACCCGTTGGGCCCCTTCGAGGACCACGCGGCCTCCTGGTACGACACCCATGACGGCGGCGATCCCTTCGACACCCCGGCCGGCCACCCGGCACCGGACGAGTACGTCTCCCCGCGCGACCTGGCCCAGCCCTCCCCCGCCTGGCGGAACGGCGGCCGCCCGCCGTACGCTCAGGGCTCCGGGCGCCGTACCCCCGGCACCTCCGCCCCGCGCGCCGTCGTCCTCGCCGCCGCGGACCCGGCGAACGCCTACGGTGCGGCCCTGCCCTGGCCCGACCCGCCCACCGACGCCGGGCACAAGCCGGGCCGCAAGGCGGGGTCGCTCGTCGTCCTCGTCGAGGGCGACCTGGCGCTCTACATGGAGCGCGGCGGCAAGACCCTGCTGGCCTGGCCCACCGACCCGGACACCGAGCCCGCCGACGACCCCCGGCTGCGCGCCGCCGCGGACGCCCTGGCCGCGGCCGCCCGCGCGGGCTCCCTCGGCACGGTCACCGTGGAACGGATCAACGGCGCCCAGGCCCTGACGTCGCCCCTGGGCGCCCTCCTGGAAGGAGCGGGTTTCATCGCCACACCCAGAGGCCTGCGGCTGCGGGCATGACACACTCGCCGCGTCCCCACCACCACGTGTCACCCTTGACCCATGCCCGAAGGAGACACGGTCTGGCAGGCCGCGAACCGGCTGCACGCCGCCCTCGCGGGCAAGGTGCTGACCCGCTCCGACCTCCGCGTGCCCCGGTATGCCACCACCGACCTCACCGGCCGGACCGTCCTCGACGTCACCCCGCGCGGCAAGCACATCCTCGCCCGCTTCGAGGGCGGCCTCACCCTGCACTCGCACCTGCAGATGGACGGCTCCTGGAAGGTGTACGCGGCCGGTGAGCGCTGGACCGGCGGCCCGGCGCACCAGATCCGCGCGATCCTCGGCACCACCGACCGCACGGCCGTCGGCTACCGCCTCCCCGTCCTCGATCTCCTCCGCACGGCCGACGAGGACCGCGCCGTAGGCCACCTCGGCCCCGATCTCCTCGGCCCGGACTGGGACCCGGACCGCGCCCTCGCCAACCTCCTCGCGGACCCCGCCCGGGCCCTCGGCGAGGCCCTCCTCGACCAGCGCAACCTCGCCGGCATCGGCAACGTGTTCAAGAGCGAGCTCTGCTTCCTGCTCGGCGCCACCCCGTGGCTGCCCGTCGGCGCGCTCCCCGCCGACCGCGCAGCCAAGCTTCCGGTCCTCGCCAAGAAGCTCCTGGAGGCCAACCGCGACCGCCCGGTCCGCAGCACGACGGGCCGCCGCGGCCAGGATCTGTTCGTCTACGGCCGTGCGCCCCGCCCCTGCCTGCGCTGCGGCACTCCCATCCGGGTCGCCGACCAGGGCGACGGCTCCCGCGACCGCCCCACCTACTGGTGCCCCACCTGCCAAACCGGCCCCGCCCCGCGCCGTCATACCAATTGACGGACCGTCAGATCCGCTCGTACGGTCCCCTCATGCCCGTCCCCGCGTACGACCTCACCGGACGCACCGCCTTCGTCACCGGCGCCGCCGGCGGCATCGGCCGGGCCTCGGCCGTCCTGCTCGCCGACGCCGGCGCCACCGTGCACTGCGCGGACCTCGACGCCCAGGGCCTGCACGGGACGGCGGCCCTCATCAAGGAGCGGGGCGGCACCGCCCACCAGCACCCCCTCGACGTGACCGACCGCGGCGCGCTCCACCAGGCGATGGCGACCTGCGAACGTCTGGACGTACTGGCCGCGATCGCCGGCATCATGCACAGCAGCCCGGTCCTGGACACCCTCGACGCGGACCTCGACCGCGTCCTGGACGTCAACTTCAAGGGAGTGCTCCACGCCTGCCAGGAGGCGGCCCGGCTGATGCTGGCGCGCGACACCGGCGGCAGCATCATCACCATGGCCTCCGGAGCCGTCGACACCGGCGCCCCCGGCCTGCTCTGCTACGGCGTCGCCAAAGCGGCCGTCGTCCAGCTGACGAAGACGCTGGCGACCGAGGTGGGCCGGTACGGAATCCGGGTGAACGCGATCGCGCCGGGCTGGATCCGCACCCCCATGACCACCCGTCACGAAGCCGGGGCGCAGGCCCGGACGGAGGCGGCCATGGCCCGGATGTCGCCACTGGGCAGGGTCGGCACACCGGAGGACGTCGCCCACACGGTCCTGTATCTGGCCTCCGACGCGTCATCCTTCACGACGGGTCAGATTCTTCGTCCGAACGGAGGTGTGGCGATGCCTTGGTAGCACCCAGGCCCGCATCCGCCGCGCCCGCGCCCGCGTGCGCACCCATGCCCGCGTCCGCACCCACACCCGCGCCCGCGTCCGCACCCGTGCCCGCATCCACCGCCCGCCAGGCCGCCCGCCACCGCCCGGCCCCCAGCGCCCCCACAGCCCGCGCCTTGGCCACGGTGTGCACCGGAAGCAGACTCAGCCCCCACCCTCCGGCCACGACGGTCCCTTCCAGCGCCCCCGCGTCCGGCGCGACCGCGACCCGCAGCGCGGCCCACCACCACACCGCCCCGAGCCCCAGTACGGCCCCCCAGCGCACTATCCGCCCCGCCATGGCCGCCACCTCCAGCCCGACGCCAGAACGCCGTCTCACCCGACCGGGCCGACGCTAGACGGCCACTCTCAGCGCAGGGAGGGCGCACCGCCGGCACACAGGCGCACCACTCGCGTCACCGCGCGTCACACGTTCTCGGCCTGGAACATCCAGTGATGCTTCTCGAGGTCCGCGGTGATCTGGATGAAGATGTCCTGCGAGACCGGGTCGGGATCCGCGGTCACCGTCACCCGCTCCCGCATCCGAGTGATCACCGCGCCCAGGGCTGCCACGAGCACCCGTACCGCGTCCTCATCCTTGACCCATCCGCCGGGCACCTCGCCGATCCCGCTGCCGGAGGCCACCGTCGCGGCCCGCCCGTCCGGGGAGACGCCCAGCGCGGAGGCCCGTTCGGCCACGGTGTCGGAGTGCGTCCGCGCGGTGTCCACCACCTCGTCCAGTTGGAGATGCACCGACCGGAAGCGCGGCCCCACGACGTTCCAGTGCACCTGCTTCGCCACCAGTGCCAGATCCACCAGATCGACGAGGGCGCCCTGCAAGGCGTCGGCGACGGTCTTCAGGCCCGAGTCGGACAGCGGGCTCTTCACGACGTTCATCCGCACCTCCGTTGGCTCACCCGATCGTGGCCCCTCCACGATGACTGGATCCCAGAACCCCGGCAAACGGAGCAAACCTCGCACAACGGACGACAACCACCGGGATACGCGAAAACCCCGACCGCTCCCCCGGGATCTCCCGGAGAAGCCCCGGCCGGGGCTCACACGTCACGCTCGTTCAGCGCCGCGCCACACTCAGGCGGCGACCACGTCCACCGCTTCGGCGGGCGCCTTGATGGTCACCCGTTCCGGTGGCACACCGGTCACCGAAACGGAGCCCAGCATCGGACGAACCGGCGTGGGCACAGGCTCACTGGGGGTGGCCGCAGCGGACTGGGCCAGCTCGGCGAGGGCGAGCTCGTCGCTCACTTCCCGCATCAGCTCGGACATCCGTACGTCCAGCGCGTCGCAGATGGCGGCGAGCAGTTCGGAGGAAGCCTCCTTCTGCCCCCGCTCCACCTCGGAGAGATAGCCGAGCGAGACTCGGGCGGACGAGGAGACTTCGCGCAGAGTACGGCCCTGGCGCTGGCGCTGCCGACGCAGCACGTCACCCAGCAGGCGACGGAGCAGAATCATCGGTGGCTCCCTCCTCGGACCGCGTAGCCGCATCCTTCACGCCCCACCGTACCGCCTCGCGCCGCGGCCGTGCGGGGAGCGATGTCGTGTTCACTCAGGGCTGCAAACATCAAAACCCCCCGTTCTGTTCCGTATCCTGTGCCCGCTCATTCCCGGTCTGTTCGCCCGCAAGCTCCTTCAGGAGCAGTGCGAGTACGCTCCGTACACTCTCCATACGAATTTCCTCGCGGCCGCCGTTCAACCGCAGCGCCTCCACTTTTCCGCCACCGGCGGAACCGGAACCGGGGCCGACCGGCCCGTCGAGCGCCACGAAGACCGTCCCCACGGGCTCTCCGTCCTGGGGATCGGGGCCGGCCACACCGGTGGTGGCGATGCCCCAGTCGGCGCCCAGCGCCTTCCGAACTCCGGCCGCCATCTGGGCTGCGACCTGCGGATTCACCGCTCCGCGCTGCGCCAGCAGGGTGGCGTCGACGCCCAGCAGCCGATGCTTCAGCTCGGTGGCGTACGCCGTCACCGAACCCCGGAACGCCTTGGACGCTCCCGGAACCGCCGTGAGCTCCGCGGCGACCAGTCCACCGGTCAGCGACTCGGCGACGGCGACGGTCTCGCCCCTCACCGTGAGTAGCCGCACCACGTCGGCGGCCGTGGAACTCACCCTTCCGTCTCCTCCAACGCGGCCTTGCGCTCGGCGATTCCCTGCCTGCGCAGCACAATGGCCTGTCTCACATAGTCGAGACCGGTCACCACGGTCAAAACGACCGCCGCCGCCATCACCCAGAACCGCAGCGTGGCCAGCCAGCCCGTCAGCGCCAGCACGTACATGCCCACGGCGACACCCTGGGTGAGGGTCTTGAGCTTGCCGCCCCGGCTCGCCGGGATGACCCCGTAGCGAATGACCAGAAAACGCAGCAGGGTGACGCCGAGTTCCCGCCCGAGGATGACCGCGGTCACCCACCACGGCAGGTCGCCCAGCGCCGAGAGACAGATCAGCGCCGCCCCCATGATCGCCTTGTCGGCGATGGGGTCGGCGATCTTCCCGAAGTCGGTGACGAGGTTGTAGGCGCGCGCCAGATGGCCGTCGAAGAGGTCGGTGATCATGGCGATGGCGAAGGCCGCCCAGGCGAGCGAGCGCCACGCCGGGTCGTATCCGCCGTCGGCCAGCATCAGCGCGACGAAGGCCGGGACCAGGACCAGCCGGAGCATGGTGAGCAGGTTGGCGATGTTCCAGACGCTGGCCTGGTTCACCGCCGCAGCCGCGATCTTGCCGCCCCGCGCGGGCCGCGCACCCCCAGGGCCGGCCCCTGATGCCGCCCCTGACGCACCCCCGGCAGCGTCCCCGGACGCACCCCCAGAGGCACCCCCGGAAGCACCCGGCACCGAGGCGGCGACACCGGCACCCCGGGCCCGGGCGGCACCCTTGCCCTGGGCGGCGGCACCGGCCGCCCCCTTGCCCTGGGCGGAAGCCGCAGCCGCGCCGTTCGCCCGGGCGGAGCCGCCCGCGGCCGCCGGCACTCCGGTCATCTGCCCGCCTCCTCACTGCCTCCGGGATGGCCCGGCAGCGGTTCGGCCACCAGGTCGACACCCTCCGTACCGACCACCTTCGCCTCGACCATACGACCGACGCTCAGGCCCGCGCCGCTCGTGAGCAGCACCTGGCCGTCCGTCTCCGGCGCCTGGTGGGCCGCACGGCCGTAGACGCCCTCCTCGTCGTCCACCGACTCGACCAGGACGCGCACGGTCGAGCCGACGCGCTCCTCGGCGCGCTGCGAGACCAGCTCCTCGGCCAGCCGGGAGACCCGGGCCAGCCGCTCGGCGACCTCGTCCTCGTCGAGCTTGTTGTCGTACGTCGCGGCTTCCGTGCCCTCCTCGTCGGAGTAACCGAAGACGCCGATGGCATCCAGCCGCGCGCCGTTCAGGAAGCGCTCCAGCTCGGCCAGGTCGTCCTCGGTCTCGCCGGGGAAGCCGACGATGAAGTTGGAGCGCACACCCGCCTCGGGGGCCTTGCTCCGGATGGTGTCCAGCAGTTCCAGGAAGCGGTCGGTGTCGCCGAAGCGGCGCATCGCGCGGAGCACGGCGGGGGCGGAGTGCTGGAAGGAGAGGTCGAAGTAGGGGGCGACCTTGGGGGTGGAGGTCAGCACGTCGATGAGACCGGGGCGCATCTCGGCCGGCTGCAGGTAGCTCACGCGGACCCGCTCGATGCCGTCCACCTCGGCCAGCTCGGGCAGCAGGGACTCCAGCAGGCGGATGTCGCCCAGGTCCTTGCCGTACGAGGTGTTGTTCTCGGAGACCAGCATGATCTCCTTGACGCCCTGCTCGGCCAGCCACCGCGTCTCGTTCAGCACATCGCTCGGGCGGCGCGAGATGAAGGAGCCGCGGAAGGACGGGATGGCGCAGAAGGTGCAGCGCCGGTCGCAGCCGGAGGCGAGCTTCACCGAGGCCACCGGGGAGCCGTCCAGCCGCCGGCGCAGCGGCGCGCGCGGGCCGGAGGCGGGCGCCAGGCCCTCCGGGAGATCGGCGGGCGCGTGCCCCGGAAGGGCGACCTCGGCCGCGGACTCCTGGCGCTCGGCCGGGCTGATCGGCAGCAGCTTGCGCCGGTCGCGCGGGGTGTGGGCGGCGTGGACACCGCCGCTCAGGATGGTCTGGAGCCGGTCGGAGATGTCGGCGTAGTCGTCGAAGCCGAGCACGCCATCGGCCTCCGGCAGCGCCTCGGCCAGCTCCTTGCCGTACCGCTCGGCCATGCAGCCGACCGCGACCACGGCCTGGGTCTTGCCGTGGTTCTTGAGGTCGTTCGCCTCCAGCAGGGCGTCGACGGAGTCCTTCTTGGCGGCGTCGACGAAGCCGCAGGTGTTGACCACGGCGACATCGGCGTCCGCGGCGTCCTCGACGAGCTGCCAGCCGTCCGCCTCCAAACGGCCTGCGAGCTCCTCCGAGTCCACCTCGTTACGGGCGCAGCCAAGGGTGACCAGTGCGACGGTACGGCGTTCAGGCATGGGCTCAAGACTACTTCGTCCCGCCGACACCCCACGTCGACGGGGTTGGCCGATCTTGACCAACCCCGTACGGCTTCCCCTGGTGAGGTCCCTTAAGTGAGGCCCCTCATCCGACCTGCGGATCACCCTTCGTGTACGTCAGCCGCTCCACGGCGCCCGGCTGGAAGTCGTCCTCGATCTTCTTGCCGTTCACATACAGCTGGATCGCCCCGGCGTCGCCGAGGACCAGGTTGATCTTGGAGCTGTCCTGGAAGGTCTTGGAGTCGCCCTGCTTGAGCAGCCCGTCGAAGAGCAGCCGGCCGTTGTGGTCCTTGGCCGAGATCCAGCTGCGCCCGTCGACCGCGCTGACCTGCACCGTGACCTTGTCCTGCGGCGCGGCCGCGATCGCGCTCTCGGTCGCGTCGGGCTTCGGGTCGCCCGTCTTGCCGCTGCCGGCGCTCGGTGACGACGAGTTCTTCGTGGGGGTGGCGCCCTCGGCCACCTTCGCCTCGGAGCCGCTGTCGGAGGAGTCGCCCTGGAACACGGTGAACCCGACGAAGCCGATCACGGCGACGATCGCGGCGACCATGGCCGCGGTCCAGTTCGGCCCCCGCCGCTCCGGGCGGATGCGTTCCGCCTCGAACAGCGGCGCGGCCGGGGTGGGCGCCGGCCCGCCGCCGTGCTCGGCGCCGTACTGCGCGAGCAGCGGAGCCGGGTCCAGGTGGACGGCCTTGGCCAGGGTCCTGATGTGGCCGCGGGCGTAGACGTCTCCGCCGCAGGGCTCGAAGTTGTCCGATTCGATCGCGTGCACGATGGCGATCCGGACGCGGGTGGCGGCACTGACGTCGTCGACGGTCAGCCCGGCCGCGATGCGCGCCTGCTGCAGTGCGCGGCCGATGGAGGGGCGGGCTTCCTCGGAAACGTCGGATACGTCTTCGAACGGACGCTCGTTTTCAGGGGAGTTGCCGATGGACACGGGGGCGCCTTTCGAGCGTGTAGCCACCTGCTGGAGGTTCAGTCTAGGGGGGGTGCGAAAGGGTGAGGCAACCGGGCGGTAGGACTTTGTACGCCATCGGAATGGCCGGTCATCCCGACGGTGGGGTACACGGTTTTCGCTTTCCTCAACTTGACGTACGCCGAAGGGAAACGGTTGCTCACCATCCCTTACGGGTGAGTCACGATCATGCAACCGGAGTATCGCGCTCCCACCCGTGGGACCTTCACGCGCCCGCCTCCCTACGTTTCAGACTCCCCGCGAATCATCGCCAGCACGCCATCCAGTTCGTCCGGCTTCACCAACACGTCCCGTGCCTTGGAGCCCTCGCTCGGTCCGACGATGTTCCGGGACTCCATCAGATCCATCAGCCGCCCGGCCTTGGCGAAGCCGACCCGCAGCTTGCGCTGGAGCATGGATGTCGACCCGAACTGCGTGGAGACGACCAGCTCGGCCGCCTGGCACAGCAGGTCGAGGTCGTCGCCGATGTCCTCGTCGATCTCCTTCTTCTGCTTGGTCCCGACGACGACGTCGTCCCGGAAGACGGGCGCCATCTGGTCCTTGCAGTGCTGGACGACGGCCGCGACCTCGGCCTCGGTGACGAACGCGCCCTGCATACGCGTCGGCTTGTTCGCGCCCATCGGCAGGAACAGCCCGTCGCCCTTGCCGATCAGCTTCTCGGCGCCCGGCTGGTCGAGGATGACCCGCGAGTCCGCCAGCGAGGAGGTGGCGAAGGCGAGCCGCGACGGCACGTTCGCCTTGATCAGCCCGGTGACGACGTCGACCGACGGCCGCTGCGTGGCGAGCACCAGGTGGATGCCCGCCGCGCGCGCGAGCTGCGTGATGCGCACGATCGCGTCCTCGACGTCCCGCGGCGCCACCATCATCAGGTCCGCCAGCTCGTCCACGATCACCAGCAGATACGGATACGGCTGGAGCTCGCGCTCGCTGCCCTCCGGCGGCCTGACCTTCCCCTCGCGCACCGCGCGGTTGAAGTCGTCGATGTGCCGGTAGCCGTACGCCGCCAGGTCGTCGTACCTGAGGTCCATCTCGCGTACGACCCACTGGAGCGCCTCGGCGGCCCGCTTCGGGTTGGTGATGATCGGCGTGATCAGGTGCGGGATGCCCTCGTAGGCGGTCAGCTCGACACGCTTGGGGTCGACCAGGATCATCCGGACGTCCTCGGGGGTCGCCCGCATCATGACCGAGGTGATCAGGCAGTTGATGCAGGACGACTTGCCGGAGCCGGTGGCGCCGGCGACCAGCATGTGCGGCATCTTCGCCAGCGAGTGCATGACGTAGCCGCCCTCGACGTCCTTGCCGAACGCGACCAGCATCGGGTCGTCGTCCTCGGCGGACTCCGCGAGCCGCAGCACGTCACCGAGGTTGACCATCTCCCGGTCGGTGTTCGGGATCTCGATGCCGACCGCCGACTTGCCGGGGATCGGGCTGATGATCCGTACGTCCGGGCTGGCGACGGCGTACGCGATGTTCTTGGTCAGCGCGGTGATCCGCTCCACCTTCACGGCGGGCCCCAGCTCGACCTCGTAGCGCGTGACCGTCGGCCCGCGCGTGAAGCCGGTGACCCGCGCGTCGACCTTGAACTCGGTGAAGACGTTGGTCAGCGCGTCGACGATCGCGTCGTTGGCGGCGCTGCGCGCCTTGCCCGGGCCCCCGCGCGTGAGCAGGTCCAGCGACGGCAGGGCGTAGGTGATGTCTCCGGACAGCTGGAGCTGCTCCGCGCGCGCGGGCAGGTCCCGGGGCTCGTGCGGCGGCGTCTTGGTGAGGTCGGGGACCTCGGCCTTCAGCTGCTCCTGCTGGGGGCGCGCGGCCGGCACCGGCGTCGGGGTGGTCGGCTCGCGGTCCTCGACGCGCACACCCTGGGTGAGGTCGGCGACGACCGGCGACGGCGGCATCCCGTGCAGCACGGCACCGTCGAGCGCGGCAGCGGCGGCCGCGGCGACGTCGACAGCGTCCATCTGCCGGTCCATCTCGGGCTGCGGCACCGCGGAGCGCCGGGGACGGCCGCGACGCCGCGAGAGGGCCTCCTGCTCGGCGCCGTCGGGGTCGTACGTCTCGGGGGCGGGCCCCCGTCGGCGCGGGCGCGCGGGCAGCGCGTCACGCCACTGGTCCTCGTAGCGCTCGTCGTCCTCGCCGAACTCCTCCGGCTCGGGGTCGCGGACCAGGCCCAGCTTCACGCCGAGCAGCCGCAGCCGCTGCGGGATCGCGTTGACCGGCGTCGCGGTGACCACCAGCAGCCCGAAGAGGGTGAGCAGGACCAGCAGCGGTACGGCCAGCACCTCGGTCATGGTGTACGTCAGCGGGGTCGCCGCGCCCCAGCCGATGAGGCCGCCGGAGTCCCGTATGGCCTGCATGCCGTCGCCGCGCGCGGGCGAGCCGCAGGCGATGTGGACCTGGCCGAGCACGCCGATGACGAGCGCGGACAGACCGATCACGATCCGGCCGTTGGCCTCGGGCTTCTCGGGGTGCCGGATGAACCGTACGGCGATGACCGCCAGCAGGATCGGCACCAGCAGGTCCAGCCGCCCGAAGGCGCCCGTCACGATGATCTCGACGAGATCGCCGACGGGTCCGCGCAGGTTCGACCAGGTGCCCGCGGCGACGATCAGCGCGAGGGCGAGCAGGAGCAGGGCGACGCCGTCCTTGCGGTGCGCCGGGTCGAGGTTCCTCGCGCCCTGCCCTATGCCGCGGAAGACCGCGCCGACGGCGTGCGCGAGGCCGAGCCAGACCGCGCGGACGAGCCGGTAGACACCCCCGGTCGGGCTGGGCGCCGGCTTCGGCGGCGCGGCCTTCTTCGCCGCGGCCTTCTTGGCGGGCGCCTTCTTCGCCGGTGCCTTCTTCGCGGGGGCTTTCTTCGCAGCGGCCTTCTTCGCCGGAGCCTTCGCGGGAGCGGCCGTCTTCTTCGCGGGCTGCTTCTTGGCTGCGGAGGGACGTGAGGCCATGGGTGTGAGATTACCGGGGGAGCCGACACGGGACACGTGTGCCTCCTGCTTCACCCGTTCGTGTCGCCCTTGCGCGGGACGGAAACTGACGCGCGCTCACCGGCGGCGTGCCGAGTAACAGGCCCCGCCCGAAGGTCAGTTCTGCGGGGGCACCGACGATGTCCCGCCGGCCCCCGGCTCCAGCGCGTCCAACGCCCGCCGCAGCCCGGTCAGCTTGCGCTCCAGATGCGCCGCCGTGGCGACCGCGGCCGCGTCCGCCGACTCGTCGTCCAGCTGCTTGGACAGCGCCTCGGCCTGCTCCTCGACCGCCGCGAGCCGCGCGGACAGCTCCGCGAGCAGTCCGGCCGCCTCCTTGCCGCCGCCGACCGCGCCCTTGCCGCCGCCCTCCAACTGGAGCCGCAGCAGCGCCGCCTGCTCCCTCAGCTGGCAGTTCTTCATGTACAGCTCGACGAAGACGGAGACCTTCGCGCGCAGCACCCACGGGTCGAACGGCTTGGAGATGTAGTCCACCGCGCCCGCCGCATAGCCGCGGAAGGTGTGGTGCGGACCGTGGTTGATCGCGGTGAGGAAGATGATCGGGATGTCCCGGGTCCGCTCCCGCCGCTTGATGTGCGCGGCTGTCTCGAACCCGTCCATGCCCGGCATCTGGACATCCAGCAGAATGACCGCGAAATCGTCCGTGAGCAGTGCTTTGAGCGCTTCCTCCCCGGACGATGCCCGCACCAGCGTCTGATCGAGCGCAGAGAGGATCGCCTCCAGCGCCAGCAGATTCTCCGGCCGGTCATCGACCAGGAGGATCTTGGCCTTCTGCACCATGGCCCGCCCTCCTCGCCCCGGCAGTGCACCGGGCGCCGCCCCAGGGGACGACTCCGTTACGCCGCCCGTCCTCGTGCCGGTCATCGTAGCCGCACCCCGCCTGTCGCCACACCCTGTCACCGCGATGTCACTGTGCACGTAGCAGAAACGTGGCGGGAGACCAGAAGGTTCCCAGAATCGCGTACTTCCCCACGCCCTCCGCCACCCTGAGTCAGCAACTCCGCGTGAACTCTCACACGTCCCGCCACGTCCGCACACACGCCCGGCGCACGACCTGCGCGACCGTCACTCCCCGCGCATCCACTGCTCCATCACCGACAGCAGATGATCAGGATCGACCGGCTTGGTGACATAGTCGGACGCACCCGACTCGATCGCCTTCTCCCGGTCGCCCTTCATCGCCTTCGCGGTGAGCGCGATGATCGGCAGCCCGGCGAACTGCGGCATCCGGCGGATCGCCGTAGTCGTGGCGTATCCGTCCATCTCGGGCATCATGATGTCCATCAGGACGACCGCCACGTCGTCGTGCTGCTCCAGGACCTCGATGCCCTCCCGGCCGTTCTCGGCGTACAGCACCGACAGGCCGTGCTGCTCCAGGACGCTGGTCAGCGCGAACACATTGCGGATGTCGTCGTCGACGATCAGCACCTTCTCGCCGCCGAACCGGACCCCGTGATGCGTCTGCGGCGCCCCCTCCTGCTCGGCGACCGGCCAGTGCTCCGGCGACGCCGTCCGCTGCTCGGCGACGGACGCCCGGCGCCGGCGCCGGCGCCGGAAGAGCGCGGCCGCGCCGTTCTGCGTCTCGTGGTACGACCTCACCTCGGCCGGCGTCTCGATCGTCACGTCGGACGGCGCCGGTTCCAGGGCGAGCGGCTCGCCGCCGGACACCGAGGGCACCGCCTGCGGATAGCCGTGCGGCGGCAGTTCGCCCGGGTGCAGCGGCAGGTACAGCGTGAACGTCGAGCCGCGCCCCGGCTCGCTCTGCGCGTGGATCTCCCCGCCGAGCAGCTGCGCGATCTCCCGCGAGATCGACAGCCCGAGGCCCGTACCGCCGTACTTGCGGCTGGTGGTGCCGTCCGCCTGTTTGAACGCCTCGAAGATCACCCGCATCTTGCTGGCCGCGATCCCGATCCCGGTGTCGGTCACCGAGAACGCGATCAGGTCCGCGTCCGGGTCGGTCAGCGAACCCGCCTCCAGCAGCTGCTCGCGGATCGCCTGCGGAACGTCGTCCCGCGCGGGCCGGATCACCAGCTCCACCGAGCCGGAGTCGGTGAACTTCACCGCGTTCGACAGCAGGTTCCGCAGCACCTGGAGCAGCCGCTGCTCGTCGGTGTGCAGGGTGGCCGGCAGCTCCGGCGAGACCCGCACGGACAGATCCAGGCCCTTCTCCGCGGTCAGCGGCCGGAACGTGGCCTCCACGTAGTCGACGAGCTGGACGAGCGCGATCCGCGTCGGCGAGACGTCCATCTTGCCCGCCTCGACCTTCGACAGGTCCAGGATGTCGTTGATCAGCTGGAGCAGGTCGGACCCCGCCCCGTGGATGGTCTCGGCGAACTCGACCTGCTTCGGCGTGAGGTTGCCGTCCGCGTTGTCGGCGAGCAACTTGGCCAGAATCAGCAGCGAGTTGAGCGGCGTACGCAGCTCGTGCGACATGTTGGCCAGGAACTCGCTCTTGTAGCGCATCGAGACGGCGAGCTGCTCGGCGCGCTCCTCCAGGACCTGCCGGGCCTCCTCGATCTCGGTGTTCTTGACCTCGATGTCCCGGTTCTGCTGGGCCAGCAGCTCGGCCTTCTCCTCCAGTTCGGCGTTGGACGCCTGGAGGGCCTTCTGCCGGTTCTCCAACTCGGCGGATCGCTCGCGCAGTTGCTCGGTCAGCTCCTGCGACTGCTTCAGCAGCACCTCCGTCTTGGTGTTGACGGAGATGGTGTTGACGCTGGTCGCGATCATCTCGGCGATCTGGTTGAGGAAGTCCTTCTGGATCTGTGTGAACGGCGTGAACGACGCCAGCTCGATGACGCCCAGCACCGTGCCCTCGAACAGCACCGGCAGCACGATCACCTGCGCGGGCGGCGCCTCACCGAGCCCGGAGGAGATCTTCAGATAGCCGCTCGGCGCGTTCTCGACCAGGATCGTCCGCTTCTCCTTGGCGGCGGTGCCGACCAGCGCCTCGCCCGGCCGGAACGACGTCGGCATGGAGCCCATCGAGTAGCCGTACGAACCGAGCATCCGCAGCTCGTACTGGTCGTCGTTGTCGCCGCCCAGGTCCTTGTCGTCGGCGAGCGGCATCGCCAGGAAGAACGCCCCGTGCTGCGCGGACACCACCGGCGTCAGCTCGCTCATGATCAGCGAGGCCACGTCGTCGAGGTCACGGCGGCCCTGCATCAGCGCGGAGATCCGGGCCAGGTTGCCCTTGAGCCAGTCCTGCTCCTTGTTGGCGATCGTGGTGTCGCGCAGGTTGGCGATCATCTTGTTGATGTAGTCCTGAAGCTCCTGGATCTCGCCCGAGGCGTCCACGTCGATCTTCAGGTTCAGGTCGCCGCGGGTCACCGCGGTCGCCACGCGCGCGATGGCCCGCACCTGCCGGGTCAGGTTCCCGGCCATCTCGTTCACGGACTCGGTCAGGTCCCGCCAGGTGCCGTCCACGTCCCGCACCCGCGCCTGTCCGCCCAGCTGGCCCTCGGTACCCACCTCGCGGGCCACGCGGGTGACCTCCTCGGCGAAGGACGACAGCTGGTCGACCATCGTGTTGATGGTCGTCTTCAGCTCCAGGATCTCGCCGCGCGCGTCGATGTCGATCTTCTTGGTGAGGTCGCCCTTGGCGATGGCGGTGGTCACCATGGCGATGTTGCGCACCTGACCGGTCAGGTTGGACGCCATCTGGTTCACCGACTCGGTGAGGTCCTTCCACGTACCCGCCACGCCCGGTACGTGCGCCTGCCCGCCGAGGATGCCGTCCGTACCCACCTCACGGGCCACCTTGGTGACCTGCTCGGCGAACGAACTCAGCGTCTTCACCATGGTGTTGAAGGTGTCGGCGAGCTGCGCCACCTCACCGCGCGCCTCGATCGTCACCGTCCGCGTGAGGTCACCGTTGGCCACCGCCGCGGCGACCTGGGAGATGTTCCGCACCTGCATGGTCAGGTTCTTGGCCATCAGGTTGACGTTGTCGCTGAGGTCCTCCCAGATGCCCGTGACGCCCGGCACATGCGCCTGGCCGCCCAGGATGCCCTCGGTGCCCACCTCGCGTGCCACCCGGGTCACCTGCTCGGCGAACGACGACAGCTGGTCCACCATCGTGTTGACGGTGGTCACCAGCTCCAGGATCTCGCCCTTGGCGTCGACGGTGATCTTCTTCGACAGGTCGCCCTTCGCGACAGCGGTGGTGACGTCGGCGATGGAGCGCACCTGCACGGTGAGGTTGTTCGCCATGAAGTTCACCGACTGGGTCAGGTCCTTCCAGGTGCCGGCGACGCCCTGCACCTCCGCCTGACCGCCCAGCTTGCCCTCGGTGCCCACCTCACGGGCGACGCGGGTGACCTCCTCGGCGAACGACGACAGCTGGTCCACCATCGTGTTCAGGGTGTTCTTCAGCTCCAGGATCTCGCCGCGCGCGTCCACGGTGATCTTCTGCGACAGATCACCGCGCGCCACCGCGGTGGCGACCTGCGCGATCTGCCGCACCTGCGCCGTCAGGTTGCCGGCCATGCCATTCACGGAGTCGGTCAGATCCCGCCACACACCGGCGACGCCGGGCACCTGCGCCTGACCGCCCAGCCGGCCCTCCGTACCCACCTCGCGTGCCACCCGGGTCACCTGGTCGGCGAAGGCGGAGAGCTGGTCGACCATCGTGTTGATGGTGTTCTTCAGCTCGAGGATCTCGCCGCGCGCGTCGACCGTGATCTTCTGCGACAGATCACCGCGCGCCACGGCCGTCGTCACCTGTGCGATCTGCCGCACCTGTGCGGTCAGATTCCCGGCCATGCCGTTGACGGAGTCGGTCAGCTCCTTCCACGTACCCGACACGCCCGGCACCTGCGCCTGGCCACCGAGCCGGCCCTCCGTACCGACCTCCCGGGCCATCCGCGTGACCTGGTCGGCGAAGGACGACAGCTGATCCACCATCGTGTTCACGGTGTTCTTCAGCTGGAGCATCTCGCCGGAGACGTCGACCGTGACCTTCTGCGACAGATCACCGTTGGCCACCGCCGTCGTGACCTGCGCGATGTTCCTCACCTGTCCGGTGAGATTCCGGAACGCCGTGTTGACGGAGTCCGTCAGGTCCTTCCACGTCCCGGCCGCGCCCGGCACCTGCGCCTGACCGCCCAGCTCACCCTCGTCACCGATCTCCCGCGCGACCCGCGTGACCTCGGAACCGAAGGCGGACAGCTGGTCCACCATGCCGTTGACGGTGTTCTTCAGCTCCAGCATCTCGCCGGCCACGTCCACCGTGACCTTCTGCGACAGATCACCGTTGGCCACCGCCGTCGTCACGGCCGCGATGTCCCGCACCTGTGTGGTCAGGTTCCGGAACACGGTGTTGACGGAGTCCGTCAGGTCCTTCCACGTCCCCGCCGCGCCCGGCACGTTCGCCTGCCCGCCGAGCCGGCCCTCCGCGCCGACCTCGTTGGCCACCCGCGTGACCTCGTCCGCGAAGATCCGCAGCGTCTCGGTCATCTGGTTGATCGTCTCGGCGAGCTGCGCCACCTCGCCGCGCGCCTGCACGGTCACCTTCCGGGACAGGTCACCGTTGGCGACCGCGGTCGTCACCTCCGCGATGCCCCGCACCTGGGCGGTGAGATTCCCGGCCATGGTGTTCACCGAATCGGTGAGTTCCTTCCACACCCCGGCCACCCCGGGCACCTGGGCCTGACCGCCCAGCTCGCCCTCCGTGCCCACCTCGCGCGCGACCCGCGTCACCTCGGAGGAGAACGCCGAGAGCTGGTCGACCATCGTGTTGACGGTTTCCTTCAGCTCCAGCATCTCGCCGGCCACGTCGACCGTGACCTTCCGGGACAGATCGCCCTTCGCCACCGCCGTCGTCACCAGCGCGATATCCCGCACCTGGGCCGTCAGCCGGTGCGCCATGGTGTTGACGGACTCCGTCAGGCCCTTCCACGAACCCGACATCCCGCGCACCCGCGCCTGCCCGCCCAGCTTGCCCTCGGTGCCCACCTCGATGGCCACGCGCGTGACCTCGTCGGTGAACGTCGACAGCTGGTCGACCAGGTTGTTCACGGTCCGCCCGACCTTCAGGAACTCCCCACGCAGCGGATGCCCCGTCCCGTCGGGCGCCTGCGTCCGCAGATCCATCCGCGGCGACAGATCACCGTCGGCCACCGCCGACAGCACCCGGCCGACTTCCGACACCGGCCATACGAGATCGTCGACCAGGGCGTTCGAGGCGTCGATCGCGGCCGCCCACGAGCCCTCGCACGCCCCGGTCTCCAGCCGCTCCGTGAGCTTTCCCTCACGCCCGACCACCCGCCGCACCCGCGACAGCTCACCCGTGAGATGCAGATTGCGGTCGGCCACCTCGTTGAAGACCGCCGCGATCTCGGCCATCACGCCGTCCCCGGACACCGTGAGCCGCTTGCGGAAGTTCCCGTCGCGCATGGCCACCAGGGCCGCCAGCAGCCGGTTCAGGGCAGCCGTGTCCACCTCGGTGGTGCTCCCGCTCGGCGCCGTACGCCGCTTGCCCAGGGACGGTCCGCCTTTCGCGCGCGTCTTCGTGCCCCGCGTCGCTGCGCCAGACTCCACTGTGTCCCTCCCGCAGGGGTCGACCGTTACTGCTGTGCTCGGGTACTGCTGCTGTCACTGCTCGGCGTACCGGTTACTCGTGCGTAGTCCTGCCAGACCGCACCGGGCCGTACCAGGGGCTGCTGCCCGCGTACACGGAACCCACTCAGCCTGCCCGAACCTCCACCGGAAGCCTGCCCAGTGTTTCACCCCGGCCGAACCAGGCCATAACAGTTCGGCAGCTTCGCACACCGTCCGCACACCCTCCGGACGGAAACACTGCAGACCGGCACCCGCATGGACGGCGAAGGTAAGTAACCTTGCATCCGGCTGTCCAGCCATGCCGGTCCGTCCGGCCTGGGCGGTGGCACGAGAACGAGCGGGCATCGGAGGGGCGGCCGCACACATGACCACCGGACTGATCCCCGGGGGACAGCCCCCGGACCCCCGGCCGAACGGCGGCCTGCCGCCCCAGAACCGGCACGAGCCCGACTCGGACGGCGACGGGGCCCGGCACGAGGAAAGCAGGTCGAGGAGTTCCGTGATCACCGCGCGCGCGGCCGCCAGCTTCGAGCCCGTGGGGCGTTCGGTCGCGTCCGCCCGCTCCTTCGTCCGCGACACCCTCCAGGGCTGGGGCTACGCCGACATCGTGGACGACGCGGTGGTCCTCACCAGCGAGCTGGTCACCAACGCCGTCGTTCACGCGGGCACCTCCGCGGACGTGCTGTGCCTGCGCACCGAGGACGGCGTCCGCATCGAGGTCTCCGACCGCTATCCGGAACGCGAGGTCCCGCTCCAGAGCGCGGCCGTCTCCATGAGCAGCCCCGACCGCGAGGGCGGACGCGGTCTCCAGCTGTGCGCGGCCCTCGCGGCCCGCTGGGGCGTCGAGTACACCCCCACGCACAAGAACGTCTGGTTCCAACTGGCCCTGCCCGAACGCCCGGTCGGCACCCGGACCGCCGGTCCCTCCCTCCCCGCCGACCTGCTGCCGCTCACCGACGGCCGCGTCCGCGTCGCCGTCATCCAGATCGACCGCACCGGCGCCATCACCGCGTGGAACGACGACGCCGAGGAGCTGTTCGGCTACCAGGCCGACCTGGTCACCGGCAAACCCCTCACCGACCTCGCCGCCTGGCCGCACACCCCGGGCACCAGCACCGGCATCGCCGAGGCCCTCCAGCTCTCCCGCTGGGAGGGCAGCTACGGCATCCGCGACGCCTCGGGCCGGGTCGTCCCCGTGTACGCCTCCCACCTCCGCGTCCGCGACACCGCCGGCGAACCCTCGACCGTGTGCCTTCTCGTACGGGACCACGAACGCGCCGTCCTCCAGACGCCGCTGCGCCACGTCGCCCCCGACGCACCCCCCGCCGCCGAGGGCCAGAGCACCGACCCCTTCGAGGTCTTCATCGGCTCCCCGGCCCCCGACGACCTCGACGGCCTCCTCCAGCGCACGGTGGAACGCGCCCGCGACATGCTCGACGGCGACTCCGCCTTCCTCCTGCTCGCCACCGACGACGAGACGGAACTGGAGGTCCGCGCCTCCACCGGCCTGCCCTCCGCCCGCCAGCGCTTCGCCCGCGTCCCCGTCGAGGCGGGCCCCGGCCGCTACGGCTCGGCCCGGATGCCGGCCGTCCACGACGACCTCGCGGCCGTCCCCGGCGCCGTCCCGCTGCTGAACGGCACGGGCATGCGCTCGGTCGTCACGGTCCCGCTCAAGGTCGAGGGCCGCCTCACCGGCTCCCTCGGCGTCGCCGCGGAGGCCCCCGGCCGGTACAGCAACGAGGAAGCCCTCCGCCTCCAGTTCGCGGCCGACCGCATCGCCCTGGCCGTCGAATCCGCCCGCCTCGGCGAACTCGAACGCCTGCGCCGAGGCTCGCTCAGCTTCCTCGTCGAGGCCTCCGACCTCCTCGCCGGCACCCTCGACCGCGACCAGACGCTGGCCCTGATGGCCCAGATGACGGTTCCCACCCTGGCCACCTGGTGCGCCGTCTACACGATCGCCGACCAGGCCTCGGAACCGTATCTGTCGTACGTCCTGCACGAGGACGAGGAACTCATCGACGGCATCAAGTCGTTGCTCTCCAAGATCTCCCCGCCGGACCCGGTCCCCACCCCCGGCGCCCGCGTCTGGTCCGCCCCCGCGGAAGCCGCCCACCAGGCGGCCCTGCGCAGTTCCATGCGCAGCCTGGGCCTCGGCGAACCGGCGACGGTCAGCTCGGGCATCGGCCCCACCCTCGCCACCGCCTCCGCGGTCGGCGGCGAGACCGTCGTCCTGCCCCTCGTCGCCCGCAACCGTGTCATCGGCATGCTGACCCTCGGCAAGCCGACCGACGAACACTTCCGCCAGGAGATCCTGGAACTCGCCGAGGACCTGTCCCGCCGCGCCGCCCTGGCCCTGGACAACGCCCGCCTCTACTCCGAGCGCACGGCCATCAGCCAGTCCCTCCAGCGCAGCCTGCTCCCGCCGGAACTCCCCACGATCGACGGCGTCGAGGTCGAGGTCATCTACCGCGCGGCCGGCGAGGGCAACGAGGTCGGCGGCGACTTCTACGACCTGTTCCCCATCCGCGACGGCGCCTACGGCTTCGCCATCGGCGACGTCTGCGGTACGGGCCCGAACGCGGCGGCCGTCACCGGCCTCGCCCGGCACGCGCTCAGGCTGCTCGCCCGCGAAGGCCTCAGCGGCCCCGCCGTCCTCCAGCGCCTGAACTCGGCCATCCTCGACGAGGGCGCCCGCAGCCGCTTCCTGACCCTCCTGTACGGCGAGATGCGCCCCCAGGAGGACGGCAGCGCGGAACTGAAGGTGGTCTGCGCCGGCCATCCGCTCCCCCTGCGTCTGCGCCAGGACGGCACGGTCGAGGCGGCAGCGGAACCCCAGCCGCTGCTCGGCGTCCTGGAGGACCTCGAGCTCTACGAGCAGACGGTCACCCTCGATCCCGGCGACGTCCTGCTCTGTGTCACGGACGGCGTCACCGAACGCCGCGAGGGCAGCCGCATGCTGGGCGACGACGGCCTCGCCGACGTCCTCACCACCTGCACCGGCCTCACGGCGGGCGCGGTGGCGGCCCGCATCATGCGCGCCGTGGAACGCTTCGCCTCGGACGCCCCCTCCGACGACATGGCCATTCTGGCGATGCGCGTCCCGGGCCTGCACAACGGCTGACCGCCGGGCCCGCCCTACACAAGCGGAAAGGCCCCCGCCCACAAGGGCGGAGGCCTTTTCTCTTGAGCCCCCAAACGGAATCGAACCGTTGACCTTCTCCTTACCATGGAGACGCTCTGCCGACTGAGCTATAGGGGCCTGTCGCTTTTCCGAGGTTTCCCTCGCGGCAACGGAATAGATCATACCCCGAACAGACCCGTGCTCCAAAACCGATCAGAAGGCGGGCTGCAGCAGTCCCCCGAGCGCATTGCAGGCGGACACGATCCGCTGCATCTCCCGCTTCGTCAGCGAGGCGTCGACCGGCAGCGCCAGCGTCTCGTCGGCGGCCCGCTCGGTCTCCGGCAGCGACACGTACTGCCGGAACGCGGGCAGCCGGTGCACGGGCGTCTTCACCGGCACGCGGCAGTCAACTCCCTTGGCCCGTACGGCCCGTGCGAAGGCATCCCGGTCCGGCCGCCCGTTCCCCGGCACCCGCACGACATACTGCTGATAGGTGTGCCCGACCCCACCCTCAGGCGTCCGCACACCCTTCAACCGCGCGTCGAGATAGCCGGCCCGCTGCCGCCGCTGAGCGATCTCGTCATACGGCGCCTCGGACTCCCCCTGCTCCAGCACCAGCAGTCCGTGCCGCTGCCCGAGCGCGCGCATCCGCACGACATCGGCCGGCCGCCCGAAGCGATGGACGACAACGACCGCCGCGGTCCGGGCAGTTACGGCGGCCTCGACCGCGGTCGGATCGAGACAGTACGTCGCCGGATCTATGTCGGCGAACACCGGGAGCGCACCGGCCAGGGTCACCGCTTCGGCGACTTCGACGTTCCCGAAGGCCGGCACGACGACCTCGTCACCGACTCCGACGCCGGCGGCCCTGAGCATTGCAGCAGTACCCATACTTCGGATGGTCTGTGCGCAATGTGAACGTCAAGTGACGCACAACAAAAAAGGGTTGGACCCGGAACCGAAGTTCAGGATCCAACCCTTTGAAGAATTGTTCGGCGGCGTCCTACTCTCCCACAGGGTCCCCCCTGCAGTACCATCGGCGCTGTGAGGCTTAGCTTCCGGGTTCGGAATGTAACCG
>NZ_JBVIED010000021.1:0-158089 GCF_055572035.1 Streptomyces sp. NPDC030838 | reverse complement strand
GGCCGCGAGGTGCACCTGCGCTCCATGCAGCCGCTCGCCCTGCACCTGGCCAACTCGATCTTCCTCGGCGACTACCTCACCAGCGAGGGCCAGGCCGGCAAGGCCGACCTGGAGATGATCGCCGACGCCGGCTTCGAGGTCGAGGGCGCCGGCGAGGTCACGCTGCCCGAACACCGGGTGGCGGCCGGAGGGGGCTGCGGTTCCCACGAGGACTCCGGGTGCGGGTCCCACGAGGACTCCGGGTGCGGATCCCATGAGAGCGCCGGGTGCGGGTCGGCCGGTGTGTGCGCCCCCGCCGCGGCGCCGACGGCCGCCGAGCCGCGCACCGACCTGGTCGCCGTACGCCGCCGGGGCGCCGGAACGGACCTCGCGCCCAATGCCTGAGCTGAGCGTGCCGGAGCTGCTGGACCTGGACCGGCGGCACGTCTGGCACCCGTACGGGCCGATGCCCGGCCGGCAGGAACCGCTCGTCGTGGAGTCGGCGAGCGGGGTGCGGCTCCAGCTCGCGGGCGGCTCCGCGGAGCTGGTCGACGGGATGTCGTCCTGGTGGTCGGCGATCCACGGCTACAACCACCCGGTGCTGAACGAGGCGGCGCGCGAGCAGCTGGCGCGGATGAGCCACGTGATGTTCGGCGGGCTCACCCACGAGCCCGCCGTCCGGCTGGCGAAGCTCCTTGTCGACTTGTCGCCCGAGGGCCTGGAGCATGTGTTCCTCGCCGACTCCGGTTCGGTGTCGGTCGAGGTCGCGGTGAAGATGTGCCTGCAGTACTGGCGTTCGCTCGGCCGTCCCGAGAAGCACCGGATGATGACGTGGCGGGGCGGCTACCACGGGGACACCTGGCAGCCGATGGCGGTGTGCGACCCGCAGGGCGGGATGCACGAGCTGTGGACCGGGATCCTGCCGCGCCAGGTGTTCGCGGACCCGCCGCCCGCCGGGTACGAGGAGGCGTACGCCGATCATCTGCGCACCCTGATCGCCGAGCACGCGCACGAGCTGGCCGCGGTGATCGTCGAGCCGGTGGTGCAGGGCGCGGGTGGCATGCGGTTCCACTCCCCCGCGTATCTGCGGGTGCTGCGGGAGGCGTGCGACGCGCACGACGTGCTGCTGGTGTTCGACGAGATCGCCACCGGGTTCGGCCGTACGGGCGCGCTGTTCGCGGCGGAGCACGCGGCGGTGACACCGGATGTGATGTGCCTGGGCAAGGCGCTGACCGGCGGCTATCTCACCATGGCGGCGACGCTGTGCACCCCGCGGGTGGCCGACGGGATCTCGCAGGGCGAGGTGCCGGTGCTCGCGCACGGCCCGACCTTCATGGGCAACCCGCTGGCGGCGGCGGTGGCCTGCGCCTCGATCGAGCTGCTGCTCGGCCAGGACTGGCTCGCCGAGGTCAAGCGGATCGAGGCGGGCCTGCGGGACGGGCTCGCCCCGGCCGCGGAGCTGCCCGGGGTGCGGGACGTGCGGGTCCTCGGCGCCATCGGGGTCGTCCAGCTCGACCATCCGGTCGACATGGCGGCGGCCACGGCGGCGGCCGTACGCGAGGGCGTGTGGCTGCGGCCGTTCCGCGATCTGATCTATACGATGCCGCCCTACGTCACGGGCGACGCGGACCTGGCACGCATCGCGCGCGCGGTGTGCGCCGCGGCACGGAAGGGATGACATGCCGGTCCTGGTGATCACGGGTACGGGCACGGAGGTCGGCAAGACCGTCACGACGGCCGCCGTCGCCGCGGCGGCGCTCGCGGCCGGGCGGTCGGTGGCCGTGCTGAAGGCCGCCCAGACGGGCGTACGGCCGGACGAGCGCGGGGACGCCGAGGAGGTGGCGCGGCTCGCCGGTGCCGTCACGGCGGCCGAACTCGCCCGCTATCCGGAGCCGTTGGCGCCCGGGACGGCGGCCCGGCGGGCCGGGATGGCGCCGGTGCACCCGCACGACGTCGCCGAGGCGGCGGCCAAGCTGGCCACCGAGCACGATCTGGTGCTGGTCGAGGGCGCGGGCGGGCTGCTCGTCCGCTTCGACCCGGCGGGCGGCACGCTCGCCGACGTGGCCGCGCTGCTCGGGGCGCCGGTGCTGCTGGTGGCCTCGGCGGGTCTGGGCACGCTGAACACCACCGAGCTGACGGCCCGTGAACTGCGGCGGCGTGAGGTGGAGCTGACCGGCGTGGTGATCGGCAGCTGGCCCACCGAGCCCGACCTCGCCTCCCGGTGCAATGTCGCGGACCTGACCGAGGTCTCCGACGCCCCGCTGCTCGGCGCGCTCCCCGAGGGCGCCGGCGCGCTCGCCCCCGCGGCCTTCCGCACCGCGGCCCCGGGCTGGCTGGCGCCGCGGCTGGACGGGACCTGGGACGCGGAGGCGTTCCGGGTGCGGGAGGCGGCGAGGCGGTAGCGCCGGCCGTGTGCCGACGAGGGTGCAGGGGGGCCGTTCCGGGGGACAATCCCCGAAGGAGCAGTCCGCCCTCAGGGAGGTCCCCATGCCCCTACCGTTCGCCGGTGCCGGCAAGGCGGCGCGGGATCCCGTGCACCACCCGGTGTTCGCCCGCTACTACGCCCGGATCAGCGTCGCCGCCGAGACCCGGATGGGTATGGCCGGGGTGCGCGACCGGCTGCTCGCCGGGCTGTCCGGGCGGGTGCTGGAGGTCGGGGCGGGCAACGGCCTGAACTTCGCGCACTACCCGGAGACGGTCGCGGAGGTCGTCGCGATCGAGCCGGAGCGGGTGCTGCGGCAGCTGGCGGTGGAGGCCGCCGTGCGCGCCGGGATGCCGGTGGACGTGGTGCCGGGTGCGGCGGAGGCGCTGCCGGTCAAGAGCGAGGGCTTCGACGCGGTGGTGCTGTCGCTGGTGCTGTGCAGTGTGCGGGACGTCCCGCGGGCGCTCGGCGAGGTGCGGCGGGTGCTCAGGCCGGGCGGTCAGGTGCGGTTCTTCGAGCACGGCCGGGGCGGCGGCCGGGCGATGCGGCTGACCCAGCAAGCCCTGGATCGCACGGTGTGGCCGCCGCTGAACGGCGGCTGCCATGTGGGCCGCGACCCGGTCGCCGCTCTGCGGGACGCCGGGTTCGAACTGGGGCCGTACCGGCGGCTGCTGATGCCGGAGCGGGGTCCCGTGCTGCCCACCTCGTACTGCGTCCTCGGCACGGCCTGGCGGCCTACCGCATAGGCCCGGTCCTCACAGGCACCACTGGCGCAGCTCGCGGGCGATCTCGTGCACCGACGCCTCGCCGCTCTTGACCAGCCGGGCCAGGTCGCGGACCTGCTCGGGCGAGGTGACGACCTTGAAGCCGCTCGCCACCAGATAGGCGTAGGCGACCGCGGAGGCGAACAGGGCGTTGGAGCGCTCGAGCGCGGGGATGTGGATCAGCTGCTGGAGCAGGGCGGCGGCGCGGGCGTGCGGGGTGTCGTAGACGGGGACGTCGAATATCTCGGCCTGGTGCCGGGCGACCGCGGCGACGAGCGCGCCCCAGTCGGTGACCTGGGGGTCCCCGGGGGTCTTGCGCTCGGCGAGCATCAGCAGCCAGGCGAGGTCGATGTGCACATCGCTCAAGGGATCAGCGACCGCCCTCGCCGCGACCGCCCTCGCCGAACTCCTCGGCGAACACCTTCTCGTACTGCTTCATGAAGTCGGCGGCGGCCTCCACGAAGGTGTGGCCGACCTCGCCGGTGTCCTGCCGGACCAGTTCCTCGATGTAGCGGTTGACGCTCATCCCGCGGGCCAGGGCGCGTTCGCGGGCGGCTCGGGCCGTGTCCTCGTCCACCCGCACGTTCAGCTGGGTCTTCGCCATACCCCGACGCTAGCGCCGGAGCGCTAGCACCGGCAAGGGCGCACGGGGGGATTACCGGGTGTGGACCGGGTCACATTACTCTCGACCAGGACAAGTCCGTCCCTTTCGATTCGGAGACAGGAGGCCGCCTTGTCCACACCTGCTGGGGAGCACGCCCCCGGCCTCGCGTCCGGCGACGGGGTCGCGGCCCGCGCCCGCGGGCTGACCAAGGCGTACGGCTCGGGCGAGACGGCGGTGATCGCCCTGGACTCGGTGGACGTGGACGTCGTACGCGGCCGCTTCACGGCCGTCATGGGCCCCTCGGGCTCCGGGAAGTCCACGCTGATGCACTGTCTGGCCGGGCTCGACACGGTCTCGGCCGGACGGGTGTGGCTCGGCGACACCGAGATCACCGGGCTGAGGGAGCGCGAGCTGACCCGGCTGCGCCGGGACCGGATCGGGTTCATGTTCCAGTCGTTCAACCTGGTCCCGACGCTCGACGCGCTGGAGAACATCACCCTGCCCATGGACATCGCGGGCCGCAGACCCGACCCCGAGTGGCTGGACCAGGTCATCGACACGCTCGGGCTGCGGGACCGGCTGAAGCACCGGCCCGCCCAGCTGTCGGGCGGCCAGCAGCAGCGCGTCGCCTGCGCGCGGGCGCTCGCCGCCCGCCCGGAGCTGATCTTCGCGGACGAGCCGACCGGCAACCTGGACTCGCGGGCCGGGCTGGAGCTGCTGGGGTTCTTGCGGGAGGCCGTGGACGACCTCGGGCAGACCGTCGTCATGGTCACCCACGACCCGGGCGCGGCCGCCCACTCGGATCTGGTGCTGTTCCTCGCGGACGGCCGCATCGTCGACGAGATGGCGCGGCCGACGGCGGAGGCCGTGCTGGAGCGGATGAAGCGCTTCGATGTGATCCGCGGCCCGTTCGACCACGTCTCCGGCTCCGGCCGGGCACCCGGCGGGGGCTGAGCCGTGCTCAAGGCGACGCTCAGAAGCTTTGTCGCGCACAAGGGGCGGCTGCTGCTCTCGGCGCTCGCCGTGATCCTGTCCGTGGCGTTCGTCGTGGGCAGCCTGATCTTCTCCGACACCGTCAGCCGCACCTTCGACCGGCTGTTCGCCTCCACGGCCGCCGATGTCACCGTCAGCCCGAAGGAGACCCTCCGCGAGACGGTGCCCTCGGGTGCGACGGCCACCCTGCCCGCCGCGCTCGCCGACCGGGTCGCGCGGGTGGACGGGGCGGCCGCGGCGCGCGCGGAGGTGGAGGTCCAGAACATCACCGTCGTCGACGCCGCCAACGAGTCGGTGAGTCCCACGACCGGCGCCCCCACGATCGGCAACGCCTGGATCCCGACCGACCGCAGCCCCGTGGAGCTCACCTCCGGGCACGCCCCGCGCGGGCCCGGGGAGGCGCTGCTGGACTCGGAGACCGCCGGCCGCGCGGACGTCTCGATCGGCGACACCCTGACCGTGATCGCACAGCCGGGCTCCTTCCGGGTCGAGGTCGTCGGCATCGTCACGTTCACCACCACCAACCCGGGCGCTGCCCTGCTGTTCGTCGACACCCCGACCGCCCAGACCAGGCTGCTGGGCCGGGAGGGGGCGGCCACGAGCATCACCGTGGACGCGGCGGAGGGGGTGAGCGACGCGACGCTCAAGGGGCGGGTGGCCGCGGCGCTGGGCGCCGACCGCTACGACTACCGGACCGCCGACGAACAGGCCGCGTCCGACATCGAGCAACTGGGCGGATTCCTGGACATCATCAAGTGGGTGATGGTCGGCTTCGCCGGGGTCGCCGTGCTCGTGGGCGTGTTCCTGATCGTGAACACCTTCTCCATGCTCATCGCCCAGCGCACCCGCGAGCTGGGGCTGCTGCGCGCGCTCGGCGCCGACCGGCGGCAGGTGCGCCGCTCGGTGCTGGCCGAGGCGCTGTTGCTCGGGCTGATCGGCGCCACCACGGGACTGGCCGCCGGCATCGGGCTGGCCGCCGGGCTGATCGAGCTGATGGGCCTGCTCGGCATGAACATCAAGGCCACCGAGATGGTGATCGGCTGGGTGACCCCGGTGACGGCCTACGTCGTCGGCCTCGGCGTCACCTTCGTCGCGGCCTATCTGCCGGCCCGGCGGGCGGCGGCCGTGTCGCCGATGGCGGCGCTCTCGGACGCGGAGGTCGCGGGGGTGGGCCGGCCGCTGCGGGTGCGCGCGATGGTCGGCGCGGTCGTCGGCGCGGCCGGGGCGGCGGCGCTCGCCGGGTGTGTGGTGTCGTCCGAGACCGGGTCGGCGGCCTCGCTGCTGGGCCTCGGTGTCGTCCTGACCCTGGTCGCGACCGTGATCGCCGGTCCGCTGCTGGTCCGGCCGGTGATCCGGGTGCTCGGCGCGGCCTTCCCGGCGTTGTTCGGGTCGGTGGGGCGGTTGAGCCAGCGCAACGCCCTGCGCAATCCGCGCCGTACGGGTGCCACCGCGGCGGCCCTGATGGTGGGCCTCGCGCTGGTCGCCGGGATATCGGTGGCCAGCGCCTCGATGACCGAGTCGTTCGACCGGCAGATCGACAAGACGCTGGGCGCCGACTTCGTCGTGCAGAACACCAACTTCAGGCCGTTCCCCCGGGAGATCACCGACGCGGTGCGCGACACCGAGGGCGTGGGGCTCGTGGTGCGCTCCACGCTCACCCCGTTCGCGGTGCGGCTGCCGGACGGCGACCGGGTGGCGGCGACCGCCGCGGCCTTCGATCCACGGCTCGACGACGTCGCCAACATCACCTACGCGGGGGGCGACACGGCGGCCGCGCTCGCCGACGGCCGGCTCGGCATGGACGTGGACTTCGCGCGCGACCACGGCGTGCGTGTCGGCAGCGTGCTGCCGGTCGAGTTCCAGGGCGGCCGGACGGCCCGGCTGACCGTGGGAGCGCTGACCGACCAGGACGCCGCCGAGGGGTTCGGCACCACGGGCGGGATCTACTTCGGGATGGGCACGCTCGAGCGGTACGCGCCGGGCGGCCAGGAATCCGCCGTCTATGTGAACGCCGCCCCCGGCACGGACGTCGACGATCTGCGCGCCGCCCTGGAGCGGACCCTCGAGCCGTATCCGCAGGTGCAGGTGCGGGACCAGGCCGACTACAAGCAGCTGGTCCGCGACCAGGTCGCCGTGCTGCTCTACCTCGTCTACGCCCTGCTGGGGCTCGCCATCGTCATAGCGGTGCTGGGCGTGGTCAACACTCTGGCCCTGTCGGTGGTGGAGCGGACCCGGGAGATCGGGCTGCTGCGCGCGATCGGGCTCGGGCGGCGGCAGCTGCGCCGGATGATCCGGCTGGAGTCGGTGGTGATCGCGGTGTTCGGCGCGGTCCTGGGGCTCGGGCTCGGGCTGGTGTGGGGCGTGTGCACCCAGCAGGTGCTGGCGTTGCAGGACATGACGGCGCTGGCGATCCCGTGGGGCACGATCGTCGCCGTCGTGGTGGGCTCGGCGGTGGTGGGCGTCGTGGCGGCGCTGCTGCCGGCGCTGCGTGCCTCACGGATGAACGTACTGGCGGCCATCGCGCACGAGTGATGGAATCGTGGCCTGTGCACTCAAGTCTTCGGCGGCTGAGGAGAGTTCATGCCACGCCCGTTCCGGTTCGGCGTCAACCTGATGTCCGCGGCACCCGCCGCCGAGTGGCGGGCGAAGTGCCGCCGGGCCGAGGAACTGGGCTACGACGTGCTGCTCGTCCCCGACCATCTGGGCATGCCGGCGCCGTTCCCCGCCCTGGTGGCGGCGGCCGAGGCGACCGAGCGCCCGCGCGTGGGCACGTTCGTGCTCAACGCGGGTTTCTGGAACCCGGCGCTGCTCGCCCGTGAGGTGGCCACGACGGACGCGCTCACCGGCGGCCGGCTGGAACTCGGCCTCGGCACCGGCTACGTCCGCGCGGAGCACGAGACCGCCGGGCTGCCATGGGGCTCCCCCGGCGAGCGGGTGGACCATCTGCGACGCACGGTGGAGGAGCTGGACCGGCTGCTCGGCTCCGACGAGTTCCAGCCGGGCCCCGTTCAGCGGCCCCGGGTGCCACTGCTCATCGGCGCGGGCGGCGACCGGATGCTGCGGCTGACCGCCGAGCACGCGGACATCGCGGCGTTCACCGGCGCGCGGGCGGTGCCCGGGAGCGCGTCGGGGCAGTTGCTCCCGGTGACGGCCGAGGAGCTGGACGAGCGGGTGGCGCTGTTCCGGCGGCTGGCCGCGGGCCGCGAGGAGCCGGCCGAGCTGAACGTGCTGATCCAGCTGGTCACGGTCACCGAGGACCGGGAGGCGGCGCTGCGGCCCTTCCTGCCCCATGTGCCGCATCTGACCACGGAGCAGGCGCTGGAGCTGCCGATCGTGCTGGTGGGCACCGTGGAGCAGATCGTCGAGCAGGTGCTGGAGCGGCGGAAGCGGTACGGGTTCTCGTATCTGACGGTCCTGGAGCCGGCGATGGAGGCGTTCGCTCCGGTGATGGCGGCGCTGCGCGGGCGTTGACTCTCGCGTGCGGTCTGTAGCTCAGGCGGCTGCGCCGGGCGGGGCGGGCGGCTGCCGCGCGGAGGCCGGAGACTGCCACGCGCAGGCCAGGAGACTGCCACGCGCAGACCGAGCGGCTGCCGCGCGGAGGCCAGGAGACTGCCACGCGCAGGCCGAGCGGCTGCTGTTCGCCGACCACGCGCCTGCGGACCGCATTGCCTGCGCCTGCCGTCCGCATGCTGGAATTTCGCCTCCCGCGCGGTGCGCCGTGATGGGATTCCGGCATGAGTGACCTGCGGATACGGGCCGCGACGCCCGACGACCTCGACACCGTGCTGGCCTTCTGGAAGACCGCCGCGGAGGGGACGAGCATCAGCGACGACCGGGACGGGGTGGAGCGGCTCGTCGCGCGCGATCCCGAGGCGCTGATCCTGGCGGAGCGGGCCGGCGAGCTGGTGGGCACGGTGATCGCCGGGTTCGACGGGTGGCGGTGCCATCTGTACCGGCTGGCGGTGCATCCGGAGCGGCGCCGTCAGGGCATCGGTACGGCGCTGCTGGCCGCGGCGGAGGAGCGGTTCGTACGGCTCGGGGGGCGCCGCGGCGACGCGATGGTGCTGACCCGGAACGAGACCGCGCACCAGGCCTGGCGCGCGGCGGGGTACGCGCCGGAGGAGCAGTGGCGGCGCTGGGTGAAGCCGCTGACCGAATCCTGACCGATCCTCGACCTTTTTTGCTGACCCTTTACTATTGGAGGATCACTCGGTCCTCCAATGAAAGGTGTGAACGTCCGCCCATGGGCGAGCCTCCCAGTACCCGACATCGCGCGAACCTCCCGGCCCTGGCCGACGATGGGATGGAGGTGACCCGATGATCGAAGTGCTGCTCTTGCTCGTGGCCATCTTGCTGTCGCTCATCTGCGGCGCCTTCGTCGCGGCGGAGTTCTCCCTGACCACGGTCGAACGCGGCGACCTGGAGCACGCCGCGGAGCGCGGCGAGCGCGGCGCGGCGGGCGCGCTGAAGGCCGTACGCAATCTGACCTTCCAGCTCTCCGGCGCGCAACTCGGCATCACCGTCACCAACCTGGTGGTCGGCATGCTCGCCGAGCCGTCGATCGCCCGGCTGATCGCAGGCCCGCTGCGGGGCATCGGCGTCTCCCGGACCGCGGCCTCCTCGATCGCCCTGGTGCTCGGCACGGCGCTGTCGACGGTGTTCCTGATGGTCGTGGGCGAGCTGGTGCCCAAGAACTGGGCGATCTCCTCGCCGCTGGCCGTGGCCAAGCGGGTGGGCAACGCCCAGCGCTGGTTCAGCGCGCTGTTCCGGCCGTTCATCACCCACCTCAACAACACCGCCAACCGGGTGGTGCGCCGCCTCGGCATAGAGCCCGCCGAGGAGCTGGCCTCCGCGCGCGGGCCGCAGGAGCTGGCCGCCCTCGCCCGGCACTCCGCCCGGGAGGGCGCCCTGGAGCCGGACACCGCCGAGCTGTTCGTGCGCACCCTGAACCTCGCCGACCTGACCGCGGAGAACGTCATGACGCCCCGCGTCCAGGTCATCGCTCTGGACGCGCAGGCGACCTGCGAGGATGTGGCGAACGCGACCCGGGCGACCGGCCTGTCCCGGTTCCCGGTCTACCGCGGCAGCCTCGACTCCGTGGTGGGCACCGCGCACATCAAGGACATCCTGGCCGTCCCCGCCGAGCGCCGGGCCCGGGTGCCCGTGTCCGAGCTGATGCGGGAGCCGCTGCTGGTGCCGGAGACGCTGACCGTGGACCGGCTCCTCGACCGGCTGTCCGGCCGCCGCACGATGGCCGTGGTCATCGACGAGTACGGCGGCACGGCGGGCGTCGCCACCCTGGAGGACATCGTCGAGGAGGTCGTCGGCGAGGTCCGCGACGAGCACGACCCGCACGAGACGCCCGACCTGGCTCCGGCCGGCACCGACGAGGGCGGCCACGCCCTGTACTCGGCGGACGGCGCCGCCCGCATCGACCAGCTGGCCCGGGTGGGCCTGCGGGCGCCGGAGGGGCCGTACGAGACGCTGGCGGGCCTGGTCGCCAACGAGCTGGGCCGCATTCCCGCCGTCGGGGACGTGGTGCGGGTCGTCGGCTGGCGGATGGAAGTGGTGGACGCCTCCGGGCGCAGGGCGGCGCGGGTGCTGCTGTGCGCGCCGCTGGACGACGAGAAGGAGGCGCGCGCATGACCGCCGTACAGCTGTTGATCGGTCTGGCGACCCTCGTCGTCAACGCCTTCTTCGTCGGCGCCGAGTTCGCGCTGATCTCCGTGCGGCGCGCGCAGATCGAGCCGTACGCCGACCGGGGCGACCGGCGCGCCAAGAGCGTGCTCTGGGGGCTGCAGCACGTGTCCGCGCTGATGGCGGCGGCGCAGCTCGGGATCACGCTGTGCACGCTGGTCCTGGGTGTGGTCGCCGAGCCGGCGATCGCGCATCTGCTGGAGCCCGTCTTCCACGCGATGGGCGTGCCGAGCGGTGCCGGGCACGCGGTGTCGTTCGTCATCGCGCTGACGCTGGCCACGTATCTGCACATGCTGCTGGGCGAGATGGTGCCGAAGAACATCGCGCTCGCGGAGCCGGTGCGCAGCGCGCTGCTGCTCGGTCCGCCGCTGGTGACGCTGTCACGGGCGCTGCGGCCGGCGATCTTCACGATCAACGCCTTCGCGAACGCGCTGCTGAAGCTGCTGGGCATCCACACCCGGGACGAGGTGACGTCGACCTTCTCGGACGCCGAGCTGGCCCGGCTGGTCAAGGACTCCGGTGCGGCCGGGCTCATCGACGACCGGGCGCAGGAGCGGCTGCACGACGCGCTGGAGCTGGGCCGCCGGCCCGTGCGCGACGTCGTCCTGCCGCTGGAACGCGTGGTCTACGCGCGCGTGGGCGTCACCCCGGAGAAGCTGGAGCACCTCTCGGCCGAGTCCGGCTTCTCCCGCTTCCCGGTCGTCGACGAGGGACGCCGGATCGTCGGCTACCTCCACGTCAAGGACGCCCTGGACGCCTCCCCGCGCGATCTGCCGTTCCGCCTGCGCGACATGCGCTCCATCGCCCGCGTCCGCGAGACGACCCCGCTGGACGACGTCCTGACCGCGATGCGCGGCAGCCGCACCCACCTGGCAGCCGTCCTCGGCGCCGACGGACGGCTGGCGGGGCTGGTGACGATGGAGGACGTGCTGCGGGAGCTGTTCGGGCAGCGGGCCTGAGCGTCCGGCTGCCGGGGGGACCGACCGGCGGGTATGTGCCCCGGGATACCATCGGGACGCCATGCAGAAGAACTCCCCTCCCACGCACACCAGCCTGGTCGCGGTCGGCGACTCCTTCACCGAGGGCATGTCGGATCTGCTGCCCGACGGCTCCTACCGGGGCTGGGCCGATCTGCTCGCCGCGCGGATGGCCGCGCGCTCGCCCGGCTTCCGGTACGCCAACCTCGCGGTGCGCGGCAAGCTGATCGGGCAGATCGTCGACGAGCAGGTCGGGGTCGCCGCCGCGATGGGGGCCGATGTGATCACGCTCGTCGGCGGTCTCAACGACACCCTGCGGCCCAAGTGCGACATGGGCCGGGTGCGGGGCCTGCTGGAGGAGGCCGTGGAGCGGCTGGCGCCTGCTTGCAAGCAGCTGGTGCTGATGCGCAGCCCCGGACGCCAGGGCCCCGTCCTGGAGCGGTTCCGGCCGCGCATGGAGGAGCTGTTCGCCTGCGTCGACGAGCTGGCCGCCCGGCACGGCGCGGTCGTCGTCGACCTGTACGGCGCGCCCGCCCTGGCCGACCCCCGCCTGTGGGACGTCGACCGGCTGCATCTGACGGGCGAGGGGCACCGCCGGGTCGCCGAGGCCGTCTGGCAGACCCTGGGCTACGAGCCCGAGGACCCGGACTGGCACGTCCCGCCGCCGGCCACCGCGCCGCCCGGCTGGGTCGCCCGCCGGGTCGCCGACGTCCGCTTCACCCGCCGGCACCTGCTGCCGTGGATCGGGCGGCGGCTGACCGGGCGGTCCTCCGGGGACGGCCGCCCGCCGAAGCGGCCCGAGCTGCTGCCCTACGAGGCGGTCGCCGACGCCGGGGCGTGACGGCGCACCGACTTCACAGGCGCGTGACGGCCGTCTCGTAGCTTCCGCCGAACGAGCCCGTGGCGCTGGCCTGCACGAACCGCCAGTAGAATCTGGACACGTGACTTCAGCGCCCGCCAAGCCCCGCATCCCCAACGTCCTCGCCGGACGCTACGCCTCCGCCGAGCTCGCCACGCTCTGGTCGCCCGAGCAGAAGGTCAAGCTGGAGCGTCAGCTCTGGCTCGCCGTGCTGCGGGCCCAGAAGGACCTCGGGATCGAGGTGCCGGACGAGGCGATCGCCGACTACGAGCGTGTCCTCGACACCGTCGACCTGGCCTCCATCGCCGAGCGCGAGAAGGTCACCCGGCACGACGTGAAGGCGCGGATCGAGGAGTTCAACGACCTCGCCGGGCACGAGCACGTGCACAAGGGCATGACCTCCCGCGACCTCACCGAGAACGTCGAGCAGCTCCAGATCCGGCTCTCCCTGGAGCTGATGCGCGACCGCACGGTCGCCGTGCTGGCCCGCCTCGGCAAGCTGGCCGCCGAGTACGGCGAGCTGGTCATGGCCGGCCGCTCCCACAACGTCGCCGCCCAGGCCACCACCCTCGGCAAGCGCTTCGCGACCGCCGCCGACGAGCTGCTGGTCGCCCACGCCCGGGTCGAGGAGCTGCTGGGCCGCTACCCGCTGCGCGGCATCAAGGGCCCGGTCGGCACCGCCCAGGACATGCTGGACCTGCTCGGCGGGGACGCGGCCAAGCTGGCCGACCTGGAGGGGCGGATCGCCGCCCACCTGGGCTTCGCGCAGGCCTTCACCTCCGTCGGCCAGGTCTACCCGCGCTCCCTCGACTACGAGGTCGTCACCACGCTGGTGCAGCTGGCCGCCGCGCCCTCCTCGCTGGCCAAGACCATCCGGCTGATGGCCGGGCACGAGCTGGTCACCGAGGGCTTCAAGCCGGGCCAGGTCGGCTCCTCGGCGATGCCGCACAAGATGAACACCCGCTCCTGCGAGCGTGTCAACGGCCTCATGGTCATCCTGCGCGGCTACGCCTCGATGACCGGCGAGCTGGCCGGCGACCAGTGGAACGAGGGCGACGTGTCCTGCTCGGTGGTGCGCCGGGTGGCGCTCCCCGACGCGTTCTTCGCGCTGGACGGCCTGCTGGAGACGTTCCTGACCGTGCTCGACGAGTTCGGCGCCTTCCCGGCGGTCGTCGCCCGTGAGCTGGACCGCTACCTGCCGTTCCTCGCCACCACCAAGGTGCTGATGGGCGCCGTGCGCGCGGGTGTCGGCCGCGAGGTCGCCCACGAGGCCATCAAGGAGAACGCCGTCGCCTCCGCGCTCGCCATGCGCGAGCAGGGCGCCGAGCGCAACGAGCTCCTCGACAAGCTGGCCGCCGACGAGCGCATCCCGCTCGACCGCGCCGGGCTGGACGCGCTGATGGCCGACAAGCTGTCCTTCACGGGCGCCGCCGCCGACCAGGTCGGGGTCGTCGTCGGCCGGATCGAGGAGATCGTGAAGCAGCACCCGGAGGCCGCGGGTTACACCCCCGGAGCGATCCTCTGACCCGCTTCACCCCGGCGGACCTGGAGGCCGCCCGCGACCGTCTGGTACCGGACGTCGTCGCGGACGGCCTCCGCGTGCTGTTCTGCGGCATCAACCCCGGGCTGATGACCGCCGCGACCGGCCACCACTTCGCCCGCCCCGGCAACCGCTTCTGGCCGGTGCTGCACCTGTCCGGGTTCACACCCCGGCTGCTGAAGCCGGCCGAGCAGGGCGAGCTGCTGTCGTACGGGCTCGGCATCACCAACGTGGTGGCGCGGGCGACCGCCCGGGCCGACGAGCTGAGCGCCGAGGAGTACCGGGAGGGCGGGCGGCAGCTGGCGCTCAAGGTGGCGCGCCTGCGCCCGCGCTGGCTCGCGGTGGTCGGCGTCACCGCCTACCGGGCCGCGTTCGACGACCGCAAGGCTCAGGTCGGGCCCCAGGAGCGGGTCATCGGGGACACGCGCGTGTGGGTGCTGCCCAACCCCAGCGGGCTGAACGCCCACTGGACGGCGCGGACGATGGCGGAGGAGTTCGCCCGGCTGCGGACCGCCGCCGAGGATTGATCAGCCGCGCGTCACGGCGGGTCCGTCTCCGTGACCACCGCGAGCAGCCGTATCGCGTCCACCGGGTCCCGGTCGGCCACGGCGACCGCGACCCAGCGGCCGGTGCCGTCCGCCTGCCACACGTACGCCTCGTCGGTCAGGTGGCTCAGGCTCGCCCACGGCTCGGGTATCTCCTCGCCGCGCAGCCCGCGCACCCGCAGCGTCAGCATGCCCCACGCGGGCACTGGTCCCCATCTCTCCCGCAGCCGTTGGGCGATGGCCTCCTTGTGGGCGTCGACGTCCTCGGCGGTGTGCTCCCCCGGCGCCTCCTTCCCCTCCCCCGCGTGCAGTTCCGCCATGAAGTAGCCCGGGCCCGCCCGGCCCACGTCCGACCAGCCGTGCTCCACGGGGAAGGGGCGCAGGCACAGCCGGTCGATCGTGTCCAGGCACCGTGCGATGTCCATGCCGCCAGTAAACCCGCCACCACTGACAATTGGCGTGGCGTCAGGCGTCCCGGCGCCGGACGCTCCACACCCCCGCCGCCACCGAGGCGGCCGTCCACAGCGCGGTCACGGCGAGTCCGGTCCACGGGCCGAGGGAGCCGTCCGGGCTTGCGTGCAGGACGACTTGACCGGCCCGGTCCGGCAGGTACTCGGGCAGCCCGCCGGTGGAGCTTCCGATGACGAACGACACCACCAGCAGCAGCGGGACGAGGATGCTGAGCGCGCCGATGGCGCTGCGCAGCAGGGCCGTGAGTCCGGCCGCGAACAGGGCCATCAGCGCGAGGTAGACGCCGCAGCCGAGGACGCCGCGCAGCTGCTGACCCACCGTGAGCCCGTCCGCGGCCGACCCCATGCCCGCGCGCGAGACGACCAGCGCGGCGGCGCCGGTGACCAGTCCGACGAGGAACGCCGGTACCGCGACGGCGGTCAGCTTGGCCGTGAACCAGCGACCCCGTTGGGGCACCGCGGCGAAGGCGAGGCGGAGCCCGCCGCCGGAGAACTCGGAGGAGACGGCGAGGGCGCCGAAGGCGATGGCCGCGATCTGGCCGGGCCCGATCCCGAGGAAGGCCGTGAACAGCGGGTCGAACTCGGGGTCCGAGGTGCTGCCGGTGGCGGCGATCGCGGAGAACGCCGTGGTCACGGCGAACAGCGCGACGAGCGCGCCGTACAGCGAGCGCAGGGTGCGGATCTTCAGCCACTCCGCGTGCAGGACGGGGATGAACGGCATGGTCAGGCCTCCTGGGGCTGGGCGGTGAACTCGGTCTCGGCGGCGGTCAGGTCGAGGTAGGCCTGCTCCAAGGTGCCTTCCTTGGCCGTCAGTTCGAGGACGGCCAGCCGGGCTTCGGAGACGATGCGGCCGATCTCCTCCACGCGCGCGTGCTGCACGATCCACCCGCCGTCCTCGCTCGGGGCGGCCTCGTGGCCGTGCCGGGCGAGCAGATCGCGCAGCGCGGCGTCGTCGGTGGTGCGCACCCGGACGCGGGGCTGCACACGCGCGTCGATGAAGTCCCGCATCGGCATGTCGGCGAGCAGCCGTCCCCGGCCGAGGACCACCAGGTGGTCGGCGAAGGACGCGGTCTCGTTCATCAGATGGCTGGAGACCAGGACCGTGCGGCCCTCGTCGGCGAGCCGGCGCAGCAGCGTGCGGATCCAGATGATGCCCTCCGGGTCCAGGCCGTTGGACGGCTCGTCGAGCATGATCACGGGCGGGTCGCCGAGCAGGGCCGCCGCGATGCCGAGGCGCTGGCGCATACCGAGGGAGTACGTCCTGACCCGGCGGCGGGCGGCGGTGGCCAGGCCCGTCTCCTCCAGCACCTCGTCCACCCGGGAGACCGGGACGCGGTTGCTCGCGGCGAGGGTGCGCAGATGGTCGCGGCCGGTGCGCGAACCGTGCGCGGCCTGGGCGTCGAGCAGGGCACCGACCTGGCGCAGCGGTTCGCGCAGGGTGGCGTAGGGGCGGCCGCCGACGGTCGCGGTGCCGGACGTCGGCCGGTCGAGGCCGAGCACGAGCCGCATGGTGGTGGACTTCCCGGCGCCGTTGGGGCCGAGGAAGCCGGTGACGCGGCCGGGCCCGACGGTGAAGGTGAGGTGGTCGACGGCGCGCCGGGTGCCGTACTCCTTGGTGAGGTCTCGGACGTCGATGCTGGTCATGGCGTCAGACTGGCGCCCGGGCCAGGGGTGTCGCCTCCCCTGCGCGGGGAGTTCGTCTCCCCCGCGCGGGGGAGGCCCGTTGTCAGTGGTGGCTGGCACGATGAGGCAATGGTCCGCATGCTCCGCCCGCTGCTGCGCGGGACGACGTACACGCGCCTGCTGCATCTGTGGGTTCCGGTGCTGCTGGTCAGCGTGTGGTTGTTCATCGACATGACGCGGCCGTGGGTGCCCGCGCTGCTGCTCGTCCCGATCGGGCTGATCCCGGCCGTGCGGCGGGGCGAGGGGCTGCAGGCGCGGTTCATGCTGACACCGGACGAGCCGGACTCGGGTATCTCCACCGCGCCGTCGGCCACTTGGGGCGACCGGCTGCGCACGGTGCTGTGGCTGGAGGTCCGGATGGTCCTGGGCACGGCGGCCGTGTTCGCGAGTGTGTGGATGCCGCTCTTCAGCGTCGACCTGGTCGCGGCGTCGCTCGGCCGGGAGCCGTACGACAACCCGCTCCTGCGGATCGACGAACCCCACTGGGGCTATGCCCTGCTGGCCCCGGTGCCGCTGGTCCTGATGGCCGCCGGGGTGGTGGGGCTCGGGGAACTGATCACGGCGATCGCGCGGCGGCTGCTCGGGCCGTCGGCGGCCGAGCGGCTGGCCGCCCTGGAGGAGCGCACCGAGCGGTTGCTGGAGCGCAACCGGATCGCGCGGGAGCTGCACGACTCCATCGGGCACGCGCTGACCGTGGCGGTGGTGCAGGCGGGCGCCGCGCGCGCGGCGGGCGATCCGGCGTTCACGGACCGGGCGCTCGGCGCGATCGAGGAGACCGGGCGGGCCGCGCTGGAGGACCTCGACCGGGTGCTCGGCATTCTGCGCGAGGCGGAGCGTCCGGTGAGCGGCCGTCCGACGCTCGTCGAGGCTGACCGGCTGCTGGAGTCCGCGCGGGCGTCCGGGACGAAGGTCGACGCGGAGTTCTCCGGGCCGCTGGCGGAGGTGCCCGGCCCGGTCTCCCGGGAGGGTTACCGCATCCTCCAGGAGGCGCTCACCAATGTCCTGCGGCACGCGGACGGCGTCCCGGCGCGGGTGCGGATCGCGGTCGCGGACGGCCGGCTCGACCTGGAGGTCCGCAATCCGCTGCCGGCGGCGATACCGGGGCCCGGTCGCGGCAGCGGACTGCGTGGGATACGGGAACGGGCGGCGCTGCTCGGCGGCCGGGCGCACACGGGGCCGGACGACGGTGACTGGCAGGTGCACGTCGAGCTGCCGCTGAGCTGATCTAGGGCCTGTCTTCCGGATCAGGCCGGCTGCAAGATGCGGTGCGTCTTGGCCGACCCGAGCGGGATCTGGTGCGTGCAGCTGCAAGGCGGAGGAGGGAGTCGACGCGGAGCGTCGGCGACCGACGACAACGCGGCAGATGCGCGTGCCAGATCCCGCGACGCCGGCATGATCCGGAAGACAGGCCCTAGGCTGGGCGGGTGCCGCCGATCACCGTGCTTCTCGTCGACGACGAACCCCTCGTCCGCGCGGGTCTGCGCGCCGTTCTGGAGGCGCAGTCCGATCTGGAGGTGGTCGGGGAGGCCGCCGACGGGGCCGCGGTGATCCCGCTGGTGCGGCAACTGCGGCCCGACGTGGTCGCCATGGACGTACGGATGCCGCTGCTGGACGGGATCGAGGCCACCCGCGCGGTGCTGCGGACCGTGCCGGACCCGCCGAAGATCCTGGTGGTGACGACGTTCGAGAACGACGAGTACGTCTACGAGGCGCTGCGGGCCGGGGCCGACGGGTTCCTGCTGAAGCGGGCCCGGCCGGCGGAGATCGTGCACGCGGTGCGGCTGGTCGCGGAGGGTGAGTCGCTGCTGTTCCCGGCGTCGGTGCGGCAGCTGGCCGCCGAGTACGGCGACGGCGGCGGGAACCCGGCCGCGCGGGCGGCGCTGGAGCGGGCGCAGCTGACCGAGCGGGAGGCGGAGGTGCTGCGGCTGATGACGCGGGGCCTGTCGAACGCGGAGATCGCCGGGCAGCTGGTGGTCGGCACGGAGACGGTGAAGTCGCATGTCAGCGCGGTGCTGGCGAAGCTGGGGGCACGGGATCGCACGCAGGCGGTGATCGCGGCGTACGAGTCGGGGTTCGTCTCCCCCGGCTGACGGGGGCAGGGGGCGTGCGCCGGGCCGGGGGGCGCTCGCCGGGGTGTCCGGTGCCGAGTACGATCCGGCCAACACGCGCACGAGCTGGAAGGACGGGACGTTGGCGGGGCTGACCGGCGGGGATCCCTCGCTGCTGCGAAGGATCAACAGCGCGGTGGTGCTCCACGCGCTGCGTGCCACGGACTGCGCGACGCTGACCGAGATCACCCGGGTCACCGGACTGTCCCGGCCGACCGTCGAGGGCGTCGTCGAGGGGCTCATCGAGGCCGGGCTGGTCGTCGAGAAGGCCGCCGAGGAGGGCGCCGCCCGGCGTCAGGGGCGGCCGGCCCGGCGGTTCCGGTTCCGGGCCGAGGCCGGGCATCTGCTGGGCCTGGAGATCGGGCCGCACCGGGTCGCCGCGCTCCTCTCCGACCTGGACGGCAAGGTGCTCGGCGCGCAGGCCAAGGACGTCTCCGAGACGGCGCCGGCGGACGAGCGCCTGGAGCGGCTGCGCACGGCGGTCGCCGAGCTGCTGCGCCGGGTCGGGGTGGCCCGCGGGTCGCTGCGCGCGGTGGGCGTGGCCACACCGGGCATCGTCGAGGCGGACGGCACGGTCCGGCTGGGCACGGCGCTGCCCGGCTGGACGGGGCTGCGGCTCGGCGAGCGGCTGGGCCGGTCCTTCAAGTGCCCGGTGCTGGTGGAGAACGACGCCAACGCGGCGGCCGTCGCCGAGCACTGGAAGGGCTCGGCGACCGAGTCCGACGACATGGTGTTCGTGCTGGCCGGGCTGAGCCCGGGCGCGGGTGCGCTGATCGGCGGGCGGCTGCACCGGGGGTACGGCGGGGCTGCCGGGGAGATCGGCGCGCTGCATCTGCTGGGCCGGGAGGCGACGCCGGAGACGCTGCTGTCCACGACGGACGAGCCGCTGCACCCGCTGGACGAACAGCAGGTCGCCGAGGTGTTCGCGCGGGCCCGGGAGGGCGACCGGCGCGCCCGTGCGGCGGTCGACCGGTTCATCCAGCGGCTGGTCCACGACGTGGCCGCGCTGGTCCTGGCACTCGACCCCGAGCTGGTGGTGATCGGCGGCTGGGCCGCGGGCCTGGACGGGGTCCTCGACCCGCTGCGCCGGGAGCTGGCCCGCTACTGTCTGCGCCCGCCGAAGGTCGCCCTCTCCCGGCTCGGCGAGGCCGCCGTGGCCATGGGCGCCCTGCGGCTCGCCCTCGACCACGTGGAGGAACAGCTGTTCGCGGTCGAGGGCACGGTGACGGCTCGGCGCTGACGGCCGGCGTCACCGGTGGGCAGGTCTCAGGAAGCCCGGCGCTCCGGGTCCTCGTGGATCTCGACGCCCCCGGAGTCGCCGAAGGTCAGCCGGCAGGTGTCCGCGCGGTAGGTGGCGACGGAGAGCGCGGCGGTGCGGCCCCCGGCGACGAAGCGGGTGGTGACGACGAGGACGGGGGCGCCCGGCAGGCGGTCCAGCTCCTTGGCGTCGTCCGCGCGGGCCGAGCCCAGCTCCACCGCGCTGTCCCGCCCCTCCAGCTCCAGCCGCTGCAGTTCGCGCAGCACCGCACGCGCGCGTGCCGGTCCGGACGGGGCGTCGATGGCGGTCAGGTCGGGCACCGAGGACGCGGGGATGTAGAGCAGTTCCGCGGCGACCGGCTGGCCGTGGGTGGTCCGGGTGCGGCGGACGGTGTGCACGGGCTCGTCGCGGCCGGTCTCCAGGGCGTCGGCGACGGCGGCGGGCGGGGCCGCGGTGGTGCAGTCGGCGGCCTGCCAGGCGTCGTCGCCGGGCGCGCCGGGCCAGGAGTGCTGCTCGGTGCCGACGGCGACCCCCACGCGCGGCGGCGCCACGGTCGTACCGACGCCGCGGCGGCGCTGCAGCCGGCCTTCCAGTTCGAGCTGTTCCAGGGCCTGGCGCAGGGTCGCGCGGGCGACGCCGAAGCGGGCGGCGAGCTCCCGCTCGTTGGGCAGGATCTCCCCGACGGAGAACTCGGAGTCCAGTGCCTCGGTGAGCACGGTCTTGAGATGCCAGTACTTCGGTTCCGGCACCGATTCCAGCTGCGTGGTCCCCACCCTGTCCTCCGCAATCGCCGTGAGCCCGCGGCGTTTTAGCGCCCTTGTTTATTAAAGGTTGTTGCACTTGTCTGCGACCATAGGGCGCCCCCCACCCTTGGTCAAGACCAATCCTCGATCCCCGCGCGGCGCACGGGAGCGCCGCAGCGGAGCGTTCATGAGGCGTTCGTACGGCTCCGGGTTCGTGACACGACGGCGAAGCCCCCGTCGCGGGACGGGGGCTTCGCCGGTGGTGCGGGGCCGGTCAGTCGCCGACCGGGAAGGACCGCAGCTTGTCGGGGTTGCGGATGATGTAGACGGACTGGACGCGCCCGTCGAGGACGTCGAGCTGGAGCACGGAGTCGGGCCGGTCGCCGTCCATCACCAGGACCGCCGGGCCGCCGTTGACCTCCAGGAACCGGAAGGACACCGGTCCGCGCTGTCCGGCGGCGCCGACGAGGAAGCGGCCCACCTTGTCGGCGCTCTCGATGACCCGCAGCGGCGCCCGGGACTTGCCGCCGCTGTCGCCGACCAGCCGGACGTCGGGAGCGAGCAGCGCCATCAGGCCGGTGAGGTCGCCTTCCGCGGCCGCGGTGAGGAAGCGTTCGGTGAGGTCGCGGCGGTGGGCGGGGTCGACGTCGTAGCGGGGCCGTCGCTCCTCGACGTGCTTGCGGGCGCGGCCGGCCATCTGCCGTACGGCCGGTTCGCCGCGGTCGAGCAGGGCGGCGATCTCGGCGTAGGGATAGCCGAAGGCCTCCCGGAGCACGAACACCGCCCGCTCCAGCGGTGACAGCGACTCCAGGACGACGAGGACGGCGAGCGAGACCGAGTCGGCGAGCACGGCCCGCTCGGCGGTGTCCGGAACGGTGTCCTCATAGGCGGTGACGTAGGGCTCGGGCAGCCAGGGGCCGACGTAGGTCTCGCCGCGCGCCTTGATCTGGCGGAGCCGGTCGATGGCGAGGCGGGTGGTGATGCGCACCAGGTAGGCGCGCGTTTCGCGCACCTCGCTCCGGTCGGCGCCGGCCCAGCGCAGCCAGGCGTCCTGGACCACGTCCTCCGCGTCGGCCACGCGGCCGAGCATGCGGTAGGCGACTCCCAGGAGGAGGGGGCGGTGCGCTTCGAAGACGTCGGTGGCGGTGTCGGTGGTCACGGCGCCATCCCAGCCGACGGGCAGGGCGGGTGTCCAGGCGAATTCCGGTGCGGCGCGGCGGAAGTGCGCCGGGGCGCGCGCTCGGGCGCGGTGGGGAGCGCCCGGGGGCTACCCGTCGGTAGCAATTGCTGACAGGGTGTCTACGCAATGTCCCCCGGCGCAATCACGAGGAGCAGTATGTCCGCCACCGTCTCCTTCGAGGTCCTCACCCCCTCCGGGCCTCGGCCGATGACCCTCTCCTACGCGCGCGCGGGCGACGGCGAACCGTTGCTTCTGCTGCACGGCATAGGCCACCACCGGCAGGCCTGGGACCCGGTGATACCCGTGCTGGCCAAGGAGCGTGACGTGATCGCCGTCGACCTGCCCGGGTTCGGGGCGTCCCCGGCGCTCCCGGACGGGCTGGCGCACGACCTGCCGACGATGACCGCCGTGCTCACGGCCCTGTGCGAGGCGCTGGAGATCGAGCGGCCGCATGTCGCGGGCAACTCGCTGGGCGGACTGCTGGCGCTGGAGCTCGGCCGCGCGGGACGGGTCCGTTCGGTCACGGCGCTGTCCCCGGCCGGCTTCTGGTCGGAGGCCGAACGACGCTACGCCTTCGGCATGCTGACGGCGATGCGGCAGATCGCCCGGCGCACGCCCCCGTCGGTGGTGGAGCGGCTGGCGCCGTCCGCGGTCGGCCGGACGCTGCTGACGAGCACCATCTACGGCCGACCGGCCCGGCGCGCGCCCGAGGCCGTGGTCGCCGAGACCCGGGCGCTGGCCCAGGCGCAGGGGTTCGCCGAGACTCTGCGGTCGGGCCGGACCGTGCGGTTCACCGACGACGTGCCGGGGCTGCCGGTCACCGTGGCCTGGGGCAGCCGGGACCGGCTGCTCGTGCCCCGGCAGGGGATCCGCGCCAAGACCGTCATCCCCCGGGCCCGGCTGGTCCGGCTGCCCGGCTGCGGTCACGTGCCGATGAACGACGACCCGGCGCTGGTCGCGCGCGTGCTGCTGGACGGCAGCCGCTAGACCCTGTCGTTCGGCAGGCGCTCGCGGGTCACTCGGCCAGCGCCTTGAGGACCTCCCGCAGGACGGTCGGGTTGTACGGCATGCTGACGTGCGGCGTGTGGTCCTCCGGGTCGATGTCCTGGAGGACCAGGTTCTTCACGTAGTGGCCCGGGGTCTCCTTGAGGGCGCACGACTCGTACGGGGTGACCACGTCGTCGTACCTGGTCGCGATGACCGTGTAGCGCACCCCCTCGCTGGTCTCGCCGAGGCCGGTGAGTTCGCGCATGAACTCGCTGTCGGACTGCAGCTGCGGCCAGGCCGGCACGGTCACCTGGACCGGGCCCTGCTCGACCAGTTCCTTCGCGCCCGGGATCTGGCGGGCCATCCGCATCAGGCCCTGCGCGGTGATCCCGCGGGTGCCGGGCGCGATGCCGACCAGATGGTGCACCTTGGGGGCGCCGCCCAGGGCCTGGATGTAGTACCGGGGCATCATGCCGCCCTGCGAGAAGCCCACCATGTCGACCTGCTCGGCGCCGGTCCGCCGTAACACCTCGTCGACGAAGTCCGCGAGCTGCCGGGCGGATTCCCGGATGTCGCCGAGCCCGAAGATCAGCGGGTTCAGGTGCTGCCCGTAGTCGAGCCGGAAGATCCGGTAGCCGTGCTCCCGCAGCAGCGGGGCGGCCTTGGACCAGGTGTAGCCGCGGTTGCCGAACGTGCCGTGCACCAGCACGACCGGGCGCGGGTGCTCGGGTGAGAGCGGCAGGTCCCAGTCGTCCTGGCCGGCCTGCACGTCGACCGTGGCGATGACGCCGGCCGCGCCGGCCTCGCCCAGCGCGCCCAGCCGCTCGGGCGCCTCGGCGATGTCGGTCGTGATGTCGTCGGAGTTCAGGCCGGGGATGTTGGGTTTCGGGAAGAGACTCATGGCGGGTCCTCTCTGACGGCCGGTCGGGGTACGAGCGGGGCGGCGACGGCGCGGAGCAGTCGGACGTACGGACTCCACCGCACGGGGCGCGCCACCCGCCCGGTCAGGGCGCGTTCGGCGCAGTCGAGGCTGTCGCGGAACACGGCGTCGTGCAGGGGGCGGAAGAACAGCGTCCAGGCCGGCCAGCGTGCGCCGCGCGGGCGCAGCACCAGGGTGTGGCGCAGCATGCTGCGGTGCTCGCCGAGGCGTTCCACGCTGAACTCGTGGAAGCCGTGGAAGCCCTTCGGCCCGGTGAAGCGGAAGCGCATCCACTGGCCCGGCACGTAGTGGCTCACCACGTACCGCACGGGGCCGTGTCCGCCGGAGACGCCGACGGCCGGCGGCCCGTCGAACCGGAGGCGCGGCCAGCCGGGCGGCCACAGCCGGTCCTCCTCCCCGCCCAGTGAGTCGAGCAGGGCGCCGACGGCCTCGGCCGGGACGGGGAGCGTGCGCGCGTGGACGTTGACGACAGCGATCATGGCCTTCTGCCTCAGGGAACGGGGACGGTGGGCGCGGGTCGCGTCATCCCGAGGCTGCCCCAGCGCCCGCCCGCGGGCACCCCCCGAACGGGGCCCGTCGAGGCAGGCGGGCGCGGGCGGGCCCGGCGGCGTGCCGCACGCACGCCCTGGCTGCGCGACCGTGCGCGGGCGGGGATCCGGAGCCGGCCGCGTATCGCCCGTCGGCCCGTCTCAAACGGCCGGTTACCGCCCTCCTTTTGTGCCCTGGACGAGTGAATGCCCCTGATTCCAAGCCGACTTCACGGGACCCGTGGGGTCGAAGTCCGGCCAAGGTTCGAACCCGCCGCGGGACACGGGAGGGGAAGCGGAATCCGGAGCGTAAAGAGAGATGAGACAGGCGCAACCAGCATGGCGCATATGCGAGGGGGTGGGGTATGTCCGCGTGGCTGCCCGACGCGGGTGATTCCGGGCCCGGCGGGAGCGGACGGCGCGGTGAGCCGGCCGAGCCGCTGCCGGACGCGTGGCGCCCGCTGCTCGCCGAGCCGGGTCTGGCGCAGGTGTGGGGGGATCCGCTGGCGGACGCGGCGCTGCGGGAGCTGCGCCGGCTGGTGCCGCCCCGGAGCGCGCTGCACTCGCTGCGCACCTTCCTGCTGGCCGACGCCTGGGCGCGGGCCCGCGGGGTCGGCTACGACCGGGCCGGTCTGCTCGCCGCGGCGGTCTTCCACGACACCGGGCTGACCGGGAGCGCGCCGCGGGTGCGCGGCGGTTTCCCGTGCCGATCGGCCGTGCTGCTCGACCGCTTCCTGGCCGGGCACGGGGTGGACGGGGCGCGGCGTACGGCGCTGACCCGCGCGGTGCGCGAGCACATGCGGCCCGTCCCGGCCCCGGACGCCGGCGCCGAGGCACGACTGCTGCACTTCGGTGCCTGGCTGGACGTCACGGGGCGCGGTTTCCACCGGCTGCCCGGGGAGCGGCGCCGGCTGGCCGCTCTGGCGCCCACGCCCTGGTTCGCCGTCTCGTTCTCCGCCCGGGTGGCCGTCTGCGGGCTGCGCCGGGTCCTGCCGGACTCCTCGGCCGCCGCGGGCTGAACTCCGGCTCGGCCACTCGCTCTTCCGTCGAAAGGACCGTAGGCATGACTGTCGACAGGCAAGACGACCAGCGTGTGTTCGATGTCGCCATCATCGGGGGCGGCATCGGCGGGACCATGCTCGGGGCGATCCTGGCGCGCCACGGCGTGCGGGTGCTGCTCCTGGAGGGAAGCGGCCATCCCCGGTTCGCCATCGGCGAGTCCACCGTCCCGGAGACCACGTTCGGCCTCCGGGTGCTGGCCCGCCGCTACGACGTACCGGAGATCGAGCATCTGGCGACCAACGGGGCGCTGCGCCGCCATGTGTCGTCGAACTGCGGGGTGAAGCGGAACTTCGGCTTCGTCTATCACCGCGAGGGCGAGCCGACCCGGGCCAAGGAGTGCACCCAGTACCCGACGTGGGGGCCGCCGCTGGGCCCCGACTCGCACTACTTCCGGCAGGACGTGGACGCGTACATGTTCCACGTGGCCGTCGCCTACGGCGCGACCGCGTACACCCACACGCTGGTCGACGACGTGAAGTTCGAGGACGACGGGGCCACCATCGTGACCCGGGAGAAGGGCACCTTCCAGGCGTCGTACGTGGTGGACGCCGGCGGGATGCGGGCGATCCTGCCCGAGCGGCTGGGCCTGCGGCAGGAGCCGCCGTACCGCACGCGGTCGCGCACGATCTTCACGCACATGGTGAACGTGCGTCCCTTCGACACCGTCGCGCCCCCGCGCGAGGAGCACGGGATGCCGAGCCCGTTCAGCCAGGGCACCCTGCACCATCTCTTCGAGGGCGGGTGGTTCTGGGTCATCCCGTTCGACAACCACTCGGCGAGCACCAGCGAGCTGTGCAGCGTCGGCGTCAATCTCGACCTGGACCGGTATCCGCGCCCGGAGGGCGTCTCCGCCGAGGAGGAGTTCTGGCGCCACGTCCGGCGGTTCCCCAGCGTGGCCCGGCAGTTCGAGCACGCGCGGTCGGTACGGCCGTACGTCTCCACCGACCGGACCCAGTTCTCCACGCAGCGGGTGGTGGGCGACCGGTGGTGTCTGCTGCCGCACGCCAGCGACTTCATCGACCCGCTGTTCTCCAGCGGTCTCGCGGTGACGGTGATGTCGCTCAACGCGCTCGGCCACCGGCTCATCGACGCCGTACGCCAGAACGACTTCGCCACCGAGCGATTCGCGTATCTGGAGACGTGGATCAAGCGGATGTTCCGGTTCTACGACGACCTGGTGTCGTGCAGCTACATTTCCTTCGACGACTTCGAGCTCTGGAATGCCTGGAACCGGGTGTGGACCATCACCACGCTGTACGGGACCAATGCCCAGAACCAGGCCGCGGTGAAATTCGAGAAGACGCGTGACCGGGCGGTTTTCGACGCCCTGGAAACGCCGCCGTACCGGGGGCTCCAGGGCGTCGACAATCCGTGGGTCGAGCGGCTCTTCAACCAGTCCCGGGACGCCGTACTGGCCTACCGTGACGGGAACCTGACGAAAGATCAGGTGATCGCGCGGATCTTCGAGCTGCTGCGTGAGAGCGAGCTGTGCCCGGACGTGTGGGGCACCCTCGACCCCGAGGACCGCTGCCCGGCGGGCGTGTTCACGCTCTGGCCGCTGATGCGGATCCTGCTGTGGGGCAAGTTCCGCTCCCCGCGGCACGTGCGGGGTTCCTACTTCACCGGGGGCGGCCGGATGGTCGGCAAGGAGGCGGTGGAGGCGTACACGACGAGCCTGCGGCAGGGCGCCTCCACGGTCCAGCAGACGGTCCGGGACATGTGGGTCAACTGGAACCGGGACTGGACCCGGCGGCCGGCTCCGCGCACGGTGAATCCCGGCGGGCGGCAGAGCAAATGAAAAATCATTCCTGCTGATTCGGAAACACCCCGCCACGGTTTGCCGCGCCTGAGCCTCGGGTAGGAAAACCATACGGCCGAGAGGAAATGGAATCCGGCTGTCATTCCCCCTGCCTGATCGAGAGACAACGGGCCGCAATTCTCATGGCGCTACATTCCACCTGCCAATCGCCCGCTGCATGCTCCTGGGAAGAAATCTTCCAGCATCAGGACCGCCTCATGCGGTTGGTTCGACGAAGACTCCCGAGCTATCAGGACGCCGAGGACTGCGTCCAGGAAACCATGGCCCGGGCCGCGGCACACACCACACTGGACCGCGATCGACTGGGCCCTTTCCTGACCTCCGTGGCCCTTCGCCTCTGCATCGACTTCTACCGTGACATGGAGCGACGCAGACGTCTGCTCCAGCGCACGGCGTTTCTGGACGACCCCGGCACGACCGAGGAGGACGTCTGCGACGAGGATTTCGGTCGGTGGTTACTGACCCAGGTCCGCCAGCTCCGCGGCCGGGAACAAGAAGTGATACTGGCCCGCGCGGCGGGAATTTCCACGGCGGAATTCGCGCGTATGCACAACATTTCCGTGAAAGCAGCGGAATCCGCATTCACGCGAGGCCGGGCACGCCTGAAACTGGTCTGCACAAAGGCCCTGGACGATCGCGTCGGATAAATCCCGGCAGCACCTGCTGCCACACCGCACAGACAGCGAAAGGAAATCCTTCCATGGGCAGCAACAAGAACCTTCAGGACATCATGAAGGACTTCGTCGGCTCGGTGACCGATGCCTGGAAAGACATGATCGACGACCTCATCAACCGGCCGGACGACAAGGGCAGGTCCGGCACAGCCGCGAACCCGGCCCAGGCGCTGGCCGGGCTACCCGTGGACGTCCTGGGCGCCCTCTCCCAGGCCCTCAACCCGGCCGCCGCCGCCCAGCTCCTCGGCGGCGGCGCGGGCAACCCGCTCGCCGCCCTCAACGCCCTCACCGGGGGCGGGGCCGCCGCCAACCCGCTCGCCGCCCTCGGCGCGCTCAACGCGCTCACCGGGGGCGGTGCCGCGGCCAACCCGCTCGCCGCGCTCAACATGCTCGGCGGCGCGGCGGGCGGACTCGGCGGGCTCGGCCAGCTCGCGGGCGGCGTGGGCCAGCTGGCCGGCGGTGTCGGGCACGCGGCGGGCGGGATGGGCAACGTGCTCAACACGGCCGCCGCGCTGCCCGCCCAGCTCGCGCAGATGGCGGCGGTTCCCGCCCAGCTCGCCCAGGCCGTCCCCGGGTTGGGGCAGGCCGTCCCCGGGGTCGGCCAGGCGGTCGCCGGGGTCGCGGGCGCCGTCCCCGGCGTCGGCCAAGCCGTGTCCGGGCTCGCGGGCGCGGTGCCCGGCGTCGGCGGGCTGCTCGGCGGCGGCTCGTCCGGCGGGGGCGGCTCCTCCGAGCGGAGCGGCGAGTCCCACAAGTCCTGACCGCACCCGAACCAGCCCTGACCACCCCCGACTCGTCCCGCTCCCCCGGTCGCGCCACGCCCTCGGGCGCACGGCCGCGGCCCCGCGGTTCCCGACCGAAAAGGATCACTCACGATGGCGTCTGTCGTAGGTGACCGCCTGCGTCTCGTGGTCAAGGTGCTGGGCAGTCTCGTCGCCGACGAGGTCGGTCAGGCCACCCGGCTGCGGCGGAGCGGCAAGCGGGACGACTGGTCCCCGGCGGAGGCGGCCGACGCCTCCGCCGGGGCCGAGCAGCGCCGCGCCAAGGCGGTGCGGCACGCGCTGGAGAGCCTCGGCCCGTTCTATGTGAAGCTCGGTCAGATGCTGTCCACACGGCCCGACATGGTGCCCCAGTCGATCCGCGACGAGCTGCAGAACCTGCACGACGAGGTCGACGTCCAGCCGTTCTCGGCGTTCGAACCGCAGCTGGCCCGCGATCTCGGGCCGGACTGGAAGCTGCGGTTCGACGACATCGACACCGTCGCCCCGCTCGGGGCGGCCTCCCTGGCGCAGGTGTACCGGGTGACGCTGCCCGGCGGCCGGCCGGCCGTGGTCAAGGTCCAGCGCCCCGGCATCCGGGAGGGCGTGCTCGCCGACATGGCCCTGATGCGCCGGGCGTCGAAGATCGTGGCGAAGGTCGCGCCCCGGTTCAACGAGGTCATCGACATCGAGGCGATGCTCAGCTCGGTCTTCGACGCGATGGAGCCGGAGCTGGACTTCACCGGCGAGGCCCGCAACATGGACGAGGCCCGGGAGAACATCCGGGCCTTCCGCACCCTCCAGGTGCCCAAGGTGCTGCACGCCAGCCCCCGGGTCCTGGTCCAGTCGCTGGCCCCCGGCACCTCGGTACGGCATCTGGACCGCGGCCACTTCACCGACGACGAGCGCATGGAGATCGGCCGGGATCTGCTGCGCTTCATGTACCACGGGTACTTCGTGCACCGGATGTTCCACGCCGACCCGCACGCGGGCAACGTCTTCGCGGAGCCCGGCGGTCAGGCGACGCTCATCGACTGGGGCATGGTGGGCCGCCTGGACCGGCGCACCAGCCTCCAGCTCCTGCCGCTGTTCATGACCCTGGCGCAGAACGACGGCCCGGGCCTCGCACACCACTGGGCGGAGATGGGCCGGCTGACGCCGTGGGCCAACATGCCCGCGTTCGCCGCCGACATGGCGGCGTTCGTGCCGAAGGTCTCCCATCTGTCGCTGGAGGACCTGAACTTCGGCGTCTCCCTCACCACCGTGCTGGCGAAGGCGACCAAGCGCGGCATCGGCTCCCCGCCGGCCGTCTCGCTGCTCGGCAAGTCGTTCGCCAACCTGGACGGCTCCGTGCGCTGCCTCGCCCCGGAGATCACTCTGCCCGAGGTCTTCCAGGGCGAGGTGCCGAAGATCCTGTTCGCGCTGGGCCGCGAGTTCCTGGGCCGTCATCAGTTCGCCCGCAACTCCATGGAGCTGCTGCTCGCCGCGGTCACCAGCCCCGAGCAGATGCGCGGGCTGCTCGGCGACCTCGCCAACCGGCGCTTCGCCCTGCATCTGCACGAGCCGCGCACCCCGGCCGCGCTGGGCGGGCAGCGGCCCACCCGCCCGTCCGGCGGTCTGCTGGCCCTGGGCGCGCTGGCCTATCTGCTGGGCCGCCGCCGCTGACTCGCCCTTGCCTCTCTCTTCGCCGATCGCACGCCTTACGGAGGTTTCCATGACGGACACCGCCCCCGCCGCCCAGGTGCACGGCCTGTCGCCGGTCGCACTGTGGACGGCGGCCGCGCACGCCGCCGAGCAGATCCGGCCCGCGCCCTACGTCCTCGATCCCTGGGCGGCCGACTTCCTGCACGCGGCCGGGTTCCGCGGCGGCCCGCCCGGCGACGGGCCGCTGCAGCGGCTGCTGCCCGACTGGGCGGTGGTGCGCTCCCGGTTCTTCGACGAGCAACTGCTGGCCGCGGCCCGGTCGGGCTGCCGCCAGGTGGTGCTGCTCGGCGCCGGGCTCGACACCCGCGCCTACCGGCTGGACTGGCCGACGGGTGTGCAGGTCTTCGAGGTCGAGGAGCCCGCCGTGCTGCGGTTCAAGGACCGGGTGCTGGACGACTCGCTCCCGTCCTGCGGGCGTCGCACCACGGTCGCCGCGGACCCGGCCGGCGGCGCGCTGCGCGAGTCCCTGCTCGCCGCGGGGCTCGATCCCCGGCGGCCCACCGTCTGGCTGGCCGAGACGCTGCTGTACCACCTCCAGCCGACGGCCGTGGAGTCCGTCGTCGGCACGATGACGGAGCTGTCCGCGCCCGGCAGCGCCTTCGCCGCGGAATGCGTCAACGCGCGGGAGGCGGGGTCGGCGTTCGTGGCACCGTTCCTGGACGCCTTGTCGGCCACCGGGATCCACTGGCACTGGCAGCTCTCCGAGCCGCGGGACTGGTGGGCGCGGCAGGGCTGGGAGGCGCAGGTGGCGGACCTGTTCACGCTGCCGTATGTGATCCAGCGGCTCTCGCCGTATCTGCCGCTGCTCACCGAGGCCGCCGCCAAGTGCGTGTTCCTGACCACCGGGTCGCTGCGCGGCTGACCACCCGACGTGGGGAGCCCCGGACCGCGGCGGTCCGGGGCTCCCAGCGTGTGCCGGACGTCAGCCCCGTTCCAGTTCCAGCAGGGAGGCGAGCCACAGGTCCGGGAGTTCGTCGGCGGTGGCCAGCGCCTCGTCGTGGACGACGGTGAAGCAGGTGGTGCCCCGCTGGCTGGTCAGCGTCGTCAGGCACCGGATGCCGGAGGCGAGGCCGGAGAAGACGACGGCGCGCCGCGAGGCGGTGCCCAGATGAACCAGCGGATCGCCGAAGTTGACGCTGCTCACCGGCCCCGCGACCGAGGCGCCGTTGACCAGCCGGGTGCCGACGCGCGCGCCCAGCTCCCGGGGCCCGGCGGCCAGCAGCAGCCGGAAGGCGTCCCGCCGCCGGCTGGTGCGCAGCCGGCGGGTGACGGCCATGACCCGGGCGAGGGCCCGCTGGGGTGACGGCTCGTCACAGGGCAGCAGCACGCGCGCGACGACCATGTGGTTGCCGGGGGCGCACTCCTCGCCGGGTCCGCGCAGCGACATCGGCACGGCCACCGGCAGCGGCGGATGGGCGGCGCCGGTGGCCTTCATGTGCCAGGTGTGCACGGCGTGGGCGTACGAGGCGAGAAAGATGTCGTTGACCGTGCCGCCGTACGCCCGCCCCAGGGCCCGCAGCCTGGCCAGCGGGGTCTCCGCGTGGGCCACGCCCAGCCGGCCGGTGACCGCACCGTCGAAGCCCGGCTTGGGCGTCGGGCGCAGGGAGGCCGCCACGTCGCCGAGGGCGCCGGTGAGGCCCCGCAGCGTCGGCCGGGCCGGGTGGTGGGGGGCCGGGCCGCCCACGGGGTGGTCGTCGAGGAGGGCGCGGGCGGTGTGCGCGGCGCCCACGCCGTCCTGGATGGCGTGGTCGTTGCGGTAGCAGAGGTGGTGGCGGCCGTCGGGGCCGTGGATCAGCCAGACGTCCCACGGCGGCCTGTCGCCGCCGGTCAGCGGCCGGCTCGCCATCAGCCGCCCGGCGCCCGACCCGTCGTCGTCCTCGGGCAGCCGGACCTCGTGCACATGCTGCTCCACCGCGATCCGGTCGGCCCGCCGGAACACCTTGCGGTCGCGGACGATGCCGTAGCGCAGCACCGGGATGCGGTGGGCCCGTTCGGCCACGCGCGCGCGGACGGCGTCCAGGGACGGCGCGCGGCCCGTGAAGTCGAACAGGAATCCGGCGGGCAGCGGTCGGCCGCCCATGACCCGGAGGTAGGCGGCGTCCGCGGCTCCCATGGCCAGGGTGACGGGCAGGCCGTCGGAGCCGAGGTGCGGTAGCAGCATGGAATCTCCCTGTCGGAATGGAATCTCCCTGTCGGAAACGAGCCGCCCTGCCGACAGGCGAAAGGGCCCGGTTCAGCAGGTGCGCCGGGTGACCCGGCCGAGCAGGTCCACGTAGGCCCGCAGCAGGGGGCGGGCGGGGCCGCGGGCGGGCAGCGGCGGGGCCGCCGAGCGGTGCCAGGGCAGCGGCTCGGCCGGGTCCGGATCGCCCAGCAGGGCGCCCGCGACGTACGCGCCGTGTGCGACGGACAGCGCCAGCCCGTGCCCGCAGCAGCCGCCGATGTACCAGACGTCCGGGGCGCCGCGGACCGGTCCGACCACGGGCAGGCCGTCGCCGGTCATGCCGATGCGACCGGACCAGCGGTGGGTGACCGGTACGTCGGCCAGCTCCGGGTGCAGCCGGCGCAGCCACCGGCCCAGCCAGTTCCAGGCCCGCTCGCGGTGATCCTGGAGGCGGGGCGCGGTGAGGCCGGCCGGGACGGTGACGGTGCCCCCGCCCGCGACCACGCCCCGGTCCGGGAGCAGCCGGAAGTACGGCGCCATCGGCAGCGCGTCCACCACGGCCCGCCCCGCGTGCCCGCCCAGCGTCCGGTACGCCGCGACGCTCAGCGGCGCGGTGGCGACGGCGTACACCTCGACCGGCAGCACCGTGCCGACCGGCAGATCCAGCTCCCGGGCGGCGGAGTTGACGGCGAGCACCGCCTGACCGGCGTAGAGCCGGCCGTGCGGGAAGACCAGTTCCGGCCCGACCAGGTCGCCTGGGCGCACCGTACGCAGCGGGCTGTCGCCGTAGAACCGCACGCCCTTGGCGGCGCAGGCGCGGGCCAGGGCACAGGTCAGCGCGGCCGGGTCCAGGGTGGCGGCGGTGCGGTGCAGCAGGCCGGCGGTGTACGGCACGCCGACCCGGGCGTGGATCTCCGCTCCGGACAGCACGGGGACGTCCAGGCCGAGGGCGCGGTAGGCCCGGGCCTGCCGGGCGAGGGAGGACAGCCCGGCGGAGGCGCGCGTCGCGATGATCTGCTCGCCGCGCCGCAGTCCGACAGACGCGTCGAGCCGCCCGCACAGGTCCAGGACCTGCTCCACCGCCCGCAGGCTCGCCAGGTGCATACGGCGGGCCTCGCGCGGCCCGAAGCGGCGGACCGCGCGGTCGACGGCCGGGCCGGCGCGCGGTCCGAGCAGTCCGGTGCCGCGCCCGCTGGCCCCGGCGGCCGGGTGTCCGGCGTCGACCACCGCGATGTCGAGGCCGGGCGCGCGTTCGGCGAGGTGGTAGGCGCAGGACAGCCCGGCGAGTCCGGCGCCGACCACGGCGACGTCCGCGGTGACCACGCCGTGCAGCGGGGGCTGCGGCGGCAGCTCCGCCGGTTGCCAGGCGGGGCTGCCGGCCGCGGGCCGGTTCATCCGGAGCCGTCCGGGGCGAGGTCGGCGAGGGACCGGAACCGGCGGTCGTGCCACAGCAGCGGGCGTCCGCCGCCCACGTGCACGGCCGCCGGCTGGCCGACGACCAGCTGGTGGTCGCCGTACCGGCGGACGTCGGTGAGCAGGCACACCGACCAGGCGAGCGCCCCGGCGATCACCGGGACGCCGAGGACCGGACGGGTGTCGGTGCCCGCGAACCGCTGGGCGGCGGTGGTGGTGGGGCCGGCGAACCGGATGGCCAGCTCGTGCTGGTCCTCGCGCAGCAGATGCACCGCGAACACCCCGTGGGCGCGGATCGCGGCCAGGGTGCGGGAGCCGTCGCGCAGACAGACCAGCAGGAGTGGCGGGCGGGCCGACAGGGAGGTCACCGCGGACACCGTCATGCCGAGCGGGCCGTCCGCGCCGCGGGCTGTCACGACGCTCACCCCGGCGGCCAGTTTGGCGTACAGGCCCAGGCAGCGGGCGGTGCCGGGGCCCGGCTCCTCGTGCAGTGGTTCCGTGCCGGCCGGCTCAGCGGCGAGCGGGGGCGACGGCGCGTTCATCGGTCACCTCCGAGCCGTTCACGCCCGAGCCGTTCGCAGTCGAGCCGTTCGGAGTCGAGGCGTGCGCGGCCGAGCCCTGCGCACTCGACGGGTCGGCGTCGACGGGGGTGTCGACGACCTTCGCGTCCACCAGGCCGACCACGATCTGGGCGATGTTGGTCCGCAGGGTGGACTCGGCGACCGGGTCGAGGATGTCGGCGAGGGTGGGGATGCCGAGGTCGAACGAGGCGGTGAAGGTGATGAGGGTGCCCTCGTCGTGCGGGGCGCAGCGCCAGCTGCCCTCGAAGGTCTGGAAGTCGCCGCTGAGCTGTTCGAAGGTGAGCGAGTCGGTCTCCGGCGAGAGCGTGTCGCGCTCCCTCCAGCGCATCAGGCCGCCGCGGAACAGCACGGTCCAGTCCGACACCAGCGAGCCGTCGGGCAGCGTGTCGACCTGCACGTCCTGGACCGTCTCGGTGAGTTCGGGGTATCTGCGGAAGTCGCTGATGCGCTCGTAGACGGCGTGCGGGGACAGCCCCTGGGCGATCGCGTGCAGGACCACATGGCGCATGGTTGGTTCGGTTCCTTCCGTCTCGTTGCCAACGGTTCCGGGCGGGCGGGGGTCACCCGGCCATGCGGGCCGCCACGGTGCGCAGGGCCTCCGCGAAGGTGGTGAAGAACTGTCCCAGCGCGGCCTCGTCGACCACCGCGGGCGGGGTCAGGCGCAGCACCCGGGTGGAGTTCAGCGAGTGGTTGACCAGGACGTCCCGGGTGATGAGCTCCAGCAGCAGCTCGCCGACCGCCTGTTCCGCGGCGAACTCGATGCCGATCAGCAGCCCCCGGCCGCGCACCTCGCGGACCAGGCCCTGGTGGAGCGCGCAGGCGGCCCGGACACCGGCCAGGACGCGCGGGCCGAGCGCGGCGGCCCGGGCCACGATGTCCTCGCGCTCCATCGTCTCGACGGTGGCGAGCGCGGCGGCGCAGGCGATCGGGGAGGCGCCGAAGGTGGAGGTGTGCAGATAGGGGTCGCTGCTGAAGGGGGCGTACGCCTCCTTGGTGGCGGCGATCGCGGCGACCGGTACGACGCCGCCGCTGAGCCCCTTGCCGACGAGCAGCACGTCCGGGCGTACCCCCTCGGCGTCCACGCCCCACCAGGTGCCCAGCCGGCCCATGCCGGTCTGGATCTCGTCGACGACGAGGAAGGCGCCATGGTCCCGGCACAGCGCGGCTACCCGGCTGAGATAGCCCGGCGGCGGGACGCGCACCCCGGCCTCGCCCTGCACCGGCTCGAGGATGACGCAGGCCCGGTCCCGGCGGTCGGCGAGGGCCCTTCGGAGGTCGTCGACGTCGCCGTACTCGACCTGGGTGACGTCCGGGACCAGTGGCTGGAAGGGGTCCTGGTAGAGGGGGTTGGCGGTGACGCTGAGGGCGCCCAGGGTCTTGCCGTGGAAGCCCTTGCGGGTGGTGATGACGGCGTTGCGGCCGTGCGCGCGGGCCAGCTTCAGGGCGGCTTCGGTGGCCTCCGCGCCGGAGTTGACGAAGTGGACGTAGTCGAGGCCGGGCGGGGTGTGCCGGGCCAGCGCCTGGGCGGCCCGCGCGGCGACCGGCTCCAGGAAGACCCGGCTGGCCAGCGGGTGGGTGTCGAGCTGCCGGTGCACCGCGGCGACGACGGCCGGGTGGCGGTGGCCGAGCAGGAAGACGCCGTAGCCGCCGAAGTCCAGGAAGCGGCGGCCGTCGTCGGTGTGGATCCAGGGGCCCTCGGAGGAGACCTCGGCCATGCCGCCCATGACCCGGCCCATGACGGCGCGGCCGGAGCCGATGTGGCGCAGGTAGAGGTCGACGACGTCGGTGCCGGTGCCGGTGGTCAGGGGTGGGGACGGTGGGGACATGGTCATGACGCCGCCTCCGTGGGGATCGTGGTCATCGGTCGTGTGCGGTGCTTGTTCAGCAGGTCGGACCGGCCCTCGGCCCAGCTCTCCAGGTTGCGGACGAGGGCCTCGCGGAGGTCGGCGTGGCGGGGCCGGACGCCGCAGTCCGGTTCGCCGAGCGAGGAGTCGAAGGGCAGCTCGCTCTGGAAGACCAGCAGCAGCTCGGCGTAGTGCTGGAAGCGCTGGCGCATCGAGCCGGGCAGCGTGGTGCCCTCCAGCATGGGCAGCAGCAGCCGGTGCACCGCCTCGACCGGGATCAGCCGCGGCCGGGCCGGCTCGGGCAGGCCGTACCGCACGGCGAACTCGGCGCAGACGTCGGCGATCTCGCGCAGCAGGATGGCGTCCTTGCCGGCGGTCAGCCAGTACTCGCCGTTGCCGACGCCGCCGCGGATCAGATCGCCGATCGCCCGGGTGACGTAGTCCTGCGGGACCATGTCGACGCGGGCCTCGGGGGCGCCTGGCAGCACCGGGACCTGGCCGAGGACCATGGAGCCGATCGTCTTGGTGAGCCCCTGCTGGCCGGCGATCCGCCCGGTGACGGAGTCGCCCATCACGACGGAGGGCCGGACGATGGCGCCGGGCAGGTCGGCGTCGCGCCACAGCTGTTCCGCCGCGGCCTTGGAGACCAGGTAGGCGGCGGCGCCCGGGAAGCGCTCCTCGTCCTCCGTGGTCGGGGTGTTCACCACGAACGCGGTGCTCACCAGGTACATCGGGGCGTCGGCGCGGGCGGCCAGGTCGAGCATGGTCTCGGTGCCGAGGGTGTTGGTGCGCACGATGTCCTCGGGCCGCCGGCGCCAGTTCGTCTCGGCGGCGGAGTGCAGCACCACGTCCACCTCCAGGGCGAGCTGGTGCCACTCCAGGGGGGTCAGGCCGAGGCGGGGCTCGGTCAGATCGCCCCTCAGCTCCCGTACCCGGGGGTCCCGCAACGGCTGGTTGCGGCGCAGGCAGAGCAGGTCGAAGTCGGTGTGCAGCTCGTCGATGAGGGCCCGCCCGAGGACGCCGGAGCCGCCGGTGAGCAGCACGGTCGGCCGGTCGCGGGGGGCGGGCCCGGGGGTCGGTGAGACGGCGGTTCGCAGGGTGTTGCGTGGCATGCGTGGTTCCCCCAACCGGTCTGGATGCCGTGGGACGTCGGAATGTGAGGGTCCGGGGACGGGATGCCGCTCAGGCGATCTCCAGCGGCCGGTCCGCCAGGTACGCGGCGAACGGGGCCGTCATCCGGGAGCGGGACGGCGGGTGCAGGGCCAGGCCGTTGGCGCAGGCCGCGAGGTGGCCGATCTCGTCGGACGTCATGAAGTTGAGTCCGCCGAGCAGTTCGACCGCGCGGGGCACGATACGGGCGAGGGCGTCCTGGACGCCGTAGCGCACGTACAGAGCCTGGGCGAGGGTGGCCTCGTCGAGGTCGCCGTCGTCCACCCGGCGGGCGACGCCCTCGACGGTGGCCATCGCGGCCTCGGTCTCGACGTACAGCCGCACCCGCTCGTGCTCGGGGATGCGGTCGTTGAGCAGCACCCGCTCCACCAGGGCGCTCGCCGCGCCGAGATAGCTGCCGGTCATCAGGACCTGGAACCAGACGAGACCGGCGGTCTGGAGTTCGTCGAGCTGCTGCCCGGCGGGGCTCGCGGTGCGCAGCAGCAGCTCGGGCGGGACGAGGACGTCGGTGAGGGTGACCTGTTCGCTCTCCGCGCCGGCCAGGAAGGTGCTGGACCAGAAGCCGCTGACGCTGAGGCCCTCGCTCTCGGCGGGCACCAGCGCCACGGCCAGTTCCTCGCCTTCCCCGTCCTCGCGGGGCACCAGGACGCTGGCGGTGAGCAGGTCCATGGAGCGGGCGAGGCTGCACGGGCGTTTGACGCCGTTGATGCGGACGCCCTCCTCGGTGACCGTGGCGGTCATCGAGGGCTCCAGGATGCCCGCGCCGCTGCGGCCCTCGGCGAACCCGGAGGCGATGATGCGGCCCGACGCGGCCACGCCCTCGATGAGCATCCACTCCAGGCCGTCGCCGAGGGCGCCGAGACCGACCAGGGTGGCCATCGAGAAGTGGTGCATGGTGGTCGCCACGGCGAGGGACGGCGAGCGGCTGCCGATGGCCCGCTGCACCCGCAGCGCGTCCAGCGCACCGGCCCCGCGGCCCCGGTGGGACTCGGGCACCAGCAGGCCGGGCCCCCCGCAGTCCCGGAACAGGCCGATGCCGGGGCTGCCCGGCCGCTCCAGCTCCATCAGCGGGATCTCCCGCAGGGCGGGGTCCAGGTCGGGCAGGAGCTTGGCCAGCGTGGTGCGTTCACGCTCGAGGAATCTCATGGACGTCCAGTCCCTCCAGGTCGGGTCGGGTCACACGGAGTTGGTGGCGCGCAGCAGCTGCCAGACGGCGCCCGGGCGGGGCTTGCCCTTGAAGGCGATGTACTCGGGGAGGACCGCGTGCGGGGCCCATTTCTCCTTGTATTCGAGCTGGGAGGCGGCCGGGTAGATCGCCTGGCCGTGGGTGGCGAGCCACCGGGCGAACCGGGCGAACCCGCTGCTGGCGCCGGGCACTTCGTGCTCCTCGGCGAGCGAGGTGAACGGGGTGAACCCGAAGTGCAGCCACTCGGCGCCCTCGGCGGTGAGGCGCTCGATGACGGTGGCGTTGAGCGCCTCCATCACGCCGGGCGGCGCGTCGGGCCGCCGCCGGCTGAGGTCGTGCAGCCAGCCGGGGCGGCTGCCGTAGACCGGCGAGTAGTTGATGTAGCCGACGATCTGGCCGTCGATGCGGCCGACGAACAGCCGGCGGTGGCGTTGCAGCGGCCCGGTCCGCTGCCCGACCAGGAACCTCAGCTCCTTGACGTGCCGGCCCTTGTCCCGCAGCCACTCCTGGTCGAGCCGGTCCAGCGCGGCACAGTCGTCGCCGGGCCCGGCCTCGGTGATCTCCAGGCCCGCCCGCCGGGCCCGGGAGATCTTGTTGCGCAGCCGGACGAACCGGGAGCCGCGCAGGGTGAACCGGGTCAGGTCGACGGCGTACGACGCTCCGAGCTGGTTGACGGTGAATCCGTGCCGCGCGTACAACTCGGCGTCCTCGCGCTGGAGCTGGACGGCGACCAGGCGGCGTCCCACGTGCGCGGCGAAGGCGTCGAGCAGCCGCTCCCGGTGCTCGGGCGCGGCGAACGGTCCGCCGAACTGGAGCACGTACCGCCCCGACCGGCGGTAGGCGCAGGCGCCCGCGCAGCCGTCGTCCCGGAAGAACTCGTTGCCGCTGTTGAGCGCGAGAAACGCGCTGGGGTTGTCACTGAACTCGGCGAGTGTGTCAAGCGCCGACTGCATGCGTGCCCTCCCTCGGCGTCCGGGAACCGCCGACGGGCGTGGCCGCGTACCGTCTCTCGAACTCCCGGTAGGCCGGATCGGTCTCCGGCTCGAAGGCGACACCGAAGGGCTTCAGCGAGTTCCCGAACAGCGCCCGGTCGCCCATGAGATGGATGGGCAGCGCGAGCAGCGCCCACTCCGGCTCGACGAACCAGGCCCACGCCCCGGCCAGGACCAGCGCCGTGACCAGGCTGTGCATCACGTTGTAGGCCACGTAGTAGCCGCGTGCGACGCGCCGGTCCGGACTGCGCCGGAAGGCGATCGCCCCGGGGACGTACCCGATGAGGTCGATCACCGCGAAGAAGGCCGCGAACACCCACCAGCGGATCTCCGAGAGATGCTGGTAGGCGAGCACGAGGGAAATGACCAGAAAGGCCAGCCATTCGAGTCGGGAAAACGCGAAGGTGGTCTTGGTCTCGAACCGGTTCTTGGCGTCCACGGTCGGCCTGCCCCCCTCACTGTGGTCTTTCACTCCTGATTACGCGCGAGCGGGCGCGACCCCTCGTGAACGTCGGGAACCTCGGGAACACGACGTGACTGCTGCCGCGAGGCCCGCTTGAGTGCTCCGGAGCCCAGGGCGACTCCCGCGCCGACCAGGGCGCTGCCCACGGCCTGGGCGGGGCCGTAGGAGCCGGTGCCGACGAGCGGGGCGGTGCAGGCGGCGGCGACGGGGATCAGACCGGAGAAGAGGGTGGCGCGCTCGGCGCCGATCCGCTGCATGCCCACGTACCAGCAGACGAAGCCGATGACGGTGACGATCGCCGCCTGCCACAGCAGGGCGGCGGTCTCGGTGGCGTCGGGACGGCGCAGCCAGGCGCTGCCGTCGAGCAGCAGTCCGGCCGCCGCGGACTCCAGCGCGGCGACCCCGCACACGGTGGCGGACAGCAGCCGCGGCCCCAGCGGGCGCAGCACGGGCACGGCGAGCACCGCGAAGCCGACCTCCCCGGCCAGCGCGCACACGGACCAGGCGAGACCGGCGCCGTCGGTGCGGCCCCAGCCCTGGACGGTGAAGGCGCCGACGGCCACCAGCGAGGCGCCGTACAGCACGGTGCGGCGGGGCCGCCGCCCCTCCATGAGCGGAACGACGACGGCCACCACGACGGGCGCGCAGCCCACGAAGACGCCCGGCACCGCGGGTTCGGCGGTGCGCTCCGCGGCCAGGATCGCCAGGTTGAAGCCGACCATGCCGACGGCCGCGAGCAGCGCGAGGCGTGTCCACTGGTGAGGGGCGAGAGCGCGCAGCCGGGTGGCGGCGCCGGGTCCCGCCAGGGGCAGGAGCAGCAGGCAGGCGAGGGCGTAGCGCAGGAACTGGCCGCCCGCGTACGGGTAGTCGCCGAGGACGCTGTTGGCGGTGAAGGATCCTCCGACGAGGACGCAGGCGAGCGCGGCGAGCAGGGAGCCGCGGGTGGTGGTGGCGTTCATGGGACCGACGCTAGGAAGCGCGGCGGTCCGGATTAAGGTCCACTTCCATGACGGTGTCCCGGACCAATTCGGCTGCTGCGCACGACGGGAACGGCGGCTCGGTCGCCTGGGAGGTGTTGTTGCCCGCCGCCTCCGCGCCGGCGCGGTCGCGGGGAAGGGCCCTGCAGGCGGCGCTCCGGGAGGCGGTGCGGACCGGGCGGCTGGTGCCGGGGACGCGGCTGCCGTCGAGCCGGGATCTCGCCGCCGACCTCAAGGTGTCGCGCGGGCTGGTCACGGAGGCGTACGAGCAGCTGACGGCGGAGGGGTATCTGCGCAGCGGCCGGGGCGCGGGGACCTGGGTGGGCGACGCCGTACGGGCCGCCCGGCCGCGGGTGCACGACCTCGCGCCGCGCTCCCCCGGCGCGCGCGCCGACTTCGTGCCCGGGACACCGGATCTGTCGCTGTTCCCGCGTGCGGCGTGGGCGGCGGCGCAGCGGCATGTGCTGGCCGAGCTGCCGCACCACGGCCTCGGCTATCCGGACCCGCGCGGCCTGCCCCGGCTGCGCACCGCCCTGGCCGAACTGCTGGCCCGCCGCCGGGGCGTGGTCGCGGACCCGGAGCGGATCGTGGTGGTCTCCGGGGTGACGCAGGCGACCTCCCTGCTCGGATTCGCCCTCCGCGCGCGCGGGATCCGCGAGGTCGGCGTCGAGGACCCGGGCAGCCCGCAGCACGACGACGTGTACGCCTCGGCCGACGTCACCACCGTGCCGCTGCCGCTGGACGACGACGGCCTCGCCCTCGGCCCGCTGCGCTCGTCGGGCGTCCGCGCGGTCGTGACGACCCCGGCGCACCAGTACCCGACCGGCATCGCGTACTCCGCGCGGCGCCGCGCCGAACTCCTGGACTGGGCACGGTCGGTGGACGGGATCGTCCTGGAGGACGACTACGACGGCGACTTCCGCTACGACCGCGCGCCCGTCGGCGCGCTCCAGGGCCTGGACCCGGAGCGGGTCGCCTACACGGGGTCGGTGAGCAAGTCCCTGGCGCCCGGACTGCGGCTCGGCTGGCTGCTGGTGCCCGAGTGGCTGGCCGAGGAGGTCGTCACCCGCAAGCGGACGATGGATCTCGGCCATCCCAGCGTCGACCAGGCGCTGTTCGCCCGCTTTCTGGAGCACGGCGACTACGACCGCCAGCTGCGCCGCTGCCAGCGCGCCTACCGGGAGCGGCGCGACGCGCTCGTCGCCGCCCTGGCCGAGCACTTCCCCGGCGCCGAGGTGTCCGGGATCGCGGCGGGGCTGCACGTCATCGCCACGCTGCCGGAGCGGTACGGCCCGCAGGAGAGCTTCCTCGCGCGCGTGGCCGCGGCGGGTGTCGCCGTACGTCCGCTGTCGGACTGCGCGCACGCGCGTACCCGTGAGGCGGAGGACCCGGCCGTGCGTCTGGTCCTGGGCTACGCGCATCTGTCCCCGGCGCGGATCCGGGAAGGCGTCCGGCTGATGGCCGACGCGGTGTGACCGGTGCGGCGGTTCCCCACCGCGTACGGTCAGTTGTTCACTTGTGGTTTCCGTGTGCGCTGCGGTGCACCAGTAGGTGTGGCTTCAACACCTTGGCCGGATCCCGCCTGGAGGCCCTTTCATGGCACTTCGTCCGCTTCCCGACCGCCGCACCGTGCTGCGCGGTTCGCTCGCCGCGTCCGCGGCCCTGACCCTGCCCGTCGGTCTCGGCGCGGCGCCCGCCCTTGCCCTGTCGGGGCGCCCGCGGGCGGGCTGGGGCGTGCAGACGGGCGATGTGACGACGGACTCCGGGCTGGTGTGGGTGCGCTCGGACCGGCCGGCCCGGATGATCGTCGAGACGTCCGCCACCGAGTCCTTCCGCAATCCGCGCAGATGGCACGGCCCCCTGCTGGGCGCGGACACCGACTTCACCGGCACCACCCGGCTGCGCGGCCTGCCGCCCGGCGAGCAGATCCACTACCGGGTGCTGCTGGCCGACCCGGACGACCCGCGCCGCACCGGCGAGCCGGTCACCGGCACCTTCCGCACGGCGTCCGTCCGGCGCCGCGACGGTGTGCGGTTCGTCTGGTCCGGCGACCTGGCCGGGCAGGGCTGGGGCATCAACCCGGACCTCGGCGGCTACCGCATCTACGACGCGATGGCCGCCCTGGACCCGGACTTCTTCATCTGCTCCGGTGACAACGTCTACGCCGACGGCCCGATCACCGGGACGGTGACCCTGCCCGACGGGCGGACCTGGCGGAACGTCACCACCGAGGAGAAGTCCAAGGTCGCCGAGACCCTGGCCGAGTTCCGCGGCAACTTCCGCTACAACCTGCTGGACGAGAACCTGCGCGCGTTCAACGCCCGGGTGCCCTCGATCATCCAGTGGGACGACCACGAGGTCACCAACAACTGGTACCCGGGCGAGATCCTCGCCGACAGCCGGTACACGGAGAAGAACGTCGACGTGCTCGCCGCGCGGGCCCGGCAGGCGTTCTCGGAGTACTTCCCGATCTCCACGCTGCGCCGCCCCGACGGCCGGGTCTACCGGGTGCAGCACCACGGCCCGCTGCTGGACGTCTTCGTGCTCGACATGCGGACCTACCGCAACGCGAACTCGCCCGGCCGGCAGACCGACGACGCGCAGGGCATCCTCGGCCGCGAGCAGCTGGAGTGGCTGAAGAAGGAGCTGTCCCGGTCGCGCGCGGTGTGGAAGGTGATCGCCTCCGACATGCCGCTCGGCCTGGTCGTGCCGGACACCGGGGACGGGAAGCCGAACATCGAGGCGGTCGCGCAGGGCGACCCGGGTGCCCCGCTCGGCCGTGAGCTGCAGATCGCCGAGCTGCTGCGGTTCGTCAAGCACCGCCGGATCACCGGCACGGTCTGGCTGACGGCCGACGTGCACTACACCTCGGCGCAGCACTACCAGCCGTCGCGGGCCGCGTTCACCGACTTCGAGCCGTTCTGGGAGTTCGTGTCCGGTCCGCTCAACGCGGGTGCCTTCCCGGCGAACGCGCTGGACGGCACCTTCGGGCCGGAGCGGGTCTTCCTGAAGGCGCCGACCCGGGCGAACGTCTCCCCCGCGGAGGGCTACCAGTTCTTCGGCGAGGTCGACATCGACGGCGACACCGCGGAACTGACGGTCCGGCTGCGCGAGCAGGACGGCACCGTGCTGTTCACCAAGGTGCTCCAGCCGGGGTCGTCGGGCAGTAGATCCCGTACCCTCTTGCCGTGTCGCGCACCGCCGTCATCCCGCGGTGCGCGGCATATCCGCTCAGCGGCCTCAGCGACTCAGCGACCTCAGCGGCAAAACGGACAGAAGGTCGCTTTACCCATCAGTCACACATCGTTCGTGATCACGCAACACCCTTCCTTCACAGTGGGTGCATGAAGCGGAAGATGACTGATGTGACGCGCGCGAAAAACGGGCGTCCCGTGCACCACTGGCGCCGGGACGTGGTCGAACTCGCCGCCCTGTTCACCGCCGTCGCGGTCGCCGACGCCGTGGCCAACCTGATCGGGCACGGGCCCGACGGTCCGGAGCTGCTGCTGGGGTCCGCGGTCGTGCTGCTCGCCACCACGGCCTTCCACACCTGGTGGGCACGCCGCCACGGTCACGCACCGCCGGCCGGTGATACCGGCGCCCGGCCGAGCACCGCCGAGCGGCAGGCCGGGCCGACGGAGGGCACGCCCGAGGGCGTGTCCGGGCAGAGCGCGCTGTGGCGGCTGCGGACGACCGTACGGGACGAGCCGGGGTCGCTGGCCGCGCTGTGCACGGCCCTCGCCGGCCACCGGGTCGACATCCTGAGCCTCCAGACGCATCCGCTGGGCCACGGCACGGTGGACGAGTTCCTGCTGCGCGCCCCAGAGACGCTCACGGCCGGTGAGATCACCCGGGCGGTGTCGCTGGCCGGTGGCACCGGGACCTGGATCGAGCGGGCCGACGCCCACGACCTGGTGGACGCCCCGACCCGGATCCTGGGCCTGGCCACCCGCACCGCCCTGGACGCGGCCGAACTCCCACTCGCCATACGCCAGTTGCTCGGCCGCTGCACCATCCGCCAGCTGCCCGCCACCCCTGCCGGGCGCACCGACGCCGTACCGGTGGAGGGCGTGCTGGAGGACACCGTGATGCGGCTGCGGGCCCCGGAGGGCGGCGTGATCACCGTGGAGCGGCCGTATCTGCCGTTCACCCCGACCGAGTTCGCACGGGCCCGGGCGCTGGTGGAGCTGGACTCGCGGCTCGGTCCGCGGATCCCGCGCAGCCAGGACGTGCTGACCCTGCCGGAAGGCGACGCCATCACCGTGCGCCGGGCCGACACCGGCGATCTGGAGGCGGCGAAGGAGATGCACGAGCGCTGCTCGTCGCGCACCCTCGCCATGCGCTACCACGGGCCGGTCGGCGACGCGGACCGCTATCTCAACCATCTGCTCTCCCCGCGCTTCGGCCGCACCCTCGCCGTGCAGACCGCCTCGGGGCGGATCGTCGGCCTCGGCCATCTGCTGTGGGACGGGGACGAGACGGAGGTCGCGCTGCTCGTCGAGGACGCCTGGCAGCGGCGCGGCATCGGCGCCGAACTGCTGGGCCGCCTGGTGGCCATGGCGCGCGAGGCGGGCTGCGAGAGCGTGTACGCGGTCACCCAGGCCTCCAACACCGGCATGGTGGCCGCGATGCGCGGCCTGGGCCTGCCCCTCGACTACCAGATCGAGGAGGGCACCCTGGTGATCACGGCCCGGCTGGAGACGGCCGCGGTGGCCGTGGGCGACTGACCGCCGCCGCTCCTGGTGAACGGCCCGGCCACGCCGGGCCGTTCGCTCGTTTTCACCCCAGGGCCCGGTCCAGGTCGGCCCACAGGTCGTCGACGTCCTCCAGGCCCACCGACAGGCGCAGCAGCCGGTCGCTGACGCCGGCGCCCCGGCGGTCGTCGGCGTCCACGATGCGGTGGCTGATGGACGCGGGGTGCTGGATGAGGGTGTCCACGCTGCCGAGGCTGACCGCGGGGGTGATGAGCTTGACGCCGCCGATGACGGCGTGCGGGTCGCCGAGCGTCTCGAAGGCGACCATCGCGCCACCGATGCGCGGGTAGTGCACCCGGTCGACCCGCGGGTCGACGGCGAGCCGGCGGGCGAGTTCGGCGGCGTTCTCGGAGGCCGCGCGCACCCGGACCGGCAGGGTGGCGAGGCCGCGCAGCAGCAGATAGCCGGCCAGCGGGTGCAGGACCCCGCCGGTGGCGAACCTGACCTGGCGCAGCCGTCCCGCGAACTCCTCGTCGCAGGCGACCACTCCGGCCAGGACGTCGCCGTGGCCGCCGAGGTACTTGGTGGCGCTGTGCAGCACCAGCCGCGCGCCGTGCTCGACGGGGCGCTGCAGCACGGGCGTGGCGAAGGTGTTGTCCGCCAGCAGCGGCACGGAGCCGCAGGCGTGGGCGATGGCCCGCAGATCGAGTTCGGCGAGGGTCGGGTTGGCCGGGGACTCGACGAGGACGAGCCCGGTGTCCGGGCGCAGCGCCTCCGCGATCCCGGCCGGGTCGGTCCAGGTGACCTCGGTGCCGAGCAGACCGGCGGTGAGCAGATGGTCGCTGCATCCGTACAGGGGACGTACGGCCACGACGTGCCGCAGGCCGAGCGAGGCCCGGACGAGGAGGACCGCGCTGAGCGCGGCCATGCCGCTGGCGAACGCGACGGCGGCCTCGGTGCCCTCCAGACGGGCGAGGGCGGTCTCGAAGCGGGCGACGGTGGGGTTGCCGAGGCGGGCGTAGACGGGCGGGCCGTCCGGCTCGGCGCCGGTCGCGGCGAACGCGTCGATCCGGGCCGCCTCGGCGCGGCTGTCGGCGGAGGGGTAGGTGGTCGACAGATCGATCGGCGGGACGTGCAGGCCCAGCTCGGCGAGGTCGTCGCGGCCGGCGTGCACGGCCTCGGTGGCCAGTGCTCTGGTACGGGTGGGTATCTGTGTGCGCGCTGACTCCATGGCGGAGAGGGTGAACACCGACCGGTGCCGGATCGTTCGATCCCGTGTTACGTTCGGCGAGTGGCCGAATCTGTCGTACTGGATCCGGTGGATCTCCATCTGTTGCGGCTGTTGCAGAACGACGCCCGGACGACCTACCGGGACCTCGCCGCGCAGGTCGGGGTCGCGCCGTCGACCTGCCTGGACCGGGTGACCCGGCTGCGCCGTGCGGGCGTGATCCTCGGGCATCAGCTGCGGCTGGATCCGGCCAAGCTCGGGCGCGGTCTCGAAGCGCTGCTGTCGGTGCAGGTCAGACCGCACCGGCGGGAGCTGGTGGGACCGTTCGTGGAGCGGATCCGGGCCCTGCCGGAATCGCGGACCGTCTTCCATCTCACCGGCCCGGACGACTACCTCGTCCATGTCGCTGTCGCCGACATGGCGGACCTGCAACGGCTGGTCCTGGACGAGTTCACGGCCCGCCGCGAGGTGGCGCGCGTGGAGACCCGGCTGATCTTCCAGCAGTGGGACTGCGGCCCGCTGCTGCCGCCTTCGCCTTCGCCCTCGGCGCAATCCCGGTGACGGTGCCCGGACGTCGTACGAGGATGGTCCGCATGCCACAGACCCCACAGAGCCCGCTGCCCCGCGAGGTCGCCGACGCCTACGTCGACGAGCTCATCGCCCTCGACCCGGTGACCGGCACCTACCTGGGGGTGAAGGAGAGTTCGAGCCGGCTGCCCGACACCTCGCCCGCGGGCCAGGAGGCGCTGGCGGAGCTGGCCCGCCGGACGCTGGCGCGGCTCGACGAGGCCGAGCGCCGGCCCGGCGCGGACAGTGACATCGAGCGCCGCTGCGCCCGGCTGCTGCGGGAGCGGCTGACCGCCGAACTGGCCGTGCACGAGGCCGACGAGGGGCTCCGCGCGGTCGGCAACATGGGCACGGCCGCCCATCAGGTGCGCGAGGTGTTCACGGTGACCCCGGCGGACACCGAGGAGGACTGGGCGGCGATCGCCGAGCGGCTGCGGGCGGTGCCGGCCGCGCTGGCGGGCTACCGCGAGTCCCTGGCGCTCGGCCTGGACCGCACGCTGTACGCGGGCCCGCGCCCGACCGCCGTGTTCATCGAGCAGCTGGCCGAGTGGGCGGACACCGGCTCCGGCCGCGGCTGGTTCGAGGACTTCGCCGCCGCGGGCCCCGAGGCCCTGCGCACCGAGCTGGACAAGGCCGCGCGGGAGGCGACCGCGGCCGTGGCGGAGCTGCGGGACTGGATGCGCGACGTGTACGCCCCGGCCGTCGAGGGCGCCCCGAACACGGTGGGCCGCGAGCGCTACGCCCGCTGGTCGCGCTACTACAACGGCACCGACCTGGACCTGGACGAGGCGTACGCGTACGGCTGGTCGGAGTTCCACCGCCTCCTCGGCGAGATGCGGAAGGAAGCCGAGAAGATCCTGCCGGGCGCCGAGACGCCGTGGGTCGCGCTCGCGCACCTCGACGAGCACGGCCGGCACATCGAGGGCGTCGACGAGGTCCGGGAGTGGCTCCAGGGCCTGATGGACCAGGCGATCGAGGCGCTGGACGGCACCCACTTCGAACTCGCCGAACGGGTGCGGAGGGTGGAGTCGCGCATCGCCCCGCCCGGCGGCGCCGCCGCCCCGTACTACACATCCCCGTCGGAGGACTTCTCCCGCCCGGGCCGCACCTGGCTGCCGACGATGGGACTGACCCGGTTCCCGGTCTACGACCTGGTCTCCACCTGGTACCACGAGGGCGTGCCCGGCCATCACCTCCAGCTGGCGCAGTGGGTGCACGTCGCCGGGAACCTGTCCCGCTACCAGGCGTCCGTCGGCATGGTGAGCGCCAACGCCGAGGGCTGGGCGCTGTACGCGGAGCGGCTGATGGACGAGCTGGGCTTCCTCACCGACGCCGAGGTGCGGCTCGGCTATCTCGACGCGCAGATGATGCGGGCGGCCCGGGTGATCGTCGACATCGGCATGCACCTGGAGCTGGAGATCCCGGCGGACTCGCCGTTCCATCCGGGCGAGCGGTGGACACCGGATCTGGCCGAGGAGTTCTTCGGCGCGCACAGCAGCCGTCCGGCGGACTTCGTGTCGAGCGAGCTGACCCGCTATCTGACGATCCCGGGCCAGGCGATCGGCTACAAGCTGGGCGAGCGGGCCTGGCTCCTGGGCCGGGAGAAGGCGCGCGAGCGACACGGCGACGCCTTCGACCTCAAGGCCTGGCACATGGCGGCACTGTCCCAGGGGTCACTGGGCCTGGACGACCTGGTGGACGAGCTGGCACGCCTCTGAGCCGCCGCGCGGCGCGCCCCGCCCAGGGGCGCGGGGAACTGCGCGACCAGACCCCACGGCCCGCCCCCGCCGGACGGCGGGGGCGCGCAGCTCCGCAGGCGGTCTTTTTCCCGCGCCCCGCCGGAGGCCTCAGCAGCCACAGTCCTCGGAGTCGGCCGGCGCCGTCAGCGGGTCCGCCGCGCGCCGGTCGGGGCCCTGCCAAGTCTCGAACTCGAAGCCCTCGCGCGCCCAGTACTCGAAGCCGCCCAGCATCTCCTTGACCTGGTAGCCCAGTTCGGCGAGGGCGAGGGCGGCGCGGGTGGCTCCGTTGCAGCCGGGTCCCCAGCAGTACGTCACGACCGGCACCGACTTGTCGAGCAGCTGCTCGGCCTGCTCCGGGATGAGCGCGGTCGGCAGGTGGACCGCGCCGGGGATGTGGCCCTGGTCCCAGGCCGCGGTGGAACGGGAGTCCAGCACCACGAAGCCCGGGTCGCCGTCGGCGGCGAGCGCGGCGGCCACGTCGGAGACGTCGGCGTGGAAGACGAGGCTGGCCCGGAAGTAGGCGGCGGCCTCGGCCGGGGCGGCGGGGGCGACGCGCAGGACGGGGTTGGCGGCGGTGGCGGCGGTCATCGCAGGGCTCCCTTGCTGGTGGTGTCCGACCCCGTGGGGTCCGATGACCAGAAATCTACGGTCGTTGATCATCTTCCTGAAGGGCCGTTCCACGGTCCGACCCTTGATCGGCCGGGGATTCCCCTGCTATCCCTCGGACATGACCGCGTTTTCCCCGGACGCCACCGACTGGCGCATCCTCGACGTCCTCCAGCGGGAGGGCCGGGCCAGCTTCGCCGAGCTGGCCCGGGCCGTCTCCATGTCCCCGAGCGCCGTGACCGAGCGGGTGCGCCGACTGGAGGAGGCGGGCGTCATCCAGGGGTACGCGGCCGTGGTGGACCCCGAGCGGCTGGGCCTGCCGATCCTCGCGTTCGTCCGACTGCGCTACCCGAACGGCAACTACAAGCCCTTCCACGACCTGGTCGCCGCGACCCCGGAGATCCTGGAGGCGCACCACGTCACCGGCGACGACTGCTTCGTCATCAAGGTGGCCGCGCGCTCGATGCGGCACCTGGAGGAGGTCTCGGGGCGGATCGGGGCGCTGGGCTCGGTGACCACGAGTGTCGTCTACTCCTCGCCGCTGCCCCGGCGCCCGCTCGGCCAGTGAGGCCGGTGAGGTCGGCGAGGTTCGGTGCAGTGAGGTTCAGTGCAGTGAGGTTCAGTGCCCCCGCTGCCGCAGCGCCGACCCGGATCTGCCCTTGACGACCTCCAGCTGCGCGTGGATCCGCCGCCGCAGATCGGCGACATGGCTGACGATGCCGACGCTGCGGTCGCGCTCGCGCAGTGAGTCGAGCACGTCCAGCACCTCGTCCAGCGTCTGGTCGTCGAGGCTGCCGAAGCCCTCGTCGATGAAGAGGGTGTCCAGGCGGACCCCGCCCGCCTCGTCGGTGACGACGTCGGCGAGGCCGAGGGCGAGGGCGAGGGAGGCGAAGAAGGTCTCGCCGCCGGACAGGGTCGCCGTGTCCCGCTCGCGTCCGGTCCAGGCGTCGACGACATGCAGTCCGAGCCCGCTGCGGCCGCGCCCGGCCCGGTCGTCGGAGTGCACCAGGGTGTAGCGCCCGGACGACATGCGCTGCAGCCGTACGGTCGCGGCGGCGGCGACCTGCTCCAGGCGGGCGGCGAGGACGTAGGCCTCCAGGCGCATCCGGCGCTCGTTGTCCGCGGAGGTGCCGGCCGCGAGTCCGGCCAGCCGGGCCACCCGGTCGTACTCCTCGCGCAGCGGGGCCAGCCGGCGGGCGCCCGTGGCCGCGTGGGCGGAGAGCCGGTCGAGTTCGGCGCAGCGGCGGGCGGCGGCGTCCCGCGCGGAGGCGGCCTCCCGCACCCGGCGTTCCGCCTCGGCGGCGGCCTGCTCGGCGGAGGCGAGGTCGGCGGGCGGCCGCCCGGCCGCGGCGGCGGTGTCGGCCTCGGCGAGCACCGCGCGGACGGCGGCCTCCTCGGCCTGCCAGGCGTCAAGGCGCCGTTGCAGCTCGCGATGGGCGGTGTCGTCGAGGAGGGCGGCGGCCGCGGCCTGCGGGGTGTCGAAACCGGCCCGGAAGGCCGCGTCGGCGAGCCGTGCGTCGGCGTCCTTGAGGCGCTGGGCGGTGTCCTCGGCGGTGCGGGCGGCCTCGGCGGCCTCGGTGAGCCTGGCCGCCCACCGCTCCAGCTGGGCGGCGCGTGCGGCCACGCTGTCCGCCGTACCCCGCGCCTGCGCCAGTTCCTCCTCCAGCGCGGCCCGTTCGCTCTCCAGCCGCTCCCGGTGGCCGACGCGGGCGGCGGCCCGGACGGCGGCCTGCTGCCGGGCGGTGGTACGCCGCTCGTGCTCCTGCTCGGCGTGGCGCAGCTCCTCCTGGGCGGCGTGCAGCGCGGAGGCGGCCGCGCGCGCCTGCTGGTACTGCCGCTCCAGCTCCTCGGCCGCGCGGGCGAGTTCACCGGCCGGGGTGTCCCCGGCCTCGGCGGTGGCGGCGGCCAGCGCCTCGCGTACGGCTGCCAGGCGCCGTTCGTCCTCGGCGCGCTGTTCGTCGGCGCGCTGGTAGGCGGCGAGGGCGCGCTCCTCCGTCTCCCGGTCGACGTGCCCGGCGACCTTGCGGGCCGGGGCGGGGTGGTCGGTGGCGCCGCAGACGGCGCAGGGCTCGCCGTCGACGAGGTTCGCGGCGAGTTCGGCGGCGATGCCGTTCAGCCGCTGTTCCTTGAGGTCGAGCCAGTGGGCGCGGGCCTCGACAGCGTCGTGGGCGGCGGCGAGGGCCTGCCGCTCGGCGGCGTCCGCCTCACCGGCGAGCCGGTCCCGCTGCCGGGCCGCGTCCAGCCGCCGCCGGGCGGGTTCGCGCCGCTCGGCGAGCTGCTCCGCCCGCCCCGCGGCCTCCTGCGCGGACTCGATGCGGGACCTCAGCTCCGCGCGGGTGGTCTCCCATCCGGCGAGCCAGGACTCGGCCTCCTGAAGGATCTCCCCGTCGGCGCGCTCCTGGCGGTCGAGGCCGCCGCGTTCGGCAACGAGATCGGCGAGCCGGCGCTCCCCGCGGCGGGCCGATTCCAGTCCGCCCAGCTCCTCGGCGGCCCGGCGGGCGTCGGCGGCCAGCCCGGCGGCACCGGCGTCGGCGTACCGCTCGGGCAGCGCCGCTCGCGCCTGGGCCTCGGCGGCGACCGCGCGGCGGTGCTCGGCGTCGGCGGACTCCCGCAGCTCCAGGGCGGGGGCCACGGCCTCGGCCTTGCGGGCGCGCTCCATCCGGGCCTGCGCCTCGCGGTGGGCGTCGGCCCGTTCCTCCAGGAGGAGGGACCTCTCCCGGGCTTCGGTGAACCGCCTTTGCAGGCGGGCCAGTTCGCGTACGTCGTCCAGGGCGCGGTCGGCGGCGGCCCGTGCGGACTCGGCGGCGGCGAGGCGGCTCTGGGCGACGGTCAGCTCTTCGCGGGCGGTGCTGCGGGCGATGGCGGCGGCGCCGAGCACGGCGTCGGCCAGGCCGGGGTCGCCGGGGGCCAGCTCGGGCAGGTCCAGGGCGCCACCCGCCGCCTGCTGCATCCGGTGGGCGTCGGCGAGCAGGGCCGCGTCGCCGTCGCGGACGTCGGCCTCGGTGGCGCGGCGGCGGTCGGCGAGCCGCTTCTCGACCTCGGCGAAGCGCTGGGTGTCGAAGAGCCGGCCGAGCAGCTTGCCGCGGGCCTCGGCGTCGGCGCGCAGGAAGCGCGCGAAGTCGCCCTGCGGCAACAGCACCACCTGGCAGAACTGCTCCCGGCTCATGCCGAGCAGCTGGGTGATCTCCTCGCCGATCTCCTGGTGCGAGCGGCTGCGGTCCCGCCAGCCGCCGGCCGCGGCGTCGTACTCGCGCAGCCAGGTCTGGGCCTTGTCCAGGGTGGTGCCGGTGCCGCGCTTCTTGGGGCGCTCCCAGGGCGGCTGCCGGGTGATCTCCAGCCGCCGGCCGGCGACGGTCAGCTCCAGCGTCACCGACGTGCGGGTGCCCGGCGCCGCGTGGTCGCTGCGCAGGCCGGTGCCCTGGCCGCTCTGCCGGGCGCCCGGCACGGAGCCGTAGAGCGCGTAGCACACCGCGTCCAGCACGGATGTCTTGCCCGCGCCGGTCGGCCCGTGCAGCAGGAACAGCCCGGCGGCGGACAGCGCGTCGAAATCGACGCTCTGGGAGCCGCCGAAGGGCCCGAAGGCGGTGATGTCGAGCCGGTGCAGCCTCATCGGGCGGCCTCCGGGGCGAGGAACGGCATACGGGCCGCGTGCCCTGCCGCCGGGCTGGCTCCAGGGAGCCGACGTGCCGCTGGCGCCCTCATCGGGCCACCTCCCGCACCGCCTGGTCCGCGCGGACCGCGTCGAACGCCTCCCGCAGGACCGTCCGTTCCCGGGTGTCGGGTCCGGCGCCGCGGACGTGCGCGACGAAGTCCTCGGCGATCTGCTGGTCGCTGCGGCCGGCGAGGCGGCGGGCGTAGGACACGTCGGGGTCGTCGGGCGCGCGTTCCGGGGCGAAGACGAGGCTGAGGGTGTGCGGGAAGCGCTCGGTGAGGCGGGCCATGGGCTCGGCCGGGCGGACCACGTCGGTGAGGGTCGCCTCGACCCACGCCTCCTCGTGCCGCGCCAGCTCCGGGTCGGCGAGCAGGTCCTCCAGGGTGCCCCGGATGCGGGCCAGCGGGCGCGGCACCGGGCAGTCGACGCGCTCGGCGGTCACCGCGCCGTCGGCGTCGAGGTCGACGAGCCACATGCTCTTGCGGTGCCCGGCCTCCGAGAAGGAGTACGGCAGCGGGGAGCCGGAGTAGCGCACGCGCTCGGTGATGGTCTGGCAGCCGTGCAGATGCCCCAGCGCGGCGTAGTCGACACCGTCGAAGACGCCGGCCGGGACGGCGGCGACTCCGCCGACGGTGATGTCCCGCTCGCTGTCGCTGGCCTCGCCGCCGGTGACGAAGGCGTGGGCGAGGACGACGGACCGGGTGCCCGGCGGGCGTGTGGCGAGGTCGGCGCGGACCCGGTCCATGGCGGCGGCCAGCACCGCCTCGTGCCCGGCCTTCTCCACCCCGAACTCATCCTTCACCAGGGCGGGTTCGAGATACGGCAGCCCGTAGAAGGCCACCTCCCCGAAGGCGTCCCGCAGCACGACGGGCGTGCCGCAGGCCGACGGGTCGGTCCGCAGATGGATGCCCGCCCGCCCGATCAGCCCGGCGCCCACGCCGAGGCGGCGTGCCGAGTCGTGGTTGCCGGAGATCATCACCGTCGGCACACCGAGGTCGGCCAGCCGGTGCAGGGCGTCGTCGAACAGCTCGACGGCGGCGAGCGGCGGAACCGCGCGGTCGTACACATCCCCCGACACGACCACCGCGTCCACCGCGCGCTCCCGCACGGTGGTGACGAGATGGCCGATGAACTCGGCCTGGGCTCCGAGCATGTTCACCCGGTGGAAGGCCCGGCCGAGATGCCAGTCGGAAGTGTGCAGTATTTTCATGAAATTGCTCTGACCTGCACGTTTATCCCTACTGCGCCTCTACACCCAGCACGAACCAGCACGGGGCTCGCCATCAACGCCTGCCACGCTAACGCATGCCATCCTCTGATCCACCACTCACCTCGGATCACCTCGGTCATTGTGCACGCTCCGAGCGACGGATCAGTCCCGTCGCCCCAGTTCCGTGAGAAGCATCCCCAGCGAGGTACCGATGGGGCCGAGCGCCTGGTGGTAGCGGTGGAGGACTGCGTTCTCCCGGGAGAGCTCGATGGCAGGGCCTCCGACGGCGCGGCGCTGGGAGGCCAGCTCCCGGCACAGGTCGGTGCGCTCCTTGACCAGGTCGATAATGGTCTGGTCCAGTCGGGCGACCTGGAGGTACCGCTCCTCAAGGGTGCTGTCCACGGTCTCGGGCATTCACGTTCCCTTTCTCCAAGAGGCAGGCGGGCATGGCGTCAGCGAACTGGAGCGGCGGCCCGCATCGCGGCCGTGATGGTGGCGGCGAGGGGCCGGCGGTGATCCGTCAGGTAGAAGTGGTCGCCTTCGTACATCTCGAGTCCGCGGAAGTCCCGCGTGAACGTCCGCCAGGCCAGCAGTCGGTCTTCGCCGATGAGGACGTCGTCGCGGCCCCCGAAGACTGAGATCGGGACGGGCAGCGGTTCGGGGTCTCGGGGCGGAGTCCAGGTGTCCACGAGCTTGAAGTCGCCGCGGAACACCGGACCGAACTTGCGCCAGATGACGTCGTTGTCGAGCAGCTGCGGGGGGCTGCCGCCCGCGTTCCGCAACCAGTCGCGCAGTTCGTCGTCGGACATCAGATGGCGGCGGCCGTCGGCGCCGGCCTCACCCCGCGGGGCGCCGTACGCGGACACGCCCAGCCAGTCGGGGAGCGGGCCGCCCTCGCGGACGAGCCGGCGGGTGAGCTGGTAGGCGACGAGCGATCCCATGCTGTGGCCGAAGAACCCGAACGGCCGGTCGAGCCACGGGGCGAGGGCGGTGTGGAAGTAGTCGACCAGCCGGTCGCAGTCGTCGATCAACGGCAGCGCCTGCAGCCGGCCCCGCCCGGGGGCCTCCAGCAGACAGATCTCCCAGTCCTCGGGGAAGTGCGCCGCCCAGCCCCGGTAGAGCAGATGCGAGCCGCCGGCGTGGTGGAACATGAACAGGCGGACCGCCGGGTCGGCCGGCTGTCTGGGGCGGATGACCGGGCCGGTCGTCACCGGGCGTGCGTCGTCATACCCGGCTCGGTTCGGGGTCCCCGTCGTCACCGTGCCGCCCTTCCGGCGCCCGCCACGACCTCCTGAGCCGGAACGGGCGCGGCGACGCGGCGCGAGCGGGCGAACTCCACCACCTGACCGGCCATGGCCGTCAACTGTGCCTGGATGCGCGGGTGGTCGCAGCGGCCGTCCGCGTCGAAGGCCACCGCCTCGCTGTTGACAGCGACCCCGAGCGGGGTCGGCCAGCCGCGCAGAGCGTGGGTGACGGTGCGCAGCGTCCCCAGCGTGGAGACCGCGCCCTGCCAGCCTTGTCCGACTGCCAGGAGGCCGACGGCACGGCCGCTCAGATAGGGCTGGGCGTCGCCGCGCAGCTCCTCCAGGTAGTCGAGGGCGTTCTTGACCAGGCCGGAGACGGTGCCGTGATAGGCCGGGCTGGCGATGACAATGCCGTCCGCCGAGGCGACCTCGGCGATCAGGCGCAGCGCCTGCGGCGAACGGATCTCCTCGCGCGGGTCGTAGACCGGGAGCACCAGCTCGGCTCCGCCGATCAGGCTGGTCTCCGCGCCCAGGCGCCGCGCCTCCGCCAACACCGTGCGAAGCGCCCGCTCCGCGGTGGAGTGCGGCCGGGGCGAACCCCCGATTCCGACGACCTTCACGGTCTGCTGCTGCATGGTTCTCTCACTTCGTCGATCAGGCGTGAGCGGTCGCCGGCCGGCCGGCCGGACCCGCCGTCGGCCCGCCGTTCCGCGAGTGGCGGGGAACGGTGAGCTTCAGCACGTTGCTGATGATGCGGTGGCCGGCGTTGTGGGTGGCGGTGAGGATCGATTCCGGGTGGAACTGCACCGCGTAGCGGCGGTGGACGCGGTCCTCGATGGCCATGACGACGTCACCGGTCTGCGCGGTGACCTCGAACGGACCGGCCAGTTCCGGCCTGATGTACAGGGAGTGGTAGCGCGCGGCCGTGAACTCGGCGGGCAGCCCCTCGAACAGGGCGCCGCCCAGGACGGCGACCCGGCCGGGCTTGCCGTGCACCGGGGTGTCCAGCTGGGACAGCTCGCCGCCGGCGTGCTCGACCATCGCCTGCAGCCCCAGGCACACGCCGAACACCGGGATGTCCCGCGCATAGACCTCGTCGAGCAGGTCCGCGCAGGCGAAGTCCTTGGGGCGGCCGGGTCCAGGGGAGAGCACCACGAGGTCGGGCCGAATCCCGTCGAGCATCGCGTACGGGAAGCCGTGCCGCAGCGTCGTCACCTGGGCGCCCGCGCAGCGGAAGTAGTCGGCGAGCGTGTGTACGAAGGAGTCCTCGTGGTCGACGAGCAGGACCTTCGCCTCGCTGCCCGGAGCCGGCTTCGGTGTCCGAACCGCTCCGGCGTGGGTCGCGGTGAGGGCTTCCCGCAGGGCAAGGGCCTTGAGGTGGGTCTCGCGCTCCTCGGCGTCGGGGTCGGAGTCGTACAGCAGGGTCGCCCCGGCGCGTACCGCGGCCACGCCGTCGCGGATCTGCGCGGTGCGGATGGTGAGTCCGGTGTTCATCGAGCCGTCGAAACCGACGAAGCCGACCGCGCCTCCGTACCACCGGCGCGGGGACTCCTCGTGGTCCTCGATGAACTGCATCGCCCAGCTTTTCGGCGCGCCGGTCACGGTGACCGCCCACATGTGGGTGAGGAAGGCGTCGAAGGCGTCGTACCCGGGGCGCAGCCGGCCCTCGACGTGGTCAACGGTGTGGATGAGGCGCGAGTAGAGCTCGATCTGGCGGCGTCCGATGACCTTGACGGATCCCGGTACGCAGATCCGCGCCTTGTCGTTGCGGTCCACGTCGGTGCACATGGTCAGCTCGGACTCGTCCTTGGCCGAGTTGAGCAGCTCCCGGATGTTCTCCGCGTCCTCCAACGCGTCCGAGCCGCGGGCGACCGTCCCGGAGATCGGGCAGGTCTCGACCCGGTGGCCGCGGACCCGGACGAACATCTCCGGGGAGGCACCCACCAGATACTCGCAGTCGCCCAGGTTGAAGAGGAACTCGTACGGTGCCGGGTTGCGGCGGCGCAGCCGGTCGTAGGCGGCGACGGCGGAGTCGCAGCGCTCGTACATCTCATGGCTGGGGACGACCTCGAAGAGGTCGCCGCACCGGAACCTCTCCTTGGCGTCGCGCACCAGCTGGGCGTAGCGACCGGGCACGGGCTGGGCGGGCGGCTCCCGGTCGGCCGGGGCGGGGGTGGGTTCGGTGGTGCGGGCGAGGCCGACTGTGGAGACGCCGTCGACGACGAAGTCGTAGGAGAGCCGGGCGCTGGTCTCCCGCTGACGGTCCACGATGATCATCTCGTCGGCCAGGTGCAGCACGATGTCGCGCTGGTCGGCGGGCCGTTCCCGGCTGACCCTGATGCTCTCGAACTGGTGCACGAGGTCGTAGCCGAACGCGCCGTAGAGGCCGAGGTAGGGGTCGTTGCAGCGCAGCGCCGAGGTCACCGCACGCAGGGCGGTGAACACCGTGGGCCGGCGGGTACGGTCCTCCTCGGCGGCCAGTCGGTCATCGGCGAGGACCGTCACCTCGGCCGTACCGTCGCCGTGCGAGACCTCTCCCGCGCTCTCCAAGGCGGCGGCCACGATGGGCAGCAGGACGCGGCCCCGCTCGTTCAGGGCCCGGGCGGTCAGGCGCAGCCCGCGCGAGGTGAACTCCAGGCACGGGTCGACGTAGGCCATATGCCAGCGGCTGTACCGCCCGGGGTACTCGACCCCCGAACTCAGCACTCCGCCCCGGCGGTTCTCGACGGCCGCCACGAGCTCGCGGAAGACCCCGCTCTCGCGGTCCGGGTCCACCGGCGTGGCGGTGCGCATCACCCGCACCCCGCCGTCGGTCAGATACTCGGTCGTCTCCACGTGGAACGTGCTCCCTTGACTGGCGTCTCGGCCCCGGGCAGGGGCGCTGTCACGATAAACTGCGTACGTGCGGCCGAACGGCCGACCGTGGGCGGGGCCCTCGGGCCGGCTACTCCGGGAGCCCCAGGGCGAGCGGGTTCTGCGGCTTGCCGCCCAGCAGGATCGCGCCGGCGGACTGCAGGATCTGGTCCTGCACGGTGGCGTGCTGGCACATCGCGTTGAGGTCGCGCAGCCAGCGGTCGAGCGGCGAGGGCTTGTAGATCGCGGCCGTGGTGACCAGATCGAACAGGCTGGACACGATGGTCCGCGCCGCGCGGAAGGCGTTGACGCGGGCGAGCGCCACGGCGACCTGCTCGTCGGGGCCGATCTCCGCGCCGGCCTGCAGCAGTTCCCACTGCCGGTGCAGCGTGCCGTACACCCCATGCCGCGCGACCAGCAGGTCCGACTCGCACTGGGCGATCGCCATCTGCACCCGGTAGTTCTGCGGCCAGGGCTGACGGGTCGGACGGTCGACGCGCTTCTTCGCCATCTCCCGTACGTGGTCCAGGGCGGCGCGGGCGACGCCGAGGGGGACGCCGGGCATGGTCCTCAGGATCGAGTCGGGGGTGGCGGCCGGGCTCGGCACGACGGGGTTGGCGAAGCTGAAGGTGTGCTCCTCGGGCACGAACAGGTCCTTGGCCCGGTAATCCCGGCTGCCACTGCCCGCCAGCCCCGTGGTGTACCACGTGTCGGAGATCTCGAACTGGTCCGGCCGGGCGACGATGATCCGCCAGTGCGCGCGGCCGCCGACCGGCAGTGGGTTGGGCTCCGGCTCGCCGTCCCGGTACACGAGCACGCCGGCGATGACCCGGTCGCAGTGCGTGATGCCGCTGCCGAACTGCCAGTCGCCGTTGACGCGGTAGCCGCCGGGGACCCGGTCGGCCCGGCCCTTCGGAGGGATGGCCCCGGCCGTGATCATGTCGAGGTCGGGGAAGAGCTCGCGGGCGGCCGGCTCGGCCATGAAACCGGCGAACAGACCGCTGTCCATGCCGACCATGGCGCACCACGCGGCGGAGGCGTCACCGGTCGCCAGCGCCTCGATCACCTCGGTCTGCTGGACCGGGGTGAGCACCGGGCCGCCCCACGAGGCAGGGTAGGCCATGCCGAAGACGCCGGTGGAACGCAGCAGTCGGACGATGTCGTCGGGAAGGCGCCGGGCCTCCTCGATCTCCTCGGCACGGGCGGCCAGCTCCGGTGCGGCGGCCTTGGCGCGGGCCAGGATCTCCTCCGGCGTGGCGGCAGGCCCGGCACCGGATCCGGCGGGCGTCGCCGGGGCGCTGGAAACAGACATGGGAGTACTCGCTTTCTGGGGCCGGGCCCGGCGGTCCTGGCGGACACGCCGGGCCGGCTGCGTACCGGTTCGGACGGATGCGCGCGACAAGGCGGGTCAGACCTTGCGCCACTTCGGGACCCAGGCTCCGTCCACCACCTCGTAGTCCGAGAACAGCGCCGGGGCCTCCTGCCGCATGAGCTGCCCGATCCGGTCGAACAGGAGACGAATCTCCTCCTCGGCGCCCGGTGCTGTGCGGGCCTCGATCATGTGTCGCAGGGCGCGCACGTTCGCGGTCCAGACGAGACCGGTGGCCACCCCATCGGGGGCGAACCTGCGCATGAAGGACGTCTTGTGCTTCTTCTCGCTGAAGGGCAGTCCTTCGGCGTCCAGCTGGAAGTGCTCCGTCATCCAGTGCTGGAACTCTTCCATCCGCTCCAGCATCTCGGTGGCCCGGGCCATCAGCTCCGGGTCCTCGCGCGCCCACTCCGGGAACCAGAACGGCAGCTCCTGGAGCCGCACGAAGCGCAGCGACTCCTGGGACACGGCGACACCGGCGCGGTGGCGGACCAGTTCGTGCGTCAGCACCCGGCTCACGTTGTGCAGCGCGAAGGTGAAACTGACGTGTTCGAGGACCGACCCGTGCGCGCTGGCCAGGATGTTGCCCAGGTACTGGTCCTGGTCGGCACGGATGCGGACCACGTTGGGGTTCAGCCCCGGCTCCCACGAGCGGTAGCAGGCCCGGCCCGCGAACTCGGCGAGGTTCTGCGGATCGTTGAGGTGGTCGTCGAGCGCACCGCTGTCCAGGCGCTGCAGCCAGCTCTCGCCGCCGACCTCGCGCAGATACTCAGCCATCGCCGCGTAGTCGACGCGGGGGCTCGCCACGAGGAAGACCTCGGGTTCCACGTGCTTCATGACAATCCCTCCCTCAGATCGCGAGTCCGCCGTCGATGCCCAGGACCTGGCCGGTGATGTAGGCGGCGCGGTCCGAGACGAGGAACGAGACCAGGTCGGCCACGTCGTCCGGGGCACCGAAGCGGCCCAGCGGGATCTGGCCCAGGTACTTCTTTCTGGCTGCCTCCGGCACCGCCGAGGTCATGTCGGTGTCGATAAAGCCCGGTGCCACCGAGTTCGCCCGCACGCCGAACTTGCCGTACTCCTTGGCGAGGGCGCGGGTGAAGCCGATGATGCCCGCCTTGGAGGCCGAGTAGTTGGTCTGCCCCACGCCGCCGTACACACCGGCGATCGACGACAGCGTGACGATCGCACCGGTCCGGCGCTTGATCAGTGACTGGATGGAGGCACGGCAGACGTGGTACGTGCCGTCGAGGTTGGTGCGGACGACGTCCTGCCACTGGGTGTCGTCCATCATCGCCAGCGGCCGGTCCCGCGTGATGCCCGCGGCGGTCACCACGGCGTCCAGCGGCCCGAGTTCGGCCTCGGCCTCGGCGGTGAACCGCCGGGTCGCCTCGGCGTCGGCGATGTCGACTCGGCGGGCGAAGGTGCGCGCGCCGTGCTTGGCGGCCGCCTCGGCGGTCTCCTCGGCGGCGTCCGAGCGCGAGTGGTAGCAGAACGCGATGTCGTAGCCGTCCTCGGCGAGCCGGGTCACGATCGCGCGTCCGATGCCCCGGGAGCCGCCTGAGACGAGTGCGACGGGTCGGGCGGCCGTCAGGTGGTCGCTCATGCGGACGGCTCGCCGGCGAGCTTGGAGGTGAGGAAGGCGTGCAGCTCGGCGAGGGTGTGGACACCGCTGATGACCACGTCGTCGACCGGGACGCCGTACGTGTTCTCCACGCGGGTCGAGATCTCCAGCAGCATCAGCGAGTCGATCTCGAGCTCGTCGGTGAAGTGAGCCTCGTCGGTGACCTCTTCCGGCTCGGCCTCCAGGGCACCGGCTATCAGGGCGCGGAGGTCCTCGATGTTCACAGTCGCGGTGGTCATGGGTATTCCTTTCGTTCCTTCAAGGGGAGATGAAGTCGGTCGGTCAGGACCGGACCGGGTCCAGCAGCAGAGCAGCGGCCGCGTCGTGACCAGGGCTTCCCGCTGTGGCGAGCACGCTGTGGGTGGCGCCGCTCTCCAGATGGGCCACCGCGGCGGCGCACTGCAGGACGCCCAACGCCCCGGACAGCGGGCCCAGCTGGGACTCCAGATCGATCCGGCGGGTGCCGGCGAGCGTGTCAGCCGGCTCGGACACGCGCCCGTCGGCCAGCCACAGCCCGATGGACGTCTTGTCGGGCACCCCGGCGGCGGCCAGCGCCGCGGGGAGGTCCGCGGCGCGGGCGTATCCGCCGATCGTGGCGCGGGGCCGCGCGCCGCGGGACGCCGCCGCATCCGCGGATTCGAGCACCAACGCGACCGCCGCGTCGGTGGACTGCTCACCGAGCAGCTTCGTCACCACGTCGTTGGCCGGTTCGACGCCGACCACGACGGCTGCTTCGGCGCGCCCGGCCACGATCAGGTTCCGGGCCCAGCACAGCGCGTCCAAGCCGCTCGTGACGCCGTTGCAGACGGTGAGGTTCGGGCCGCGGAGTCCGTAGCGGATGGCCACCCAGCCGGCGATGACATTGCTCGACGTCTGCGGCAGGCCCAGCGGGCTGAGGCCCATGATGCCGACCCTGGCGATGGTGTCGGTGGCCTCGCAGACGCTGTCCACGTTGCCCAGGTTGGTGCTCACCACGACGGCGGTGGCGTCGGCCACGCCCGAGAACGTCGCGTCGGCATCGGTCAGCCCCGCGTCGTCGAGGGCGAACTCGGCGGAGCGCAGGGCGAGCCGGGACGCGCGGTCCTTGTGGCGCATCTCGCGACCACCGAGCCCGGTGGACAGGTCGAAGCCGCCCTCGCCGGGTACGGGGCCGAGCAGGTCGCCGGGCGTCGCGACGCCGGGGAGCGCCAGTCCTACGCCGGTGACGACGACCTCCCGGGTGCCCGGACCCGTCGCGCGTGTGCTGTTGGTCGTACTCATCGGGCCGCCTCCACAATCGCCACGGCGTTGATCCCGCCGAAGCCGAACGCGTCGATCTGCGCGATGGCCAGGTCGCCGGCCGCGGGCTCGCCCCGCACCAGGCGCAGTCCCGCAGCCTCGGGGATCGGATCTGTGAGCCCCAGGACCGGAGGTACCACGCCCTCCTGCATGGCGAGCACCGCCATGACGAGGCTGAGCAGTCCCGAACCGCCCAGTGTGTGCCCCGTCATCGCCTTGATCGCGGTCATCAGCGGGCCGCCTCCGGTGCCCTGGAACACCTGGCTCAGGACGCTCGACTCCGTCACGTCGTTCCTGGGCGTACCGCTGCCGTGCAGCATCAGCAGGTCGATGTCCTCGGCCCGCACCCCGGCCCTGCGATAGGCGTCCCGCACCGCCAGCCCGATCCCGTCGGGGTCGGGCGCGGTGGCGTGGTGGGCGTCGCAGTTCATGGACACCCCGCGTACCCGGGCGTGCACGGTCCCGTGGCCGGTGCCGGCGCGCTGGACGACGACGGCGACCGCGCCCTCGCCCATGAGCATGCCCTTGTGCGAGGTGTCGAAGGGGCGCAGCGCGTCGGGGGTCTCGTTCTGTACCCGGTCGAGCGTGCCGAAGGCGCTCTCGGTCGCGGCGTCGGTGCCGGCGACCACGACCGTGTCGGTCATGCCGAGCTCGATCATGTCGGTGGCCATACCGAGCGCGTAGAGCGTGGCGGAGCAGGCGTTGGCGAAGGTGTACGTGGTGACCGCCCCGAACTCCTCCCTCAGGGAGGTGCCGAAGTGCAAGTCCCCCAGGCCGACTTCGACGCCGTCACGCCACCACAGTTCGACGCTGCGCTGCTCGCGCATGGTGGTCCCGACCAGCACCGGCACCCGCGACAGGTCCTCACCCAGGCCCGCGTCGGCGAGCGCCTGGCGCACGGCCGTGGTGAGCCAGCGGGTGGCCCGCCGCGGCACGTCGCCACCGCCCTCGGGCCGGTCGTCGATCTCGTAGGCGTACGCAGCCCGGTACTTGTCGGGGTCGAACGCCTTCAGGGGCGTGCGGCTCTCACGGCCGGCGCAGAGCGCGGCGAATATCTCCCGGGGATTGCCGCCGATGTTCGCGACGGCTCCCATACCCGTAATATCCCAGGTCACTGTCGTGCAGCCTGCTTCCTCAGCTCGAAGGCGGCCAGCTTTCCGGTCGAAGTGGTCGGGAGCCTGTCCAGGAACTCCAGCCGGGCCGGCCGCTTGTAGGCGGCGAGACCGCCACGGATAGCGGCCATCACCGCGCGCCGGACCACGTCCTCGTCCGCCCCGGCGCAGGCGACCAGGTACAGCACGGCCTGCTCCAGGCCGTCGGCGTCGCGGCTGCCGACCACCACGCAGTCCTGGACTCCCACGGCGGCGCGGACCACCCCCTCGATCTCGCTCGGCACGACCTTGTAACCGCCCAGGTTGAGCAGGTCGTCGGCGCGGCAGAGATGGGTGAACGTGCCGTCCGGCGTGCGGCGCACCACGTCACCGGTATAGACGCCGCCGTCGGCGAAGGTGACCGCAGCGGCCTCCGGCCGGCCGATGTAGCCGAGGGCGACCGTCGGGCCGGCGATATGCAGCCGTCCCTCCTCCCCGTCGGCGACCGGCATGCCGTCCGCGGCGCGGACGGTCGCGGTGACGCCGGGCACCGGGACCCCGAAGGTGCCCGGCAGTTCCCGCCCCGGCGGTGTGCCGACGACGATGTAGAGCACCTCGGTGGCACCGAGCCCGTTGAGCAGCTCGGCGTCGAAGGCGGTGCGGATCCGTTCGCCGAGCGAGGCCGGCAGGTTCTCGCCCGCCGCCACGCACAGCCGCACCGAGTCGGCGGAGACGTCGGCCGTCTCGGCGGCGCCGAGCAGCGCCGCGTACAGGCGCGGCACCGAGAACAGCACGGTGGGCCGGTGGCGCCGCATCGCGGCGACCAGCGAGTGGACGTCGACCGTGCCGCGGATGAGCGCGACGCGGGCGCCGGCCGCCAGCGGGCACAGGACGGAGCTGCCGAAGCCGTAGCCGAAGGACATCCGGGCGCTGGAGAGCACGGTGTCCTCGGGGGTCAGTGCGAGCACCGTGCCGATACCGTCGGCCATGGCCGCGATGGCGCCCGCCGAGTGCCGGACTCCCTTGGGCATGCCGGTGCTTCCGGAGGTGTACTGCACCAGCGCCTCGCACCGCGCGCTCCACGCAGCCGGAGAACCGGCCTGCTCGGGGAGCCGGGCGGGGCCGGGCTCGGCCGTCGCCAGAGCGGCACGGACGTCGGCGCCGGAGAACCGGGTCTTCCCCGCGAACAGTCCCTCCAGGGCGAGTTGCCGCTTCGGGGCCGCGTCCAGGTGCACCACCTCGGCGGCGCAGTCGTCGGCGATGTAGCGGACCTCGTCGTCGGTGAGCACCGGGCTGATCACGACCGGGACACAGCCGTGCCACCACAGGCCGAGGACGGCGACGACGGTCGCGACGGAGTCGTCCGCGACGAGGAGGCCGCGGGCGCCCTGGCGCACGCCTGCTGCCCGGAGCGCGCCGGCGTATCCGCGCGCTGCCTCCAAGAGGCCCGCGTAGGTGACCTCGCCGACGTCGGGGTCGAGGTAGCTGACCCTTTCGCCGTGACCGGCGGAGACCTGATGGGCCACCAGGTGGCCGATCAGGTCGATACCGCGGGGGGCCGTGGCCCGGTCGCCGAGCACGGTCACCGCGGCGTCCACGCTGGTGACGCCCGCCGCCTCCTCGGGGGGCAGGGACACTCCGAACTCGCTCTCGATCGCGGCGACGATACCGACCTTCTCCAGGGAGTCGACGCCGAGATCCTCATAGAACAGAGCATCGGGCTCGATGTCCGCCTTTTCCATTTCAAGGACAGACGCCACGATCTCACGCAGTCTGTCGCGCACTGAATTATTCGGCACTACATCGCGCACCAACGAGGGTCCTTTTCCGTATAACTCGCCTGCCTATGAAGCCCGGCGGACAACGGGTGGCGAGGTCGAATACAGGACCCGCTTCCCAACCCATGCAACACACACCGGGGGCGGCCAAGACCATACACGAGTCTGAATCTTGAAAACGTACCCATGTCCACTTTGTGTCAATTGACAGATAGGTCCCGACCGGCCGATCGAGAAAGTGCTACACGCATAGATTCGCCTCCCATCCATACGGTTCACCAAATCCTCACGGGGAGGGCTCCGGCCGGCCCGCTCGGCAGCCGCACAAGTGGGGGCGGACCTGGGCTGCTGTGGCCCTGAGCTGTGTTAAGGTTCCTCGCGATCTTGAGCGACCCGGTTGGCCGCCAGCGCCCGATCCCCATTCCCGCCATATTCAGGCCGGGTGAATACACGACGGCCCAATGTCGCCTTGCTGCCTTCCAGAACAGGTGAACACATGCCTTTCTCTCCACGTACCTTGCGTACTCCGGAGGAGCGCGCCCAGCTCCTCCAGAACGATTTTGGTGGTGGCAACGCCTGGCGTATCGCTCTGGAAACCAGCCGTACACCGGATCTTCCCGTACTCGTCTCACAGCGGGCCCTGGTGAACGCCGATGGCGTCCCGCAGCATGAATTCAGCCTCTCCCAGCTGTGCTCCCTTGCGGATTCATGGTCGGCTTGGTATCTCGAGCGCGGAATTGAGCCGCGCGACCGGGTCGCCGTATACATCGAGGATTCTTTCGAGGACCAGGTCCAGCTGACCGCGCTCGCGCAAATCGGAGCGATTCCGGTCCTCATCAACGGCCGGATGCGCCCCGAGGTCGCCCTCGGCGTCATCGAGCGCTCGGGCGCCGTCGCGCTGTACACGGACGCCGACCACCTGGCGCGACTGGCCGGCCGACAGACCGAGTTGTCCGGTCTGCGCCACACCTGGACCCGCGAGGACGTGCACCTCCCCACCGGTGGACTGCACGATTCGGCGCGGTTTCGTCATGCCGACGACGACCCGGTGGTCCTGTGTCACACCTCGGGTACGACCGGGAACCCCAAGCTCGTCATCTGGTCCCACCGCCAGAGCGTCGCGGGCGCCCGGTTCCGTCTCTCGGTTCACCCCGAACCGGAGAACTCGGTCATGCTCTCCGCCGTGGCGCAGTCCCACTCGGGGGCGATCGCGTTCACCTTCTACGCGCTGCTCGCCGGGCTGCCGCTGGTAGCGCTCACCGACCGCAGCCCGGCCAGTGTGGCCCGGGCCGCCGCCACGTACAGGCCGACCACGATCATGGCCTTCCACCCGACCTTCGCGGCGCTGGCCACGTCCGACCCCGACCCCGCCGACTTCGAGTCGGTGGAGTACTGGCTGAACACCGGGGACTCCGCGCACGACACGCATGTGCGGACCCTGATCGGCCTGGGCCGGCACATGGAGGACGGACGGCTCGTGCCCGGCTCGGTCTTCGGCGACTCGCTGGGCGCCTCCGAGCTCGGCTGGGGCCCGCTGCGCCGCGTCATCACCCAGGACACCCCGCCCCGCGCCCGGCACATCGGCCGCCCCGTGCCCATCGCCGACGTCACCGTGCTGCGCGAGGACGGCACCGAGACCGACCCCGGGGAGACCGGCCTCCTCGCGGTGCGCGGCGAATCCGTCTCCCCGGGCTACTGGAACGACTCCGACACGTACTACCGCAGTTGGCTCGGTTCCTACCGGCTCACCGGCGACCTCGCCTACAAGGACGCGGACGGCGAGTTCTTCCACGTCGACCGCGTCGTCGACCGCATCCGCACCGCACAGGGCGACGGCTACTCGGTGCTGATGGAGGAGGCGCTGCTGCTACACGTCCCGCAGATCGCCGACTGCGCGGTCGTCGCGGGCCGCGACGGGGAGCGGACCGTACCGGTCGCCGTCGTCCGCCCGCACGCCGACGACGCGGCGGCCGACGAGCTGCTCCGCCTCGCCAACGCGGCCCTGGCCACCGCCGGTCAGCCGCAGCTCGCGGTCCTCGAGATCGCCCGCACGCACGACGACATCCCGGTGGGCCCGACGGAGAAGACGCTCAAGCGTCAACTGCGCGACAAATACAGTGACCTGGCCGCGTACGTGGCGAACGCGCCGGCCGGGCAGCTGGCGACGGCAACCGGCGGGCCGGCGCCCACCGTGACGCGCTGACCCGCGCACGGCCGGCCCCGCTCTCCTCGCCCCGCCCGTACGGCACCGGCCGCGGGCGGGGCGCTCCCGCCCGACGTCCGCGCCGGACACAGCGCGTTCGCCGCCACCCCCCACGCTCCTACCTGGAGGATCAGACCGTCATCATGCGCCTGCCATCCCTCACCGCCACTCTGCCCAGTGGGGCGGCCCGGAAGCCGATCCTGCTGATGACGCTCGGGGCCTTCGCCCTGGGCACGGACGCTTTCGTGATCAGTGGCGTCCTGCCCGCCGTGGGACAGAGCCTCGGCGTCTCTCTGACGGCGGCGGGGCTACTGATCACCGTCTTCGCCGGCGTGTACGCACTGGGCGCGCCCTTCCTCGCGGTCGCCACAGGCAGCCTGAACCGGGACAAGGTCCTCCAGATCGCGCTGGCTGGATTCGTCGCGGCCAATCTCCTCGCGGCCGTCGCGCCCACCTACCCGGTGCTGATGGTGGCGCGCGTCCTCGCAGCGGTCTCCGCCGCGCTGTTCATGCCGGCCGCCTCCGCCAGCGCGGCGGCCGTGGCCGCCCCCGAGGAGCGTGGCCGGGCCCTGACCACTGTGCTCGGCGGACTCACGCTGGCGAGCGCGCTCGGCGTCCCCCTCGGCACCGTCGTCGGCCATGCCGCCAACTGGCGCGCCACGTTCGTCCTGGTCGCCGTCCTCAGCCTGCTGGCCCTGGTCGGCCTGATGAGGGCGCTGCCGCCGACGCCCGCCGCGAACATCGCCTCGCTCGGCGACCGGGTTCGTGCTGCGAAGCTGCCCGGCATCCCCACGATCTTGCTCGGCACCGTGCTGACGTATTGCAGCATGTTCACCCTGTACGCCTACATCCCCTGGTTCGCGGAGCGCACCGCGGGCATCGGCGAAGGCGCCGTCTCCTGGGTCTACCTCCTCTACGGCCTGTGCGGCGTGCTGTCCAACATGGCGGCGGGCTGGCTGATCGACACCTACCCGACGCAGCGAGTCGCGATCATCGCGTCCGCGCTCCTGGCCGTCAGTCTGAGCCTGCTGACCCTCTTCGCCTGGGCGGGCCCGTCCCACTCGGTCATGGGCGGTGTGCTGCTCTACGTCCTGATCGCCCTGTGGGGTCTGATCGGCTGGGTTATCAACCCCGCGCAACAGAAGCGCCTGATCATCACGGCCGGCCCGCAGGGACCGGTGGCACTGTCCCTCAACGGCTCGGCCGTGTACGCCGGACAAGCCGTGGGCGGTCTCGCCGGCGGCATCGCGCTGAGCCACGGCGCGACCTGGCTGATGGTGACCGCGGTGGTGCTCCAGCTGCTGGCCGTGCTCGTCGTCTGCGTCTCCGCCCGGGCCGGCAAGAACACCGCCCCGGCCGCCCCCGCCGAGGTCCACGCCCCCACCGAGGACGTGACGTCATGACGGGACCGCAGGACGTGGTCGTCACCGGTTACGGGGTCTTCACCGCCTTCGGCTTCGGCGCCCAGGCCCTGCGGGACGGGGTCTTCGCCGGGCGGTCCGCGTTCGGCCCCGTCACCCGCTTCGACCCCACCCCCTTCCACGCGTCGTACGCGGCGGAGTACACCGGGCAGGGCCCCGAGGTCCCCGGAGTGCCGATCGGGCCCGGCACCACGCCCGGACAGGTCGAGGTGCTGCTCGCCTGTGCCCGCTCGGCCCTGGAGATGGCCGGCACCGACGGGGCCGGTGCCGCCGTACTGCTCGGCACCAACGGCGACCACTCCACCGGGCGGCACTTCTGGGCGGCCCGGCAGGCCGGCCGGTCCCCCGACGCGCCGCGCAGCCTGGACAGCCTGGCCGGCCGGATCCCGCAGCGCATCGCGGAGGAACTCGGCCTCGGCACGCCCCGGTTGGCGTTTGTCAACGCCTGTGTCGCCGCGACCAACGCCATCGCCCACGCCGCCCAGCTGATCAGCAGCGGAGCGGTGACCACGGCGGTCTGCGGCGGCGCGTCCATGGTCACCGAGGACGTCTTCGCCCGCTTCGACTCGGGCCAGGCGATGACGCGGCAACCGGTGCCGCGGCCCTTCTCCGCAGACCGCGCGGGCCTGCTGCAGGGCGACGGCGCTGCCGTCCTCGTCCTGGAGTCGGCGACGGCAGCACGGGCGCGCGGGGCGGAGATCCTCGGCTGGCTCGCGGGCTGGGGCATGGCATCGGACGCGTACCAGGTCGTCCAGCCCCATCCGCAGGGTGCCGGCATGGCCGCCGCCGCGCGCGCCGCGCTGCGGCGGGCGGCGCTCGCACCGGAAGACATCGACTACGTCAACGCGCACGGCACCGGCACCGCCCTCAACGACGTCGCGGAGACCACGGCCCTGCACACCGTTTTCGGCGAGTACGCGCCCCGCATCCCGGTCAGCTCGACCAAGAGCAGCACCGGCCACATGCTGGAGGCCACGGGCGGCGTGGAGGCCGTGATCACCCTGCTCGCCCTCCAGGACGGACTGCTACCGCCGACGCTGGGGCTGCGCGAGGCCGACCCGGACTGCGACCTGGACTACGTCCCAGAGGGCCCCCGGCCCGTCCCCATCACCCATGCGCTCTCCCTGAACGCCGCCTTCGGCGGGGTCAACGCGGCGCTCGTCCTCAAGCGGGCCCGCCCCGCCGGTCACCAGGAGCCGACCCCATGACCCCACGCGAGACCGCAGGAGACCCCGGCACCCTCGCCCTGTCGTCGGTGGCGGTGCTCACCCCCTGGGGTGAGGCCGCCGACGGTCTGCCTGGCGCCGCGCCGGTGAGGCTGCCCAAGGTCAGGGGGTTCGTCGGCTCCCGGTTCAGCCCGCTCGTGCACGCTGTCGCCCAGGCCTGCCTGGGCGCGCCCGAGGCCTTCGGCGGCCCCGACGCCACGGCGGGACACCGGACGGGGATCGTGGTCGCCACTCTGTTCGGCGACACCACGACGACCGACACGTCCACCCAGCGCGTGATGGAGGGACAGGTCCACAATCCGCTCCTCTTCTACCAGTCGGTGACCACCTCGATCCTGGGACACCTGGGCAAGGTGTACGACATCACCGGACCGTTCACCTGCGTGTCGGGCGCGACGGACCTGGCCGCCGAGGCGATGGGCATGGCCCGCGTCCTCATCGACGCCGGCGACGTGGACCAGCTGCTCGTGGTGGGTGTGGAATGCGCTCCGAACGAGCGCGCCACCTGGGTGCACGGCTCGCTCGCGGGAGGGGGCGTCCCGCTCGACAGACTGCCCGCCGGCGACAGCGCCGTGGCACTGCTGCTGCGCCGGCCCGCCGACGGCGACGGACTGCCCAGAATTCCGGTGTGTACGCCGTACGCCGACACCGGGCCGACCGCGGAGCCGGTCCGTCCGGAGTGGACCCAGGCCTTCGGATGGCTGGCGCCGCTGGTGGCGACCGCCGAGGCGGCGTACCCGAGCACGGCTCCGTGACCGCATCTCCGCGTCCCCGGCTGCGCGTGCTGGTGCGTTACGGGCAGGCGGCCGGTGAGCCGGACCTGCGCGATCTCGCCGTCCTCGCCCCCGAGGAGCGGCGCCGGGCGCGGCGCTTCCGACAGCCCCACCGGGCCGCCGCGTACGCGGCGGTCCACGCGACCGCACGCCGCTGTCTGGCGGAGCAGTCCGGCGACACCCCCGAAGGGATGCGCTTCGGTCGGCTCGCCTGCCCGGGCTGCGGCGGGCCGGACCACGGCCGTCCGGTCGTCGAAAGCCCGGTCGGTTCCTGGGAGTTCAGTCTGTCCCGGTCCGGCGCGCACTGGCTGTTCGCGGCGGCGGACGGCGAGCCGATCGGCGTCGACATCGAACGGATCCGCCCGGTCGAGCTGAGCGTCCTGGGCCCCGCCGTGCTGAGCGAAGCCGAAAGGGAGTACCTGGCCGGCCTCGCGCCACAGCTGCGCCAGGCCGCGTTCATGAGCTGCTGGACCAGGAAGGAGGCCGTCGTGAAGGCCAGTGGGATCGGCATAGAAGCCGACCTGCGCCGAGTCGAGGTGCAGCCCTGGCGGGACACAGCCGTCGTCCGCCACGGGACGGCCGACGGTGCGGTCTCGCAATGGACCGTCCGCGACCTGCCGGTAACGGCCGGCTGTCGTGCGGCGCTCGCCGTTCCGGCCCGGACCGAGCCGTTGCTCGGCCTTGCCTCAGCGGTGCGGAGCCCGTCCGACACCAGGCCCGACGTCCCGTACGAACCCCGTTCCGTCTCCTGATCCGCTCCCGTCCTCACCCGAATCCGAAGAAGACACCCCATGGAATCCACCACACCGCCCGCCACCCCGCAGGGACCGGACGATGGCGTCACGCCACGCATGCTGCAGGTGCCGCCACACCTGGCCGACAAGCAACTGGCCCTCCGCATGGGCATCGAGATCACCTCGTGGGACCCGAAGCGGTTGATCGGCACCATGCCGGTGGAGGGCAACCAGCAGCCCTTCGGCTGGCTGCACGGCGGGGCGAACGCCGTCCTCGCCGAGACGCTCGGCTCGGTCGCGGCCAGTCTGCACGCGGCCACGAAGGGCACGGTGGCCGGTCTCGAACTGTCCTGCACCCACCACCGCCCGGCCCGGTCAGGCCTCGTCACCGGCGTGTGCACCCCGCTGCACCTGGGGTCCCGGATCGCGACGTACGAGATCGCCATCAGCGACGAGCACGGGAACCTGACCTGCTCGGCCAAGCTCACCTGCGTCATCAACAGCCGCTGACCCGGCCGTCGACTGATCCGGAGCATCATGACCGACACACCCGCCGAACGGCGCGGCTGGCTCACCAACTGGGACCCCGAGGACGAGGACGCCTGGAACGAGGGCGGTCACCGCGTCGCCCGCCGCAACCTCGTCTTCTCGGTCCTCTCCGAGCACGTCGGGTTCTCGGTGTGGACCCTGTGGTCCGTCCTCGTCCTGTTCATGTCGCCGGAGATCGGCTTCGGTTTCGACCAGGGCGAGAAGTTCCTGCTGGTGGCGGTTCCCACCGTCGTCGGCTCGCTGCTGCGCCTGCCGTACAGCTTCGCGGTAACGCGGTTCGGCGGACGCGACTGGACCGTCTTCGCCACCGCGATCCTGCTCGTCCCCGCGCTGCTGGCCCTGTATTTCGTGCAGCGGCCCGGCACCCCGCTGTGGGTGTTCCTCGCGATCGCTGCGCTGGCCGGTCTCGGGGGCGGCAACTTCGCCTCCTCGATGACCAACATCACCGCCTTCTACCCGCGGCGTCATCAGGGCTGGGCCCTCGGTCTCAACGCGGGCGGCGGAAACCTCGGGGTCGCGGCGGTCCAGCTGGCCGGACTCGCCGTCATCTCCATCGCGGGCACCGCCCATCCCTCGTACGTCGCGGCCGTCTACCTGCCCCTGATCCTGATCGTCGCGCTGCTCGCGGCGTGGAAGATGGACAACGTCGACGCCGTACGGACCGCGCCCGGCGCCCAGCGCGAGGCCGCCCTGGACCGTGACACCTGGTGGATCTGCCTCCTCTACATCGGCACGTTCGGCTCGTTCATCGGCTACGGCGTCGCCCTCGGTCTGGTCCTGCAGAACGAGTTCGGCACCACTCCCCTGGAGGCCATGGGCTACACCTTCCTCGGCCCGTTGCTGGGGTCCGTCTCCCGCCCGCTGGGCGGCCGGCTCGCCGACCGCCTGGGCGGGGCGAGGGTCACGTACTGGAACTTCCTCGGCATGGGCGCCGGCACCGTCGTGCTGGTGGTGGCGGCCAGGCTGAACTCGTTCAGCCTGTTCGTCGTGGGGTTCGTGGTGCTGTTCATCCTCAGCGGGGTCGGCAACGGCTCCACGTACAAGATGATCCCCGCAGTGTTCGCCCAGCGGGCCGAGGACGAGATCACCGGAGGGTGCGACGCGACCGGTGCCTTCGCCCGCGCCCGCCGCCTGTCCGGCGCGGTCATCGCGATCGCCGGCGCCGTCGGTGCACTCGGCGGTGCCGCCATCAATGTCACCTTCAAGCTCTCCTACACCGACGGCTCCGGCTCCGGCACCCCCGCGTTCCTCGCCTTCCTTGCCTATTACGTGCTGTGCATGGTGCTGATCCGGGCCGTTTACCTGCCCCGTAGGCCCGTCGGGAGCCACCGTGTGAACGTCGTCGAGGAAGCCCATGTCTGAACTGCCGTCCCCCATAACGGACCCCATACCAGAGACGAACACCCACTGCCCGTACTGCGCGCTGCAGTGCGGCACGCGGCTGACCGGCGATCGGGCCTCCGGCGTGCGGGTGGTGCCGGCCGACTTCCCCGTCAACCGGGGCCGGCTCTGCCGGAAGGGCTGGACCGCCCCCGAGGTGCTGGCCGCCCCCGACCGTCTCACCCGGCCGCTGGTCCGCCGCCCGGACGGCCAACTGGCCGAGGCCTCGTGGGACACCGCGCTCGACAAGGTGGCCGAGGGCCTGCGCCGGATCACCGAACGGTACGGCCCCGACGCCGTGGCGGTCTTCGGTGGCGGCGGTCTCACCAACGAAAAGGCCTACATGCTGGGCAAGTTCGCCCGTCTCGCCCTGCGCACCAGTCAGATCGACTACAACGGCCGGTTCTGCATGTCCTCCGCCGCAGCGGCCGGGAACGCGGCCTTCGGCCTCGACCGCGGACTGCCCTTCCCCGTGACCGACCTCCGCCGCGCGCATGCGGTACTCCTGGCCGGCGCGAACGTCGCCGAGACCATGCCGCCGCTGATGCAGCACCTCGATGGAGCCGAGCTCATCGTCATCGATCCGCGGCGCACCGCGACCGCCCGGCGCGCGGCGCTGCATCTGCAGCCCGCACCCGGCACCGATCTCGCCCTCGTGCTCGGCCTGTTGCACATCGCGATCGTGGACGGCCTGCTCGACCAGGACTACATCCGCGCGCGCACCCGTGACTTCGACGCGGCGGCGCGGCGTGCGATGGCGTGGTGGCCCGAGCGGGTCGAGGAGATCACCGGAGTCGCCGCGAGCGCGCAACGGGAAGCCGTCCGGAAGCTCGCCACGGCCCGCAACGCCTACGTGCTGACCGGCCGTGGCGTCGAGCAGCACAGCAAGGGCACCGACACGGTGGCCGGGTTCATCAACCTCGCGCTCGCCCTCGGCCTCCCGGGGCGCGATGGCAGCGGGTACGGCTGCCTGACCGGGCAGGGCAACGGCCAGGGCGGGCGCGAGCACGGCCAGAAGGCCGACCAGTTGCCCGGCTACCGGTCGATATCCGATCCGGCGGCGCGTGCGCATGTCGCGGGCGTGTGGGGCGTGGCATCGGAGGACCTGCCGGGACCCGGCCGCAGCGCGTACGAACTGCTGGACGCGCTGGGCGGCGACCAGGGGCCAAGGGCGCTGCTGGTGTTCGGGTCGAACCCGGTCGTCTCGGCCCCACACGCCTCCCTCATCGCCGAGCGGCTGACGTCGCTCGACCTCCTGGTGGTCGCGGACTTCCTGCCCTCGGAGACCGCCCGCATGGCCGATGTGGTGCTGCCCGTCGCGCAGTGGGCGGAGGAGGAGGGCACCATGACCAACCTCGAGGGCCGCGTCCTGCGCCGCCGTGCGCTGGTGCCCCCTCCGGAAGGCGTATGGGGCGACTTGCGGGTCCTGCACGAGCTCGCCGTACGGCTCGGTGAGCCCGCGAGTCGCTATCCCACCGACCCGCGGATGGTGTTCGAGGAGCTGCGGGCCGCCTCGCGGGGCGGGCCGGCCGACTACTCCGGCGTCTCCTACGAGCGCCTGGACGCCGGCGAGAGTCTGTACTGGCCGTGCCCTGCGAGCCCCGAGCCGGATTCGGGTACGGGGCCGGGCACGAGTACCGAGCGCCACCCGGGTACGCCGAGGCTCTTCCTGGACCGGTTCGCGCACGCCGACGGCAGGGCGCGATTCGCCGAGGTGGACCACCGGAGGCCGGCGGAGGACATCAGCGCCGACTATCCCCTCTACGCCACGACCGGCAGGGTCCTGGCGCACTACCAGTCCGGTGCACAGACCCGCCGGGTCGCGGAACTGAACGAGGCCGTGCCCGAGTCGTTCGTGGAGATCCATCCCGACACCGCGGCCCGCTCCGGTCTGCGCGACCGAGGCCTCGCCGTGATCGCGTCCGCCCGCGGCAGCATGACGGCCCGGGTGCGGCTGGATCCGACCATGCGCCCGGACACGGTGTTCGTCCCCTTCCACTTTCCTGGGGAGGGCCGGGCCAACCTCCTCACCCACCCGGCGCTCGATCCGCGCAGTCGTATGCCCGAGTTCAAGGTGTGCGCGGTGCGGATCGCCGCGCACCAGGAGTGACGCCGTGAGCCATGTCCTCATCATCGGCAACGGCCCGGCGACGCAGCGCCTCGCGGAACGCCTGCGCCACCACGGCCACGTGGGGCCCGTCACCATCCTGGGGTCCGAGCCCGAGCCCGCCTACCTTCGCCCTCTCCTGACGTCCGTCGTCGCCGGCCGGCTCGCCCCCGAGGCCACGCGGCTGCCGACCCCGCCCGGCACCCGCGTTCATCTGGGCTCGACAGTGACCGGCATCGACCGCGAACGGCGCCTGGTGCGGGCACGCAAGGACGGAGCGACCGGGGCCGAGACCACGTACGCCTACGACACCCTGGTCCTCGCGACAGGCGCCCGCGCCCGGATCCCGGACGCCCCCGGCATCATCGGCCGCGACGGGAACCCGGCCCCAGGGGTGACAACCCTGCGTACGGCGGCGGATACCGGCCGGATCACCGGCGACCGGGTGGTCGTGCTCGGCGGTGGACCGCTGGGTGTGGAGACCGCCGCCGCGCTCGCCGAGCGCGGCACCCGGACAACGCTGGTCTGCGCGCGGCCCCACCCCCTGTACGAGTGGCTTGGCGACACCGGCGGCAGCATGCTCACCGAGCGGCTGGGCCAAGCGGGGGTAACGGTCGTCGGCGACGCCACCGCTGTGCGTCGCGAGTCGGGCCGACTGCTGCTCCACGACGGAACGGCACTGCCCGCGGACACGCTCGTGCTGTGCACGGGCGCCGTCCCCGACACCGGACTCGCCCGCGCCGCCGGGCTGCGGGTCCGCGAGGGGATCGTGGTCGACGACGAGCTCCGCACCGACGATGCCCGTATCCACGCCCTCGGGGACTGCGCCGAACACCGCGGCCGGACCCTGGCCGGACTCGGCGCCGCCTGGGAGCAGGCGGAGGCACTCGCCCGGATCCTTACCGGCCGCCCAGAGCCGTACCGGCCCGAGCCGCCCGCGCTCCGTCTGCGGACCCGGGTGGCCGACGTGTCCTGCCTCGGCTCGCCCGCCGACCTCGACCAGCCCGGCACCCGCCGGCTCACGTTCACAGACCCGGCCGGCCGACGGTACGCCCGGCTGGTGCTGCGCGACGAACGCGTCGTCGCCGCCGTGCTGTTGGGCCTTCCCCAGGCCATCGCCACGATCGGCCGTCTCCACCGGCGCGGCGAGTGGCTCCCTTCCGACCGGCTGGGTCTGCTGCTCGGCCTGCCACCCAGGCCGGCGTCGAACAGCCCGGGGCCGGGCGAGCATGCGCCGGTCTGCCTCTGCAACGGCGTCTCTCGGCGCCAACTGCACACGGCGTGGCTGGCCGGCTCCCGCACCGTCACGACGCTCGCCACGGCGACCCGCGCCACGACCGGCTGCGGCGGCTGCGTCCGGGAGGTCGAGGAACTCTGCGACCGGTGGGCGCGGCACACCGCACACGCACCGGGGAGGGCATCGTGACCCGTACGCTCGTCGTCGTCGGCCACGGAATGGCCGGCCACCGTCTCGCCGACCGGATACGGATGCTGGACGCCACATCCGCCTGGCGCGTCGTCGTCCTGGCCGAGGAGCGCTACCCGGCCTACGACCGCGTCGGCCTCTCGTCGTACCTGGACGGCAAGGACCGGAGCGACCTCACGCTGGCCGGAGAGGACTTCCTCGGTGACCCCCGGGTGGAACTCCGGCTGTCGTGCCCCGCGGTGGCAGTCGACCGGGCGGCGCGTACGGTACGGACCGCGGCTGGGGACAGAGTCCGGTACGACGCGCTCGTCCTGGCCACCGGCTCACGCCCGTTCGTCCCCCCGGTCCCCGGCCACGACCTGGCCGGCTGCTTCGTCTACCGTACGTTCGACGATCTCGACGCCCTCCGCAGCGCCGCGCGCCCCGGCCGCCCCGGTATCGTGATCGGCGGCGGGCTCCTCGGTCTGGAGGCGGCCGAGGCCCTGCGGCTGCTCGGCATGCGCGCCCACATCGTGGAGACCGCGCCCCATCTGATGCCCGCACAACTCGACGTCGGCGCGGCCCGCGTCCTTCAACGGCACGTCGCCGACTCAGGCCTGCGCACGCACTGCGGGGTGGCCGTCGCCTCGATCGATGGCGACCCCGACGGGACGATCCGCGCCGTGACCCTGTCGGACGGCACGGTCCTGCAGACCACCCTGGTGGTGTTCGCCGCGGGCATCCGCCCCCGCGACGAGCTCGCCGGACCCATGGGCCTGGACCGCGGCGAGCGCGGCGGCTTCCTCGTCGACGAGCATTGCCGCACCTCCGACGCGCGCGTCTGGGCCATCGGAGAATGCGCGGCGGTCCACGGACGGTGCTACGGCCTCGCTGCCCCGGGCTACCGCATGGCGGACAGCGTGGCCCGCCAACTGCTGGGCCACGAGCACGAACCTCTGGACGGCGCCACCGTAGCCGCGACCACCCTCAAACTCCTCGGCCTGAACGTCGCCACGTTCGGCACCACGGACCCCGGGGACGGCCAGGTCCTCGAGCTCGTGTACGCCGAGGACGACACCCACTACGCCAAGATCCTCCTCCACCCCGACACCGGCGCCCTCCTGGGAGGCATCCTCGCTGGTACCTCTGCCCCCGCGACCGCCCTCGCCCGCTTCGTGGGCCACCCACCCCCGGCGGACCTGGAGCAGCTCCTCATGTCCTGACACCCGGAACCGCAACGACGTCACTCAGCTGCTGCCGCTGCTGGAGGTATGTGCCTGAAGCGGGCAACTCCTTTGCTGTTGTCAACAGATGATTACACTGCGGGTCGAGATCAGTGTGGTGTGTGATTACGGCAAGGGCGCACGTGGGGAACCGGTTCTCGACACCTGCCTGTGCCAGAGGGGGATCACGGGGTGAGTGAGACCGACGAGGCGCCCGCGGCGCCCGGTCGGCTGCGCCGGGCGCTGCCACACAGCAGGCGCGGCCGGTTGTCGCTGATATCCGCGCTGGTGCTCGCGCTCGCGGGGACCGGGCTCGGCACGTGGGCGGCAGACACCTGGCCGTGGCCGAAGGACCGCTACTGCTGGGGCGCATGGGAGAAGGACAGCGGCCCGGACTTCCTCGGCGACGAGGCCTTCGGCGACGATGACGACGGGTCACGCACCAGCGAGGAGACGGCGCCCACCCGCGAGCGCCCGACTGGCAGGTGCGAAATCTCCATCGCCGCCGACTACAGGAGCAGTTACGACGGCGACAAGCTCTCCATCGACCAGCGGGTGTCCGTCGAGTACGGCCCGGTCCCCAAGGCCGCGGAAGCCCGGATCACGATGATCCATGACGGTTTCCTGGGCGGCGACATGGTCCCGCTCCCGGACGGGCTGCCGGGCACGGTGAACGGGCGCGGTGGCCTGCTGGTGCTCCCGAAGTCCTGCGATGCGCCGGACGGCCGGCCGACCGTCGTCACCATGCAGGCGTCCGGCACGTACACCGGCGGCTCCTCATACACCCAGAGCGATCCGGCCGATCTGGGCGGCGCCCGTCAGGCGGCGGTGCTGCTCGTCGCGGCGGCCAACCGCGGGATGGCGGCGGCCGGTTGCGCGCCGGACGAGCCGCTGAGGGTCAGCTCGCCGCTCTACGACCTGCCGGGCGAGTGGGAGCGCGTCTTCGGCACCACTGAGGACGTCTGCGGCATCCGCGGCCTGCACCTCGACACGGAGGACATCGAGTTTCAGACCGGCGCGGTCACCCGCGACCTGCAGACGTGCAGCGTTCGTGGCGATCGCGACGGCTTGACGTACCTGCAGCTGGCCATGGTCGCGCAGCCCCGGCTGGCCGCGGTGTTCGACGGCATCGCGGGCGAACGCCCCGTGGCCCCCGGCTGGCGCGGCATGGGCACCATCGGCGAGAACCACGCGATCGTACGAGCCGACTGCGCCGGCCGGCCCGTCACCTTGCTGATGGGCACCTCCACCGAACCCGGCCATCTCGCCGCCTTCGCCAACGCGGTCGCCCGCCGCCTGGGCTGCGCCCCCATCGCCCCCAAGGGAGCCGCCCGGTGAGCAGCACCGCGGACGAGCCGAACCGATACGAGCAGCCCCTGCCCGCCGAGCGGGAGCCGCTCAGCGAGCGGCGCCTGCGCCGGTGGCACTGGCGCAGACTGCTGCGCGGCCGGGTCCGGCCGCTGCTGGCCGCAGGTCTCGCCGGGGTGCTGCTCGGTGTCGGCGGCATGGCCTGGCAGACGCAGGCCGGGCCGTTCGCGCCGGATGAGGTGTGCTGGGGCGCGATGTCCCGCGATGACCTCGCCCCGATGTTCCGCAAGCCCGAGGACGTCAAGGCGGTCGAGGCGCCCGTGCTGCACGGTGAGAGCCTGGACGGGCCCACCGGCAGTTGCCAGTTGACGAACAGCGACGGCGACGGATGGGCGCTCACCGCCCGGGTGCACCAGCTGGACGACCGGGCCGGCGACGATGGCAAGTGGGCCGATGAGTTCCTCTCCGCCCGTCTCACCCCGCTCGGCGGCGGCCTCCTGGGCATGGCCTCGGACAACCGCGCCTGGCTCGCCGTCCCGGACGGCTGCCTGGGCCGCCCCGGCGACTTGGACGGGCCGACCGTCGTGGACATCGCCCGGGGCAGCTGGATCAGCGACATGGAGCCGGGCACCGAGGAGCGGGACTGGATGGCCCGCACGGTCGTGAAGCTCGTCAACAAGGTCAGCGCGGACCTGGGCTGCACCGGCACGATCGCCGATCCGGTCGAACGCCTGCCGAAGGCCGCCCGCTACACCCGCACGGAGAAGCCGGACGCGCTCTGCGGCATCAAGGGGCTGACCCTGGGCAAGAAGCGCAAGCCGGACCGGTACCCCATGATCACCGACGGGCACGGCCCGGTGCGCACCTGCGACCGGGACATCACCGGCTCGCAGCCGGGACAGCGCCTGATGACCGTCGAGGACCCGCGGCTGGCCGCGATCTTCACGAGGATGACGCTGAACGAGGGCGACCGGGTGCACTCCGCCGCCGGCTACGGCGGCCTCGGCCCCAACCTCGGCGTCTTCCGGGCCCGTTGCCAGGCGGGCCCGACGGTGTTCCTCGTGCAGGCCAACGAGAGCGGGATGAGCACGGACGTGCGCACCCTCTTCCCCCGCTACGTCGAGGCCGAGGCCGCCCGCCTCGGCTGCGGCCCGCTGAAGCTGGAACTGCCACGGCCGGGCGGCAGCCGCTGACCCCCGCCCGGCCGCCGTGCTGTACTGATCGCACCCATAGGGGACGATCAACCAGTTTTGTCAGGCGTCCCCGTACGCCTCCCCGCCCAGTTCGAACCCGGCGGTCCCCGCGGTGACGTCCGCGAGCCAGGCCCGGAAGGCGTCCACGTCGGCGTCCGGCAGGCCGATCTCGATCGTGACCGCCTCCGCGTAGCGCACGTCCCGCACCTCGCGGCCGGTCGCGCGCAGATCGTTCTGCACCTTGCCCGCGCGCTGGTGGTCGACGGTCACCGTGGCCAGCCGGAAGCGCCGCCGGGTGAGCGTGCCGAGCGCGTCCAGGGCCTCGCCGACCGCTCCGCCGTACGCCCGGATGAGTCCGCCCGCGCCGAGCTTGACCCCGCCGTAGTAGCGGGTGACGACGGCGACGACGTACCGCATGTCGCGGCGCAGCAGCATCTGGAGCATGGGGACGCCGGCGGTGCCGCCGGGCTCGCCGTCGTCGCTGGCCTTCTGGATCGCGGCGTCGGCGCCGATGACGTACGCCCAGCAGTTGTGGGTGGCGTCGGCGTGCTCCTTGCGCACGGCGGCGATGAAGTCCTGGGCCTCCCGCTCGGTGGCCGCCGGCGCCAGGGCGCACAGGAAGCGGGAGCGGTTGACCTCGGTCTCGTGCACGCCCGCGCGGGCGACCGTGCGGTACTCGTCCTGCATCCGGCCAGCCTATGCGGCGGCTACTTCTTCTTCCCCCTCGGTACCGTCACCCAGGTCAGCAGCGCCCCGCCGGGGGCGAGCGCCCGCCACTCGGCGCCGCGCCAGGCGAGGACGGCGATCGCCGAGGTCGGGAACTTGGTCCGGACCCGCTCCAGGGTGTCATTCAGCCCGTCCCCGGCCAGGTCGAGCACCAGTTCCTCCAGTCCGGGGTTGTGCCCGAGGAGCAGCAGGGTGCGCACCTCGGGCGGCACCTCGTGCACGACGGCGAGCAGCTCGGGCACGTCCGCGGCGTACAGCCGCGGGTCGTGCCGGACCGGCGGCGGGGTGCCCCACTGGGCGGCGGCCAGCTCCCAGGTCTGCCGGGCGCGTACGGCGGTGGAGCACAGCGCGAGGTCCGGCAGGAGGTCGGCCGCGGCGAGGGCCCGCCCGGCGGCCGGAGCGTCGCGCCGCCCGCGCGGGGCGAGCGGACGGTCGTGGTCGGGCACGTCGGGCGGCCAGGCGGACTTCGCGTGCCGCAGCACCACCAGACGCCGGAGCGGGCCCGACCCCGCGCGCGTGATCACGCCGGGGCTCCCAGGTCGCCGGCGAGGTCGAGGCCGAGGAGCCGGTCAGCGTAGACGTACGTCTCGAAGCGGGCGCCGTCCGGCAGCCCGGGCTCGCTCTCCACCCAGCGCAGGACACGCAGCACGCCGGGCACGTCCAGGTCGTCCTCCCAGGCGGCGCGGAGCCGTCCGCGGACCTCGTCGGGGACCGGCCGGGACGGCTGCCGCGCCCACCGGGCCACGGCTCGCCGCCATCCGGCCAGCTCCTCCCCGGCCGCGTCGAGGGCGCCCGCGTCCAGCCGCACGACCTCGCTCCTGGGACGCGACAGCAGCACAAGCCGCACGGCGGCGGGGTCGGCGTCCGGAGGCAGGGCGGGGCGGCCGGCGTCCGCGGGCAGGGCGAGGGGGCCGGCGTCCGCGGGCAGGGACCCCTCGACCGCCGCCACGGCCACCCGCACCCCGTCCGGCACGCCGCCGTCCTCCGCGAGGACGTGCAGCACCTGCCGCTCGCCCAGCCCGGGGCCGACGTCCCGGCGGTCCTCGAAGGGCCGGATGCCCAGTGCGGCGGCCGCCGCCCTCAGCTCCGCGTGCTGCCGCTCGGCGGACAGCAGCCCCCAGATGGGCGTCCCGCCGAGTTCCAGGGCCCGTACGAGGACATCGGCGACCAGCAGCACGCGCAGAGCGGTGGGGTCGAGGCCCGGCACGTGCGCCTCGACACGGGTGAGGCCCCGGCGGGCGGGGGCGGCCTCGACGGGTTCTCCGGTTCGGGCGTCGATGATGCGCAGCACGGTGCGAGCGTAGGCCCGGCGCCGTCCGCGCGCAGGTGCGCGGGCCGGGAATCTTCGCCGGCCGTCGGCCGTTCTCCTGCTCGGAACAGTCGGAACAGCAGGAGAAGCTCCACAAGGCCCGGGAGGCCCCAGGTGTACGGCGACGCAGCGACCGTCCGCAAGATCCTCACCGAGAGCGGCGACACATGGGCCGTGGTGGGCCTGTCGAACAACGAGCGGCGCGCGGCCTACGGCGTCGCCCGCGTGCTCCAGCGCTTCGGCAAGCGTGTCGTGCCCGTCCACCCGAAGGCGGAGACGGTGCACGGCGAGAAGGGCTACGCCTCGCTCGCGGACATCCCCTTCGACGTGGACGTGGTGGACGTCTTCGTCAACAGCGGCCTCGCCGGAGCCGTCGCCGACGAGGCGGTCGCGAAGGGCGCGAAGGCGGTCTGGTTCCAGCTCGACGTCATCGACGAGGAGGCGTACGAGCGCACCCGCGCGGCCGGTCTCGACATGGTGATGGACCGCTGCCCCGCCATCGAGATACCGCAGCTGGACCAGCCGTCATAATGCTCGGGTGTCCACCACCTCCCCCCACACCAACTCCCCTGCCCCGCAACGCTTTCCGGTCGTCATCGTCGGCGCCGGGCCGGCCGGGCTGACCCTCGGCAACATCCTGCGGGCCGCCTCCGTCGACTGTGTGGTGCTGGAGGCGGAGAGCAGGGAGTTCATCGAGCGACGGCCACGGGCCGGGGTGCTGGAGGAGTGGGCCGTACGCGGTCTGGAGCGGCGCGGCCTGGCCGGGAACCTGCTGGCGCGGGCCCAGCGGCACACCCAGTGCGAGTTCCGCTTCGGCGGACGGCGGCACCGGCTGCCGTACACCGAGCTGACGGGGCATCACCACTTCGTCTATCCGCAGCCGTTGCTCGTGACGGACCTGGTGCGGGAGTACGCCGACGTGCGGGGCGGCGACATCCGCTTCGGGGTGCGGGACGTCCGGCTGCACGATCCGGACACGGACCATCCGGCGGTGTCGTATCTCTGCCCGGAGACCGGTGAACGACAGCTGATCCGCTGCGAGTTCATCGCGGGCTGCGACGGGGCGCGCGGGGTGACACGTACCGCGCTGCCGCCGCACCTGACCCGGATCGCCCGGCAGGACTACGGCATCGGCTGGCTGGCGCTGCTCGCCGAGGCGCCGCCGTCCTCCGACTGCGTGGTGTTCGGCATCCATCCGCACGGGTTCGCCGGGCACATGGCGCGCAGCCCCGAGGTCACCCGCTACTACCTCCAGTGCCCGCCCGGCGACGACCCGGCGAACTGGCCGCACGAGCGGGTCTGGGCCGAGCTGCGGCAGCGGCTCGGCGCGGCGGACGCCCCGCCGCTGACGGAGGGGCGGCTGATCGAGAAGCGCGTGCTGGACATGCACAACTACGTCGTGGAGCCGATGGCGTACGGCCGGCTGTTCCTGGCCGGCGACGCGGCACACCTCACCGCGCCGATCGCCGCCAAGGGCATGAACCTCGCCCTGCACGACGCCTTCCTGCTCGGCGACGCGCTCGTCGGGTACCTCACCCGGGGCGACGCCGCCGGGCTGACCGGGTACTCGGCGGCCTGCCTGGGACGGGTCTGGGACTACCAGGAGTTCTCGCAGTGACTGTCCGAGATGTACCACGGGACGGCTTCCGGCGACCCCTACCGCGCGGGCACCACGCTCGCCCGGCTGCGCCGCCTGTTCGACTCCCCCGGCGCGGCGACCGCGTTCGCGGAGCAGTACCTGGGCATCTCCGCCCTCGCCTCCTGGTGACGTCCGGCGCGTGATGCGCGGCTGCGCAGCATGCGCAGGTAACAGGTGCATGCGTGCGCTCTTGCGCACATAATGTGCGGAGAGTGCCGCGCACCCGCCCTCCGCCGCGCATCGGAAGGAGCACCCCGTGAGCGACCACCCCCAAGGCCACCCGCACGACCACGGCCACAGTCACAGCCACGGCGCCAGCCAGAGCCACAGCACCAGCCACGGCCCCAGCCATGAGCACCCTCACCGCCACGGCATCCGCCACCGCCTCGCCCACCTCCTCACCCCGCACTCCCACGACACCGCCGACAAGATCGACTCCGCCCTGGAGTCCTCCGCCCGCGGAATACGCGCTCTCTGGGTCTCGCTGGCGGTGCTGGGAGCGACGGCGCTCGCGCAGGCCGTCGTGGTGGCGGTGTCCGGGTCGGTGGCGCTGCTCGGCGACACGGTGCACAACACGGCGGACGCGCTGACCGCCGTACCGCTCGGCATCGCGTTCCTGCTCGGCCGCCGCGCGGCCACCCGCCGCTTCACCTACGGCTACGGCCGGGCCGAGGACCTGGCGGGCATCGTGATCGTGCTGACCATCGCCGCCTCCGCGGCGTTCGCCGGGTGGACGGCGGTCGAGCGGCTGCTCGATCCGCGCCCGGTGGCCCATGTGCCGGCGGTGGCGGCGGCCGCGCTGGTCGGTTTCGTGGGCAACGAATGGGTGGCCCGGTACCGGATCCGCGTCGGCCGGGAGATCGGCTCGGCCGCGCTGGTCGCCGACGGGCTGCACGCCCGCACCGACGGCTTCACCTCGCTGGCGGTGCTGCTGGGCGCGGGCGGCTCCGCGATCGGCTGGCATCTGGCCGACCCGGTCGTCGGACTGGCGATCACCGCGGCGATCGTCCTGGTGCTGCGGGACGCGGCGCGCGAGGTGGTCCGGCGGGTGATGGACGCCGTCGACCCGGCGCTGGTGGACCGGGCCGAGCGGGCGCTGCGCGCGGTGCCGGGCGTGCGCGAGGTGGGCGAGCTGCGGCTGCGCTGGATCGGGCACCGGCTGCGGGCCGAGGTGGCGGTGGTCGTGGACGGCGAGGTGACGGTACGTCAGGCCCATGCGATCGCGGTGGACGCCGAACACGCCCTGCTGCACGCCGTACCGCGACTGACGGCCGCCCTGGTGCACGCCGATCCGGCGCCGGTGCCGGGCGAGGCGGACCCGCATCTGGCGCTGGCCCACCACGCGACGGCCTGATCGGTCGACCGGTCAGACGGGCACGCCGAGCCCGTCCAGCACGGCGGCGCCCGGCAGTTCGGCGAACGCCTTGCCGGGCACGAGCAGTTTGCCGCGCCGCCGTCCGCTGCCGACCAGGACGTACGGCAGGTCGACGACCGCCGAGTCGACCAGCACCGGCCAGTCGGCGGGCAGTCCGATCGGCGTGATGCCGCCGTACTCCATGCCGGTCTCCCCGGTGGCCGTGTCCATCGGCGCGAAGGAGGCCTTGCGGGCACCCAGGTGGCGGCGGACGACGCCGTTGACGTCGACCCGGGTCGTGGAGAGCACCACACAGGCGGCGAGCGTGCTCTCGCCGCCGCGCTTCCCGGCGACGACCACGCAGTTCGCGGACCGCTCCAGCAGGTCCCGGCCGTAGTGCTCGACGAAGACGGCGGTGTCGGCCCACCGCGGGTCGGTGTCGACGTAGAGGATCTGCTCGGCGGGGACGGCGCCGGACCACTGGCGTACGGCGTCGGCGACCGGTCGGGTCAGTTCGTCGAGGCAGTCGGGGGCGGGAGTGGCCTGGTCGAAGTCTCCGATGGGGGCACGCATGGCCGCACGGTAACAGCCGTACGGCGGCGGCCGTCCGGCCGTCTCAGCCGACGGGCGGGACCGAGACGGCCAGCACCATCTCCATCGGGACGTCGCCGTCGTTGCCGTAGGTGTGCGGGGCCCCGGCCTCGAAGGAGGCGCTGGCGCCGGCCGGGACGCGGTACTCGATGCCGTCGACGGTGAGGGTGAGCTCGCCGGCCGTGACATGGACGAGTTCGACGGTGCCCGCGGGGTGCGGGTCGGAGGAACTCGACTCGCCCGGCATCAGCCGCCACTCCCACAGCTCCAGCGGGCCGGGGGCCTCGGCGCCGGCGAGCAGCCGGTTGTAGCTGCCCGCCTCCGTGTGCCAGAGCCGGACGGCCTGGTCGGCGGGGACGATCCGGACCTTGGGGCCCTGTTCGTAGTCGAGCAGGGTGGTGATGCTGACGCCGAGCGCGTCGCCGATCTTGACGACCGTGCCGAGGCTGGGGTTGGTGCGGGCCTGCTCGATCTGGATGAGCATGCCGCGGCTGACACCGGCCCGGGCGGCGAGCGTGTCCAGGGTGAAGCCCCGCTCGGAGCGCCAGCGCTTGACGTTGCGGGCCAGGGACTGGGTCAGCAGGTCGAGGTCCGACACATTCCGTCCAATATTCTGGATGACAGAGTTCAGTTTGTTGAACTACGGTGGGGTGCACCCGATCGTTCACCGAACTGTACTGCGAGGCACCCCGTGACAGCACTCTTCGCCCTGGCCACCAGCCTGCTGTGGGGCCTGGCCGACTTCGGCGGCGGACTGCTGACCCGGCGCACCCCCGCGCTCACCGTGGTGGTGGTCTCGCAGACGATCGCCGTGCTCGTGCTCGGCGCGATCGTGGTCGCGACCGGCGGCTGGAGCGAGGCCGGGCCGCAGCTGTGGTTCGCGGTGGGCGCCGGTCTGGTGGGCCCGGTGGCGATGCTCGCCTTCTACAAGGCGCTCGCCCTGGGGCCGATGGGCGTGGTCTCCCCGCTGGGCTCGCTGGGCGTGGCCGTGCCGGTCGGGGTCGGGCTCGTGCTGGGCGAACGACCGGGACTGCTCCAGCTCGCGGGCATCGTGGTGGCCGTGGTCGGGGTGGTGCTCGCGGGCGGGCCCCAGTTCCGGGGCGCCCCGGTGCAGCGGCAGGCCGTGCTGCTCACCCTGCTCGCGGCGTTCGGCTTCGGCGCGGTGATGGCGCTGATCGCCGAGGCCTCGACCACGGTCACCGGTCTGTTCCTGGCGCTGTTCGTGCAGCGGGTCACCAACGTCGTCGCGGGCGGCACCGCCCTCTACGTCTCCGTGCGGCGCGGCTCCCCCGCCCTCCCCGCCGACGGCTTCCCCTGGCGTGCGCTGCCCGCGCTCGGCTTCGTCGGGCTCGCCGACGTCGCGGCCAACGGCACCTACGCGATCGCCGCCCAGCAGGGCCCGGTCACCGTGGCCGCCGTCCTCGCCTCGCTCTACCCGGTGGTGACCGCCCTGGCCGCGCGCGGCTTCCTCAGCGAACGGCTGCGCGCGGTGCAGGCGGCGGGCGCGGGACTGGCCCTCGCGGGCTCGCTGCTGCTGGCCACCGGGTGAGTCAGGGCTCCGCGTCGACCGCCTCGACGTCGTCCAGTTCCGCCAGCCTGGCCACCGCGTCCTCGTCGAGGCCGGACAGCTTGAGCAGCTGATCGGACGTCACCCCGTCGGGTATCGGCACCGGCGCCGGGGTGCGCAGCGGCGGCTGCCAGCCCTCGGCGGGCGTCCAGCGCCGTACGACCTTGGCGGGCGCCCCCGCCACCACGGCGTGGTCGGGCACCGTGCCCCGCACCACCGCTCCGGCCGCGACCACCACGTTCCGCCCGATCCGCGCACCCGGCAAGATCACCGCGCCGGTGCCTATCCAGCAGCCGGGCCCTATCTCCACCGGTTCCATGCGCGGCCACTGCTTGCCGATCGGCTGGTGGGGATCGTCGTACGAGTGGTTCGTGGACGTCACGTAGACGTACGGGCCGAAGTAGCAGTCGCTGCCGATGGTGACCGTGGTGTCCGCGATGACATGGCTGCCGCGGCCCAGGACCACGCCGTCGCCGATGCGCAGGATCGGCTCGGGACCGAGGTCCAGATCGGGCATCAGACCGGCCGTCAGGGTGACCTGCTCGCCGACGATGCAGTGCGCGCCGAGGTGGATCCACGGTTCGCCGAAGACCGTGCCGAGCGGGAAGGCCAGCCGGGTGCCGGGGCCCATCGAGCCGAAGCGGAACCGTCCCGGGTGCTCGGCGGTGACCGAGCCGGTGCGCTGCACCCACGCCCAGCCCGCGTGGACCGCGCGCTGCGCCAGGCGGCGGCGCCATGATGAGAACGTGTTCTTGGGCTTCGGCACCCGCTCACCGTACTCAGGGCCCGGGGGACCCATGGGACCGGAGGCCTGTGATCTTCGCCCTACCGGGTGGCGTACGGTGCGGGGGTAGTCGACGACGAGGAGGCGAGGATGGCTCACCAGGCACTGATCACGGGGATCGGCGGCAAGGAACCGGTACTGCACCCGGAGGCGTTCACGGCGCCGGGCTCCACCGTGATCGGGGACGTGACCCTGGGGGCGGACGCGAGCGTCTGGTACGGGGCGGTGCTGCGGGGCGACATCGAGCGGATCTCGGTGGGCGCGAGCAGCAATGTGCAGGACAACTGCACGCTCCACGCCGACCCCGGCTCCCCCGTCACCGTCGGCGAGCGCGTCTCCATCGGGCACAACGCCGTCGTGCACGGCGCGACCGTCGAGGACGACTGTCTGATCGGCATGGGCGCGACGGTGCTCAACGGCGCGGTCATCGGCGCCGGTTCGCTGGTGGCCGCGCAGGCGCTGGTGCCGCCGGGCATGCGCGTGCCCCCGGGCTCGCTCGCCGCGGGCGTACCCGCGAAGGTCATACGGAAGCTGACCGACGAGGAGCGCGAGGGCATCACGCTGAACGGAACGATGTACGCGGAGCTGGCGAAGGCGCACCGCGAGGTGCACGCCTCGGAGTCGTAGGGCTCAGTCGGTGGCCGGGACGGGCTCCGGCTCGGCCACCTGCTGCGGTGCCGCCGTCGCCTTCTTCGCCTTGCGCTTGATGATCAGCATGGAGGTCAGTCCGACGCACACGGCCAGCACCAGGCCGACCCAGGAGAAGCGCTTGAGCCAGGCCTCGGCGACCACACCGACGTAGTAGACGACCGCGGTGGTGCCGCCGGCCCAGACGATCCCGCCGAGGACGTTGGCGATCAGGAACTTCCAGTACGGCATGCGCAGCACGCCCGCGAGCGGGCCGGCGAAGATCCGGAGCAGGGCGACGAACCGGCCGAAGAAGACGGCCCACATGCCCCACTTCTCGAAGGAGCGCTCGGCGGTGGCGATGTGCCCCTCGCTGAAGTGCCGGGGGAACTTCTTGCCGAGCCAGGCCAGCAGCGGGCGTCCGCCCTTGCGGCCGATGGCGTAGCCGATGGAGTCGCCGATGATCGCGCCGGCGGTGGCGCAGGCGCCGAGGATCACCGGGTCGATGTCGCCGTGCTGGGAGGCGAGCAGCGCGGAGGAGACGAGGATGATCTCGCCCGGCAGCGGAATGCCCAGGCTCTCCAGACCGATGACCACTCCCACCAGCGCGTAGATGCTGACCGCGGGTACGGTCTCGAGCCATTCCTGGACGTGCACCGCAGCTTCCCTCTCGTCGCGTGGCCGGCATGCGCCCGGGCGGGCGCATGCCGGTGCAGCCTACCCGGTCACGGTGACACCGCCGCGTCCCACAGGTCGCACTGGTGCTCCTGATGGACGCCGGTATTCGGTGCGTTCCCGCCCGCGGACCGGGTCCGCAGGGAGAGGACCGTGCGGGAGCCGTCGCCGGGCATGTCCGGCCCGCCGTCCGCGCGGGGCACCCCATCGCGTACGAAGGACCCCCAGTACCGGAGCATCTGCCGGGACAGCGCCCGCTGCTCGGCGTTCAGCGGCGAGGCCAGCCCGAAGTGCTTGAAGAGGTACTGCACCTCGTTGACATGGGTCGCCCCGAAGTCGAAGTCGGTGTCCAGGTTCCGCAGCGAGGCGAAGGGCGGCGAGCTGCGGTCGGCGAACTCGTACGCGTAGACCGGGCCGCGCCCGGCGAGCGCGCCGTCGAGCCGCAGCGCGGGGCAGGCGAACAGCATGTCACCGAAGGCGGTGCCGAAGGCGATGGTCGGCGAGGGATGGGCCGACAGCGGATAGCGCCGCAGGGCCTCCTCCCCCGAGGCGCCGAAGATCTGGCGCATGACCGCTGGGTACCGCTCGGCCGTGAGCGGGGTGCCGTTCAGGTCGAAGGACGCGAAGGCGAAAAGGCGCCCTTCGTCCTGGTTCGCCCCGTTCATCACCGGAATGTCCCGTGCGGCCCCGGCGGCGAAGGCCTCCGCAGGCTGCCGCGGCAGGAAGCCGCCGCCGGTCACCGGCCCCCAGTCGAAGTCCGCCTGGGCGGCCAGGACCTCCTCGGCGGACTTCCCGCGCAGGCAGGCCACGTCCGCGCACCCCAGCTTCCGCGCGAAGGCGGCTCCCTGGGCGATCGCCGCCTCGTGGGTGCGGGCCGCGCAGTCTCCGTACGCACCGCTCTGGATGATCCCCGCCCGGAACAGCCCGCGCGCCGTTGGCGAGGCGAGCTGGGTGCACACCGACCGGCCGCCCGCCGACTCGCCCGCGATGGTGACGCGGGCCGGGTCGCCGCCGAACCGGCCGATGTTGGCGCGCACCCAGCGCAGCGCGGCCTGCTGGTCGAGCATGCCGAAGTTCCCGGAGACTCCGTCGCGCGCCTCGCCGTCGAGCCCGGGCAGGGCGAGGAAGCCCATGGCGCCGAGGCGGTAGTTGACGGTGACGACGACCGTGCCGGTCTGCCGGGCGAAGGTGTCGGGCACGACGTCCTTGCCGGCGCCGGCGGTCAGTCCGCCGCCGTGGAACCAGACCAGCACCGCGCGCCTGCCGCCGCCGTCGGGGACATAGACGTTGAGCGAGAGGCAGTCCTCGGTGTGGCTGGGCTGTTCGTAGCCCGGGTCCCAGCTCGCCCCCTGGACGCAGGTGGGGCCGAAGTCCCGCGCCGGCCGCACCCCGGACCAGGGCCGGACGGGCCGCGGCTCACGCCAGCGCAGGGCGCCGACCGGCGGTTCCGCGTACGGGACACCGAGGAACTGCCGCCCCTCGGCGGTGGCCTCGCCGCGCACCCGGCCCGCGTCGGTGCGCACCACGAGCGGGTCGGAGGGGACCGCCTGGGCCGGGACCGGCGCGAGCAGGGCGGCCACGAGGGCCATGAGGACGCCACCGAGCAGTCGCCGTGCGGATCTCCGGGGGAAGGTTTCGGTCACCGGCCGTCACTCCTTCTCGACGTGACTGTCCGTCAGGCATCAGGGGCGCGGCGGGAAAACTATGAGCGATGGTGACTCGTGTCAACGCTTTGAACGAGAGCGGCGTACGTGACGACAGGAAGCGAGGACGCGAGAAGGGCCCCGGCCGTGACGACCGGGGCCCTTTTCAGCGGTAAAGGCTCAGCTGAAGGCTCAGTTGTTGGGGCGCAGCGTCCAGACGACGGTCATCTCACTGGTGACGGCGCCGTCCTCGCGCTGGATCGCGACACTCACCGGGAACTCCGGGCGCTTGCCCTCGTCGAGTTCGGCGATGACGTCGGCGATCGGGCGGCCGAGGGTCGCGGTGGCCTTCACCGGGCCCAGCGCGATCTTCTTGAAGGCGATCTCGGCGTGGACCGGGAGCGGGACCGCGCGCGAGAGCTGGTCGCCGAACGCGGCCAGGACGATCGCGCCGCTGGCCGACTCGCCGAGGGTGAACATGGCCCCCGCGTGCGGCCCGCCGACGTGGTTGCGGTACTCGCTCTGGTCCGGGAGGGCCAGCACGGCCTTCTCCGGAGTGGTCTCCAGGTACTCCAGGTTCAGGGTCCGAACCATCGGCACCGTGGCGGCGAGCAACTCGCCGATCGACATCTGATCTGCGCTCATGGCGGAAGGTTACCCACGAGTAGCCTCCACTGGCCAGACCCTTCACCGGCCCGACCGGTGTGATGATCGCCGTATCCTTGCGGCCCATGTGGCATGGAGAGCAGCCGCCGACGAGCGGACCACAGAGCCCGCAGGGGAACCCGTACCGGCAGCCCGGCTATCAGCAGCCCAACCCTTATGCCCAGCAGGGGCCGGCACCCTGGGACGCCCCCACGCTCCCCGCCCCGCCGCGGGGCGACGGCGGGCACGGCGGGCGCGATGGGGGCGATGGGCGGCGGACGAGGGCGGTCGCGATCGGCGCGGCGGCGGCCGTCGTGGTCGCCGCGGCCGTGACCGGGGCCGTGCTGCTCGGCGGTGACGGCGAGGAGACGCCCTCTCCGGCCCCCGGCACGTCCTCGGCCGCCCCGTCCGCGACCGGCGGCGCGCGCACCGGGGACGGCCCGAAGCCGACCGTCGCGGGCTGGAAGGTCGTGGTCAACCCGGATCTCGGCATCGCCTTCGACGTCCCCGCCGACTGGGCGCTCCAGTCCCCGGACTGGGTCAGCTACGTCGCCGACGAGGACGATCCGCAGGACAGGCCGCTGGTCGCGATGAAGGCGCCGGCCGTGCTGAAGGAGAAGTGGTGCTCGTCCGACGACGACCGGGACGGCACCGTCGACGACACCTCGCTGGCGAGCGCGGGCACCCGCGGCAACAACGGGGCCCGCACCACCGCGGAGGCCGCCCGCGCGGACTCCGCGAACTGGGTCTACGGCCTCTACGCCCAGCCGGACCGACAGAAGGTCACCACGGGTCCGGTCTCCTCGTTCACCACCGCCTCCGGCCTCACCGGCAGCCTCGTCACCTCGTCCTCCACCGGGGTCGAACGCCGCGGCAAGTGCGACTCGGACGGCAAGGCCACCACCTTCGCCTTCGAGAACCCGGACGGTGACGTGGTGTCATGGTCGTTCACGGGCGCGGACGGAGTGCGCGACGAGGTCCCGGACGCCACCGTGCGGGACATCGCCCGCACGGTGCGGCTGTACACCGTGCCGTCGGAGTCCTGAACCCACGTCCTGAACATGCGTACGGTTTCGCTACCGCCCTGACGAGGGGTGGTGACCGAATCGTGTCGTGAACACCACTAGGGTTACGGCTCATGTGGCCAGGACAGCAGCAGCCCGGGGGCGAGCAGAACCCGCAGGGGCAGAACAACCCGTACCAGCAGCCGGGGTACCAGCAGCCGAATCCTTACCAGCAGCCCGGCTACCAGCAGCCCAACCCGTATGCGCAGCAGCAACCGCAGTGGGGCACCCCCGCCCCCGTGGGCGCTCCGCAGCCGCCGACGAGCGGCGGCGGCAGCGGCGGCGGCAACCGGACGAAGCTGGTCGCAATCGCGGCGGCCACGGCCGTGGTGATCGCGGCCGGTGTGACCGGGTTCCTGGTCCTCGGCGGTGACAAGGACGACGAGGCCGGCGGCGGCTCCAAGCCGAAGACCAGCCAGTCGCCCACGCCGACCGCGGAACCCACCGCCACGTCCTCCGGCACCGACGACAATCCGCGTGACGGCGAGGCCGAGAAGCCGACCATCGCGGGCTGGAAGGTCGTCGTCAACCCCAAGTGGGGCGTCGCGTTCGACGTGCCGGCCGACTGGGAGGTGCAGAACCCGGGCATGCTCATCGCGTTCGAGGAGGAGAACGCGGACGAGCTGAAGCCGCTCGTCACCATGACCGGCACCGCCGTCTACCAGTCCAAGTGGTGCACGTCGGACTCCAACAAGGACGGCCGCACCGAGGACACCTCGCTCGCCGCGGTGGGCACGAAGGGCGCCGACGGCGCCAAGAACACCGACGAGGTGGCGATCAACACCGTCGCCTGGTGGGTCTACGGCGGATACACCCAGCCGGACAAGAAGAGCATGGTCTTCGAGGAGAAGGCCGAGCCCTTCACGACGGCCTCCGGCATCGAGGGCAGCATCGCCTGGGCCGAGTCGAAGAACTCGCCCCAGAAGGGCAAGAGCAAGTGCGCCACCGACGGCAAGGCGATGACGTTCGGCTTCCAGAACTCCGCGGGCAACTACGTGTCGTGGAACTTCTTCGGCGCCAAGGGCGTGAAGAAGGAGGTCCCGAAGGAGACGATCCTGAAGATCGCCAAGACGGTCCGTCTGCACGGTGAACCGACGGAGAGCTGACCGACGCCCACGCACAGTCCGTGCGGCGCAGGCGGAGAGCCGACCTGCGCCGACAGGCGGCGGCAAACCGGTTTGGCAAGTCGGGCCCCGGCCGGTGATAGTCAGCCGGTGAACTCCGCCGCCGATCCCGCCGCCCCCGGGCGCCGCCCGCGCAGACCCGCCTGGGCGGGCCGCAACTACAGCCTGCTGACCGCCGCCGCGGTCGTCACCCACCTCGGCAGCCACGGTGCGCTGATCGCCGCCGCGTTCGCCGTGCTCGACGCCGGGGGCGACGGCGGCGACGTGGGCCTGGTCGCCGCCGCGCGCACCTTGCCGCTGGTGCTCTTCCTGCTGATCGGCGGCGCGCTCGCGGACCGGCTGCCGCGGCACCGGGTGATGGTCGCGGCGAATGTCCTCAACTGTGTGTCGCAGGGCCTGTTCGCCCTCCTGGTGCTCACCGGCGAGCCGCAGTTGTGGCAGATGATGCTGCTGACCGCGTTGAACGGCACCGGCCAGGCGTTCTTCAGCCCGGCCGCCGAGGGCATGCTGCTGTCCTCCGTGCAGGGCGAGCAGGCGGGCCGGGCGTTCGCGGTGTTCCGGATGGCGATGCAGGGCGCGGCCCTCGGCGGCGCTGCCCTCGGTGGTGCGATGGTCGCCGCGATCGGACCGGGCTGGGTGCTCGCGGCGGACGCCGCGGCCTTCGCGGTCGCCGCCGGGCTGCGCTCCTTCCTCGACGTCAGCGGAGTCCCGCCGCGCGAGCCCGGCGGCGGGATGCTCGCCGATCTGCGCGAGGGCTGGCGGGAGGTCGCCGGACGGCCCTGGCTGTGGGGCATCGTCGTGCAGTTCTCCCTCGCCAACGCGGTGGTCGGCGCCGCCGACGCGGTCTACGGCCCGCTGGTCGCCCGCGACCACCTCGGCGGCCCGGCACCCTGGGGTCTGGCCCTCGGCTTCTTCGGGGCGGGCACGGTCGTCGGCGCGCTGCTGATGACCCGCTGGAAGCCGCGCCGGCTGCTGTTCGTGGGCACGTTGTGCGTCTTCCCGCTGGCCCTGCCGTCCGCGGCGCTCGCCGTGCCGGTGCCGGTGGGGGCGCTCTGCGCGGTGATGTTCGTGACCGGGGTGACGCTGGAGGTGTTCGGCGTCTCCTGGATGACCGCCCTGCACCAGGAGATACCGGAGGACAAGCTCTCCCGGGTCTCGGCCTACGACTGGTTCGGCTCGGTGGCACTGATGCCGCTGGCGACGGCGCTGGCCGGCCCCGCGGAGCAGGCGTTCGGGCGAACCCCGGCGCTGTGGGGGTGCGCGACGCTGATCGTGGTGGTCACGGCGGCGGTGCTGTGCGTGCCGGACGTGCGCAATCTGCGGCGCCGGACCAAGGAGGTCGCGCTGGCGGTCACACCCGTCGGGCCCGGCGCCGACAGCGGGTCAGCCGATGCCGAACGCCCCGTCGGGGGGCTCGGGTGACGGGACGGCGTCCTCGTCCCGGACGGGCCGGGCGTCGCCGATGAACGCCCGCAGCGAGGAACCGTGCTCGACCCGGGCGGGGAAGACGTCGGCGGCGGTGAGCCGGGTCAGCGCGGCGATGTCGACCGGGCGGTGGGCGGCGACGAGCACGGCGTTGCCGAAGCGGCGGCCGCGCAGCACGGCCGGTTCGGCGATCAGCGCCGGCTCCTCGAAGACCGCGCCGAAGGTGGCCAGTTGGGAGCGGAGGAAGGCGAAGGGCGCGGCGTCGGCGAGGTTCGCCAGATAGACGCCGCCCGCGCGCAGCACCCGCTCGGCCTCGCGGGCGTAGGCGAGCGAGGTCAGATGCGCGGGCACCCGTGAGCCGCCGAAGACGTCGGCGACGATGACGTCCGCGCTGTCGTCGTCGGCGTCCGCCAGCCAGGCCCGCGCGTCCGCCGCGTGCAACGCGATCCCGGCGTCGGCCGGGAGCGGCAGGTGCTCGACGACCAGGTCGAGCAGCGCCCGGTCGGCCTCGACGACGTCCTGCCGGGAGCCGGGCCGGGTCGCCGCCACATAGCGCGGCAGCGTCAGCGCCCCGCCCCCGAGGTGCAGCACGTCCAGCGCCCGCCCCGGCTCGGCGACGGTGTCCAGCACATGCCCCAGCCGCCGGGCGTACTCGAACTCCAGATGCGTCGGCTCGTCGAGGTCGACATACGACTGCGGCGCCCCGTCCACGGTGAGCAGCCAGGCCCGCTCCCGGTCCACGTCGGGCATCAGCTTGGCGGTTCCGTGATCGACGGACCGGCTGACGGGTATGGGCTCGTTCACGGCTCCATTGTGCCGGTGGCGGGACGGTCCCCGCCCCCGACCAGCCCGCCCCCAACCAGCCCGGCCACGCCCAGCCCGGCCCCGCCCAGCCCTCTGGTCAGGCGGCCTCCTCCGGCGCGTGCGCCTGCTGCCCGTTCACCTTCTTGGACACCCAGCCCTTCGAGAGTCCCAGACGCTCCGCCATCACCTCGACCGGCACCCCCAGACGGTGTGCCGCGCGCAGCGCCGCGTTCCGTCGTCGCTGCCACCGAGCGGCCGCCTGCCTGCTCGCCACCGTCCGTTCCATCACGACGGCCGCCTCGAGCAGTGCCCGGCCTGCCGCCCCTTGGACCCCGCGCCCCATGTCGCCCCCTGTCCTGGCTGTGCTGCCCCGCCTGTACACCACGGTCGGGGATGCCCAAAGCCCTCACAAGGGCGCAGATCAGGCGCACAAGGGGAAGCCGGGCGACCCGGAGGTCAGTGACCCCACACCTCCGCGACCGGCTCCGCGTGCGCCGGTGCCTGGGCACACCCCGCCCGGGCGGCCGCCGCACGGACGGCGGGGTCCACGGGGTTGCGGCCGAAAGCCCGCGAGGGCCCCCAACCGGCAGGCGGGGCCCGCCTCACGGCTCTTCGCCGAGGCGGGCCCCACCCGTTCAGCCGACCGTCGTCACCGTGCCCGCGCCGACCGTGCGCCCGCCCTCGCGGATCGCGAAGCCGAGGCCCGGCTCCAGCGGCACCTCACGGCCCAGTTCGACCGTCATGGTGACGGTGTCGCCGGGGCGGGCGACCGCCGTCCCGCCGAGGTCGACGGCGCCGACCACGTCCGCCGTGCGGATGTAGAACTGCGGTCGGTACCCGGTCGACACCGGTGTCGTACGGCCGCCCTCGCGGGCCGACAGCACGTAGACCTGAGCCGTGAAGCGGCGGCTCGGCGTGACGCTGCCGGGCGCGGCGACGATGTGCCCGCGCCGGACCGCGTCGCGCGGTACGCCGCGCAGCAGCAGGGCCACGTTGTCCCCGGCCTGCGCCTCCTCCATCGGCTTGCCGAAGGTCTCCAGGCCGGTGACGACGGACTCGACCTCCGCGCCCAGTACCTCGACCCGGTCGCCCAGGCGGACCGTGCCCCGCTCGACGGCGCCGGTGACGACGGTGCCGCGGCCGGTGATGGTCAGCACGTTCTCCACCGGCAGCAGGAACGGCGCGTCCAGGTACCGCTCCGGCATGGGCACATAGGTGTCCACCGCGTCGAGCAGCGCCTCGATGGACGCCGTCCACCGCGGGTCGCCCTCGAGCGCCCGCAACCCGGACACCCGGACGACCGGCACCGAGTCACCCGCGTACCCGTGCTGGGTGAGCAGGTCGCGCACCTCCAGTTCGACGAGGTCGACGAGCTCCTCGTCACCGGCGCCGTCCGCCTTGTTGAGCGCGACGACGATGTGGTCGACGCCCACCTGCCGGGCGAGCAGCACGTGCTCGGCGGTCTGCGGCATGATCCCGTCGAGCGCGGAGACGACGAGGATCGCCCCGTCGAGCTGCGCCGCGCCGGTGACCATGTTCTTGACGTAGTCGGCGTGGCCCGGCATGTCCACGTGCGCGTAGTGCCGGGTGTCGGTCTCGTACTCGACGTGCGCGATGTTGATGGTGATGCCCCGCGCGGCCTCCTCCGGGGCGCGGTCGATGCGGTCGAACGGCACGAACGTGCCGGTGCCGCGCTCGGCGAGGACCTTGGTGATGGCGGCGGTCAGGGTGGTCTTGCCGTGGTCGACATGGCCCATGGTGCCGATGTTGAGATGCGGTTTGGTGCGGACGTACGCCGTCTTGGACATGGCGGTACCTCGAAGTCTCTGCGAAGAGGACTCTCCGCGGCGGGAGAGGGGGACCCCAAGGACGTGCCGACCCTCCCCCTGCGGGGTCCGCCGGACGATCCGGAGAGGGTCAGCTTCGGGCGCCGTCGACGGCGGCCAGGAAGACGGGCACGGCAGCCTTCGGCGCATCCGCGACTGCGGATGCTGCGACGAGGAAGGCGTACCGGAACATGACGCAGATCATTGCCGACGCGTTGTCCCACGTCGAATGGTTTTCGGCGGTGCCGGGCCGGACGACGGACGCGGGCGGTTACGGCGATCACACACGTTCGTCGGTTAATGTCACCGAATGCTCGATGCCACCACCCGCTCTGGGGGCACCGCCACGGCCACTCCCCTGGCCGCCGCCTCGGACCTCGCCATCGCGGCACCCGCACCCGTCGGCTTCCCGGCGCGCTGCGCGCGTGTACTGCTGTCGCCCTGGTCCCGTTTCGCGCTGCTGGTCGCGCTGCTCGTGGGGGCCGCGACCTGTGTGCTGCTGTTCGAGCCGCAGCGGCTGCTGGCGCACGGCTGGCCGCCGCAGCTGAGCGGTGCCGCGGCGGCGCTGCTGTTCGCGGTGGCGTACGGCCTGTGCACGGTGGCGTTCGTGCCCCGGCCGCTGCTGAACCTGGCGGCGGGCGCGCTGTTCGGCTCGCAGCTCGGGCTCGGCGCGGCGGTGGCGGGCACGGTGCTCGGCGCGGGGCTCGCCTTCGGGCTCGGCCGGGTGCTGGGGCAGGACGCGTTGCGTCCGCTGCTGCGGGGCCGGGTCCTGACGGCCGTGGACGGGCAGCTGAGCCGGCACGGCTTCCGCTCCATGCTGGCGGTGCGGCTGTTCCCGGGGGTGCCGTTCTCGGCGGCGAACTACTGCGCCGCGGTCTCCCGGATGGGCTGGCTGCCGTTCCTGCTCGCGACGGCGCTCGGTGCGGTCCCGAACACCGCCGCGTACGTCGTGGCCGGCGCCCGCGCCTCGACGCCGACGTCGCCGGCCTTCCTGATCGCGATGGCCTGTATCGCCGTACCGGCGCTGGCCGGTGCGGTGGTGGCCTGGCGCAAGCGCCACCACCTGCGGGGCCGCTGAGTCGTCAGACCCCTTCGAGGATCATCGCGTTGGCGAGGCCGCCCGCCTCGCACATGGTCTGCAGGGCGTAGCGGGCGCCGCGGGCGCGCATCGCGTGCACGAGCGTGGTGGTCAGCCGGGTGCCGCTGGCACCGAGCGGATGGCCGAGGGCGATGGCCCCGCCGTGCACGTTGACCTTGGCCGGGTCGGCGCCGGTCTCCTGCTGCCAGGCCAGCACCACGCTGGCGAACGCCTCGTTCACCTCGAACAGGTCGATGTCGTCCAGGGTCAGGTTCGCCCTGCGCAGCACCTTCTCGGTGGCCGGGATGACGCCGGTGAGCATCAGCAGCGGGTCGGAGCCGGTGACGGCGAAACTGTGCAGCCGGGCGAGCGGGCGCAGGCCGAGGCGGGCGGCGGTCTCGCTCGTCGTGACGAGCACGGCGGAGGCGCCGTCGTTGATGGGGCTGGCGTTGCCCGCGGTGACGTTCCACTCGATCTGCGGGAACCGTTCGGCGAAGCCGGGGTCGTGGTAGGCGGGCTTGAGGCCGGCCAGGATCTCGGGCGTGCTGGACGGCCGTACGCACTCGTCGCGCGCGACCCCGTCCAGGGGCGCCACCTCCGCGTCGAACAGGCCCTGTTCCCAGGCGGCGGCCGCCTTGCGGTGCGAGGAGACGGCGAACGCGTCCATCTGCTCGCGGGTGATCGACCACTTGGCCCCGATCAGCTCGGCGCTGATGCCCTGGGGGACGAGGCCTTCGGGGTAGCGCTCGGCGACGCCGGGGCCGAAGGGGTCCTTGCCGGGCGGCACGTTGGACCACATCGGCACCCGGCTCATGGACTCCACACCGCAGGCGACGACGAGGTCGTACGCGCCGGACAGCACGCCCTGGGCCGCGAAGTGCACGGCCTGCTGGGAGGAGCCGCACTGGCGGTCCACGGTGGTCGCGGGGACCGACTCGGGGAAGCCCGCCGACAGCACGGCGTAGCGGGTGGTGTTCATGGCCTGCTCGCCGACCTGGTCGACGGTGCCGCCGATGACGTCGTCGATCCGCGCGGGGTCGACGCCGGAGCGCTCGACGAGGGTGCGCAGGGTGTGGGCGAGGAGTTCGACGGGGTGGACGTGCGCGAGGGAGCCGTTGGGCTTGCCCTTGCCAATGGGGGTGCGTACGGCTTCGACGATGACTGCGTCGCGCATGCTGCGGGCCTCCTTGGCCGCCGTGGCGAGGACCGGCGGGCGCGCCGGTCGTCCCACCAGCTCGATTACCAGTGACTCGATTGCCAGTGACTCGATTACTAGCGAGTAGGAAATCCAAACTCACCATAGCCGCATGAGTTGGAAAATCAAACCCTCCCCTAGACTGCCCTCATGGCCGTCCGCAAAGACCCGCGCCCCTGCTCGATCGCCGACGCCCTGACGCTCGTCGGCGAGAAGTACTCCCTGCTCGTCGTACGGGAGGTGTGTCTCGGCAACGGCCGCTTCGACCAGCTGGTGCGCAACATCGGCGCCCCGCGCGACATCCTGGCCGCCCGGCTGCGCCGGCTCGTCGACGCCGGGATCCTCACCAAGCGGGCCTACAGCGAACGCCCGCAGCGCTTCGAGTACCGGCCCACCCAGGCGGGCCTGGAGCTGGTCCCGGTGCTGCTGACACTGATGGAGTGGGGCAACCGCCATCTGCGCCCCGAGGGCGACCGGCCGATGGTCAACGAGCACCGCTGCGGCCACGAACTGGTGCCGGTGGTCACCTGCCAGGCCTGCGGCGAGGCCGTCCACCACCACGACCTGACGCCCCATCCGCAGTCCCCGGGCTGGACGGTGGCGGGCCCGACGGCGGCGTGACGGCATCCCGGATGGGCATCGAGATCGCTTTCTTCCTCGCCCCGGACGACGCGACCGCCGCGGCGACGCGCACCACCGGTCCCGGGCCCGCGTTCGACTCGCTGAGCTGCGGCGACTTCTACCCCGACGACGCCGTCCTCGACTGGGAGGCGCACTTCGACGCCCGGGCCGAGGGCGGCCTGCCCCCGCTGGACCGGCCCCCCGCACGCGCGTGGCCCCGTTACGTGGCGCCGATCGTCAACGACGGCACGGGCGTGTTCGCCGTCCCCGAGAAGCTGACGCGTGCGCTCGCCGCCGCCACCCCCGACGCCCTGGACGCCTGCGCCGCGCACTGGACCGAACGGATGCGGCTCACGGACGGGGAAGACCTGCCGGACGATCCACGGACGGTCGTGGAGGGCGTGGCCCGGCTCGCGGCGACCGCCGAAGGCAGCGGCGGCGCCCTGCGCCTGTACTGCTGGCACTACTGACCGAAACCGCCGGCACTACTGACCGAAACTCCCGGCACCGCTGACCGAGACCGCCGGCCCTACTGACCGAAAACGGTGCTGGCCAGCACCACATGCACCGCCGTCCCGCCGAAGATGCTCAGCAGCGCGTTGCGCCGCCGCAGGTGCAGGCCGACGGTGACGGCCAGGGCCGCCGACGGGGCGACCGCGCGGGATTCGGCCAGGGGCAGGGCGCGCAGGGCCCAGGTGACGGCGGCGGTGACGAGGATCGCGGCGACGGCGTAGCGGATGTCAGGCATGGCTCGGGTTCGGCTTCCGGTCGGTCGTGAGTCGCTGGGCCAGCAGTCCGGCGGTGAACAGGCCGAAGGCCGCGAGGAGCAGCTGATCGGGGAAGAGAAGGCGGGCGGCCAGGGCGCTGAGGAGGGCGAGCACGGGGGTCGGCAGGTCGTCGGGCCGCTGCCGGACGGCGTCCAGCGCGAGCACCGTGAACAGCGCGGTCAGGGCGAAGTCCAGGCCGGTGACACCGTCCGGGACGAGCGAGCCGAGCAGGGCTCCGACGGTGGCGCCGCCGGCCCAGTACAGGTGCAGCAGAAGCTGGACCCAGAGCACGCGCCGCCCGGTCCAGGACCGGGCCCGCTCCCCCGCGGTCAGGGCGTAGGCCTCGTCGCAGAGGGCGAAGGTGCTGTACGCCTTGGCGAGGCGGCCGGACACCCGGTGCAGGGGGAAGGAGAGCGCGTAGAAGACGTGCCGGAGGTTCACCAGGAAAGCGGCCACGGCGATCGCCGTGAGCGGGGCGGCGGCGGTGACCATGCCGATGAGCAGGAACTCGAACGATCCGCCGAAGACGACCGCGGCGGACAGGCCCGCCCACCACCAGTCGAGTCCGGACTGGACGGCGAGCGCGCCGAAGGCGATGCCGAGCGGCACGAATCCCAGGCCCACGGCGGCGGAATCCGTGAAGGCGGCCCGCACGTCAGGGGATATTCACGACCGCGACACGTTCCTCGACTTCGAGCGCACGGTGGCCTCCTACGAGGAGGTCGTCGAGTTCCGCCGGATGTACGGCCGCCCCGACTACTTCATCCGCGTCGCCGTCGCCGACCACGCCGCCTACGAGGCCTTCCTGGTCGAGAAGCTCAGCGGCATCTCCTGTGTGCTGCGGATCGACTCCCACCTGACCATGAAGAAGATCAAGGCCGCTCCATGACGCTCAAGGCCGGTCCGTGGCCCCTTGCCGGTAGACGTCCAGCCGCCCGCACATCCCGAACCGCCCCCGCGCGAAGGGCTGTTCCGCCTGTACGGCGGCCTCGGCGAGGTGAGTGACGTCGCCCTGTTCGAGCCGGTCGAGCTGGTCCCCCGTGGCCGCGGCGGCGGCCGCCGCACCGCCCTGCCAGCGGACCCGCCACTCGGCGAGCCGGGGCCGGACCAGCGCGGCGGCGGCCCGGTGGAAGGCGGCCAGCGCCTCGGGCCCGTCCGCGCGCAGCGCCCGGTACCCCTCCAGCGCCAGGTCGCGCCGGGCGCGGGCGATCCGCTCCTGCTCCGCCTCCGGCGCGTCCGCCGGGATCGCCGTCGCGGCGGCGTACGTCTCCGGGTCGGCCAGGTAGCGCGGGGGCAGCGTGAGCACCGCGTCCCCGGCTTCGGGCAGTCCGCTGTTCTGCATGAGGACGGTGATGCGCAGATCGCCCTCGTTGACGAGCCGGTGGATGGTGCCCGGTGTGAACCAGGCGACCGTCCCGGGCGCGAGCGGCGTGACCTCGTACCCGGAGGCCGTGAGCGTCTGCACGGCCCCGCGCCCGCCGGTGACGACGTACCCCTCCGAGCAGACCAGGTGCAGGTGGGGCGTCCCGCCGCAGACCCCGTCCACGGCCGGCCAGTCGTACACCGACAGGCCGGAGACGGCGACCCCGCCGGGCAGCCCCTGGAAGACGCCGGTGCTCACCACGGGTGTGCCTCCAGGTACTTGGCGATCTCCTCCCGCTCCCACGCGCCGTCGGCCACCACGACCCGGTAGCGGCGGGTGAGGGTGTCGCCGGGCGCCAGTTCCAGTTCGTCGAAGAACGCCCACGACGGCGCGACGGCCGCGAACGGCTCGTTGCGGACGAACCAGTGGGCGGGGTGGGCTCCGTGCGTCCCCGCGTGGTCGTTCTCCGGCGCGTGCGCGAAGACCAGCGTGGCGTGGCCGTCCACACCGTCGTGCTCACCGGAGTAGGCGAGCCAGGGCGCCTGCTCGCCCATCATGCCGGGCCCCTCGCTCTCCGGGCCGGTGATGCGCCCCTCCCGGAAGGCGCGCGGGCCGCGCCAGAACAGGCCGGTGTAGCCCGCCATCTCGCGTCCGGCGGTGGTGGGGCTGCCGAACAGCAGCGGTTCGGCCCGCCGGTTGGTGATGGCGCTCGTCCAGGTCAGTGCCCAGGAACCGGCCGCCGGATCGACGTCGTGCACCTCGATTCGCCGCCGCTCCTCGGCCCACAGCTCCCCGCTGTACGGATGCCAGGTGAGCCGCTCGGCGATGACGACCCGGTCGCCGTCCGAGGCCACCTCGTCGAAGGCCACGTGCGCCATCGAGCCGACCCGCTCGGGCAGCGCCAGGTACCCCTCGCCGTGGACGTACGAGTTGCCGCCCCACAGGTTCGCCCCGGACAGGTGCGAGGCCGTCATCTGCAGGCCCTTGTGCCAGCGGTGGTCGTTGGGCCGGTAGTCGGTGACGACGGCGCCGGACAGGGTGCGCAGCGGGTGGAGATACGGCTTCGGGGCCTCCCAGGCCGCCTCGGGCCGGTAGACGTAGGCGAGCAGTTCGACACCGGTCTCCGGCTCGGTGACGGTGATGCGGTCGCCGTGCGTGTGCGTGTGCGTGATGCGCGGTCCGGTCATGCGGGCACCTCCTGACTGTCGGCGGATACGGCGGACTCCGCGACGCCGGGCGCCCAGCCGGGCGCGCCGCCGTGCAGCTCGGTGTAGTAGGGGTCGCCGGGGCCGATCTCGCCCCGCCGCACGGTGGTGTCCGTGAACGCCGACTTGTACAGCGCGGTGACCAGCTCCAGGCTCTTGCGTCCGTCCGGGCCGCTGCTGCGCGGCCGCTCCCCTGCACGCATGCCGGCGACCAGCTCGCGCAACTGGGCCAGGTGGGAGCTGGGCACGTCCGCCCCGAAGTCCCGCCAGGCGGCGGCCTCCGCCTCCGGCACGTCCGGCGCCGGGGTGATCCGCCAGGAGGCGTTGCTGTACCCGTACAGGTGGGTCAGTTCGATCGTGGCGCGCTCGCAGTCGACGCGGATCCGGCTGACCTCGTCGGGGCTGAGCACGCTGTTGACGACGGTGGCCAGCGCCCCGCTCTCGAACCGCACCAGGGCCGTGGAGACGTCCTCGGTCTCCACGTCGTGCACCAGTCGGCCGGCCATGGCCCGCACCTCGCTCCAGGGGCCGAGCACATCCAGCAGCAGGTCCATCTGGTGGATCCCGTGGCCCATCGCCGGGCCGCCGCCCTCGGACCGCCAGCGCCCGCGCCAGGGCACGGCGTAGTAGGCGGTGTCGCGGTACCAGGTGGTCTGGCAGTGCGCCACCAGCGGCCGCCCCAGGGCGCCCTCGGCGAGCAGCCGGCGGACATGGGCGGCGCCCGAACCGAAGCGGTGCTGGAAGACGATCGCGGCGTACGGGCCGCCGTCGGTGCCCTCCTCGGCCTCGATGGCGTCGAAGTCGGCGAGCGAGGGCACGGGCGGCTTCTCGCACCACACCCAGGCCCCGGCGCGCAGCGCGGCCACGGTCTGCTCGCGGTGCAGGGTGGGCGGGGTGCAGACGCAGACGAGGTCGGGGCGCTGCTCGCGGAGCATCCGGTCCAGGTCGGTGTACGCGTGCGGGATGCCGAATTCCGCGCAGAACGCCTCGACGGCGCCGGCGTCGATGTCGACCGCCGCGACCACCTCCGTCTCGCCCTCCTCGGCGAGCGCGGCGAGGGCGGGCAGATGCTGGCCGCGGGCGATGGCGCCGGTGCCGATGACGGCGGCGCGGAGGGGGCGGCCGGCGAGGGACGCGGACGTGGACATCAATCTGATCAGCACTCCTACGGGGTGGCGAGCCAGGTCAGCACCAGCGATAGCAAGCGCTTTCCCTCGCCTGGCAACGTAGGGGCCCGCACACCGGCCGGTCAACACCGCGAACCGATCACCGTCGATCTCGTTCGAAACCCCCTGTGTCGGGCTCGTCATCGCGGGGCGCTACGCTGCCCCTCGACACACCTGATCACCGCGCGCGTGGGCCTGGTGCGCCCGTCATCACCGCGCGCGGCGGCAAGGACGTGTCCGTCGTCCGTTCCACGATCGGCACTTGGACTCCGTAACTTCCATGTCTTGGTTCGAATCACTCATCCTCGGACTCGTCCAGGGGCTGACCGAGTTCCTCCCCGTGTCCTCCAGCGCGCATCTGCGGCTGACCGCGGCCTTCTCCGGCTGGGACGACCCGGGCGCCGCCTTCACGGCGATCACCCAGATCGGCACGGAGACCGCCGTGCTGATCTACTTCCGCCAGGACATCGGACGGATCCTCTCGGCGTGGTCCCGCTCGCTGTACGACAAGGCGTGGCGCAAGGACCACGACGCCCAGATGGGCTGGCTGGTGATCGTCGGCTCGATTCCGATCGGCGTGCTGGGCGTGACGCTCAAGGATCAGATCGAGGGGCCGTTCCGTGATCTGCGGATCACCGCGACCATGCTGATCGTGGTCGGCGTGATCATCGGCGTCGCCGACCGGCTGGCGGCCCGCGACGAGACGGGCGGCCGGCACCGCGCGGTGAAGGAGCGCAAGGGCCTGCAGGACCTCGGCGTGAAGGACGGCCTGATCTTCGGCCTCTGCCAGGCCGCCGCGCTGATCCCGGGCGTCTCCCGCTCCGGCGCGACGATCAGCGGCGGCCTGTTCATGGGCTACCAGCGCGAGGCCGCGGCCCGCTACTCCTTCCTGCTCGCCATCCCGGCGGTGCTCGCCTCCGGCCTGTTCGAGCTCAAGGACGCGATGGAAGGCGGCCATGTGTCCTGGGGGCCGACGATCTTCGCGACGATCATCGCGTTCGCGACCGGATATGCGGTCATCGCATGGTTCATGAAGTTCATCTCGACCAAGAGCTTCATGCCTTTTGTCTGGTATCGCGTGGCCCTCGGCATCATCCTCATCGCCCTCGTCACCTTCGGTGTCCTGAGCCCGCACGCGGCCGAATCGGCGCACTGACAGCGGGAGTTGGCGCGATTGCCGCTCGTGACCAACCCCATACGAATCGAGTAGCCGTGCGGTAGCGCAGTGTCAGTGCGACCGCCTAGGCTTGCCCGCATGTCCCCTGATTCCGGTGCCCCTGGTTCCGTGCGCTCTGCGGCCGAGGTGAACGAGCAGATCCGCGCGCTGTGGCTGCGCGCGGGCGGCACCCTGTCGGCGCAGGAGCGCGCGGAGTACGAACTGCTGGTGGTCGAGTGGGCCGCCGCCGTGCGGGGCGAGATCATCGAGGCGGCCTGAGCGGCGTATGCGGCATCTGACCGGCGTACCGCCGCGCCGCGGCCTCGTCATCCTCCTCAACGGCACGTCGAGTTCCGGCAAGTCGAGCATCGCGGCCGAGCTGCTGCGCCTCCTCGACGAGCCGTACTTCCACATGCCCGTGGACGCCTTCCACGCCATGCGCGCGCACGTCCCCGTCCCGCCGGACCGGCTCGACACCGTCCTGCACCGCACCTGGCAGGGGTACCACCGCGCGGTCGCCGGCATGGCCGCCGCCGGCAACGGCGTCGTGATGGATCATGTGCTGAGCGCCGAGTGGCGCCTGGCGGACTGCCTGTCCCTGTTCGTGCCCGAGGACGTCGTCTTCGTGGGTGTGCGCTGCCCCCGGGAGGAGCTGGAGCGCCGGGAGCGCGAGCGCGGGGACCGGCCGGCCGGTCTCGCCGCGCGTCAGCTGCGTCGGGTGCACGCCCACGGGGTGTACGACATCGAGGTCGACACCGGCGTCCACGACCCCGCCGAGTGCGCCCGCCGAATCAGGGACTTCCTGCCCGTACGCCCGACCCCGACCGCCTTCGAGAAGCTGCGCGGCACGCTCTGAACAGCGACACGGCTACGCCCGCAGGTGCGCCAGCACCTCCTCGTCGAGCGGATACGGCCGCTCCGTCGGCAGCAGGCCAGCCGCCCGGTCCAGCTGCCCCGCCCGCACCAGCCCGTGGATCTCCGTGGCGAGCGGAGTCACGTCCTCGATGCCGACGATCCACTCGTCCGCGTACCGGGCCGCCGCCTCCCCCGCGAGCCCCAGCTGGAGCGACCGGTGCGGCAGGGGCGTGAAGTGGAGGTCGCGCTCGGGGTCCCACTGGACACGCGCGGGCGCCTCCCGCAGCTGCCGCTTCCAGGCGGCCTGGTCGGCGTGGAGTTCGGGGACGTAGTGCGAGAGGCAGGCGTGGCGCAGCGCCCAGAGGAAGCCCTCGTGCGTGATCTCGACGGCGAGGACGGTCTCCTGGTTCTCCTTCGTGCCCCAGCCGCAGCGGTACATCATCCACAGGAACGACGGCTTGATCCAGGTCATGCGCTCGCGCTTCCAGGTGGCCGGGAAACGGCCGGTGCGGGCGGCGGCCCGCCCGATCCCGGGGTGGTAGGCCTGGTAGACGGTGAGCGTGGAGTCGGTATGGCGGGCGCGGACCCGGAATCGCGGTTCTTCGGCATGATCGTTCACGGGGTCCACCCTCACCTCCGCCACCCGCTCGGAGCCACCGAATATCGCGTCCCGCACGCCCTCTTGGCGGGACCGGTCCCGTGCCCAACACTGAGCCGATGACGCAGCGTGTGGAGCTCGCGACCGTGATGGACCGGCTGGCCGTGGACGGGCTGATCACCGACTACGCGGTGGCCCTGGACGACGGCGACTGGGAGGCGTACCGAGAACTGTTCACCCCGGACGGGCGCGCGGACTACCGCTCGGCCGGCGGGATCGAGGGCGAGGCACGGAGCGTCGCCGCGTGGCTCGCCGAGAGCCTGCGGGTGTTTCCCATGCGCCAGCATCTGATCGTCAACCGCCGGGTGCGGTTCGAGATCCTGGAGCGGGACACCGGCGACACGGCCCGGGTGCAGGCCGACTACGTCAATCCGATGGGCTTCGCCGCCGCCGACGGCGCCTCGGTGCCGCCCGACCTGGTGTGCGGCGGCCGGTACTCCTTCGGCCTGCTGCGGACCGACGACGGCTGGCGGCTGCGGGAGGTGATCGTGCGGGAGAAGTGGCGCCGTTCCCCCAAGGGCGCCGGGACGGCGGGGACCGGCTGAGCCGGCGCCCCCTGTACCGAGATCGTCCGCAGCGCGCACACTGGACCCACGGGTAGGGAGGCGCCGTATGAAGACGTTCGGCCACTGGCTCGTCTCGCCGTGGCGGCGCTCGGCCCTCGCCGTCGCTGCGGGCGCTCTGCCGATGTTCGCCTTCCCCGGCCCGTCCCTGTGGTGGTTCTCCTACGTGGCGCTGGTGCCGTGGATCCTGCTGGCCCGGGGGGCGCCGACCGGGCGGCGGGCGCTGTACGACGGCTGGTGGGGCGGGTTCGGCTTCGTGCTGGCCGTGCACCACTGGCTGCTGCCGAACCTGCATGTGTTCACGTTCGTCCTCGCGGCGCTGCTCGGCGCGCTCTGGGCGCCCTGGGGCTGGCTGGTGCGCCGTTTCCTGGGCGGCGCGCCCGGGCCGGGCCGGATCGCGGCCGGGCTGCTGGTGCTGCCCTCGGGCTGGCTGGCGGTGGAGCTGGTCCGCTCCTGGCAGGGGCTCGGCGGGCCCTGGGGCATGCTGGGCGCCGGCCAGTGGCAGGTGGAACCGGCGCTGCGACTGGCCTCGGTGGGCGGGGTGTGGCTGCTGAGCTTCCTGGTGGTGCTGGTCAACGTCGCCGTCGCCGCGCTGGTCGCGTTGCGCGCGGCACGGATACCCGCGCTGGCCGGTCTGCTGGCGACGGCTGCCGCCGCCTCGGCGGCCTGGTCCTGGTCGCCGCGCCCGGACGTGCGCGGCGAGGTGCGGGTGGCGGTCGTCCAGCCGGGGGTGATCGACCGCCCCGGCGAGCGGTTCGACCGTGCGGAGCAGCTGACCCGGCGGCTGGCCGGGCAGGAGCTGGACCTGATCGTCTGGGGCGAGAGCAGCATCGGCTTCGATCTACTCGCCCGGCCCGATCTGGCGAAGCGGGTCGCGGACCTGTCCCGCCTGACGGAGACGCCGGTCCTGGTCAACGTGGACGCCCGGCGCTCGGACCAGCCCGGCATCTACAAGAGCTCGGTCCTGGTCGGCCCCGGCGGCCTGACCGGTGACCGGTACGACAAGATGCGGCTGGTGCCGTTCGGCGAGTACGTCCCGGCGCGTTCGCTGCTCGGCTGGGCCACCTCGGTCGGGGAGGCGGCCGGCGAGGACCGGCGGCGCGGCTCCGAGCAGGTGGTGATGGACGTCGGGGGCGGCCTGCGGGTGGGCCCGATGGTGTGCTTCGAGTCGGCGTTCCCCGACATGAGCCGCAATCTCGTCGAGGCCGGTGCCGATGTGCTGATCGCCCAGTCGGCGACCTCCACCTTCCAGGAGAGCTGGGCGCCCGCACAGCACGCCTCGCTGGCCGCGCTGCGCGCCGCGGAGACCGGGCGCCCGATGGTGCACGCGACCCTGACCGGGATCTCCGCGGTCTACGGCCCCGAGGGACAGCGGATCGGCTCCTGGCTCGGCACGGAGGAGAGCACGGCCGAGGTGTACGAGGTGCCGCTGGCGGCGGGGACGACGCCGTACGTCCGGTTCGGCGACTGGCCGGTGTACGCGGCGCTGCTGGTGCTCGGCGGGTATCTGCTCGCCGAAGGGACGCGGGCCGTCAGGCGGCGGCCCCGCCGGAGCGCTCCAGAACCGCGTGTACCACCCGCTCGCACAGTTCGTGCGTCGCCAGCGCGTCCCGGGCGCTGAGCACCTTGCCCGCGCGGACGGCGTCGAGGAAGGCGAGGACGGTCTGTTCGATGCCGCGCTGACGGGCGACCGGCACCCAGTCGCCGCGCCGCCGCACGGTCGGCTGACCCTTGTGGTCGATCACCTCGGCGAGGTTGAGCACCTGCCGCTTGGTGTCCTGCCCGGAGACCTCGAGGATCTCCTCGTTGGAGCCGCTGAGCCGGTTCATCACGCCGAGCGCGGTGAAGCCGTCCCCGGCGAGCTGGAGCACGACGTGGTGGAGCAGCCCGTCCCGGACCCGGGCCCGCACGGTCACATCGTCGACCGGCCCCGGCACCAGGAACCGCAGGGTGTCCACGACGTGGATGAAGTCGTCGAGGATCATCGAACGCGGCTCTTCGGGCAGTCCGACCCGGTTCTTCTGCATCAGGATCAGCTCGCGCGGATGGTCCGCGCACTGCGCGTAGGCGGGCGCGTGCCGCCGGTTGAAGCCGACGGCCAGGCTCACGCCGCGTTCCTCGGCGAGCGCCACCAGCCGCTCGGAGTCGGCGAGTTCGTAGGCGAGCGGCTTGTCGACATACGTGGGTACGCCCGCCTCCAGCAGCCGGGTGACGATCTCCGGGTGGACGGCGGTGGGCGCGTGCACGAAGGCGGCGTCGAGGCCCTGGGCGAGCAGCGCGTCGAGGTCGGCGTGCCGCTGTGGCCCGGGCAGGTGCAGGCTGTCGGCGACCCGGGCGAGCGTCGCGGGCGTCCGGGTCTGGAGATGCAGCTCGACCCCGGGCAGGAACCCGAGCACCGGCAGATACGCCTTCTGCGCGATGTCCCCGAGTCCGATGCAGCCGACCTTCACGTGTGCTCCCCTACCGCTTGCCTGCGTCCGCCTCGACGGCAGCATACGGGGGCTGCGGAGGCCGCCAGTCGGCGATCCCGTCGAAGGAGCGCAGGAAGAGCGCGGGTCCGGCCTTCGAGACGGCGGCGATGGCCGTGTTCCGTACGGCGATACCGGCCCGGTTGCTCATCATGTTCAGCCGGGCGACCTTGACGGCCTGGCGCGCGATGGCCGTCGTACGCGGAAGGCGGGCCGCGGTGTAGGCGGGCAGGTCGTCCGCATGGTGCGCGAGGACGATCGCGTCCTCGACGGCCTGGTTGCCGCCCTGGCCGAGAGTGGGCGGCATGGCGTGCGCGGCGTCGCCGAGGAGGGCGACCCGGCCGCGGTGGTAGGCGGGCAGCGGCTCGGCGAGGTGGTGCACGTCGTGGCGGAGGACGTCCTCGGTGCGGGCGGCGGCGAGCACGGCGGGGATCGGGTCGTGCCAGTCGCCGTAGCGGCGCAGCAGTTCGGCCTTCTCGTCGGGGCGGCGCCGGCCCGCGGGGGTGACGGCTGCGGCGTACGCGTAGATCCGGCCGTCCTTGAGCGGGTGCGTGCCCCAGATGCGGCCCGGTCCCCAGGTCTCGTGCGAGGCGAACCGCACGCCGGGCACCGGGATCACCACCCGCCATGTGGTGAAGCCGGAGTAGACGGGCCCCGGGTGCTCCGGGAACAGGGTGCGGCGTACGGCGGAGTGGATGCCGTCGGCGGCCACCACGAGGTCGGCCTCCAGCTCGCCGTCGGGGGTGGTCACGCGGGCCGGGCGGCGGTCGTCGCCGGGGTCGGCGAGGGTCGCCTCGGCGGCCGTGCGGACGGTGCCCTCGGGGAGCAGCGCGGCCAGGTGGTCGATCAGGGTGGCGCGGTGCAGCAGCACCAGGGGGCCGCCGAAGCGCTGCTGGGCCGCGGCGGCGCTGGAGCGGGAGAGCCAGCGGCCGGACGGGGTGCGCAGTCCCCCGTCGCCCTGCCAGGCGGAGAGGGCGCGGATGGTGTCGCCGAGGCCGATGACGTCCAGGGCGCGCAGGGCGTTGGGGGCCAGCGAGATGGCCGCGCCGACGGGCTCCAGCGAGCGGGCCCGTTCCAGGACGGTGACCTGCCGGCCGCTGCGGCGCAGGGCGACGGCCGCGGTCAGGCCTCCGATGCCGCCGCCGATCACGACGGCACGCGCGGGCTGTGCCATGGCTCCTCCTCGTCACGACGGGGACTACGGCTGTAGTGCCGGGCTCGGCCCCCACCGTACTACAGCTGTAGTGCAGCGAGAAGCGGGACGGTAGGTTGATCTCCATGTCCGAAGGCACCACCAGCCGCGCTTCCCGCGCCGACCTCGTCGCCGACACCGCCCTCGCCCTGCTCGCCGAGCGCGGGATGCGCGGGCTGACCCACCGGGCGGTCGACGAGGCGGCCGGGCTTCCCCAGGGCTCCACCTCCAACCTGGCCCGCACCCGGCAGGCGCTGCTGGAGCTGGCCGTGCGGCGGCTCGCCGACCGGGAGGCGCGGGTGCTCGCGCTGCACGAGATGCCCGACCCCCGCGGCGGTCTCGACGCGCTGGTGGACGGGCTGGCCCTGGCGACCCACCGGGCGCTGACGGGCAACCGCGACCTGACCCTCGCCCGCTACGAACTCGCCCTGGAGGCGACCCGGCGCCCGGAGCTGCGGGCGTACTTCGACGCGACGGGCGCCCGTTTCCGCGACCAGCTCCACGCCCTCGTCACCGCACTGGGCTCGCCTCACCCCGACCGGCACGTCCTGTCCCTCGTCGCCTGGGCGGACGGGCTGATGTTCAGCTGCGTGGCCGGCTCGTTCAGCGCGCGGGTGCCGGACCTGGAGGAGGTGCGGGCGGGACTGCGGGAACTGCTGAACGGAATGCTGGACGGCGCCACGGGCGACTGAGACCTCTGGAGACGCCTGAGACGTCACCCCTGCGTGGCGCACTCACCCCGTACGGGGATGGACATCACCCGTACGGCGTAACGTCCGCTTGTCCGCCGTGCCCGCGGGAAGCCTGAGCCAGCATTGTTGCGCGGGTGCATCGAACGACGACGACCGCAACCCTCCTGGTCACCGTGGCTGTCGCGGCCCTCTCCGGCTGTACGGCGGTCCCGCGCCCGCCCGCGCCCGGGCCGTCGGCCGCGCCGTCCCCTCAGCCGTCCCCACCGCCGGCGCCGCGTCCCAGCGGGCGGGCCGAACCCCAGGTCGTGCAGGCGCCGGCCCTCGAAGCCCTGGAACTCGTCGGGCCCTCACGGCAGCCGGAACACTCCGCGCCGGAGCCGCAGCCCCCGACCACCGCCGCAGCCGCACCCGCCACCGAGCCCGCCTCACCCGCCACCCGGTCCCGCCCCGAGCCCCAGCGCCCGAAGCAGCAGGAACCCCGGCGTCCGAAGCCGCCCCGGACGCACGTCCCCGACGTCTCGGAGTCCGTCCGCGCGGACGTCGCGCAGAACGTCCCGCAGGGATCGGCGGACGTCTGCGCCCTCGGCAGGAAGTACGGCGGCTGGCGCGCCGGCAGCCCCGAAGCGAGGATCTGCGACGACACGTACGGCCGCTGATCCGGGAGTGTCCCGGCCTCAGGGCCGGTGCTGCGGCGGCGGCCCCCAGCTCCCGTCGCCCCGGGACTCCCCCTCGGGCCCCCCGTCCCGCAAGGTCAGCTCCAGCCGGCGGATCGCCGCGCGCACCCCGTCGCCGTAACTGTCGTCCGCGAGCGCGTCGGCCGCGCTGCGGGCCCGGCGCAGATGGACGCGGGCGGCGTCGGAGCGGCCGAGCTTGACGTAGTCGGCGGCCAGGTTGAGGTGGAGGGAGGGGTAGAGGGCCCGCACGGCGAGGGTTCCCTCACGCACGGCGAGCCGGTCGTCGCTCAGCTCCTCCGCCGCCGTCAGGGCCCGCAGATCCCAGGCCAGTTCGTCCGACGGATCGTCCTGCGTATCGGCCAGGTAGTGCGCCAGCGTGCACCGGTGCAGCGGATCCCCGTCCTCTCCGATCTCCGCCCAGAGCTGCAGGAACCTCTGCCGGGCCTCTTCACGGTCCCCCGCGTGATGCAACATCACGACCTGCCCGATCCGCCCCATCACCCCGCCCGTCGCCGCCTGCCCCTGCCGCTCCACCACCACACCCTCCGCCCACTCACCATGGATCCCGACCCCCCTGACGCTAACGGCCACCACTCCCGATCCGTCCGAGGCGGCTCCGCGCGGCGGGAAGTCGGGAGGTACGGCGGGACGGTGGGACGGCGGATCACGCGACGCGGACCGGTCGCGGGAGAGGGGTGAGACACCGGGCCGGCCCCGTCCCGGTGTGGGGGACGGAGCCGGCGCGGGTCGTCAGGCCAGGTTCGGGATGCGCCAGTCGATCGGCTCGTGGCCCTGCTGGGCGATGGCCTCGTTGATCTGGGTGAAGGGGCGGGAGCCGAAGAACTTCTTGGCGGAGAGGGGGGAGGGGTGGGCGCCCTTGACCACGACGTGGCGGGTCTCGTCGATCAGGGGGAGCTTCTTCTGGGCGTAGTTCCCCCACAGGACGAAGACCGCCGGGTCGGGGCGCTCGGCCACCGCGCGGATCACCGCGTCGGTGAACTTCTCCCAGCCCTTGCCCTTGTGCGAGTTGGCCTCGCCCGCGCGGACGGTCAGGACCGCGTTGAGGAGCAGGACGCCCTGCCGGGCCCACGGCATGAGGTAGCCGTTGTCCGGGACCGGCAGGCCCAGCTCCTCCTGCATCTCCTTGTAGATGTTGCGCAGCGACGGCGGGGTCTTCACCCCGGTACGGACCGAGAAGCACAGGCCGTGGCCCTGGCCCTCGCCGTGATACGGGTCCTGGCCGAGGATCAGCACCTTCACCTGCTCGTACGGCGTCGCGTCGAGCGCGGCGAAGACCTCCTCCCGCGGCGGATAGACGGGACCCTTCGCCCGCTCCTCCTCCACGAACTCGGTCAGCTCCTTGAAGTAGGGCTTCTGGAGTTCGTCGCCCAGGACCCCGCGCCAGGACTCGGGCAGCATGGCGATGTCGGTCACGTCAACTTCCTTACGGTGTGCGGTCGCTTACGGATCTGTCGGACTCAGAACCTACAGGCGACCACTGACAACGCCCTCCGCGGGCCGCCTCACCAGCTGGTCTTCCGGTCCAGCTCCCACATCATCATGATCGTCGACGGGTCGAGGGCGCGCTCGCCGCCGGAGATCTCCTCGCTCGCCGCGATGTACTGCTTGCCCTGCCACAGCGGCAGCAGCCGCGCGTCGTTGACGAGGATCTGCTGGGCCTCCTCGAACTCGCGCTCCACCTGCGCGCGGTCGCTCTCGCGCCGGGAGCGGGGCAGCAGGTCGCCGGTGATCTCGGGCGCCGAGTAGGGCGTACCGAGGGCGTTCTCCTTGCCGACGAACGGCGCGATGTAGTTGTCCGCGTCCGGGAAGTCCGGGAACCAGCCGCGCCCGAACACCGGGTACTCGCCCTTCTGGTAGCCCTGGACGTACGTCTTCCAGGGCCGGCTCTTCAGGGTGATCTCGAACAGGCCGGACGCCTCCAGCTGCCGCTTCAGCTCCTGGAAGAGGACCGCGGTCTCGGAGCCGTAGCGGTCGCTCGTGTACCAGAAGGTGAGCGGGACCGGCTCGGTGATGCCCGCCTCGGTCAGGATCGCGCGGGCCTTGTCGGCGTCGGGGTCGCCGTAGTCGTCGAAGAAGCCGGTGGTGTGGCCGTTGATGCCGTTGGGGACCATGGAGTACAGCGGGTCCACGGTGTCCTTGTAGATCTTGTGGGCGATGGTCGGCCGGTCCACGATCTGCGCGATCGCCTTGCGCACGGCGGCCTTCCCGGCCCACGGGTCGCTCGGGTTGAACACCAGGTAGCTGATGTCGATGCCGGAGCCCTCGACGAGCTGGAGCGTCTGGTCGGCGTCCTTGGTCTGCAGGTCGACGATGTCGTCGGCGGCCAGACCGCGGTAGGTGAGGTCGATCTCCTGGTCCTCCAGGGCCTTCACCATGGTGCCGGAGTCCTGGAAGTAGCGGATGGTGACCGCGTCGTTGCGGCGCTCGGCGTAGCCCTCGTAGTGGTCGTTGCGGACGAGCTCGGCGCGCTCGTTCTCCTGGTACGACTGGAGCTTGTAGGGGCCGGAGCCCGTGATCTCGTCGCCCTCGCGCAGCGCGTCGGCCGGGTAGCTGCCGGGGGCGACGATCGACATCGCCGGGGTGGCGAGCACGAACGGGAAGGTGGCGTCGGAGGTCTTCAGGTGGAAGACGACCTCGCGCTCACCGCGCACCTGCACCCGGCTGAGGCTGCCCAGCAGCCCCGCGGGCCCGGTGGGCGCCTTGATGTTCAGGATCCGGTCGATCGAGTGCTTGACGGCCTCGGCGTCGAGCGCGCTGCCGTCGGAGAACTTCAGCCCCTCGCGCAGCTCGCACCGGTAGACCTTGTTGGAGGTGTCGGTGAACTCGCAGCTCTTCGCGGCGTCGGGCTGCGGCGTGGTCGAGCCGTTGGGGTAGCTGAGCAGCGTCTGGTAGACGTTCCGGAACAGCTCCCAGGAGCCGTCCCAGGACGCGGCGGGGTCCAGGGTGGTGGGCGCGCTGGTGGTCCCGACGACGATCGGGCCGTCGTCGGCCTCCCCGCTGTCGGAGAACAGGCCGCAGCCGGTCACCAGGGATATGGAAGCGATCGCCGCCACTTGCCGCAGGCATCGGTTCCGGTTGAACACGCGCACGCTCCTCGATCTGCCATACCAAATGTCGGCAGACACTACCGCAGCAACACGCCGCGTGGACCGTCCTTGGGGAAGGTAGTTGATCACCTTTCCCATGACGACGTTGCCAGTCTGCGCGCACCCCCAATACGTCGACACGGGCGCCGTTTCCGTCAACACCGATCGCGTCACGTGCGGGGCACGAAACGATATCGGCGGAGAACGGAACGCGGCGCCCGTGGGGTGATCGAACGCGTCAGGCGACGCCCGCGTTCAGGAAGATGCCACCGTCCACGACCAGCGTCTGGCCGGTGACCCAGTCGGCCTGCTCCGAGGTGAGGAACGCGGCGGCGCCGCCGATGTCGGACGGCACGCCGAGCCGCTTCAGCGGGTAGGCCGCGGCCGCCTCCTCCTCGCGGCCCTCGTACAGGGCCTGGGCGAACTTGGTCTTGACCACGGCCGGGGCGATCGCGTTGACCCGCACCTTGGGCGCGAACTCGTGCGCAAGCTGCACGGTCAGGTTGATCATCGCGGCCTTGCTGACGCCGTACGCGCCGATGAAGGGCGAGGGCGCGAGGCCCGCGACGGAGGCGATGTTGACGATCGCGCCGCCGTTGTCCTTCTGCCAGGCGTGCCAGGTGCGCTGGGCGAAGCCGAGCGCCGAGATCACATTGGTCTCGAAGACCTTGCGCGCCACGTTCAGGTCGAGGTCGGCGATCGGGCTGTACACCGGGTTGGTGCCGGCGTTGTTGACCAGGTAGTCGACCCGGCCGAAGGCCTCCATGGTGCGCTCGACGGCGAGCGCCTGGTGGGCCTCGTCGTGGGCCTTGCCGGCCACGCCGATGACCCGGTCGGCGCCGAGCTTCTCGACGGCCTCCTTGAGGGCGTCCTCGTTGCGGCCGGTGATGCAGACCCGGTCGCCGCGGGCGACCAGCGCCTCGGCGACGCCGTAGCCGATGCCGCGGCTGGCGCCCGTGACGAGCGCGACCTTGCCCGAGAGTTCAGTCATGGTGATGTGATCCCTAGTCGAGCGGTCCGCCGGCGACGTACAGCACCTGGCCGGAGACGAATCCGGCCGCCTCGCCGGTGAAGAAGGCGATGGCGTTGGCGATGTCGTCCGGCTCGCCCACGCGCTGCACGGGGATCATCGAGGCGGCGGCGGCCTTGAACTCCTCGAAGCCCATGCCGACGCGCTCGGCGGTGGCGGCGGTCATGTCGGTGGCGATGAAGCCGGGGGCGACGGCGTTGGCGGTGATGCCGAACTTGCCGAGTTCCTTGGCGAGGGTCTTGGTGAAGCCCTGCAGACCGGCCTTGGCGGCCGAGTAGTTGGCCTGGCCGCGGTTGCCCAGGGCGGAGGACGAGGAGAGGTTGACGATCCGTCCGAAGCCGGCGTCCACCATGTGCTTTTGGCAGGCCTTCGACATCAGGAAGGCGCCGCGCAGGTGCACGTTCATGACGGTGTCCCACTCGGACACGCTCATCTTGAACAGCAGGTTGTCGCGGAGCACGCCCGCGTTGTTGACGAGGATGGTCGGCGCGCCCAGTTCCTCGGCGATCCGCGCGACGGCCGCCTCGACCTGCGCCTCGTCCGAGACGTCGCAGCCGACCGCGAGGGCCTTGCCGCCGGCCGCGGTGATCTTCTCCACGGTGTCCTTGCAGGCGGCCTCGTCGAGGTCGATCACGGCGACCGCGCGGCCCTCTGCCGCCAGTCGTACGGCGGTGGCGGCGCCGATACCGCGCGCGGCGCCGGTGACGACCGCGACCCGCTGCTCAGTGGTGGACATTGCTGCTTCTCCTCGCCCTTGGGATGCGGCTCATGCGGTACGCCCATCCGGTGAGCGACCGCTTAGTACCTTCAGCAGACGTGACGCTAGAAGCCCTGGCACGCGGTGTCAACGCCCGATCGTGTGCGTGTGATCGATTACCCGAACGCGGGGGATCGATTGCTCGAACGCCCCGCCATCCGATCGGCCTAGTGCTGCGCGCCGCCGGGTGACGCGGCGCCTAGCGTCGAGGTGCGAGCCATTCGTGGCCGGAAAGGAGGCGCTCCATGCGCCGTCGCACCGGTGCCGCCGGCACGCTGTTCGCGATCGTCGCGATAGTGCCGTTGGCGGCCCCCGCTCACGCAGAGCACGATCTCGACTGCACCCACTTCAGCCACCAGGAGGACGCGCAGGCCATCTTCAACGCGGACCCGAGCGATCCGCACCGCCTCGACGAGGACCAGGGGCCGGACGACGGCATCGCCTGCGAGGTGCTGCCCGCCCGCGACGGCGTCATCTCGTCCACGAGCCGCCCCAGACCACCCGCGACCCCCGCCGTCCCCGCGGTCCCCACCGTCGCGGCCCCGACGGCCGCCCCCACCATCGCAGCCCCGGCCACCACGGCCACCGCCGGCCCGACGCGTGGCGTACGGGGCGGCCTGGGCGGCGCCACGGACGCCGGTCCGGGCACCTGGGACCTGGCCATCGGCGCGACCTTCGTCGCGGCCGCCGCCCTCACCACCGGCTACGTGGTCCGACGCCGCAGACGCTGACGGGCCACGGCAGCGGCCGGGGCGGGAACCGACCGGCCACAGGCACGGCCACCGCAGGAGCCAACGGGCCACAGGCTGTCACGGCAGGTCCGGAGCAGCCTCAGGCACGGTCGCCGAACGAGCCGACCCGCCACAGGACTGTCACCGGGGCTCGGTCCAGCCACAGGCACATCACCACGCGAGCCGACCGGCCACAGAGCCCCCCGCCCCGGGGCAGCCGCAGGCACCGTCGCCGCACCAGCGGACCCGCCACATAGCTGCCACCGCGGGCTGGGACCAGCCACGGGCGCGGTCGCCGCAGGAGCCGGTCGGCCACAGAGCCGTCACCGCAGGCCTGGACGAGCCACAGGCACATCACCACGCGAGCCAACCGGTCACCGAGCCGCCACCGCAAGCCCGTGGCAGCCACAGGCACCCGCGCCGCACCAGCGGACCCGCCACAGGCACGGTCACCACACGAGTCGCCCGGCCACAGAGCCGTCACCACAGTCCCTGACCACCCACAGGCACGGTCGCCGACCGGCCACGCACCTGCCCTCGCAGGCCCGGACCAGCCACAGGCGCGGTCGCCGCAGGAGCCGGCCGGCCAAAGACACGGTCACCGCGAGGCCGAACCCGCCGCAGGCACAGCCCCCGCGAGCCGAACCCGCCGCAGGCACGGTCACCGCACCAGCAAGTCCAGCAACCGCTCCGTCTCGGCCGCCGGGTCGGTGGTCAGGCCGGTGTGGACCGGGCCCGGCTGGACCACCGTCGAGCGGGGTGCGATCAGCCAGCGGAAGCGGCGCCCGGCGTCGTCGGCCGCCGCCTGCCCCGCCGCGGCACCGCCGGCGCAGACGCCTTCGACGGCGCGCAGCGCGGCCCGTACGCCGGCCACGTCGGCCCGCGGGTCCAGGGCCAGCAGCCGTGCCTCGTCGAGGTGGGTGCGGGCGCCGACGTAGGCCTTGGCCCGGCAGTAGACGAGCACGCCCGCGTTGATGCACTCCCCGCGCTCGATCCGCGGTACGACCCGCAGCAGCGCGTACTCGAAGACGTCCCGGTCGCTGCGCCGGGTGCCCCTGATGATGTGGCGCTCGGTCACTTGGCCCCCTCGATGCCGTTGATGCGGTCGTGGACGACGGCGGCGCGCGCGAGCAGCGGCCGGGCGTACGCCCTCCTCAGGTCGTCCGGCGAGTCGAAGCCGGGCTCGTCCGCCAGCCAGGCGTCCGGGATCTCCGCGGTGACCTCGGCGAGCAGTTCCTCGGTGACGCGCGGCGCGAGGTCCGCGGCGGCGGCCCGGACGTCCGGCGCGAAGGACCGCAGGGCGTGGTCGGAGGCGTCGTACGGGCGGGCGGCGGAGGCCTCGGCGGACGGCCAGTTGTGCTGCCAGATCATGGTGGCGCCGTGGTCGATGAGCCACAGCTCGCCCCGCCACATCAGCAGATTGGGGTTGCGCCAGGAGCGGTCGACGTTGTTCACCAGCGCGTCGAACCAGACGATCCGCCCGGCCTCCTCGGGGCTCACCCGGAAGGCGAGCGGGTCGAAGCCGAGCGCGCCGGAGAGGAAGTCCATCCCGAGGTTGGTGCCGCCGCTGGACTTCAGCAGCTCCTGCACCTGCTGGTCGGGTTCGCCGAGCCCCAGGTCCGGGTCGAGGTCGACGGTCACCAGTCGGGGCGTCCGGAAGCCGAGGCGGCGGGCGAGTTCCCCGCAGACCACTTCCGCCACGAGGGTCTTGCGTCCCTGCCCCGCTCCGGTGAACTTGATGACGTACGTCCCGAAGTCGTCGGCCTCGACGAGCCCCGGCAGCGAGCCGCCCTCACGCAGCGGCGTGATGTAACGGGTCGCGATGACTTCCTTGAGCATCGCCCCAGGTTACTGGGGCGTCGGGCAGGGCCTGACCGAGGCGTTCGGTACGGCGGCCGGGCCACGGCCCGAAGCGGCCCGGAGCCACGGCCGGAGCGGCCCCGGTCCGCGCCCGGTCTCTATCGGGTGACGAACCGCGTGGCAGCTGAACCGGAGCCGCTCGACGGCCGTACTGCTGGACGTCACGACACAGACCGACTGCACACGAAGTCAGCGGAAGGAACCCCAGGATGCCCACGGAATCGCTTCACCCCGGGTCGGGCCCGGCCCGTCGTACCGTCATGGCGGCGGCCGGAGCGGCGGGCCTCGCCGTCGCGCTGGCCGGGTGCGGTTCGGATGACGGCGCCCCGTCCGGCACCGTGCTCGGCGCGGCCTCCGAGATCCCGGAGGGCGGCGGCAAGGTCTTCGCCGACGAGGGCGTGGTGGTCACCCAGCCGACGGCGGGCGAGTTCAAGGCGTTCTCGTCGAAGTGCACCCACCAGGGCTGCGCGGTGAAGGACGTCCGGGACGGGCTGATCATCTGCCCCTGCCACGACAGCCGCTTCTCGGCCACCGACGGCAGCGTCAAGAAGGGCCCGGCGACCAAGCCGCTGCCGGGCGCCGAGATCACCGTGGAGGGCGACGAGATCAGGCTGGCGTGAGTCCGGGCGTCAGCGGCGGCGCGGAGCCCTGAGGCGGCCCAGCAGCTCGTCGGTGGTGGTGAGCGTGGCGACCAGGGCGAGCGTGTGCCGGATCATCGCACGGGTGTACTCCGCGGGCACCCCCGCGAGGGCGTCCGTCGGCACGACGGCCGTGTAGCCGCGGTTCACCGCGTCGAAGACGGCGTTGGGTATGGCGACGTTGGCGGAGACGCCGGTGACGATCAGGGTGCGGCAGCCGAGGTTGCGCAGCAGGGCGTCGACCTCGGTGCCCTGGATGGGCGACAGTCCGTGCAGCCGCCGTACGACGAAGTCCTCCTCCGTGACCTCGATCGGGGCCGCCACCCGCACCGCGGCGGTCCCGGCCAGCTGCCGGACGGGCAGCCGTTCGGCGGCGCGGAACAGCCGGGCGTTCCGGCTGGCGCCCCGGCCGTCGGGGCGGCGCTCGGCGACGGCGTGGACGACCTGGAGGCCGCTGTCGTGCGCGGCGGCCACCAGCCGGGCGATGTTGGCGAGGGCGCCGGAGGCGCGGGCGGCCCGGGCGAGTTCGGGCAGCGCGCCGTCCGGCCCGACGACGCCCTGCTGGCACTCGACGGTGAGCAGTACGGTGGTGGCCGGATCGACGGTCTCCTCGTACGGTGGCATGGCCCTCGCCCTCCTCCTGCTGTCCTCGCGCTTGTCCTCGGCGGCGCGCCGCCCCATTCTTGGCTGACTGACCGTCAGATGCCATCCTGCGGAGGGGACCTCGCATGACCGCCACTCAGCGCCGGGGCCGGAAGATCATGATGACGCCCGGCGAGCTGGACGCGTTCCTGGCCACGGAACGCACCTGCCGCGTCGCCACCGTCTCGGCCGACGGCACGCCGCATGTGAGCCCCCTCTGGTTTGCCTGGGACGGCGCCTCGCTGTGGCTGTACTCGATCACCCGCAGCAGGCGCTGGGCCGATCTGCGCCGGGACGCGCGCCTCTCCGTGGTGGTCGACGCCGGGCAGGAGTACGACGAGCTGCGGGGCGCCGAGCTGTCCGGGACCGCCGAGGTCGTGGGCGAGACACCGCGCACCGGCGAGCCGCACCCGGAACTCGAGCGCGTGGAGCGGCTGTTCGCGCGGAAGTACTTCGGCCTCGACACCCTCCCGCACGACGGCCGGCACGCCTGGCTGCGGCTGACGCCGGACGCGATCAGCTCGTGGGACTTCCGGAAGCTGGCGTCGCCGCAGGCGCCTCCGCCCGCCCGGTGATCCACTCCCCCGCCGCCCGCAGCGCCCGCACCGCCGCGCGGATCGACGGCCGGCGGTCGGCGTCCGCGCGCCAGACGACGTAGACATGGCGCCGCACCCGCTGCCGCAGCGGGACGGTGACGACCCCGGGCGGCATCGGATGGCGGCCCAGCAGCGGCACCACGCACACCCCGAGCCCGGCGGCGACCAGCCCCAGCTGCGTGTGCGTCTCGGCGGCGCGGTGGCCGAGGATCGGCTCGATGCCCTTGGAACGCAGGGTGAACATCAGCCACTCGTGACAGAACTCGCCTTCGCCCCAGGTGATCCACTCGTCCTCGGCGAACTCCGCGAGGTCCACCTCGTCCCGTCCGGCCAGCGGATGGCCGACCGGCAGGGCGACGTCCGCGGGGTCGTCCAGGATCGACGCCTTGACCAGGCCGTCGGGCAGCGGCATCGGCTTGTTGTACCAGTCGAGGACGACCGCGAGGTCGAGATCGCCGCGGATCACGCCGCGGATCCCGTACTCGGGTTCCAGTTCGCACGAGCGCAGCCGCAGCGCCGGATGCTCCGCGCGCAGGGCCGCGAGCGCGGTGGGGAACAGGCCGCGCGCGGCGGTCGGGAACGCCGACAGCCGCAGCTCGCCGACCACCTGGCCGCGCTGCGCCTCCAGGTCGGACTGGGCGAGCGCCACCTGCGACAGGATCCGCGCCGCGTGCTCGGCGAGCAGCCGGCCGGCGTCGGTGAGGCGGACGCCCCGCCCGTGCTTGGCGAGGAGCTGCTGCCCCACCTCCCGCTCCAGCTTGGCCAGTTGCTGGGAGACGGCCGAGGTCGTGATGTGCAGCCCCTCGGCGGCGCCGCTCACCGAGCCGTGCCGGGCGAGGGCGTCGAGCGTGCGCAGTCGGTCCAGGTTCAGCATGCGGCGATGCTACGGCCGGACACTTAAGCAGGTCTACGAGATATCGCGTGCGAATTCTCGATTGTGCTACGAGATCGACTCCAGCAGGGTGGGCTCCATGACCACCGTCGCCTCCTCCACCCGCACCCCGTCCGCCGCCCCGCCCCGCCCCCGACGCACCGTCGACTGGCGCGTCCGCTTCACCGTGCTGTCACTGATCTGGGGCTTCAGCTTCCTGCTCATCAAGGTGGGCACCGAGGGCTACGCACCCTTCCAGGTCACCCTCGGACGGCTGGTGTTCGGTACGGCGGTGCTGGCGGCGGCCATGGCGATGAAGCGGGAACGGCTGCCGCGCGGCGCCCGCACCTGGGCCCACCTCACGGTCGCCGCCTTCCTGCTGAACGCGCTGCCGTTCTCCCTCTTCGCCTACGCCGAGCTGACCATCCCGTCCACGCTCGCCGGCATCTGCAACGCGACCTCGCCGCTGTGGGGCATGGCCCTGTCCCTGGTGGCCCTCTCCGAGGACCGTCCGACCCGGCTGCGGGTCGCCGGGCTCGGCATCGGCTTCCTCGGCGTCCTGACGGTGCTCGGCGCCTGGCAGGGCTTCGCCGGCCTGGACGCGGGCGGCACGGCGATGGCCCTGCTGGCCTCGCTCAGCTACCCGGTCGGCTGGATCTACGTCCGCCGCACACTCGCCGGTTCGCCCGACTCCCATCTGTCCCTGACCGGCGCCCAGTTGCTGCTCGCCACGCTTCAACTGGCGATCGTCACCCCGCTGTTCACCAGTGCGCCGACCCGCTTCCCGCTCGGGCCCCTGCTGGCGGTCGCCGCGCTGGGCGCGCTCGGCACCGGGGTCGCCGTGCTGGTCCAGTACGGCCTGGTCGCCGAGATCGGCCCGACCACCGCCCAGATGGTCACCTACTTCATCCCGGTCATCGCCACGGCCGCCGGCGTCGCCCTCCTCGGCGAGTCACTGACCTGGTCGACGCCGGTCGGCGCGGTGATCGTGCTGGTGGGGGCGGCGCTGACGCAGGTGCGGTCCAGGACACGGCCATAGGGCCTCACGCGTAGCCCCGTACCGCCCCCGGCCCCACCGCCGCCGCGATCGCCTCGGCCAGCGCGTCCGTCTCCGCCTCGGTGAGGCCCGAGACGGTGACCCGGATGCCGGGCGGCGCGCTCATCCGGAAGCGGGCGCCCGGGGCGACGGCCCAGCCCGCGTGCAGCAGCCGGGCGACGGCTCCGGTCTCGTCGGGGACCGGGATCCACACGTTCATCCCGCTGCGCCCGTGCGCCGTGATGCCCCGGTCCGCCAGCGCGCCGATGAGCGCGTCCCGGCGCCGCCCGTAGGCCGCCGCGACCGCCCGCGCGTCGACCGCGCCGTCGCTCCACAGCCGGACCACCGCCCGCTGGGTGATCCGGCTGACCCAGCCGGGGCCGAGCCGCTGCCGGCCCCGCACCCGGTCGACGGTGACGGCGTCCCCGGTGAGCACGGCGAGCCGCAGGTCGGGCCCGTAGGCCTTGGCGACCGAGCGGACCAGGGCCCAGTGCCGGGTGGCGCCGGCCAGCGGGTGCAGCGGCAGGTCGACGATCCGGTACCCGTGGTCGTCCTCGATCAGCAGCGTCTCAGGGTGCTGCCGGAGCACGGACCGCAGGGCACGCGCGCGCGTGGCGGTCACGGCGGCTCCGGTGGGGTTCTGGGCCCGGTCGGTGACGACCAGCGCGCGGGCCCCGGCGGCGAGGGCGGCGCGGACGTCGTCGGCGAGCGGTCCGTCGTCGTCCACGCCGACGGGGACCGTGCGCAGGCCGAGCGCCGGTACGAGGTCGAGGAGGCTGCCCCAGCCGGGGTCCTCGACGGCGACCGCGTCACCGGGCTTGAGATGGGCGGCGAGGACCCGTTCGATGGCGTCCAGCGAGCCGGAGGTGACGGCCACGGGCCCGTCCGGCACCCCGTCGGCGTCAAGGTCGGCGCGGGCGATCCGCTCCAGCTCCGGCTCCACCGCCGCCTCGCCGTACAGCACCGGATGCCGGTCGCTCTGCCCGGCGGCCGCCGCGAAGGCCGCCGCCAGGGGTGGCAGCAGCGCCGGGTCGGGGTTGCCGGCGGCCACGTCGCGCACACCCTCCGGCACCTCCACCCGGATGTACTCGCGCCCGGTGGTGGCCGGTTTGGCCCGCACCCGGCTGCCCCGGCGGCCGTCGGTCTCGATGACCCCGCGCTCGCGCAGGACGCGATACGCGGCCGCGACGGTGTTCGGGTTCACCCCGAGCCGTACCGCCAACTCCCGCATGGGCGGCAGCAGTTGACCGGGGCGCAGGTCGCCGCCCGCCACCGCCTCCTCGACGCTCGCGGAAATCTCCGCTGCGCGCCGCCCGCTGATCGGATATTCTCCTAGCACAAAGCCAATTATGCACTAGTGCAATGGAGAGCGCCATGCAGGGGACCCAGCAGACGCCGTCGCTGCCCGCCGCCTACACCCCGACCGACCGCACCGTCCCCACGCGCTCCGCCGACCGCGCCTCGTACGACAGGGACCTGGTGCACGCAATACTCGACGAGGGCTACGTCTGCCACCTCGGCTTCGTCCGCGACGGCGCCCCGGTCGTGCTGCCGACGCTCTACGGCCGGGTCGGCGAGCGGCTGTACGTGCACGGCTCGACGGGTTCGCGCCCGCTGCGGATGACCGGCCAGACCGACCCGGGCCTGCCGGTCTGCCTCACGGTCACCCATGTCGACGCGCTGATCCTGGCCCGCTCGGCCTTCCACCACTCGATCAACTACCGCTCGGTGGTGGTGCACGGCCTGGCCTACGACGTCACCGACCCCGACGAGAAGCGCGAAGCCCTGGACGCGCTGGTGAACCACGTGGTGCCGGGCCGGGCGCAGGACTCCCGCCCCGCCAACAAGAAGGAACTCGCCGCCACGGCCGTGATCCGCCTCGATCTGAACGAGGTCTCCGCCAAGCTGCGCACCGGCGGAGTGAACGACGAGCCCGAGGACCTGACCCTCCCGCACTGGGCCGGCGTGGTCCCGCTGCGCAAGGGCTACGACACCCCCGTCGCCGACGCCGGTCTGGCCCCCGGCACACCGGTCCCGGACTACCTCGCGGCGCTCTGATCCCCCAACGGCAGGAACATCGGCCCCGGGCCGGTGAGCGGCCCCGCACCAGCGCGGCGTCCAGCTCACCGGCCCGCACCGCGGCCGGTCAGTCGGTCGCCGACCGTCTCCTGACCGGACAGGACCCGTCTCCTGACCGAACAGGACCGCTCTGCCGTCAGCCGGTTCCGCGGGCGGACAGCTCCCGGTCCTGGTGCCCGCCGCTCGCCACGGGCTCCCCCGCCGATTTCGCGGGCGTCGAGGACTGCGCGATGAACGCCCCCACCAGCACCACCGCACCGCCCGCCACCTGCGGGGCGGACAGGTGCTCGCCGAGCAGCACCCAGGCCAGCACGGTCGCGATGACCGCTTCGAGGCAGGCCACGACGCCCGCGACCTGCGGCGAGAGCCGGCGTACGGCCAGCACGCCGGTGCCGTAGGCGACGACCGTGGCGATGAGCACGATCCAGCCGAGCAGCAGCCAGGCCGCGACCGGGGTGCCGTCCATGGGCGCGGCGCCGGTGAGCACCGACCAGTCCATGCCCCAGGGGCGGGCGACGACGGTCAGCACCGCGGCGCCGACGAGCAGGCCGTAGGCGATCACGCCGAGCGGGTCGGGGGCGTCCTCGCCGGAGTCGCCGCCCTGGTCGGACAGGACGAAGTAGCCGACCTGGCAGCAGGCGGCGCCGAGCGCGAGCAGCAGGCCCAGCGCGTCGAAACCGAGCCCCGACCACACCTCGACGACACACGCGAGCCCGCCGACCGCGAGGACCACGCCCAGCGCGGCGGCCCGGGTCACCGGCCGCCGCTGCACGAACCGCACCCAGCCGAGGACGAGGGCGGGTGCCAGGTACTCGACGAGCAGCGCGACCCCGACGGGGATCCGGGAGATCGCGGCGAAGTAGCACGCCTGGACCCCGGCCACGGCGAGCAGTCCGAACCCGGCGAGCAGCGCGGGCCGGCGGCGCAGCAGCGCGCGGTGCCGCACGGCGAGCGGCAGCATCACCAGGGCTGCGCCGGCCACCCGCAGCCACACCACGTGCAGCGGGTCGAGGCCGGCCTCGATCAGCGGCTTGGCCGCCACTCCCGAGCCGCCGAAGGCGACGGCCGACGCGAGCGCGAGACCCAGCCCGAGACCCTTCCCGCGGCTGCCGTGACTGCTTTCAGACGTATGCACCGGCACATGATGGCAGGCGATGACATGAGCGTCATCCCCGATGACACCTGTCTCACCGGCTGGACCAGGCGGCCCCGCTGGACCTTCCGGTCGGCTGCCCCGGCCGCCCCGGCCGGACCCTCTTACCGGCTGGACCGGCCGCTCCGGCCGGACCTTCCCACCGGCTCGCCCTCAGAGCCCCGTCTCGCCTCCGGTGACGTACTCCTGCGACGGCTCCTCGAAGAGCCGGACGTCGAGCATCCGGCCGTCGATCCGCGCCCGCAGCTCCGTGACGTCGATCCCGGCCCGGCCGAGCACCTCGACCGCCCGTGCCTCGGGGTCCGCGACGATCCCCGCGAGCAGATCGGTCCCGCGGGCCCGGTCGCCGCCACGGCCCCGGGCCCGCCCGCAGGCGTACGACAGTGCCGCGGCGGCCACCGGCGACCACCCCTCGGCGCCGGGCACCACCGGGATGGCGCCGGAGTCCTCGACGGTCCCCTGCCAGCGCAGGCCGTAGCCGATGCTGCGCTGCACCAGGTACCCGAGCAGCCGGGCGAGCTGAGGTCCGCCGTCCAGGAGGGCACGCGCCTCGGGGTCGTACTCCAGCAGGGAGTGGAGGAGATGGGCGGTGTCGATCTGCCGGTCCCCGTCCCGCACGGCCCGTCGGCGGGCAGCGGCGAGCACCGACGCCAGCTCGGCACTGAGCCCGGCATCGCCGTCCACGCCGTGGGCGCCCTGGTCATGGCCCGACTGCCGGGGAATACGGGGTTGCACATCCCCTACCCCATCAGCCTCCGCTGAGCGGGGCATCCCCGGCAGGATGCATTTTTGCGTCCCACACAGAGCGGACACCCCCGGCCGGAATCTCCTCCTTACGGATGAGATCACGCCGTTCCCTCCCCAGGGGCGCGCGCCGCCTTGCCGTGCGCCTCGCGAGCAACCGTCGTGCCCCGCCGCACGTCCCACAAGGCGATGGAGAGCGGGTGCTGGCTGGTCGCCCTGCCGGCGGTCGACGGACGACAGTACGTGTACCGGGTGTACGCCCCGGAGGACGCACTGCCCGCCGACCTGTTCTGGGACGCCTGGCACTGCCACGACGAAGGGCCGTTCCCGCGCGCGTGGGATCAGTTCGACGCGGCGGTGATACGACGGGTGGGCTGAGATCAGCACTCCGGCCGCAAGGTACCGCAGATTTCTGACGGCCCGTCAGCCTTGAAGGTTGCGGGCTCCGCCGCTACGTTCCGCGACACCGAAGGCCGACACGAAGAGGTGGTCGTATGGCCGAAGTCAGCGCGGAGGCGAGCATCCCGGCCCCGGCCGAGAAGGTCTGGGCACAGCTCACGGACTGGTCCGCGTACGGGGAGTGGAACGCGACCCACACCGCGTTCCCGCAGGGCGGCCCCGCCAGCCTGGAGGTGGGGGCCACCTTCCAGGAGAACATGAAGCTCATGGGCTTCCCGGCCGAGGTCGAGTGGACCGTCGAGGAGCTGACGCCGGCCCGGGTGCTCGCCATCCGGGGCAAGGGCCCGATGGCCGTGACGGTGGCCACCCGCTACACCCTGACGCCCACCGGTGAGACCACGACGGTGCGCATCGACGGCGAGTTCACCGGCGCCGCGGTGTCCCTGATGGCGGGCAAGCTCAAGGACTCGGCGACGGCCGCGCTCAACGAGTCACTGCGCAAGCTGGGCGGACTGGTCGGCTGACGCGCACGGAGACGCGTACGCGAACCGGCACACGAAGGCGCCCCGCGAGAATTCCGCGGGGCGCCTTCAGCGGCCTCAGTCCTCGTCGGCGAGGATCAGATACAGCTTCTTACGGGCGTCGTTGATGACCCCCAGCGCCTTCTCGCGCTGCTCGGCGCTGCCGGTCTTCCAGACCTGACCGAAGGCCTCCATCAGACCGAAGCCGGCCTGGCGGATGTCGTTCAGCGCCTCCCAGTCGACGCCGCGCGAGGCCTCTTCCCAGGGGGCGTCGGGGCCTTCCTCGGCCGCCGTGCGGCCCGCCTCGGTCAGCGAGAACAGCTTCTTGCCGCCCTCGCTCTCACTGGAGATCAGCCCCTCGTCCTCCAGCAGCTGGAGGGTCGGGTACACCGAGCCGGGGCTCGGCTTCCACGCGCCGCCGCTGCGCTCGGCGATCTCCTGGATCATCTCGTAGCCGTGCATCGGCCGGTCCTTCAGCAAGGCCAGGATCGAGGCCCGTACATCACCCCGCCGTGCCCTGCCGCGCGGTCCGCCGCGCCCTCGCGGTCCCCAGGGGCCCGCTCCGAAGCCCGGTCCGCCGAAGCCGTGGCCACCCGGCCCGAAGGGACCGAAGGCGGCACGCCGACCCTCGAAACTCCCGCCGAAACCACCGAAACCACCCCGGCCGTGACCGCCGGGACCACCGTGTCCACGCTCGAATCCGTGGGTACGCATGACCATCACTCCATTCACTCGTTGATCTGTCGCGTATCGTTCGCGATGCCTCAACGATATATCGGAACAGCTCGCCCGACAAGACCCTTCCCGACGTGGACGTCTGATCCGCACGGAGTGTCGGGTGACAGGAAACAGGCGGGGCCACCGTCGGCTACCGTGACTCCGCATGACCCACACCGAGATCGAGATCACCGCGGAGCTGATCCGGGAACTGCTGCGCGACCAGCACCCGGACCTGGCCGGTCTCCCTCTGAAGCTCGGCGCGCGCGGCTGGGACAACCAGCTGTGGCGGCTCGGCGACGACCTCGCCGTCCGGCTGCCCTGGGCGACGCTGTCCGCGGATGCTCTGCTGCGCAAAGAGCACGAGTGGCTTCCCGCTCTCGCTCCGCGTCTCCCCTTGCCGGTCCCCGTTCCGCAGCGCCTCAGCGAGCCCTCCGAGCGGTTTCCGCGGCCGTGGATCGTCACCACCTGGGTGCCGGGAACGCCCGCCGACCGAGCCCCCGCCACGCGCGCCGCGGAGGCGGCCGACACCTTGGCCGCCTTCCTGACCGCTCTTCACCGACCCGCCCCCGAAGGGGCGCCGACCGGCCGCGACCGCGGGGGTCCGCTGGCCGACCGCGCCGAGGGGTTCGCCCGGGGATTGGCCTCGGCCACCGAACTGGGGCTGATCCCCGACCCGGACGCCGTCCGCGCGGTCTGGGAAGACGCCGTCGCCGCGCCCGACTGGACGGGGCCGGCACTGTGGCTTCACGGCGATCTGCATCCGGCCAACGTCCTCACCGCGGACGGCACCTTCTGCGGCGTGATCGACTTCGGCGACCTCTTCGCCGGCGATCCGGCCTGCGACCTCGCCGCCGCGTGGATACTGCTGCCGGACGGCGCCGTCGACCGCTTCCACGACGCCTATCAGCCGAGCCCGGACCCGGCGACCCTCCGCCGCGCGCGTGGCTGGGCGGTGCTGAAAGCCCTCGCCTGCCTCCACATTGGCGAGGCGGGCGTCCACGGCCGTCCCGGTGGCAAGCGCACCTGGGGCCCACCCGCCCAAGCCGCCCTGCGACGCCTCACCGCGACGATCCATCGCCCCGGTTCCCCAGCGCCGGAGAAGTGACCCGCCCGAAGGCCACCACCCGCGGATTCGGTCCAGGACTCGCGAATTGGCCTTGGCCTGCCGCTCCGCCGGACCCCTAACGTCGTCCCATGCGGATTCGAATCGTCGACGCCTTCACCGACCGTCCCTTCGCCGGCAACCCGGCCGGGGTCCTGCTCCTCGACGCCTTCCCGGACGACGCCTGGCTCCAGAACGTGGCCATGGAGGTCAACCACGCCGAGACGGCCTTCGCGCACCGCCTGCCCGAGGGCGGCGAGGCCGACTGGGCGCTGCGCTGGTTCACCCCCGTCGCCGAGGTCGCCATGTGCGGCCACGCCACCCTGGCCACCGCCCACGTCCTGCACACCACCGGCGCCCACGAGGGGCCCGTGCGCTTCGCCACCCGCAGCGGCGTCCTGATCGCGACGCCCCGCGAGGACGGCACGATCACCCTGGACTTCCCCACCGCCCCGCTCACCCCGGTCGAGGTCCCGGAGGGGGTCGCCGAGGCCCTGGGCGCGGAGCCGCGCGCGGCCTTCGACACCGGTCCGAACGTCGGCGACCTGCTGCTCGAACTCGCCGACGAGAAGACGGTCCACGCCCTGGCCCCGGACCACAAGGCGCTCGCCTCGTTCTCCCGACGCGGCATCATCGCGACCGCCCGCGCCGAGGACCCGGCGCGCGGCTACGACTTCGTCTCCCGCTGCTTCTTCCCCAACGTCGGCATCGACGAGGATCCGGTGACCGGCAGCGCCCACACCGCGCTCGCCCCGTTCTGGTCCGACCGCCTCGGCCGCCCCGCCCTGACCGGCCTCCAGGCCTCACGCCGCTCGGGCCGCGTCCACGTCGAACTGCGCGGCGACCGCACGCTGCTCAGCGGGCACGCGGTCACGGTGATCGAGGGCGAACTGCACGCCTGACGAAGCCAGGAGGGGCGTACGACTTGGCCGTACGCCCCTCTGTCAGCCCGCGTGTGTCAGGCGGTCGGCAGCCAGCCCACCTTGCCCGCCAGCAGCGCGTAGCCCACGAACGCGCCGATGTCGAGCAGCGAGTGCGCCACCACCAGGGGGCCCACCCGTCCCCAGCGCCGGTACAGGTGGACGAAGACGACGCCCATCACCAGGTTGCCGATGAAGCCGCCGATGCCCTGGTAGAGGTGGTACGAGCCGCGCAGCACCGAACTGGCCATCAGCGCGCTGCCGGGCGACCAGCCCAACTGGCCCAGCCGGCGCAGCAGATACCCGACGACGATGACCTCTTCGAGGACGGCGTTCTGCACCGCGGAGAGGATCAGCACCGGGTGCTTCCACCACACCTCGGGCAGCGCCTCCGGCACCACGGTCAGGTTGAAGCCGAGGCCCCGGGCGGCGAGGTAGAAGGCGATGCCGGTACTCCCGATCACCGCGGCGATCGCGGCGCCACGGCCCAGGTCGGGCCAGGGCCGGGTGCGGTCGAAGCCGAGGGTGCGCAGGCTCTGCCCCTCCCGCAGCAGGAAGTGCGCGACCAGGGCGACCGGAACCAGCGCCGTCGTGATGCCGAAGAGCTGCCAGGCGAGGTCGAGCCAGGGGCGGCCCGGCGCGGCCGAGGCATTGAGGGTGGCGGCCTGGTCCTTGAGCCCGCCCGGCCTGGTCACCGAGCCGATGAAACTGATCAGCGCGGACACTCCGCTGGCGCCGAGCGACAGCGCCAGGACCAGCACCGTCTCGTCCCGCAGCACCCGCCGCCCCGGCCGCTCCCCCGACGAGGCCCCAGCCACCGCACCCGCCTCGCCCTGCACCCTGCCTCCCGTTGCTCACCATCCGCCCCACGACGGATCCGGGACAGAGCTTACGAAGCCGGCGCCCTCCCCTACACCGACACCCTCACTCACTCCGCGGCAGCGGCGATCAACCGCGACGGAACGTTCGGGCAGCGGCGACGCCCCTCACCCCGCCGGCACCGGCTCAGGCAGCCCCACCGGCCACAGGTGCACCGGCTCGCCCGTCCACATGAGCTCCGCGTACCGCCGAGTCGTGGCGGCCAGCGCCGCATCCCGCGCCAGCCCCGCCTCCAGCGCCCGGTGAAACGTCGCGACCTGCCACGACGCCCCGTTCACCCGCCGCCGGCACCGTTCCTCGATCACCCCGAGGTACAGATCCCGGTCCGCCGGCTCGACCCCCCACGCGTCCAGCCCCATCTCGGCCAGCGGCAGCAGTTCGTCGCGTACGAGGCTCACCGCGTCGACCTCGGTGAGCCCGCCGTACCGCCCGCGCCGCGGCCAGCTGAACCGCGCCTCGATGCCGTACCGGCACGCCGCGTCGAAGTTGGCGGCCGCCACCTCGAACGGCAGCCTGCTCCACACCGGCCGCGTCTCCTCGGCCAGCGCGCGGACGAGTCCGTAGTAGAAGGCCGCGTTGGCGACGACGTCGGTCACGGTCGGCCCGGCCGGAAGCACCCGGTTCTCCACCCGCAGATGCGGAACCCCGTCGGCGATGCCGTACACCGGCCGGTTCCAGCGGTACACCGTGCCGTTGTGCAGTACCAGTTCGGCGAGCTTGGGCACCCCGCCCGCGTCCAGGACGGCCAGCGGCTCCTCGTCGTCGCAGATCGGCAGCAGCGCCGGGAAGTAGCGCAGGTTCTCCTCGAACAGCTCGTACGCCGAGGAGATCCACCGCTCCCCGAACCAGGTCCGCGGCCGCACTCCCTGCGCCTGTAGTTCGGGCGGGCGGGTGTCGGTGGACTGCTGGAACAGCGGCGGCCGGGACTCCCGCCAGAGCTCCCGGCCGAACAGGAAGGGCGAGTTGGCCCCGACGGCTATCTGCGCGGCCGACGCCGCCTGCGCCGCGTTCCACACATCGGCGAACCGGCCCGGTGTGACCTGCAGATGCAGCTGTACGGAGGTGCAGGCGGCCTCGGGCGCGATGGACCGCGCGGTGCAGACCAGGTGTTCCACGCCGTCGATGTCGAGCGTGAAGTCCTCCCCGCGCGCGGCCACGATCTGATCGTTGAGCAGCGTGTAACGGTCGACGTCGGACAGGTTGGAGGAGACCAGGTCGTCCCGCTCCAGCGTCGGCAGAATGCCGATCATCACGATTCCCGCGTCGACCTCCCCGGATTTCCGGTGAGCATATGCCAGAGCCGTACGGAGTTCCTCGGCCAGCCGATCGAATACCCGCCCGCCCAGCCGGTGTGGGGCGATGTTGACTTCCAGATTGAACATGGCGAGTTCTGTTTGGAAATCGCGGCTCGCGATCCTTTCGAGAACTTGACTGTTCAGCATTCTCGGCATGCCGTCGGCGCCCGCGAGATTCAGCTCGATCTCCAGGCCCATGAGATTCTTCGGCCGGTCGAACCGCTTCTCTTCCAGGAGTCGCTCCAACCCCTTCAGGCACTTCTGGAGCTTGTCGCGGTACCGCTGCCGATCGGACAGGTCGAACGCGCCTGCCACGACCTTCTCCCCCATCGAAGCGTCCCTCCTTCGGTGGGCGGGCCGGGCGGTCCGGCCGCCGGTGTCCGGGTCAGGGGGGATGATGCCCACCCGAAGCGATCCATAACGTGCCCGGCCGGCGCCTCGGACGGCTACTCTGGTCACACCGGACGGACTTGATCGACGGCACATTCCTCAGGCATGACGCCGGGCGCATTTTCCCCATGCTGCCCACTCGTGAAAAACGCCGACGAGAAACGGCCGACCGCATCCCGGGCATTTCCCGAGGTCAGCACCGTATGGTCGGCCGGGAATCGGGAGGATTCCCCGCGTATCGTCGGCGCCTCACCGGCTGAATGACTTCTTGCCGAAGTGCCCCGGAAGCGCTAGACGAAACACCGAGTGAACATGCGTCGTATAAACTCCGCGCACAAGGCAGAGAAGGCTGGCGCCCGGTCGCCGGAGCCCGCCGCCGACAGTCCACGGCAGCCCTCCCCACATCTCCCCGGCCCCGCCTCTCTGACCTCGTGAGCTGACAGCGCCGTCCGCCCAGCCCCCTCGCGCCACCGTGCCTGTCAATGAGAGGCGACCCACCATGCCGCTGCATGTCCCCCCGGCTCCCGCGCCCGCACTCCGCTCCGTCCTCACGGCACTCGGTTCCCCCACCGCCGTCCGCGAGGCCCGAACCCCTTCGCTGCTCACCGCCCAGGGCCCCGTCACCCCCGAGCTGCCGCTGCCGGTGCACGTCCTCGACAGCGTCACCGCCAAGGGCGTCCCCGCCACCCGGCTGGCCGGCTGGCGTTTCCTGATCCGCTCCGGCGACCGCGCCGTGGCGGCCGCCGAGACCATGCTCACCCCCGACGGCTGGGCGTTCTCGCACTTCTTCGAGGGGCCGTACATCCGGTCCACCGAGCAGGCGCTGCGCCAGGCCGAAACCCTGACCCAGTCCTACCAGCCACGGCTGCTGTCCGTGCCCGGCCTGTACATGCTCACGCTGTGGCTGCACGGCGACTGCACGGCGGACGGGGCCGTCGGCGGGCCCGCGGCGAGCGATCTGCTGGTCCCGCTGGCGCCGGCTCCGCCCGGTATCGCCGCCCACCGCCCGCACCGCGTCGCCGAGCTGCTCCCGGTGCTGACCCTCCGGGCGACCCCGACGCCCCTCCTGGGCTCGCCCGCCTGAACGGAGCACGACCGTTGGCCGCCCCCCGTTCGGACTAGCCCCTTCCGGCCACTCCGAACCACCCAAAGGGACAGTGCAGTTGGGATGAACCGTCCGCGCGGGTGATGCGTCATGAACCTGTGAGAAGCGGTGCTGCGAAATGCCTGCGGATTCACGCCCGTAGGGCAACACTGGGTTCCGACCGACACATCGCAACGGGGGCGGCCATGAACACGACAGAGCGAAAGATCCCTTCCATGTGCCAGCACCAGCCACCGTGCCCGACCGCCGACTCCGCCGACCGGGAATCCGCCCGTCTCGTGGCGCACCACCCGGAGCAGGGATGGAGCCTGCTGTGCAACGGGGTCGTCCTCTTCGAGGACACCGGTGAGCTCCTGCCGGACGGCCAGATCATCGCCCCGCACCGTCCTCTGGACACCAGCCAGGTGATGACGGCCGCCTGAGCACCACCGCAAAAACGCGCACCACCGTGCAAACGAGCACCACCGTACAAAGGGGCCGGCCCACGGACCGGCCCCGCTGCACGTCCGGCGCCGGTCAGCTCCCCGCCTCGTAGGCGAACCAGTCGAACGCCGCCCGCCCCTCGGTGACGTACATGCCGATCACCCGGCCGGTGAACCCCCCGGCGACCTCCGTGGACAGATACCGCCCGTCCAGCTCCGCCAGGCGTACGACCCCGTCCGGGCCCTCGACCGAGAAGGCGAGCGTGTCCGGCCCTCCGGCCCGGATGCCGACGGCCTCCTCTCCGGGCCGCACGGCCGTCGGCGGGCGGACGTCGGTCGTCCGGATGTCGACGGCGAGGGTGACCGGCCCCGAGGGCACCGGATGCTCGGCGAGGCGCTGGCGCACCGGCCCGATCCGGGCGATCACACTCACCGTCCCCTCCGCGACCTCGATGTCGTAGTGGTGGGCCTCGTCCATCCTGACCGACAGCCCGGCCCGTCCCGCCCCCGGGTCCAGCCGCGCGGATGCCCGGCAGTCGTGATGCTGCTGCCGCCGTCCGACGAAGGTGTGCCCCGGCCGGTCCAGGCTGTCCCCGGTCGCGGTCAACGTCAGCCACCCCGGCCGCTCGGTCAGCGACCAGGAGCCCTCGGGGCGGCGGTACGGGGAGATCCAGTACGGGGCGAGGGCCGCGCCGTCGAAGTCGTCCCGCGCCGGATCCGACTGGGGATGAGAGGCGTCCCGCGCCGGGTCCGCCGCCTCGGGATGCCAGGTCGCCGGTGCCGGCTGCCGCTCCCGCACCGGTCCGACCCGAGGCCAGCCGTCGACCCACTCCACCGGGGCCAGGAACGTCTCCCGCCCCAGGACGTGGAACTCCGGGAAGAAGCCGCGCGGCCGGGTGCCGAGGAGCACCATCCACCAGCTGCCGTCGGCCGCCTGCACCAGATCGGCGTGCCCGGTGCACTGGATCGGCTCGCGGCTGCCGCTGTGGGACAGGACAGGGTTGTGCGGCGCGGGTTCGTACGGGCCCAGCGGGGTGCGGGCGCGGGCGATGGAGACGGAGTGGCCGCGCCCGGTGCCGCCCTCGGCGACCAGCAGGTACCACCAGTCCCCGATCCGGTACAGATGCGGCCCCTCCGGGTCCCGCTTCCCCGAGCCGGACCACACCGGCACCGGCCCCTCCAGCACCTTCCCGGTGGCCGGCTCGATCCGGGCCACGCCGACCCCCGCCAGAGCGACCCAGCAGGTGCCGTCGTCGTCCCAGGCGAGGTCGGGGTCGATGCCGGGCAGGTCGATCCACACCGGGTCGGACCAGGGGCCCTCGGGCCGGTCGCTGGTGACGAGGAAGTTGCCCCCGCCTCCGACGTTGGTGGTGATGACGTGGAAACGTCCGTCGTGGTGGCGGATCGTCGGGGCGTAGATCCCGCCCGAGGCGGGCACCTCGTCCGGCAGCGGCAGCTGCCCCGGCCGGTCCAGGACGTTACCGATCCGGCGCCAGTGCACGAGGTCCCGGCTGTGGAAGACCGGTATGCCGGGGAAGTACTCGAAGCTGGAACAGACCAGGTAGTAGTCCTCGCCGACCCGGCACACGCTGGGGTCGGGATGGAAGCCGGCGAGGACGGGGTTGTCGTATGTCCGCATGCGTCACAGCCCTTCGTGAGTCATCCCGAGCCTGCGACGGCGCGGGCCCGGATAAACCCGCGTCAAGAAACCCCTTTCCACCCGTCAGCGTCCCGTCAAGCCGGGCCGCCCCGGCCCGGCCGGCTCCTAACGTCGAACACATGAAGCCCCCCGACGGCACACGACCCGATCTGTCCCGGTTACCGGAGCGGCACACCCAGCCCACGGCGTACGACCGCCAGTGGACGCGGCAACTGCACAGCGCGCTGGGCTCCGCCGCCGTACTGCTCGCAGCGCTGTTCCTCATCGACTGGGCCGCCACCACCCTCAGCCCGTGGCGCGGCGCCCTCTGGCTGACCCTGGCGGCGCTGCTCTTCCTGGTGCTGTGCCCGCCCCGCGTCACGGCCGGAAGCGGCTGGCTGGAGACACGGTTCCTGCTGCGCAGCCGACGGGTGCGCACCGATCTCCTGGTGTCCGTGCGCTGGTGCGACGGCATCGCCCAACGGCTCGTGCTGCGCGACGCCCTCGGCGCGCGCGCCGAACTCGACCCGCGGGTCCTCGTCGCCAACCCGGACCTCTGGCACCGCCTCGACGAGGATGCCCACCGCGCCGAGACGGCCGGGACGCTGCTGTGCGGGCGTACCGCGCTGTATCGCCTGGAGCGGCGCGTCGACCGCGAGACCACGCTGGCCGTGTTCCGGGTGTCGGGGCTGGAGGGGCCGTGACATGACGTCGGGTTCCGTGCCCTGTTGCCACGGGGTCACCGGCTGATCCACACCGGCCCGCCCCGCCCTATCGTGGCGGACATGCACTCCTACACGATCGGCCAGGCCGCACGACTGCTCGGCGTCAGCCCCGACACCGCACGCCGCTGGGCGGACGCGGGCCGGGTGGCGACCCACCGCGACGACACCGGACGCCGGCTCATCGACGGCCGGGACCTGGCCGCGTTCTCGGTCGAACTCGCCAAGGCCGGAAACTCCGAGGAGGGGACCGCCTATACCTCGGCTCGCAACGCCTTCCCCGGCATCGTGACCGCGATCAAGCTCGGCGACGTCGCGGCCCAGGTCGAGATCCAGGCGGGTCCGCACCGCCTGGTCTCCCTGCTCACCCGTGAGGCCGTGGAGGAACTGGGCCTGGAGGTGGGCATGGAGGCCACCGCGCGGGTGAAGTCGACGAATGTCCATATCGACCGCACCTGAGACCCCGCTCCCTCCGTACGAACGTACATGCATGCCTGCATCGGGTCGTAGGCTTGCTCATGCGATGCTCCAGGAGACATACGGCTCGCACCTGCGTCACTATGATCGGCGTTGAGCACGCATGGACGACCGAGGAGTGGCCCCGAGATGACCCCTACCGCCCGCCGGACCCTGCGCATCGCCGGCGCGGGCACCGCGGCGCTGCTCGCGGTGAGCGCCTGCTCGTCGTCCTCCGATGACGCGACCGCCGGCGCCTCGGGATCCCCGAAGCTCTCCGGCACGGTCACCGTCTTCGCCGCCGCCTCTCTCAAGGAGAGCTTCGAGAAGCTGGGCAGGGAGTTCGAGCAGCAGCACCCCGGCACCAAGGTCAGCTTCAACTTCGGCGGCAGCGACGGCCTCGCCGCCGGCATCACCAACGGCGCACCCGCCGACGTCTTCGCCGCCGCGAGCCCGAAGACCATGGCCCTCGTGACGGACCAGGACGGCACGGCCGGCAAGCCGGTCACCTTCGTCCGCAACCAGCTGGAGATCGCCACCCTCCCGGGCAACCCCGACAGGATCTCCTCCCTCAAGGACCTCACCAAGTCCGGCCTCAAGGTCGTGCTGTGCGACGAGACGGTGCCCTGCGGCGCCGCCGCGCAGAAAGCTCTCGACGCCGCCGGACTCGACCTCACCCCCGTCTCCTACGAGCAGGACGTCAAGGGTGCCCTGACCAAGGTGGAGCTGAAGGAGGCCGACGCGGCCGTCGTGTACCGGACGGACGTGCGGGCCGCGGGTGACAAGGTGGAGGGCGTGGAGTTCCCCGAGTCGGCCGACGCCATCAACGACTACCCGATCGCCCTGCTCAAGAACGCACCCAACGCTGAGGCCGCCAAGGCCTTCGTCACGCTGGTGCGCTCCGCCGAGGGGCAGCGGGTGCTGACCGAAGCCGGGTTCCTCAAGCCATGAGCTCCACTAGCCAGGAGAAGCCGACGCGCGGGCGGCCGAGGGGCGCCCGGGGCGTGCCGCTGCCCCTCCTGGTCCCCGCCCTCCTCGGCCTGGCGTTCCTCCTGGTCCCGCTGATCGCCCTGCTCGTCCGCTCCCCTTGGCGCGACCTCCCGGAGCAGCTCACCAGCCCCGAGGTGTGGGACGCGCTGCGGCTGTCCCTGATCTGCGCCACGGCCGCGACCGCGCTCAGCCTGGTCCTCGGCGTCCCGCTGGCCTGGCTGCTCGCCCGCACGGAGTTCCCCGGCCGCGGCCTGGTCCGCGCCCTGGTGACCCTGCCGCTCGTGCTGCCCCCCGTGGTCGGCGGTGTCGCGCTGCTGCTCGCGCTCGGCCGCAACGGCGTCGTCGGGCAGTGGCTGGACGCGTGGTTCGGCATCACACTGCCGTTCACCACGGCGGGGGTCGTCCTGGCAGAGACGTTCGTCGCCATGCCGTTCCTGGTCATCAGCGTGGAGGGCACGCTGCGCGCCGCCGACCGGCGCTACGAGGAGGCCGCCACCACTCTGGGCGCCTCCCGCTTCACCGCCTTCCGCCGGGTCACCCTGCCCCTGATCGCCCCCGGCATCGCCGCGGGCGCCGTCCTGGCCTGGGCCCGCGCCCTCGGCGAGTTCGGCGCGACGATCACCTTCGCGGGCAACTTCCCCGGCCGCACCCAGACCATGCCGCTCGCCGTCTACCTGGCCCTCCAGAACGACCCCGCGGCCGCGATCGCCCTCAGCCTGGTCCTCCTGACCGTGTCCATCGCGGTCCTGGCGGGCCTGCGGGACCGCTGGATGAGAGCCACATGACCGAGAACAACACACCCACGAGCGGCACCCCGAACACCGAAGACGGCCCGTCAGCCGCCGACGGCGCCAAGCCCCCACAGGGGCCACCCGCACCCGACAACGAAACCCGCACGGGCGGTGCGGGTGGGAACCCCAATCCGGCCGAAGGCCGGATGCCCACCCACAACCCGACACACAACAACGGCCTGGACGCCCACCTGACCGTCGACCGCGGAGAAGGCTTCCGCCTGGACATCACCCTCACCGCCGCCCCCGGCGACGTCCTCGCCCTCCTCGGCCCGAACGGCGCCGGCAAGACCACCGCGCTGCGCGCCCTGGCCGGCCTCACCCCGCTCACCGGCGGCCATCTCCGTCTGGACGGCGTCGCACTGGACCGTACGCCACCCGAGTCCCGCCCGGTCGGCGTCGTCTTCCAGGACTATCTGCTCTTCCCGCACCTGACCGCCCTGGACAACGTGGCGTTCGGCCCGCGCTGCCAGGGCGCGACCAAGGCGGAGGCCCGAGCCCAGGCCGCCGCGTGGCTGGACCGCATGGGCCTCGCCGAGCACGCCGGCGCCAAGCCGCGCCGCCTCTCCGGCGGCCAGGCCCAGCGCGTGGCTCTGGCCCGCGCCCTGGCCACCCGCCCCCGGCTGCTGCTCCTGGACGAACCGCTCGCCGCCCTGGACGCCCGTACGCGGCTCGACGTCCGGGCCCAGCTCCACCACCACCTGGCCGACTTCGAAGCGGTCGCCGTCCTGGTCACCCACGACCCGCTGGACGCGATGGTGCTGGCCGACCGGCTGGTGGTCGTCGAACAGGGCCATGTCGTCCAGGAGGGCACCCCGGCCGAGATCGCCCGCCGCCCCCGCACCGACTACGTCGCCCAGCTGGTCGGCCTGAACCTCTACAAGGGCCGCGCAGACGGCCACACCGTCCGCCTCGACGCCGGCCCCGCCATCACCACCACCGAAGACCTCACCGGCCCGGTCTTCGTCGCGTTCCCCCCGGGTGCGGTCACCCTCTACCGAGAGCGCCCCGCCGGCTCCAGTGCCCGCAACCTCTGGCGCTGCTCGGTCACCGGCCTGGAGACTCACGGCGACCAGATCCGCGTGGCCCTCACCGGCGAGCTCCCGCTGGCCGCCGACCTCACCACGGTCGCCGCCGCGGAGCTGGACCTGCACCCCGGCGCCGAGGTCTGGGCCACGGTCAAGGCCACCCAGACGCACGCGTACCCCGCCTGAGCGCGCCCCAGGGCAGCGAAAAGGGCCCCGCCCCGGCCGTCCGGGCCGAAGCGGAGCCCCGCACGCGAGGGATCCGCGAGGGATCAGTCCTCGTACGCGTCCAGCGGCGGGCACGAGCACACCAGGTTCCGGTCACCGAACGCCTGGTCGATCCGGCGCACCGGCGGCCAGTACTTGTCGGCGGCGGAGACCCCGCCCGGGAAGACGGCCTCTTCCCGGCTGTACGCGTGCTCCCACTCCCCGCCGAGCGCGCCCGCGGTGTGCGGCGCGTTGCGCAGCGGGTTGTCGTCGGCGGGCCACTCGCCGGAACCGACCTTCTCGATCTCCGCGCGGATGGCGATCATCGCGTCGCAGAACCGGTCCAGCTCGGCCAGGTCCTCGGACTCGGTCGGCTCGATCATCAGCGTCCCGGCCACCGGGAACGACATGGTCGGCGCGTGGAAGCCGTAGTCGATGAGCCGCTTGGCGACGTCGTCGACGCTCACGCCGGTCGCCTTGGTGAGCGGGCGCAGGTCGATGATGCACTCGTGCGCGACCAGCCCGCCCGGACCGGTGTAGAGCACCGGGTAGTGCGGCTCGAGGCGCTTGGCGACGTAGTTGGCGCTGAGCACCGCCACCTGCGTGGCGCGCTTCAGCCCCTCGCCGCCCATCAGCCGGACGTACGCCCAGGAGATCGGCAGGATGCCCGCGGAGCCCCACGGCGCGGCCGAGATCGGGCCGACGCCCGTCTCCGGACCGGCCGCCGGCTGGAGCGGGTGGTTCGGCAGATACGGCGCCAGGTGCTCGCGGACGGCCACCGGGCCGACGCCGGGACCGCCGCCGCCGTGCGGGATGCAGAACGTCTTGTGCAGGTTCAGGTGCGAGACGTCGCCGCCGAAGTGGCCCGGCTTCGCCAGCCCGACCAGCGCGTTCAGGTTGGCACCGTCGACGTACACCTGGCCGCCCGCCTCGTGCACCTGCGCGCAGATGTCGGAGACGTGCTCCTCGAACACACCGTGCGTCGAGGGATACGTGATCATCAGCACCGACAGCTCGTCGCGGTACTGCTCGATCTTCGCCCGCAGGTCGTCTACGTCGATCTCGCCGTCCTCGGCGGTCTTGACGACCACGACCTTCATGCCGGCCATGACGGCGCTCGCGGCGTTCGTACCGTGCGCGGAGGACGGGATCAGGCACACGGTGCGCTGCTCGTCGCCGTTGGCCCGGTGGTAGCCGCGTACGGCCAGCAGGCCGGCCAGCTCGCCCTGCGAACCGGCGTTCGGCTGGAGCGACACCTTGTCGTAGCCGGTGACCTCGGCGAGACGTTCCTCCAGCTCGCGGATGAGCGTGAGGTAGCCCTCCGCCTGCTCGGCGGGCGCAAAGGGGTGCAGCTGGCCGAACTCCGGCCAGGTGACCGGCTCCATCTCCGTGGTCGCGTTGAGCTTCATGGTGCAGGAGCCCAGCGGGATCATGCCCCGGTCGAGCGCGTAGTCGCGGTCGGCGAGCCGGCGCAGGTAGCGCAGCATCGCGGTCTCGGAGCGGTGCTGGTGGAAGACCGGGTGGGTGAGGAAGTCATCGGCGCGCAGCAGCCCGCCCGGCAGCGCGTCCTCGGTGGTCGCGTCCAGCGCCTCGACGTCGCCCTCGACGCCGAAGGCGGTCCATACGGCGCCCAGCTGGACCCGCGTGGTGGTCTCGTCGCAGGCGATCGACACCAGGTCGCCGTCGACGAGCCGCAGGTTGACGCCGTTCTCGCGCGCGGCGGCCACGACCTCGGCGGCCCGGCCCGGCACCCGCACGGTGACCGTGTCGAAGAAGGCACCGTGGACGACCTCGACCCCGCCCTTCGCCAGGCCCGCGGCCAGGATCGACGCGTACCGGTGGGTGCGCCGCGCGATGCCCTTCAGGCCCTCCGGGCCGTGGTAGACGGCGTACATCCCGGCCATCACGGCGAGCAGCACCTGCGCGGTGCAGATGTTGCTGGTCGCCTTCTCGCGGCGGATGTGCTGCTCACGGGTCTGCAGCGCGAGGCGGTACGCCCTGTTGCCGTCGGCGTCCACGGACACGCCCACCAGCCGCCCGGGCAGGCTGCGCGCCATCTTCTCCTGCACCGCCATGTAACCGGCGTGCGGCCCGCCGAAGCCCATCGGCACACCGAACCGCTGCGTCGTACCGACGGCGATGTCCGCGCCCAGCTCACCGGGCGACTTCAGCAGCGTCAGCGCCAGCAGATCGGCGGCGACGGTGACGAGGGCACCCCGCTCGTGCGCCTGGTCGATGACCGCCTTGATGTCCCGTACGGCACCGGAGGCGCCGGGGTACTGGACGAGGACGCCGTTGATCTCCCGCCCGTCCAGCTCGGCCGGGATGCCCTCGGACAGATCCGCGACGACGACCTCGACGCCGGTCGGCTCGGCGCGGGTCTGGATCACGGCGATGGTCTGCGGCAGCGCGTCCGCGTCGACCAGGAACAGGCCCTTCTTGTTCTTGCCCATGCGCCGGGACAGCGCCATCGCCTCGGCGGCGGCCGTGCCCTCGTCCAGCAGCGAGGCGCCGGAGGTCGGCAGGCCGGTGAGGTCGGCGACCATGGTCTGGAAGTTCAGCAGGGCCTCGAGCCGCCCCTGGGAGATCTCGGGCTGGTACGGCGTGTAGGCCGTGTACCAGGCCGGGTTCTCCATCACGTTGCGCAGGATGACGGGCGGCGTGAAGGTGCCGTAGTAGCCGAGGCCGATCATGGAGCCCAGGACCTGGTTGCGGTCGGCCAGCGACCGCAGCTCGGCCAGCACCTCGGCCTCGCTGCGCGCGCCCGGCAGGTCGAGGGCGTCGGCGTTCTTGATCACATCCGGGACCGCGGCGGCGGTGAGCTCGTCCAGCGAGCCGTAGCCGACCTGCGCGAGCATCTTGGCCCGAGCCTCCTGGTCGGGCCCGATGTGGCGCTGCTCGAACGGAATGCCCTGTTCGAGCTCGGAGAGCGGAATGCGATGGGCGGTCATTGCGGAGGCCTCCTGGTCTGACGCGACCTTCGAGGGGCACCACGGCGCGGGTGCCCCGACGGCCTCCCCCTCTGTCATCTCAACCTGAGAGCTTCACCGGATCGCCCCAGAGGGATCCGGCTTTCACCGTCGGTGAGAGCGGAAGCCGTCGACACCCGCTCTGCTTTCCAGAGTGACCTCGTCCGTGCGGTACGTGGGCCTGAGAGATTCCGGGGAGGATTTGCTCCTTCGGCGCCTCCGATCACTTCGGAGGACTCTCCCGCACGGGGTCAGCAGCCGCTGTCAGCCTACCAGCGAGGTCAATGCCCAGGCGTTCGAGTGGCCGGGTTCACCAATGTGCTCTTTCGTAGTGCTTACGGATGAGTTGCGACCACGTGGAGGGCCCGTGCAGACCGATATCGATCCGCGCAACCTGATCGGCCGCAAGGCGTTCGACCGCAACGGCACCAAGATCGGCACCATCGACGAGGTCTACCTCGACGACGCGACCGGCGTTCCGGAGTGGGCCGCCATACGCACCGGGCTGTTCAGCAGGGATGCCTTCGTCCCCCTCGAACCCAGCGAACTGATCGAGGGCAGCCTCCACGTGCCCTTCGACCGCGCCCTGATCAAGGACGCCCCCGACTTCGGCGTGGGCCGCCATCTCTCCCCCGAGCAGGAACTCCAGCTCTACCACCACTACGGCCTCGACATCGCGTCCCCGCCGCCGCTCCCCGACCGCGACTTCGGCAAGCTGGCGGGCACGGACGAGCCCTGAAGACCCCGGGGTGAGCAGCCCCGGCAGGGCCGAGTCGCGCGACCACCGGCTTCACCCACCGAGCGCGCCCGGCCGCACCGCCGGTCAGCCGCTCACCCCGGGCATCACCCCGGCACCGTCCGCGGGCCCGTCCGCCGGTGCCCTGCCTTCGCCGGGTCTTCGCGGAACCAGCGGAACCCGCGGAACCAGCGGCAACGGCTCGGCCGGCTCCAGCGCCGGGTCGTCGATCCGGAACGTCCGCACCCGCCCCGGCTCCGAATCCGGGGTCTCGAACCGCACGGTCACTCTCCCGAGCCCGCTGCCCTGCACCCAGCCGTGCCCGTACTCGGCATGCCGGACGTCATGGCCCGCCGGCCACCGCCGCTCGGTCTGCTCGACCGCCACCGGCGCCTGCTCCTCGGTCCCCTCCTCCACCGGCCCGTCCTCCCGCTCCCCCGCCGCCTGGGCGAACAGATCCTCCTGCGTGTAGTCCGCGAGACCGCTGACGCCGACGCCGAGCAGCCGGACGCCGCCCGTGGTGTCCACGGACTCCAGCAGCCGTGCCGCGGCCTCCCGCACCACCGCCGGGTCGTCCGTGGGGCCGCGCAGCGTCTCGGAGCGGGTCAGCGTGGAGAAGTCGTACCGGCGCACCTTCAGCACGATGGTCCGCCCCGACAGCCCCGCGCCGCGCAGCCGCCGCACACACCGGTCCGCCAGCCGCTGCACCTCCAGCCCCACCCGGACCCGGTCGTGGATGTCCACGTCGTAGGTGTCCTCCACCGACACCGACTTGGCCTCCCGCTCGGCCACCACGGGCCGCTCGTCCCGCGCCAGCGCCATCGCGTAGAGCGCGTGCCCGTGGGCCTTGCCCAGCAGCCGCACCAGCTCGTCCTCGCCCGCCTCGGCCAGCTCCTCGACCGTGGTGATGCCGGCCCGCCGCAGATGGTCACCGGTCGCCGGACCCACCCCCGGCAGCGTCCGCACCGGCATCGGCCCGAGCAGCGCCCGCTCCATGCCCGGATCGATCAGCACCAGACCGTCGGGCTTGGCCTGCTCTGAGGCGATCTTCGCGAGCATCTTGGAGGCGGCCAGCCCCACCGACCCGGTCAGCCCGGTCACCTCCCGGATGTCCGCGCGCAGTTTCGTCCCGGCCAGCCGCGCCGACTCCGCGTCCCAGGCCGCGTCCCCGGCCTCCAGATCGACGAAGGCCTCGTCCAGGCTCAACGGCTCCACCAGCGGCGACAGGGACCTGAGCAGCCCCATCACCTGCTCGCTGATCGACCGGTAGAGACCGAAGCGCGGCGTGAGGTACGCGGCGTTCGGCGCCAGCCGCCGCGCCTGGGCCATCGGCATCGCCGAGTGCACCCCGAAGACCCGGGCCTCGTAGGAGGCGGTGGCGACCACACCGCGCGGCCCCAGCCCGCCCACGATGACGGCCTTTCCGCGCAGGCTCGGCTTCGACGCCTGCTCCACCGAGGCGAAGAAGGCATCCATGTCGAGATGCAGGATCGTGGGCGCGGTTCTCACATTTCCGATGCTGCACCACACCACTGACAATGCGGCCGCAGAACCGTCCCTGCACCTCAGAAAGCGCTTGAGCCTACGACACTCTGCGAACCAGCCGGATCACTCCGCGACCGCCTCAGACCGCGCGGTTGCGCCGGCGTGCCAGCTCGTCGGCCGGATTGTGCCCGACCAGTGTCTCCCCGGTGTCGATACGCTCCCCGTGCAGCTGGGACAGCGCGCTCTCGACATCCCGCCACACCACGCCGACCGCGATCCCGAAGATGCCCTGGCCGCCCTGGAGCAGAGCGTGGACCTCGTCCGGCGAAGTGCACTCGTACACCGTCGCGCCGTCGCTCATCAGCGTCATACGCTCAAGATCGCGGAAGCCGCGTTCCCGCAGATGCTGAACGGCGGTGCGGATGTTCTGCAGCGACACGCCGGTGTCGAGGAACCGCTTGACGATCTTCAGGACGACGACGTCCCGGAAGCTGTACAGCCGCTGGGTCCCCGACCCGTAGGCGGGCCGCACACTCGGCTCGACCAGGCCCGTACGTGCCCAGTAGTCCAGTTGCCGGTAGGTGATGCCGGCGGCCGCGCAGGCCGTCGGACCTCGGTAGCCGACCTCCTCGGTCGCCTCGGACGCCGCCCCTCCGCCGCCGGGCACAGCCATCGGCCGCGGTGCAGCGTGACCGGCCGCCCGCCCAAGCGGGTACGGACCGCTCTCCCCCAGACTGCGTCCGGGGGCACCCCCAGCCGTACCGTCGCCGCTGCTTCTCACGCCGACCTCCGTCCTTGACCTGCCTTCTCGACGGTAGGCAGTCACCAAGGGTGCGTCAACGATCGCCACACTCGGCACGCCGAGTGATAATCACCCTAGGAGTGGTTTCCCGTACCCCACCGCGGGGAAAGGCTAGCCGAATGCTCTCGGCGGGAGCCGCAGGACGCTCTCACTCGCCACCGGCACGTGCCGATGGCGTGCTGTGACGAGGCACGGCCCGACCGGCCCGAGGACCCGCCGAACCACCCCGCCTCATTGGCTGCTGGTGCCGAAGTCCTCGGGCGAGATCTGGTCGAGGAACTCGCGGAACTTCTCCACCTCGTCCTCCTGCTCGTCCGGAATCGCGATACCGGCGTCGTCGAGCACCCCGTCACTGCCGTAGATCGGCGTTCCGGTGCGCAGGGCCAGCGCTATGGCATCGGAAGGACGGGCGCTCACCTCGACCCCGCTGGCGAAGACCAGCTCCGCGTAGAAGACGCCTTCACGCAGGTCCGTGATGCGCACTTCGGTGAGCTCCTGGCCGACGGCCTCCAGCACGTCCTTGAACAGGTCGTGGGTCAGCGGTCGCGCGGGGGCCATGCCCTGCTGGGCGAAGGCGATCGCCGTCGCCTCCCCCGGCCCGATCCAGATGGGGAGGTAACGGTCGCCTCCCACTTCACGCAGGAGCACGATCGGTTGGTTGGAGGGCATCTCGACCCGGACACCTACGACATCGAGCTCGTTCACACAGCAACCCTAGGCCGTGCTCGGGACGTTTGGGTAGTCGGGCCGACTTCAGGCGCCCGATCCGGCCGCCCGCGGACCCCCCGGACATCCTCCACGGACCCGCCGGACATCCTCCGCGGCCCTGTCCGAACCGCCCTCCCGGGCTGCTCGCCCCAGCTCAGGGCAGCCGCACCCCGAGCGCGATCTGCACCAGCGCCGCGTGCAGCTTCACCGTGAGCCCCGCCAGCTCCTTGGTCCGGGCCTCGGCGAGCGCCCTGGTCTGCGGGTTGCGGTGGCGCTTCAGCGGGGCCACCACCTGGTCCACCAGCCCGGCCTCACGGTCGGCCGCGGCCTTCATCAGCCGCAGATGCCGCGGCTCGATCCCGAACCGCCCCAGCTCGGCGACCAGGGTCGCCACGGTGACGGTCTCCGCGTCGTACACCCCGTCCGACAGGGCCGTGATCAGCCCGTACGCCTCCCACTCGGCGAGCTGGTGCTCGTCGATCCCGGCGGCGGCCAGCAGCTCCGCCCGCCCGATCCGGACCGCCGTGGGCCCCTCGGCAGGCTCCGGCACGGCCTCGCCGTCCCGCTGTCTGCCGAGCGTGGGAAGCCGGACCTCCTCGCCCCGCTCCATCGCGTCGAGGTGCTCACGGATCACTTTGAGGGGCAGATAGTGGTCCCGCTGCATTCTCAGGACATGGCCGAGACGCTCGACATCACCGGCGCTGAACTTGCGATACCCCGACGGGGTCCGCTGCGGCTCGATCAGCCCCTCCGACTCCAGGAAACGGATCTTGGAGATGGTGACTTCGGGAAACTCCTCGCGCAGCACGTTCAGCACCGTGCCGATGCTCATCAGCCCACTGTCCGCGGCGGCGGTACCGTTCCCGGCACCGCCGCTCGGTGTTCGAAGCATGGACCTTCCCTGGGGTTCCCCCCGGACTGCGTCTGGGGGAGGGTCAGATGCCCTGCCGGCTGGCGTAGAACACCAGTCGGTACTTGCCGATCTGCACCTCGTCGCCGTTCGACAGCGCGACCTGGTCGATCCGCTCACGGTTGACATACGTGCCGTTCAGACTGCCCACGTCGGCCACCGTGAACGAGCCGTCCGGGCTGCGACGGAACTCCACATGCCGCCTGGAGACCGTGACGTCGTCCAGGAAGATGTCGCTCTGCGGATGACGCCCGGCCGTGGTCAGGTCGCTGTCCAGCAGGAAGCGGCTGCCCGAGTTCGGCCCCCGGCGCACCACCAGGAGCGCGGAGCCCAGCGGCAGCGCGTCGACGGCGGCCTGCGCCTCCGGGGAGAGCGTCGGCATCGGCGTCTGACCGGTGGCCTCGGCGTCGTAGGCCTCCAGGCCGCTGATGGAGATCGTGGAGGTCGTCTCCGACGGACGCTCCGCACCCGCCCGCAGCGGCGCGCCACAGTGGGAACAGAAGCGGCTGCTCTCCGCGTTGCGGTTACCGCACCTCGTACACACCAGGACCGACATGGACGGATCCTCCTGCCGCGGCTGCCCCGCCGGGGCATTGGACGCGTACGGACCAGAGGAAAACCCTCCACCCGTACTTGAGGTTGACGGTTGCCCGAAACCTATGCCGCCGGACTGGGCAGGGTCAACAGACGGCGCGCCCTGGCCTCCCGAAATGTCACCGCCCGGACCAGCCACCTGGTCCCGGAACAGCGGGCGCTGGCCCTCCGCGTCAGGCTGTGCGCGATGGCGAGCGGTCGCGTTGCTGTCGCTACCCTCTCGCGCGCTCTTGCCGAACAACTTCGCAAACAACTTCACGGGCGATTCCCCTTGACCGAAACAGACCCGCCCGTGGGGCAGGACGAACCCTGATTGCACACACTGGTCGAGCCGGACATCCTCACAACGTCCGTGTCCACCAGACAGTTTCCACCACGCACCACCCAATCGGTGCGCCGACCCCCCGCAACCTCATGCCCCCGCCGGACGTCAGCCATGCACCGCCGGTTCACTGGGAGGACGACCGAGCGTAGTCAGGTCGCTCCGCGGCCCGCAAGGCGTCCACGATGATCTTGTCGGACCGCTCGACGGTCACGGTGGCCTGCTCCTTCTCAAGCGTCTGCACCACGCCTCCAGGGATGTTCAGCGCCGGTTCCAGGTCCTGCGGCTTGCCGATGACCTTGAAACGATAGGGCGCGTTGATCTTGTTCCCGTCGACGCTCACGCTTTTGCCGGAATCCGTGAGGTAGGTGCCGGCGACCACCCGCACTCCGTTCACCTGGATCGCCTCCGCGCCCGCGGCGCGCAGCTCCTGGATCGCGTCGAGCAGCATGTCCGCCTCGACCGTCCCCTTCGTGTCCTCGATGGTCATGGTGATGCCGGGACCCTCCGCGGCCACCGTGCCCGCGAGAACGCCGAGTTGCCTCTCCTTCTCGATCGTCTGCCGACGGGCCTCCTCGGCCTGGTTCGAGCTGTTCTCCAGCTCGTCCCGCTGCTTCTCGAGACCCTGCTTCTCGTCTTCAAGACGCTGCGTGCGGTCGTCGAGTTCATCGAGGATGCGGACCAGATCCTCCTGCCGCGCTCCGCGCAGGGCGCTGTCGCCGTCGCTGTTGGAGGCGACCTGCACGGCCAGCCCGAAGCCCAGCCCGAACAGCAGCAGCGCGACGATGAGTTGGGCGCGGGTGACGCGCGGCGGCCACAGCCCCTTCACCAGCCGCTGCCGGCCGGTCAGCGCGGGCTCGGCCGTCTCCTCGGGCTCCGCGACCCGCGGTGCCGGTACCGGCACCTCCTCGGGCAGTTCCCTGCGCAGCCGGTTCTCGTCCGTCTCGTCCTGGTTGCTCATCGGCCTCACGCCCGGAACACGTGCCGGCGGATCGCCGCGGCGTTCGAGAAGATCCGGATGCCGAGGACGACCACGACACCGGTGGACAGCTGGGCCCCCACACCCAACTTGTCGCCCAGGAACACGATCAGCGCGGCGACGACCACGTTCGACAGGAACGACACCACGAAGACCTTGTCGTCGAAGATGCCGTCGAGCATGGCCCGCAGACCACCGAAGACGGCGTCGAGTGCCGCCACCACGGCGATCGGCAGATAAGGCTCGACGACCGCCGGAACCTCGGGCCGGACCAACAGGCCGGCCACGACTCCCACGACGAGGCCCAGTACGGCGATCACGATGTGCCTTTCTCAGTTCTCGGCTGTGCTGACTCAGTTCTCGGCTGTGCGGTGCGCACCGTCACGCTCGTCGCGGCCGGAAGCCGGAGATCGTCCTCCACGGAGATACCGGTCCGGATGCCGAAGTTCTCCTGCAGGGCATGCAGATACAGACCGTCCGCGCTGTTCTGGAAGCGGGTGCTCAACCGCTCGCCGTCGCCCACCGCGAGCACCGTGTACGGCGGCACCAGTGGCCGGTTGTCGACCAGTATGGCGTCGCCCGCGGCCCTGATCGCCGACAGCGCGGTCAGCCGCAACCCGTTGATCGAGACGGCCTCGGCACCCGACTCCCACAGCCCGTTGACCACGCGCTGCATGTCCCGGTCGCGCACCCGTCCGGTGTCGGAGAAACCAGAGGTCCCGCGCGGCTCGCCGTCTCCGCCGGCGCTGGAGTCCTTGGCGTCGTCGACGACGAGCTTCACCCCCGGGCCGTGCACCTCCGTGGCGCCCGACAGGATGCCCACCAGCTCCGTCCGCTCGCCCCCGCCGCTCTGCTTGAGCGCCGCGCGCCGGCGAGCGTCGACCTCGTCCCGCAGCTGGTCGACGGCGTCCTCCAGCTCGTCGGCGGCGTCGCTCTCCCGGTCGATGCGGTCGATCAGCTCCTCGCGCTCCTTGGCCACAACGGGAGCGGCCACCTGTGCCTGCGCGGCCCCCACGGTCACCACGAGGGCCGCCAGGACCAGGCCGGCGGCGAGCCCCAGCCGAGCCCTCAGCGTCTTGGGCATCCCCCCGTCGCCCGCGGCCTTCTTCCGCGCCGCCGCCTCGGCGTACCCGTCGTCCAGGCTGTGGTCCATGACGTTCGTGAGCAGCGACATCGACGCGTCCGGACGCGCGGGCGGGCGCGTGGACGTGCTCCGAACGGGGGGCTGCTGCGACATGCCGCACATCGTCGCACGTCGCGCCCAGTACCTCCGAATGGCCCCACCCGCGTGCCGGACAGGCCCCCTTGGGGACACTTGTCCGGCACGCGCGCGTGCAGGGCGTTTTAACGCCCGGCGCTGTCCACCACCGCCGACCACTCGTCCAGCAGGGCCTGAGCCGAGGCGTCGTCCGGCCCCTCCGCCCACAGATGCGTGACCGCCTCCGCCGGGTCGGGCAGCACCATCACCCAGCGCCCGTCGGCCTCGACCACCCGAACCCCGTCGGTGGTGTCCACGGAGCGATCTCCGGCCGCCTCGACGACCCGCCGCATGACCAGCCCCTTGACGGCCCACGGAGTCGCCAGATCACGCCTGAGGACGTGGGCCCGTGGAATCCGCGCGTCGATCTGGCTGAGCGTGAGCTGCGTGCGGGCCACCAGCCCGATCAGCCGTACGAAGGCGGCGGCGCCGTCGAAGACACTGCTGAACTCCGGAACGATGAAGCCACCCTTGCCGTCACCGCCGAAGATCGTCGCCTCCTCGGCACCGACCCGCGTCAGATCGTCCGGCGAGGTGGTGGTCCACTCGACCTGCGTCCCGTGATACGCCGCCACCTGCTCGGCGATCCTCGTCGTGGTGACGGGCAGAGCCACCCGCCCGCTGCGCCGCTCGGCGGCCACCAGGTCGAGCATCACCAGCAGCGCCCGGTCGTCCTCGACGATCCGCCCCTTCTCGTCGACCAGCGACAGCCGCTCGCCGACGGGGTCGAAGCGCACCCCGAACGCCGCCCGCGCGGACGCGACGATCTCGCCCAGCCGCACCAGCCCCTTGCGCCGCGTCTCCGCCGACTCCGTCGGCCTCGACTCGTCCAGGCCGGGGTTGATGGTCAGCGAGTCCACGCCGAGCTTGCCCAGCAGACTCGGCAGCACCAGCCCGGCGCTCCCGTTCGACGCGTCGACCACGACCTTCAGCCCGGACTCGGCGATGCCCGTCGTGTCGACGTTCCGCAGCAGCGACCCGGTGTACGAGTCGAACACACTCGCCGGGAAATGCAGGTCCCCGATCTCACCCGGGAAGGCCCGCCGGTACTCCTGCCGCGCGAACACCCGGTCGAGCTTGCGCTGACTGGCCTGCGAGAGATCCGCGCCCTGCCCGTCGAAGAACATGATGTCCACGGAATCCGGCACCCCGGGACTGGTCCGGATCATGATGCCGCCGGCACTCCCCCGCGCCGTCTGCTGCCGCGCGACCGGCAGCGGTACGTTCTCCAGGTCTCGTACGTCGATGGCGCTGGCCTGGAGCGCGGAGATCACCGCCCGCTTCAGCGCGCGAGCACCTCGGGAGTGGTCGCGGGCCGTGGTGACGGTCGCGCCCTTCTTGAGCGTGGTGGCATACGCGCCGGCCAGCCGCACGGCGAGTTCCGGCGTGATCTCGACGTTCAGAATGCCGGAGACGCCACGGGCCCCGAAGAGATGCGCCTGGCCCCTCGATTCCCAGATGACCGAGGTGTTGACGAATGCACCGGCCTCGATCGTCTTGAACGGATAGACCCGCACATTGCCCTGCACGATCGATTCTTCGCCGATCAGGCACTCGTCACCGATGACGGCGCCGTCCTCGATCCGGGCGGCGCGCATGATGTCGGTGTTCTTGCCGACAACGCACCCGCGCAGATTGCTGTGCGGCCCGACATACACGTTGTCGTGCACCACAGCCTTGTGCAGGAACGCGCCGCTCTTGACGACGACGTTCGAGCCCACGACGGTGTGCTCACGGATCTCGGCACCGGCCTCCACCTTGGCGTAGTCGCCGATGTAGAGCGGACCGCGCAGCACGGCGTCGGGATGCACCTCGGCTCCCTCGGCCACCCACACACCCGGGGAGATCTCGAAGCCGTCGATCTCGACGTCGACCTTGCCCTCCAGGACATCGGCCTGCGCCTTCACATAGCTCTCGTGCGTACCGACGTCCTCCCAGTAGCCCTCGGCGACATAGCCGTAGATCGGCTTGCCCTCCTTCATCAGCTGCGGGAAGACATCGCCGGACCAGTCGACGGGAACATCTGCCTCGACGTAGTCGAAGACCTCGGGCTCCATCACATAGATGCCCGTGTTCACCGTGTCCGAGAAGACCTGGCCCCAGGTCGGCTTCTCCAGGAAGCGCTCGACCTTGCCCTGTTCGTCGACGATGGTGATGCCGAATTCCAGAGGGTTCGGCACACGCGTCAGACAGACGGTGACCAGCGCGCCCTTTTCCTTGTGGAAGTTGATCAGGTCCGTGAGGTCGAAGTCGGTCAGGGCATCACCGGAGATGACGAGGAACGTGTCGTCCTTCAACGCTTCCTCGGCGTTCTTCACGCTTCCCGCGGTACCGAGTGGCTTCTCCTCGTTGGCATAGGTGAGCTCCATTCCGAGCTCTTCGCCGTCACCGAAATAGTTCTTGACCAGTGAGGCAAGGAACTGCACAGTTACGACGGTCTCGTTGAGCCCATGCCTTTTGAGCAGCCGCAGAACGTGCTCCATGATCGGCCGGTTGGCCACCGGCAGGAGCGGCTTGGGCATGCTTGAGGTCATGGGGCGAAGGCGTGTGCCCTCGCCGCCGGCCATCACGACGGCCTTCATGTCGGAAGCGTCCTCCTCGAAGAGACGACGGTCTAGCCGACTTCACCCGTCCGAATTGTCCCGCACTTTTCCCTCGCGGGCCATCGCGCCGTTGTGGCCGCACCAATCGGCGAGCTCAATCGGCCATGGCGTCCGCACGAACGAGACGGCGGACTTGTACCACGTAGAGGACTCCTGCCCACCAGTACAGCGTTGTACCCCATCCGGCGAACGCCCATCCGAAAATAGCAGCGAGTGACGAGATCCATCCAGTTCCGTCACTGAGCAACAGCAGCGGGAAGGCGTACATCAGGTTGAACGTGGCGGCCTTCCCAAGGAAGTTCACCTGCGGCGGCGGATAGCCATGGCGCCGAAGGATGCCCACCATCACCAGGAGAACCAGCTCTCGAGCCAGCAGTACAACGGTCAACCAGAGAGGCAGAATCTCCCGCCAGGTGAGGCCTACCAGGGTCGAGAGAATGTAGAGCCGGTCAGCCGCGGGGTCCAGAAGCCGGCCGAGGCTGCTGATCTGGTTCCAGCGCCGCGCCAACTTGCCGTCCAGATAGTCGCTGACGCCGCTCAGAGCCAGCACCAACAGCGCCCAGCCATCGCTCTTCGGGCCGCCGAACTCAGGCCTGAGGATCAACCACAGGAAGAGGGGCACGCCAAGGAGTCGCGCCATGCTGAGGATGTTCGGGATGGTGAGGACCCGGTCTGTCTGAACACGGGTCTCCTGGACCTCCACCCGGGGGCCTCCTGTGGGAAAACGTACCAACGATGCCCCCTGACCTTACCTCAACGTAAAAAAGCTCTGGCCCTCGGGCTGTGTGCCCAAGAGCCAGAGCTCTAAAAGGAGTTCGGCGGCGTCCTACTCTCCCACAGGGTCCCCCCTGCAGTACCATCGGCGCTGTGAGGCTTAGCTTCCGGGTTCGGAATGTAACCGGGCGTTT
>NZ_JBVIED010000020.1:53096-167155 GCF_055572035.1 Streptomyces sp. NPDC030838 | reverse complement strand
CGAGGAGAGAGAGGTCTCGGTGCAGAAGGGGAAGGGGGGGGGGGGGGGGGGGTCACCCCCCACCCCCCCCCCCCCCCCCGCCCCTTGGCCGGTGCGAGACCCGGTTCCCTACGAAACCGCCGCCGCGTCGGGCGACTTGGAGCCCGACCCGGCCCCGCCCTCGTCGCCCATCGCGATCCCGCGCCGCTTGGACACGTACACCGCGCCCACGATCACCAGGAACGCGACCACCGCGACCAGGACCCGGACGCCCAGGTTCTCGTCGGCGCCGTAGGAGAACTTGATCACCGCCGGTGCGATCAGCAGCGACACCAGGTTCATCACCTTCAGCAGCGGGTTGATCGCCGGACCCGCGGTGTCCTTGAAGGGGTCGCCGACCGTGTCGCCGATCACCGTCGCGGCATGGGCGTCACTGCCCTTGCCGCCGTGGTGGCCGTTCTCGACCAGCTTCTTGGCGTTGTCCCAGGCGCCGCCGGAGTTCGCGAGGAACACCGCCATCAGGGTGCCCGCGCCGATCGCGCCCGCGAGATAGGCGCCCAGCGCGCCGACGCCCAGCGTGAACCCGATGAAGATCGGCGCCATGACCGCGAGCAGACCGGGTGTGGCCAGCTCCCGCAGCGCGTCCTTCGTACAGATGTCGACGACCTTCCCGTACTCCGGTTTCTCGCTGTAGTCCATGATCCCGGGATGCTCGCGGAACTGCCGCCGCACCTCGAACACCACCGAACCCGCCGAGCGCGACACGGCGTTGATGGCCAGTCCGGAGAAGAGGAAGACGACCGCCGCGCCCGCGATCAGGCCGACGAGGTTGTTGGGCTGCGAGATGTCCATCGCCAGGCTCAGCGGCGCGCCCTCGCCGGCCAGCTTCTCGCCGACGTCGCGTGCGCCGGTGGTGATGGCGTCCCGGTACGACCCGAAGAGCGCCGACGCCGCGAGCACGGCGGTGGCGATGGCGATGCCCTTGGTGATGGCCTTCGTGGTGTTGCCGACGGCGTCCAGGTTGGTGAGCACCTGCGCGCCCGCCCCGTGGACGTCGCCGGACATCTCGGCGATGCCCTGCGCGTTGTCGGAGACCGGCCCGAAGGTGTCCATCGCGACGATCACACCGACCGTGGTGAGCAGTCCGGTGCCGGCCAGCGCCACCGCGAACAGCGCCAGCATGATCGACGTACCGCCGAGCAGGAAGGCCCCGTAGACGCCGAGGCCGATCAACAGGGCGGTGTAGACGGCCGATTCGAGGCCGACCGAGATACCGGCGAGGACGACGGTGGCGGGGCCGGTGAGCGAGCTCCTGCCGATGTCCCGCACCGGGCGGCGGTTGGTCTCCGTGAAGTAGCCGGTGAGCTGCTGGATGACGGCGGCGAGCACGATGCCGATCGCCACCGCGACCAGCGCGAGGATCCGCGGGTCGCCGGCCTTCGCCAGGATCGCCTCGTCGGTCACCCCGTCCAGCTCTGAGTACTTCCCCGGCAGATAGACGAAGACCGCGACCGCCACCAGCGCCAGCGAGATCACCGCGGAGATGAAGAAGCCGCGGTTGATCGCGCTCATCCCGCTGCGGTCGGCGCGCCGCGGGGCGACCGCGAAGATGCCGATCATCGCGGTGATCACGCCGATCGCGGGGACGAGCAGCGGGAAGGCCAGGCCCGCGTCGCCGAACGCCGCGGTGCCCAGGATCAGCGCGGCCACCAGGGTGACGGCGTACGACTCGAAGAGGTCGGCCGCCATGCCCGCGCAGTCGCCGACGTTGTCGCCCACGTTGTCGGCGATGGTCGCGGCATTGCGCGGATCGTCCTCCGGAATGCCCTGCTCGACCTTGCCGACCAGGTCGGCGCCGACGTCGGCGGCCTTGGTGAAGATGCCGCCGCCGACCCGCATGAACATCGCGATCAGCGCCGCGCCGAGGCCGAAGCCCTCCAGCACCTTCGGCGCGTCGGCCGCGTACACCAGCACCACACAGGAGGCGCCCAGCAGACCGAGCCCCACCGTGAACATGCCGACGACGCCGCCCGTACGGAAAGCGATCTTCATCGCTTTGTGCGAGACGGCGGTGAGATCCTTTTCCGGCTCACCCGGCGCGGGCGTCGCCTCCCGGGCCGCCGCGGCGACCCGCACATTGCTGCGTACGGCCAGCCACATGCCGATATAACCGGTGGCCGCCGAGAACGCCGCGCCGATCAGGAAGAACACCGACCGTCCGGCACGCTGATTCCAGTCGTCCGCGGGCAGCAGCATGAGCAGGAAGAACACGATCACGGCGAATACGCCGAGCGTGCGCAGCTGCCGGGCCAGATAGGCGTTCGCGCCCTCCTGCACCGCGGCCGCGATCTTCTTCATGCTGTCGGTGCCCTCGCCGGCCGCGAGCACCTGGCGCAGCAGCGCTCCGGCGACCAGGAGCGCAGCCAGCGCCACGGCCCCGATGACCACCACTATCGCTCGGTTGCCATCGGTGAGCACCGCGGCCGCGAGGGCTGTGGAGTGATCCAGCTGATCGAGCTGATCTGGAGAAGAAAGCCCCGCCATTCGTCCTCCTTGACGCTTGGGCTGAGCTCAAGATGTGGACGGATTCTAGAGATCTGTTCCGGATCAAAACAGTACGCGGGAAACGGAATCGGTACACCCCGACGGACTCCGAGTAATGCCCCGAAAGCATTGTGGGCCATTCGGGTGATCGGAAATTGATCGTGAATTGATTCACGAATTCTCGGGCGCCTTGCGCCGTCCGTGGGAAAAACAGCGAAGGCCCTGCTCGGCAGGGCCCTCGGAGGTCGTGCGGTGAGGAGGTGCGTCAGGGGAGCACCGCGGTCGGCGGGGGTGTGGTCGGCCAGGTCATACGGATGGAACCGCCGTCCGCGCCCGTGCTGACCTCCACGTCGTCGACGAGACCGCTGATGACCGCGAGGCCCATCTCGTCCTCCTCGGCCTCCGCGTCGGGCTCGTCGGCCGCGTCGGGCGTGCCCTCGTGCACCGGATGCGGAGCCTCGTCGCCGACCTCGATGGAGAACTGTTTCTCCTCCTCGATCAGGAGCACCCGCACCGGCGCGGTGATACCGCTGTTCTGGTGCAGTCCGACCGCGCGGGAGCAGGCCTCGCCGACGGCCAGCCGCACCTCGTCGAGGACGGCCTCGTCCACTCCGGCCTTGCGGGCGACGGAAGCGGCCACCAGCCGGGCGGTCCTGACATGTCCGGGGACCGCACTGAAGCGGAGCTCAACGGTGGCCATGCATCCCCCTCGGAGCTACGGGCGTGCTGTCGAAGGTCCGGGCCGCCGAAAGCCCGGACCCCCTTGCTTCCACTCTGCGGTCCGGGCCACGGCCCGGACCGGATCAGTCGGTGGCCGCCACCGCGTCCTCGACCGAGGTGTGAATCGGGAACACCTTGGTGAGGCCGGTGATACGGAAGATCTTCAGAATGCGCTCCTGGTTGCAGACCAGGCGCAGCGAGCCCTCATGGGCACGCACGCGCTTCAGGCCGCCGACCAGCACGCCGAGCCCGGTGGAGTCGAGGAAGTCCACGCCCTCCATGTCGACGACGAGGTGGAAACTGCCGTCGTTCACCAGCTCGACCAGCTGCTCGCGCAGCTTGGGCGCGGTATATACGTCGATTTCGCCACCGACCCTGACGATCGTGCGATCGCCCACGGTCTCGGTCGACAGGGACAGGTCCACGGATCCTCCAGCACCTTGCTATCGAGCGGTCGCCCTCGGGGCATCTCGGCTGCAGCCCCCAAGACGGTTCGCCAGCCGCGATGGCATTCAATCACTTACCGGCAGGCGTGCACGACGCCTTGGTCCCATTGTCCGTCACGCCGGTGACACACTCGGTGCCGATGGCCAAGAATCACCGATCCGATCGATCCCCGGCGGACCCCGTGTCCCGCCTCGCGCCGGGCACGCTCCTGGACCGGCTCGCCTCCGGGCCGAGCCGGGCTTCGCGCATCACTCATACGGAGCACTTGCCCCCGCGCGAGGGCCGCCATGCCGTCTGGCCGGACCGGATCCGCCCGGAGGTCATCGCCGCGGTGCAGGCGGCGGGCATCGCACACCCCTGGGCCCACCAGGCACGCGCCGCCGAGCACGCCCTGGACGGCGACTCGGTGGTGGTCGCCACCGGCACCGCCTCCGGCAAGTCCCTGGCCTATCTGGTCCCGGTGTTCTCCACCCTCCTGGACGGCTCGGAGGCCCCGAACGGCCGCGGCGCCACCGCCCTCTACCTGGCGCCCACCAAGGCGCTCGCGGCGGATCAGTGCCGGTCGGTGAAGGAACTTTCACAACCTTTGAGCCATGCCGTTCGGCCGGCCGTGTACGACGGCGACACGCCGTACGAGGAACGCGAGTGGATCCGCCAGTACGCCACCTACGTCCTCACCAACCCCGACATGCTGCACCGCGGCATATTGCCGTCCCACCCGCGCTGGTCCTCCTTCCTCAAGGCGCTCAAGTACGTCGTGATCGACGAGTGCCACACCTACCGGGGCGTCTTCGGCTCCCACGTCGCCCAGGTGCTGCGCCGGCTGCGCCGCCTGTGCGCCCGCTACGGCGCCGACCCGGTCTTCCTGCTGGCCTCCGCGACCGCCGCCGAGCCCGCGGTCGCCGCCCGCCGGCTGACCGGCCTGCCGGTGGTGGAGGTCGCCGACGACGCCTCCCCGCGCGGGGAGCTGGTGTTCGCACTGTGGGAGCCCCCGCTCACCGAGATGCAGGGCGAGAAGGGCGCCCCGGTCCGCCGTACCGCCACCGCCGAGACCGCCGACCTGCTCACCGACCTCACCCTCCAGGGGGTGCGCTCGGTCGCCTTCGTCCGCTCCCGGCGCGGCGCCGAGCTGATCTCGGTCATCGCCCAGGAACGGCTCGCCGAGATCGACCGCTCGCTGGTCCGGCGTGTCGCGGCCTACCGGGGCGGCTACCTCCCGGAGGAGCGCCGCGCCCTGGAACGCGCCCTGCACTCCGGCGAACTCCTCGGCCTCGCCGCCACCACCGCCCTGGAACTCGGCGTCGACGTCTCCGGCCTGGACGCCGTCGTGATCGCCGGTTATCCCGGCACCCGCGCGTCCCTGTGGCAGCAGGCCGGCCGCGCGGGCCGCTCCGGGCAGGGCGCCCTCGCCGTCCTGGTCGCCCGTGACGACCCCCTGGACACCTTCCTCGTCCACCACCCGGAGGCCCTGTTCGACCGGCCCGTGGAGTCCACGGTGCTCGACCCGGACAACCCCTACGTCCTCGCCCCGCACCTGTGCGCGGCCGCCGCGGAGCTTCCGCTGACCGAGGACGACCTGGCGCTGTTCGGGCCCGAGGCCGCCGATCTGCTCCCGCAGTTGGAGGCCGCGAAGCTGCTGCGCCGCCGCACCAGGGCCTGGCACTGGACCCGCCGGGAGCGGGCCGCCGACCTCACCGACATCCGCGGCGAGGGCGGGCGCCCGGTCCAGATCGTCGAATCGGGCACCGGCCGGCTGCTCGGCACCGTCGACGAGGGCGCCGCGCACAGCACCGTCCACGAGGGCGCCGTCCACCTCCACCAGGGCCGCACCTATCTCGTCCGCTCACTCGACCTGGACGACTCGGTCGCCTTGGTCGAGGAGGCGAACCCGCCCTACTCCACGGTCGCCCGCGACACGACGACGATCTCCATCCTGGAGACGGACACCGAGATCCCCTGGGGCGAGGGCCGCCTCTGCTACGGCTCCGTCGAAGTCACCAACCAGGTCGTCTCCTTCCTCCGCCGGCGCCTCATCACCGGCGAGGTCCTCGGCGAGACCAAACTCGACCTCCCTCCTCGTACGCTGCGCACCCGCGCGGTGTGGTGGACGGTCACCGAGGACCAGCTCGACGAGGCCCGCGTCAACCCCGAGATCCTCGGCGGCGCGCTGCACGCCGCCGAACACGCGTCGATCGGCATGCTCCCGCTCTTCGCCACCTGCGACCGCTGGGACATCGGCGGCGTGTCGATCCCGCTGCACCCCGACACGCTCCTGCCGACGGTCTTCGTCTACGACGGCCACCCCGGCGGCGCGGGCTTCGCCGAGCGCGCCTTCCACACCGCCCGCGCCTGGCTGACCGCCACCCGCCAGGCCATCGCCTCCTGCGAGTGCGACGCCGGCTGCCCGTCCTGCATCCAGTCCCCCAAGTGCGGCAACGGCAACGACCCGCTGCACAAGAGGGGCGCCGTACGGCTGCTCACGGTGCTGCTGCGGGGGGCGCCGGAGGAGAAGCCGCCCGGAGCGGAGGGACCGGAGGGTCCGAAGGGGCCATAGCACTCGGCAGCGCCTGCCGGAGGGGCGGAGCCGGGAAGGCCGGGGCCGGGAGTCCCGGTGCCGTTCCCGCCGGGCCCGCCCGCGCCCGGACCTCCGCCGCGAACGGCTCCGATCCCGCCGCCACCGACACGTCGGAGATCTCGCCGACGAGCGCGCACCGCACGAGCCGCGTGCCCTGCGCCCGCGCCACCCGGTCCGCCCGAGCGCAGGCCTCGGCGGTGCCGCGCGCCCAGTGGTCCGCCGCCGCGAGCGCCGCGAGGTCCGCGCCGCCGGCCGCGCGGTGCCGGGCCACCACCGCCTGCCCCAGAGCGAGCACGACGCCGAACACCACGCACAGCACGGCGATCACCCCGACGCTCCACACGGTGGCCGACCCGCGATCAGCCTCCCGAGTGCGGCCCCGCCGTCCTCGATCGGCCTCATGAGCATGGCCCCGCTGCCCCCGTTCAGCCTCACCGACGCGGCTCCGGCACCCTCGATCAACCTCACGGACGCGGCCCCGCCGTGCCCGATCGGCCGCACAGACGCGGCACTGGCACCCTCGATCAGCCGCACGGACGCGGCCCCGGCACCCCCGATCAGCCGCACAGGCGCGTCCTCGGCAGCCCCGATCGGCTCTCCGAAGGCCTCCCGGCCGCCCCGCATCGGCCCCTTGAAGGCGGCTCACGACGCTCCCTCCCCGTGTGCCGTCCCCTCCACCGACGCCACGGCCTCCTCGCGCACCTCGAACGGCAGATCGCCCAGCACCGGCGGCTCGACGGCCACCACGACCCTGACCTGGTCCCCCTCCCGGGCGACCGTGACCTTCGCGCCGCGGGGCGCCGCCTCCCGGGCCACCGCGGCGACCGCGTCGGCCGGGTCCTGGCGGGCCGCCGCGCGGGCGCCGGTGCGGGCCGCGTCCACGCACTGGATCTGCGCGGCCACCACCAGCAGGCCCCACACCAGCGCCATCGCGACCGCCACCAGCACCGGCAGCACCACGGCCGACTCCGCCGTCACGAACCCCTGGTCACGGCGGGCCCGCCGCCCCTCACATACCCGCATCGAGGGCCTGCTTCACGATGCTGTGCAGCTGCGCACTGACCTGCCCGCTGGTCACCACCTTGTAGAGCAGCACCGCGAAACCCGCCGCCGCGACGATGCCCACCGCGTACTCGGAGGTGACCATCCCGGCGTCCTTCCGGACACCGCCCATCCCGCGCACCGCACCCACCAGGGCCCGCACCCACACCCGTACCACCTTGCTCATTCCAACCTCCGTGAGATTCCTCGTGCTTGTCCTCGTCCGTCCCTGGATCGCCGCCGCTCATCCACCACCCCCGCCCATCACCTCGCCCGCCATCCCGATCACCACGGGCAGCACGCCGACCGCGAGGAACGCGGGCAGGAAGCACAGCCCCACCGGCGCCGTCACCAGGACCGCCGCCCGCCGGGCCCGTACCGTCGCGGAGCGCGCCCAGCCGGCACGGGCGTCGGCCGCGAGCCGGGCGGCCGGTCCGGCGGCGGGCAGCCCCGAGACATCGGCCCGTTCCAGCAGCCGCGCCAGACCCCCGGCGCCCGGGATCGCGCCCAACGCCCGCCACGCCTCCGTGGGTTCGCCGCCCAGCCGCACCTCCGCCGCGCCCCGCGCCAGCGCCTGCCCCACCGGTCCGCCCAGCGCCTCGCCCACGGCCTGCGCGGCCGTCACGGGCGCCGCGCCGGCGGCGACGCAGGCGGCCACCAGGTCGGCGGCTAGGGGCAGTTGCCGGGTGGCCGCGCGGGCGTCGGGCACCGCGCCGGCCGCCGTCCGCCGCTGTCGTCGGCGCCACCGTCGTAGGGCCACGGCCGCCACCAGCCCCACCGGGAGCCCGGTGAGCCCGCCGACCAGCGCCCACCCGGCCCCTGCCACGGCCACCTCGGGCAGCAGACGCCGCACCGCACGAAGCACGTCCACACGTGGCCTCGCGGTCCGGGTCTCCCAGGTCCCCAGGGGGAGCAGCTCCGCCAGCCGCCGCCGTACCCGACGCCGGCGCCGCACCGCCGCCGCCCGGTGCACCAGCCACCCCAGCACCAGCGCGACCCCCAGGAGCACCCCCAGCCTGTGGACAACCTCCGCGCTCATGCCGCCTCCTCCGCTCCCCGGACGATCCGCAACACCCACCACAGCCCCACGGCCTCCAGCACCGCGCCGAGCACCAGGCAGGCCAGGCCGGGCCCCGTGTGCAGCAGCACGTGCAGGGGGTCTGCGCCGAGGGCGGTGCCCAGGAGGAGGCCCAGGGCCGGGAGCGCGGCGAGCATCGCGGCGGTGGCACGGGCACCGGCCAACTGGGCGCGCAGTTCGGCGCGTTGATCGCGTTCGGCGCGCAGGGCCGCCTCCAGCCGGTCGAGTCCGGCCGCGAGGCCCGCGCCGTGGTCCACGGCCACCCGCCAGCACGCGGCGAGTCCCAGCAGACCGTCGGCCCCCGGTTGCCGGGCCGCCACGGCGAGCGCCCCCGGCACCTCGCCGCCGAACCGGGCCGCGGCCAGCACCGCCGCGTGGGCCTCGGCGAGCCCTCTGGTGTCCCGCGCGGCCCGCAGCAGCGCCTCGCCCGGCTGCCGCCCGGCCCGCACCTCCCCGGCCAGCGCCCCGCACAGGGCGATCACCGCGTCGCCCCGGCGTTCCCGGGCCCGCCGTGCGTCCCGGGCCAGCCGCGCCCGGCGCAGCAGCGGCACCCCGGCCGCCCCCGCGACGACCGGCAGCACCGAGGAGCCCAGCACCGCCAGCAGCAGACCGACGACCGCCGCCCACCACTCGGCCCGGAACCGCCCACGCAGCCGCCGCGGTAGATCCGCCCGACGCCACCACGGCACCGGCGGCCCGGTACCCACCGTCCCGCCGCCCGCGAGCAGCAGCCGCGCCCGGCGAGCCCCTGCGTGCGGGCCACCCATCGCCCAGGCCGCGGCCCCGGCACACAGCACCGCCGCGCTCATCGCCGTCTCCCCTACCGCCATCTCACCCATGTCCCGCTCCCTCGATCCCCGCGGCGGTCTCACGCACATCCCGCTCCCTCGGTCCCTCATCGCTCGACTCGTCCCACTCACCCCACTCGTCCCGCAGCAGCTCCCGCAGCCGATCCCAGCCCCGCTCGCGGACGAATCCCCGCGCGCCCCATCGCAGCGCCGGCATCGTCCGCACCAGCCCGGTCGGGTCCCGCTCCAGCACCCGCACCTCGGCGATCCGGCGCCGTCCGGTCCGGTCGCGCACCAGGTGCAGGACGACCGACAGCGCCGCCGCCAGCTGGCTGTGCAGCGCGGCCCGGTCGAGCCCCGCGGCGGTGCCCAGGGCCTCCAGCCGGGCCGGCACATCGGCGGCGGCGTTGGCGTGCACGGTGCCGCAGCCGCCTTCGTGACCGGTGTTCAACGCGGCCAGCAGATGGACCACTTCGGCACCGCGCACCTCCCCGACGACCAATCGGTCCGGCCGCATCCGCAGCGCCTGGCGCACCAGGTCCTCGAGCGTGACCAGGCCCGCGCCCTCCTGGTTGGCGGGCCGGGTCTCCAGCCGGACGACATGCGGATGGTCCGGCCGCAGCTCGGCGGAGTCCTCGGCGAGCACGATCCGCTCGCCCGGCCCGACCAGCCCCAGCAGCGCGCTGAGCAGGGTCGTCTTGCCGCTGCCGGTGCCACCGCTGATCAGGAAGGACAGCCTGGCCCGCAGCAGCGCGCGCAGCACCCGGTCACCGCCCGGCGGCACGGTGCCCGCCGCGACCAACTCGTCGAGCGTGAACGCGCGCGGCCGGACCACCCGCAGCGCCAGACACGTGCAGCCGACCGCGACCGGCGGCAGCACCGCGTGCAGCCGGGTCCCGTCGGGCAGCCGGGCGTCGACCCAGGGCCGGGCGTCGTCGAGCCGCCGCCCCGCCACGGCGGCCAGACGCTGCGCGAGCCGTCGTACGGCGCCCGCGTCCGGGAAGGCCACGGAGGTCAGCTGCAGTCCGCCGCCTCGGTCCACCCAGACCCGGTCCGGGGCCGAGACCAGGACGTCGGTCACCGACGGATCGGCGAGCAGCGGCTCCAGCGGTCCGCTGCCGACCAGCTCGGACCGCAACCGCTCGGCCGTGCCGAGGACTTCGGCGTCACCGAGCACCCGCCCCTGTTCGCGCAGCGCCTGCGCCACCCGCGCGGGCGTGGGCTCGGCCCCGTGCTCGGCCAGCCACTGCCGTACGCCGTCCAGCAGCGGCACGGGAAGGGCCGGTGCACCGCCCGACGCCGCCCCGGAGTACCCGCCGTTCATGCCGCCCCCGCCTCGACCAGCGCCCGCTCCCAGAACTCCTTGCAGAACCGCGCCAGCGGCCCGCGTCCGCCCGCGGCGGGCGGCGTCTTGCCGTCGACCGCGCGCACCAGCCCGGATTCGACCGGGACTTCTCCGGCGAGCGGCAGTCCGAGCAGCCGGGCCACCTCGCGGTCGTCCAGGCCGGGGGCGTACGGCCCGCGGACCGCGACCCGCAGATCGCGCAGCACCATGCCGACGGCGGAGGCCACCCGGCCGGCCGCGGCGACGGCGCGCAGCTCGGCGGGGACCACGAGGATGCCGATGTCGAGCTGGGCGAGGACTTCGGCGACGCCGTCGTCGATCCGGCGGGGCAGGTCGACGACGACCGTGCCGCCGCGGCGCCGGGCGGCGGCGAGCACCGCCCGCACCGCCTGCGGGGCAATGGCCAGGCAGTCGCCCCGGTCCCAGCTGAGCACCCGCAGCGCGTGCAGCTCGGGCAGCGACTCCTCGAGGGCGCCGCTGCCGACCCGGCCGCGCGAGGCGGCGAAGGCCGGCCAGCGCAGGCCTTCGGCGGTCTCGCCGCCGAGGAGGACGTCAAGCCCGCCGCCGAGCGGGTCGGCGTCCACCAGCAGGGTGCGCAGGCCCTCCCGCGCGGAGGTGACGGCGAGGGCACACGCGAGCGTGGAGGCTCCGGCGCCGCCCCGGCCGCCGATGACGCCGACGGTGAGCGCCGGCCGGCCGACGCCCTCGGCGACGTCGGCGATGCGGTCGACCAGCCACTGCTCGCCGTCGGGCAGCATCAGGACGTGGTCGGCGCCGATCTCCACCGCACGCCGCCATACCCCGGGGTCGTCCTGGTCCCGCCCGACGAGCACCACCCCTCCTCTGCGCGAGGTGCCGCGCACCCGCCGCGCGGCGTCGTCGCCGACCAGGACGAGCGGCGCGGCCTCCCAGCCGCCGCCGCGCTCGGGTGGCCCGTGATGGACCTCGGGTGTGGCTCCGGCCGCCGCGCACAGGCGCAGCAGGTCGTCGAGGAGTTCGGCGTCCTCGGTGACGATCAGCGGCCTGCCCGGCCGCCCTCCGGCGGCGGACGGCTGGTCCTGTGTGCTGGTTCCGGCCATGGCGGATGTCCCCCTTCGCTGCCCGACTGCGTCGCTCGCGGACCCCGGCGGGCCCGCGTTTGCGACCGATGAAGAACCGGTGATGCGGCCCGCCCATATGAGCGGCCGACGGAAACCGGCCATACACGCGCCACAAACGGAACCGGCCAGGAACTAGCCGGAGCGAGGCGCGTGGGAATCACGATGCGGCGAACGCGGAAATGATGTGGATCTTGGTCGATAACTGTGGACAACTCGATGCCTGTGAATATCGCCGTCACCCATACCGGTGAGCGCCGGACGCCTCCGCACCATCTCCTGTGCGACTGCCGCAGAGCAGTCCGATGGCTACACAGCGTGACGGATCAGACGCATACGGAAGAGGCGGTCGCAGTCGCCCGAAGGCGCCGCCACCGCCGCGCTGTGAAGGGAAAAACCCACCCGGACATGCGACGACCCCCGCCGGGGGGGAGAGCGGGGGTCGTCCCCACGGCCGACTCGGGGGGGGAGGAGTCGGACCGGGTTAGCACGGTCGCGAACGATCCGTGACTTCCATGGTGTACCCGAGAGCCCTCTCAGGCAAACCCACGCGCCCCACCTTACGCCGAATGGGCTGCGCCTATGCTCAGGATCGTGGAAAACCACTCCTTGCCCCGCACAGCGGCCTTCTTTGACCTGGACAAGACGGTCATTGCGAAGTCCAGCACGCTCACCTTCAGCAAGTCGTTCTACCAAGGCGGGCTGATCAACCGACGGGCCGCCTTGCGTACCGCATATGCCCAGTTCGTCTTCCTCGTCGGCGGTATGGACCACGACCAGATGGAACGGACGCGCGAGTATCTGTCCCGGCTCGTCCGCGGCTGGAACGTCCAGCAGGTCAAGGAGATCGTCGCCGAGACCCTGCACGACCTCATCGACCCCCTCATCTACGACGAGGCCGCCTCGCTCATCGAGGAGCACCACACCGCCGGCCGCGACGTGGTGATCGTCTCCACGTCGGGAGCCGAGGTGGTCGAACCGATCGGCGAGCTGCTGGGCGCCGACCGGGTGGTGGCCACCCGGATGGTCGTAGGTGAGGACGGCTGCTACACCGGCGAGGTCGAGTACTACGCCTACGGCCCCACGAAGGCGGAGGCGATCAGGGAACTCGCCGCGTCCGAGGGGTACGACCTGGCGCGCTGCTACGCGTACAGCGACTCGGTGACCGACCTGCCGATGCTGGAGTCCGTGGGCCATCCGCACGCCGTGAACCCGGACCGCGCACTGCGCCGGGAGGCCGTCGCACGCGGCTGGCCGATCCTCGATTTCCACCGTCCGGTCCGGCTCAAACAGCGCATCCCCGCCTTCTCCGTACCGCCGCGGCCCGCCCTGGTCGCGGCGGCGGCGATAGGAGCGGCGGCGGCAACCGCGGGCCTCGTCTGGTACGCCAGTCGGCGCCGGACAGCCATTTAGGTCCTGTTTGAACCTAAAAGTAAAGAAGTAGAGCCACCACTTCCGCTTGCTCACGTGCTGGAGTACAAAGGACTCAACGGCCCGCGAGACCAAGGACATCCGAGAGGATCACCTTAGATACGCAATTGGCCCCACGGACCGAAGCATGAACACCGGGCACCCACGCGACGTCGACCCGTCGATTACGGGCCAGCCGCACCAGGTAAGGGCAAAGATCCCGACCTGATGGGCGACATTTCGAGGACGCTTGGTAACTCGGTGATCATGCCAGCGGCGGTACGAATCCTCGTACCGCCGCAACCCCGTTACCGGCCCCCTCGGGGGCCGTTTTCACGCCGCGCCGCGCTGCAGCGCCTCGCACACCGCCGTCGACTCGCGCGCGCCCAGCCCGACCGCCTTGCCGCAGTGCGCGATCCAGGCCGCCATGCCCTCCGGGGTGCCGGACAGATAGCCGTCGAACGCCGCCAGATAGGCGTCCCGCCCCAGCTCGGCGTGGCCGACCTCGGCCGGACAGACGGACTTCGGGTCCAGGCCACTGCCGACCAGGACGATCCGCTCGGCCGTGCGCGCGACCAGGCCGTTGTGGGAGACGAAGGGGCGCAGCGCGAGCAGCTCGCCATGCACGACGGCGGCGGTGACCAGCGCCGGAGCCGAGCCTCCCGCGATGATCAGCTCGGACAGCCCCTCCAGGCGCGCCGACACCTCGGCGGCGCTCGGCAGCGGCTGCTCGATCAGCGGCTCGTCGACCGGCTCGCCCTGCTGCCGCGGTCGGCCCACCTGGTCGGCGTTGTCGGCCGCCGCCACCAGGTGCAGGCGGGCCAGCACCCGCAGCGGGGACTGCCGCCAGATGGACAGCAGCTGCCCGGCCTCGGCGGTCAGCCGCAGCGCCGCGCCCATGGTGCGTGCCTCGGCGTCACCGCTGAAGTCGGTGCGTCGACGCACCTCCTCCAGGGCCCAGTCGGCGCCGGACAGCGCCGCCGAGCCGCGGGCGCCGCGCAGGGCCGCCTCGGAGGTGATCTCGTTGCTGCGGCGCCGCATGATCCGGTGCCCGTAGACCCGGTCCACGGCTTTGCGTACGGACTCCACGGACTCGGCCACCCCGGGCAGTGCGCCCAGAGCCGCGAGAGGATCGGCGGTCGCGCCTGTCGTACTCATGAGTACGACATTACGCACCCCGGGCCCGGACCCCACGAAGGAGTGGTCTTCTTCACGTCGGGCCCGCGCGCGGGGGGACCGCGCCACTACTCTTACTGAACATGAAAATTGCTTTCGTCGGGAAGGGCGGGAGCGGTAAGACCACCCTGTCCTCCCTGTTCATCCGCCACCTCGCAGCCACCGGCGCGCCGGTCGTCGCGGTCGACGCCGACATCAACCAGCACCTGGGGGTCGCGCTCGGCCTCGACGAGGCGGAGTCCGCGGCCCTGCCCGCGATGGGCGACCACCTGCCGCTGATCAAGGACTATCTGCGCGGCGACAACCCGCGGATCCCCTCCGCCGCGACGATGATCAAGACCACGCCGCCCGGCGAGGGCTCGCGGCTGCTGCGGGTGTGCGAGGACAACCCGGTCTACGACGCCTGCGCCCGGCCGGTGGAACTCGACGGTGGCGCCGTCCGTTTGATGGTCACCGGCCCCTTCACGGAAGCCGACCTGGGGGTCGCCTGCTACCACTCCAAGACAGGAGCGGTGGAGCTGTGCCTGAACCACCTCGTCGACGGCCCCGACGAGTACGTCGTGGTCGACATGACCGCGGGGTCCGACTCCTTCGCCTCCGGGATGTTCACCCGCTTCGACATCACGTTCCTCGTCGCCGAGCCGACCCGGAAGGGGGTCTCCGTCTACCGCCAGTACAAGGAGTACGCCCGCGACTTCGGCGTCGAGCTGAAGGTCGTCGGCAACAAGGTGCAGGGCCAGGACGACCTCGACTACCTGCGCGAGCAGGTCGGGGAGGACCTGCTCGTCACGGTCGGGCACTCCGACTGGGTGCGCGCCATGGAGAAGGGCCGTCCGCCGCGGTTCGACCTCCTGGAGGACGTCAACCGCCGCGCCCTGCGGACCCTTCAGGAGGCCGCCGACGCGACGTACGCCACGCGCGACTGGGAGCGCTACACGCGCCAGATGGTGCACTTCCATCTGAAGAACGCCCGGTCCTGGGGCAACGAGCGCACCGGGGCCGACCTGGCGGCGCAGGTCGACCCCGGCTTCGTGCTCGGCGAGAGCGTGGCGGCGAACGCGTGACGGCCGCGCCGACGCCCCTCCCCCAGCCGCCGGTCCTGGTCCGCTAGCCCATGTCCGCCGGTGCCCCGGGGACGCCCTTCGGGGCCGGGGCCGGGCGGCCGGAGAGGAAGGACGCCCAGCCCTGCTTCGGGGCCTCGCCGACCTTCAGCGTGCGCAGCTTCGCGAGGGTCTGCGGGTCCTGGGCGTCCAGCCAGTCGGCCAGCTGCCGGAAGGAGACACAGCGCACCTCGGCCTTGGTGCACACCTGCTCGATGACCTCTTCGACGGCGCGCATGTAGGTGCCGCCGTTCCAGGACTCGAAGTGGTTGCCGATGATCAGCGGAGCGCGGTTGCCGTCGTAGGCCCGCCGGAAGCCGGCGAGCAGGCCGTCACGCATCTGGTCGCCCCATACCTCGTACTTGTCCGGGTCGCCCTGGGTGGTGGTGCCGGACTGGTTGACCATGAAGTTGTAGTCCATGGTCAGCTGCTCATAGGAGTGCCCGGGGAACGGCACCAGCTGCATCGACAGGTCCCACAGGCCCTCCTTCTTCCCCGGCCAGACCTGGTCGTTGACCCCGCTGGTGTCGTAGCGGAAGCCCAGCTCGCGGGCGGCCTTCATGAAGTTCTCCTGGCCCTCCAGGCAGGGGGTGCGGGCGCCGATCAGCTCCTTGTCGTAGTCGAAGGGCAGGGGCGCCTCCTTGGTCATCCCGGTGTGGGTCTTCCAGGACCTCACGAAGTGCTTGGCCTGGGCGATCTCGTCCTTCCACTCCTCCACCGACCACTCGCCCACCCCGCCGCCCTTGCCGCAGAAGTGGCCGTTGAAGTGGGTGCCGATCTCGTTGCCCTCCAGCCAGGCCAGCCGCAGCTGCTTGACGGTGTCGGCGATGCCCTGCCGGTCGTTGAAGCCGATGTCGGAGCGGCCCGGTGAGTGCTGCGGCGGCCTGTAGAGGTCGGCCTTGTCCTCCGGCAGCAGATACACCCCGCTGAGGAAGTACGTCATCGTGGCGTTGTTCGCCTTGGCCACCTCGCGGAAGTGGGAGAACAGCCGCTGGCTGTCCTCGCCGGCACCGTCCCAGGAGAACACCACGAACTGCGGCGGCCGCTGGCCGGGCTTCAGGCGCTCCGGCCTGGGCAGATGCGGCTGGGCACCAGTGAACGCGGTGGAGCCGTCGCCGATCAGCCGGAGCGGGCCGTTCGGGGCCTGGGCCGCCTCCGGCTTCTGGGGCCCGGGTGCGCCCTCCTTCGCACCGTCGGGGCCGGCCGAGCAACCGGCGAGCGACACGGCGCAGACCGCGGCGACCACGGCACCCGCGGCGATCCTGTGAGTGGCGGCCATCTTCCGCCCACCTTCTTCCTTCTCTCGGGCCAACGCCGCTGCGGCGTTTCGAGCGATGTGCAGCTGGATGCACCGATGTGCCGGGAAAGCCCGACAGCGCCGCCAAGGTCGCACGGGACCGAGAAGGAATTAGTACGACAAGCCGATCAAAGGCTCAGTTCACTCTCCGGAGTGATTAAGTGACCCATTTGCCGGGATAATCCATGCCTGACCTTTACTCTGCATTACGATTCGTTTACTGAGAGTTGATTCATCCCGCCGCTGCACGCCGTGATCCACGGCCGCGACCGACCCGCCGCCCGGCGGGACCAACCTGTTCCGCGACCGCTGCCCCCGGAGGAGACGGGAAACATGTCAGCCTGCGTCCCCACGCGCCCCACCGACCCCCACCAGTCGAACCGCGACCACCAGCCGCACAGCCCGCCGGCCCGGCGCCACCGCCGCTTCCGGATCGCCGGCGCCGATGTGTCGGCCGCCATCGCGGTCTTCCTGATCGCCCTGCCGCTGTCCCTCGGTATCGCCCTGGCCACCGGCGCCCCGCTCCAGGCGGGCCTCGTCGCCGCGGCCGTGGGCGGCCTCGTCGCCGGCCGGTTCGGCGGCTCCCCGCTCCAGGTGAGCGGCCCCGCCGCCGGGCTCACGGTCGTCACCGCCGATCTCATCCACGTCTACGGATGGCGGACGACCTGCGCCATCACCGTCCTCGCCGGATTCGCCCAGCTCGGCCTCGGCTGTCTGCGCGTGGCCCGCACCGCCCTCGCGGTCAGCCCCGCCATCGTGCACGGCATGCTGGCCGGCATCGGCGTCACCATCGCCGTCGCCCAGCTGCACATCGTCCTCGGCGGCACCCCGCAGAGCGCCGTACTCGACAATCTGCGCGCGCTGCCCGCCCAGCTCGCGGACCTGCACCCCGCCGCCCTGTCGATGAGCGCGCTCACCCTGGCCCTGCTGTTCCTGTGGCCCCGGCTGCCCGGCCGGGCCGGACGGATGCTGCGCATGGCGCCGGCGCCGCTGATCGCCGTCGCCGGGGCCACCGCGACCGCCTCGCTCGCCGGGCTCACCCTGCCCAAGGTGGAGCTGCCGTCCTGGAGCAACCACGCGCTGGCCGGACTGCCGGAAGGGCCGGTGCTCGGCCTGATCGCGGCCGTGCTCACCATCACGCTGGTGTGCAGTGTGCAGTCGCTGCTCGGCGCGGTCGCGGTGGACAAGCTGGCCGCCGCCCGCCCCGGCCTGACCGGCCGGGTGCCGCGCTCCGACCTCGACCGCGAACTGCTCGGCCAGGGCGCCGCGAACATCGTCTCCGGCGGCCTCGGCGGACTGCCGATCGCGGGCGTCGCGGTGCGCAGTACGGCGAATGTGAACGCGGGCGCGGTCAGCCGGAACTCCACGATGCTGCACGGCGTTCTCGTAGTGATCGCCACGCTGCTGATGGTCCCGCTCCTGGAGCTGATCCCGCTCGCCACGCTCGCCGCCCTGGTGATGGCCGTCGGCATCCAGATGGTGTCCCTGCACCACATCCGCACGGTGACCCGCCACCGCGAGGTGCTGGTGTACGCCGTCACCACCCTCGGCGTGGTGCTGTTCGGCGTCCTGGAGGGCGTGGCGTTCGGCATCGCCGTGGCCGTCGCCGTCGCCCTGCACCGCCTCACCCGCACCCGGATCACGCACACGGAAGAGGAAGGAGTCCATCACGTCCATGTCAGAGGCCAGTTGACGTTCCTCGCGGTGCCCAGGCTGAGCCGAGCGCTGCATCTCGTCCCCCAAGGCACCGACGTCGTCGTGGAGTTGGACGGCTCCTTCATGGACCACGCGGCGTACGAGACCCTCCAGGACTGGCAGAACACGCACACCGCCCAGGGCGGCACCGTCGAACTGACCGGCCGCCGCGCCGGGATCCGCATCGCCGAGCCGGGCACTCCCACGGAGGACCCCTCCGGGACGAGTGAGGGAGACCCGGCGAGTTCCGCCGACTGCCGGTGCCGGCCCTGGACGCCGTGGCGCAACCACCAGTGCGAGTGGGACCGGCCGGGGGCCGAGGAGGCGCCGGGCGCGGGAGCGCACACGGGTCAGGGCAGCGGCTCCCACGGGCCCGAGGGCGCAGACTGCTCCGACGGCTCCGGCCACTCGGCCGAGTCCAAGGACTCGCGGAGGCCAGGGGGCTCAGAGGGCTCGAAGGGCTCGCAGAGCACGGCCACATCCACCGCAGCGACACCGGCCGACACCTCCGCCGCGCCCGGCGGCCCCGCCCTCACCCCGGGCACGACCCCGGCCACAGGTCCGAGCACCCGCGCCGGAGGTCATCAACTCGCCCGTGGCATCAGCGCGTTCCAGCGCAGGACCGCCCCGCTGGTGCGCGGCGAGCTGGCCCGGCTGGCGCGGGAGGGGCAGCGGCCGGTGCAGCTCTTCCTCACCTGCGCCGACTCGCGACTCGTCACCTCGATGATCACGTCCAGCGGCCCCGGAGACCTCTTCGTGGTGCGCAACGTGGGCAACCTGGTGCCGCTGCCCGGCGAGGAGAGCGGCGACGACTCGGTGGCGGCGGCCATCGAGTACGCGGTGGACGTGCTGAAGGTGCGGCACATCACCGTGTGCGGGCACTCCGGATGCGGGGCCATGCAGGCGCTGCTCAGCTCCGAGCCCGGCGGACCGCAGACGCCGCTCAAGCGGTGGCTTCGGCACGGGCTGCCGAGCGTGGAGCGGATGGCCGACGACAGCAGGCCCTGGGCGCGGCTCGCCGGGCGGCGGCCGGCCGACGCGGTCGAGCAGCTCTGCCTGACCAACGTCGTCCAGCAGTTGGAGCACCTGCGCGCCCACGAGTCGGTGACCCGCGCCCTGCGCGAGGGCGCGCTGGAGCTGCACGGGATGTACTTCCACGTGGGCGAGGCCCAGGCCTATCTGCTCACCGAGGCGTCCGGCGCGGAGGTCTTCGACCACGTGGCCGAGGCCGAGGATCTACGCAGCCCGGCGTAGCCCGCCGCCCCGCCCACCCGTGCCGACGCGTCGCGCACACCTGCGAGTCCCCGCTCAGCGGTGGCCGGACGGCTCCGCCGAGCGGGACTCCTGGTCACGGACGGGATTGCACGGGGCGATCTCGCCGCGGACGCCGTAGAAGCTGACGACCCGCTGGACGCTCCCGTCGGGCTGGCGCTGCCCGATCCTCTCGAAGGCCAGGGAGTCCCCGCGACGCAGGTTGATCGTCCAGATGGGCCCGTCGCCGCCGCTCCGGTCGAAGTGGCCGGAGATCGTCTCACCCCGGGGATGGGTGCACTGGTAGCCGTTCGGCACGTCGTCCACGGCCACGTGGATGCCCTGCTGCTTCAGCCGCTCGGCGAGCCCGTCCTGCAGGCCGCCGCCGAGGGAGATGTCGTTCACGGTGACGGTCACGGTGCCGTCCGGGTGCGGTTCCACGGCGTAGGCGGGCCTCTCGGCCGGGGAACCCGGCATCAGCACCCACGCGCCCGCGACGGCGGCGCAGACCAAGGCGACGAGGCCGAGCCGCGGCGCGGTGACGGCCGTACGACGGCGGCCCCGGGCGAGTGCCGGGACGGCCGCGGGGTCACTCGCCTCGCCCGCACGCCGGTCGATCTCGCGGCGCAGTTCCTCGAGCAGCCGGTCCTCGAAGGTCGTCCTGGTGGTCATGCCTCTCCCCCGGTTCCTCCGGCGACGTATGACAGGGATGTGCCGGGCGGCCCTCCGGCGGGCTCACGCGCCGCCTCCGCCCGCAGCGCCTTGCGCGCCCGGTGCAGCCGCACGCGCGCCGTCACCTGGCGGATGCCGAGCGCGGCGGCCGCCTCGGTGACCGTGAGCTGGTCGACCGCGATCAGCTCCAGCACCGCTCGTTCGCCCTCCGGCAGCCGGGCCAGCGCGGCGAGGGCGCGGCGGCCGGGCGACTCGGCGTCGAGCTTGTCCTCCAGGCGGGCGATGTCGTCGGCCTCCAGCAACCGCCGCCCGGAGATGCGCAGATCGCGCCGGGTCTCGCGGGCGCGGCGCCGGTGCTCCGAAGAGACGACGTTCCGCGCGATGCCGTACAGCCAGGCGCGCTCGCTGCCGAGCCCGGGGCGGTAGGTGTGGGCGGAGTCGAGGACCGCGAGGAACACCTCGGCCGTGAGGTCGGCAACCGTGTGGACGTCGGCGACACGCCGGGCCACGAAGGATGTCACGGCGTCGACATGGCGGCGGTAGAACTCCTCGAAGAGCTCGGGGTCCCCTACCGCCTCCGCGGGCCCGCCCCGTATGCCATCCACTGGCTGTCCCCTCTCGTCGGTTCTCGTCGGTTCTCGTCGGTCTCATCCGTCGCCTCCGATGCCGTCGGTGGCGCTTCACCCGTACTTGGCCGCGCATGTGAAAGGCGTTACAGCCGCTGAACTCGACGCCCGCCCCATCCGTGGGTACGGATGACCGCGACCGCCGTAATCGATCACCGCACAGGACCGAGCCACAGGTCTAAACCAATTTCCCGACGACCCTTGTCATCGGACCCTCGGGTCTGATGAGCTGTGGCCTGGGACACAACGGACACCCTGGGAAAGGGAGATGTCGTGAGCAACGAAAGCCTGGCCAACCTGCTCAAGGAAGAGCGCAGGTTCGCACCCCCCGCCGACCTGGCCGCGAACGCCAACGTCACCGCGGAGGCGTATGAACAGGCCAAGGCTGACAGGCTCGGCTTCTGGGCCGAGCAGGCCCGACGGCTGAGCTGGGCCAAGGAACCGACCGAGACGCTGGACTGGTCGAACCCGCCGTTCGCCAAATGGTTCAAGGACGGCGAGCTGAACGTCGCGTACAACTGCGTCGACCGGCACGTCGAGGCCGGCCACGGCGACCGCGTCGCCATCCACTTCGAGGGCGAGCCGGGCGACAGCCGCGCGATCACCTACGCCGAGCTGAAGGACGAGGTCTCCAAGGCCGCGAACGCCCTGCTGGAGCTGGGAGTTCGCAAGGGCGACCGGGTCGCCGTCTACATGCCGATGATCCCGGAGACGGCCATCGCCATGCTGGCCTGCGCCCGGATCGGTGCCGCGCACTCGGTGGTCTTCGGCGGCTTCTCGGCGGACGCGCTCGCGACCCGGATCCAGGACGCCGACGCCAAGGTCGTCATCACGGCCGACGGCGGTTACCGGCGCGGCAAGCCGTCCGCGCTGAAGCCGGCCGTCGACGAGGCGCTCGGCAAGGTGGACAACGTCGAGCATGTGCTCGTGGTGCGCCGTACCGGCCAGGAGGTGGCCTTCACCGAGGGACGGGACGTGTGGTGGCACGACGTCGTCGGGCGGCAGAGTGCCGAGCACACGCCGGAGGCGTTCGACGCCGAGCACCCGCTGTTCATCCTCTACACCTCCGGTACGACGGGTAAGCCGAAGGGCATCCTGCACACCTCCGGCGGCTACCTCACCCAGGCGGCCTACACCCACCACGCGGTCTTCGACCTCAAGCCGGAGACGGACGTCTACTGGTGCACGGCCGACGTCGGCTGGGTCACCGGCCACTCGTACATCGTCTACGGCCCGCTGGCGAACGGCGCGACGCAGGTCATGTACGAGGGCACCCCGGACACCCCGCACCAGGGCCGGTTCTGGGAGATCGTGCAGAAGTACAAGGTCACGATCCTCTACACGGCGCCCACGGCCATCCGGACGTTCATGAAGTGGGGCGACGACATCCCCGCCAAGTTCGATCTCAGCAGCCTGCGCATCCTGGGATCCGTCGGCGAGCCCATCAACCCCGAGGCGTGGATCTGGTACCGCAAGCACATCGGAGCGGACAGGACCCCCATCGTGGACACCTGGTGGCAGACCGAGACCGGCGCGATGATGATCTCGCCGCTGCCGGGTGTGACGGAGACCAAGCCGGGGTCCGCGCAGACGCCGCTGCCCGGCATCTCCGCGACCGTCGTCGACGACGAGGCCAACGAGGTGCCGAACGGCGGCGGTGGCTATCTGGTGCTCACCGAGCCGTGGCCGTCGATGCTGCGCACCATCTGGGGCGACGACCAGCGGTTCATCGACACGTACTGGTCGCGCTTCGAGGGCAAGTACTTCGCCGGAGACGGCGCGAAGAAGGACGACGACGGCGACATCTGGCTGCTGGGCCGCGTCGACGACGTCATGCTCGTCTCCGGGCACAACATCTCCACCACGGAGGTGGAGTCGGCGCTCGTCTCGCACCCGTCCGTCGCCGAGGCGGCCGTCGTCGGTGCCGCGGACGAGACGACCGGGCAGGCCATCGTCGCCTTTGTGATCCTGCGCGGTACGGCGGCGGAGACCGAGGACCTGGTCGCCGAGCTGCAGGGCCACGTCGGCGCCACGCTCGGCCCGATCGCCAAGCCCAAGCGGATCCTGCCGGTGGCCGAGCTGCCGAAGACCCGCTCCGGCAAGATCATGCGCCGACTGCTGCGCGACGTCGCCGAGAACCGTGAGCTGGGGGACGTCACGACGCTGACCGACTCCACGGTCATGCAGCTCATCCAGGCGAAGCTCCCGGCGGCGCCCAACGAGGACTGACCTCATCCCGCCCCAGGGGTGCCCGGCGCCGGGCGTGCCGGGCACCCCTGCCGCGTCTACGGTGGACGGAGGTGGCCACTGCCAGGTGGCCACTCTCATCACGTTTAGCTAAACTAAACAAATAGGTGCGCCGGGAAGTCTGGTCGGCAAGCGTTCCATGCTGCCCACCCACCGGAGGTCTCCCGTGTCCGCGCCCCCCGCCCCCCGCAAGGCCTTCGGCCGGCTGTCCCTCCCCGAGCGGACCTTCGTCGCGGACGCGCTGCGCACCGAGACGGTCGGCGGTGTCCTTCTCCTCGTCGCCGCGATCACCGCTCTCATCTGGGCGAACGTACCCCTGCTGCATGACAGCTACGAGACGGTCGCCCACTTCCACATAGGCCCGGAGTCCCTCGGCCTCGACCTCTCCGTCGCGCACTGGGCCGCCGACGGACTGCTCGCGATCTTCTTCTTCGTCGCCGGCATCGAGCTCAAGCGCGAACTCGTCGCCGGTGATCTGCGCGATCCCCGGGCCGCCGTCCTCCCGGTCGTCGCCGCGCTGTGCGGCATGGCCGCACCGGCGCTGGTCTACGCCCTGACCAGCAGCGCCGGCGGTGGCTCCCTGGCCGGCTGGGCGGTCCCCACGGCCACCGACATCGCCTTCGCGCTCGCCGTGCTCGCGGTCATCGGCACCTCGCTGCCCAGCGCCCTGCGCGCCTTCCTGCTGACCCTCGCCGTCGTCGACGACCTGTTCGCCATCCTGATCATCGCGGTCTTCTTCACCAGCACGATCGACTTCGCCGCCCTCGCCGGCGCCGTGGTCGGCCTCGCCGTCTTCTGGCTGCTGCTGCGCAAGGGCGTACGCGGGTGGTACGTGTACGTCCCGCTGGCGCTGGTGATCTGGGCGCTGATGTACAACAGCGGCATCCACGCCACCATCGCCGGTGTCGCGATGGGCCTGATGCTGCGCTGCACCACCCGTGAGGGTGAGGAGCACTCCCCCGGCGAGCACATCGAACACCTCGTACGGCCGCTCTCGGCCGGCCTCGCCGTTCCGCTGTTCGCCCTGTTCAGCGCCGGTGTGTCGCTGAACGGCGAGGCACTGGCCGGGGTCTTCACCCGCCCGGAGACGCTGGGCGTGGTGCTCGGTCTGGTGGTCGGCAAGACGCTCGGCATCTTCGGCGGCACCTGGCTGACGGCACGTTTCACCCGGGCCTCGCTCAGCGACGACCTCGCCTGGCCGGACGTGTTCGCGGTGGCGACCCTGGCCGGCATCGGATTCACCGTCTCGCTGCTCATCGGCGAGCTGGCCTTCGAGGGCGACGAGGCGCTCACCGGAGAGATCAAGGCCGCCGTTCTGACCGGCTCCCTGCTCGCGGCGGCGCTGGCCACGGTGCTGCTGAAAATACGTAACGCCAAGTACCGCAGGATGTGCGAGGCCGAGGAGCGCGACGACGACCTCGACGGCATTCCGGACATCTACGAGGAGGACGACCCGGAGTACCACCTGCGGATGGCCGCCATCCACGAGCGCAGGGCCGCCGAACACCGCCGGATCGCTCAGGAGAAGGCCGCCGCGCGCCACGCGCTTGCGGAAGTGCCGGGCGGGGCAGGCGAGGAGAACGACGGTCCGGCATGATCTGACGAGACGGTACAAAAGACGGGACCGTCACCAGTCAGGCAGGAAGAGGGAGACCCGATGAGCGCACCCGACGGCAGCCCGGTCGGCGCCGAACGCAGCATCGGCCAGCTGTTCGCCACGGCGACGACCGAAATGTCCGCGCTGGTGCACGACGAGATCGCACTGGCCAAGGCCCAGCTCCGACGGGACGTCAAGCGGGGTGTGACCAGCGGCGGCGCCTTCATGGCGGCCGGGGTGCTCCTGCTGTTCTCGCTGCCGATGCTCAACTTCGCGCTGGCGTACGGCATTCGGACCTGGAGCGGCTGGAACCTGGCGATCTGCTTCCTGCTGTCCTTCGCGGCGAATGTGCTCGTCGCGGTCGTCCTCGTGCTGATCGGCGTCGTCTTCGCGAAGAAGGCGAAGAAGGGCCGCGGCCCGCAGAAGGTCGCCGCGTCGGTGAAGGAGACCGCGGGCGTCCTGCAGAAGGCCAAGCCGCACCCGCGGCCCGAGCTGCCCGCGGACCGCGTGCCCGAGGCCATCGAGCCTGTGGCACGCTCGTCGTCATGACGGAACCCGACACTCCTTCGGCCCAGCCGGCCTCGGTCGTACGGCTCGACCTGCCCGGCGGACACGAGGTGACCCACCGGGACGTGGCCGCCAACGGCGCCCGCTTCCACATCGCCGAACTGGGCGACGGGCCGCTGGTGATGCTGCTGCACGGCTTCCCGCAGTTCTGGTGGACCTGGCGGCACCAGCTGGTGGCGCTCGCCGACGCCGGGTTCCGGGCCGTCGCCATGGACCTGAGGGGCGTCGGCGGGAGCGACCGCACCCCGCGCGGATACGACCCGGCCAACCTCGCCCTCGACATCACCGGGGTGGTCCGCTCGCTGGGCGAGCCGGACGCCGCGCTGGTCGGGCACGACCTGGGCGGCTATCTGGCGTGGACGGCGGCCGTGATGCGGCCGAAGCTGGTGCGGCGGCTCGCGGTCGCCTCGATGCCGCATCCGCGGCGCTGGCGCTCGGCGATGCTCGCCGACCCCAAGCAGACCGCCGCCGGCTCCTACATCTGGGGCTTCCAGCGGCCCTGGATCCCCGAGCGGCAGCTCGTCGCGGACGACGGGGCGCTGGTCGGGCGGCTGATCCGGGACTGGTCCGGGCCGCGGCTGCCGGACGACGAGGCGGTGCGCACGTACCAGCGCGCGATGTGCATCCCGTCCACCGCGCACTGCTCCATCGAGCCGTACCGCTGGATGGTCCGCTCCCTCGCCCGTCCCGACGGCTTCCAGTTCAACCGGCGGATGAAGCGGCCGGTGCGGGTGCCGACGCTCCATCTGCACGGCTCCCTCGACCCGGTGATGCGCACCCGCAGCGCGGCCGGCTCCGGCGAGTACGTCGAAGCCCCGTACCGCTGGCGGCTGTTCGACGGCCTCGGCCACTTCCCGCACGAAGAGGATCCGGTCGCGTTCTCCAACGAGCTGATCAACTGGCTCAAGGACCCCGAGCCCGACCGGTGAACGGCGCGTGCGCCGCGCCTGAGCCCGACCGGTGATGCCGCTGGGCGGCCTCCCTGCGTGACCGCGCCGACGCGCCCGGTATCCGGACGGGAACGGCTGTCCTACGAACGGCCACATGCCCGGCGCATAGGCCAATTGGGCGGCCCCGAGGCGGTTATCGACCTTGGGGCGGGGGCACACGTCGGGGTATGGGCTGGACGCACGACTACAGTGACGCAGCAGCACGCAATCGCCGCTCGGGCAACGCCCTGAGCTCCCACCAGCGGGGTGCGCCGCAACTCGCGGGCACCGACCCGCGGGTGGGCATTCCGCGCATTCTGCGCCGCCGGGCCCGCTGGGTCTCGGTGCGGCTGCGTCACCCCCGCGGGTGACCCGCCGCGCGCCTCACAGCGCGCAGCTGTCCGTACCCACCTGCTGATTGGCCGTACGTCCCGCGGCGATGTCCTCCCGGATCTCGTCCAGGGTCAGCGCGTAGCCCGTCTCGGCGTCGTCCAGGGACTTCGCGAACACCACGCCGTAGACCTCACCCTCCGGGGTGAGCAGCGGGCCGCCGGAGTTGCCCTGGCGGACGGTCGCGTACAGCGAGTAGACATCGCGCCGGACCGTGCCGCGGTGGTAGATGTCCGGGCCGTTGGCGGTGATACGGCCGCGCACCCGCGCCGCGCGCACGTCGTACGCGCCGTTCTCCGGGAAGCCCGCGACGATCGCGCCGTCGCCGCTCGCCGCGTCGTCCTCGGTGAACTTCAGGGCGGGCGCCCGCAGGTCGGGCACGTCGAGTACGGCGATGTCGCGCTCCCAGTCGTAGAGGACGACCGTCGCGTCGTACCGCTTGCCCTCACCGCCTATCTGCACGGTGGGCTCGTCGACGCCGCCCACGACATGCGCGTTGGTCATCACGCGGCGCTCGGCGAAGACGAAGCCGGTGCCCTCCAGGACCTTGCCGCAGCTCTGCGCGGTGCCCACGACCTTGACGATGGAGCGCTGGGCACGGGCGGCGACCGGGCTGCCCGCGAGCGCCTGGTCGGGCGGCCGGACGTCGGTGATGGGCTCGTTGGCGAACGGGCTGAAGACCTGCGGGAAGCCGTTCTGCGCCAGCACCGAGGAGAAGTCCGCGAACCAGGTGTCGGCCTGCGCGGGCAGCGCGCGGGAGACACCCTGGAGCACCTTCGAGTTGCGGACCTCCTTGCCGAGCGTCGGCAGCGTGGTGCCCGCCAGGGCGGAGCCGATCAGCCAGGCGACCAGCAGCATGGCCGCCACATTGACCAGGGCGCCGCCGGTCGCGTCCAGGGCGCGGGCCGGGGACCAGGTGATGTACCGGCGCAGCTTGTTGCCGAGGTGGGTGGTCAGGGCCTGGCCCACGGAGGCGCAGACGATCACGACGACCACCGCGACGACGGCGGCCGTGGTGCTCACCTCGGCGCTGTCCGTCAGCGCGTCCCAGATCACGGGCAGCACGTAGACGGCGACGAGGCCGCCGCCCAGGAAGCCGATCACCGACAGGATGCCGACGACGAAGCCCTGGCGATAGCCGACGATCGCGAACCACACGGCAGCGATCAGCAACAGGATGTCCAGCACGTTCACCGATTCAGGCCTCGCCTCTTCACTCTCCGGTCCTGCCGGCTCGGCCGGGGGTCCGGCCCGCCGCGACGCGGCAATCGGGCACAGCGTCCCCCGGGAGAACACAGCACGGCGCCCACCCTGTCATGCGCGCCAGTCGAGCGGGACCAGCCTGTCCCGGTCCCAGGGGCGCTCCCAGTCGGCGTAATGCAGCAGCCGGTCGATGATCCCGGCCGTGAAACCCCAGACCAGAGCCGATTCGACCAGAAATGCCGGGCCTCGGTGACCGCGGGGGTGAATGGCGGTGGCGCGGTTGTCCGGGTTCGTGAGATCCGCCACGGGGACGGTGAACACGCGCGCGGTCTCGTTGGGGTCCACGACACCGACCGGGCTCCGCTCGCGCCACCAGCCCAGCACCGGGGTCACGACGAAGCCGCTCACCGGGATGTACAGCTTGGGCAGCACACCGAAGAGCTGGACGCCGGCGGGATCCAGGCCGGTCTCCTCCTCGGCCTCGCGCAGCGCCGCCCGCAGCGGCCCGTCGCCCTGCGGATCGCCGTCCTCCGGATCCAGGGCGCCGCCCGGGAAGGACGGCTGCCCGGCGTGCGAGCGCAGCGTGCCGGCGCGCTCCATCAGCAGCAGCTCGGGACCGCGGTCGCCCTCGCCGAAGAGGATCAGGACGGCGGACTGGCGGCCCGCCCCGTTCTCCGGCGGCAGGAAGCGGCTCAGCTGGAGCGGCTCCACGGTCTCCACGGCGTGCACCACCGGATCGAGCCAGCCCGGCAGCCCCTCCTTGCTGACCACCACGGCTTCGCCCCGCGTCTCACTCGCCCGGCTCATCGCACCCCCGTCGTCCTGCCGCTTTCAACGTCCGAAGGCCCCGAGATCGTTCCGGACGCCCTCCCGGGGTGTTCCCCCGTTCGACGGCTCACCCGGCCGCCCCCAGCGGCGGGGCCGGCTTGCCGCCCGCGTCCAGGTACGACCGCGGGGGGTTCAGGCGCTGCCCGGGGAAGCCGCCCTTCTCGTACTTGAGCAGCTTCTTCGCCTTCTCCGGGTCCGTCTCGCCCTCGCCGTACGCCGGGCAGAGCGGGGCGATGGGGCAGGCGCCGCAGGCGGGCTTGCGGGCGTGGCAGATACGGCGGCCGTGCCAGATGACGTGGTGCGAGAGGTCCGTCCAGTCGCTCTTCGGGAAGAGCGCGCCGACGGCGGCCTCGATCTTGTCCGGGTCGGTCTCGTCGGTCCACTGCCAGCGCCGTACGAGCCGCTGGAAGTGTGTGTCCACGGTGATGCCGGGGTGGCCGAAGGCGTTGCCGAGGACGACGAAGGCCGTCTTGCGGCCGACGCCGGGCAGCTTCACGAGGTCCTCCAGGCGGCCCGGGACCTCACCGCCGAACTCCTCCGTCAGCGCCTTGGACAGCCCTATCACCGACCTGGTCTTGGCCCGGAAGAACCCGCAGGGCCGCAGGATCTCCTCGACCTCCTCCGGGTTGGCGGCGGCCAGGTCCTCGGGGGTCGGGTACTTGGCGAACAGCGCGGGGGTGGTCTGGTTGACGCGCAGGTCGGTGGTCTGGGCGGAGAGCACCGTGGCGACCAGCAGCTGGAACGGGTTCTCGAAGTCCAGCTCCGGGTGGGCGTACGGATAGACCTCGGCGAGTTCCCGGTTGATCCGGCGGGCGCGGCGGACCAGGGCCGTACGGGACTCCTCGCGCGGCGGCTTCGGCGCGATCGTCTTCGCGGGCGCCTTCCTGATGGCGGCGGTGGCCTTCTTGGGCGCGATCTCGACCTTCTTGAGGGTGGCTTTCCTGATCGGGCCCTTGGAGGCGGGGGCCTTCGTGGCAGGAGCCCTCTTGGCAGGAGCCTTCTTGGCAGCGGCTTTCCCGGCCGCGGTCTTCTCGGCCGTCGCCTTCTTGGCGGCGGCGGCCTTCTTGGCGGGAGCCGCCTTCTTCGCCGGAGTGGCCTTCCCCGCTGCCGTCGCCGTCTTCTTCGCCGTGGCTGTCTTCTTCGCTGTCGCCGTCTTCTTCGCCGAGGCCGACTTCTTCACAGCCGCCTTCTTTGTCGTTTTTGTCGCCTTTGCCGTTTTTCCCTCACCGCCGGAGGCCTGTTCGCCCACAGCGGAATCGCGACGTACAACCACCCGCGCAGCCCCCTCGGCCTGTGCTCTCACCGGCGATTTGGACACCCGGCCAGCCTAAGGCCCCGCACTGACATCTGCCCGGGACCCGGAAGATCGGCGCCCAATTGGACCCCTGCCGCTTACCACGGGACACCAGTGCGGCATCCTTGTGACAGATCACACTGTTTGGACCGTCCGGCAAAATGGGCACCACGGTCCCCTGGTACAAGGGGGAGCAAGATCCCCTGAGCAGGTCGACAAGGAGAGAACTCGTGGACGACGTTCTGCGGCGCAATCCGCTCTTCGCGGCGCTCGACGACGAGCAGGCCGCGGAGCTGCGTGCCTCCATGAGTGAGGTGACCCTCGCGCGGGGTGACTCCCTGTTCCACGAGGGCGACCCGGGCGACCGGCTCTACGTGGTCACCGAGGGCAAGGTCAAGCTCCACCGCACCTCGCCCGACGGCCGCGAGAACATGCTCGCCGTGGTCGGCCCCGGCGAGCTGATCGGCGAGCTCTCGCTCTTCGACCCGGGCCCGCGCACGGCGACCGCCACCGCGCTCACCGAGGTCAAGCTGCTCGGCCTCGGCCACGGCGACCTCCAGCCCTGGCTGAACGCCCGCCCCGAGGTGGCCGCCGCGCTGCTGCGCGCCGTCGCCCGCCGGCTGCGCAAGACCAACGACGCCATGTCCGACCTGGTCTTCTCCGACGTTCCGGGCCGTGTCGCACGCGCCCTGCTGGACCTGTCGCGCCGCTTCGGCGTGCAGTCCGAGGAGGGCATCCACGTCGTCCACGACCTCACCCAGGAGGAGCTGGCGCAGCTCGTCGGCGCCTCCCGCGAGACGGTCAACAAGGCGCTCGCCGACTTCGCCCAGCGCGGCTGGCTCCGCCTGGAGGCCCGCGCGGTGATCCTGCTGGACGTGGAACGCCTGGCGAAGCGCTCGCGCTGACACCGGCCTCCTGAGCCTCTACGACGACGGGGTCCCGCCTCTCACGAAGCGGGACCCCGTCGCCGTACGCGCACACCGCGCGGGGCTAGATGAGCCCGTGCTCCTCCAGGTACTCCAGCTGCGCCCGCACCGACAGCTCGGCCGCCGGCCACAGGGAGCGGTCCACGTCGGCGTAGACGTGCGCCACGACCTGCGCGGGCGTGCGGTAGCCGTCCTCGACGGCCGTCTCGACCTGGGCGAGGCGGTGGGCGCGGTGGGCGAGGTAGAACTCGACGGCGCCCTGGGCGTCGTCCAGGACCGGGCCGTGCCCCGGGAGGACCGTGTGGACGCCGTCGTCGACCGTGAGGGACCTCAGGCGGCGCAGGGAGTCCAGATAGTCGCCGAGGCGGCCGTCGGGGTGCGCCACGACCGTCGTACCGCGGCCGAGGATCGTGTCGCCGGTCACGATCGCCTGGTCGGCCGGGAGGTGGAAGCAGAGCGAGTCCGCGGTGTGGCCGGGCGTCGGGACGACGCGCAGCTCCAGGCCGCCCACGCGGATCACCTGCCCGGCGGCCAGCCCCTCGTCACCGAGGCGCAGTGCCGGATCGAGGGCACGCACGCGCGTGCCGGTCAGCTCGGCGAAGCGGGCGGCGCCCTCGGCGTGGTCGGGGTGGCCGTGTGTCAGCAGGGTCAGGGCGACACGCTTGCCGGCCTGCTCGGCCGTGTCGACGACGTGCCTCAGGTGCCCCTCGTCCAGCGGGCCCGGGTCGACCACGACGGCCAGGTCGGAGTCGGGCTCGGACAGGATCCAGGTGTTGGTGCCGTCCAGGGTCATGGCGGACGGGTTGGGCGCGAGGACGTTGACCGCCCGCGCGGTGGCCGGGCCGGCGAGGACCCCGCCGCGCGGCTGGCCGGGAAGGGCGCTTGCGTCGGTCATGCCGGGCCTCCCCCGGTCGCGGTGGGGATGTGCTTGGTGAACTCGTCGTGCCCCGGCCAGGAGAGCACGATCTCCCCGCCCTCCAGACGGGCCTGTGCGAGGACGGGAGCGAGGTCCCGGGCCGGGGCGGCGGCCAGCGCCTCGGCGGCCGTGTCATAGGGCGTCAGCTGGCGCAGGGTGGCGATGGTGGGCGGCATCATCAGCAGCTCGCCCTTGTCGTACGCCGCCGCGGCGTCCGCGGGCCGGATCCACACCGTGCGGTCGGCCTCCGAGGAGGCGTTGCGGGTGCGCTGGCCCTCGGGGAGGGCGGCGACGAAGAACCAGGTGTCGTAGCGGCGGGGCTCGAACTCGGGGGTGATCCAGCGGGTCCAGGCGCCCAGCAGGTCGGAGCGCAGCACCAGGCCGCGGCGGTCCAGGAACTCGGCGAACGACAGATCGCGGGCGACGAGCGCGGCGCGGTCCGCCTCCCAGTCGTCGCCGGTGGTGTCGCCGACGACCGTGTCGGGAGTGGGTCCGGCCAGGAGGACGCCCGCCTCCTCGTAGGTCTCGCGTACGGCCGCGCAGACGATCGCCTGGGCGCCGTTCTCGTCGACGCCCAGCCGGTCCGCCCACCACGCGCGCGTGGGGCCCGCCCAGCGGACGTGGCGTTCGTCGTCCCGCGGGTCGACGCCGCCGCCCGGATAGGCGTACGCGCCTCCGGCGAAGGCCATGGAGGCGCGTCTGCGCAGCATGTGCACGGCGGGGCCGCCGTCGGTGTCCTTCAGGAGCAGCACCGTGGCCGCGCGCTTCGGAGACACCGGGGTGAGGGTGCCGTCCGCCAGCGCGCGGATGAGCTCCGGCCACTCAGGGGGGTACCACTGACCGTTCGCCATGGCCGGAGGCTATCCCGGAACGCGTGCATGTTCGAGAGGCAAACGATCACCCTCCTCCTGGCGGCGCCTACGGCTGCGTCAGCTCCACCTGGATCTCGACCTCCACCGGCGCGTCCAGCGGCAGCACCGCCACGCCGACCGCGCTGCGCGCGTGGACGCCCTTCTCGCCCAGGACCTCGCCGAGCAGCTCGCTGGCGCCGTTGAGGACGCCCGGCTGACCGGTGAAGTCCGCGGCCGAGGCCACGAAACCGACGACCTTCACGACCCGCGCGACGCGGTCCAGGTCGCCCGCGACGGACTTGACGGCCGCCAGCGCGTTGAGCGCGCAGATGCGGGCGAGGTCCTTGGCCTCCTCGGGCGTGACCTCGCCGCCGACCTTGCCGGTGACCGGCAGCTTGCCGTCCACCATCGGCAGCTGGCCGGCGGTGTACACGTACGGGCCGGACTGCACGGCCGGCTGGTAGGCGGCCAGCGGCGGGACGACGTCCGGCAGCGTCAGGCCCAGCTCGGCGAGCTTCGCCTCGACCGCGCTCACGCCTGCTTCTCCCGCTTCAGGTAGGCCACCAGCTGCTCGGGGTTGTTCGGGCCGGGCACGACCTGGACGAGCTCCCAGCCGTCCTCGCCCCAGGTGTCCAGAATCTGCTTCGTGGCGTGGACGAGCAGCGGCACGGTTGCGTATTCCCACTTGGTCATGGGGCGACTGTAGCCGCTGTTGCCGGAGCGCCCCGCGGACGGCCACGGAGGACGTTATCCACAGCCTCCCGATTGGCTCGGGCGCGGACTGGTTACGCTCGAAGGCGTGAGCAGGCTCCAGGTCGTCAGCGGCAAGGGCGGGACCGGAAAGACGACGGTCGCCGCCGCCCTCGCGCTGGCCCTGGCCACGGAGGGGAAGCGGACGCTCCTCGTCGAGGTCGAGGGTCGGCAGGGCATCGCACAGCTATTCGAGACGGAGGCGCTGCCCTACGAGGAGCGGAAGATCGCCGTCGCTCCCGGGGGCGGGGAGGTGTTCGCCCTCGCCATCGATCCCGAACTGGCCCTTCTGGACTACCTCCAGATGTTCTACAAACTGGGGAGCGCCGGACGGGCCCTGAAGAAACTCGGCGCCATCGACTTCGCCACCACCATCGCGCCCGGCCTGAGGGACGTGCTCCTCACCGGCAAGGCGTGCGAGGCGGTCCGGCGCAAGGACAAGGCGGGTCGGTTCGTCTACGACTACGTCGTGATGGACGCGCCGCCCACCGGGCGCATCACCCGCTTCCTCAACGTCAACGACGAGGTGGCGGGGCTCGCCAGGATCGGCCCGATACACAATCAGGCACAGGCCGTGATGCGGGTGCTGAAGTCCGCCGAGACGGCGGTCCACCTGGTGACGCTGCTGGAGGAGATGCCGGTCCAGGAGACCGCCGACGGCATCGCCGAACTGCGCGCCGCCCGGCTGCCGGTGGGCCGGGTCATCGTCAACATGGTCCGGCCGCAACTGCTCGACGGGGCCGACCTGGACTTCGTACGCACCCTCCCGCGCCCCGAACTCGCCCGCTCGCTGTCGGCCGCGGGGCTCGGCGGCGCCCGCCGCGGCCAGCACGCCGAGCGGCTGGTGGACCCGCTGCTGGAGCAGGCGCGGGAGTACGCCGAGCGGTACACGCTGGAGCACGAGCAGCGGGCCGTCCTCGGCGAGCTGGGCCTGGCGCTGCACGAACTGCCGCTGCTCGCCGAGGGCATGGACCTGGCGGGCCTCTACGAACTCGCCACCGAGCTGCGGAAGCAGGGGATGACATGAGCCCGGAGCCCACCCCGCCCCACCATCACCTGGCCCCCGCGCGCGTGCTCGACGTCGACCCGCTGCTCGACGACCCGAGGACCCGGATCGTGGTGTGCTGCGGCTCCGGCGGCGTCGGCAAGACGACCACGGCCGCGGCGCTGGGGCTGCGCGCGGCGGAGCGCGGCCGCAAGGTCGTCGTGCTCACCATCGACCCGGCGCGCCGGCTCGCCCAGTCCATGGGCATCGACTCCCTCGACAACACCCCGCGCCGGGTGAAGGGCGTCGAGGGCGACGGCGAGCTGCACGCGATGATGCTCGACATGAAGCGCACCTTCGACGAGATCGTCGAGGCGCACGCGGACCCCGAGCGGGCGGCCGCGATCCTGGGCAACCCGTTCTACCAGTCGCTCTCGGCGGGCTTCGCGGGCACGCAGGAGTACATGGCGATGGAGAAGCTGGGGCAGCTGCGCTCGAAGGACGAGTGGGACCTGATCGTCGTCGACACCCCGCCCTCGCGCTCCGCGCTGGACTTCCTCGACGCGCCGAAGCGGCTCGGCTCCTTCCTGGACGGGCGGCTGATCCGGCTGCTGACCGCGCCGGCCAAGCTGGGCGGCCGCGCCGGGATGAAGTTCCTGAACGTCGGGATGTCGATGATGACCGGCACCCTGGGCAAGCTGCTCGGCGGCCAGCTGCTGAAGGACGTCCAGACGTTCGTGGCCGCGATGGACACCACCTTCGGCGGCTTCCGCACCCGCGCGGACGCCACCTACAAGCTGCTCCAGGCGCCCGGGACGGCGTTCCTGGTGGTCGCGGCGCCGGAGCGGGACGCGCTGCGCGAGGCCGCGTACTTCGTGGAGCGGCTGGCGGCGGAGGACATGCCGCTCGCCGGGCTGGTGCTCAACCGGGTGCACGGCAGCGGCGCCGACCGGCTGTCGGCCGAGCGGGCGCTCGCCGCCGCGGAAAATCTTGAGGAGCCCCGCATTGTGGATCAGGGGGGAGGGAAAGCTGGACTTCGTAACTCTCGTGACACGTACGGCAGTTCGGCTCCCGACGAAGGCTCCCCCGCCGACCCGGACGAGGCCGCCGTACCGGACGACGACGGCTCCCCCGCCGACCCGGGCCCCGAAAGCACCTCCGAGGAGGGCACCGGACGCACCTCCGAGGAGGGCACCGGCGAGGAGCGGTCCGTCGACCGGCTCACCGCACGCCTGCTGAGGCTGCACGCCGAGCGCATGCAGCTGATCGCCCGTGAGCAGCGCACACGTGACCGCTTCACCGCGCTCCACCCCGAGGTGGCGATGGCCGAAGTGGCCGCGCTGCCCGGTGATGTGCACGACCTCGCGGGACTGCGGGACATCGGAATCCGGCTGGCCACCTACCGGCCGGAGCCTGCGGACAGCGAGTGAGACGGGCGAGGGCGCGAGTGAGGCCCGAGTGAGTCAGGCGAGGCGCGAGGAACGTCGTCAGGGACCGCCCCGTACCTCCAGGAGACCCGCACCTCCAGGCCCCCTGCCTCCAGGACCCGCACCGCGAGCCCCCAACGGCCGACGGCACCGAAATCTCCGTCGGCCAGAGCCCCGCAGGGCCCCGCTCAGCTGACCGCCGCGTAGTTCTCGTACACCTGGTCGTCGTCGAGAGGCACCAGTCCGGCGCCCCGCTCGTACTCCGTACGCGCCGTCTCCAGCAGCCGGCGCCAGGAGGTCACGGTGGGCCGCCTGCGCAGCAGTGCGCGGCGCTCCCGCTCCGTCATGCCTCCCCACACGCCGAACTCGACGCGGTTGTCGAGCGCGTCGGCCAGGCACTCGGTCCGCACCGGGCATCCGGTGCACACCGCCTTGGCCCTGTTCTGCGCTGCTCCTTGAACGAACAGTTCATCCGGATCGGTAGTGCGGCAGGCCGCCTGCGCACTCCAGTCGGTTACCCAGCCCATACCGGCGCCGTCCTCTCCCGAATCGAGGCTCCCCCACGGCGGCAGCGGCATATTCACCGCCGCCAGTTGAGGACGTTACGGAAGGTGGGCACAGCGCAACACCCCCTTCGGGCCCAATCTTGAATGGCCCGAACGGACTATGCGTAAGCGGCAGATCACCCGGGGGAGTGAGCGTGCGACATGCGCGACAATCCCGGCATTTCGGGATGATTCAGTTGCGCCACAACGGACGCCAGGTGACACACAAGGCGGATTCGGACACGCACCCAACACGCCCCCGACACCCACCTGGACGAGGCTCCGGGAAGTCGCCGGGTAGGAGAGGGAACGATTCGCCATCACCGGACGTATTGATACGTGGCCCCACTGCTGTGACAGTTGAGAGCAGCTTAGGCCAAGGCATATACGCGTGTCCGGCGAATGAGAACGTAGGCTGCCCTCATGGCAAAGAAGCGCTCGGGCGGGGGTCTGTCGCCAACGCAGCAGGCCGCCAAGTTCCTCGGTGTCAGTGTGCTCGCGGGAGCCGTCATGGCCGGCATCGCGCTGCCCGCCGTGGGCGCGCTGGGGCTCGCGGCGAAAGGTTCGGTCGAGGGGTTCGACGAGATCCCCGCCAATCTGAAGACGCCGCCGCTCAGCCAGCGCACCACGATCCTCGACGCCAACGGCGACCCCCTCGCGACGGTCTACTCGCGCGACCGCACGGTGGTCGACCTCCAGAACATCTCGCCGTACATGCAGAAGGCGATCGTCGCGATCGAGGACGCCCGCTTCTATCAGCACGGCGCGATCGACCTGAAGGGCGTCCTGCGCGCCCTCAACAAGAACGCCCAGAGCGGCGGGGTCGCCGAGGGCGCCTCCACACTCACCCAGCAGTATGTGAAGAACGTCTTCGTGGAGGAGGCCGGCGACGACCCGACGAAGGTCGCGGAGGCCACCCAGCAGACCCTCGGCCGCAAGATCAAGGAGCTGAAGTACGCGATCCAGGTCGAGGAGGAGCTGGGCAAGAAGAAGATCCTCGAGAACTACCTGAACATCACGTTCTTCGGCCAGCAGGCCTACGGCGTCGAGGCCGCGTCCCAGCGGTACTTCTCCAAGCACGCCAAGGACCTCAACCTCCAGGAGGCCGCCCTCCTCGCCGGCATCGTCCAGTCGCCGAGCCGGTACGACCCGGTGAACGACGAGGCGGAGGCCACCAAGCGCCGTAACGTCGTCCTGCAGCGCATGGCGGAAGTCGGCGACATCTCCCAGGCGGACGCCGACCGGGCCAAGGAGACCTCGCTCGGCCTGAACGTCAGCCGCCCGAAGAACGGCTGCATCACCGCGGTCAAGGGCGCCAGCTTCTTCTGCAAGTACGTCGAGAAGGTCTTCCTCAACGACCCGGTCTTCGGCGAGACGAAGGAGGAGCGGGCCAAGCTCTGGAACCAGGGCGGCCTGACCGTCCGCACCACCCTCGACCCGCAGGCTCAGGAGTCGGTGCAGGACTCGCTCGCGGACCACGTGAACCAGTCGGACTCCGTCGCCGCGGCCGTCACCCTGGTCGAGCCCGGCACCGGCAAGATCCTCGGCATGGGCCAGTCGAAGCCGTTCGGCTACGGCGACAACGAGACCGAGATCAACTACTCCGTCGGCAACGACATGGGCGGCTCGAACTACGGCTTCCCGACCGGTTCGACCTTCAAGCCGTTCGTGGCGGCGGCGGCCCTGGAGGAGGGCCGGCCGGTGACCCAGGAGTACTCGTCGCCGTACGACATGGAGTACCCGAGCCCCGTCCAGACCTGCGACGGCAGGCCGTGGGTCAACACCGAGCGGGCACGCGTCGAGAACGAGGACGAGTCCGAGGTCGGCCCGTACCGGCTGAAGGAGGCCATGGAGAAGTCGGTCAACACCTTCTTCGTCCAGATGATCTCCGACATCGGCATGTGCCCGGTGATGAAGATGACCGACGGGCTGCACGTGGTGCAGGGCAACGGCGAGAAGCTGCCGGAGGTGCCGGCGATCTCCCTCGGCTCCAAGGGCATCTCCCCGCTGACGATGGCGACCGCGTACGCCGCGTTCGCAGCCCGCGGCATGTACTGCACGCCGATCGCGATCGAGTCGATCACGCAGAAGATCGGCAAGGAACAGAAGTCCCTGGAGGTGCCGAAGTCCACCTGCTCCCGGGCCATGTCCGAGAAGACCGCGGACACCGTCAACACGCTGCTGCGCGGCGTGGTCGACTCCGGTACGGGCCAGCAGGCCGGCCTCACCAGCCGCGAGAGCGCCGGCAAGACGGGTACGACGGACGAGCGCCGCAACGCCTGGTTCGTCGGCTACACCCCCAACATGTCCGGCGCGGTCTGGGTCGGCAGCGCCACTCAGCAGGTCAAGATGGTCGACATCACCATCGGCGGCCGGTACCACTCCAAGGTCTACGGCGGTGAGGTCCCGGGCCCGATCTGGCGCGACGCCATGTCCGGCGCGCTGGCGGACAAGGAGGCCCCCTCCTTCAACCTCGTCGACATCCCCGACGGCGGCGACCGGGACCGGGACGAGGACCGCGGCGACAACGACAACGGCAACGGCGACAACCCGGGCAACGGGAACGGCAACGGCGGCGGCCTGATCGCCGGCCTCACCAACGGCGGCACGACCGGCGGCCCCGAGCCGGAGCCGTCGTTCTCCATCCCCGAGGGGTGGTTCGAGGGCGGCGACAACGGCGGGAACAACGGGAACGGCAACGGCGGGAACGGCGGGAACTGGCCGTAGCGGTCCGCCGTAACGGTCCGGCGTGAGCGATACGACGACGGGGGCGCCCTCACTGGGAGGGGCGCCCCCGTCGTCGTATGTACGGACGCGAATGCTCGGTGGGCCGGGAGCCCTAAGGGCCTGGGGTAGCCGTATGACTCAGCCGGCGAGGGCCGTATGACTCAGCCGGCGAGGAGCTTCTTCACCGCGGCGGCGACCCGCCCGCCCTCGGCCTGGCCCGCCACCTTCGGGTTCACGATCTTCATGACCGCGCCCATGGCCCGCGGCCCCTCGGCCCCGGCGGCCTTGGCCTCCTCCACGGCCTGGGCGACGATCCGGTTCAGCTCGTCGTCGCTGAGCTGCTTGGGCAGATAGGTGGCCAGCACCTCGCCCTCCGCCTTCTCCCGCTCGGCCTGCTCGGCACGACCACCCTGCGCGAACGCCTCGGCCGCCTCCCGCCGCTTCTTGGCCTCACGGGTGATCACCTTCAGCACCTCGTCATCGGAGAGCTCGCGCTTCTCCTGACCCGCGACCTCCTCCTTGGTGATCGCGGCGAGCGTCAGCCGGAGCGTCGAGGAGCGGAGCTCGTCACGCTCCTTGATCGCGGAGTTGAGGTCTTCCTGAAGCTTCGACTTGAGCGTGGTCATGGGGTTGATTGTCGCAGGTGTACACGGCCCGACGCCCGCTCATTTACGGCGGCCGACGCCCGCGTACGGACCGACCGCCGGGTCTGACACGATGGGCGCATGCGCGCGCGATACGGAGTTCCCCTGGGAATCGCGGCGGTTGGCGCCGCCGGACTGCTCTACTCGGCGGGTTTCGAAGCCCGCTCCTTCCGCCTGCGACGGGTGACGGTCCCCGTCCTGCCCGCCGGAATGCGCCCGCTGCGCGTGTTGCAGGTCTCCGACATCCACATGGTCGGCGGCCAGCGCAAGAAGCAGCGCTGGCTGCGCTCGCTGGCGGGCCTGCGCCCCGACTTCGTGATCAACACGGGGGACAACCTGTCGGACCCGGAGGGCGTCCCGGAGGTCCTGGACGCCCTGGGCCCCCTGATGGAGTTCCCCGGCGCCTACGTCTTCGGCTCCAACGACTACTACGGCCCCAAGCTCCGCAACCCCGCCCGCTACCTCGTCGAGAAGGTGCAGGGCCGCCACGGCCTGAACGGCAACCCGCCCGCCGTCGGCGCGGTCCACAACCCGTGGGAGGACCTGCGGGACGGCTTCGACGCGGCCGGCTGGCTGAACCTGACCAACACGCGCGGCACGCTGAAGATCGACGGCGTGTCGGTGGAGCTGACGGGCCTGGACGACCCGCACATCAAGCGGGACCGGTACGACCGGGTGGCCGGCGGCCCCTCCGGCACGGCCGACTTCTCGATGGGCGTGGTCCACGCTCCGTACCTGCGCGTCCTGGACGCCTTCACCGCCGACGACTACCCGCTGATCCTCGCCGGCCACACCCACGGCGGCCAGCTCTGCATCCCCTTCTACGGCGCGCTGGTCACCAACTGCGACCTGGACACGGACCGCGTGAAGGGCCTCTCCACGCACACGGCGGAAGGCCGTACGGCGTACCTGCACGTCTCGGCGGGCTGCGGGACGAACCGCTACACGCCGGTCCGGTTCGCCTGCCCGCCGGAGGCGACGTTGCTGACGCTGGTGGGGCGGGGCTAGCGGGACGAGGCCGGGCCCAGGTACGGCCGGGGGCCCGGGTGCGACCGGGCGGGGTCCCCCACTCGGCCCACCCGAATCGCCCGTTTCGCCCTGCTTCCTTAGCGTGAGGGGCATGACCGCCCCGATACCCAGGGACATCCCGGACCTCCCCGCGATCCCGGGCATGCCCGCGCTGCTGCCCTCCCCTGTCCCCGCCACGGCGGTGGTGGCCCCCGTACGCCGCCCCCTGACCGCGGCCTTCCGCGTACTGACGGCGCTGGCCGCCGCGGCGGGCGTAACGATCTACATCCTGCTCGGCAGCCCCGTGAGGGTCCTCAGCTACTTCACCATCCAGAGCAGCATCCTGCTGGCGCTGGTCCTGCTGCTCTCGGCCCGCCGCGCCTGGACCGCCCGCCACCCACTGCCGAGCGCGCTGACCGGCGCGGTGCTGCTGTACGCGGTGACCTCGGGCCTGGTCTACCACCTGCTGCTGGTGCACGCGGCGACCCCGTTCACCATGACGGAGCCCGCCGCCGCACAGACCGCCTGGCACACCGTGGCCAACCACCTCCTGCACACCGCGGTACCCGCGGCGGCGGTCGTGGACTGGCTCCTCCTGACCGCCCCCGGCAGCCTGCGCCTGCGCCAGGCCCCCACCTGGCTCCTGTACCCCCTCGCCTACCTGGCGTTCTCCTTCGCCCGCGGCGAGCTGCTCCTCCCCGGCACCCCGGCCCGCTACCTCTACCCCTTTCTGGACGTCGAGGTCCACGGCTACAAGGGCGTCCTCGGCAACGCCCTCCTCCTCGGGCTCTCCATCTACGGCGCCGCCGTCCTCCTCGTGGCCCTCGACCACGCCCGCCCCAACCCGGTCCGCCACCGCTCCAAAACCGGATTTCGTCTCAGGCCGCCAGTGGGCTAAAGTAAACGACGTCGCCGCGACAAGCAGCGACATCGGGGTGTAGCGCAGCTTGGCAGCGCGCTTCGTTCGGGACGAAGAGGTCGTGGGTTCAAATCCCGCCACCCCGACAGTGCAGTAGCAGGTGAGCCACCTAGGAACATTCCTAGGTGGCTCACCTGTTTTGTGTGCGTGGGCGCGCGATGTGCGGGGGCTGGGTTGGCGGCGCGCCGCGTGACACCCGATTGGTGCCATCTGGCGCCACCCGGTGCCATCCGGTGCCACCCCACGGTCCCCGTAGGCGCATGAATACGTCCGGCACCACGGTAACCCCCGTCGCCCGCTCCACGTTTCCGCAGGTCAGAGCTATTACGAGAACACTCGGGCCGCACCAGGCGCCATTCAGGCTTGCGCGTGGCGCCACAGTGGTGCCATGATGGCGTCATGGACCTCACCCCGTATGTCGACACCCTCCGGCGCGAACTCGCCGTGGCCGCCGAAGCCGGTGGCGACGAAGCTCGCGCGCTGGCCGAGAGGCTTACTGCTCCCCTGGAGTCGGCGACGCGGCTGACCATGCTCAATGTGCTGTCCGCCGCGATGGACGAGATCACCCGTGAACTCGCCCCCGGCTCGGTCGACGTGCGGCTGCGCGGGCTTGACCCCGACTTCGTGGTGACGCTGCCCGGCGGCGGTGTAGAGCCGGCCGCGCCTGTCGAACCGTTCAGGGCCCCGGCGCCGGCCGACAGTGACGAGGGCGGGACCGCGCGCGTCAATCTGCGTCTGCCGGCCCAGCTCAAGGCGCGCGCCGAGGAGGCCGCCGCCCGTGAGGGGCTGTCGGTCAACGCCTGGCTGGTGCGCGCCGTGTCGGCCGCGGTCGAGGGCGGGGCCCGGCCGCGACCGGCGGAGAAGACTCAGACGCTCGGACAGAGCTTCACCGGCTGGGTGCGCTGACCGCGCCTGACTGCAGCACTTCATTTCACCCACATCACGTCCCACCAGGGGGGACGCCGCAACGACCCAAGAGGACGGGACAGCCATGCCTTCTTTCGACACTCCCGAAGCGATCTCGGTCACGGCGCGGGTGGACGCCGGTTCCATCCAGTTCACCGCGGGCGACCGTGCCGACACCGTCGTCGAGGTGCGGCCCCGCGACGCGAAGAAAGATCTGGACGTGCGGACGGCCGAGCAGACGGAGGTCACGTACTCGAGCGGTGTCCTGTCCGTCAGGACGCCCAAGGCCAATCTGTTCGGCCGTACGGGCGTCGTCGACGTGACGGTCGAACTGCCCACCGGCTCAAGCGTTGACCTGACCGGCGCCTGGACCCAGGTGCTCGGCGAGGGCCGGCTTGGCGACGTACGTATGAAGACGTCGACCGGGGACGCGCGCTTCGACGCGACCGGCCCCCTGCACCTGACCGCATCGCACGGCTCGATCACCGTGGACCGCGTCGAGGGCAGGGCCGAGATCACCACCAGCTCCGGCAGCATGCGCGTCGGCCTCCTCGACGGACCCGCCGTCCTGAAGAACTCGCACGGCAACACGACCGTCGATGCCGCGACCGGCGAGCTGCGGGTGAGCGGCGCCAACGGCGACATCGAGATCCGGCGCGCCGAGGACTCGGTCACCGCCACCACCGCACACGGCACCCTGCGCGTGGGCGAAGTGGTCCGCGGCACCGTCCAGTTGGAGACCTCCTACGGCGCGATCGAGGTCGGCGTCCGCGAGGGCACGGCCGCCTGGCTCGACGTCAGCTCCGGCTCCGGACAGGTGCGCAACAGGCTCACCGCCTCCGAGGCGCCGGAGACGACCGAGGACACCGTCAAGGTCCGCGCCCGCACCAAGTACGGCAACATCGACATCCTTCGCGCCCGGGGCTGAACAACGGCTTCGCCGACTCGCCCGTCCCAGCCCATCCCGCCTCACCCCATCCCAGTCACTTCAGCCTTCGAACGGGGGGCTCCATGCCTTCTTTTGTCATGCCTAAGTCAAGGCGTTCCGACGGTCCGCAGTCGTCGCCCGCTGCCGTCTCCGCCGTCGGACTGCGCAAGTCCTACGGCGACAAGACCGTCCTCGACGGCATCGACCTGCGTATCCCGGCCGGGTCCGTGTTCGCGCTGCTCGGGCCCAACGGCGCCGGCAAGACGACCGCCGTGAAGATCCTCTCCACCCTCATCGCCGCCGACGGCGGGCAGGCCCAGGTCGCGGGCCACGACCTCGCCGCCAACCCGCAGGCCGTGCGCGCCGCGATCGGGGTCACCGGGCAGTTCTCCGCTGTCGACGGGCTGATCACCGGCGAGGAGAACATGCTCCTCATGGCGGACCTGCACCACCTGTCCAAGCGCGAGGGCCGCCGGGTCAGCGCTGAGCTGCTGGAGCGGTTCGACCTCACCGAGGCCGCGAAGAAGCCCGCCTCCACCTACTCCGGCGGCATGAAGCGCCGCCTCGACATCGCCATGACCCTCGTCGGCAGCCCGCGGATCATCTTCCTCGACGAGCCGACCACCGGCCTCGACCCGCGCTCCCGCCACAACATGTGGCAGATCATCAGGGAGCTGGTCACGGGCGGGGTGACCGTCTTCCTCACCACCCAGTACCTCGAGGAGGCTGACGAACTCGCCGACCGCATCGCAGTGCTCCACGACGGCCGTATCGCCGCCGAGGGCACCGCCGAAGAGCTCAAGCGGATCGTCCCCGGCGGCCATGTCCGGCTCCGGTTCACCGATCCGACCGCGTACCAGTCCGCCGCCTCCGCGTTGCGCGAGGCCTCCCGGGACGACGAGTCCCTCACCCTTCAGATCCCGAGCGGCGGCAGCCAGCGCGAACTGCGTTCCCTCCTCGACTGGCTGGACTCCGCCGGTGTCGAGGCCGACGAGCTGACCGTGCACACCCCCGACCTCGACGACGTCTTCTTCGCCCTGACGGAGGCTGTCCGATGAGCTCCCTGTCCCTCGCCGTACGCGACTCGTCCACGATGCTGCGCCGCAACATCCTGCACGCCCGGCGCTACCCGTCCCTCACCCTGAACCTGCTGCTCACGCCGGTCATGCTCCTGCTGCTCTTCGTCTACATCTTCGGCGACACCATGAGCGCGGGCATCGACGGCGGTGCCGACCGGTCCGAGTACCTCGCGTATCTCGTACCGGGCCTGCTGCTGATGACCATCGGCAGTACGACGATCGGCAGCGCGGTGTCCGTCGCCATGGATATGACCGAGGGCATCATCGCCCGCTTCCGCACGATGGCGATCCACCGGGGTTCCGTCCTCATCGGACACGTCGTCGGCAGCGTGCTGCAATGCGTGATGAGCGTGGTCTTCGTCGGCGCCATCGCGGTGGCCATCGGCTTCCGGTCCACGGACGCCACCGCCCTGGAGTGGATCGCGGCGTTCGGGCTGCTCACGGTGTTCGCCCTGGCGCTCACCTGGATCGCCGTCGGCATGGGCCTGTCCAGCCCGAACCCCGAGGCCGCCAGCAACAACGCGATGCCGCTGATCTTCCTGCCGCTGATCTCCAGCACCTTCGTCCCGGTCAACGCGATGCCGGGCTGGTTCCAGCCGATCGCCGAGTACCAGCCGTTCACGCCGGCCATCGAGACCCTGCGCGGGCTGCTGCTCGGCACCGAGATCGGCCACAACGGATGGCTCGCCGTCGCCTGGTGCCTGGGGCTCGCGGCGCTCGGCTACGTCTGGTCCAAGTCACTGTTCAACCGCGACCCGAAGTAGCCGCCACAGCCGCGATGTGGGTCGTCACAGGCCCACGTCGCGGCTGCTGATGTCCGCCAGGGACTCGCGGCGGATCAGCAGGCGGGCGATCCCGTCGCGTACGGCGGCCACGGGTGGGCGGCCGACCAGGTTGTAGCCGGAGGCCATGGACAGGTGGTAGGCGCCCGCGACGGGGACGGCGAGCAGGTCGCCGGGGCGTGTGTCGGCGGGGAGTCGGGCGTCGGCGGCCAGGATGTCGCCCGCCTCGCAGTGGCGGCCGACCACCGTCATACGGGCCGGGGCCGCGGTGCTGTGGCGGCCGATCAGGCGAGGGGCGTAGCGGACGCCGTACAGGGCGGGGCGCGGGTTGTCGCTCATGCCGCCGTCGACCGCTACGAAGACGTGGTCGCCCGTGTGCTTCACCGACAGGACGCGGTACAGGGCGACTCCCGCCGGTCCCACGATCGCCCGGCCCGGCTCGATGATCAGGCGCGGGACCGGGAGGCCGGCCGTGCCGCAGGCCTCCGTCAGTTCCGCGCGGACCTTGCGGGCCAACGTGGCGAGGTCGAGGGCCTGTTCACCGGGACGGTAGGCGATGCCGTGGCCGCCGCCGAGGTCCAGCTCGGGCAGGACCAGGCCGTGCTGCTCGTACAGGCGGCTCATGAGGCCGACCATGCGGCGTACGGCGGCGAGGTAGGGCTTGACGCTGGTGATCTGGGAGCCCAGGTGGCAGTGCAGACCGGTGAGTTCGAGCTGCGGTTGGCCGAGCAGACGGGCGATGGCGTGCTGGGCGTAGCCGTCGGCCATGGACAGGCCGAACTTCTGGTCGTCCGTGCCGGTACGGATCTTCTCGTGGCCGCCCGCGCAGATGCCGGGGACGACGCGGACCATGACCCTCTGGTGTCCGCCCGGACCCACGGCCGCCGCCAGTCGCGCGATCTCCGACGGGCTGTCGATGACGATGCGTCCGACGCCCAGGCGCAGGGCGGTGTCCAGGTCTCGGGGGGACTTCGCGTTGCCGTGCAGCACGATCCGGTCGGCCGGGAAGCCGGTGGTGACGGCGAGTTCGAGTTCGCCGGCGGAGCAGACGTCCAGGCCCAGGCCCTCCTCGTCCATCCAGCGGGCCATGGCCCGGCAGAGGAACGCCTTGGCGGCGTAGAGGACTTCGGCTTCGGGGAAGGCGTCCCGGTAGGTACGGCAGCGGTCGCGGACCTCGGTCTCGTCGAGGACGTAGACGGGGGTGCCGAAGCGGTCGGCCAGCTCGGCGAGCGGTACGCCGCCCACCGCGAGGGCGCCGCGCACCGGCTGGGTGGTGGTCCTGGGCCACACCGACAGGTCGCCGGTCCTGATCGGGGCGGTGGGTTCGTGAACCGTGGTCATCGTGTCCGCCCCTCTCAGGCCGTTCGCAGCGTCGAGGTCCCGAAGGTGACCGGCGTGACCGGCGCGGGGGCCGGGGCGGTGAACTGCGGGTCCACCGTGACGGTGGTGATGCCGAGCGGGGCGGTCAGCGCGCGCAGGGCGGGTTCGGCGAGGCGGATCCAGGTCTGGTCGGCGCCGAGGGTGGCGGTCAGCCGGTGCGCGGAGGTGAAGCCGACGGCCGTGCGCTCGCCGAGCGGAGTGCGGAAGATCCGGGCCGCACACCCGGAGAAGCCCGGCCGGACCGGGACGTACAGAGGTCCGGCCGGGGGTCCATCGGAGGGTTCGGAGGGGTCGGGGTCGTCGCCGTACAGAAGCCCTGCCATGGGTGCCTCCCGAAAGGCAGCGAGCGAGTGGTCCGGAACGCCCCGGCCGCGGGGAGGCGGGCCGGGGCTCGCCTTCGACGCTATGCCCGGTGTTGCGGGGGTCCCTGCCGGGCCCTGACGAGACGCTGACGTCGCTGCGCACGACCTTGACGGAGTGCTGACGCCGCGACTCGACTTGCCGCATCCCGCACATGTACTGAGCCGGGGCGTGGCGGCCAGTGGTGTGGCCAGGGCACCTGCGGGGGCGGTGGTCGTTGGGTTCTGTGGTGCTGGTGGGGGACCTTGGGTTGACGGCGGTGGTGGTCGGGCGACCGGGCCGTGGGGTGGCGTGGGGGTCCGCGCACCTCGTGTTCCGGACGGGAGGAGGGCAGAGTCTTGCCACGGACGGATACCGCCACGGCGTCGAAGGGGTAGGTTTTCGTGTTCGGGGGCATGGACATCGGATTCGGGCGGGACGTGTCGAGGTCCCATCTGCGGCTTGGCACCAGTGGTCCGGCCGTCAGCGGCGTCGCCGCCGGTGGTTCCGGGGACGCGTGGGAGGGGCCGGCGCGGGAGCTGGCCGACGTGTTGTTCGCCTCGTTCTCCCGGCGGGACCAGCGGCAGAAGGGCGAGCAGTATCTGCGTGGCCTGCTGAGAACCAGGGGGCGCAAGTCCATCCGCAACATCGCCGCCCATGTCGGCGGTCCGGCCGCCGAGCAGAGCCTGCACCACTTCATCAGCAGTTCCACCTGGGACTGGATGCCGGTGCGGGAGGCGCTGGCCGCCCATCTGGAGCAGGTCGCGGCTCCGCATGCGTGGGTGGTGCGGTCCATGCCGATCCTCAAGGCCGGTGAGCACTCCGTCGGGGTCGATCAGGTGTTTGACCCCTGTCTGGGGCAGGCGTTCCGGGGGCAGCACGCCTTCGGCGTCTGGCATGCCTCCGAGACCTTCAGCGCTCCGCTGCACTGGCGGTTGCACCTCCCCCAGACCTGGGTGCAGGACGACAACCGGCGCCGCCGGGCCGAGGTGCCCGAGGGGATCGGTGAGGAGACGGAGGAGGAGTGCGCTTCCGCCGCCGTACTGGAGACCATGACGTCCTGGCGGGTTTCGTTGCGGCCCGTGGTGCTCAACGTCCATGTCGCGCGTGTCGCCGCCACCGTCGGCCGGTTCACCGAGGCGGGCGTGCCCGTGATCGTACGGGTCGGCGGGGCGAGCCGGCTCACCGTGCGCGACCCCGCCCTGCCCGGCCACGGCGCCGGGCCCCTCGGCGCGGAGCAGATCCTGATGGCGGTCAGGGGACTCGGCCGGCCGGTCGAGTGGACCGACCCGGCCGGGCCGTCCCGCCCCCGCCGTGTCTCGACGGCCGTCACGGTGCGGGTGGGCGCGGCGAGCACGTCCGCGCGCCTGAGCCGGACCGGCCCCGGCTCCGCCGACCTCGTGCTGCTGGGCGAGTGGGAGGCCGCCGGGCGTGCGCCCTCGGCGATGTGGGTCACCAACATGGCCTCTGTACCGGCGAGCGCCCTGCTGCGCATGACCAAGCTGGCCGCACGGGCCCGCCATGACCTGGAAGAGGTGGGGGAGCGTGTCGGGCTCAAGGACTTCGAGGGGCGGTCGTTCCGCGGCTGGCACCGCCATGTGACGCTGGCCTCCGCGGCCCACGCGGTGGTGGCGCTGGCGGGCGACAGCATGGCCGACGGCCTCGCCGAGCAGGTACGTCTCACCGAGCAGGTGCGGCGGTCTGCGTGACGGCCGGCGCGTGTGCCGTGATTGTCGGCGGGTAGCCGTGACGGCCGGCTCATCGTCTGTCGGGCGGTCCTCACCGTCACGTCCGCTACACGCCCCGGTGGACCGCCTCCCGGGTCCGCAGCAGGCGCAGGGCCAGCTGGATCTCCAGGGCGTTCGCCGGCTGTTGCCAGTCGGGGCCCAGGAGTTCGGTGATCCGTTGCAGACGGCGGGCGATCGTGTTGGCGTGGACGTGGAGGTCTGCGGCCGCGCGCGTGGGGCTGCTGCCGGAGGTGAAGTACGCCTCCAGGGTGCGGACCAGGTCGGTGGAGCGCCTGCTGTCGTAGTCGAGCACCGGGCCCACGACGGAGTCGATGAAGGTGTCGGCGTCGTGGTCGTCGGAGAGCAGCAGCCCCAGGAAGCCGAGGTCGCGCGCGGACGCCGCGCCGCCCGTGGCGCCCAGGGAGACCAGGGCGTCCAGGCAACGGCGGGCCTCCTGGTGGGCCTTGGCGACCGAACCCAGACCGGCGGCGACGCCCGCCGCCCCGACCGTGACCGGATGGCCTAGGACGCGGGAGAGCTCGTCGGCCGCCGTGCGCGCCGCGGCCGATGGGTCCTCGGCCGGCAGCAGCAGGACCAGGCACTCGCCGCGTACGGTCTTCAGGCCGCGGTGCCGGTACGCGTACGAGGAGGCCCATACGGCGGTCTCCCCCTGCTTGGCGGCCTCGGGGCGGACGACGAGGACGGCGTGCGGGCGCTCCGGGTCCACGCCGAGGCGCCGGACCCGCTCGATCATGCGGCGCGGAGGCTGGGCGCCGCCCGCGAGGAGCGCGTCCAGGCACTCGTCGCGCGCGGGTCCGGCCGCCGCCCCGGCGCTGTGCGCGAGCAACTGCATCTGAGCCGCCGTCTGGCCGACGGCGTACAGCAGGCGGTGCTCCTCCTCGCTGAGAGGGGTGCTCCGCTGCACCAGCAGGACACCCGGGGCGTCGACGCCCGTGGTGACGTGGGTGGCCCATACGGTGTCCGTCAGGGCGACCGGTGCCTCGATCGCCTGCGACTCGGCGAGCGCCCTGACCACCCGGTCCGGGGTGGCCGAGGGGATGTCGCCGGTCCCGGCCAGGGTCCGTCCGTCGGCGTCCCGCAGCAGGAGCACGCCCCGCAGTTCGCCGCGGGCCAGTTCGAGGACGTCGTGCAGGGTGCTGCCGGTGAGGAGCATCCCGGACAGCCGGGCCTGTATCTCCGTCAGGTGCTCGAGACCGGCCAGGCGCACCGCCAGGCGGCACCGCTCCTCCTCCGCCTCGGCCTGGCCGGCCCGGAGGCGTTCCAGCCGCCGGGTCTCCTCGATGGCGGACGCCGCCAGGACCGCGAGCGAACTCAGCAGGCTGACCTCGTCGGGAGAGAAGTGCCGGCGTCCTCGTGACGCCCCGTAGAGCGCGCCGACGGAGGTGCCGTCGTGGGTCAGCGGCACGGCGAGGATCGCGTGGAGGCCTTCGGAGTCGACCACCTCGTCGATCGCCGGGGCGTGGGAGAAACGGTCGTCGGTCAGGTAGTCGGGGGTCCACAGGGGCGCCTGCGTCCGCAGGACCCGCTCGCCGAGGCCGAACCCGGTCGCCAGCTCCAGGCCCACGCTGCTCGCGGTGATCTCGCCCTTCGAGGTGTGCACGTACGAACCGCCGTCCGGCAGGCTCAGACTGACCCACGCCATGTCGAAGTTGAGCAGCCGACGGGCCTGGCTCGTCACGGTGTTCATCAGGTCGTCGAGACCGTCGCGGAACGCCATGCCCTGGCTGGTGTCGATCAGGGCCATGAGCCCCGCCTCGCGTCTGCGCCGCTGCTCCAGCGACGCGTGGACGTCCAGCGCCAGCCGGACCGCCTGCTCCAGTTCGTCCAGCCGTCCCTGCGGTGTGCCCTGGTGCCGGGCGAGCCGGAGCAGTTCCTCGAGCCGGGCGGGGGGCGCCTCCTGGGCGAGCAGCTCCAGGACGGCGAGCGCCGGAGAATCCGTCGAGGCAGCGTCCGGATCCACCAGTGCCCCTTACACAGAAGATGAGACCAAGCCAGATGACGATACGTACATTCGTTTGCACGAGGCAAGCGGAAGCCGGTCTGCCGAGGCACTCGGGGTGTGGTGGTAGCACCGGTGAGGTGCCCTCGCGGTGTTCCGGGAGCACCTTCCTGTCGGTCTGCTGTGTGAAAAATGATGTCTCTGGGGGCTGAGGGGAACGGCACCCCGCTGTGGCAAGGGGTGAGGATGACAGAACTCAAGAGCTACGTGCGGTCGTTGGAGCGCAGCCGGAGCGCGCTGACCCGTGCGGACCGGCCGAGGACGTTCGCGATGGCGGGCCGGGAGTGGGATCTGCTGGAGGGCGTGTTCGCGCCGCCGTTCTCGGCCACCACCCAAGTGGCCATGGAGATCCTGGGACTTGTCGGAGACGGGGAGCCGCGCTACCGCCGAGACGGGTCGTTCATCGAGATCGGGTCCGGCACGGGCGTCATCGCGGTGTCCGCGGCGCTGGCCGGGGCCGAGCGGGTGGTCGCCACGGACATCAGCGCGGTCGCCGTGGAGAACAGCCGGCTGAACGCCGAACGGCACGGGGTCGGCGATCGCGTACGGGCCCTGCACGGCGACCTGTTCTCCGCCCTGGACGCCGACGAGCGGTTCGACACGGTGTACTGGCACTCCAACTTCGTTCTGGCGCCGGAGGGTTACCGCTACGAGTCGCTCCACGAGGCGGCCTACGTCGACCCGGGATACCAGGCGCACCGGCGCTATCTGGTCGAGGCGCCGCTCAGGCTGACCGCGGGCGGCCGGGCGCTGTTGCAGTTCAGTGACCGCGGCGACCTGGACCGCCTGCACGAACTGGCCGCCGCCTGCGAGCGCGAGCTGACCGTGCTCTGCCGGCGCGCCTTCGCCGAGGGCCCGGAGACGATCGAGCACATCCTCTACGAGATCACGCCTGCTTCCTGAACGGCCGTACGGATCAGGGACGTCGACCGCCCCGTCCGGTGCTCCGACGCCGTCCGCACCGTCAACACGTCACGGAACCAGAGTGCGCACGCTCCTCATAGACAACTACGACTCGTTCACCTACAACCTCTTCCACTACCTGGCCGAGGTCAGCGGACGCGAACCGGTGGTCCTGCGCAACGACGACCCCCGCTGGCACCGAGGGCTCCTCGCGGAGTTCGACAACGTTGTGCTCTCGCCCGGACCCGGGAACCCGTCGGTGGACGCGGACTTCGGGATCTGCCGCGAGATCCTGGACCACGCCGACCTGCCGCTGCTCGGCATCTGCCTCGGCCACCAGGGCCTGGCCCTGGCGCACGGGGCGACCGTCTCCCGGGCACCGCAGCCCTGCCACGGCCGGGTGTCATCCGTACTGCACGACGGATCGGGGCTGTTCGAGGGCCTGCCCTCGCCGTTGGACGCGGTGCGCTATCACTCTCTGGCGGTGACGGACCTGCCGGACGAGCTGAGGGCGGTGGCCTGGACCCCGGACGGCGTCCTGATGGCCGTCGAGCACCGGGAGCGCCCGAGGTGGGGCCTGCAGTTCCACCCGGAGTCGATCCTCACCCGCCACGGCCGCGACCTCCTCCACAACTTCACCCGGCTGAGCGCCTCCTGGCACGCCGAGCGGGGCCGGGGCCGCCGGGAGACGCGTACCGATGCGGTGGCCGCCCGGCCGGAGTCCGGTGGCAGGTCCCCTGCGTCGAGTGCTGCTCCCGGGCGCTCGCTGCGGGTGCTCAGTGAGAGCGTGGAGACCCGGTGGAGCGACGAGGTGGCCTTCGACCGGCTCTTCCGGGGAGGCCCGTACGCGTTCTGGCTCGACAGCAGCAGGCCCGACGCCGGCATGGGCCGGTTCTCCGTCATGGGCGACGCCTCCGGGCCGCTCGCCCGCGTCGCGGAGGCCGATGTGCGCAGCCGTACCGTCACCGTGCGCTCCGCCGCGGGGACCCAGGTGGTGTCGGGCGCGTTCCTCGACTGGCTGGACCGCGACCTGCGTTCCGTCCGCGTCCAGGTCCCCGAGCTGCCCTGCGACTTCGCCCTGGGCTGGGTCGGCTACCTCGGCTACGAGCTCAAGGCCGAGTGCGGTGGCGGCACCGGCCACCCGTCGGAGGATCCCGACGCCGTCATGGTCTTCGCCGACCGGGCCGTGGTCCTCGACCACGCCACCGGGACCACGCATCTGCTGGCGCTCGCCGAGGAGGACGGCGACGGGGCGGCGGCCCGCGACTGGCTGCGTGCCACGGCGGACGCGCTGGCCGCGGTGGCGGGCCGGGCCCCGGAGCCGGGCCCGGCCTCCGCACCGCTGCCCGGCATCCGGCTGCGCCACGACCGCGAGGCGTATCTGCGGATGATCGCCCGCGCCCAGGAGGAGATCGCCGCGGGCGAGACGTACGAGGTGTGCCTGACCAACATGGCCGAGGCGCACGGGGACGTGGACGTCTGGGAGGCGTACCGCTTCCTGCGCCGCCACAGCCCCGCCCCGTACGGCGCGCTGCTCGGCTTCGGTCCGCTGTCCCTGCTCAGCACGTCCCCCGAACGCTTCCTGCGCGTCGACGGCGACGGGATCGCCGAGTCCCGGCCCATCAAGGGCACCCGGCCGCGGGGGGCGACCCCGGCCGAGGACGCCGCGCTCATGGCGGACCTGCGCGCCGACGAGAAGGACCGCGCGGAGAACCTGATGATCGTCGACCTGGTCCGCAACGACCTCGGACGGCACGCCGTCACCGGCTCGGTCGAGGCCGACGACATCTTCCGGGTCGAGACCTACGCCACCGTGCACCAGCTGGTGAGTCCGGTCCGGGCGAGGCTGCGCCCGGGGTCCGGGGCGGTGGACTGTGTGCGGGCGGCCTTCCCGCCGGGCTCGATGACCGGCGCGCCGAAGATCCGGACCATGCGCCTGATCGACGAGCTGGAGGCCGGTCCGCGCGGTGCCTACTCGGGCGCCGTCGGCTACTTCTCCCTGACCGGGGCGGCCGACCTCAGCGTGGTGATCCGCACCGCCCTGGTCACCCCGGGCCGGATCCGCTACGGCGTCGGCGGCGCCGTCGTCGCCCTGTCGGACCCGGCCGCCGAATACGAGGAGACCGCGGTGAAGGCGGCGCCCCTGCTGGCGCTGACCGGCTGCCCTTTCCCGGGCCGCCACCCGGAGTCGCTGCCCGCGTGAGGGACGCGGCACGGCCGGCGAGGAGTGCCGCGGCAAGGCCGCACACCCCGGACCGGTTGTGCGGCAAGGCTGCGACCGTGCCGCACAACCGGTGATCCGGCGTTCCGGGGCCGGCCGCCGACAGCCGGTCCCGAGGTGCGTGCCGCTCCGGCCGTGCCGCGGTCGACGGGGGAAGTTCGCCCGCGACACGGCCCGGCGTCGGCACGCACCGCTCACCGGGCCGACCCTCCCCCCGGCGGTCCGCTCCGGGCAACGCGGGCCCGCGCACTATGTCAGGTCGACGGCGGACCTGACAGACAACGGCCGCGGACGGGCGGCGCGGCGCGGCGGGCGGCGATGCTGTGCACCGGCGGTCACCGTGCCCGGCGTACGACGACCGCTCCGCACGAAGTCGACGACCGCCCTTCCACACAGGAGAGCCCATGACCCGCAGTGGTGACCTGATCCTCCGGCTCCTGGCCGAGGCCTCCTCCGGTCCCTCGCCCGACGGCGGCATCACCGGCCTGTGCCGCCACGCCGAACAGGAGGGCCAGTACTGGTTCTTCGGCGGCCGGGGCGGCGAGACGGCCCTGCTGTACGACGCGGTGGACGACACCGTCGTCCTGCCGGCCGCGTCGCTCGCCTGGCACTGGCCGCTGCTGATGGGCACGCCGATCGCCCGGGGCGCCGGCGCCTGCTACACGACGTACCACGCCCCGCACGGCTACCACTGGTTCTTCGCGGGCGATCAGGTCCTGCAGTACGACAGCGTCGAGGGGGCCGTGCTGCAAGGCCCGTGCCCGGTGGGTGATCTGTTCCGGTTCTCCGGCGAGGCGGCCGGGTTCGCGCAGGGCGTCGACGCGGTCTGCCCGCCCGGACCCAGGGACGGCCTCTTCTGGTTCTTCCGCGGTGACAGGGCGCTGCAGTACGACACCCGCGAGGGTCGGGTCACCGAGCCGGTCCGGCCGATCGTGGCCTACTGGCCGGGACTGGCCGGGACGGTCTTCGCGAACGGAATCGACACCTGCCACACCACCCACCACGCGCCGGACGGCCGCCACTGGCTCTTCTCCGGTGGCCTGGCCGCCCGCTACGACAGCGCGCGGCATACCGTGGAACACGGTCCCGCCGGGTTCGCCGAGCTGTTCCCGGCCCTGCGCGAGGACCTGGCCACGTCGCGTACCGACCTTGCGATTTCCTGAGGACACCGCAGGTCACAGGCCTACTTGACGTACTCCGGCGCACTTGACGGAGTAGCACCTTCCCCTTTGAGCCATTCCGGCGCGCACCACATGATCGGCCACTAGCGCAGGGTGCCGAGATTCTTCAGCCGAGGGGGAAGCGCTCGTGACAGTCGCCACCGGTCCGGCCACGCGAATATCCGATGTCGTCGCCACACCTCCCGAGACGGTTGCGATCGCGCTGCTGAAACCGGCCGACTCGCCGCGCTCCCAGCGGCAGGACGACGGCCATGTCCGCGAACTCGCCGAGTCCCCGCACGACTTCGAGCCGATCCTGGTGCACCGGCCCACGATGCGGGTCGTCGACGGCATGCACCGGCTGGCGGCCACCCTGCTGCGCGGCCGCCGGGAGATCCAGGTCCGCTGGTTCGACGGCAGCGAGGCCGACGCCTATGTGCTGTCCGTGCAGTTGAACGTCCGGCACGGCCTGCCGCTGTCCCGCGCCGAGCGCCGGCTCGCCGCGGTCCGCATCCTCACCTCCCACCCGCACTGGTCCGACCGGGCGATCGCGGAGCGCACCGGGCTCAGCGACAAGACGGTGGGCCGGCTGCGCCGCTGTGCGAGTGCGGAAATTCCGCAGTTGGACCGCCGGATCGGCCGGGACGGCAGCGCGCGGCCGGTCAGCAGCGCCGAGGGGCGGCGCCGCGTCGCCGCCCTGCTGGCCGCCGATCCCGAGGCGTCCCTGCGGGAGCTGGCCCGCAAGTCCGGACTGTCCCTGGGGACGGTCCGGGACGTACGGAACCGGCTGAACCGCGGGCAGGATCCGGTGCCCGAGCGTCAGCGGGAGGCCGTCCGCGAGCAGGAGCGCGGCGTCGCCCGCGGGCGGGAGCGCGAGGCCGTCCGGCCGCCCGCGGCCGACGTCCCGCGGATCCCCCGGCGGCCCTCCCCGCCCGATCCCCAGCGGGCACCGGGGAGCCCGGACCTGCGGAAGCTGGCCAAGGACCCCGCGCTGAAGGCCTCGGAACCCGGCCGTCTGCTGCTGCGGGCCCTGTTCAGCACGGAGTTCACACCCGCCCAGTGGGAGCGGATCACGGCGACGCTCCCCGAGTACTGGGCCCCGCTCGTCCGCTCCCTGGCGGCCCGCCGCGCCGCGGAGTGGAACGCCCTGGCCGACGCGCTCGCCGGACATTCGAAGAGCGCGGCATGAGCGGCCGCGTCGGCTGAGTAAACCGAAGAAAGCCCGCCCACTGTGTGGGTGGGCTTTTCGTCGTGCCCGCGGAAACAGCGGCACCGAATTGTGCGGTACGAGTTTCCTTTTCCGGCCACAGAGCGCCCGCTAGGCTCGACACAGTCCGAGTCGAAGACTTCTTCGAACACTCTTCTCGGGATTTCCGTTCGCCATCTCGAACCGAAGGGGAACACCGTCATGTCCGAATTCACGCTGCCCGAGGGCTTCGCCGACGAGGCGGAGTTGCGCCGTCACAACCGGGCGATCGTCGAGCAGTACATGAACACCAGGGGTGAGGACCGGCTCCGCCGTCACCTGCTGTTCACCGAGGACGGCAGCGGCGGGCTGTGGACCAACGACACGGGCAAGCCGATCATGACGCACGGCCGGGACCGGCTCGGTGAGCACGCGGTGTGGTCGCTGAAGTGCTTCCCCGACTGGGAGTGGAAGAACGTCCGCATCTTCGAGACCCAGGACCCGAACTTCTTCTGGGTGGAGTGCGACGGCGAGGGCAAAATCCTGTTCCCCGGATATCCCGAGGGCTACTACAAGAACCACTTCCTCCATTCCTTCGAATTCGAGAACGGGCAGATCAAGCGACAGCGCGAGTTCATGAACCCGAACGAGCAGCTGCGCGCCCTCGGAATCCCGGTGCCCGCCGTCCGCCGCGAAGGCATACCCACCTGACCACCGCTGGAGGTAACCATGCACAGATATGTCGTCGTGGACGCCTTCGCCACCGAGCCCCTTCAGGGCAATCCCGTGGCGGTCTTCTTCGACGCCGACGACATCCCCGGCGAGCGGATGCAGCGCATCGCCCGGGAGATGAACCTCTCGGAGACCACGTTCGTCCTCGCCCCGCGGAACGGCGGGGACGCCCGGATCCGTATCTTCACCCCGGTCAACGAGCTGCCCTTCGCCGGCCATCCGCTGCTCGGCACCGCCATCGCGCTGGGCGACGAGACCGGGCGGAGCGAACTGCGGCTGGAGACGGCGATGGGGACCATCCCCTTCGACGTGGACCACGCGGACGACCGGGCCGTGGCCGCGCGGATGCGCCAGCCGGTGCCCACCTGGGAGCCGTTCGAGAAGGCCGACGAACTCCTCGACGCGCTGGGCGTGAAGAGCTCCACGCTGCCCGTGGAGATCTACCGCAACGGCCCCCGGCACGTCTTCGTCGGCCTGGAGAGCCTCGAGGCGCTGTCCGCCCTCCACCCGGACCACCGCGCGCTGTCCCGGTTCCCGGACATGGCGGCCAACTGCTTCGCGGGCTCGGGCACCCAGTGGCGCAGCCGTATGTTCTCGCCCGCGTACGGCGTCGTCGAGGACGCGGCGACCGGGTCCGCCGCCGGCCCGCTCGCCATCCATCTGGCCCGGCACGGGCTGGCCGAGTACGGGCGGCGCATCGAGATCCTCCAGGGCGTCGAGATCTGCCGCCCCTCCCTGATGGTCGCGTGCGCCGAGGGCACGTGCGACCGGATCACCTCGGTCGACGTCGGCGGCAGCGGCGCGGTCTTCGCCCACGGCACCGCACGGATCTGACGTCCGACACAGCAACTCCGACACCGAAACGGAGCCACTACCCATGAGCACAGGCAGGTCGGAAACCCTCACGGGCACCGTCGACATCGCCTTCCCCGAGTTCCTCGCCCCGCCCGCCGACCCGGTGCCGCTGGTCCGCGCATGGTTCGACGAGGCCGTCCGGCTCGGCGTGCGCGAACCCCGCGCGCTGGCGCTGGCCACCGCGGACGAGCGCGGGCGCCCCTCGACCCGTACGGTCGCCCTCAACCGGATCACCGACGAGGGGTTCGTCTTCGCCACCCACGCGGACAGCCAGAAGGGCCGTGAGATGACGGCCAACCCCTTCGCGTCGGGTGTCCTGTACTGGCGTGAGACCAGCCAGCAGATCATCGTCAGCGGCGCCGTGGAACGGCTGTCCGAGGCGGTCGCCGACGAACTGTGGTTCTCCCGCCCGCCGTTCACCCACCCCATGTCGGTGGCGTCCCGGCAGAGCGAGGACCTGCTCGACCTGGACGCGCTGCGCGCCGAGGTGGACCGGCTCGCCGCGGACGGCGGCCCGCTGCCCCGGCCCGAGCGGTACGCCGGATTCCTGCTGCGCTTCGACACCGTGGAGTTCTGGGCCAACGGCACCGACCGACTGCACGAGCGCCTGCGCTACGACCGCGCCGGCAACGGCTGGATCTCCCGCCGTCTGCAGCCCTGAGCCCGACCTGACATAGTTCCCCGCCGCCCGTGGCGGGCCCTTCGCCGCGCGCGCAGACTCGATCCCCGTGACGCCCTCCACAAGCGTCCACAGGGAAATGGAGAAGCCCGGCGCTCGGGATACGCGAAGTGTTTTCTCCGGAAACCAAGGAGACGCAGTGGCTGACGACGCCGAAAAGGTGGCTGCCGCCTATTTCCAGGCGTGGCGTACGCGGGATTTCACCGCCCTGCGTGCGCTGCTGGCCGACAAGGAGTTCTCGTACACGGGTCCGCTCGCGCGGCTCGACGACGCCGACGCGTGCCGGGAGTCCCTGGCCCGGATGGCGTCCGTCACCACCGGCCTCGTGATCCAGAGGACCTTCACGGCCGGTGACGACGTCACGACCTGGTTCGACCTGCACACCACCATCGCCGCACCCACCCCCGTGGCGAACTGGATGCGGGTGCGGGACGGGCGGATCACCGAGATCCGGGCCGTGTACGACCCGCGGGCGCTGCTGGCGTCCGCGGACCTGCCGCCGGAGGCCCGGGGTGACAAGGACTCGGCAGGCGCCGGAGAAACAGCCCGGGAAATCGTCGACCAGAAGAGAGGGAATGACACGATGACCACCGCTCGCGAACGTGCCCAGACCCCTGAGGACCTGGCCCGCATCTGGGTCGAACTGGCGAATGCCGGAGACGCCGAAGGGCTCGCGGAACTCTATGAGCCCGACGCGGTCATGGCCTTTCCGATCGGCAACACGATCGTCGGCCGCGAGGCGATACGCCGGGCGTTCGAGGAAATGCTGAAGAAGCAGTCCCACTACGCGATGGAGGAGTCGCTGCCGACGCTGCGCCACGGCGACCTGGCCCTCACGTCGACGATCGCGGCCGACCACAGCATCGGCCGCTACCAGGTGGCCCGCCGGCAGCCCGACGGCACCTGGCTGCGCATCCTCCACTCCTCCGGCTACCTCGCCTGACGGCCCGCGACCAGAAGGGCATCACCGCGATGAACGACACCACCGCGACCGCCGAGGCCTACACCACGGGCCTGCTGAGCAAGGACCTGCCCACCGAGGGGACCCGGCTGCGCCTGCTGGAGGAGAGCTACGACCCGGCCACCGTCAAGGTCCTCCAGCAGCTGGACATCGCGCCGACCTGGCGCTGCCTGGAACTCGGCGCGGGCGCCGGCTCCATCGCCTACTGGCTCGCCGACCGCGTGCCGCGGGGCGGCGTGGTCGCCGCCGACATCGACCCCCGCTTCCTCGACGCCGACCGCGCCCCGCACCTGACCGTGCGGCGCATGGACGTCAACGAGGAGGACTTCGCACCCGGCTCGTTCGACCTGGTGCACGCCCGCGCGGTGTTCATGCATCTGCCCCAGCGAGAGGAAGTGCTGCGGCGGGCCGTGCGGTGGCTCGCCCCCGGCGGCTGGCTCGTCCTGGAGGACGTCTACTTCCTGCCGGCCGAGGACTCCCCGTACCCGGAGTGGCAGCGGGTGCAGCGGGCCTGGCTGGACGCCCTCGCCGCGCAGGGCATCGACCTGGCGTGGGCGCGCCGGCTGCCGGCCAAGCTGGCCGCGGCGGGGCTCACCTCCGTGGGCGTGTCGGTCACGCCGGGCGGGCTCGGCATCGACGCCGTCCAGGACGAGTTGCTGCGTATCCGGCTGGTGCAGAGCGGCCGGAGTCTCGTCGAGGCCGGTCTCGCCACCGAGGAGCAGGTCGAGCGGGCGCGCGCACTGGTGGAGAGCGGCCCCGCCCCCGACGTATCGACCTTCATCTATTCGAGTTGGGGCCGGCGGCCGGCCGACTGAGCCGGCGGGCCCCGCGACCCATGTGATCGGAAAGGAAAGCCGTGACACAGGCACAGAGCACACGGAACGGTCGTGCCCCGTCCAGCGGGGTCATCGCGTGGCTGGCGTTCGCGACCATGTTCGTCATCGGAACCGACACGTTCCTCGTGGCCCCCATGCTGCCCACGCTGGCCGCGGAGTTCGACGTGTCGACCAGCGTCTCCGGGTGGATGGTGAGCGCCTACGCCCTCGGGTTCGCGCTGTTCGCTCTGGTGGCCGGGCCGCTGTCGGACGGCCGGGACCGGCGGGGCGTGCTGCTGCTCGGGTTCGCCGGGTTCGCGGTGGCGACGGCGCTGTGTGCCGCGGCGCAGGGCCTGTGGACGATGATCCTGTTCCGGTTCCTGGCGGGCATGTTCGCCGCGCTCGTCACCCCGCAGATCTGGGCGTCCATCCCCGTCCTGGTGGCCCCGGACTCGATCGTGAAGACCATGGGCATCGCGGGTGCGGGCATGTCCATCTCGCAGGTCGTCGGCGTGCCGGTGGGCGGCTGGCTGGCGGCGATCTCCTGGCACGTGCCGTTCCTGGTGGTGGCGGGGCTGTCCGGCATCGCCTGGCTGCTGCTGTTCCGGGTCTTCCCGTCCGTGCCGTCCTCCCGGACGGCGGGCGAGAACACCGGAATCCTCGGGACGTACGCCCAGTTGTTCCGGTCGGCGACCTTCACCTGGTACCTCGTGGCCTATCTCGTCTACCAGACCGGCGTGTTCGAGACGATCTCCTTCATCGGCTCCTGGCTGGACCGGGACTTTGGCCTGGGCGTCAGCGCGGTCGGCGCCTCGATGATGGCCCTCGGCGTGGGCATGGCCATCACCTCCATCTTCGGCAGCCACCTCATCCGCCGGATCGGCGAACACCGCACGCTGGCACTGGTGTTCACCGTCCTGGTCGTCGTCTACGCCGCGGTGCCGTTCGCGCCCAACCTGGGGCTGGCGCTCACCGGCCTCGCCGTCGGGTCCGCCATGCTCGGGCTCGCCTACCCGATCTTCATGAACATGCTGCTGTCGCAGACGACGGCCTCGCGCGGCACGGTGTCGTCCCTGTCGACCACCGCGCTGTACGCGGGGACGACGATCGGCGGCCTGGTCGGCGGTGTGCTGCTGAGCGAGTTCGACGGCTTCAAGGGGGTGGCCGGCTTCACCGTCCTGGCCCTCCTCGTCGCCGCGCTGATCTTCGCGGCGGCCGGTGCCTTCCGGGCTCCGAAGCCGGTGGCGCCGTCCCAGGGCACCTCGGCCGAGGCCGAGACGACGGCGGTGTGAGCCTGCCGCCGCGTCGCCGACCGGGTCCATGACCGTGCGTGCTCCCCTCCATTCCGTGCGCGAGTGGAGGGGAGCACGCACGGCCATGCGTCCCGGCACCGACACCTCAACGACTCACCACATCTCGCACATCACTCGGCCATGACCAAAGGGGGAGGCATGTCCGGCCATGACGAGTTGCTCAGTGAACTGGGCACCCAGCTCTTCGCCTCGCTGCCGCGCAGCGACCAGCGCAGGATGGCGCTGACCTACGTACGGGGCCTGCTGACCGCGCGCGGGCGCAGGTCCTTCCGGAACATGGCGGTCTGCCTCGGCGGCCCGCGGCTCGAACAGAGCCTGCACCATTTCGTCAGTTGCTCCACCTGGGACTGGGCGCCCGTGGCCCGCGCGGTGGCCGACCTCATGACACCGGTGGCCCCGCCCAGCGGCTGGGTGCTGCGGAGCCTGGTCACACCGCGGGAGGGAAACAGCACCGTCGGGGTGCACAGACGCTTCCTCCCGGGGAGCGGGCAGGTGGTCAACGCCCAGTACGCGGTCGGCCTGTGGGCCGGCTCGCCCGCGGGCTGCTATCCGCTCGCCTGGCGGCTGCTGCTGCCCCCCGAGTGGCTGGAGGACGACGTACGACGGACCCGGGCGTCGATCCCCGACGGTCGCGTGTCCGAGACCCCGGTGGAGTGCGCCACCGCGGCCTACCTGGGCCTGCCGGCCGACCTGCGGGGCACACTGCCGGTGGTGATGGACGTGTGCGGTCCGGACATGGACACCACCGCGGCGGTCCACCGGCTGCGCGCGGTCGGGGCGCCCTTCCTGGTGCGGGCGTACCGCACCCTGCATCTCACGGTGTCCGACCCCGCCCTGTGCGGGCTGGGCCCGGGTCCGGTCTCCACGCACAAGATCCTGGCGGCGGCGGAGAGCCTGCACGGGCCGCCGACGGATCCGGGGCCGCACGGCGAGGACCCGCCGCGCACCCTGGCCGCGGCGGTACGGGTCCGCTCTCCCCACCACCCCGTGGCCCAGCCGCCGGACGGCGGCCACGACCCGTACGACCTGCTGCTGCTCCGTACCCGGACGGGTGACGGGCAGCAGCCCGACGAGGTGTGGCTCACCGACATGGTCGACGCCGACCCGGCGGCCCTGGTGCGGCTGACCGCCCTCGCGCGGCAGGTCGACGGCGCCTTCGGAGGCGTCACCGAACGCATCGGCATACGGGACTTCACCGGTCGCTCCTACGGCGGCTGGAACCGCCACACCACCCTGGCGTCGGCGGCGCACGCCATCGCGCTGCTCTCCGGCGAACGGGCGGACCTACCGTTCGTCCCCGCATCCATGGCAGAGTCTGAACCGTCACCCGCACGCCGCAGGCCCAACTCCCTTACTGCACCTAGCAGTTGAGGCCGCGAGCCACCGCCGGGTCACCGACTCGATCCCCTCAGATCCCCTCTGAGCGCCACGTCCGCACCGCACCGGCACCGCGCCTTCCCTTCACCCCAGCCGACAAGGAGTGCCATGTCGCGTCGTCTGTTCACCTCGGAGTCCGTGACCGAGGGTCACCCCGACAAGATCGCCGACCGGATCAGCGACACCATCCTCGACGCGCTGCTGCGCGAGGACCCGACCTCCCGGGTCGCCGTCGAGACGCTGATCACCACCGGTCAGGTCCATGTGGCCGGCGAGGTCACGACCAAGGCCTACGCCCCGATCCCCCAGCTCGTCCGCGACACGATCCTGGACATCGGCTACGACTCGTCGAAGAAGGGCTTCGACGGCGCCTCCTGCGGCGTGTCGGTGTCGATCGGCGCGCAGTCACCGGATATCGCTCAGGGGGTGGATACGGCGTACGAGTCCCGGGTCGAAGGTGCCGCTGCAAGTGGAGAGATCGATGAGCTGGACCGGCAGGGCGCCGGTGACCAGGGCCTGATGTTCGGCTACGCGACGGACGAGACGCCGACGCTGATGCCGCTGCCGGTCTTCCTCGCCCACCGCCTGTCCCAGCGCCTCACGGACGTGCGCAAGAACGGGACCATCCCCTATCTGCGCCCGGACGGTAAGACCCAGGTCACCATCGAGTACGACGGCGACAAGGCGGTCCGCCTGGACACGGTCGTCGTCTCCTCCCAGCACGCGTCCGACATCGACCTCGACTCGCTGCTGACCCCGGACATCCGCGAGTACGTCGTCGAACCGGAGCTGAAGGCCCTGCTCGACGAGGGCATCAAGCTGGACACCGAGGGCTACCGGCTGCTGGTCAACCCGACCGGCCGCTTCGAGATCGGCGGCCCGATGGGCGACGCCGGCCTGACCGGCCGCAAGATCATCGTCGACACGTACGGCGGCATGGCCCGGCACGGCGGTGGTGCCTTCTCCGGCAAGGACCCGTCCAAGGTGGACCGCTCGGCGGCGTACGCGATGCGCTGGGTGGCGAAGAACGTCGTGGCCGCGGGCCTGGCCTCCCGCTGCGAGGTCCAGGTCGCCTACGCCATCGGCAAGGCCGAGCCGGTCGGCCTCTTCGTCGAGACCTTCGGCACCGCCCTGTACCCCGAGGAGGCGATCCAGAAGGCCGTCACCGAGGTCTTCGACCTGCGCCCCGCCGCGATCATCCGCGATCTCGACCTGCTCCGCCCGATCTACGCCCGGACCGCGGCCTACGGCCACTTCGGCCGCGAGCTGCCCGACTTCACCTGGGAGCGCACGGACCGCGTGGAGGCGCTGCGGCGCCATGTGAACGGATGACGGGGACCGGTCCGGCCATGACCCCGCACGCCTCCCCGCAGTCGCCGGTCTCCGCGCGGCGGCCGTCCTTCTCCTTCGAGTTCTTCCCGCCGAAGACCGAGGCCGGCGACCGGGCCCTGTGGCATCTGATCCGCCGAGTGGAGTCCCTGTCGCCCGCCTTCGTCTCCGTGACGTACGGCGCCGGGGGCTCCTCCCGGGACCGCACCGTCGAACTGACACGGCGGATCGCCGCCGAGACCACCCTGCGCCCGGTCGCCCACCTGACCGCCGTAGGACACTCGGTGGCCGAACTGCGGCAGATCATCGGCACGTACGCGGACGCGGGCGTACGTGACGTCCTCGTGCTGCGCGGGGACCCGCCCGGCGGTCCGAACGCTCCCTGGCGCCCGCACCCTTCGGGCCTCCGGCACGCCCACGAACTGGTCACCCTGGTCAGGCGGTCCGGCGCGTTCAGCGTCGGGGTGGCCGCCTTCCCCGAGCGGCACCCGCGCTCCCCCGACTGGGACACCGATATCCGCCACTTCGTCGCCAAGTGCCGGGCGGGCGCCGACTACGCCATCACCCAGATGTTCTTCGAGGCGGAGCACTACCTGCGGCTGCGCGACCGGGTGCGGGCCGCCGGCTGCGACATCCCGATCGTCCCCGAGATCATGCCGGCCACGGACGCCGCACAGATCCGCCGCTTCGCCGAACTCAGCGGGGCGTCCTTCCCCGAGGACCTGGCCCGCCGGCTCGAAGCCGCCCGGGGCCGTCCCGCCGAAGGCCACCGCATCGGAGTGGAGCACGCCACCGCCCTGGCCGAGCGGCTGCTGGCCGAGGGCGCCCCGGGGCTCCACTACATCACGCTGAACCGCCCGGCGGCCGCGCTCGCCGTGCACGCCAACGTCACAGCAACCCTCCCCACAGGAATCCGGAACGCACCGGGAACCCCAGCCGTCCAGGAGTACCCATGCCCTCCCAGTCCCAGCCGCCCGCCGGTACCACGCCCCCGCACCCGGGCCCGGACCGCGGCGGCGCACGGCTCGCCGTCACCGGTTCCATCGCCACCGACCATCTGATGAGGTTCCCGGGGCGGTTCGCCGACCAGCTGATCGCCGACCGGCTCGACCACGTGTCCCTGTCCTTCCTCGTCGACGACCTCGAGGTCCGGCGCGGCGGTGTGGCCGCGAACATCGCCTTCGGCCTCGGCTGCCTGGGCACGGCGCCCCTGCTGGTCGGGGCGGTCGGGGACGACTTCGGCGAGTACGAGGTGTGGCTCAAGGACCACGGGGTCGACACCGAGCACGTCCGGGTGTCCGCCACGCGGCAGACCGCGCGGTTCATGTGCACGACGGACGCGGACCAGAACCAGATCGCCTCCTTCTACGCGGGAGCGATGGCCGAGGCCGCCGCCATCGACCTCGGCCCCCTGCTGGCCCGCCCGGGCGGCGTCGACCTGGTCCTCGTCTCCCCGAACGACCCGGCGGCGATGGTCCGGCACACCGAGCAGTGCCGCGAGACGGGAACGCCGTTCGCGGCCGACCCCTCCCAGCAGCTCGCCCGGCTCTCGGGCGACGAGGTGCGCCGGCTCGTCACCGGGGCACGCTGGCTGTTCACCAACGAGTACGAGGCCGCGCTGCTGCTGGAGCGCACCGGCTGGTCCCGGGACGAGGTGCTGCGCCGCGTCGGCACCTGGCTCACCACGCGCGGCGCGGCCGGGGTACGGGTCGAGTCGGCCCAGGGCGGAACCCTCGATTTCCCGGCCGTCCCGGCGACGGCGACCGCCGAACCGACCGGCGTCGGCGACGCGTTCCGGGCCGGCTTCCTCGCCGCCGTCAGCTGGTCCCTGACCCCGCGGGAGGCGGTCCCGCTGGGCTGCGCCCTGGCGACCGCGGCCCTGGAGTCGGTCGGCCCCCAGCAGTACGACCTGCGCCCGGCCGACCTCCTGTCCCGCATCGCGGCCACCTACGGCGACGACACGGCCGACCGGTTGGCGCCGTACCTGCGACCGCTACGGTGGGGGGTTTGAATCCTCCCCTCCCTGGGGGGAGGGGATTCCTGGCTCAGGCAGCCTCTGGGAGCAGCGCTCCGGGAGGTCTTACGCCCTCGGCACCAGCCGGGTTGAGACCAGCCCGGAGGAGCATCACGCGGGCGGAGTTCTTGTCCCTGGGGGATATGGCTCCGCACGCGGTGCAGGTGTAGGTACGTTCGGACAGCGGGAGTGCGTGCTTGGTTCTCGCTCCGCACGATGCGCAGTCCATGGTGGTGTGCGCAGGGTGCACGAGGCGGACGTCCCGCCCGTGCTTGCGGCCCATCTCGATCAGAGCCTTCTTCGTGGCGCCGATCGCGGCATCCGCCGCCTTGCGGGCCATCGACGTCCTGGCGAGGAACTTCGGGCGGAAGTCCTCCACGGCGATGGCGTCGTGGTCGGTCACCACGCGCTTGGCCCACTTGCGGCCGGTGTCCTGCCGCTGCCGGGCCACCTTCTTGCACGCCTTCGCGCGCAGGTGCCTGGCCTTGCGGTAGCCCTTCGAGGCTGTCTGCCCCTTCTTCGGTCTGCGGCGGGCCATCATCCGGTCGTACCGCGACACCTTCTCCTGGGCCTTCCGGCCGTGCTCGGCGTGGGGGAGATCGTGGACGTCGCTGGTGGTGGTCGCGGTCTCCTTCACGCCCCAGTCCACACCGATCACCGCGCCGGTCGCGGGAATCGGCTGGACCTCGACGGGCACGACGAAAGAGGCGTACCAGTGGCCGATGCTGTCGCGGTACACCCGCACGCTGGACGGGGCGGCGGGCAGTTCACGCGACCACACCACCCTCAGCACGATGCCGCCCGCCAGGTGCAGACGGCCGTCCTTCAGACGAAAGCCGCGCCGGGTGTAGTTCAGCGTCGGGTCCGCCTCGCGCTTCCTCTTCCACCCCGGCATCCCGGCCCGCCGCCTGAGAGGCAGGCGGTCCCTGATGTCCTTTTGTGCCTTCGCACGCGCTCTGCCGAAGTCCCGGATGATCTGCTGCTGCGGCACCGAACTGCCCTCGCGCAGCCACGGCGTGCGCGCGCGGGCCTCGGTCAGCATCCTGTCGAGCTGTGCCGGGCCGCAAGTCTGCCCGCCCTCGGGGTGCGCCTTGTTGTCCGCGTGCACGGCCCTGGACTTGGCCACGCACTCGTTCCACACCCACCGGCACCGGTCCCACTCCGCCAGCAGCGCCGCGCGGGCGGTCGACGACACACGCAGCCGGTACGTGTACCGGGCATGCCCGCCCTCCCCAATCTCTTTCACCACCGGCACGACATCGCCCCCGCCCCGCCCGCGCGACCCGGCTTCCACGACGAGACCGTACGTGCGAGACCCGCACATCCGTACCCGCATCACGTCGGAGTCACCGCAACCAGCGACCATAGGAACCTACGTTCGCTTCTCCCGCTCCACCGGTGGTCCAGCGGGCGCTCCGCGCCCCAGAAACCGGACACGGCAACGCGCCGCGTCGCCGTGACAGGATGCGATTCCTCCCCGGCGTGAACGCCGTGGCATCCTCGTAAGAATGCAGGTGAACGGGGGATCGATACGAACGGTGCCGTGCGCGTGGTGCGGCACACCGGTGCCGCAGCGCAGGCGATGGCGCACCCGGCGGTACTGCAGCAAGGCGCATCGCCGCAGGAACCGGATCGTCGAGGCGGTCGGGAACTTCCTGGACAGCATCAGCCCTTGAGGTGCCATGCTGGTCCGGTGACGACGCTTTCGGACCTGGTCCTGCTCCGGCGGGCGCGTGACCGGATGGACCGTGACTACGCGGAGCCGCTGGACGTGCCCGCGCTGGCGCGGGAGGCGCACATGTCGGCCGGGCACTTCTCGCGGAGTTTCCGCGCCGCGTTCGGGGAGACGCCGTACAGCTATCTGATGACGCGCCGGATCGAGCGGGCCAAGGCGTTGCTGCGGCGCGGGGATCTGTCGGTGACCGAGGTCTGCTTCGCGGTGGGTTGTACGTCGCTGGGGTCCTTCAGCTCGCGGTTCACCGAGCTGGTGGGCGAGACCCCGAGCGCCTACCGGGCGCGTGGTCACGAGGAGGGCGCGGACATTCCGGCGTGTGTCGCCAAGGTCCTCACGCGACCGGTCAGGAACGGAGAAGCGAAGGGCGCCGCCCGGCCGTAGCGTGTGCGGCATGGACATCAAGCTGTCGCAGTGCTTCATCGCCGTGGACGACCACGACAAGGCGCTCGCCTTCTACCGGGACGCGCTCGGTCTGGAGGTCCGCAACGACGTCTCGTTCGAGGGGATGCGGTGGGTGACCGTCGGCTCGCCCGCGCAGCCCGACGTGGAGATCGTGCTGGAGCCGCCGGTCGCGGACCCGAACGCCTCGGTGGCGGACCGGCAGGCCATGGCGGAGCTGATGGCCAAGGGCCTGCTGCGCGGGGTGATCTTCTCGACCGACGACTGCGACGCCGTCTTCGAGCGCGTCCAGGCGTCGGGCGCCGAGGTGCTGCAGGAGCCGGTGGACCAGCCGTACGGGGTCCGCGACTGCGCCTTCCGCGACCCCGCGGGCAACATGCTGCGCTTCGCGCAGCGCCGCAGCGGATGACTTCCCCGGCAACCGTGACCCGCAGCCCCGTCCGACCTCTGGAGAACCGATGACCCTCGCCACCGGCACCCACCCCCAGTCGTCCGTCCCGCACATCGCCGACAGCCACGATCTGATCCGCGTGCACGGGGCGCGGGAGAACAACCTGAAGGACGTCAGCGTCGAGATACCGAAGCGCCGGCTGACGGTGTTCACCGGGGTCTCCGGCTCGGGCAAGAGCTCGCTGGTGTTCGACACGATCGCCGCGGAGTCGCAGCGGCTGATCAACGAGACGTACAGCGCCTTCGTGCAGGGCTTCATGCCGACGACGGCCCGGCCGGAGGTCGACGTCCTCGACGGGCTGACCACCGTGATCAGCGTGGACCAGCAGCGGATGGGCGCCGACCCGCGGTCCACGGTGGGCACGGCCACCGACGCCAACGCGATGCTGCGGATTCTCTTCAGCCGGCTCGGCGACCCGCACATCGGGCCGCCCAGCGCGTACTCCTTCAACACCGCCTCGGTGCGGGCGGCCGGTGCGATCACCGTCGAGCGCGGCGCCAAGAAGGCGGTGAAGGCGACGTACGAGCGCACCGGCGGCATGTGCCCGCGCTGCGAGGGGCGGGGCTCGGTCACCGACTTCGACCTGACGCAGCTGTACGACGACAGCAAGTCGCTCAACGAGGGCGCGCTGACCATCCCCGGCTACACCCGCGACGGCTGGTACGGGCGGATCTTCAGCGGCTGTGGCTTCTTCGATCCGGACAAGCCGATCCGTGAGTTCACGAAGAGGGAGCTGCACGACCTGCTCCACAAGGAGCCGACGAAGATCAAGGTGGAGGGGATCAACCTCACCTACGAGGGGCTGATCCCGAAGATCCAGAAGTCCTTCCTGGCCAAGGACAAGGAGGCGATGCAGCCGCACATCCGGGCGTTCGTGGAGCGGGCGGTCACCTTCACCACCTGCCCGGAGTGCGACGGGACGCGGCTGAGCGAAGGGGCCCGGTCGTCGAAGATCAGGGGAATCTCCATCGCCGACGCCTGTGCGATGGAGATCCGGGATCTCGCGGAGTGGGTCCGCGGGCTGGACGAGCCCTCCGTGGCGCCGCTGCTCACCGCGCTGCAGAACACCCTCGACTCGTTCGTGGAGATTGGTCTCGGTTATCTCTCGCTGGAGCGGCCGGCAGGCACGCTGTCCGGCGGTGAGGCGCAGCGCGTGAAGATGATCCGGCATCTCGGCTCCTCGCTCACCGATGTCACATACGTCTTCGACGAGCCGACCAGCGGTCTGCACCCGCATGACATCCAGCGGATGAACGAGCTGCTGCTGCGGCTCCGCGACAAGGGCAACACGGTGCTGGTCGTGGAGCACAAGCCGGAGGTGATCGCCATCGCCGACCACGTCGTGGACCTGGGTCCCGGCGCGGGTACGGCGGGCGGCACCGTCTGTTTCGAGGGCACCGTGGAGGGGCTGCGGGCGAGCGACACCGTCACCGGGCGGCATCTGGACGACCGGGCGTCGCTGAAGGACTCGGTGCGCAAGCCGACGGGCGCGCTGGAGATCCGCGGCGCGACGGCGAACAACCTGCGGGGCGTCGACGTCGACATCCCGCTCGGGGTGCTGACCGTCGTGACCGGCGTCGCCGGGTCCGGCAAGAGTTCGCTGCTGCACGGGTCGATCCCGGCCGACGCGGGAGTGGTGTCGGTCGACCAGGCGCCGATCCGGGGGTCGCGGCGCAGCAATCCGGCGACGTACACCGGGCTGCTGGACCCGATCCGCAAGGCGTTCGCCAAGGCCAACGGCGTCAAGCCGGCCCTGTTCAGCGCCAACTCCGAGGGCGCCTGCCCCACCTGCAACGGCGCCGGGGTCGTCTACACCGACCTGGCGATGATGGCCGGTGTCGCCACCACCTGCGAGGACTGCGAGGGGCGGCGGTTCGAGGCGTCGGTGCTGGAGTACCGGCTCGGCGGGCGGGACATCAGCGAGGTGCTGGCGATGCCGGTGACGGAGGCCGAGGAGTTCTTCGGCGCCGGTGAGGCGCGCACCCCGGCGGCCCACAAGATCCTCACCCGGCTCGCCGACGTCGGCCTCGGCTATCTCACCCTGGGCCAGCCGCTGACCACGCTGTCCGGCGGCGAGCGGCAGCGGCTGAAGCTGGCCACGCACATGGCCGAGAAGGGCGGGATCTACGTCCTCGACGAGCCGACCACGGGGCTGCATCTCGCCGACGTCGAGCAGCTGCTCGGTCTGCTGGACCGGCTAGTCGACTCCGGCAAGTCGGTCATCGTCATCGAGCACCACCAGGCGGTCATGGCCCACGCCGACTGGATCATCGACCTCGGCCCCGGCGCCGGCCACGACGGCGGCCGCGTCATCTTCGAGGGCACCCCGGCGGACCTGGTCACCGCCCGCTCCACCCTCACGGCGGAGCATCTGGCGGAGTACGTCGGTTCCTGAGCGAGACGCCCCTTCCGCCGGGATGTGACACGGCGCACATCCCGGCGGCGGTGATTCCCGGCCCGGCGGGCGGTCATGAACGGCGACGACATCGCACCGCACACAGACGGGACACCATCGCCATGACCGCAGCCGCCGTGAAGGGCCCCGCGAGCTACTTCCCCTCGATCGAGAAGAAGTACGGCCGTCCGATCGCCGAGTGGAAGGAGATCATCCGCTCCTCGGGGCTGACCCGGCACATGGAGCTGGTCGGCATGCTCAAGGCCGAGCACGGCCTGGGCCACGGGCACGCGAACGCCCTCGTCGCGCACACCCTCGCCGAGGGCCTCTAGGCCTTCGGCGAGGGCCTCCAGGCGCTCACGCCCGCTCCTTCGCCACCGCCTCCCGTACCGCCGGTGCGATCTCCTGGCCCCAGCGGGACAGGGCGGCGGGGTCGGGGGCGCCGTGGTCGGGGGCGAAGAGGGTGAAGCCGGAGGCGTCGTGGGTGAGGACGGCGTCGGTGAGTTCCTCGGTCCACTGGGCGACCGAGCCGCCGAGCCAGCGGCCGTCGGGGTCGCGGGGAGCGGGGAGCGGGCGGTCGGTGATCCGGCCAGGGAAGTTGAAGATCGTACGGATGGCGCGTGGGTCGCGGTCCACCGCGGCGGCGGCCTGGTCGACGATCGGCCGCGAGGTCCGGTAGCGCTCGCTGCGCCAGTCCGCCGCGTGGCCGGGTATCCAGCCGTCGGCCACGCGGCCGGTGGCGGCCAGGGACTTGGGGCCGACCGATCCGGTCCACACCGGGGGCGCGGGCACGGGGGCCGGCTCGATGCCGTCCACCCGGTAGTGACGGCCGTGGAAGGTCACCGGGGAGCCGCCACCGGACAGCATCTTGATCAGCGTGATCGCCTCCTCGAAGGCGTCCACCGCCTCGGCGGGCGACAGCCGCGGTACGCCCAGGTCGGCGATGCGGTCCCACAGCCCGCCCGCGCCCATCCCCAGGACCACCCGCCCGTCGGTGAGGGCGGACAGCGAGGTGATGGTGCGCGCCAGGACGGGGGCGGGGCGGCTCGGGAGGTTGGTGACGTTGGCGAATCCCGCGATGTGCCGGGTGCGGCCCAGCAGGAAGCCGAGGGCGGCGTACGCGTCCAGCCGGCCGCCGAGGTAGGGGTGGTCGGAGAGGGAGAAGTGGTCGAGGCCGTCCCGGTCGGCCTGCTGGACCATGCGCAGCAGCTGCGGTGCGTCGTCGACGCCGCTGTGCGCGCCGAAGCCGAAGACGACCGGCCGCTCGGACATCGACCGAGATGCGAATGCGTGGTCCAGCATGGCTCTACCCCCGAGGACGCCAATAAGTTCGTATCACGAACCATATTGGTTCGTGGTACGAACTGCAATCGTGCGTCCGGCACCGGTCCCTCCCCTCGCGGGGACCGGGGCCGGACGTTCGGGTGGCGTGCTAGCGCTGCGTGGCGGAGTGGCTACCGCTTCGGATCCGGTCGAGATCCTGCCATTCGTGACCTGGCAGGAGGAGGTTCCGGCGTCCGGAACCGGGATAAGCCGCAGGTCAGACGTATAGAGTGAGTTTTCCGGTCCGGATGTCCAGTGCGGCGGAAGTAAGGGGTGGAGGCCTTGGGTTCCGACTCAGGGGCGCGCACAGCCTTCGCTGAACGGCTCGCGCTGCTGTACAAGGAGGCCGGCAACCCACCCCTGAAGCGGGTCTCCGAGGCGGTCGTCCGGCTGGAGCGGATCGACGAGCGGGGGCGGCCCGTACGGGTCTCCGCGCAGCGGATCAGCGACTGGCGCCGGGCGAAGAACGTGCCCGCCCAGTTCGCCGCGCTCGCGGCCGTGCTCCAGGTGCTGATCCCGCAGGCCCGCCGGATCCGGGCCGTGCCGGTGAGCCCGGGGCTGTACGACGTGGCCGAGTGGCAGCGGCTGTGGGAGCGGGCGGTGGCCGACCCGGTCGCCGAGCGGCCGGCCGCCGAGGCCGAGGAAGCGCCCCAGGACGATCTCCCCGCCGGCGTGTGCCCCTACCGGGGCCTGGCCGCCTACCGGCAGCAGGACGCCCGGTGGTTCTTCGGGCGGGAGCGCAGCACCGAGGCGCTCGTCGCCCAGCTGTGCGCGGTGGAGGAGAACGGCACCGGCGGTCTCGTCATGCTCGTCGGCGCCTCGGGCGCCGGGAAGTCCTCGCTGCTGAACGCCGGTCTGGTGCCCACGCTGCGGGACGCCTGGGCCCGGCAGGTGCTGCAGCTGGTGCCGGGCGCCGACCCGCTCGGCGAGCTGTGCCGCCGGATCCCCGGGCTCACGGAGGTCGTGGCGGAGGCGGTGGGCGGGGAGGACTGCCCGCCGGAGTTCGCGCGGGCGGTGCGCGAGGCCTTCGCCCGGTGGGCCGGGTCCGGGGCGCGGCCGGTGCTGATCGTGGACCAGTTCGAGGAGGCGTTCACCCTCTGCGCCGAGGAGGCCGACCGGCGCACCTTCGTCCAGCTGCTGCACGCCGCCTGCACCCCCGGCGGCCCCGACGAGCCGGCGCCGGTGCTGGTGGTGCTCGGCATACGGGCCGACTTCTACGAGCAGTGTCTGCGCCACCCCGAGCTGGCCGACGCGCTCCAGCACCGGCACATGGTGCTCGGTCCGCTGACCACCGCCGAGCTGCGGGAGGCGGTGACCGGCCCGGCGAAGGCGGTGGGCCTGGAGCTGGAGCCGGGTCTCGCGGAGCTGATCGTGCGCGAGGTCGGCGCGGACGGGGCGCGCGGGGCGCACGACGCGGGCGTGCTGCCGCTGCTCTCGCACGCCCTGCTCGCCACCTGGCAGCGGCGCAAGGCCGGCCGCCTGACGCTGGCCGGCTACCGGGCGGCGGGCGGCATCCAGGGCGCGGTGGCGGCGACCGCGGAGCGGGCCTGGTCGGGTCTCGACCCGGCGGCGCGCACGGCGGCGCGGCTGCTGCTGCTCCGCCTGGTGCGGGTGGGCGAGGACACCGCCGCGACCCGGCGGCGCGGCACCCGGCGGCAGCTCGCGGAGGAGTCGAGCGACCCGGGCAAGACGGAGGAGTCGCTGGAGGCGCTGGTGCGCGCCCGGCTGGTGACCCTCGACGCGGACACCGTGGAGATCACCCATGAGGCGCTGCTGCACGCCTGGCCCCGGCTGCGCGACTGGATCGACGAGGACCGGGGCGGCAATCTGCTGCGCCAGCGCCTCGAGGAGGACGGCCGGGCCTGGGAGGCCTCGCACCGCGACTCGGCGCTGCTGTACCGGGGGTCGCGGCTGGAGCAGGCGGAGAGCTGGGCGAAGTCGGCCGGGGACACCTTCCTGACCCGGGGTGCGGTGGAGTTCCTGGCGGCCTCGGTGCGGCTGCGCCGCCGTATCGCCTGGATCAGCCGGGGCGCGGTCGCGGCGCTGGTGGCGCTGGCGCTGGTGGCGGTCGGGGCGGCGGTGGTGGCATGGCAGCAGCGGGACGACGCGGTGTTCGAGCAGGTGGTCGCCGAGGCGGACCGGGTGCAGTACACGGACCCGTCGCTCTCCGCCCAGCTGGACCTGGTGGCGCACCGGCTGCGCCCGGACGACGCCGGGACGAACAACCGGCTGATCTCGATCGTCAACGCCCCGCTGGCCACCCCGCTGCTCGGCCACACCGGCGCCGTCTATCTCACCTCGTTCAGCCCGGACGGCCGCACCCTGGCCACCGCCAGCTACGACCGCACCGTACGGCTGTGGGACGTGACCGACCCGACCCGCCCGAAGCCGCTGGGCGCGCCGCTGACCGGCCACCGGAGCTGGGTGAGCAGCGCGGTGTTCAGCCCGGACGGCCGCACCCTCGCCGGCGCGGGCGACGACGGCACCATCCGGCTGTGGGACGTGACCGACCCCGCGCGGCCGAAAGCCCTCCAGACGCTGACCGGGCACCAAGGCACGGTCTATCTGGTCGCGTTCAGCCCGGACGGCCGTACGCTCGCCTCCGCCAGCGAGGACCACACCGTCGGCCTGTGGGACGTACGGCGGCCGGGGCGGGCGAAGGCCCTCGGGAAGCTGACCGGGCATCAGGCCGCCGTGCGGTCCGTGGCGTTCGCGCCGGACGGGCGGACGCTGGCGGCCGGGGGCGACGACCACACGGTCCGGCTGTGGGACACGGCCGATCCGCGCCGCCCCGAGCCGCTCGGAACGACGCTGACCGGGCACACGGACACCGTGCACTCCGTGGCGTTCAGCCCCGACGGCCGCACCCTGGCCAGCGGCGCCGCGGACGACACCATCCGCCTCTGGGACCTGGCCGACCCCAAGGACGCCGCCCAGCTCGGCGCCCCGCTCACCGGGCACACCGGCCCCGTCTGGTCGGTGGCGTTCAGCCCCGACGGGCGCACCCTCGCCGCCGCCAGCGCGGACAGCACGGCGAGCCTGTGGAACGTCAGCGATCCGGCGTACCCCTCGCAGGTCGGCGAGCCGCTGGCGGGCAGCAGCGGGGAGATGTACGCGCTCGGGTTCAGCCCCGACGGGCGCACGCTGGCCACCGGCAGCGGGGACAGCAAGGTGCGGCTGTGGTCGGTGCCGACCTCGGACATGATCGGCCGCAGCGGGGCGTTCCGCCCGGACGGGCGGGTGCTGGCCACCGCCGCGCGGGACGGGAAGGTGCGGCTGTGGGACGTACGGCGGCCGGACCGGCCGGTGCGGCTGGGCCGGGCGTTCATGCCCGGGGACGGCGGTGACCGCTCGCTGGCGTTCTCCCCCGACGGGCATCTCCTCGCCGTCCTGACGGCGAAGCGGTCCGTGCACCTGTGGGACGTCACCGATCCCGGTCACCCGGTCTCCGCCGGGCCGCCGATCGCGCTGCGCACCCGTTTCATGGGCCCCGACGCGCTGGCCTTCGCCCCCGACGGACGCACCCTGGCGACCGCCTACGACGACCGGACCATTCAGCTGTGGAACGTCGCCGACCCCTCCCGGGCGGTCCCGCTCGGCGCTCCGCTCACCGGGCACCGGGGCTATGTCAACGCGCTCGCCTTCAGCCCGGACGGGCACACGCTCGCCAGTGGCAGCGCGGACGGCACCGTCCGGCTGTGGAACGTGACCGACCCGCGCCGCGCCGCCCCTCTCGGCACACCGCTCACCGACCACCGGGGCCCGGTCAACGTGCTCGCCTTCAGCCCCGACGGGCACACGCTCGCCGGCGGCAGCGACGACGACACGGTCCGGCTGTGGGACCTCTCCGTCCCCGCCGAGGGCGCCCGCGCGGCCGCCACGCTCACCGGGCACACCGAGGCGGTGGTCTCGCTGACGTTCAGCCGCAACGGCCGCACCCTGGCGAGCGGCGGCAACGACAACACGGTCCGGCTGTGGAACGTGGAGAGCCCGGCGGACGCGGCACCGATCGGCCAGTCGATGAGCCCCAACGCCAAGACCGGCAACTTCCTCTCCTTCAGCCCCGCGGGCCACATGCTGGGGGTGTCCAGCGGCACCGACACCGTGCGGCTGTGGAACCTCGACGTCGACGCGGCGATCGGGCACATCTGCTCGACCACGCGGGGCGTCCTGACACGGGAGAGGTGGAACGAGTACCTCCCGCGCCTCTCGTACGACCCGCCGTGCGACAACTAGAGACGGCCGGATACACCCGGACGCGTGATCCCGCTCACACCCCGTCGACGGGCCCGAGCAGTCGGCTCCCCTCGCGCAGGCCACCTTGTTAGGCTGGGTGACAGCCCGATCGCTGGTGTATCCCCCGTCACCAGCGATCGGGCGCTTCCATGTCCGGCGGACGGCCGCCCTCCGCATAGGCTGGGGCGGTGTCCCAGGGGTACGAAGAGACAACGGACGTACGACGACCGCGGCGCACCCCGGCCGTCCGCGACAACAGCCGCCACCAGTGGGAGAAGGACCGCGCCCGCCGGCCGCGCCCGGCCCGCGCGGGAACCGGCGCCACCGAGCGCGACACCGGCCTCGCCACCGACGACCTGGTGTTCTCCGCGTCGTACCGGCAGACCGGGGCGACCCGGGAACTGGCCGAGGCCTTCGGCGTACCGGAGGGCACCCCACTGCTGGAGCGGACCTACCGCACCCGGCACACCACCGAGCCCGCCCCCTTCGGCCTCGTCACCTCCTACCTCCGCCGCGATCTGATCGAGGCCAACCCGGAGCTGCTGGACGAGGCCAACGAGCCATGGCCGGGCGGCACCCAGAGCCAGCTGCACACCGTCGGCATCGAGGTGGACCGCGTCGAGGAACGCGTCACCGCCCGCCCGCCGACCCCGCAGGAGGCCCGGGACCTGCGCATCCCGCCCACCACCCCGGTGCTCCTGCTGCGCAAGACGTCGTACGACATCCACGGCCGCGTGGTCGACGTCGCCTTCCTGACGCTGCCCGGCGACCGCACCGAGCTGCGTTTCACGACCCGTCTGGAAAGGTGGTGAGCGCCTCCGTGACCGGGCGCGTCATCGTCGTCACCGCCGTGCACGCCCCGTCGGCGCGGTTCCTGCCCGAGGCCTACGCGTCCCTGCGCGAGCAGCGGCTGCCCGCCGGGTGGGAGTGGCGGTGGCTGATCCAGGAGGACGGCGAGACGGACCAGGTCCGCCCGTACGTCCCCGACGACCCGCGGGTCTCCTTCCGCCAGGGCCGGCCCGGCGGCCCCGGAGTCGCCCGCACCCTTGCGCTCGCGCGCGCCGACGGGGAGTACGTGAAGGTCCTCGACGCCGACGACCGGCTCACCCCCGGCGCGCTCGCCCGCGACCTCGCCGCCCTGGAAGCGGACCCCGCCCTCGGCTGGGCCACCTCCCGCGTCCTCGACCTGCTCCCCGACGGCTCCACGGCGGGCTTCCCCGGCGACCCCGACGAGGGCCCCATCGAACCCGGCACCGTCCTCGCCCACTGGTCGGCCCACGACTACCGCGCCCCCGTCCACCCGGCCTCCCTCTGCGCCCGCCGCGACCTCCTCCTCGCCCTCGGCGGCTGGATGGCCCTGCCCGCGTCCGAGGACACGGGACTGCTGCTCGCCCTGGACGCGGTCAGCCGCGGCTGGTTCACCCACGAGCCCGGACTCCTCTACCGCAAGTGGGAGGGCCAGGTCACCGGCCAGCCCGCCCACGTGGAGACGGCGGAACGCACGGCCCGCATGGCCGTGGCGGAGGCCCGGGCGCGGGCGCTGGCGGAGTGCGGGTGGCGGTGGCCCGTCACTCGGTGAGGCCCGCTCACTCGGTGAGGCTGATCGCCTGGGACGGGCAGCCCTCGGCCGCCTCCCGCACCTTCGGGTCGTCGTCGGTCTCCTCGCGGCCCGGCAGGACGGCGCCGAAACCGTCCACCACGGTGAAGACGTGCGGCGCGCGGTAGACGCAGTCGCCGGAGCCGTAGCAGCGGTCGGGGTCGACGGAGACCTTCATGTGCGCCCTCCAGGCCGGTCGCGAGTCAGCTGGTCGTCACCGCTGAACTGCCCTGCGGGCGCGGTCGCGAATCCGGTCAGGAGGCGGTGCCGGCCGTCGTGAGCCAGTGCGCCAGCCGGCGGACGGTGGTCTCGTCCAGGTGGTCCACCAGGGTGCGCACGGCCGTCCAGTCGTCGTCCGTGAGGTCGTAGAGGCCCGCCTTGCCGAGGCCCGCCATCAGGACCTGGTGGCGCCGGTCTGTCATGCGTTCCGCCAGCTTGGTGGGCTCGCGGGGCGGGGCGGCGGGTGCCGTCCGGGCGGGCGCGGCTGTGTCGTGGGTGTCGTCGGTGTCGTAACGGTGCCACGCGCCGTCCTTCGGGCCCCACAGCGCGAGGGCGGGGTGCTCGCCGCGGGCCCGCAGCGTCTGGGTCATCTCGCCCAGCGCGTACTGGACCGGCCCGCGGTACGGGGACTCGGCGCACACCCGCCAGGAGGCCGCGGCGGGCTGGTGGATCAGCAGGACCCAGCGGGGCGGGCCGGGGGGTCGGTGGTCTGTCGGCACGTCGCTCATCCCTTCCCGGACGGCTTGGCGCGGCGACCATAGCTGACGCTCCGTCAGAATTCCAGAGACGGCCTGTCTCGGGCGTACGTTGATCCGGGCCGACCGTCGATCCTGGGTGGGGAAATGAGCACGCAGACCTACTTGTCCGACCTGTTCTCGCTCGACGGACGGGTCGCCCTCGTCACCGGGGGCAGCTCCGGCATCGGGCGGGCCGTCGCCGGGGCGCTGGCCCGGGCCGGGGCGCGGGTCGTGGTGGTGGCGCGGCGGAAGGAACAGCTGGCCGCGACCGTGGACGAGCTGGTCGCCGACGGCTGCCGGGCGGGTTGGGTCGCCGCGGACCTCGGCAGCCGGGAGGGCGTCCGAGCGGCCGCCGAGGAGGCCGTGGCGGTGTTCGGGGAGCCGGACATCCTGGTGAACTCCGCGGGGATCAACCTCCGTCCGCCGTTGAGCGAACTCGGCGACGACGTCTGGGACGCCACCCTGGCCGTCAACCTGGAGGCGCCCTTCCTGCTCGGGCAGCGGTTCGGGCCCGGCATGGCCGAGCGCGGCTTCGGGCGGATCATCCACATCAGCTCGCAGCAGGCGCACCGGGCGTTCGTGCAGAGCGGCGCCTACGGCGTGTCCAAGGGCGGTCTCGAGTCGCTGGCCCGGTCGCAGGCGGAGGCCTGGTCGCCGTACGGCGTCACCTGCAACACGCTCGTGCCGGGCTTCGTGATGACCCCGCTCAACGAGCGGCTGTCCTCGGATCCGGAGAAGGCCGCCGCGCTGGCCGCGCGCACCATGATCGGCCGCAACGGCCTCGCCGAGGACTTCGCGGGCGCGGCGGTGTTCCTGGCGAGCCGGGCCTCCGCGTACATCACCGGACAGTCGCTCTTCGTGGACGGCGGGCTGTCGGTCCACTGATCCACCCCGGAGTGTCACCCCGCGCCACTACCATCGCCGTAGCCAACACAAGTGTGTGGACTACTGATTGACGGCTCGTCAGGGCTGCTCGGGGAGCTGGGATGGGGAGCGGCGGTGCGCTCGCGCGAGCGGGGCGCGTACGGGAAGCCCTGCGCGGCCGGGGCGTGCCGTGGGCGGCCGCGCTCCTCGCGGGCTGGCTGGTCTGTCTGCCGCTGCTCGGGCCGTACGGGGCGCTGCTGGGCCTGCTGCCCGCGCTGGCCCTCTTCCATCCGGCCTGGGAGACCCTGAGTCACGCGGTCCGGCACCGCCGGACGGCGGGAGTGCGCCCCGGCTGGTCCTGGCGGCGCTGCCGGTCCGCGCCCGCCCTCGCCGCGCTCGCGGCCTGCGCCGTGCTGTACGGCCTGGTGGTGTGGACGCTGTGGCCGTCGCTGGGCGCCGGATTACGGGCCCTCGCCGTGGCCGCCGGGCTGTTCGCGACCGTCGGACCGGCGGCGGCCGCCGGCATCACCTGGCGGCACACCGAGCCGCCGCGCGTCCCCGACCCTCCGTCGGTGGCCCGCTGGGCGCTGTACGGCGCGGCCGGGCTGGGCGCGGCGGCCTGGGTGGCGCGGACCGGTGTGCTGGTCGCGGCGTACGGCGTCGCGGACCCGCCGGAGCGCCACGGGCGGCTGCTGGAGGTGCTGCGGGAGGCCGACCGGCAGTTACAGGCCACGGTGTTCGCGCCGTCGGTCACCCAGGAGTACTGGCCGCTGCTCGTCGCCGCCGCCGGGCTGATCGCGGGCGGGATCGCCGCCGCCCTGCGCGGACCGGCCCTGACCCGCATCCCGGCCACCGGACGCGCGCCGCGCCCGGCGGGCCAGGTCTTCCTCAGCTACGCGCACGCCGACACGGCGATCGCCGAACGGTACGTCGCCGCCCTGCGGGCCGCCGGTCAGACCGTGTGGATGGACACGGACGGCATCCGCCCGTCGCGGGAGTGGCGCACGGAGCTGTCCGACGCGATCCGGGCCAGCGACGCCGTGATCGTGCTGATCTCCCGCCCCTCGCTGGACTCGCGGTACTGCTGGGACGAGTGCCGGCAGGCCCTGGAGCACGGCAAGCGGATCCTGCCCGTGCTGATCGACGGGGACCTCGCCGCCGAGGGCGTCACCCGGGCCATGCGCGCGGCCGACTGGGGAGAACTCACCCGGTTCCAGCGGCTGTCGATGCACCGCCCGGAGGAGTTCGCGCCCGCCGTGCGCGAGACGCTGGCGTTCGTGGCGAGCGAGCACGACTGGGTCGCGCTGCACACCCGGCTCGGCGAACAGGCCCACCTCTGGCAGCACCACGGCCACTTCCCCGACCGGCTGCTGCGCCGGCACGAACTGGCCGAGGCGGAGGCGTGGCGGGCGCACCCGCCGGCCGTACCGGACTTCGGCGCCGAGCCCACCGCCGAGCAGCTGCGGTTCATCGAGGCGAGCCGGCGGGCGCTGCGCCGCCGCACCCGGCGGCTGGTGACCGGGACCGCGGTCGCGCTCGCCTTCGTCGCGGCGGTGGCCTCGTTCGCCGTCGCCACCCAGGAGGACCGGGAGCGGCAGCGGCGTGAGGCGCTGTCCCAGAGCCTGGCGCAGGCCGCGGACTCCCGGCCGTATCCCGGCATGGCGGCGGCCGCCCGGCTCGCGGCGGCCGCGTACGGGCAGGCGGACACCGCCGCCGCGCGCGACGCGATGCAGGAGCAGCTGGTCCGCTTCCAGCACGCGGGGCCCCGACTGGCCGCGGGCGGCGCCGGGTTCAGCGCGGACGGCTCGACGTACGCGGAGAGCAGCGCGGGCCGGACCCGGATCTGGAACCTGCCGGAGTGGACCCCGCGCCGCACCCTGCCGGGCGAGCTGCCGCACGATCCGGCGCGGGCGCTGAGCGCGGACGGCGGCCGGGTGCTGCTCTTCGACGGCGCCGGGCGGGCGCGGATCGCCGACACCCGCACCGGGCGGACCCTGGGCCGCGGGCCGGAGGCCACACCGGGGCGCCTGCCGCCGCGTGGCGGACTCACCCCCGACGGGCGGCGGTTCCTGGCCTCCACGGGCGACGCCACGGCCGTCCTCGCCCGCGTCGACGGCCGGGGCGCGCCCCGCGGGCTGCTCTGCTTCGAGCCATCGCTGAGCCCGCACGGCCGGTACGCGTGGTGCGCGGTGGACGGGCCCGGCGCGGACAACGCCACCGGCCGCCTGGTCTCCGTCGGCGACGGCACCGAGGTCCGCTTCCCGCTCCGCCCGATGCTCGCCGGCTGGACCGCCGACGACCGGCCGGTCGTCACCCTGCGGCCCGGCGGGCAGGAGACCGCGGTCCAGGTCCTGGACCCGGCCGGGCCCGACGCCGCCTGGTCGGTGCGCACCGGCGGCGGCTGGGAGGTCGCCGCCGTGTCCCCGGACGGCACCCGGCTGGCCGTGAGGACCCTGGAGCACGTCAACCGGTTCGAGGTGTGGGACGTCCGGCGCGAGGTTCGCCTCGGCACCGTGGAGACGCGCGAGCTGGCCGAGCGCGGGCTGCCCTGGGACGTCGCCAACGTCGGCGAGGAGGCCCTGGCGACGCTGGTGGAGGCCGAGCCGGTGCACGGCATGCCGGTCGCGTCCTTCGACGACATCACCACCGTCTGGTACAGCCCCGACCGGCGCGCCGCCGTCGTCCGCACCGCCGAGGGCAGGTGGGCGTGGCGGCTCGACGGCTGGGGGCGCGTGGTCGACCGGGTCGCGGCCCCCGGCCTCGGCTCCGCCGAGGTGGAGGGCAGCGACCTCAGCGCCGACGGCCGCACCCTCGCCGTCGCCGACTACGGCGGGCGGCTGCTGCTGTACGACGCCGGCGGCGGGCGGCCGCGGAAGGAGCGGCGGCTCGCGGGGCACGGGGTGAACGTGGCGTACTCCCCCGACGGGCGCACCCTCGCCGTCGGCGAACTCGTCGGCGACGAACGCAACGGTATGCGCGTGCAGATCGGTCTCTTCTCGGCCGCGTCCCTGCGCCGCACCGGCACCCTGCGCAGTCCGAGCGGGCTCGACGGGCGCGCCTATCTGGTGGGGCTGGCGTTCTCCCCGGACGGCGCGCGGCTCTACGCGGCCGAGTCCCAACTGGGCGGCGTGCGCGAGTGGTCGCTCGCGGACCGGCGGCTGGTGCGCACCTACCAGACCCCGAACTACCTGGACGGCATGGTGCTGTCCCCCGACGGCCGCACCCTCGTCACCTCCGACCGCCAGACCACCGTGACCCTCTGGGACACCGCCACCGGCCGGGAGCGCTACCGGCTCCCCTACTCCGGGCACCGGGTGGCGTTCTCCCCGGACGGGCGGCGGATCGTCACCACCGGCGCGCTGGACGGCGAGGGCGTGGCCGTCTGGGACGTCGCCGCGCGCCGCCGGACCGGGCCCGTCCTGAACCTCGCGGGCGACGACGGCACCGTCCGGGACGTGACCTTCACCCCCGACGGACGGGCCCTGCTGGTCGTCACCCAGTCCGTCGACCTCACCGACCTGGAGAAGCCCGCGACGATGTCGGTACGCCGCTGGGAGCTGGGCCGGCAGTCGGCGCCGGGACCGGTGCTCGCCGGACTGCCCAGCGCGGAGGGCCCGTTCCACACCATGCCGGACGGCCGGGGCGTCATCGTCCCCGGCACCGACGCGATCGTCCGCATCACCACCGACCCGGCCGCCTGGCAGCGCTCCCTGTGTGACCTGGCGGACCGGTGGATCACTCCGGCCGAGTGGCGCGAGCGGGCACCCGAGGCACGCTATCCAGCGGACTGCGCGCCGCCGGACGGGGACTGAGCGGACACGGACCGGCCGGGCGCGTATCCGACGGACGCCGTGACCGTACCTAGGCGACCGGTTGGCCGGGGCCGCCGGTTTCCTGCCACTTCACCATCCACGCCTCGTTCTGAATCGAGATGACGTGCTCGGCGTGGGCGACGAGGCGGGCGCGGGACTCCGGGTCGGCAGGCGGTTCGCGGCGCCAGCGGGACCAGGTCCGCTCCAGCTCCTGGGCGGTGCGGGAGAACTCCAGCTCCTGGTAGTCGTAGTTGGCCGCCGCGGCGTGCGCGGAGACCGCCATCCCGGCGGTGGCCGCGACCGCCAGCCAGCGCCCGGCACCGGCGTGCTCGAAGGTGCCGCTCCACGCCGCGAGCACCACCGCCGCCAGTCCGAACGCCAGCTCGGCCGCGCGGACGACGGCCAGCCTGCGCCGGTAGCTCTCGGCGCGCGGCCGGTAGTAGCCGTCGATCTGCGCCCGCACCCGCAGCTCCATGTACGAGGCGAGCCCGTCCACGGCGGGCAGCGGACGCCCGGCCGGCGCGGACCGCCCGACGACGTACCGCTCCAGGTCACCGGCGTCGGCCAGCACCTCGTCGGTCCGCTCGACGAGGTGCCGCGGCCGCTCCTCGGTGGGGTCGGCGAGACAGCTGTACACCTCGCTCTTCAGCGCCTCCGACACCGAGCGCAGCCGTGTCCAGTCCCGGATCCGCTCCGGTGTCGCCCACTGCCCGGCGAGGGTGGCGCAGCCCGCGGTGACCGCCGCCGCGAACGCCAGGGCCTTGCCCACGCCGGGACGGTCGTCCATGACCAGCGCGGCGCCGGTGCCGAGCGCGGCGAAGGCCAGCCCGCACAGCAGCGCGGTCAGCCGGGCCGCGGCGATCCGCGCCTTGGCCCGGTTCGCGGCCTGCGACCAGCGGGCCTGGTCGGCCCATATCCGGGCGACGTCGGAGGAGTCCGGCGAAGTCGTCGTCCCCGTAAGAGAGTTGTCGTGTTCCGGTGCCATCCGTTCATTGTCGGTGCCGAGGACGGCCCGCGTCCGTCAGTTGTTCCAGGTCTCGTCGTAGGGATGGCGCGGCGCCGGGACCGGCCGGGCGCGGACGACCTCCAGATACGGCACGGGCCGCCCGTTCACGGGGTCCTCGGCGCGGCGGTCGGTGGCGGTGCCGGTGACCTCGAGCCAGCCGTCGGGCTCCAGGACGGGCGGGACCCGCCCGGTGAGAGCGATCTTGACCGGCTGGGCGTCCGCGGCACAGCAGTTGAGGGTCATCCGGACGAGGTAGGGGGTGCCGTCGGGGGCGAGCGCGACGAAGCCGGTGACGCGGACGCGGCGGCCGTCGAGGGAGCGGCCGTGGTCGTAGACCGCGCGGGCCGCGAAGTCGGCGAGCCCGATCCGGACCGGCTCGCCCGGCGGCAAGGGGGCGAACGCGGGCGGCCGTTGCAGCGCGGTGCCGGTGCGCAGGGCGCTGTACGAGCCGAGGGCGGGCGGGGCGACGAGGACGAGGGCGAGGACGGGGAGGAGCAGCAGCCAGGAGACTCCGGGCGCCCCATGGGCTCCGTCCCGGCGTTCCCGGCGCGCGTACCAGGCCGTCGCCGCCGCCGTCGCGACCAGCACCGCACCGGACGCCAGCAGCAGCGGCCGCAGCCCCTCCTTCACATACCGCAGGGAGACGTCACCGGCGCCGGTGTGCAGCACCACCGCGCCCAGCAGGAACAGCACCGCCGCCTGCGCCGCCCGGCTCACAGCAGCACCGCCCCGGTCAGCACCGCGCCCGCCACGGCCACGGCGAAGGTGGCCGGGGCGAAGCGGAGCGCGAAGCCCCGGCCGAACGTGGCCGACTGCATCGCGATCAGCTTCAGGTCGACCATCGGGCCGACGACCAGGAACGCCAGCCGGGCGGTCGGGCTGAACTGCGTCAGGGACGCGGCCACGAACGCGTCCGCCTCCGAGCAGACCGACAGCACGACGGCCAGCAGCGCCAGGGCGAGCACCGCCACCACCGGGTGCTCCGCCGCCGCGCGCAGCCAGTCCTCCGGTACGACCGCCTTCAGCGTGGCGGCGGCCGCCGCGCCGAGCACCAGGAAGCCGCCCGCGTGCAGCACGTCGTGCCGGACCGACCCCCAGAAGGCCGCGCCCCGGCCCTGCCCCTCGTACCCCGGCCGGGAGGGCGGCCGCAGCCAGTCGGCGCGGCCGGCCCGCTGCCACAGCCAGCCCATCGCGCACGCCACCAGCAGCCCGGCGGCGAACCGGGCGAGGACCATCTCCGGCGCGCCCGGGAAGGCGACCGCCGTCGCGGTCAGGACGACCGGGTTGATCGCGGGCGCGGAGAGCAGGAAGGCCAGCGCGGCGGCCGGGGTGACGCCCCGGCGCATCAGCGCGCCCGCCACCGGCACCGAGGCGCACTCGCAGCCGGGCAGCACCGCCCCCGCGAGACCCGCGACCGGTACGGCCGCCGCCGTACGGCCCGGGAGGGCACGGGCGAAGAAGGACGGCGGTACGAGGACGGCGATCGCCGCCGAGAGCAGCACCCCGAAGACCAGGAAGGGCAGCGCCTGGACGACCACCGCGAGGAACACCGTCGTCCAGCTCTGCATGACGGGGGCGGCCAGAGCGCGGCGGACCGGGTCCTGGGCGAGGAGCAGCAGGGGCAGGAGGAGGGCGAGCAGGAGGGAGGAGTCGAGACGCCGGGGCTCGTCGTGACGCGGGGGGTGAGTGGGGGTGGTGTCGGTGGTGTCGGCCACGTGGGTCAGTACGTCGGTAGGTGAGCGGACGTTCAGTCAGTTCCTGGAACCACTCGTCCCTTTGGGGCAGTGTTTCCTCACATGGGGAGCAGCGTTCCGAATCAGGGTCAGCCAGGTGACGCGACGGCGCACATGGTGGTGTGCGGCGACGACGGGCTCGCGCACCGGCTCGCCGCCGAGCTGCGGATCGTCTACGGCGAGCAGGTCACGCTCGTCGTCCCGCCCTCCGGCCGCCGGGTGCGCCAGCCGGTTGTCGGACGGGCGCGCGCGGCGTCGGCGGCGCTGCTCGACATGGTGAACGCCGCGGTGGGCCGGGGGAACGGGAACGGGGGCGGCAACGGCAACGGCGCTCCCGGGGCCTCCGGCGCCTCGGGGGCTTCCGGGGCCGAACGTGTCATCCAGGCCACCGAGTTGACGGATGCGGTGCTCGCGGAGGCGGGCGTGCAGCGCGCGGCGGCACTGGCCCTGGTGTACGACGACGACGAGACCAACATCCGCGCCGCCCTCGCTGCCCGCCGCCTCAACCACCGGCTGCGGCTGGTGCTGCGCCTGTACAACCGGCGCCTCGGCCAGCACATCGAGGAACTGCTCGACCAGGCCGCCACCCTGGCCCTCGGCGAGACCGCCACCGGCTTCGACGCCTCGACGACCGTCCTCTCCGACGCCGACACGGCCGCGCCCGCGCTGGCCGCCACCGCGCTCGCCGGGACCGGCAAGGTCGTCCAGACCGAGGGGCTGCTGCTGCGCGCGGTGGAGCGGCAGCCGCCGGCACCCGGCGAGGTGGCCGACCCCGGGCTTGCCACGCTCGCGCTGCTCTCCGCGACCAGCAACGACCCGGCCGGCGCGGACGGTTCGGAGGGCAGCGGGGAGCAGGGGCCGCAGCTGCTGCCGGACGCGGCGACGGTACGGGCCGCGACCGGGCGTGGCGCGGTGGTGCTGGAGCAGGTGTCGTACTCCGGGCCGTCGCAGGGCAGCGGGCGCGGCGGTGCGCTGCCGTTCGCCTCGCTGTTCTCACGGCGGCTGCGGTGGTCGCTGTTCGGGCTGGTGGCGTGTGTGATCGCGCTGGCCGTGGCGCTGAAGGTGGTGACCGGCGAGCATCTGCTCTACGCCACCTATGTGACGCTCCTCGACCTGTTCGCGATCAACGAGCCCGCGCTCCACCAGTCCACCGCCCGGCAGGTGCTCCAACTGCTCTCCGGGCTGGTCGGTCTGCTGCTGCTGCCGGTGCTGCTGGCCGCGGTGCTGGAGGGCCTCGGCACCTTCCGGAGCGCGTCCGCGCTGCGCAAGCCGCCGCGCGGGCTCGGCGGGCATGTCGTGCTGCTCGGGCTGGGCAAGATCGGCACCCGGGTGCTGACCCGGCTGCGGGAGCTGCACATCCCGGTGGTGTGCGTGGAGTGCGACCCGGAGGCGCGGGGGCTCGCCACGGCCCGGCGGCTGCGGGTGCCGGTGGTGCTGGGCGATGTCACCCAGGAGGGCGTGCTGGAGGCCGCCAAGATCCACCGGGCGCACGCCCTGCTCGCGCTGACCAGCGCGGACACCACCAACCTGGAGGCGGTGCTGTACGCCCGGTCGGTGCGGCCGGATCTGCGGGTGGTGCTGCGGCTGTACGACGACGACTTCGCGACCGCGGTGTACCGCACCCTGCGGGCCGCGCACCCGCACGCGCTCACCCGCAGCCGCAGCGTGTCCCATCTGGCGGCGCCCGCGTTCGCCGGGGCGATGTTCGGGCGGCAGATCCTGGGGGCGATTCCGGTGGAGCGGCGGGTGCTGCTGTTCGCCGCGGTGGATGTCGGCGGGCATCCACGGCTGGAGGGGCGGACCGTGGCGGAGGCGTTCCGGCCGGGGGCCTGGCGGGTGCTGGCGTTGGACACGGCGGCGTCGGATCGTGCGGCGGCGGAGGGCGGCGACGACGAGGCCGCCGGCGCCGGCCGGCCGTCCGGGCTGGTGTGGGACCTGCCCGACGGCTATGTCCTGAAGGACGGTGACCGGGTGATCCTGGCGGCGACGCGACGGGGGCTGGCGGAGCTGCTGGGGCGGCGGAGCCGCGAGCGCACCGGGGCGTGAACGGGGCGCGGGCCGGTCACGCCCCGTCCTGGGTCCAGGGGCGGAGTCCCCTGGACCCCCGTCAGTCGGTGACCCCCTTCAGATGCCGCTCCGCGAACTCCAGCTCCAGCCGCACCTGCTTGATCCGCTCGTCCACGACGAGGGAGCCGTGCCCGGCGTCGTAGCGGTAGACCTCGTGGACCGCGCCGCGGGCCTCCAGGCGCCTGACGTAGTTCTCGATCTGACGGATGGGGCAGCGCGGGTCGTTGACGCCGGCGGAGATGTAGACCGGGGCCTTGACCTGGTCGACGTAGGTCAGCGGGGAGGAGGCCTCGAAGCGCTCGGGGACCTCCTCGGGGGTGCCGCCGAGGAGGGTGCGGTCCATGGCCTTCAGGGCCTCCATCTCGTCGTGGTACGCGGTGACGTAGTCCGCGACGGGGACGGCGGCGATGCCCAGGGTCCAGGCGTCGGGCTGGGTGCCCAGGCCCAGCAGGGTCAGGTAGCCGCCCCAGGAGCCGCCGGTGAGGATCAGGCGCCGAGGGTCGGCGAGACCCGAGCCGACGGCCCACTCGCGGACCGCCGCGATGTCCTCCAGCTCGATCAGACCGACCCGGTGCTTCAGGGCGTCCGTCCAGGCGCGGCCGTAGCCGGTGGAGCCGCGGTAGTTCACCCGCACCACCGCGTACCCGTGGTCCACCCAGGCCGCCGGGCCGGCGGCGAAGGAGTCGCTGTCGTGCCAGGTGGGGCCGCCGTGGATGTCGAAGACGGTGGGGAGCGGGCCGGTCGCGCCGGCCGGCTTCTGCACCAGGGCGTGGATCCGGCCGCCGGGGCCCTCCACCCACACGTCCTCGACCGGGACCGAGCCCGGCGACCTCATGCCCGGCGGGTCCAGGACGACGCCGCCGCGGGTCGACCGCACCGCGGACGGCTCGGCGGCCGACGACCACAGGTACTCCACGCTGCCGTCGGGCCGGGGCGTGGCGCCGGAGACCGTGCCGGGCGGGGTGGGGATCTTCTCCAGGCGGCGGGTGGCGAGGTCGAAGCGGAAGAGTTCGCTGCGGGCCTCGAAGCTGTGCCCGATGAGCAGACCGGAGCCGTCCGGATACCACTCCGCGCTCACGTCGCCGGGCAGCTCCAGGGCGAGGTCGCTCTCCTCGCCGGTCGCCACGTCCCACACCAGCGGCTCCCAGCGGCCGCGCCGCTGGTGGCCGATGAGCAGCCGGGTGTCGCCGTCCACCGGGGCGAAGCCCAGCACCTCCAGGCCCAGCTCCTTCGTGCCGTCCTTGGTGTCGTCCAGCTCGGCGACCGTGCTGCCGTCCGGGCGCAGCACGCGCAGCGCCGAGTGCATCGCGTCACCGTGCTCGGTGTGCTCGACGGCGATCAGCGTGCCGTCGTGCGAGAGGTCGCCGACGCCCGCGGACTCGCGGTGCCGGTAGATCTCCACCGGCGCCTCGCCGGTGCGCGCTAGGTGGATCGTGGTGCCGTCCTCGTCGGTGGAGCGGCCGATCACCGCCGTACGGCCGTCCCGGCCGAGCGCCAGGCCCGCCGGGTAGGACGGGTCGAGGCCGGGAACCGCCAGTTCGTCCTCGCCGCCCTCGAAGGGCTGGCGGCGCCAGACGCCGAACTCGTCGCCGTCCTTGTCGTCGAACCACCAGATCCAGGCGCCGTCCGGGGAGAGCACGCCGTCCGTCGTGCCGTTCGGCCGGTCGGTGACCTGGCGCCGGTCGCCGGTCGCGCGGTCCCAGGCGTACAGCTCGTACGTGCCCGTCGCGTTGGACACGAACAGGGAGCGCTCCGGGGCGTCCTGCGCCCAGTCGGGCAGCGACACCCGCGGCGCCCTGAAGCGCTTCTCCCAGTCCGGCATGTCCTCGGTCCGCTCCGGCGCGGCGACCCCGTTGCTCTCAGTCATGCCCCCATACTGCCCGCTCCCGCCGACAATTCGCTGGCGAGGCCCCCAGCCTGTGGATAACTTCGGGATCATGTCCGCGCCCCAGCCCACCGTCACCTCCGCCGCGCCCACCGCCGCCTCCGCCGCGCCCACCGACTGGCGCGACGCCAACCGCGCCCTCTGGGACGAACGCGCTCCCCTGCACGCCGCCAGCCCGTACTACGACCTGGACGGCTTCCGCGCCGGAGACGACCCCCTGCGCGCCTTCGAGATCGCCGAGGTCGGGGACGTGACCGGCCGTTCCCTCCTCCACCTCCAGTGCCACATGGGCCTGGACACCCTCTCCTGGGCCCGGCGCGGCGCCGCCCGCGTGGTCGGCCTGGACTTCTCGGCCCCGGCCGTGGAGACCGCCCGCGGCCTCGCCGCCGACCTCGGCTTCGGCCAGGACCGGGCGGCGTTCGTCACGGCCGACGTGTACGACGCGGCGGAGGCGGTGCCGGACCCCTCGTACGACATCGTCTACACCGGCACCGGCGCCCTGTGCTGGCTGCCCGACATCCGGGCCTGGGCCGAGACGGCGGCCTCGCTGGTCGCGCCCGGCGGGTTCCTCTACCTCGCGGAGTTCCACCCGATCACCGACGTCCTCGACGACGAGACCGGCTCCCGCGTGGTGCGCGACTACTTCGACCGCGACGCCCAGGTGTACGACGAGCCGGGCACCTATGCCGACGAGACCGCCGAGACCGTGCACAACCGCAGCGTGGAGTGGCAGCACCCGCTCGGCGAGGTGGTCTCCGCGATCGCCGCGGCCGGGCTGCGCGTCGAGTTCCTGCACGAGCACGACATCTCGCTGTTCGGCCGCTTCGGCTCCTTCCGGCAGCACCCGGACGGCACCTACCGCTTCCCGGCGGGGCAGCCGAAGGTCCCGCTGATGTACTCGCTGAAGGCGAGCAGGCCCTGACCCCCGCGGCGGGCCCGCCGCGCCGCCCCCGTACCGTTGAGGGCGTGTACCGGTTTCTGCTGACGCCCCGCTGGTGGGGCATCAACGTCTTCGTGCTGCTCGCCATCCCCTTCTGCGTGTTCATGGGGTCCTGGCAGCTGAGCAGGTTCGAGGACCGGGTCGACGGCCATCGCAGCGCGGAGCGGCAGGCCGCCTCGAACCAGCGGGAGGCGGCCCGTCCACTGGCGGAGCTGCTGCCGGTGAACAAGGCGACCGCGGGCAAGCAGACCACGGCGACCGGCACCTATGGCGAGCAGCTGCTCGTCCCCGACCGGAAGCTGGACGCCAAGCGCGGCTTCTACGTCCTGACCCTGCTGCGCACCGACGACGGCAAGGCCCTGCCGGTGGTGCGCGGCTGGCTGCCCGGCACCGCCGACCCGGCGAAGGCGCCCGCCCCGCCGTCCGGTGAGGTCACGGTCCGGGGTGCGCTCCAGGCGTCGGAGATGCCCGGCGAGAACGGGGTCAGCGCGGCGGGCGGGCTGCCGTCCGGGCAGACCGCCGCGATCAGCGCGGCCTCGCTGGTCAACCTGGTGCCGTACGACGTCCAGGACGCCTGGGTCACCCTCAACAAGGCCGACTCCGGGATGAAGACGGTCCCCGTTGCGGCGACCCCGGACACCGGGCTCGATCTGAAGGCGTTCCAGAACCTCGGCTACACCGGCGAGTGGTTCGTCTTCGGGGGCTTCGTCGTCTTCATGTGGTTCCGGCTGCTGCGCCGCGAGCTGGAGTTCGCCCGGGACGCGGAACTGGGCCTGGTCCCGGACGAGCAGGAGCGCGTCTCCAGCCCGTCCGGCGTGTGAACGGCGTCCGCGACTAGGAGGCCGACAGCAGCCCGGTGTGGTAGACCGTGCCCGCGCAGGCGTTGGTCACGGTCACGCCGGTCGACGCGCCCGCGTCGGCGGTGTACGACAGGGCCACGCTGCCGTCGGCCGTGCCGTCCTCGGTCACCAGCTGGGGCGCCGTACCGTCGCCGCCCGTGGAGCTGCCGTCCGGCGGCGGGGTGGACTCGGTGGGCGTCGGGTCCGGGCTCGGCTCGGTGCCGCCGTTGCCGCCGCCGTTGCCGCCACCGCCGGTGGGGTCGTTGTTGGTGGGACAGGCGTCGGACGGCACCCAGGCGAACTTCACCTCGTACGCCGCCCCCGGCAGCAGCACCAGCTGCGGCACTTCCAGGGACGGGTCGGGCAGGCCGGCCGCCGGGTCGCCGGCGACATGCCGGGCCTGGCCGATCCTGGCGGGGTCCGCGGCGCCCTGGGCCAGCGGGGTCAGCGTGCCGGGGCCGCTGACGGTGCAGCTGCTGCCGGAGATGTTGGTGATCCGGAAGGTGCCGTAGACGGTTCCCACGGAGTCCGGGGCGTCGGCCCCGCCCGTGGCGCCGAGCTGGTCGACGGTGCACGCCGCCGTGGACTCCGAGCTGGGCACCGACGGACCGGCGCTGCCGCCGGAACCGCTCTCGCTGCTGCCGCCCTTGCCCTTGTCGTGCTCCTGCTTGCCGTCCTTACCCTTCTCCTCCGTCTTGCCGGAGGAGCCGCCGGAGCTCTCGCCCGCACCCTGGGTGCTCTTGCCCTCGCCGGTGCCGCCCTGGGCCTGGGAGCCGTGGCCGGCGATGGAGGGGTTGGCGTCGCTGCCGGTGGCGTTGGAGACGTGCACCAGGGCCGGGACGGCGGTGCCGACGAAGAGGGCGGCGGCCGCCATGCCGACGACGGCCTGCCGCTTGCGCGCCCGCCGGGCGGGCACCGCCCGCCGCAGGTGCTCCAGCGTGCCGTCGCGCGGCTCGATGTCCTCCACCGCGCCGTGCAGCATCCTGCGCAGTGCCAGCTCGTCCGAGTCGAGCCCGTCGGGGCCCTGGTCGTCGGGGCCGTGGTTCACAGTTCCGTTCCCAGCGTGCGGTTGCTTCGGCTCATGCTCATGCGCTTCGGCCGTCTCGGCCGTCTCGGGCGTCGCCTCGGTCGGGTCGCGCGATTCGTACGGCTCGTGCGGGACCCGCAGGTGCCGGCGTCCCTGGTCCTCGGGGCCTGTCATGCCGGTGCCTCCATGGCCACGCGGAGGGCCGCGATGCCGCGAGAACCGTACGCCTTCACCGAGCCGAGGGATATGCCGAGGGTCTCGGCGACCTGGGCCTCCGTCATGTCCGCGAAGTAGCGCAGCACCAGGACCTCGCGCTGGCGGCGCTGCAGGCCCTTCATCGCCTTGATGAGGGAGTCGCGCTCCAGCTGGTCGTACGCGCCCTCCTCGGCGCTCGCCATGTCCGGCATCGGCTTGGAGAGCAGCTTCAGGCCGAGGATGCGGCGGCGCAGGGCCGAGCGGGACAGGTTGACGACCGTCTGCCGCAGATAGGCGAGCGTCTTCTCCGGGTCACGGACCCGCTTGCGCGCGGAGTGGACGCGGATGAACGCCTCCTGGACGACGTCCTCGCAGGAGGCGGTGTCGTCGAGGAGGAGGGCGGCGAGTCCCAGCAGGGAGCGGTAGTGCGCGCGGTAGGTCTCGGTCAGGTGGTCGACGGTGGTACCGGCGGCCACGGTCTCCTCGGCGTACTCGGCGCCGTCACGCTGGCTGGGTATGCGGGCGGGCCGCGCTGCGGGCATGGGCGCGATCACCGGCATGCCGCCGGGCGCGCCGGGCATGCGGGTGCGAAGCGGCCGACGGGCCGGCCGAAGGGCCGTGCCGCGCGTCGGCGCCGGGAAGTCGAGAACCTCTGCCACGCCAGTTGGACGTGCTTCCCCCCGTGAGGGTTGTACGTGCCGAGCGTCACGTTCGATCTCGCGTCAGGCAGCACAGCCGACGGTGCCCCAATTGCCCTCATGCGTCCCGCTCTTCCCCTATGTTCCATACGAACGACGCGTCCCCACGCCTCGTTCACGGCGTCCCCACACCCCGGAAGGGTGACCGCATAGACGCTCCCCGCCCTCCGCGCGGTTGCGGAAGACGGGGAGGAAATCTCTTACGCAGATCCTACAAATGGTTCCGGCCATCGCCGGGACTTTTTCCGTGAGCGGAAGCTCTCACGAAAACTCCGTCGCCACCAGTTCCGCGATCTGCGCGGTGTTCAATGCGGCACCTTTGCGCAGATTGTCCCCGCAGACGAACAGTTCGAGCGCCGTCGGATCGTCCAGCGCCCGGCGCACCCGCCCCACCCAGGTCGGATCGGTGCCCACCACGTCGGCGGGCGTCGGGAACTCCCCGGCGGCCGGATTGTCGTAGAGCACCACACCCGGCGCGGTGGCCAGGATCTCGCGCGCCCGGTCCACCGTGACCTCGTCCTCGAAGCGGGCGTGCACGGTCATCGCGTGCGCGGTGACCACCGGCACCCGGACACAGGTCACCGCGACCGGCAGCCGCGGCAGCCCGAGGATCTTGCGGGTCTCGTCCCGCACGGTCAGCTCCTCGGACGACCAGCCGTCCTCGCGCGGCTCCCCGGCCCACGGCACCACGTTCAGCGCCACCGGCTCCGGGAACGGCCCGGTCCGGTCGCCGACCGCCCGGCGCAGATCGCCGGGGCTGGTGCCCAGCTCCGTACCGGCGACCAGGGACAGCTGCTCGCGCAGCGTCTCCACCCCGGCCCGGCCGGCCCCGCTGACCGCCTGGTACGACGACACCACCAGCTCGCGCAGCCCGGACTCGGCGTGCAGCGCGCCCAGCGCGACGATCATCGACAGCGTGGTGCAGTGCGGGTTGGCGACGATCCCGCGCGGCCGGATGCGCACCGCGTGCGGGTTGACCTCGGGCACGACCAGCGGCACGTCCGGGTCCATCCGGAAGGCGCCGGAGTTGTCGACCACGACCACGCCCTTGGCGGCGGCGATGGGAGCCCACTGCGCGGACACGTCATCGGGTACGTCGAACATGGCGATGTCGATCCCGTCGAAGGCCTCCTCCGACAGGGCCACGACCTCGACCTCCTCGCCGCGCACGGCCAGCTTGCGGCCGGCCGAGCGCGGCGAGGCGACGAGTCGGACCTCGCCCCAGATGTCCGCGTGCTGGGACAGGATCTGGAGCATGACCGCGCCGACGGCCCCGGTCGCTCCCACGACCGCGAGCGTCGGCCTGCCGGTCATCGTCCGGTGCCTCCGTAGACGACGGCCTCGTCACTGTCGGAGTCCAGCCCGAAGGCGGTGTGCACGGCGCGCACGGCCTCGTTGACGTCGTCGGCGCGGGTGACCACCGAGATACGGATCTCGGAGGTCGAGATCAGCTCGATGTTCACACCGGCGTCGCTCAGCGCCTCGAAGAACGCGGCGGTGACCCCGGGGTTGGTCTTCATACCGGCCCCGACCAGCGAGATCTTGCCGATCTGGTCGTCGTAGCGCAGCGAGTCGAAGCCGATGCCGGACCGGTTCTTCTCGAGCGCGTCGATGGCCTTGCGGCCCTCGGTCTTGGGCAGCGTGAACGAGATGTCCGTCAGACCGGTGGAGGCGGCGGACACGTTCTGCACGACCATGTCGATGTTGATCTCGGCATCGGCGATCGTGCGGAAGATGGCGGCGGCCTCACCCGGCTTGTCGGGCACGCCGACGACCGTGATCTTGGCCTCGGAGGTGTCGTGCGCGACACCGGAGATGATGGCCTGCTCCACCTGCTTGTCCCCTTGGTTGATCGGCTCGCTGCTGACCCACGTGCCCTGCAGCCCGCTGAAGCTGGAGCGGACGTGGATCGGGATGTTGTAGCGACGGGCGTACTCCACACACCGGTGGAGCAGCACCTTCGACCCGGACGAGGCCAGCTCCAGCATGTCCTCGAAGGAGATCCAGTCGATCTTCCGGGCTTTCTTCACCACGCGCGGGTCGGCGGTGAACACACCGTCGACGTCGGTGTAGATCTCGCACACCTCGGCGTCGAGCGCCGCGGCGAGGGCGACGGCGGTGGTGTCGGACCCACCGCGCCCCAGCGTGGTGATGTCCTTCGTGTCCTGGCTGACCCCCTGGAACCCGGCGACGATGGCGATGTTGCCCTCGTCCAGCGAGTCCCGGATCCGGCCCGGCGTGACGTCGATGATCCGCGCTTTGTTGTGGACCGAGTCGGTGATGACACCTGCCTGGCTGCCGGTGAACGACTGGGCGCTGTGGCCCAGGTTTTTGATCGCCATGGCCAGCAGGGCCATGGAGATCCGCTCTCCGGCGGTCAGCAGCATGTCGAGCTCGCGCCCGGCAGGGATCGGGGAAACCTGCTCGGCGAGATCGATCAGCTCGTCCGTCGTGTCGCCCATCGCGGAAACCACGGCCACCACCTGGTGCCCGTTCTTCTTCGCTTCCACGATCCGCTTGGCGACGCGCTTGATGCCCTCGGCATCGGCTACGGAGGAGCCTCCGTACTTCTGCACGACAAGGCCCACGTGCGCTCCTCGCTCGATGTGTGTTCGTTCCGCGTGTACGACGGTGTACTGCGGGTCGGCTCAGTCTAACGAGCGTCCGAAATCCACCTCTGCGCTCCCGCATGGTGAGACGTCGGGCGCCGTCCAGGACACCCCCTGCCCAGACTCACGGATTCAATGCACGAGTGTTCACAGGAGCACAACGCGAGCCCAACAGGAGTACACAGGAGTGAATTAACTTTCAAGCACTAAGGTTCGCCCCGTGCGCGTACTGCTGGTGGAAGACGACGAGCCCGTGGCCGAATCCCTGCGCCGCGGCCTGAAACGCTACGGCTTCGACGTGGCCTGGGTGACGACGGGCGAGGCGGCACTACGACACGACGGGCCGTACGACGTCGTCCTCCTCGACCTCGGCCTGCCCGACACCGACGGCCTGGACGTCTGCAAGGCGCTGCGCGAGCGCGGCGACGTGCCGATCATCGTGATCAGCGCGCGCAGCGACGAGACCGACCGGGTGGTCGGCCTGGAGCTGGGCGCCGACGACTACGTCTCCAAGCCGTTCGGCGTACGCGAGGTCATCGCCCGCATCCGAGCGGTGCTGCGCCGTACCCAACCGCGCACGTCGGCGGAGACGGGCCCGGACCGCTACGGCACCCGCCTCACCGTCGACCGCAAGGCGGCCCGCGTCCGCCTGGACGGCGAAGAGGTGCCCCTGGCCCCCAAGGAGTACGACCTCCTGGCCTTCCTCACCGAGGAACCGGGCGCGCTGATGACCCGCGAACAGATCATGGAAGCCGTCTGGGACGCCAACTGGTTCGGCCCGACCAAGACGCTGGACGTCCACGTGGCGGCCCTGCGCCGCAAGCTGGCGGGCGCGATCACCATCGAGGCGGTCCGCGGTGTCGGCTTCCGCCTGGAGATCGCCGGGGACGGCGACAACGCCGGCGGTACGCCCCGATGATCCGCCAGCTCGTCCGCAGCTACGTCCTGCTGGTGGCGGTGGCGATCGCCCTGTTCACCGTGCCCGTGGCTTTCACCCTGACCTCGCAGATCCGGGGCGACACGGAGGACTCGGTCCAGCGCGAGGCCAAGACCATGGCCCTGCTGCTGGGCGACGGCGGCACGTCGTCCTGCCAGGCCCTGGAGGAGATGGCGAGGGCGTACGGCAAGGAGACGCCCGGCGAGGTGGAGGTGAGCACGCCGGGGAGCTGCGCGCGGGGTCTGCCGCGCCCCGCCCGGGACGCGGCTCTGGCGAAGGCCCTCGATCAGGGCCAGCCCACGACCGACTGGGGCTCCTCCTTCATCTGGGGCCCCGAACTGGTCATCACGGTGCCCGCGCGGACGCCGGCGGGCGAGGGCGGGGAGGTGGTCGGCGCCGTACGCATCGTCTACTCCACACACGCCCTCACCGACCGCCTGTGGACGATCTGGGGCTTCCGCGCGGTGCTGGCGGTGGTGGTACTGGGGGTAGCGGCCCTGATCGGCGTCGGGGTCGCCCGCCGTCTGACCCGCCCGCTCCGCCAGCTCAACGACATGGCGAGCAGGTTCAGCGACGGTGACCTGACGGCCCGCTCCCCCGTGACGGGCCCCCCGGAGACCCAGACCCTGGCGCGGACCTTGAACCAGGGCGCGGAACGCCTGGACACCCTGGTCGCCGCACAACGCATCTTCGTGGCGGACGCCTCCCACCAGCTCCGCACGCCCCTGACGGCGCTGCGCCTGTCCCTGGACAACATCGCCGACGGCGTGGACGACGAGTTCGTCCGCGAGGACGTCGAACAGGCGACGGCGGAGGTGGTCCGTATGAGCCGCCTGGTCAACGGACTGCTGGTACTGGCGAGGGCGGAGGCGAAGGTGACAGCGGCGGAACCTGTGTCTTTGCGGGAGATCATCGAGGAACGCCTGTCGGTGTGGAGGCCGGCCGCCGACGAGCGCGGAGTCACCATCGCGCTGAGGGGGAGCGCCGACGACCGGCCGCTTGTGCTGGCGGCCCCGGGCCACCTGGAGCAGGTCCTGGACAACGTCCTGTCCAACGCGCTGGAGGTGTCCCCGGACGCCGCCACGATCACCGTGCGGATCGACACCGCTCCGGAGGAAGTCGTCCTCTCCGTCCTGGACGAGGGCCCCGGCATGTCCGACGCGGAGAAGTCCCGCGCGTTCGACCGCTTCTGGCGGGGCCAGGGCCTGACGGGCCGCTCCGGCTCGGGACTCGGCCTTGCCGTGGTGAAGCAGCTGGTGACGGACGACGGCGGAACGGTGACGCTGTCCGACGCCCCGGGCGGCGGCCTGCGCGTCTCGATCAGCCTTCGGGCATCGCCGAGGAGTGGTGGTTGACGATCAGCCACTCGCCGTCGCGCTTCTCGTAGGCGTAGGTGTAGCGGGCCTTGACGACGCGCTTGTCGCCGGTGGCAGGGTCGGTGAGCGTGAACTGGTACACGCCGGTGTCGATCGCCGAGTTGCCGTCCAGGACGTTGACGACAGTCTGGATCTTCTTCCCGACCGGCTTGTTGTGCAGGAAGTGCTCGAAGTAGTCGACGATGCCGGCGCGGTCGGTGCGGACCTTGTTGGAGACGGTGGGGAGGAGGACGGCGTCGGAGGCGTACAGGCCGGCGACGGTCTCGGGGTCGCCGGCCTGGAGCGCAGCGTTCCACTCCTCGAAGAGGCCGGCGATCTGCGCCTTGCTCGCCCTCTTCTCGGCCCGCTCGGAGCCGGCGACGCCGACTCCGGCGGTGACCGTGGCGGCGGTGGCGAGGGCGGCGACGGTAACGACGGCTGCGCGTATGCGGGTCTTGCGGGTCATCACATCTCCGGTGTGTGAGAGGGGAGTTGCTTCCGGTGCCTCGGAAGTGACTCCAGACTCGCTTTGCGCTGGTTAGCGGGGGTGCAGCGGAGATGCAGGGGGGAGGAAGGGGTTGTGCAAGGTGCGGAGGGTGGTCAGTCGGGCGCGGTGAGCAACAGAGCGAACTCGTCGCGGAGTTGGCGGACGTAGGGGGTGTCACCCAGGAGGCGTTCCCAGTCGGCGAGGAGAGGGATGGCGATCTCGCGGGCGCGGGTGGGGTCGTCTGCCTGCTCCCAGAGAAACCTGGCGAACAGGGTCCGGGCCTGGAGCGTGAGTCTGTCCGTCGCGCCGCGGACGCGTTTGCGGCTCTCGACCAGTTCCCCGTACATGGCCACGGCTCCCTGGACGTCCCCAGCGGCCATCCTGGCCCACGCCAGCGAATGCCGTACTTCCCAGGTGACATTGCTGTCCCGGCCTGTCGCGGACACCGCCCGGTCCAGCAACTCCTCCAGCGCGTCACAGGCCGGTCCGGCGAAGCGGCCGACGTCCTCCCTGGCGCGTTCGACCAAGGCCTCGCCCCAGACCGACCATGCCTCAAGAGTCGTCGCGGCGTCGGTGCCGAGCGCTCGTTCCGCCTTTCTGGCGTTTTTAGCGGCGAGTGACAAGGCGTCTCTCAGCCGCCCGGCCTCCCGCAGCTCGTTGGCGAGCCTCGCCCTCGCCCAAAACGTCTGTGGATCCCGGCGCCCGAACGCCCGCACATGGTAGGTCACGTTCTGTTCGAACAGCCTGATCGCCCGCTCCTCGTCACCGGCACGCCCGTACGTATACGCCAGGCGATCGCGCATCTCCAGCGTGATCCCATGACGCGGTCCGCACACGCGCTCGGCTGCCGCGAAAGCTCGCTCGGACAGAACGATGGAGCGCGCGATGTCGAAATGGAGGTGGATGCTCGCCCCCAGCAAGAACAGATATGCCGCGAAAATCCCGTCGCTCTCCGGCCCCGTGCACGAAGTCAACGCGTCGAGATGCGTGAGCCACTTCCCCTCTGCCGCCACGTGACGCACCGCCACCCCAGCTTCGAACAACAGCCGGGCGGCCGTGTCAGCGTGTTCCACGCCTTCGGACCGAGCCACCGCCTGCACCAGCCGGTGCACCGAGATCGTCCCGTCCTCGTGCAGACTGATCATGCTGTGCGCCGCCAGCCGGCGGATCGCCTCGGTCACGTCGGGCGGGCTGCCCAACGGTTCGAGATACGTACGGGGGATCCCGTCAGGCGCCCACCAGGCGATGGTCCGCAGGACGTCACCCGCGAGCGGCGTTTCCGCCAGGCGATCCAGCGTCACGTGCCACACCCGGGCCACGGTCCGCTCGCTGCTCCCGCCTTCCGCCGCGCTGGCGAAGATCTGCTCCGGATAGCGTGCCAGCAGATCCGCGTACTTGTCGGCCGTGATCCCCGCCTCCGCGCAGTAGGCGGCGGCCTGTTCCACGGCGAGCGGAAGGCACCCGAGTTCGCGGCACAACTCCTCCGCATCGGCAGCGGACCCACCCTGGATACGCGCGAAAAGCTCAGTCGCCTCGGCGAGTTGGAACACATCCAGCGACAGCGGCTCGGCGATGCCGTGCCACCCGCTCGCCCTCCGCGTGGTGACGAGGAACCGCCCGCCCGTGGCCCGAGCCAGCAACGGCTTCACATCCGCCGGGTCGGAGACGTTGTCGAGCACGAGCAGCCAGCCCTCGTGCGCCGCCAGCCACTGCACGGCCCGTTCCCTCAGCGTCTCCCGGGACAGGACGTCACGCAGCGCGGGCTGCAGCGCGACCGCCAGTTCGGCGAGTCCGGCGTCGAGGTCGGCGGGCGTCTCGGCGTTGATCCACCACACCGGGTTGAAGACGTCCGTACGCCCCGCCGCCCACCGGGCCGCGAGCGTGGACTTTCCGATGCCGCCGAGCCCGTGCACCGCCTGCACGACGACTCGGCTCGCGTGCCGGCACGCCTTGTCCAGCAGCCGCAGTTCCCGCCCTCGCCCGACGAACAGGCCGGTCCGCTCGGGCAGATGGACCAACCCGTCCGGCGCGTCCTCCGGTAACGCGAACGCGTCCGCCGAAGCGGTCACGCGGTGGGTCCGTCGCCGGTGTTCGCCTGGCGGATGTCACGCCCGGCGGCGATGGAACGGTCCCCGGAGGCCGTCACGTTCCGCACCTGCGGCTCGTCGGCCGGTCCGGCGGGGGCGGGAGGCGCGGGCGGATTCGGCAGTGTCACGGTGTTGTTGTCGCCCGTCGTGACGAAGCCGATGTCCCGCCCGGCGGCAACGGCCCGTACGCCACTGGCGGTCACGTTCGTACCGGGCCCGGCCCCAGGCTCGGACGTCCCCCGCACCAACGCGAAGATCGTCACCGCCAGCCCCAGCAGCCCCGCCACCCCACCGGCCACACTCGCCCAGGGGTCCGCCCCGTCGACGTCCACCACAGCCCCGACGACCAGCCCCACCGCCCCCAGCACGCAGAGCCCGATCCCGGCCCACATCAACGCTTTCCGCTGCGCCGTCATACGGCCATCATCGCGCCAGTGACGGCAAGGGGGCAGGGTTTCGGTGTCTCAGTCCGCGAACTCCTTGAGCGGTTCGGTGTCGAGGGAGAAGTTCACAGGCTCGGGAAGCTCCACGGTGGTGCCGAAGGGCTTGTTGAGCTGCAGCCGGTAGCGGCCGTCCTCGGGATCGCTGAAGACGGTGACGGTGCCGTCGTCGCGGTCGATGAGGAGGTAGACGGGAATCCCCGCGGCTGCGTAAGCGTCAGGTTTCTCGACCCGGTCGCGCTGATGTGTGCCGGTGTCGTACGACGTGACCTCCACCGCCATGAGCACGCCCTCCGCCTCGGACCAGTCCCCGTGCCCCTTCGGGAACCCGAAGGGCGCCAGAACGCCGTCCGGGCGCGCCCGGCCCTTCCGGTAGCTCTCGACCTTCATGCCGCGTTCCCCATAGAGCCAGAGCTCGGGGCGGTGCTGCATGCACAGCCTCTGCAGCCAGGCGATGATGTGGTCGTGATTGCCGTCGGTCACCGGCTTGACCTGGACCTTTCCCCCAATGAACTCCAGCCGCACGGTCTCCGGGGCATGGCGTTCCAGTTCCTCGAACTCCTCGACGGACATCTGCGGCCGGTGCTGCTCGGTCCTGGGGGTCATGGCGTCGCCTCCTCGACTCCATGGTGCCCTGACCGGCGCGTCCTGCACGCTCACCGCAGGCCCGCCGCGCGCCTGAGGGCGTTGACCTTCTCGGTCACGTCGATGACCTCGTCCGCGCCGGGCAGGAAGGTGGCCGGGACGTAGCCGTACGCCGGTCCTTCCGCCTCGATCAGCGCCAGGCACTCCTCGCACAGGCCGCGTGTGATCTTCGTGGTCCGCTCGTCCGCGTCGCACAGACCGCAGGCCATGATCACTCGGGAGACCCGGGCACGGCGGGCGGCCTTCTGCCGGACCTTCGCCTTCTTCGGGGGCATCTTGCTCTCCAATCGCTTGCGGGCGAGACCGCCCGGGTTGCTGACGGCGGACGGCAACCCGTCCGTCAGGGCCTTGGTGATGTCGTGAGGGGTCGCGCCACGGGACAGCCACTCCGCGGCGAGGGGTTCGAGGGAGCGGCAGTCGCCCTCGGACAACGGCATACGGGCGTCGGCGGTCCGGACCTCGGCGAGGGCACGGTAGGCGGTGCTGGGCTGCTCAGCGGTCTGCTCCGGTTCCGGGGCCGGCTGCTCCTCGGCACTCTCCACGCGGGCCAGGCCCGACACGTAGTCCTCGGTCACGTCCTTGCCGTCGCGCTCCCGCACGAAGTCCGCCCACCACTCCTCCGACCTGCGGGTACGCGACCAGTACGTCCGCGTCACCCAGCGCATCGAGTCGTCCTCGACGGTGATGTGCTCCTTGATCCAGCGCAGATGGCCCGCGAGCACGATGCGGCCCAGTGAGGTGCGGACCGCCTGCTGGCCGTAGCGGGGGTGCTGCGCCGCGATCGCCTTGTAGCCCATCGCGTGGCCCTCTTCGAGGTGGTCCACGAAGACGGCGATCTCCCGGTCGCGGGGGCTCAGATGTGCGAAGTCGGCGTCCGCGTGCGGGTCTTCGTCACCCGCGGAGCGCTTGCCGTAACCCGTTTTGGCCATGGGGTGGGACGGGGACGGCAGGGCGGGACTAGGGTAGGTGCAAGCCACCATCGGAGAGGTTCCTTCGATGAGTAGGGCGAGGCCCCGGGGCCGGTGTTGCAGCACCGACCGGGGCCGATCTATTTGCCGCGAACCTAGAGCGGCTTTACGTTCCGGCGCAAGCCGATCACGGAACGTCACCCTTTCGAGGTAGAGCGCCTTAACTCACGTACAGACTTGGTTGGTTGGCAGGTCTCCAACCCGATCCAGAACCCATGGAGGGGCTCGGAACTCGGGGCTCAAGCCTCGGGGTGAACTGCGGCGATGAACGCGTCCCAGGCGGGCGCGGTGACGTGGAGCCGAGGGCCGGCGGGAACCTTCGAGTCACGGACGTGGACGGTGTCGGAGAACGCAACCTCGACGCAGGCGCCGCCTTCGGAGTCGCTGTGGCTCGACCTGATCCACGTCAGCTGATCACTCATGGCGGTCCACCATTCGCTCGATGAAATGGGCCGACTCATCGGGGCTGAGAGCCTGCGCACGGATCATGCTAAGCCGCTCGGTCGCACGGCTTACAGCCGCCGGGTCAGCCGAAAGCTGGCTGCCCAACTGTCCTTCTGAATAGGCGAACCGCTCATGGTCGCGGGTCTCCAAAAACACCACGGGTCCCATGAAGGCCACCGAGACGGCCCTGTCGAACGGGAGCACCTGGAGTGTGACATTGCCCAGCCGGGAGGTCTCCAGCAGGCGGTGCAGCTGTTCATCGTCCACCTGCGGACTGCGTAGCGCGGCCTCATAGACGACAAAACTGAGGGACACCGGCGGCTTGCGCTCGGTGAGGATTGCCTGCCGCTCCATACGGGCCATGACGCGCTCCCCTGCAGTCTCGCCATCCAAGGGCGGCACGTGGTTCTCGATGAGGGCTTTCGCGTACGTCTTGGTCTGCAACAGCCCAGGTACGTACGTGACCTCGTACCACCAGAGACTGATCGCCTCCCTTTCACGCTCCATGAACTCCTGCGCCCGCGCCGGGAACTTCTCCCGGGTCAGATAGTCCTTCGCCGCACTCAGCATCCCCTCCGCCCCGCACAACTCGTCCGCCACGTCCAGGACGCGGGCCGTCGGCATCCGTACACCCTGCTCCATCGCCTTGATGGTGTCCGGGGAGTAGTTCGACGCGGCAGCCAACTGCTCGCGGCTGACGTTCGCCTTCGTGCGCCAGCGCTTCAACTGGTTTCCGATGAAGCGCCACATGGCAGGCGACTGGGACACAGAACGCACCTCCGACCGGTACACCGCGGCGTGTAGCACCTGAGTCACTACCGAGCGTAGCCTCGCGGTCGGCACCGTATGGCCATGACGAACGCAATTCACCGCCCCGACTGGGTCCCGGCCGCCGGCCACCAACTCCGTGTGACCGGTGTGCACTTCGACGCCGTACGGATCGAAGGCGTGCGAGGGGAGCAGGTCGCCGAGCGGCTGATCGGGGCGGCCGACGGGGACGCGGGACCCATCGTGTGCGAGGCGAGCGGGCTGCGGTGGATGTACTTCCTGCTGGCGCCGGGGGAAGTGCGGCGGCACCGGTGGCCGCTGGGGGTGCAGCAGTTCGGCGGGAGAGGGGTGCGGACCGTCACCTACATCGGGATTCCGGCGCTGGAGGGGAACACTTGGCCGCTGCGGTGGTACAGCGTGCCGACTCCGGAGACGCCGTACGTCGATCCCGCCGGGCTGCTCGACGCGGTGCGGAGCTGACCGCGTCCGGGATGTGATCCAAGTTTCATCTATCTGGCGTATCTTTGGTAAGGCTTACCTCACAGGCCCCTCCAGTCACGACAGGAAACACCATGCGCACCACCCCCCGCGGCCTCGTCACAGCAGCCGCCCTCGTGCCCCTGCTGACCGGGTGTTTCGCCTCCGGCGAGAGCGCGTCGGGCGGCGCGGCCGACGCGGGTGGCCGGGTGCGCGTCGCCCTCGCCGTGCCGCCGGTGCAGGCGCTGTCGCCGTACAGCAATGACGCCACCGTCCTGAGCAAGCTCTCCGTCGCCGAGGGACTCACCGCGCTGGACGAGAGCGGCGCCGCCGTTCCCGCGCTCGCGAAGTCCTGGACCCGGAAGAACGCCACCACTTGGACCTTCGAGCTGCGCAAGGCGACCTTCCAGGACGGGACGGATGTCACCGCCGAGTCCGTCGTCAACGCTCTCGACCACGCCGGCGCCGCCAAGACCAAGCCCCGGGTCCTCAGCGACGTGACGCTGACCGCCGAGGCCGACGACGCCGACACCGTCACGATCAGCAGCGAAACCGCCGACCCGGTGCTGCCGCTGCGGCTCGCCAGCCCCGCCCTCGGGATCCTGTCCCCCAAGGCGTACGCGAAGGACGGCGCCGTCAGCCCGGTCGGCACCGGTACAGGGCCGTTCGAGATCACCAAGCTCACCGGCAAGACCAAGGCCGTCCTCGACCGCTACGACGGCTACTGGGGCGGCAAGGCCAAGGCGTCCGGCATCGACGTGACCTGGATCGCCGACGGCACCGCCCGCGCCAACGCGCTGCGCGGCGGCGACGTCGACATCGCCGAGTGGATTCCCACGGCTCAGGCGGAGCTGCTGGAGAAGGACACCCGGCACGAGGTGCCGTCCGTCCGGACCGACAGTCTCGTCCTCAACACCGGCAGCGGGCTCTTCACCGACGCCGCGCTGCGCGCCGCCGCCCGGCAGGCCGTCGACGGTTCCGCCCTCGTCGACTCGGTCTTCGGCGGGTACGCCGACCCCGCACAGGGCCTGTTCGGGCCGGCCGTGCCGTGGGCGGCCGACCGGCGCGTGGACGTGACCGGGCGCGTCGCGGCCGCGACCACCGCCCAGGTGAAGTCCGAGACCAAGGGCAAGACCCTGCGTCTGGCCACCTACACCAACCGCGCGGAGCTGCCCGAGGCCGCCGCCGTGCTCCAGCAGCAGCTGGAGAAGGCCGGGTTCACGGTGAAGCAGGACGTGCGCGAGTACACGCAGATGGAGGCCGACCTCCTCGCGGGCAAGTACGACGCGCTCGTCTTCTCCCGGGTGACGCTGCTGGACACCGGCGACGCCGTCGCCTACCTCGCCAGCGACTTCACCAGCGACGGCGTCTACAACATCGCCGGCCTGAAGGACTCCGGCGTCGACCAGGCCATCGAGTCCGCCGCCGAGGAGGGCGACACCGAGCGGCGGCAGCAGAAGATCATGCGGGCCGAGGCGGAGATCCTGCGCACCGACGCCGTGGTGCCGCTCGTCCACGAGAAGGTCGTCCAGGGCATCGCCACCGACGTCGAGGGGGTCATCCTCGACCCGCGCGAACGCGCCCTGATCGACGTCGACACCCGCCTGAAGTAGCGGCGGATGAGCGGCACTTCGGTCGGCGTCGCCGGACCCGGCGCGACCCGATGGCGCGCGGGCACCGGCCGGGTCGTCGCCGCGGCAGCGCTGCTGGCGGCGGTCGCCCTGCTGCCCTGGCTCTCCGGCACCGACCCGGCGCTGACGGTCCTGCGGGCGCGCTCCGCCGACCAGGACCCGACACCGGCGCAGCTGGCCGCCGTACGGGAGCAACTCGGGCTCGACGACGGCCCGTTCGCGCACCTCGTGCGGTGGCTGGCCGGGCTGCCGCGCGGGGACGCGGGCGTCTCCTGGGTGTCGGGCGAACCGGTCCTGCCCCAGGTGACGGCCGCCTTCGCGGTCTCGCTCACGCTCATGCTGGGCGCTCTCGTGGTCACCCTGGCGGTCGCCGCGCTGCTCTGTGCCCGCACACTGCGGCTCGGTTCCCGGCGGCGGCTGCACCGGCAGCGGGCGGGTGTCACGGCCGCCGTCCTGGCTGCGCTGCCCAAGTTCCTGCTCGCCTCGCTGCTCGCCACCGTGGGCGGGGTGTGGCTGGGGTGGTTCCCGTCCAGCGGCTGGGAGGGGCCGCAGTCGATGGTGCTGCCCGCGCTCGCCCTCGGCATCCCGTCCGGGGCGATGATCGGCGGCCTGCTCGACCAGGCGCTGCCCGCCGCCTTCCAGGAGCCGTGCGTACGGACCTGGCACGCCTTCGGTCACTCCTCCGGGCCCGTCGCCCGGCTCGCGCTGCGCCGCGCGCTGGCCGGGGTGCTCCCGCAGTTCCTGCCGACCGTCGTGGCGCTGGTCGGCGGCGCGGTGGCGGTGGAGAAGATCTTCAACATCCCGGGGCTCGGACGGCTCGCCCTGGACTCCGCCCTCGCCCAGGACCTCCCGCCGCTCCAGACGGCGACGCTCGTCCTCGTCCTCCTCGGGGTCGCCGCGGGCCTGCTCGTCCGGGCGCTCGGCCGCGCCCTGCTCGGCCCGGCCCTGCGCGACGGCGCGCTGCCCGCGCTGCGGCCGGCCGCCCTGCCGCGGCGCCGCTCCGCGCGCTGGGTCGCCGCGTGCTGCGCCGCCGCGCTGCTCGCCCTGGTGGTGGCGGGCCTGCTGCGGGACCCGCTGCACGTGGACACCGCGGCCCGGCTGCTGCCGCCCTCGGCCGTCCACCCGCTCGGCACCGACGCACTGGGCCGTGATCTGCTGGCCCGCCTCGGCCACGGGGCGCTGCGCACGGCGGGGGTGGCTCTCGCGGTCACGGCGGTCAGCACCGTGCTCGGTCTGCTGCTCGGCATGGCGGGGCAGGTGAGCGCGGGCCTGACCGAGGTGACGGCGACGCTGCCGGCGGTTCTCGCCGGTCTGCTGACCACCGCGGTGACCGGGCCGTCGGTGTGGGGCGCCGCGTGCGCGGTGTGCCTGGTGGCCTGGACGCCGTACGCCGCGCAGGCCGCGGCGCTGCTCGAACAGGAGCGGGCGAGCGGGCACATGCTCGCGTCGCTCTCCTTCGGGGCCGGTCCGGGCTATCTGCTGCGCCACCACTTCCTGCCCGCGGTGCTCCCCGCGGTCCTGCGCAACGCCCTGCTGCGGCTGCCCACCAACGTCCTCGTCCTGGCCTCCCTCGGCTTCCTCGGCCTCGGCGCGCAGCCGCCCGCTCCGGAGTGGGGCCGCCTGCTGTCCGAGAACCAGCCGTACGCCGAACTGGCGCCCTGGACCGTCCTGGGCCCGGCCGGTGCGCTCGTCCTGCTGTCCGTTCTCGCCGTGTCCGCCACTGCGGCGGGCCGGGGCGGGTCCGGACGCCGGGTCTGACGGCGCCTTACGGGGCCTGACGGGGCCTGACGACACCCTGGGGCCCTGCGGGATCATTCGTGCCGTGACGGATCTTCTGCTGTTCGGGATCGTGCTGCTCGGCTCGTGTGTGCAGTGGATCACCGGCATGGGCTTCGCGCTGGTCGCCGTGCCGGCCCTGGTGTGGGTGCTGGGGCCGGTGGAGGGAGTCGTGCTCACCAACTGTGCTGCCGGGGCCATTTGTGTCGTGGGGCTGGTGAGCGGGAGGCGGCGGGTGCGGGTCGCGGCCATGGGGCCGTTGTGTGTGGCGGCCGTCTGCACCGTGCCCGCCGGGGCCTGGCTGACGCGGCAGTTGCCGGAGCCGGTGCTGCTGGTGGTGATGGGCGGGCTGGTGACCGTGGCGGTGGTGCTGGTGATGCGGGGGGCCAGGGTGGCCGCGCTGGGCGGGCGGAAGGGGGCGGTCGTGGCGGGGGCCGCGGGTGGGTTCATGAACGCCGCGGCGGGGGTCGGGGGGCCGCCTGTGTCGCTCTACGCGCTCAACGCCGGGTGGACGGTGCGGGAGTTGGTGCCCAACGCGCTGTTCTACGGCGTGGTCGTCAACGTCGTCTCGGTGGCGGCGGGCGGGGTGCCCCGGCTGGGTGCGGAGCGGTGGGCCTGGGTGGTGGCCGCGATGGTCGCGAGGGCCGGCGCCGGACGGATGCTGGCCGGGCGTATGCCGGAGGCGTGGGCGCGCAGGCTGGTGCTGGGGCTGGCGCTGGGCGGCGGGCTCAGCGCCGTACTGAAAGGGGCGTGGGGGATGTGAGCCCCCCACACACCTGCCGGGCGTGCTACTGGAAGCGCAGGCCCAGCGGCCCCGCGATCTCCTGTTGCATGACCTTGCCGGCCTCGAACTCCAAGGTGTCGTCGCCGATGCCCTGGTCGGTGTCCAGGCCGTCCAGCTCCTCCAGGGGCTGGTTCAGGCGGACGTGGGCGACCACGGACTGCAGGGCCCGCAGGGTCGCGGAGGCCGTCGCGCCCCAGTTGGAGAAGTAGGAGAACTGCCACCACCACAGGGCCTCGGTCGTGCGGCCCGCGCGGTAGTGGGCCATGCCGTGGCGGAGGTCGGTGATGACGTCGGCGAGGTCGTCCGAGATACGGGCCGGGACCGGGGCCTTGCGGGGCTCGTAGGGGTCGAAGACCTCGGAGTAGACGTCGATCGGCTCCAGCATGCGGGCCAGGTTCTCGCGGAGTTCGTCCACGTCCGGCTCGGGGCCCGGGTCGGGTTCGTAGCGCTCGTCGGGGACGATGTCCTCGTGCGCGCCGAGGCGGCCCCCGGCGAGCAGGAGCTGGGAGACCTCCAGGAGGAGGAAGGGGACCGCCGAGTCCGGTTCGTCGCCCTTCGCGACCTCCGTGACGGCCACCAGGAAGCTTTCGATCTGGTCCGCGATCTGGACCGCGAAGTCGTCCGGGTCCTGCGTCGTGGAGTGCAGCGTGGCGTCAGACATCTAGGAGTCGTCTCCCCTCGAAGGCGCGGCCGAGGGTCACCTCGTCCGCGTATTCCAGGTCGCCGCCCACCGGGAGGCCGCTGGCCAGGCGGGTGACCTTGAGGCCCATGGGCTTGATCATCCGGGCGAGGTACGTGGCCGTCGCCTCGCCCTCCAGGTTCGGGTCGGTGGCCAGGATCAGCTCCGTGACCGTCCCGTCGGCCAACCGCGCGAGAAGTTCCCGTATACGCAGGTCGTCGGGCCCGACACCCTCGATCGGGCTGATCGCTCCGCCCAGGACGTGATAGCGGCCGCGGAACTCGCGGGTGCGCTCGATGGCGACCACGTCCTTCGGTTCCTCGACGACGCAGATCACCGAAGGGTCGCGGCGCGGGTCACGGCAGATGCCGCACTGTTCCTCCTGCGCGACGTTGCCGCACACCGCGCAGAAGCGGACCTTCGCCTTCACCTCCAGCAGGGCCTGGGCGAGACGCCGGACGTCCGTCGGCTCCGCCTGGAGGACGTGGAAGGCGATCCGCTGGGCGCTCTTGGGACCGACGCCGGGCAGCCGCCCCAGCTCGTCGATGAGGTCCTGGACCACGCCTTCGTACAACGGACTGCCGTCCTTCCTGGGGTGCCTTCACTACGTACGGTAGAGGGCCCGCGCCTGTCTTCGAAAGGCAGGACCCGGGGTGAGAACGTCAGAAGGGCAGGCCCGGGATGCCGCCGCCGCCCAGGCCCTGGGCGAGCGGGCCGAGCTTCTGCTGCTGGAGGGCCTGCGCGTTCTCGTTGGCCGCGTGGACGGCCGCGACGATCAGGTCGGCGAGGGTCTCGGTGTCCTCGGGGTCCACCGCCTTCGGGTCGATGACCAGGCCGCGCAGCTCGCCGGCGCCGGTGACCGTGGCCTTGACCAGGCCGCCGCCCGCCTGCCCGTCGACCTCCGTGTTCGCCAGTTCCTCCTGGGCGCGGGCCAGATCCTGCTGCATCTTCTGGGCCTGCTGGAGCAGCTGCTGCATGTTGGGCTGGCCACCACCGGGAATCACGATCAGCTCCTGCTTTCGTATGGCTCTCTCATATGGCTTTCTCCGCCTGGCACGAGCCTACGTGGTCCGCGCAGTCGTCGCCCCAGCACTCTTTCGAGTGAGTTCTCTCCGTGGCCTATACCTGATCAAGGCCCTCTTCCGGGCGGAAAAGCGGTGAAAGAGTCACCTTCGCCACCCATTGGGCGCTAGGAAGGGTCCGGCACGTCAGCATCCGTCAGCGTGAGTCGTGAGTAGGGAGTGCCGGGTGGGTCAGCCGGAGATGCAGCCCGAGGGGCCGCCCCAGGACGGGCGGGGCGAGGGGGCGGCCGGGCTGCGGCCGGGCGATCTGTCCGGGCGGGCGTTCCCGCTCGGGGACTGGGCCGAGCCCGCGCAGCGCCTGGACGAGCTGTACCGGTGGGTGGAGCGCGGCGCCCTGGACACGGCGGCCTGGTATCTCGCCGACCGGGTCTGGAAGCGGCGCGGGGCGCGGGCGCTGCGGGCGGGCGCGGCGGCGGGGGCGGTCGCGGGGGCCGCGCTGCCGCTGCTGGATCTGACCGGGGTGATGGGCGGGGTGGCGCCCTGGGGGTATCTGGCGCTGATGCTCGCCGTGGCGTGTGTGGGCGTGGACCGGTTCTTCGGGGTCACCTCGGGGTGGATAAGGGACGTGGCGACCGCGCAGGCCGTGCAGCGCAGGCTGCTGGCGTTGCAGTTCGACTGGGCCTCGGAGAGCGTGCGCGAGGTGCTGGGGCCGACCGAGGGGACGGCGAGCGAGGCGGCCGAGCGGTGCCTGGGGGTGCTGCGGCGGTTCTGCGAGGACGTGACCGAGCTGGTGCGTACCGAGACCGCCGACTGGATGGTGGAGTTCCGCACCGGGCCGGCGCCGCTGGGCATCCAGGCGGCGGTCGCGTCCGGCCCCCGGGTGGACGCCGGGGGCACGCACGGCCGGTTCCCGATGCCGCCCGGCCCGGCCCGGCCGAACATGCCGCGGCAGCGTCCGCCGGAGCCGCGGTGAGGCGTCCCTACGGGGCCTAGGGGGCGTGGGGGCCTGGGGGCCTGCGCGGTCACTGCCGGGTGTACGTCAGCTTCTCCCCTGTGCTCGTGTTCACGCGCTGGAGCGTGTCCTCCGACAGCAGGGTGATCTCCGTGGGCTCACCGGGGCTGCACGAGGAGCGCGGTTCGCCGACCGTCACCGTGGACGGACCGATCCGCAGCGGGCCGTCCGCCGGAGGCTCCGCGGTCAGTTCCGCCTCGAAGACGCAGTGGTAGTCGGCGCCGTCGGCGGTCAGGGACAGGACCGTGTCGCCGGGCTCGCCCTGCTGGATGGTCAGCGTGCGGGTGTGCACGCCGTCCGCGTTGTCGATCGTGGTGGCCCAGGTGCCGAGGTACGCCGCCGGGATCGCGCCGTCCGTCGCGACGGAGGCGGAGGCGGACGGGGAGGGTGACGTCGGATCGGGGCTCGTCGGGCCGGGGGTCGTGGGGGCGCCGGACGAGGTCGGGGTCGGTGACGGGGACGCCTCGGGGTCGCCGTCCCCGTTCATGAGGGCGTACACCGAACCGCCCGCCGCCAGCGCGACGACCACGGCCACGGCGACGAGCAGCGCGGTGGCCCGGCCGTTCCTGCGCGGCGGCTCCTGGAGCGGGGGTCCGTACGGCGGGGCGGAGCCGAGACCTCCGGCGCCGTGTGGGCCGGGGGCCTGGGCGCCGTAGGGGTTGGCGGGCGCGGGCTGGCCACCGTACGGCGGTGGCGGGTACGCCGGACCGGGCGGTGACTGCGGATGGCCGTAGCCCTGCTGGGGCGAGCCATGACCCGGCGGGGTGGATCCGTAGGCGTGCTGGGGCGAGCCGTGTCCCGGCCCCGGCTGGGGATAGCCGTAGCCCTGGTGCGGCGGGTGGCCCTGCGGCGGTGTACCGGCGGGGGCGGGCGCGGGCTGCGGGGCGCCGTAGATCGGGTGCGCGGGTGGGGTGCCGGGGGCGGTCGGGTGCGCGGGTGGGGTGCCCGGGGCAGTCGGGTCCGCGGATGGGTTGCCGGGGGCGGTCGGGTGCCCATGGCCGGCGGCCGGAGCGGGCGGGGTGCCGGGCGTGACGCCTGGAGCGGCCGGGCCCTCGGGCGTGGTCCCCGGGGCGGCCGCATGACCAGGCAGCATGCCTGGGGCGGCCGCGTGACCGGGCGGCGTACCGGGGGCGGCCAGGTGCCCGGGCGGCGTACCCGGGGCGGCGGGCTGACCAGGCGGCATACCCGGGCCAACCGACTGACCGGGCGGCGTACCCGGGCCGGCCAGGTGACCGGGCGGCGTACCCGGGGCGGCGGGCTGACCAGGCGGCATACCCGGACCAACCGACTGACCGGGCGGCGTACCCGGGCCGGCCAGGTGACCGGGCGGCGTACCCGGGGCGGCGGGCTGACCAGGCGGCATACCCGGGCCAACCGACTGACCGGGCGGCGTACCCGGGCCGGCGGGCTGACCGGCGGTGACCGTCGGGAGGTGGTCCAGCGGTGCGACGGCACCCGGGCCACTGGAGCCACCTGGCCCGCCGGGACCAGCCGGTCCACCGGAAGCACCCGACCCACCGGAACCACCCAGCCCACCGGAAGCACCGGATCCACCGGAACCGCCGGGGCCGCCGGGGCCGCCGGGACCAGCCGGTCCACCGAAAGCACCCGACCCACCGGAACCACCCAGCCCACCGGAAGCACCGGATCCACCGGAACCGCCGGGGCCGCCGGGGCCGCCGGGACCAGCCGGTCCACC
>NZ_JBVIED010000020.1:0-53000 GCF_055572035.1 Streptomyces sp. NPDC030838 | reverse complement strand
CACCGAAAGCACCCGGACCGCTGAAAGCACCCGACCCACCGGAAGCACCGGGACCGCCGGAAGCACCCGGTCCACCGGAAGCACCGGGACCGCCGGTAGCACCTGGCCCACCGGAAACCCCGGACCCCCCAGAAACGCCCACTCCCCCCGCCCCCTCCAGCGCCCCCCTCCGCTCAGCCGGTGCCCCCGCCCCCTCCGGGTGCTCCGTTTCCAGCAGGGCCACCGCGTGGCGGCCGAGTTGGGCGACCAGGGTGCTGGGGAGCCAGGGGTCGAGGGCGCGGCCGTCGGAGACGGTGTCCTGGGCGCCGGTGCGGTCGAGGACGTCGTCGAGGGTGGGGCGGGTGGTGGGGTCCTTGCGGAGGCAGATGCGGACCAGGTCGGCGATGCCCTCGGGGACCCGTTCCAGGTTCGGTTCCTCCTGGGCGATGCGGAACATCAGGGCGTGCACCCCGCTGTCGGCGCCGCCGAACGGGAGGGCGCCGGTGGCGGCGTAGGCGAGGACGGAGCCCAGGCAGAAGACGTCGCAGGCGGGGGTGACGCGGTCGCCGCGGACCTGCTCGGGCGCCATGAAGCCGGGCGAGCCGACGAGTGCGCCGGTGCGGGTCAGTCCGCCGTCGGTCACCGTCTCCAGCGCCCGCGCGATGCCGAAGTCGATGACGCGCGGGCCGTCGATGGTCAGCAGGACGTTCGAGGGCTTCAGATCGCGGTGGACCATCCCCGCCGCGTGGATGTCCTTCAGCGCGTGCGCCAGCCCGGCCGCCAGGATGCGGACCGAGCGTTCCGGCAGCGGCCCGTGGTCGTGGCCGACGACCTGCTGGAGGCTGGGGCCCGCCACGTATCCGGTGGCGACCCAGGGCACGGCCGCCTCGGTGTCGGCGTCGAGCACGGGGGCCGTCCAGTGGCCGCCGACCCGCCGCGCGGCCTGCACCTCCTGCCGGAACCGCGCCCGGAACTCCTCCCGCGCGGCCAGTTCCTCGCGGACCAGTTTCACGGCGACGGTCCGGCCCCGGTCCGACCGGGCGAGATAGACCTCGCCCATGCCCCCTGCGCCGAGCCGCCCCAGCAGCCGGTACGCGCCGACCTGCTGTGGGTCCCCGGGCCCCAGTCTCTCCATCCCCACCGCCTCCCCCAGGTGAGCAACAGGCCGAGAATAGTGCGGCCGTGAGGGGAGTCGTACGGAGTGAGGTCTACGGTTCCGTAACAGGCGGAACAGGCCGGGCAGGCGGCCCCACTTCGTCGAGCACCTTCGACAGCCGCTCCAACGCCTCGACGGCGGCGGCGAGTTCGGTCTCGCCGAAGGCCTCGGCGAGCCGGTCGGCGTAGGCCGCGTGGCCGGGGTCGATGCGGGCGATCGCGGCGCGACCCTCCTCCGTGGGCGCGAGAAGCTTGGCGCGGCGGTGGGCAGGGTTCGGCCGGTACTCGGCGAGGCCCCGCTCGACCAGCAGATCCGCGATGCGCTGGACGCTCTGCCGGGTGATGCCCATGGCGCGGGCGATGCCCGCCACCGGCAGCGGTTCGCGCAGTACCGCGCCCAGTACCTGCCACCACGCCGCGGTCAGGCCGGCGGGGCGCGCCAGCTCCTCGGCGACGGCGAGGAACTGGCCGTTCAGCCGGAACACGCCGAGCGCGCTCCGGCTGAACAGGTCCTGACGGGCACGGCTCACAGCGCGCCCGCCTTCTCCAGTACGGCGTAGGCCTCGACGTCGGAGTCGTGGAAGAGCCGGTACCAGGCGTCCAGCACCTCGCCCTCGTACACCCCGAGCAGCCCGAGGATCTCCCGGGCGAAGGCGACGGGCTCGGTCGGGCCCGCGGTGATCAGCGGCCCGTCGGTGACGGCGTCGGCCTCGACGTACTTCTCGCCTCCCGCGTAGCCGGTCGCCGCCAGGTAGAAGGAGACGGCGCTCGTGTGCGCGCGGTCGTCGAGCAGGCCCTCGCGGGCCAGTCCGGCGGTGGCGCCGCAGATCGCGGCGACGGGCACGCCGGCGTCGAGGAACTCGCGCGCCTTGCGGGCGAACGGCGCGAGGTCGTCCGACGTGTCCCACAGGTCGGCGCCCGGCAGGATCAGCAGCGCGCTGTCCTCGGGCCGCACGTCGTCCAGGGCGGCGTCGGGCTGGATCCGCAGGCCGCCGAGAGTGCGGACGGGGGCGGTCGTCGGGCCGACGGTGCGGATCTCCCAGCCGGCGCGGGCGAGGTGGGCCGTGGCGTGGCCGGGCTCCCAGTCGGCGAGGGTGTCGTAGACGGCGAGGTGGACGGGCTTGCGGCTCATGGTTCCTCCTCCAGCGGTTCTGCGTATGACAGAAGGCTGTCACTTAGACAGTATGCTGTCAATAACGGGGCCTCCCCCCACCGTCGACAACCTGTCGCGGAAAGCCCCTGACCACAGACAGGACGCCGATATCGCGTCCGCATCGCGGACATCTACGCTCGGCCGCATGACCCCTCATCCCGTTCCCAACGCGCAGGCCGGCGCCGCCGTGAAGGCCGCGGACCGCGCGCACGTCTTCCACTCCTGGTCCGCGCAGGAGCTCATCGACCCGCTCGCCGTCGCCGGCGCCGAGGGGTCGCACTTCTGGGACTACGACGGCAAGCGCTACCTCGACTTCACCAGCGGCCTCGTCTACACCAACATCGGCTACCAGCACCCCAAGGTCGTCGCCGCGATCCAGGAGCAGGCCGCGAAGATGACGACCTTCGCGCCCGCGTTCGCCATCGAGGCACGCAGCGAGGCCGCCCGGCTGATCGCCGAGCGGACCCCCGGCGACCTGGACAAGATCTTCTTCACCAACGGCGGCGCCGACGCCGTCGAGCACGCGGTGCGGATGGCCCGGCTGCACACGGGCCGCCCGAAGGTGCTCTCGGCGTACCGCTCGTACCACGGCGGCACCCAGCAGGCGATCAACGTCACCGGCGACCCGCGCCGCTGGGCCAGCGACAGCGGCGCGGCCGGAGTCGTGCACTTCTGGGCGCCCTTCCTCTACCGCTCCCGCTTCTACGCCGAGACCGAGGAGCAGGAGTGCGCGCGGGCGCTGGAGCACCTGGAGACGACGATCGCCTTCGAGGGGCCGTCGACCGTCGCCGCGATCATCCTGGAGACCGTGCCGGGCACGGCCGGGATCATGGTTCCGCCGGCCGGTTACCTCGCCGGGGTGCGGGAGATCTGCGACAAGTACGGCATCGTCTTCATCCTCGACGAGGTGATGGCGGGCTTCGGGCGGACCGGTGAGTGGTTCGCCGCCGACCTGTTCGGTGTCACGCCGGATCTCATGACCTTCGCCAAGGGCGTGAACAGCGGATACGTGCCGCTGGGCGGCGTCGCGATCTCGGAGAGGATCGCCGACACCTTCGGCAAGCGGCCCTACCCCGGCGGACTGACCTACTCCGGGCACCCCCTCGCCTGCGCCGCCGCCGTCGCGACGATCAACGTCATGGCCGAGGAGGGCATCGTCGAGAACGCGGCGCGACTCGGCGCCGAGGTCGTGGAGCCGGGCCTGCGGGAGCTGGCCGAGCGGCACCCGAGCGTCGGCGAGGTGCGCGGCGTCGGCATGTTCTGGGCGCTGGACCTGGTGCGGAACCGGGAGACCCGGGAGCCGCTGGTGCCGTACAACGCGGCCGGTGAGGCCAACGCGCCGATGGCCGCGTTCGGCGCCGCCGCGAAGGCGCACGGCATCTGGCCGTTCATCAACATGAACCGCACCCATGTCGTCCCGCCCTGCAACGTCACCGAGGCCGAGCTGAAGGAAGGCCTGGCGGCGCTGGATGCGGCGCTGGCGGTGGCGGACGAGTACGTGACGGCATAGACACGTACATGACCCCGTAGTCGGTTACCCCGGGTGGGGGGACCGCGTAAGGTGGCGTGCTCGTAGGCACACCTGTGCACCCCTGGTGCACGCCATTCGAACGCGACGAGGGAGTCCCCCCACCATGCCCGGCACCAGCGGCAACGGCGCTGTGACCCGTAGCACCCTGCGGCAGCAGATCGCGGACGCGTTGCGGGACGAGGTGCTGGCCGGACGGCTGCAGCCCGGGCAGGAGTTCACCGTCAAGGAGATCGCCGAGCAGTACGGCGTCTCCGCGACCCCGGTGCGCGAGGCCCTGGTCGATCTCTCCGCGCAGGGCCTGCTGGAGGCCGACCAGCATCGCGGCTTCCGGGTCCGCGAGTACTCCGTGGACGACTTCCGCGGCCTGGTCGAGGCCCGCAGCCTGGTCACCGACGGCATGTTCCAGGCGCTCGGCGACGGCCACCGCGGCTTCCGGGACCCCGACGACCCCCGGGTCTCCGCCGCGCTCGCGGGTGTGCGGCGGCGCGGCGAGGAGGCGCAGCGCGCCGCCACGGCCGGCGACCTCACCGTGCTCATCGGCTACGACCTGCGCTTCTGGCGCGAGCTGAGCGGCCTGTTCGGCAACCCCTACCTCGCCGACTTCCTGCACCGGCTGCGCGTGCAGTCCTGGGTGTGCGCGGTGCAGCATCTGCGCCGGCTGACCGATCTGCGCGGGCAGCTGTGGGCCGGACACACAGAACTGGTGGACGCCCTGGTGCGCCGCGACACCCAGGCCGCGCGGGCGCTCATCGCCGCGTACAACACCCACTCCCTCGCACTGATCGAGCGGCTGGCGGGCGGCTGACGGCCCTTCTGGGTATGGGACCGGTACGGGAGGGGACCCGTCCGGCCCCCACCCATTACGCTTCCCTGACCGCCCCGCGCGCGCCCGTACCGGAGGAGCCCTCTTTTGGCCTGTGACCTGTGGCTGGTCCCGCTCGTCGACGTGTTGTGCCACACGCCGGACAACCCGTTCGCCGAGGAACTCGCGCAATACGACAAGGCGCTCGCCGAGGCCGGGCTGCCGCCGGTGCCGGTGTACCAGTACATGCCGGGCCTCTCCGGCGAGGTCGCCCCGGTCGCCGGATTCGACTACGACGCGCTGCACTTCCTGCGCCGGGCCTATCTCCTCCAGGTCTGCGGACTGCCGGTGACCCCGGTGGACGAACTGGGCGGCGACTACGAGCAGCTCCTGGAGATGTTCGAGACGACGGCCCAGCAGTCCCACCTGGTCTGGCACTACGACCACGCGGGCGCCTACGTCCCGGTCGACTTCCCGCACCCCCTGTCCAACGACGAACTCCTCGCGGGCGGCGGCCCGTTGGGCTCCTCCCAGACCCTCCTCCGCGAGCTGGAGCACGTCGCCCCCACCCTCGGCATCGACCCGGCCAACCCCCCGGCGGCCCCGCGACCCCCGCTCGCTCCCACCGACCTGGAGGAGCCCGCCGTACCGGCTCCCTACGACCCCAGCCCGTTCGCCCGCGAGCGCCACGTGTGGCTGGGGCTGCACGCGGCGGCGACGCGGAGTCTGGCGCAGGGGTCGATGATCGTCTTCAGCTGAGTCAGCCGCCGCCGGACAACTGGGAGAGCCCCTTCTGCACGTCATCCAGGTTCATCACCGGCGTGTAGGACACCGTGGCGTTCCCTTCCCGGAAGAGCGGCTCGGTGATCACCGGCATCTGCGACACGTCCTCCATGTCGAAGACCAGGAAGGCCGTACGCTCACCGTCGTCCGGGAGGAAGTAGGCGGCTTCCGGATGGACCCGCTCGACCATTTCCTGGATCAGTCCGGCCATCCTGCCGCTCTCGACGAGCTCGTTGCCCTTCTCCGTGTCGAAATGGGCCTTGAGCAGCACGCGCATCGCACTCACCTTCCTCGGGTCGTCCGGCTCGACGTACGCGTACGCCTTCAGGCTATGGCCGACAGGTGAGGTTCGCATGATGCGCGGAAACGCCCGGCCGGAGGACCGGCCGGGCGTTTCGCGCTCCCGGAACCCGTGGCTCGCGGCACGGATTCCCAACGGATTCCTACAGGAACGAGTTGATCTCGATCGTCTCGTCCCGGCCCGGGCCCACGCCGATCGCGGAGATCGGGGCGCCGGACATCTCCTCGAGCGCCTTGACGTAGTTCTGGGCGTTCTTCGGCAGGTCGGAGAAGGACTTCGCCTTGCTGATGTCCTCGCTCCAGCCCGGGAGCATCTCGTAGACCGGCTTCGCGTGGTGGAAGTCGGTCTGCGAGTACGGCAGCTCCTCGACGCGCTTGCCGTCGATCTCGTAGGCGACGCAGACCGGGATCTGCTCCCAGCCGGTGAGCACGTCCAGCTTGGTGAGGAAGAAGTCGGTCAGACCGTTCACCCGGGTCGCGTAGCGGGCGATGACCGCGTCGAACCAGCCGCAGCGGCGGTCACGGCCGGTGGTGACGCCCCGCTCGCCGCCGATCCGGCGCAGCGCCTCGCCGTCCTCGTCGAACAGCTCGGTCGGGAACGGGCCCGCGCCGACGCGGGTCGTGTAGGCCTTGAGGATGCCGATGACGCGGCTGATCCGGGTCGGGCCCACGCCGGCACCGGTGCAGGCGCCGCCCGCGGTCGGGTTCGACGAGGTCACGAACGGATACGTGCCGTGGTCGATGTCGAGCAGGGTGCCCTGGCCGCCCTCGAAGAGCACGACCTTGTCCTCGTCCAGCGCCTGGTTCAGGATCAGCACCGTGTCGGCGACGTACGGCTTGATCTGCTCGGCGTAGCCCAGCAGCTCCTCGACGACCTGGTCCACGGCGATGGCGCGGCGGTTGTACAGCTTGGTCAGCAGCTGGTTCTTGACGTCGAGCGCCGCCTCGACCTTCTGCTGGAGGATCGACTCGTCGTACAGGTCCTGGACCCGGATGCCCACGCGGTTGATCTTGTCCGCGTAGGTCGGGCCGATACCGCGGCCGGTCGTGCCGATCTTGCGCTTTCCGAGGAAGCGTTCCGTCACCTTGTCGACAGTGACGTTGTACGGCGTGATGATGTGCGCGTTGCCGCTGATCAGGAGCTTCGACGTGTCGACGCCGCGCTCGTTCAGCCCGCTCAGCTCGGAGAGCAGGACCGACGGGTCGACGACGACACCGTTACCGATGACCGGCGTGCAGCCGGGGGACAGGATTCCGGAAGGGAGCAGGTGGAGGGCATACTTCTGGTCACCCACGACTACCGTGTGGCCGGCGTTGTTGCCGCCCTGGTATCGCACCACGTAGTCAACGGATCCGCCGAGCAGGTCCGTCGCCTTTCCCTTGCCTTCGTCACCCCACTGAGCACCGAGCAGCACAAGTGCGGGCACGCGCGTACACCCCTTCCGGGCGGGGCATGTCCAAGGTCAGGGGCGCACGCCGCACACCTGTGGCTGCGTACACCGGCGACCTCCGTTGGCCGCAACCCGTCGGACCGGATGCCCCGGAATAGACGAAGCCCCTGGCGCAATAGCGCAAGGGGCTCTTGCACAAAGATGCTACCCGAGGAAGCGAGGCATGACCGAGGTGGCGACTTCCGCGACGTCCGAGCAGCTGTTGGTGATCATCGATCCGGTCGCCCGGCGAGTGGACTCGGAGTCCGCGCGAATCGCGAAAGACGTGCTCAGCGCGGGTGCCGCCACCAAGGTGTGCCTCCCGGACGGTCCCGAGGAATTCGCCCGGATGCTCTCCCGGCGTGGGTCCCGCCGGCCGGTCGTGGTCGGTGACGACCGCGCGCTGGTCCGTGCCGTGTCCCTTTTGCACCGGCAGCGGGAGCTGGCCGGATGTGTGCTGTCGATGGTGCCGGTCGGAGCCGGTTCCGGGGTGCTGTCGCTGGCCCGGTCGCTCGGGGTGCCGACCGGCACGGTGGCGGCGGCGCGGGCCGTGCTGGACGGGGCCGAGCGGCGGCTGGACCTGCTCGTCGACGACAGCGACGGGGTGGTGGTCGGCGCGGTGGGCATCCCGCCGCTGTCCGCCGGGCGGGACGCCCCGGAGGGGGCCACCGCCGTGAGCCGGCCGTGGCTGCGGACCTGCCAGTCGCTGGTCCGCACCCTCGTCCCGTCGCGCCCGGCCCGCGTGGCCACCGCCTCCCCGCCCAGCCCCGCCGGGCCCGCCCGGCTGCGGGTCGAGGTCGACGGGGAGACCCTGGTGGACCTCGGCCAGCCGCTGGCGGGCGTGTCGGTGTCGCCGGGGCTCGCCGGGCTGGCCGAGGTGGAGGTGCGGCCGGTGTCGGTGGGCGCGGAGGCGACCCCCCTGCGGGCTGAGGGCCGGACGGTGACGGTGACCGGACCCGCCTTCCGCTACCGGGCCGACACGCAGGTGGCGGGTCCGGTACGGCGCAGGACGTGGACGGTCTTGGAGGAGGCGCTGGGGATAACGGTGCCGGTTGGGGCCGGGTGAGTCGGGGGCACGGTGGCGGGGGCGTCCGGGTGAGTCACGTTCACCGTGCCGGTTCCGTCCGGTGGGTCCGGGGCACGGTGGCGGCGGCGTCCGGGTGAGTCACGTTCACCGTGCCGGTTTCGTCCGGTGGGTCGGGGGCACGGTGGCGGCGGCGTCCGGGTGAGTCACGTTCACCGTGCCGGTTCCGTCCGGTGAGTCAGGGGCACGGTGACTGCGGCGTCCGGGTGAGTCAGGCGCGCCGTGCCCGTTCCGTCCGGTGAGTCAGGGGGCACGGCGCCGGATTCGGCCGGGTGAGCCGGGCGCACGGTGCCGGCGGCGTCCGGGTGAGTCAGGTACACCGTGCTGGTTCCGTCCGGTGAGTCAGGGGCACGGTGGCGGCGGCGTCCGGGTGAGTCACGTTCACCGTGCCGGTTCCGTCCGTTGGGTCCGGGGCACAGCGCTGGTTGCGTCGAGGTGAGTCAGGTATACGGTGCCGGTTGCGGCCGGGTGGGGCTGGGGCACGGCGCCGGATTCGGCCGGGTGGGGCAGGGCTTCACCCGCCGAACCTCTCCCGCCGATACACCCGCCACCGCTCCATCATCCCGGCGACGTCCTTCTCGATGAACTCGAAGAAGGCGAGCGTCTCCGCCAGTCGGCGGCCCGCCGGGGTGTCGGCGCCCAGGCTGGAGACGCCCCCGCGCAGAGCGTCCTCCCAGCGCTTGATGATCGCCTCGCGATTGGCGAGCGCCTCGTACCACTGGTCGCTGTGCACCCGGTACCGCTCCCGCCGCGAACCGGGCTCCCGCTCGCGCGACAGCATGTGCACCTGCGCCAGGTAGCGCACCGCGCCCGAGACGGCCGCGGGGCTGATCCGGAGCTGTTCGCTCAGCTCCGCCGAGGTCAGGGTGCCGGAGTCGGAGGCGAGCAGGGCGGCGAAGACCCGGGCGGCCATGCGCGGCAGCCCGGCCTCCACGAGCTGGGCCGCGAAGTGCTCCACGAAGCGGGAGACCGCCTCGGGGTCCCGTTCCATCGCCTTCGGCTCCGTCATGCCTCGATCATCTCCCCTGGTCAGATGCCGCGGTCGAGTCTAGCCAGTCATTTATACGCTTCCTTAACTTCACAAATTTCTGAAGGAAGCGTACGTTCTGAAGCATGACCAAGGCCATCACCGTCTCCGGACTCCACAAGTCCTTCGGCCGGACGCACGCACTCGACGGCCTCGACCTGGACGTCGAGGCCGGCGAGGTCCACGGCTTCCTCGGGCCCAACGGGGCCGGAAAGTCGACCACCATCCGCGTCCTGCTCGGCCTGCTGCGCGCCGACTCCGGCGCCGCTCAGGTGCTCGGCCGCGACCCGTGGACGGACGCCGTCGACCTGCACCGCCGTATCGCCTACGTCCCCGGCGACGTCACCCTCTGGCGCAACCTCTCCGGCGGTGAGGTCATCGACCTCTACGGCCGGCTGCGCGGGGGCCTCGACGCCCGGCGGCGGGCCGAGCTGATCGAGCGGTTCGAACTGGACCCCACGAAGAAGGGCCGGACGTACTCCAAGGGCAACCGGCAGAAGGTCGCCCTCGTCGCCGCCTTCGCCTCCGACGTCGACCTGCTGATCCTCGACGAGCCGACCTCGGGCCTCGACCCGCTGATGGAGGAGGTCTTCCAGCGCTGTGTGGCGGAGGAGCGGGAGCGCGGGCGGACGATCCTGCTCTCCTCCCACATCCTCAGCGAGGTCGAGGAGCTGTGCGACCGGGTCAGCATCATCCGCAAGGGGCGGACCGTGGAGAGCGGCTCGCTCGCCGAGCTGCGGCATCTGACCCGCACCAGCGTCACCGCCGAGCTGGCCGGACCGCCGAACGGGCTGTCCCGGCTGCCCGGCGTGCACGACCTCGACGTCCAGGGCCGGCGGGTCCGGCTCCAGGTCGACACCGACCGGCTCGACGCCGTCCTGCGGCAGCTGAGCGAGTCCGGCGTGCGCTCGCTGACCTCCACCCCGCCCACCCTGGAGGAGCTGTTCCTGCGGCACTACCAGGACGACATGACGGAGGCCGCCCGATGAGCGCCGCCGCCTTCGCCGTACGGTCCGGAGGCTCGCGCCAACTGGCCGGCACCGGCACCCTGCTGCGGTTCGCACTGCGCCGCGACCGCGTGATGATCCCGCTCTGGGTCGGCGTGAACGCCCTGATGGTCCTGTCCATGCCGAACACGATCAAGAGCCTCTACGGCACCGCCGCCGAACGCGCCGATCTCATCCGCCAGATGGAGACCAACGCCTCCCTGCGCGCGATGATCGGCCCCGTCTTCGGCGACTCCTACGGCGCCCTGACCGTCTGGCGCGTCGGTGTGTACGCGGGAGCGCTCGCCGCCGTGATGGGCCTGCTCCTCGTCGTCCGGCACACCCGCGACGAGGAGGAGAGCGGCCGCCAGGAGCTGATCTCCTCCGCGATGGTCGGCCGCCGCGCCCCGCTGACGGCGGCTCTGCTGACCTCCGCCGTCGCCAACGCCGCCCTCGCCCTGCTGATCGCGGGTGGACTCGCCGGTCAGGGCGGCACGGGCGCCTTGGCCTTCGGGCTCGGCATCGCCGGGCTCGGCATGGTGTTCGCGACGATGGCGGCGATCGTCGCCCAGCTCACCGAGAGCGCCCGGCTCGCCCGCGGCCTCACGGCGGCGGTGCTGGGCGCCGCGTTCGTGCTGCGCGCGGCGGGCGACTCGGCTACCGACGACGGTTCCTCGGTCCTGACCTGGCTCTCTCCCATCGGCTGGCTGGAGAACCTGCGGCCGTACGCCGGTGAACGCTGGTGGGTGCTGCTGCTCTTCGCCGGCGCCGCCCTTGTCCAGGGCGCGGTGGCCTACGAACTCGCCGGGCGCCGGGACATCGGCATGAGCTTCCTGCCCGCCCGGCCCGGACCGGCTGCCGGGCGGCTGGGCAGCGCGGGCGCGCTGGCCTGGCGGCTGCAGCGGGGCGGGGTGCTCGGCTGGAGCGTCGGCTTCCTGCTCGCCGGGGTGGTGTACGGCGGGATGACCGAGGGCGCGGCCGACCTGGTCGGCGACAATGACAACGCCCGGCAGATCATCGAGCGGATGGGCGGACAGGCCGGTCTGACCGACGCGTTCCTCTCGGCGATGATCGGGATGCTGGGGCTCATCGCCGCGCTGTACATCGTCGCCTCGGTGCTGCGGCTGCACGGCGAGGAGACCTCGGGGCGGGCGGAACCGGTGCTGGCGAACGCCGTGGGGCGGCTGCGCTGGGCCGCGGGCCATCTGGCGGTCGCGTTCGGCGGCACCGTCCTGATCATGCTGCTGGCGGGGCTCGGTTTCGCCGTCGGCTACGGCAAGGAGGTCGGGCCGGTTCTGGGCGCGTGCCTGGCGCAGGTACCCGCGGTGTGGGTGATCGGCGGCGCGGCGGTGCTGCTCCACGGGCTGCTGCCCCGGGCGGCGATGGCGGCCTGGGCGGTCGCCGGGGCGGTGCTGCTGATCGGCTGGATCGGGCCCGCGCTGGACGTGCCGCGGGCGGTGCTGGACATCTCCCCGTTCGGCCATCTGCCGAAGCTGCCCGGCGGGGAGATGGAGTGGACGCCGGTGCTGGTGCTCACCGCCCTGGCGGCGGCACTCGTGGCGGCCGGGCTGGCGGGGCTGCGGCGGCGGGACCTGGTCACCTCCTGACCCCGCCGCGTCACCTCCTGACCCCGCGGTCGCCCCGGCACGGGCATCGGCATCGGTACCGGCGCCCGCCCCGGCACCGGTTACGCGATCTCCACGTCCAGGCCCTCCAGCCCCCGGATCACGAAGTTGGGCTTGCGTTTCGGCTCCGACGCCAGAGTCAGCGTCGGAGCCCGCTCCAGCAGCGCCTTCATGGAAGCGGCCAGTTCGATACGGGCCAGCGGGGCGCCGATGCAGTAGTGGATGCCCGCGCTGAAGGAGATGTGCGGGTTGTCGGCGCGGGTGAGGTCCAGGCGGTCGGGGGCCTGGAAGACCGCCGGGTCGTGGTTCGCGGAGCCGAAGAGCAGGGCCAGCTCCGCGCCCCGCGGGATCGTCGTCCCGTCGACCTCGATCTCGTCCAGCACCCAGCGCTCGAAGAGCTGGAGCGGGGTGTCGTAGCGCATCAGCTCCTCGATCGCGGCGGGAACCAGGGAGTGGTCCGCGCGGAGCGCCGCCAGCTGGTCCGGGTTGCGGAACAGCGCCCACCAGCCGTTGACCGTGGCGTTCACGGTCGCCTCGTGGCCCGCGTTCAGCAGCAGCACGCAGGTCGAGATCATCTCCTGCTCGGTGAGCCGGTCGCCCTCGTCGTGCGCCGCGATCAGACCCGAGATCAGGTCGTCGCCGGGCTCCTTGCGGCGCTCGGCGATCAGCTCCCGGAGATAGTCGGAGAACTCCACCGACGCCCGGACCGCCTTCGCCGCCGTCTCCTGCGAGGGATTCAGCTCGTACATCCCGCAGATGTCCGCCGACCAGGGCCGCAGCGGCGCCCGGTCGGCCTCCGGGACGCCCAGCATCTCGGCGATCACCGCGACCGGCAGCGGCTCGGCGACGTCGGCGAGCAGATCACCGCCGCCCCGCCGGACCAGCCCGTCCACCAGCTCCCCGGCCAGCGCCTCCAGATACGGCTTCAGCCGCTCCACCGTGCGCGGCGTGAACGCCTTCGACACCAGACGCCGGATCCGGGTGTGGTCCGGCGGCTCCAGATCCAGCATCCCGTGGTCGTTCAGCGTGTGGAACGGCTCGTGCTCCGGCGGAGGCGGCGTGCGCCCGAAGTCCTCGTGCGAGAAGCGGTGCTGGTACGTCCGCCCAAGCCGGCGGTCCCGCAGCAGCGCCGAGACGTCCGCGTGGTGCGGGATCAGCCACTGGTTCGTGGGCTCGTAGTGGTGCACGCGGCCCTGGGCACGCAGCTCGGCATAGGCGGGGTAGGGGTCGGCGAGGAACGCCGGGTCCCACGGGTCGAAGGCTGCCATGAACGGACGCTAGCCCGGCGGACCCCGCTCTGACCAGGGGGTCCGGGGCGCCCTCTTCCCCGGTCAGCCGGGTGTCACCAGCCGCGCCTCGTACGCGAACACCGCCGCCTGGGTCCGGTCGCGCAGGCCCAGCTTGACCAGGATCCGGCTCACATGGGTCTTGATCGTGGACTCGGCGACCACCAGCCGCTCGGCGATCTCCGCGTTCGACAGGCCGTGGGCGATGAGGACCAGCACCTCCGTCTCCCGGTCGGTGAGGTCCCCGTACGCCTCCTGCGCCTGCGGCAGCAGCTTCGGGGCCTCGGACAGCTTGGAGAACTCCGTGATCAGCCGCTTGGTGACCGACGGGGCCAGCAGCGCCTCGCCGGACGCCACCACCCGCACGCCCTCGGCGAGCTGCCGGGCCGAGGCGTCCTTGAGCAGGAAACCGGAGGCTCCCGCGCGCAGCGCCTGGTACACGTACTCGTCGAGGTCGAAGGTGGTCAGCACCAGCACCTTCGCCGCGCCGTCCGCGGCGACGATCTCCCGGGTCGCCTCGATGCCGTTCAGCTCCGGCATGCGGATGTCCATCAGCACCACGTCCGGCGCGAGTTCGCGGACCTTCGCGACCGCCTCCCGGCCGTTCACCGCCTCGCCGACGACCTCGATGTCCGGCATCGCGTTCAGCAGGACCGAGAAGCCCTCGCGCACCATCATCTGGTCGTCCGCGATCAGGACGCGGATGGTCATGCCTCATCCTCGCTCGTCGCCGGGACCGGCAGGAACACGGTCACCTCATAGCCTCCCTCGTCGGTGGAGCCCGCCGTCATCTCGCCGTTCAGCATCGAGACGCGCTCGCGCATCCCGGTGATCCCGTGGCCGGCCCCGGGCGAGGGCTTCACCAGGGACGGCTCCGGCGGTGCCCCGTTGACTATGCGCAGGCCCAGGCCACCGAGGACGTAGCCGATCTCGACGCGGGCGGTCGCGCCGGGCGCGTGTCTGAGGGTGTTGCTCAGGGCCTCCTGCACGATCCGGTACGCCGACAGCTCCACGCCCTGCGGGAGTTCGCGCACCGCTCCGGTCACCGCCTTGCCGACGCGGAGGCCGGCGTCGCGCACATTGGCGAGCAGCGCGTCCAGGTCGGCGAGGGTGGGCTGGGGAGCGTCCGGGGCCTCGTAGTCCTCGGCGCGGACCACGCCCAGCACGCGGCGCAGTTCGGTGAGGGCCGCGACCGCGTTCTCCCGGATCGTCGCGAAGGCGCGCTCCAGCTCCTCCGGCGGGTTCTCCACCCGGTAGGGCGCGGCCTCGGCCTGGATGGCGACGACCGACATGTGGTGGGCGACCACGTCGTGCAGCTCGCGGGCGATCGTGGTGCGCTCCTCCAGGAGGGTGCGCCGGGACCGCTCGTGCTCGGTGACCGTCTGCTGGGCGGTCACCTCCTGCTCGGCCTCCCGTCGTATGTGCCAGACGGTCACGACGAGCAGGACCAGGGCGGAGACGACCAGCATGGGCGCGGTGTTGGTGCTGTAGCCCCAGCCGAAGAGGCTCTCGGCGAAGAAGCCGTACGCGCCGGTCAGCAGCCACATCCACGCCGCCGTGCGCGGCCGGGTGCGGATCGCGACGACCGTCAGCACCACCAGGTGGGAGAAGAAGGCGCCGGGCGGCCACGGCCACTCCTGCCAGGTGCCGCCCAGCACGGTGCCGACCAGGGTCGCCGCCATCGACAGCCAGAACGCGGCGACCGGCCGGATCATGGTCAGCACCACCGGGCCGAGGGCGAGCAGGCTGAGGATCAGCTCGGAGGATCCGCCGTTGCTGGTGACCGACGCGAGCATGAACGCGAAGAATCCGGCCGCGGTGATCAGCGCGTGCGGCGTCCAGGAGGCGTACTCCCGCGGCCGGCCGCCCAGCCGCCGGGTGACCGGGCCGTCCACGGCCATGCGGGGCAGCGGGCGGTAGGCGAAGGCGTCGAGGAACAGGTCCTGCCGCAGGCCGCGCAGGGCGTCGGCGGCCAGCCGGTACTCGGGGCTGCGCGGCTTGTAGGCGGCGGACGCGGGGTTCGCGTCGTCCGCCGGCGTCGGGTGCGTGCGGGTCGTCTGGGTCACGTTCGAAACGGTAGGCCGGGGCGGGGGTTCCCGTCGTCACCAGCGAGAGGGGTCCTTCGGCATCCGTCTCAGGTACTACGGGTCGGAACCGGTACGGGTCGGACCCGGCTGGGTGGCCCCCCGCTCAGTACCCCGCCGGCCGCACCAGCCCCGACTCGTACGCGAACACCGCCGCCTGGGTCCGGTCGCGCAGGCCCAGTTTCACCAGGATGCGGCTCACATGGGTCTTCACGGTCTGCTCGGCGACGACCAGGTGCCGGGCGATCTCCGCGTTGGACAGGCCGCGGGCGATGAGGGCCAGGACCTCCGTCTCGCGCTCGGTGAGATCCGCGACGCGCTCCTTGAGCGGGGCCCGGGGCGCGCCGTCCAGGCGGGAGAACTCGGCGATCAGGCGCCGGGTGATGCCGGGGGCGAGCAGGGCGTCTCCCGCGGCCACCACCCGGACCGCCTCGGCGAGCTGGTCGGCGGAGGCGTCCTTCAGGAGGAATCCGGAGGCACCGGCGCGCAACGCCTCGTAGACGTACTCGTCGAGGTCGAAGGTGGTGAGCACCAGCACGCGGGTGTCCCGCGTCGACGCGGTGATGCGGCGGGTGGCCTCGATGCCGCCCAGCTCGGGCATGCGGATGTCCATCAGCACGACGTCCGGGTCGAGTTCGGCGACCTTGGCGACCGCGTCCAGGCCGTCCACCGCCTGGCCGATCACCTCGATGTCGGGCTTGGTGTTGAGCAGCACGGTGAAGCCCTGCCGGACCATCTGCTGGTCGTCGGCGATGAGTACGCGGATCGTGCCGCTCGTCATGGGGTCTCGCCTCCTGTCGGGGTCTCGGGAAAGATGATCTCCGGTTCCGGCACGTCCCGGAACTCCTCCTCGTCGACGAGGGCGGCGGCGTCCCGGGGCAGGAAGGCGATGACCTGGAATCCGCCGTGCAGGGTCGGCACCGCGCTGACGTGGCCGCCGAGCATCGCCGCGCGCTCCCGCATGCCGAGCAGGCCGTGGCCGGCGCCCGGGGAAGGCTGCACCGGCCCCTCGGGGGCGCTGTTGATCACGTCCAGGACCAGTCCCCGGCGCTGGTGGGTGACGGTGACGCGGACGTGCGAACCCGGCGCGTGCCGCAGGGCGTTGCTCAGCGCCTCCTGCACGATCCGGTACGCCGACAGCTCCAGCCCGGGCGGATAGGGGTGGTCGGGCTCGCCCCGGACGGCGACGGCGACCTTCAGTCCGGCGGCTCTGGTGTTCTCGATCAGGGCGTCCAGGCGGTCCAGAGTGGGCTGCGGGGCGTCCGGGGCGGCACCGGTGCCGGACTCACCCAGGCCGTAGGGATCGTCGGGGTTCTCGGAGCGCAGCACGCCGAGGACGCGCCGCAGTTCGGTCAGCGCCTCCAGCGCGTTCTGCCGGATGCCCGCCAGGTTCTCCTTCAGCTCCTCGGGCGGGTTCTCCACCAGGTGCGGGGCGACCTGGGCCTGAATGGAGATCACCGACATGTGATGGGCGACCACGTCGTGCAGCTCGCGGGCGATCCGGCTGCGCTCCTCCAGCAGGGTGCGGCGGGCGCGCTCCTCCGCGGTGATCGTGGCCTGCCGGCCGAGTTCGTCCCGGGCCTCGCGGCGGCCGCGCAGGGCCATCCCGAGGATGACGGCGACGGAGAACAGGCAGATCGCGAGCACGCCGGTGCTCTGGTAGTCCGGCGCGCCCAGCAGGCCCTGCAGGGCCCAAGTAAGGAACACCGTGACGATCAGCGCCTCGGCGGACACCCGGCTGCGCACCCGGAGGGCGAACAGCAGCAGCACGAGCAGATGGGCGATGAGCCCGGCCGAGGTCCACGGCCAGGTGAAGTCGTGGGCGTCATCGGCCAGTTGCCGCTGCCGCAGCCCGACGGCCCCGACCACGAACGCCGCCGTCGACAGCCACCAGGCCGGGATGGGCCGCCACAGCGCGAGCACCACCGCGCCGCCCTTGGCCAGCGCGACCGGGAAGGCGTACCCGAAGGCCAGGCCGCCGTTGTCCTGGAGCTGCGCCTCGTCGCCGATCACGATGCCGAGCGCGGCCAGGCACAGCAGGCCGTGCGGCAGCCAGCGCAGCCACACGAAGGGCGGCAGCGGATCGGCGCGGGCCGTCCACAGGTCGGCGCGCAGTACCCCCAGCCAGTCCCGCAGCCGGTCCGTCACCGGGTGCGGGCCCCTCCCCGTCCGCTTCACGCGCCCAACCCTAGGCACGCCGGGCCTCCTTCGCCTCGGTGCCGGTGGGGCCCCGATGGACGCGGACCACGCGGGAGGGGCGGTGAGCGGGCCGCGCGGTGCGGTGCTCGCGCGCGCGGAAGGCGAGCCAGCACATGGCCAGGGCGAAGGCGAGCACCGGCAGCCAGGCGAGCCGCGCGGCGACCCAGCCCAGGCTGTCGGGGACGGTGTGCAGGCCGGGCAGCCGGCCGGCGAGGAGGGCGGTGGCCGTGGTGGCCATCAGGGCGGTCTGGTGCCAGAGGTAGATCGTCATGGCCGAGAGGTTGACCACGGCGACCGCCGCCCAGGCGAGCGGTCGGCGCAGCGCGCGGCGCAGCGGCTCGCGCAGCAGCAGGGCGAGCCCGCACTGGGCCACGCCGAAGGTGACGGCGGCCAGCGTCGGCGGGTTCAGGTTGGAGACCGCGGCGCCCGGCACCCCGACCATCGACGCCGGATAGCCCGCCCAGGCCACCAGCGCCGCCGTCACCGCCGCACCGCCGGCCAGCAGGACCCACCCGGCGCGCCGGCGTTCCAGCTCGCCCCGGGTCCAGGCCGCGCCCAGGGTGTAGGGCACCAGCCAGCCCGCGGCCAGGTTCGCCCAGCCCAGCCAGGAGGGCCCGCCGAGCCCGAAACGCACCAGATCCACATGGAGTACGACGGCGAGCGGCCACAGCGGGTTGATCCGGGTGAGCAGCGGAGTCGCCGCCGTCAGCGCGGCGAAGACCAGCAGGAACCACAGCGGGCACAGGGCGAGCTTCACCAGAGTGCGCACGGTGGTGAACTCGGCGCCGGTCAGCAGCAGCGCCGCCGTGGCCACCGCCCACAGGGCGAGGAGGGCGGTCACCGGGGCGAACAGCCGGGCCAGCCGGGCGCGCAGCCACTGCCCGTACGTCTCCCCGCGGTCCCGCGCGGAGGCCAGGCCACGCGTCGCCACATGGCCGCCGACCAGGAAGAACACGGCGAGCGTCTGGAAGACCCAGGAGACCGGGGCCAGCCAGGGCAGATGCCGCAGCGGGCTGTCGGTGCGCAGGGTGCCGCCGTCGGCGACCAGGGCGGTCACCAGCCAGTGGCCGAGGACGACGCCGAGGATCGCGAGGGCGCGCAGCGCGTCGACCGCGCGGTCCCGCGAGGCGGGCGTCGCCGCGTCCAGACGCGCGGCGCCCTTCGACACCGAGGGGATCAGGTCACGCACGGGTCACCTCCGAGGTCTCGCCGAGCACGATCCGGGCCAGATTGGCCAGACAGACCGAGCCCGGGGCGAAGTAGTCGCTGTGGCCGCCGTCGCCGGCGGCGAAGACACGGGCGCCGAAGGCCGGGGACACCGGGTCGGTGCCGAAGCCGACGGTGGTGCCGAACAGGTCCGCTCTGGCGTGCGGGACCTCCGCGATCCAGTCGTCGCCGCCGCGGGCCGCCCAGATCCGCGCGGAGGTGTGCAGCGCGGCGGCGGAGTCGGCACCGGTGCCGGGGCTGCCGAGGAGGGCGATGTCGTCCACGGGCGGGCCGCCCCGGGCGGCGGTGCGGGCGCAGACGACCGAGCCGTAGGAGTGGCAGAGCAGGGAGATGTGGCTGTCGCGGCCGGTCAGGGTGGGCAGTCGGCGCAGGAACTCGCCCAGGCGGGGCGCGGCTTCGTCGGCGCGGCCGGTGGTGAGGACGGTGGTGCTGACCGTGCCCGGGGTGTCGTACCCGAGCCAGGCCACCACCGCCACGCGGGTGGACGCGGGGGCCCGCTCGGCGAGTTGGCGGTGCAGGGCGGTCGCCGTCGCGCGGAAGCGGTCGTAGGTGTCGAGGGTGGTGTCGGAGCCGGGGACCAGGACGGCGACACGGTCGGCGTGGGCGAGGTCGCCGAACACCTCGGTGGCCCGGCCGGTGCCGCGGCCGTCGAAGGCGAGGAGCTGCCGGGTCGGGGCGGCCAGGGCGCGGACCGCCTCCGCGCGGTGCCGGTCGCCGTGGGCGGCGGCCATCCGGGCGGCCCGCGCGGCGTTGGCGCGGTGGGCGGCGTAGGCCGTGTCGAGGGTGGCCGCTGTGATCGGGGGCAGGTCCGCCGGGGGCGGGGCGGGCACGCGGGGCCGGGCCGCGGCGGAGAGCGGGAGGACGACGGCGGCGGTGACGAGGAGGGCGAGGAGGGAGCGCAGCCGGCGGGGCGTGCGGCGGCCCGCCGGGGCCGTGCCGGTGGTGTCGGTGCCCGGTGCCTCGGTCGGCTCCATGGTGCGCTTCCCTCCCCGTCCGCCCGTCCATCGGGCCTGTTTGGTGGGGAAGTTACGGAGCGGGAGCCGTCGCTCGCGTCACGCCGGAGAGCTCTTCACGGACGTAGCTCTCAGGTATTACGGGTATGACGGGGCCCGCCTGACCGCGTCCCCGTCGGGAAACCGTGGGCCCCCGGGCCGGAACCCGCCGGAAACCGCCGGGAATCGCCGAGTGGCGCCGGGCACCGCCAGGCACGGCCGGGCACCGCCGGGCCGCCTCACCACGCCAGCTGCGCGATCTCCTCCGCCACCACCGCGCACGCGTCCGCCGCCGGATCGATGAGCGGGAAGTGGCCGACGTCCTCCAGCAGCGTCAGCCCGACCATCTCCCCCGCCTTCGCCGCCGCGTCCGCGTACGCCTCGGCGACCGCCTGCGGAACGTCCATGTCCGTACGGCCCTGGACCAGGGTCGTCGCGATGCCTGTAGGGAGCAGCAGCGCCGGGTCGGCGTACGGCTGCCGCTCGGCGAACGCGCCTTCGCCGCCCAGGAGTTGTCGTACCGCGCCCACGCACACGTCCAGCTTGTCCGCGACCGTGAAATCGGCGATCGGGGCCAGGGCGACCACTCCCCTCAGGGGTGCGGGGCGGTCGGTGCGCCAGGGGGCGTCGGCGGGCAGGAGGTGCCGGGCGGCGGCCCACAGCGCGAGGTGGCCGCCGGCCGAGTGCCCGGTGATCACCGTGCGGCGGGGATCGGCCTGCGGCAGGGCCTCGCGGACGAGCGCCGGGAGGGCGTCGAGGGCGGCGGCGACATCGTCGAAGGTGTCCGGCCAGCGGCCGGCCACGGGCCTGCCCTCGGCGCTCTCCCCTTCCGCGCCGCGCCGGTACTCCACACTCGCCACCGCGAAACCCCTACGGGCCAGGAAGTCCGCGAACGGGCTGACATGCCGGCGGTCGTACGGGGCGCGCCAGGCGCCGCCGTGCAGGACGACGACCAGCGGGGCGAGAGCGGTGGGGCCGGCGGGCTCGGTGCCGCGCGGGGCGTAGAAGTCGATGACCTGGTCGGGGTGGTCGCCGTACGCGGCGGCGGCGTCGGGATCGACGGGCGGGTGGGAGAAGGCGGACTCCTCCTCGGCGGCGGCCCGTGCTGCTGCGACGTCGTCCGTCATGCTCAACCTCTCAGCGATGAAACGTGGGTGGCGGACCAGCTGGGACACAGGCCGTTGGCGGGGACGGTACCAGGCCGGTGACGTGCCCGGACATGGGGTTGTCACGCTCGGTGAGGGGTAAACGGTCCTGTGGTTTCGTTACCGTGGCGGGGTGTCCCGTACGGCGATCCGTGTGCACCAAGGAGGCCGATATGTCCGCCGAACCCGGCACCGTACGTCCCGGAGGGCGCACCGCGCGGGTGCGCGCGGCGGTGCTGCGGGCGGCGGGGGACGTGCTGGCGGAGCAGGGGTTCGACCGGCTGGATCTCGCGGACGTGGCGCGGCGGGCGGAGGTCGGGAAGACGACCGTGTACCGGCGGTGGGGGTCGGTGACGGGGCTCGTCGCGGACCTGCTCGTGGAGATGGCCGAGCAGTCGTCGCCGCGCGAGGAGACCGGGTCGGTGCTGGGGGATCTGCGCGCCAACGCGTCGCTGGTGCGGCGGACGCTGGCCGATCCCCGGCAGGGGGCGCTGTTCCGGGCGGTGATCGCGGCGGCGAGCTGCGACGAGCGGACGGCGGGGGCGTTGCGGCGGTTCTACGAGGTGCGGGTGGACGAGTGGGCGCCGTGTGTGGAGCAGGGGGTGGCTCGGGGGGAGTTGCCGGAGGGGACGGATGCGCGGGCGGTGGTGCGGGCGGTGTCCGCTCCGCTGTATTACGGGTTGCTGACGTCCGGGGTGGTCCCCGATGCCCCCGCCGCGGAGCGGGCCGCGCGGGCGGCTTACGCGGCTGCCGTGGCGGGGGTGTACGTCGGTGAGTGAGCTGGGCTTTGAGCGGTTGCTTGAGCAGTTGCCAGAGCTGTGCCCGGCGTTGGGGCGGGCGGGGGTGGGTGCGCAGCCCAGCGGTACGGGGTGCCGCCGCGCCCACCCTCCCCAAGCTCTCGGCTTCGCTCGAGCAGGGGACCCCCATCGCCCCAGGCGGCACGCATGCCCGCGGCTATCGCTGACCCAGCACCTCCCCCAGCACCCTCGCCGCCCGCTCCGCATCCCCGAAGCCCACGTACAGCGGTGTGAAGCCGAAGCGGAGGACGTCCGGGGCGCGGAAGTCGCCGACGACGCCCTGGGCGATCAGGCGCTTCATGACCTCCCCGGCGTCCTCGCAGCGCAGCGCCACCTGGCTGCCCCGCTGCTCGTGGGGCACCGGGGTCAGGGATTCGACGCGGGAGGGGCCGACGTACGCCTCCACGCACTCCAGGAAGAAGTCCGTCAGCGCCAGCGACTTCGCGCGGACCGTGTCGATCGACACCCCGTCCCAGACGTCGAGCGCCGCTTCGAGGGCGAGCATCGACAGGATGTCCGGGGTGCCGACCCGGCCCCGCAGCGCACCCTGCGCCGGTTCGTAGGTGCCGCGCATGCCGAAGGGCTCCGCGTGGGAGTTCCAGCCGGGCAGCGGGGAGTCGAAACGGTCCTGCAGCTCCCGCCGGACGTACAGGTACGCCGGTGAACCCGGGCCGCCGTTCAGGTACTTGTAGGTGCAGCCGACCGCCAGGTCCACCCCGTGCTCGTCGAGCCCGACCGGCAGCGCGCCCGCGCTGTGGCACAGGTCCCAGACGGCCACGGCGCCCGCGCTGTGCACGGCGGCCGTGAGGGAGGGCAGGTCGTGGAGGCGGCCGGTGCGGTAGTCGACGTGGTTGAGGAGGACGGCGGCCGTACGCGGGCCCAGCACCGCCGGCACCTCCACCGGGGCGGCCGGCCGCAGCCTGCAGCCGGTCAGTCGGGCCGCCGACTCGGCGATGTAGCCGTCGGTGGGGAACGTCGTGGCGTCCACGACGATCTCGTCACGGCCCTCTCCGGCCATCCGCACCGCCGCCACCAGCGCCTTGAAGACGTTCACGCTGGTGGAATCGCCGACCACCACCTGCCCGGCCGCGGCCCCGATCAGCGGCGCGATCCGGTCGCCGATCCGCTCGGGCGCCGTCCACCAGCCGCTCTCCTCCCAGGAGCGGATCCGCAGTTCGCCCCACTGGCGGCCCACCACATCGGCGACCCGCCCGGGAACACCGGCCGGCAGCGCGCCCAGCGAGTTGCCGTCCAGATAGACGACGTCGTCCAGGACGAACTCCGCGCGCTTGCCCGCCAGTTCGTCCGCCGCGTCCAGCTTCTCCGCGCGCGCCCTCAGGTCGGACATCCTCGGCTCAGACATACGACCTCGCCGTCCACAGCTCCGGGAAGACGTTCTTCCGGGCCCGCTTCTCCAGCCAGGCCACGCCCGCCGAACCACCCGTGCCGGGCTTCGCGCCCATGGCCCTCCGGGTGGCGACCAGGTGGTCGTTGCGCCAGCGCCACACCAGCTCGGCCACGTCCGTCAACGCCTCGCCGAGCCGGGCGAGTTCGTCGGTCTCGTCGCCGGAGTAGACGGCGGTCCAGGCCGCTTCGACCTCCTCCGACGGCTCGTAGCGCAGGGAGACGTCACGCCGCAGGACGGACTCGGGGATGGCATGGCCCCGGCGGGCCAGCAGCCGCAGCACCTCGTCGTAGAGGCTCGGCTCGTGCAGCGCCTTCTCCAGTTCCGCGTGCACGCGGGGCGCGCCCCGGTGCGGGACGAGCATCGACGCGGACTTCTCGCCGAGCAGGAACTCCATCCGCCGGTACATCGCGGACTGGAAGCCGGAGCCCTCGCCCAGAGCGCTCCGGTACGAGTTGAACTGCGCCGGCGTGAGCTGGCCCAGCGGCTTCCAGGACGCGTTCAGCGCCTCCAGCTCCCGTACGGAACGTTTCAGCGCGGCGATCGCCACCGGGACGTCGTCCTCGCGGAGCGCCTTCGCCGCCGTCTCCCACTCGTGCACGACGACCGTGAACCACAGCTCCATGACCTGGGTCGTGACCAGGAAGACCATCTCTCCGGGATCGTCGGAGAGGGTGTGCTGGAGGTGGGTGAGAACGTCCGCTTTGACGTAGTCCTCGTACGGGGTGGTCCCCTGGAAGTCGAGATGCGGGGTCTCCGGCTCGTGGATTTCCTGAGCCTCGTGGGACATCGCTGTCTCCTGTATTACTCCGGGTAGCGGTCCGCCCCTGCCGTTACCGGCACGGGGGCCCCGGTCCCCACCCGCATCCTCCGCAATCCACCCCGGCGTCCGCAAGCGAGGCGCCGGTCACACCGCCAGGAGCGGATCCGGCAGACGGCCCGCGGCGCGGGTGACGTCGGCGGTCAGGTCGGCGAGCAGCGCCCGCCGGGTCACCGGGTCGGCCAGGTAGAAGTGGCCGCCCGGGTAGCGGCGTACGACGAGGTCCGCGCGGGTGTACGCGGACCAGCGGGCGAGCCGGTCCGGCGGGGCGGTGCGGTCCGCGGCGCCGCCGAACGCGGTGACCGGTACGGCGGGCGGGACGGCCGGCGGATCCTGCCGCCACCGGTCGACGAGCCGCAGGTCGGCGCGCAGGCGGCCGCCGAAGTGGCGCCACAGGGCGGGGTGCTCCACGACCTCCGCCGGGGTACCGCCCGTGGCGCGGGCCCACGCGCGCAGCTCGTCGTCGGACATCAGATGCCGCCCGCCCGGGGCGCCGCCCGGCGGACGGGGCGGCAGCGCGGCGGACAGGCCCAGCCAGTGCGGGGCGGTCCCGTCGGCGGCGAGACGGCGGGTGGTGGCGTACGCGGCCAGGGCGCCCATGCTGTGCCCGAAGAAGGCGTACGGGGTGCCGTCGAGGCGGGGCAGGATCGCGGCGCGGAAGGCACCGGCCAGGTCGTCGAGGTCGCGCGGCTCGGGAACGGCGACGGCGGCGCCCCGGCCCGGCGCGTCCAGCAGGCAGATCTCCCAGTCGCCGGGGAGGTGGCCGGCCCAGTCGGCGTAGCAGCCCGCGGAGCCGCCCGCGTGGTGGAACAGGAACAGGCGCAGCGCCGGTCCACCCGGCACCGGGCGCCGCGACACGGTGATCACCGGCTGCTCCGGTGGGCCGGGGAACGGCGCCGCGCGTCCGGCTCCACCAGGCCGGGCACCACGAACAGCGACAGCACGCTGCCCTGCGGGGACGCCGGGCCGGAGGGGAGCCGACGGGTGGCGGGCGGCTTCCGGGGAACAGCGGACGTCGCTGCCGCGGTCGAGCCCAGCGAGCGTACGGCGTGGCGCATGGGGCGGATGGTGATGGCGAGGTCGGACACGGCGGAACCTGCTCTCTCTCGGGGCGTGGGACACGGAAGGGCCCGTGGCCGGTCGGGGCGGACCGGCCACGGGCCCGTGGAGGGGTCGTACGGACGTACGCGGCTCAGGAGCCGCTGTTCGCGTCCTGCCGGCCGAGGGCGGCTGCGGCCAGCGCGGCCGCCGCGAGGGCCGCGGCGATCCAGGTGACGCTGCCCAGGCCGATGTGGTCGACGGTCAGGCCGCCGAGGAGCGAGCCGAGGGCGATCGACGCGTTGAAGGAGGTGATGTACATCGAGGAGGCCGCGTCGGTGGCGTCCCCGGCGGACTGCATGACCCACGTCTGGAGGCAGACCGGGAGCGCCGCGTACGCCAGACCCCAGACGATCAGCACCGGGTAGGCGATGAACTCGGCGTCCTTCAGCACGGCGAAGACGACCAGGGCGACCGCCATCGCGCCGACCGCGGTCAGCAGCGACTTGCGCAGCGAGCGGGCCACCGTGGCACCGGCGACGAAGTTGCCGATCACGCCGGCGATGCCGAAGACCAGCAGCAGCACGCTGATCAGGTCGGAGCTGAGGCCGGTCTCGTCCTCCAGGTAAGGGGCGATGTAGGTGAAGGCGAGGTAGTGGCCGATCATCGTCAGCGAGGTGACCAGCAGGGCGGTCATGAACGGCGCGTGGCGCAGCAGCCCGCGCAGCGCGGCGAGGTCGGCGCGGCCCTGCGGCGGCAGGGACGGCAGCAGGGTCAGGGCGCCCAGCAGCACCAGACCGCCGAGCCCGGCCATCGCGTAGAAGGCGACCTGCCAGTGCGTCTGCTGGCCGAGGAAGGTGCCCAGCGGCACGCCCAGCACGGAGGCGATGGAGATGCCGGAGAGCACGACCGCGGTGGCCTTCACGCCGTCCTTCTCGGGGACGAGCCGGACGGTGGTGCCGGGCACGGTGGACCAGAAGACGCCGTGCGCGAAGCCCATCAGGATGCGGGCGGCGATCAGCACGGTGTAGTTCGGGGCGAGCGCGGTGACGATGTTGCCGAGGACCAGCACCGCCATCAGGCCGCTGATCAGCCAACGGCGGTCGATCCGGCTGAACAGCGCGGTCAGCGGTACGGCGGTGAGGGCGGCGACCGCGCCGTAGAGGGTGACGGTCAGACCGGCCACGCCGTTCGACACGCCGACGTCCTGCGCGATGGGCGGCAGCAGGCCGACCGGCAGCAGCTCCGAGGTGACGATGGCGAAGACGCCGAGGCCGAGGGTGAGAACGGACAGCCAGCGCACCAGCGGGCTGCGGCTCGCCGGGTCGTGGGCGGCCGCGTGGCGGGCGGCGGGCGCGGGACGGGCCGGGGCCTCGTCGAGCGTGGCCCGGAATTCCGTGGACGAGGTGGTCACGAGATCTCCAAGTCGGGTCCTGGTGGGGGGATCTGGGGTGTCGGGACGGAGCGGGTTCGAGCGGTCACTGCTCGGCGGGGGGCAGGACGCGCTTGGCCACGGCCAGGGCGTTCATCACGCGCGGGATGCCGGCGTAGGCGGTGACGTGGGTGAGCAGGGCGACGATCTCGGTCCGGGTGGCGCCGGCCCGCAGGGTGGCCCGCAGATGGGTCTCCAGCTGGGCCTCGCAGCCACCGAGCGCGGTGAGGATGGCGAGGGTCGCCAGCTCCCGCGTCTTCAGGTCGAGTCCGGGCCGGCCGACGATGTCGCCGAAGACGTACTCGACGATGGTGTGCCCGAACCGCTCGTCGAGCGGGGCGACTCCGGCGATCACGGCGTCCGGGTCGATGCCGAGACTGCGCATGACCTCGGCACCGTGCGCTTCTCGCTCGCTGACGGCGACGGGGGCCTCGGTGGACATGACAATTCCCTTTCTGCGGGTGGATGCGGGGGAAGAGGAACAGGGAGGGGGTGGGGCGCGCGGGCCCGGGCGGGGGGGCTGGAACGGGCCCGCGCGGTCAGTGAGGAGCCGCTGAGGAACGGCGCTACCGGGCTATCGGGTCACCGGGGCTATCGGGTGACCGGCATGATCGCCGCGGGGTACCGCTCCCCGACGACGTTCTCGTCCCGGAACGCCTCGTCCAGCGCGTCCAGTTCGTCCTGCTTGAGCTCCACGGCGGCGGCGCCGAGGTTCTGCGCCAGGTACTCCATGCGCTTGGTGCCGGGGATCGGCACGATGTCGTCGCCCTGGGCGAGCACCCAGGCCAGGGCGATCTGCCCCTTCGTCGCGCCGTGCGCCTCGGCGATCGCGCCGACGGTGTCGAGCAGCGGCAGGTTGGCCTCCAGGCTGCCGTCGGCGAAGCGCGGGTTGACGCGCCGGAAGTCGCCCTCGGGCAGGCTGTCCACGCTGCGCACGGTGCCGGTGAGGAAGCCGCGGCCCAGCGGCGAGTACGGGACCAGCGTCACGCCCAGCTCGCGGCAGGCGCCGAGCACCCCGTCGTCGACGACATTGCGCGTCCACAGCGAGAACTCGCTCTGCACGGCGGCGATCGGGTGCACGGCGTGCGCCCGGCGCAGGTGGGCCGCGCTGATCTCGCTCAGCCCGATGTGCCGCACCTTGCCCTCGCGGACGAACTCGGCGAGCGCGCCGATGGTGTCCTCGACGGGCGTCTCGCCGTCGAACCGGTGGACGTAGTAGAGGTCGATGGTGTCGACGCCGAGCCGGCGCAGCGACGCCTCGACGGCCTGGCGGGCGTAGGCCGGGGTGTTGTCGTTCCAGCGCTTGCCGTCGGCGAGCCGGATGCCGAACTTGGTGGCCAGCACGACCTCGTCGCGGCGGCCCCGGATGGCCTTGCCGACCAGCTCCTCGTTGTGGCCGCGGCCGTACATGTCGGCCGTGTCGATGAGGGTGGCGCCCGCGTCGAGGGCGGCGTTGATGACCCGGATCGAGCGTTCGTCGTCGGCGGGGCCGTAGTACTCGCCGCTCATGCCCATGCAGCCGAGGCCGACGGCCCCGACGAGCGGGCCCTCGGCGCCGATGCGGCGCTGCGGGCCGGTCAGGCGGGGAACCTCCACCGCGTTCTCTTCCATGGTCTTCTGCTTCCTCACTGGGTGGGGGACTGGTGGCGCGGAGGTCAGCGCCGCCTGCTGAGTTCGGGGAAGTCGGGGTCCGAGCCGAGCGCGCCGGCCTCGCCCCAGCGGTTCGCCGGGACCTCGCTCAGGTAGACGGTGATCTTGTCGAGCGGGAGTCCGAGGACCTTCTGCGTGGTCGCGGTGATTTCCTCGATGAGTTCCTTGGCGACCTCATCGGTCTGCTTCCACAGGGTGACCTGAATGACAGGCATGGCAGTACCTCCAACTGAATTGAGAATTTAATGGGTTGCGTAGGGAACGACAACGCCGATTTCCACTACCCCGAAAGGGCACTACGACCGGGCAGTCCGGGCGGATACGCCGAACGGCCAGGCCAGATGGGGTAGCCGACCGGGTATGCCCGATCGGCTACCCCGGTTCAGCCAGCCGTCGTGGTGAATTCCTGGAAACTCGCCTCACGCAACTTCAACTGTGCGTGAATATCCCCGCCGAGCCCGAAGTGACCGATCGCGCCGCCGTAATTCATGCCGTAACTCATCCACAGCAGCACGACGTTCACGATGCGCTTGGGGCCGGGTGCGCCCGGGGCCGGGAAGGGATTCGGCAGCGTGGCCCGGTAACGGCCCTTTCCGTCCTCGTCGGCCATGAAGACGTTGGGCGCGCCGAGCGGGCCGGGGCGGGACGGGCCGACCGGGGCCGGCGCGAGGTCGTTCTCCCGCAGCGACATGACGGTGTACATGCTGTCGGGGACCAGGCCCGAGAACTCGAAGGAGAACTGCGCGGCCCGGCCGCCGTCCACGACGGACACCTCCAGCCAGCCCTGCGCCTGGACCCACTGCCCCAGCGTGATCGGCTGGTTCACCCGGCGGCCGTCCTCCGGGCGGAAGTCGGGGATGGGCACCTCGTGGAAGGGATAGCTGGGCCGTACGACCGAGTTGGCGCCCGGGTTCTGCTCCGGGGCGAACAGCATGGGGTAGTTGTTGATCGGCAGCGGCAGCGGCAGCGTGTACAGCACCATGTCGCGGTCGGCGTCGGTGAGGTGCTCCGGCAGCTCGCGCACGATGGTGTGCGGCAGCTGCTCGCCGTGCGGGGGCAGCGGGCTGTCCGGTGAGACGATCGCGCGTCCCCACTCCGAGGTCACCGTGCCGTCCGGGCCGGGCCGGTTGACCCGGCCGATGACGACGAAGTCGCCGTCCGCGTTCATGACCTCGCTGGGCGGATAGGTGGGGCCCTGGGTGGTCAGGCTCAGCTCGTAGACCTTCGACCGCATGCCGCTCAGCCCTCGATCCGCGCGTAGGTCTTGGTGAACAGGCCGCCCTCGCCGCCGACCGGCACGATGTACTTCTCCCGGACCTCCTCCAGGATCGCCTCGTACGCCGGGGTCTTGTAGACACCGTTGTGCCGCTCGGGCTCGCAGCTGAACCCGGCGACGAACAGCACGCCGGCGTCGGTGCTGAGCAGCGAGTGGTAGGCGAGCCACACCTCGGACTCGTCGGCGCCGCGCACGGTCTCGAAGATCGTGCGGTCGCGCCAGGCGCGGTACTCGTCCAGCACCGGCGGCTTCACCTCGACGCGGCGCAGCTGGACGTACGGCGTGGTGGGCAGCGGGGTGTCGATGTCCTTCGGCGCCTCGACGAACTCCTGGACCTGGCGCCGGAAGTCACCGGCGAGGTGCGGGGCGACGGCGTCCCACAGGTCGCGCCACTCCTCGCGGAGGGCGGCGAACTGGTTCAGGTCCTCCAGCGGGCGCAGCTCCAGCAGGGAGTCGGCACCCTCGACGGAGCGGTACAGCTGGGCGCCGGAGGGGCGGCGGGTGTGCAGGGCGAGCCATTCCTTGGCGGCCTGGTCGGCGGCGTCGGGGCGGACGGGGGCTTCGGTGACGAGCAGGAGCGGAGCGGACATTTTTTTGGCCTTTCGGGGTCGATCCGTTGTGGTCACAGTGCGGGTGCGTGGGGGCTGGTCGCGCCCACGCGGCGGAGCCGCATATCGATACAGCCCCGCGCCCCTTCAGGTGGGGATGCGGACCGGAGAGCGGTCCGACAGGCGGAGGGCGGTGATCCTTACGTCCTGCCAGACGCCGCCCGTGTAGAACGGGTCCTCCTCCACCCAGCGCCGTACCGTTGCGCGGTCGTCGGCGTTCAGGACGAACAGGCTGCCCACGGCCGTCTCCCCGTCGTCGGCGACGAGGGGGCCGTACAGGAGCGGGCGTGGGGTGACCGCCCCCAGGCGGGCGGAGTGCGCGGCGCGGTGCTCGCGCCGGCCCTCCGCCGCGCCGGGGCCGTCGGTGCAGTGGACGGTCCAGAGCACCGGGCTCACCATCCGCCCGCGCCGGCGAGGGCGGGCTCGCGCTCGGCGGCCAGTTCCTCGCGTACGGCCAGGCGCGCGGCCATGACCTCCTGCTTCTCGGCGAACCGCAGCGGGATGACGCGGATCTCCGCCTCGAAGACCGCGGCGGTCTCGCCGCCCTGGAGGATGTTCACGGTGAAGGCGATCGACTCGCCCACCGGGGACGCCTCCCGCCCGCGCAGCCGGTACTCCACCGTCGCCGGCAGCGGGAAGACGAAGCGGTGGAAGGACGAGTTGACCGAGCTGATCACGAACCGGGTGGCCGGTCCGGGCTCGAGCAGGAACTGCTCGGTGACCACCGTCCAGGTCTGGCGGGCCGCCTCCAGCAGGGTGACCGCCGGGATGTGCAGCCCGGTGAGGTGGTCGGCGAGCACCTCGACCCGCTGGTCCAGCAGCAGCGGCGCCCGGTAGGTCCCCTCGGCCGTCTGCTCGACCGGTCCGATCAGGACGTTCTTCGCGTCGTGCTTGTGGGTGAGGCTCCGCTCCACATGCGCCGGGACCTCACCCTGGCGTATCAGAACGGTGCCGGCGTGCATGGCGGCGAGCACCGACAGTTCGCTGAGCTGGTCGGCGGTCAGGCCCTGACCGACCGAGACCGTGAGCCGGTCCGGCAGGTCCCCGTGGCGCAGCCTGGCGAGCAGGTCCGTCGCGGCGACCGTGCCGCGCTGGGCGAGGAACTCCTCGAACCGGTCACCGACGACGACCACACTCTCGTGCGTGGACATCACAACTCCTCTCTGATGGCGGCGTGTCGACGGGGCTCAGACGGCGATCGCGACGCTCAGCGCCCGCTCGTAGGCGTCGACGAGGTCGCCGACGGTGCGCAGGTCGGAGACGACCAGGTCCTCCTCGGCGAACGGGTCGACGTCCAGGTCCGTCTCCAGTTGGATGATCAGCCGGGCCAGCAGCAGCGAGGAGAGGCCGACGGCGTTCAGCGGCTCGGCGCCGGTGATCTCGCCGTGCTCGACCTCGGCCTCCTTCAGGAGTTCGGTGATGTGCTCGATGACGATGTCCTTGACGACACCGGGCTTCAGCATGTGATTCCTCCGTCGACGATGATGGTTTGTCCGGTGATGAACGACGACTGCGGAGAGACGAGGAAAAGGACGGCGTCGGCGATTTCCGTGACGTCGGCGAGCCGGCCGAGCGGGGTGCGACGGGCGATGCGCTCGCGGTTCTGCTCGGTGACGTCCGTGGTCATCTCGCTGTCGAAGAATCCGGGCACGAGGGAATTCACCCGGATGTTCAGCGGGCCGAGTTCCCGGGCCAGGCTGCGGCTGAATCCGTCGAGCCCGGCCTTGGTCGCCGAATAGACGGCGACGCCCCGGTATCCGCGTACGGCGTTGATGGACGAGACATTGACGATCTGGCCGCCGCCCCGGTTGCTCATCACCCGGGCACAGGCCTGGGCGAGGGCGATCGGGGCCGCGAGGTTGCTGGCGAGGAGCAGGTCCACCTGACGGGCCGAGGCGGTCAGGAACAGCTCCTGCTTGTTCAGCACGGCCGCGTTGTTGATCAGCAGGTCGATCCCGCCGAAGGTGCGGGCGGCGGTGTTGACGAAGCTCCGCAGCGCCTTGCGGTCGACGAGGTCGACCGACTCCCACAGGAACCGGTCGGGGTGCTCCGCCAGCGTGTCCTTGACGAAGTCGTTCGCCGAGCGGCTGAACGTGGCGACCTTCCACCCGTCGGCCAGCAGCCGCTCGACCAGCAGCCGGCCCAGTCCCTTGCTGCCCCCGCTGACGACGGCGACCTTGCCGGCGTCCGTGCCGCCGGTGGCCGTGTGCGGGGTGTCCTGGACGGCGGTCACACCAGCGCCCTGGTCTTCTTGAAGCGGTCGGAGTGGTGCCGCTCGTCGGACACCGCCACGATCGCCGGGACCTTGAACGCCTCCAGCTTGGTACGGCAGTGCGCGCGCACCCGGCGGGCCACGGACCGCTCGTCCTCCTCGACGCCCTCGGCCAGCTGCACGGTCGCCTTGACGACCATGCCGGTGACCGGGCTGGGAATGCCGCCCACCGTCACCTCGGCGATCCCGTCGACCTCCAGGACGACGCTCTCGACCTCGCTCGGGTACACCTTCTCGCCGCCGACGTTGATGATCTCCGAGCGGCGGCCGAGGATCCTGATCCACTCGCCGTCGGTCTGCACCACGTCCTGGGTGTTGAAGAAGCCCTCGTCGTCGAAGGGCGCGGGCGCGTTCAGATAGCCGAGCATCGCCATGTCGGAGCGGATCCACAGCACGTCGTCGACGATCTTGTGCTCGAAGCCGGCGTTGCCCAGCTTGACCCAGAGGGTGTCGTCGCCGCGCGACTTGGTGGGCAGGATGCCCAGCTCGGACAGGCCGTACGTCTGCTTCAGCCGGACCTCGGGCAGCGCCTTCGCGAGCCGGCGCAGGGTGCGCTCGGGCATCGGCTCGGTGCCGTAGGTGACCAGCCGCAGGGCCGAGGTGTCGTACCGCTCCAGGGCGCCGGAGATCAGCACCATGTTCAGGAAGGTCGGCGTGGTCGGCAGCACCTCCACGCGGTGCCGTTCGATCGCCGCGAACACCGAGTCGGGCGTGCGCTCGGCCACCGTGATCACGGTGCCGCCCTGGGTGAGGGTGGCCAGCAGCGTGTTGACGCCGCCGATGTGGTCCAGGCTGAGGAAGGACAGGATGCGCCGGGCCTTGCCGCCCTCGCCGTAGCGGGCCAGCACCTTGGCGAAGTCCAGCACGGACGCCTTGCTGCGGCCCGTGGTGCCGGAACTGAACAGCACCAGGCCGGGCCGGTGCGCGGCGCGCAGCCTGCCGTACAGCTCGTGTCCGGCGGTGCGGCCGGTGCGCCGTACGTCGTGGTCGCCGGCGTCGTCGACGGCGATGGTCACCTCGACCTCGGCGACGTCGAGGAACTCGGCGCGCTTAGCCTCCGGCAGCGCGGTCAGCGGGACCACGACCACCTCACGCTCGATCAGCGCGATCAGGCCCGCACAGGACTGCGGCGAGTACGCCCCCTCCAGCGTCACCACCTCGCCGGGGCGCACACCGTGGGCGTCGAGCAGCCGGCGCCAGTCGTCGACCATGCCGAGCAGCTGCCGGTAGCTGTAGGCGGTGCCGTGGAACACCACGGCCTCGGCGTCCCCGAAGGAAGCCAATCGGTTCACCAGAGATATCGTCACGCTTCTCCCCCTGTGAATTGCATTCACATCGAGTGGTGCCGCTTGATTCGTGACGAGCCTATGCGGCCGATTTCCGCCCCACAACGGGCCTTTGGAGCGCCGAATTCGGCAGCATCTTTCAGGCACTCGAACAATGGCGCGGCCCATTTGACCATGCCCGAATTTCCGTACCTGAAAGGCCATACCTGTACGGGTATGGCCGTACGGGTATGGCCGCCCGAGCGCACAAAAGAAGACGGCCGCCCCCTCGAAAGGGGACGGCCGTCCGGAACGGCTCCGCGGCTACGCCGCCGGTACGGCGACCGGCGCCGGACCCGTCGCCGCGCTCAGCACGGGCCAGCCCAGCCGCCGCGCGTGCTCCGTCAGCACCGGGTCGGCGCCGATGATCCGGGGCCCGCCGACCAGGCTCAGCATCTCCAGGTCGCTGGAGTGGTCGCCGTAGGCGAAGCAGTCCTCGGCTCGCAGGCCGAGCTCGGCGATCGTCTCCCGTACGCCGAGCGCCTTGTTGGGGCCGATCATCGGGCGCGGTACGTCGCCGGTGAGCACCCCGGCCGCGTCCACGGCCGGCTCGCTGCACAGCACCCGGTGCGCGCCGATCTCCTCGGCGAGCGGTTCGAGGACGCCCCGGAAGGAGCCGGACACCAGCACCACGGCGTGACCCTCGGCGCGGTGCCGGGCGGCCGCCTCCACGGCGGCGGAGACGAACGCGTCGGGGCGCAGCCTGTACTCCTCGTACCAGGCGCGCCCGGCGGCGAACAGCTCGGCGCGCGGGACTCCGGCGAACCGGCGGTAGTAGGCGCGGTTGATCTCGGTGCGGTCCACTCCGGCGTCGGCCTTGGCCTTGGTCTCGGCCCACTCGGCGGCGTAGGCGCTGCCGTCGGCGTCTCCGTGCGCGGCGAGCCAGTGGCGGCGGAAGTGGAACATGCTCTTGACGGCGATCAGCGTCTCGTCGACGTCGAAGAACGCGGCGTGCGTGAAAGGTCGGTCGTCGGCGGTGGCCGTGGTGTGCATGGGGTGTTCGGTCCCTTCTTCTGGCTGCTGAGGGGCGGGCGCACTTGACGTGTCGGTTCGTCACCAGGTGGCTGCGAACCGGGAGTTCTCAGCTCATGACGTCGACGCGCTCGCAGTCGTAGAGGCCCTCGCGCAGGGCGCGTGCCACCGCCGTGGTGCGGTTCGGGCAGTCGAGCTTGGCGAGGATGTTCGCCACCAGGCGCTTGGCGCCGTGCTCGGAGATGACGAGCCTGCGGCCGATCTGCTTGTTGCTCAGGCCGTCCACCATGAGGTCGAGGGCCTGGCGCTCGCGCGGGGTGAGGCGGGGCAGCGGCCTGGCGGCGGACGCGGGCCGGGTGGGCTCCAGCAGCCGGCGCGCGAGCCCGGCCGGCAACGGCACCTCGCCGCGGGCTACCCGGACCAGCGCGTCGTGCAGCGTGTCGGCGTTCAGGCCGCGCACGGCCAGCACACCGGCGCTGCGGACGGCGGTCACCCGCTCGAGGTCCACGGTCTCCTCGTCGTCGACGAGCAGCAGCACCTTGGGGCCGTCGGGGCCGAGTGCCGTGAGCCGCCGCGCCGTTGCGGCGTCGATCTCGTCGACCGACACGACCAGCAGACCGGCGGCCGCCTGCCGGGCGGCGTCGACGGCGTGCGCCGCGTCCGCGTGCGACCGCAGACCGGACACGGCGGCGGCGGACTGGAGCATCCGCTCCACGCCGTAGCGCTGCAGATCGTTTCTGAGGCCCAGGACCACGTCGAAGGCCGGGGCTGCTTCCAACTGGCTTGTCTCTTGACTCCGCACGACGGCGATCCCCCTACGTCACACAGTTGCGGCCGACGGGCTGCCCGACCGGCCGAAGGCATCATGCCACAAACAAATACCTTCGGGAAGGTTTTTATCTCTTGACACACCTCGCCTCACCGGCGGAAACTCAACGGACACGAAACATACCTTTGAGCTGGTATTTTTCCTGGGCCACGCCGACGAGGAGGTGGGATGGTCAAGCAGGACCGTGCGCGCCGGACGTACGAGGCCATACTGGACGCCGCCGCAGAGGAGTTCGTCACTCTCGGGTACACACGTGCGACGCTGAACGGCGTGATCGCCCACACCGGCCTCACCAAGGGCGCCCTGTACGGCCACTTCTCCTCCAAGGAGGACCTGGCCCACACCCTGATCCGGCACGGCGGTACGGTCTGGGCGCGCATCCTCGCCGAGACCCGGGCGGCCCAACTCCCTCCCCTGGCCGCACTGCAGACCCTCATCGTGGCGCTGACGTGCGAGGTGTGGGCGGACGTGCGCGTGCGCGCGGCGTTACGACTCGCGTCCGAGATTCCGGACCTGCAGGACGGGCAACTGCTGGCGGACATCTGGGCGTTCCTGGTGCACCACGCCGAGCAGGCCCGGCAGGCCGGCCAGATCCGCGCGTCCCACAGCCCCGACGCGGTCGCACAGCTCCTGCTGTCGCTGGTCTTCGGCTTCCAGCACCTCCCGGTCGCCCAGCGCGACCAGCCGGTCCGCGACCGCATCGAGTCCCTCTGGCGCCTGGTGTCGGTGGCCCTGCGCCCCACGGCGACCGTGCCCTGCTGAGCGGCTCCGGCGCACGAAGCGACGACACAAGGGTGGGCGAGGTTCCGGCCGGAACCTCGCCCACCCACGTATCACGCCCCAGGCCCTGCGGCGGCCCGTCCGCTACGCCCCGAACACCGCCCGCGCGTACGACTGCGCCGACGGGCCGAAGCGGAGCATCGCGTGCGACGAGGCCGACTGGACGTCACGCCAGCGCCGCTGCACCGGGTCGTCCTCCGCCTGGGCGCGGGTGCCGCCCGCCCGGAACAGGCGGTCGGCCGCCGCCGCGCACAGCTCCACCGCGGCCACCACGTCCCGTACGTTCTCGGCGACCGCCAGCGGCTCCACGCTCCCGTGGTCGGCCCGCTCCGCCGCGCCCCGGGACAGCAGTTCCGCCGCCCGCAGTTCGGCCGACGACCGGGCCAGCACGACCGGACGGTCGCCGGTCGGCGCCGAGCCGATCCAGTCGGCGAGCGCACCCCGCGTCGCGCCCAGCACCGGCGCCGCGAACATCAGCGCCGCCACCAGCGGGTAGGGCACGCTGTGGCAGCGGGCCGAGCCCGCCCCGAGCGGCCGCAGCAGCGCGTCGCGCGCGACCGTGCGGTGCGCGGGAACGTGCACGCCGTCCAGGCGCACGGTGTTGCTGCCGGTGCCCCGCATGCCGAGGGGCCGCCAGGTGTCGTGCACCGCGCAGTCCTCGATGGGCACCAGGAAGAGGCGGGACGTCTCTCCGCCCGGCTCCTGCGCGCGGGCGGAGAGCAGCACCCAGTCCGCGAAGTCGACCCCGCTGACGTTCGGCCACTCCCCCTCCAGCACCCAGCCGCCGGGCACCGCGCGGGCGTCCAGCACCGGCGGGGCGATGCCCGCGGCGATCCGGACGTCGGGCGAGCCGTCCCACAGCTCGTGCCGGGCCCGCTCCGGCAGGTACGCGGCGATCCGGCCGTGCGCCGCGAACAGCGCGGCGACCCAGGCCGCCGCGGTGCACCCCTCGCCCACGCGGGCGACGGCCGCCGTCAGCGCGGCGAACGAGCCCGCCGTGCCCCCGTGCTCGACGGGGACGAAGTGGCGGTTGAAGCCCACCCGGGTGATCTCGGCGACGACCTCCAGGTCGAGCCGCCGGCGCGCGTCGGCCTCCCCGGCCCGCTTCCCCGCGAGCCGCGCCAGCCGCGCGATCCGGGGCCCGGCATTCGCGTCCTCGAGCGTGTTCGCGTCCTTCGGCGCGCCGTTCGGGTTCTTCGGCGTGCCGTTCGCATCCCGCAGCTTGCCGTTCGCGTCCTTCAGCGTGCCGGCGGAAGACTCGGGCCACGCGGCCCGCCGCGACCGTCTGCCGGCGTCGACGGTCGGCTCCCCCGTGCGGTGCGTCACGCGGCGGCCTCCTCGCAGCCCTCGTGAAACGTTTCCTCATCGCGGGTGGCCGCCCCCCGCTCGACCCACCGCGCCTCCGCGGTGGCCACCACCAGGTCCCCCTGCACCGCCTCCAGCACGAGCCCGCCGCCCCCGGCCGCGGGTCGCGTCACGATCCGCACCGGTGCGTCCAGCTCGCAGAACGCCGAGAACGTCGCGCTCCCCGCGGCCGGCACACACGCGCGCGGCGCTTCCGCCCGCGCCACCTGCCGGAAGGCCTCCAGGAGCAGCATGCCGGGCACGTGGTCGCTGGGGTGGTCGAAGTAGGTGGGGTGCGTCTGGTCCACCTTCAGGGCCCAGGCGCCGCCCGGCTCCCCCTCCGCACCGCCGAGCCGGGCCACCACCACGTCCATCTCCCAGGCGCGGCCGACCCGTCCGGGTGCGGGGACGACCGCCCCGTCCGGCAGGGGCGCCGACGGCACCTCGCCGGGCCGGGGCACCGCGGCCCCGCCCAGCCCTCGCCGGCGCACCGCGGCGTACCGGGTGGCGTGCACGGCCTGCCAGCTCACGCTGCCCTCGGCGCGGATCTCGCCGTCGGTCAGCAGCCGGGCGTCGAGGCTCATGGCGACCCCGCGGGGGCCGCGCCGCCCGGTCTCGCGGCAGTCGACCTCCAGGATCACGCACCCGTCGGCGCCGCCGTCCGCCGCCGCGGGGGCGGGGCCGTCGGTGCGCAGCTCGTAGCCGAGGCCGCAGAAGATGAACGGGTGGTCGAGGGGCACGGCGTAGAAGCGGTGCGAGAGGTAGATGGCGGTCTGCCGCAGTATCTCCACGAACAGCGTCGGATCGACCGGTCCGGCCGGGTCCGTACGGTACAGCGGGTGTCCGGCGGGCTGCCGGACCGCGAGGTAGAAGCGCCCGGGACGGACCCGTACCGCGTCGGTCAGCAGCACCTCGTGCTCCGCGGTCTTGTGCACGAGCCGCCGCGGAACGGTCCGCTCGAGCGCGGGTCCTTCCCCGGTTCCGTTCCCCCGCGCATCCCCGTGCACGCCGGCCTTCAACACGTCAACACTCATGACTCTCCCCCAGTGAGTTGGATGAAGCGGACGCTGAGCACCACACATCGGCGAGCCCTTCGGGGCCCGCCGACGGAAGAAATATACCTTCGGGAAGGTATATTGCAACGGCGATCTCTGGGATCCTTGACCGAGAGGACGCAGAATCACCAAGTCCGTTTCTACGGCTGCGCGCTTATCGGACACCGTCAGAAAGGCAGCACACGATGACCACCACGGAGCACCGCCATCTGAAGCAGGAGCGTGCCGTCCGCACGCGCAAGCAGGTGCTCGACACCGCCGCCGAGCTGTTCGCCGAGCGCGGTTACACCGGGACGTCGGTCGTCGACATCGCCGAGCGCGTCGGCATGACCAAGGGCGCGGTCTACTTCCACTTCAAGAACAAGGAAGCCATGGCCGTGGCGGTCGTCGAGAGCAACTACCAGCTGTGGCCGGACATCCTGAAGGAGGTGCGCGCCGAGGGACTCGACCCGCGCGAGACCATCCTGCGGCTGCTGGACCGCACCGCCGAGGCCTTCCACAGCGAGCCCATGGTGCAGGCGGCCACCCGGCTCCAGGGCGAGCGGTCGCTCATCGGCACCCCGCTGCCCGAGCCGTATGTCGGCTGGATCAAGCTGCTCACCGAGCTGTTCGAGGAGGCCCGGGAGGCGGGCCAGCTGAAGGAGGGGCTGACCCCGCGCGCCGCCGCGCACGTCGTGGTCGCGTCCTTCTACGGCGTGCAGCACGTCTCCGACGTGCTGCACCACCGGGTGGATCTGATGGACCGCTGGCAGGAACTGCGGGCGGTCACCCTGGAGACCGTCCTGCCCCGCGGATGAGGGCCCCGGACGGAGCGGACCGGGAACCGCCGCGGGGCCGGCCGTCTCCGGCGGGGCCCGCGGCGGTGTCGTACGGGGGTCGGTCGTACGACGGTCGGGCGAACGGTCAGCCCAGCGTCTGCGCCGCCGTCGGCGAGGAGTCCTTCAGGAACTGCGTGCAGCGCTCGTACTCCTCCTGCTCGCCGATCGCCTGCGCGGCGCGGGCGAGGCCGTGCAGGGCGCGCAGGAAGCCGCGGTTCGGCTCGTGCTCCCACGGCACCGGGCCGTGGCCCTTCCAGCCGTTGCGGCGCAGCGCGTCCAGACCGCGGTGGTAGCCGGTACGGGCGTAGGCGTACGACTCCACCACGCTGCCCCGCTCGAACGCCTCGTCGGCCAGCCGGGCCCAGGCCAGCGACGAGGTCGGGTACTTCGCGGCGACCTCGGCGGCCGGGGCGCCGCCCGCCAGCAGCTCGCGCGGCTCCGGGTCGTCGGGGAGGTGGGTCGGGGGCGGACCCCCGAGCAGGTTCTCGTGAATCGTCATGGGTTCAGTCTGTCACTGGGGGGTGCCGCCGGCCGGTGGCCCTCCGCGGCGACCGGACGATCGCCCTCCAGCGGCGGTGCCGCCACCCCGCAGTGCGTACGGCACTCCGGGTGCGGGCAGTCCGGCGCGGGCCGCCGCACCGTCGCGAACGCCAGCACAGCCCCCGCCACCAGCACCCCCGCGCACCACACCATCGCCCGGCCGAACGCGGCGTCGAAGGCGCCCGCCGAGCGATAGGCCTCCGGCCCCATCCCGGCGAGCAGCGGCAGCGCGGCCACCGCGACCAGGCCCGCCGCCCGCGCCGCGGCGTTGTTGATGCCGCTGGCCAGGCCCGCCCGCGCGGTGTCGACCGAGCCGAGGACGGTGGCGGTCAGCGGGGCGACCAGGGTGACCATGCCGAGGCCCAGCACCAGCATCGCGGGCAGGACGTCCGCCCAGTACGACGCCTCCGGCCCGACCCGCAGCATGAGCAGCATGCCCACCGCGCACAGCAGCGGTCCCACCGTGAGGGGGATGCGCGGCCCGATCTTCTCCCCCAGTTCCCCGGACCGGGCGGAGAACAGCAGCATCAGCGCGGTCGTCGGCAGCAGGGCGGTGCCCGCGCCGAGCGCCGAGTAGCCGGAGACGACCTGGAGCTGGAGGACGGCCAGGAAGAAGAAGCCGCCGAAGGCCGCGTACACGCACAGGGTGACCAGGTTGACCGCGGTGAACAGGCGGGAGCCGAAGATGTCGAGCGGCATCATCGGGTCCGGCCGCCGCCGCTCCACGACCACGAACGCCACGGCGGCGAGCAGCCCCGCGCCCGCCGTGAGGACGACGGTCAGGGCTCCGGCGTGCGCCTCGATCAGGGCGTACGTCACCAGGGCGAGCGCGAGCGCGCCGAGCGCGGCGCCGAGCACGTCGAACCGGCCGTGCGACCCCCCGCCCGCCGACTCCGGCACATGCCGCAGCGCGACCGGCACGCACAGCAGGGCCAGCGGCACATTGATCAGGAACACCCAGCGCCAGCCGGGCCCGTCCACCAGCCAGCCGCCCAGGAACGGGCCGACGGCGGCGCCGATGCCGCCGAAGCCGGACCACAGGCCGACCGCGCGGCCCCGGTCGTCGGCGTGGAAGGAGGCCTGGATGAGGGCGAGCGAGCCGGGGGTGAGCAGGGCCCCGCCGACGCCCTGGAGGGCGCGGGCGGCGACCAGCACCCCGGCGTTCGGGGCGAGCCCGCACAGCAGGGAGGCGGCGGCGAACCAGACCACGCCGAGGACGAAGATCCGCCGTCGGCCGAACCGGTCGCCGAGGGCGCCGCCGAGCAGGATCAGCCCGGCCAGCGTGACCATGTAGGCGTTGACCGTCCACTGCAGGACGGCGAGGTCCGCGTCGAGGTCACGGCCGATGCGCGGCAGGGCGACGTTGACGACGGTCGAGTCCAGCAGGGCCATGCTGGAGCCGAGCACGGTGGTGAGCAGGAGCCACTTGCCCTGCGGGGAGGCCAGCCGGACGTCGGGCATGCTCCCAGGTATACATCGAGCCCGGTGCCGGGGCACCGGGCTCGACGCGTACGGCCGTACTACTTCAGCTTCGTGCCCGCGGAACGCAGGTTCTTGCAGGCCTCGACGACGCGCGTGGCCATGCCGGCCTCGGCCAGCTTGCCCCAGGTGCGCGGGTCGTAGGTCTTCTTGGAGCCGACCTCGCCGTCGACCTTCAGGACGCCGTCGTAGTTCTTGAACATGTGGTCGGCGACCGGACGCGTGAAGGCGTACTGGGTGTCCGTGTCGATGTTCATCTTGACCACGCCGTTCTCCAGCGCGGTCAGGATCTCCTGCTCGGTGGAGCCGGAGCCGCCGTGGAAGACGAAGTCGAACGGCTGGGAGCCGGCCGGCTTGCCGTACTTGGCGGCGACGCCCTCGTTCAGCTCCTTCAGCAGCTCGGGGCGGAGCACCACGTTGCCCGGCTTGTACACACCGTGCACGTTGCCGAAGGACGCGGCCAGCAGGTAGCGGCCCTTCTCGCCCAGGCCGAGGGCCTCGGCGGTGCGGATCGCGTCGTCGACGGTGGTGTACAGCTCGTCGTTGATCTCGTGCGAGACGCCGTCCTCCTCGCCGCCGGTGGGGGTGATCTCCACCTCGAGGATGATCTTGGCGGCGGCGGCGCGGGCCAGCAGCTCCTGGCCGATGGCCAGGTTGTCGGCCAGGGTCTCCGCGGAGCCGTCCCACATGTGGGACTGGAACAGCGGGTTCTCGCCGCGCGCGACACGCTCCTCGGAGATGGCCAGCAGCGGGCGGACGTACCCGTCGAGCTTGTCCTTCGGGCAGTGGTCGGTGTGCAGGGCGACCGTCACGTCGTACTTCTTGGCGACGATGTGCGCGAACTCGGCCAGGGCGACCGCGCCGGTGACCATGTCCTTGTTGTGCTGGCCGCCCAGGAACTCGGCGCCGCCCGTCGAGATCTGGATGATGCCGTCGCTCTCGGCCTCGGCGAAGCCGCGCAGCGCCGCGTGCAGGGTCTGCGACGAGGTGACGTTGATGGCCGGGTAGGCGAACTTGCCTGCCTTCGCCCGGTCGAGCATCTCGTTGTAGACCTCGGGGGTTGCGATGGGCATCTGTCCGCTCCTTGTATGTGCGGGTGGGCGTGTGGTGCGTTTACGGCCCTGACCTAGACCATGGGGGCGACGTCATCGTCGGCCCCATCTTCCCAGACTCGGCCGGAACGTCCACGGGGCCGTCCGAGCCGTGGTCAGTGCGGGGTCAGTCGAGACCGAGCTCGTCCTTGGCGTACGCGTACAGGTACGGCACCCCCGCGCCGTCCTGGATCTTCTCGGCGGCGCCGGTGGCCCGGTCGACGATCGTCGCGACGGCCACGACCTCGGCGCCCGCCTCGCGCACCGCCTCGACGGCGGCCAGCGGGGAGCCGCCGGTGGTGGAGGTGTCCTCGACGACCAGCACCCGGCGGCCGGCGATGTCCGGACCCTCCACGCGGCGCTGCAGCCCGTGCGCCTTCGCGGCCTTGCGCACGACGAAGGCGTCGAGCCGCTTCCCGCGCGCGGCGGCCGCGTGCAGCATGGCGGCGGCGACCGGGTCGGCGCCCATGGTGAGGCCGCCGACCGCGTCGAACTCGAGGTCGGCGGTCAGGTCGAGCAGCACCTGCCCGACCAGGGGTGCGGCCTCACCGTCGAGGGTGATGCGCCGCAGGTCGACGTAGTAGTCGGCCTCGAGACCCGACGACAGGGTCACCTTGCCGTGCACCACGGCCTTGTCCTTGATCTGCTGCAGCAGCGCCGCGCGTACGTCCGTCATGCCGAACAGCTTAGAGCCGTGTCCAGCTCCAGGTCGTCGTGGCCTCCAGCGGCTCCAGCGGGGTGACCAGGCGCGGCGCCGTATTCAGCCCGTTCGGCGGGCCGGTCTGCGGCTCGACGCACACGGCGGCCTCCTGCTCGTCGTAGACGACGACCCACTGCTCGGGACTGGTGACCTTCAGCCGCAGGACGCCGGGCCAGGTCAGCGTCACGTCGACACCGCCGGGCATGCCGAAGCAGTCGTCCCAGGGGCCGGGCTCCGGGTCGATCCGGTTGCCGGTCGGCAGGTGGTCGTCGCCGCGCTCCTCCTGCCAGGCGGCCTTGAAGTCGATCTCCACGCCGGCGCCGCCGAGGTTCCGGTTGAACCACGGGTGCCAGCCGATCTGCGCCGGGAAGGACGACTCGTACGTCTCGACGGACATGGTCAGCGTCAGCGCGTCCGGCGTCAGGGCGACCACCTGCGTGACCCGGCCGGAATAGGGCCAGGGCTCGGTCAGGTCGTACGTGAGGACCGCCTCGTCGGCGGTGACGCGGGCCACGTTCCAGGCGGCGTCGCGGGCGGTGCCGTGGATGGCGTGCGGGGCGGCGTTGAGCGGCATCTGGTGCTCGGCGGCGCCGTCGCGGAACCGGCCGTCGCGGATCCGGCCGCACCAGGGGACCATCGGGAAGCAGCCGAAGCGGTCCCCCTGCCGGAGCAGCTCGGTACCGCCGAGCCGCAGTCCCGCGACCCGGCCGCCGTTGCCGGGGGCCAGGGTCACCTCCGCGTCGCCCGCGGTCAGCGTGATGTCTTCGTTACTCACGGGACGACCCTACTGGGCTGATCAAGAGCGCGTCCGCGCCATCGGCTCACCGGCGTCTGCGCAGCGCCCGCCCCACCACGATCGCCGAGGCCACGACCAGCGCCGCGGCGGGCCCCGCCCAGCGCAGGGCGCCGCTGCGCACCACCGTCTGCGGCGCGGGCACGGGCGCGTACCGGCCGCGGGGCGGCGCGTGGTCGACCTCCTCGGCACTGCGCCCGATCATCGTGCGGCGCGCGTGCGCGGCCTCGGCGGGCGGCTCGGAGGACTCCCACGCGGCGGGGGCGGCCTCGTCGGCGTCCGGTTCGAGGGAGGAGGGCGGGACCTCGGCGTCGAAGACGGAGGCGCGCTCCGGGGTGTCGTCGGGTGCGGGTGGCCCCTGTGGGGCGTCCTCGCCGTCGGCCGCGGGCTCGGCGGCCTCCGGCTCGGCGGCCGCGGGCTCGGTCGACGCCTCCGCTCCCAGGTTCTCCGCGAAACGGTTCAGCAGTCGTGTCGTCGCGGAGTGCACCGCGTCCGCCGGAAGGTCGGCGATCCTGCCGTCCGCGGTGGCCGTGCCCTCGAAGGTGAGGGTGGCGCCGTCGTCCTCGGGGCGGAGGCGGAGGGTGAGGTCGAGTTTGACCGTGCCGGTGCCGCGGGTCTCGGTGCCGTCGCCGACGACGGCGTACGACCCGTCGTCCCGCGCGGAGACCTGGACGGCGCCCCGGTAGGTGATGGTGGTCCCGCCCGCCCGCAGCTTCAGCCGCCCGGCGACGGGCTCGGCGCCCGCCTCCTGCTGGAGCCCGGGAACCGCCCGGGCGACCCGCGCGGGGTCCGTGAGCGCCGCCTTCAGCCGGTCGGCCGGTACCGGTACGAACACCTCGTGCTCCATGTCGTCGGAGCCTACCCAGTGACGGCCCGGACACACCCGGTCCGGCAGCCGCCCGTCACCCGCCCGACGCGCCGGTCCCCCGGTCACCCCCGGTACCGCGGATGCACCAGCGTCGACGGCGGCAGGCCCGGAATCCGGCCGGCCGCCGCCTCGGCCCGCCCGGCGGCCAGCCGCCGCGGGGTGAGGGTGCGCGGGCGCGGGGCACCGGGGGCGGTGTCCAGCCGCAGCGGCGGACGGGCGTCGGGGGCGGCGAGGATCAGCCCCCGGTCGCGGGCGTCGAGGTAGGGGGTGGTGTGCAGGCCCGCGGCGTGCAGGGTGCTGTCGACCGTCCAGTAGACGCGGGGGCGGCCGGTCGCCGGGCCCGTGTGGACCACCAGGCGCCCGCCCGGGGCCAGCGCGCGGCGGGCCAGGCCGTAGAACTCCTGGGAGTACAGCTGGGGGCCGGCGGTGCGGCCGGGGCCCGGGAGGTCGACGATCACCACGTCGTACGCCGCGTGCGGCGCCCCGCGCAGCCAGCGGAACGCGTCCGCCGCCGTCACGCGCACGCGGGGGTCGTCGTAGGCATGGCCGTTGAGGGCGGACAGCGCCGGGTCCGACCCGGCGAGGCGCACCAGGCCCGCGTCGCGTTCCACCACCCGCACCCGCCGCACCCCGGAGAACAGCAGCACCTCCCGCGCGGCCAGCCCGTCGCCGCCGCCGAGGATCAGCACGCGCGCGTGCGGGCCGTTCATCGCGGGATGGACCAGTGCCTCGTGGTACCGGCGTTCGTCGCGGCCGCTGACCCGCAGCCGTCCGTCGAGGAACAGGTCGAGGGGGCGGCCCGGGGTGCCGCCGGTGAGGACGACCTCCTGGACCTCCGTGCGCACCGCCACCCGGACGTCCGCCCCGTAGACCGCCTTGCGCGCGGCCCGTTCGAAGTCCTCGACGAGGACGGCGGCCCCGGCGAGCACGGCGAGCACGGTGAGGTTGGCGGCCAGCAGGAGCAGCCGGGCGCGGCGGGTGAGGTCGCGGCCGAACAGGCCGAGCACCAGGGCGCCGCCCGCGACCACGTTGACCGCGCCGGTGAGCAGCGCGCCGGTCAACTGGCCCATGAGCGGCAGGAGCAGGAAGGGGAAGGCGAGGCCGCCGACCAGCGCGCCGACGTAGTCCGCGGCGAACAGGTCGGCCACCGCGCCGCCCGCGTCCTGGCGGCGGATGCGCTGGATCAGCTCCATCAGCAGCGGGATCTCGGCGCCGATCAGCAGTCCGATGAGGAGCGAGAAGGCGATCATCAGCGCCCGTGGCCCGGCGGCCCACACGCCGCCCCAGTCGCCGGTCCAGGCGAAGACGGCGTACAGGGCCATCGCGCTGCAGCCGCCGACCAGCGCGAGCGTCGCCTCGATCGCGCCGAACCCGACGGCGGCGCGGCGGCGCAGTCCCTTCGCGACCAGGGAACCGATGCCCATCGCGAAGACCATCACGGAGAGGACGACGGACGTCTGGGTGACCGAGTCGCCGGTCAAGTACGCGGCGAGGGCGACCAGTTCGAGTTCGTAGACGAGCCCGCAGGCCGCGCAGACGAACACGCCCGCGAGGACCAGGAACCGTCCGGTTCCCGGACGGACGGGCAGCCGCGCGGGACCGCGCCAGGACGGCGGGGCGCCGGGCCGCGCCGGCGCGTGCGGATCGATCACGACAGTGACGTTACGTCACGGGTGTGGCGCGCTTCGTCACCCACACGTGTGGATTCGGGTGGGGGAGATCGCCGCGGGTTTGAGCCGCCGTCAGGCGTTCACCGGTACCCGTGAGCCCACCCGGGTCCGCGTCGCCACCAACTGCCCGTCCTGCGGGTACGCGTGCCAGGTCCGCCAGTGCACGTGGCCCTCGTGGCGCTGCGCCAGCATGGCGGTGAAGGCGTGCGGACTGCCGGGGAAGACCCCGGCGAGGCCGTTGGGGTGGTCGGAGACGAGGGCGAGGAGTTCCTGGGCGCGCCCGGCGAAGGAACCGGGGGACAACACCTCGACGCGGGCGGCGAATTCGTACTCCCAGTCGCCCACCCGCTTGGCCACGCCGAGCGGCAGGGGGGTGCTGCTGCCGGGGATGCACGCCACCGTCTCCGAGCAGTTGACCCGCTCCTCCTCCAGGAGGACCTGGTGGGAGGCGCCGAGCAGCCGCAACTGGAGCTTGGCCCCGGCCAGTTCGAGGTCGAGGGTGGCGAGGGCGGGCAGCGGTTCACGGCCCAGGGCCCAGGCGAGGTCGGCCGCGCGCGTGTCGGTGTAGGAGGTGTTCAGGGTCGTGAGCATGGATCGGCTCCGCAAGCACGCAAAGGGAGTTCGACGCCGGGAGATCGGCCCGGTCAGCCCCAGTCAGGAAGGGTGTCCGCCAGGACGTCCGAGGGGCTGCGTTGGTGATGGAGAGGGAATCATGAACAGTGGGACCGCCACAGCGTTTTTACCCAACTTCATAGGATTTCCATCCCTCAGAGGGCTCCACAGCTCAACTGTTCAACCGGGGCGTACGCCTGTACGTCGACGGCGCACGCCGGAGCGGGGCGTGAACGGCAGGGCGCCCGCCGGTCTTGCCCGGCTGGCGCCCCGTGATGCGGTTCCCCCTGTCGGAGCTCGGCTGCCCCGTGTCAGCTGCCTCCACCGCATCCGCCGCCACCGCCGCCGCAGGACGAGGAGGATCCGCCTCCGCAGGACGACGAGCTGCTCCCGCACGAATGACCGCCGGAGCTGTGGCCCGAGGACCCCGAGTCCGAGGAGGACGAACCGCTGTCGCCCCCGCCGGACGCCGCTATCACCCACCAGCTGGAGTCACCGGCGGAGCTGGAGCTCGAGCTGGAGCTGGAGCTGGAGCTGCCGCCGGGCCCCCGGCGGCCCCCCGACCGCACCGGTCCCCGCGTGACGGTCCGGGCGCTGCGGGTCGCCAGCAGGCCCACCACGATGACTACGGCCACGACCGCAAGGATGATGCCGATGACCATGGCGTCACCCTCCTTTCCATTCCCCCGAAGCGGCCCCCCGTGGGCCCCTCGTGTGGTGCGTGACCGGGGGATGCCCGTCGCTCGCGACGGTCAAAGCAGAGTTGAGGAACTCCAGAGCTTCGGCGCAGGATGACCGGCATGACCTCCACCGAGCGCCCCTTCCTCAACCGCAGCCTCGCAGAGTTCGGCACGACGATCTTCGCCGAGATGTCGGCGCTGGCCGTGCGGACCGGGTCGATCAACCTGGGCCAGGGCTTCCCCGACACGGACGGCCCCGAGGAGATCCGGGAGGCGGCCGTACGGGCGCTGCGGGACGGGCGCGGCAACCAGTACCCGCCGGGGCCGGGCGTCCCCGAGCTGCGCACCGCGATCGCCGCCCACCAGCAGCGGCGCTACGGCCTGACGTACGACCCGGACACCGAGGTGCTGGTCACGGCGGGCGCCACGGAGGCGATCGCCGCGTCCCTGCTGGCCCTGCTGGAGCCCGGCGACGAGGTGGTCGCGCTGGAGCCGTACTACGACTCGTACGCGGCCTGCATCGCGATGGCGGGCGGACGGCGGGTGCCGGTGACGCTGCGGCCGGACGGCGACGCGTTCCGGCTCGACCTGGACGAGCTGCGCGCCGCGGTCACCGACCGCACCCGGCTGCTGCTGATCAACACCCCGCACAACCCGACCGGCACCGTGCTGACCCGCGCGGAGCTGGCCGCGATCGCCGAGCTGGCGGTGGAGCGGGACCTGCTGGTGGTGACCGACGAGGTGTACGAGCACCTGGTCTTCGACGACGCCGAGCACCTGCCGCCGGCGACCTTCCCCGGGATGCGGGAGCGGACGATCACGATCGGCAGCGCGGGCAAGAGCTTCTCGTTCACCGGCTGGAAGGTCGGCTGGGTCACCGCGCCGTCCGCGCTGGTCACGGCCGTACGGTCGGCGAAGCAGTTCCTGACCTATGTGGCGTCCGGGCCGTTCCAGTACGCGGTGGCCGAGGCGCTGGCGCTGCCCGAGTCGTACTTCGCCGCCTTCCGCGCGGACATGCGCGCCAAGCGGGACCTGCTCGCGGCCGGGCTGGCGGAGGCGGGCTTCGGTGTCTTCCGCACCTCGGGCACCTACTTCATCACCACCGACATCCGGCCCCTCGGCGAGCGCGACGGCTTCGCCTTCTGCCGCTCGCTGCCCGAGCGGGCGGGCGTGGTGGCCATCCCGAACGCGGTCTTCTACGACCACCGGGAGGAGGGGGCGCCGTTCGTGCGGTTCGCCTTCTGCAAGCGGACCGGGGTGCTGGAGGAGGCGGTACGGCGGCTGAAGTCGCTCGCCGGCTGAGCCGTGTCCACGGCGTTTTCCTCAGGCTGTGGACAAACGAACGGGCGGGCGGCCGCGTGCCGCCCGCCCGTCCACAGAGCGCAAGCCGTGACTACTCCTCGTCCTCGGGCTTGTCCGCGTCGTTGATCTCCTGCTCCAGGCCGAGCTGCTCGACCAGCCAGCGGTCGAACTCGATGGCCGCGCGCACCCAGCTGACCGTCGACGAGACGAAGAACTCCAGGTTGACCCCGGGGCCGATCAGCATCTGCGCCTCGCCGATGAGGCGGACGGTGCCGTCGTCGTGGGTGTGCGTGTAGACCTTCGGCCACAGGGTGCGGCGGTTCCAGTCGTCGATCGACTCCAGCAGCTGGGGCTTCTCGTCGATCTGGTGGGGGCGGTCGTAGAAAGTCCGCACCGAGAAGACCTGCTGGTCGCCCTCGCCACGGAACATGAAGTACGTACGGAACTGCTCCCACGGCGCCGCGAGGTCGCCCTCTTCGTCGACGACGTACTTCAGCTCCATCTGGTCCAGGAGCTGCTTCACAAGGTCCTGATTCGGGACGACGGGGCCCGCCGGTCCTTGGGGCTGCGGCTGGGGCTGGCCCCCGAAGTTCGGAATCGAGGACGGGTCGATGCTCACCGTGAATTTCCCTTCGTACGGATTCCGCCATCCTCCCCCATGCGGGGCGGGGCGTGGCAAGCCCTCACCCCGCCGGTCGGGGGACGGACGACATGATCCGGCCGGTCGGGTCCCGGCGAAGGGCCGAAACGCGTCAGAGCGTCTTGCCCAGGTCCGCCGGTTCCGGCGTCGCCGGGCCCACGATCAGACCGTCGCCGAAGGTGTCCACGCGGACCGCGTCGCCGTCCTTGATCTCGCCGGAGAGGATCTCCTTGGCGAGCCGGTCGCCGATGGCGGTCTGGACGAGGCGGCGCAGCGGGCGGGCGCCGTAGGCCGGGTCCATGCCCTCGTCGGCGAGCCAGGCCAGGGCCTCCGGGGTGATCTCGAGGGCGAGCCGGCGTTCGGCGAGCCGCTTGGCCAGGCGGTCGATCTGGAGCCGGGCGATCCGGGCCAGCTCGTCCTTGGTCAGGGCGGAGAAGACCACCAGGTCGTCCAGGCGGTTCAGGAACTCCGGCTTGAAGGAGGCCCGGACCACCTCCAGGACCTGCTCCTTCTTCTCCGTCTCGCTGGTGAGCGGGTCGACCAGGAACTGGCTGCCCAGGTTGGAGGTCAGCACCAGGATGGTGTTGCGGAAGTCGACCGTGCGGCCCTGGCCGTCCGTCAGCCGGCCGTCGTCCAGCACCTGGAGCAGGATGTCGAAGACCTCGGGGTGGGCCTTCTCCACCTCGTCCAGCAGGATGACGCTGTACGGGCGGCGGCGGACCGCCTCGGTCAGCTGGCCGCCCTCCTCGTAGCCGACGTATCCGGGCGGCGCGCCGACCAGCCGGGCCACGCTGTGCTTCTCGCTGTACTCCGACATGTCGATGCGGACCATGGCCCGCTCGTCGTCGAAGAGGAAGTCCGCGAGGGCCTTGGCCAGCTCCGTCTTGCCCACGCCCGTCGGGCCGAGGAAGAGGAAGGAGCCGGTGGGGCGGTCGGGGTCGGCGATACCGGCGCGCGAGCGCCGTACCGCGTCCGACACCGCCTGCACGGCCTCCTTCTGGCCGATCAGGCGCTTGCCGATCTCCTCCTCCATGCGCAGCAGCTTCTGCGTCTCGCCCTCCAGCAGGCGGCCCGCCGGGATGCCGGTCCAGGAGGCGACGACGTCCGCGATGTCGTCGGAGCCGACCTCCTCCTTGACCATGGTGTTCTTCGCGGCCTCCTCCTCGGCCCGCGAGGCGGCCTCCAGGTCGCGCTCCAGGGCCGGGATCTCGCCGTAGAGGAGCTTGGAGGCGGTGTCGAAGTCGCCGTCGCGCTGGGCGCGTTCGGCCTGGCCGCGCAGCTCGTCCAGCTTCTCCTTCAGCTCGCCGACCCGGTTGAGGGACTGCTTCTCCTTCTCCCAGCGGGCGGTGAGGCCGCGCAGCTCCTCCTCCTTGTCGGCGAGGTCGCGGCGCAGCTTCTCCAGGCGTTCCCGGGAGGCGGCGTCGGTCTCCTTGTCGAGGGCGAGTTCCTCCATGCGCAGCCGGTCGACGGCGCGCTGGAGTTCGTCGATCTCGACCGGGGAGGAGTCGATCTCCATACGCAGCCGGGACGCGGCCTCGTCGACCAGGTCGATCGCCTTGTCCGGCAGGAAGCGGGAGGTGATGTACCGGTCGGAGAGGGTGGCGGCGGCGACCAGCGCGCTGTCCGCGATCTGCACCTTGTGGTGGGCCTCGTAGCGGCCCTTCAGACCGCGCAGGATCGCGATCGTGTCCTCGACGGACGGCTCCGCGACCAGCACCTGCTGGAAGCGGCGCTCCAGCGCGGGGTCCTTCTCGATCCGCTCGCGGTACTCGTCGAGGGTCGTCGCGCCGACCATGCGCAGCTCACCGCGGGCGAGCATCGGCTTGAGCATGTTGCCCGCGTCCATGGCGGAGTCGCCGCCGGCGCCCGCGCCGACGACGGTGTGCAGCTCGTCGATGAAGGTGATGATCTGGCCGTCGGAGTCCTTGATCTCGGCCAGCACCGTCTTCAGGCGCTCCTCGAACTCGCCCCGGTACTTGGCGCCCGCGACCATCGCGCCGAGGTCCAGCGCGACCAGCCGCTTGTCCTTCAGCGACTCGGGCACGTCACCCTTCACGATCCGCTGGGCGAGCCCTTCGACGACGGCGGTCTTGCCGACGCCGGGCTCGCCGATGAGGACCGGGTTGTTCTTGGTACGGCGGGACAGCACCTGCACCACGCGCCGGATCTCGGTGTCCCGGCCGATGACCGGGTCGAGCTTGCCCTCGCGGGCGGCGGCGGTGAAGTCGGTGCCGAACTTCTCCAGGGCCTTGTACTGCCCCTCGGGGTCCGGGGTGGTCACCCGGCGTCCGCCGCGGGCCTTGCGGAAGGCCTCCTGGAGCTTTTCGGCGCTCGCGCCCTGCCGGCCGAGCAGCTCGGCGACCTGGCCGCCCTTGGCGGCGAGACCGAGCAGCAGGTGCTCGGTGGACAGATACTCGTCGCCGAGGTCGCGGGCCCGCGCCTGGGCGTCCGCGATGACGGCGAGCAGCTCCCGGTTGGGCTGGGGCGGCGCGACGGTGGACCCGGTCACGCTGGGCAGCCCGGCGAGGATCTTCTCGGCACCGGCGCGCACGGCCGCCAGGTCGGCCTCGACGGCGACGAGCAGGTCGGTGATGTTCTCGTTGTCCTGCCCCTGGAGCAGAGCCAGGAGCAGGTGAGCCGGGGTGAGGTCCGGGTGTCCCTCGGTCACGGCCCGGTTGCTGGCCGCGTTGATCGCGTCCCGGCTCCGGTTGGTCAGCTCGGCGTCCACGTTCGCGTTCTCCTCCTGGCCTCGTCAGTCGTCGTTCATACTGACGTCAGCAACGTACACAAAGTTGAGTCTATTCCACTCAAGGCTGGTTGACCATGGCCACACACTCCGTGGATCCGGGTGCCCCGGACCCGTCGTACCTCAGCTTCTGGCGGGAGCGGCACCTGTGCACACTTACCACCCCGCGCCCGGACGGCAGCCCGCATGTGGTGCCGGTGGGGGTGACCTACGACCCCGAGGCACGGCTCGCCCGGGTGATCACGAACAAGGGCAGCACGAAAGTGCGGAACATACTGGCGGCCGGGCCGGACGGGGCGCGGGTGGCCGTCTGCCAGGTGGACGGCCGGCGATGGGCGACGCTGGAGGGCCGGGCCGTCGTGCGCACCGAGCCGGAGCGGGTGGCGGAGGCGGTACGGCGGTACGCCGTGCGCTACGAGCGGACGCCGGGCCCGAACCCGGACCGGGTGGTCATCGAGATCGAGCTGACCGGGGCCATGGGCACCATCTGAGCAAGACCACAGGTTTCAGCCAACCGCCGATCTGGCCGAAACCCGTACATACCACCGGAAACGGCAGCGGGGGGGGGGGGGGGGGGGGGGGGGGGGGGGGGGGGGGGGGGGGGGGGGGGGGGGGGGGGGTGGGGCGGGGGGGGGGGGGGGGGGAGGGGAGGGGGGGGGGGAGGGGGGGT
>NZ_JBVIED010000019.1:0-179517 GCF_055572035.1 Streptomyces sp. NPDC030838 | reverse complement strand
GCGGTCGGCACGGCCGACACCTCGGCCTGCACCCGCCCGTCCGACAACTGCCAGAACCGGGTGTTCGCCGTACGCCGGCCGGTCAGCTCCTTGACACGCTTCGCCTTCGGCGCCACCTTCCCCTTCGGCAGCTTCTGCCGATCGGCCACACCCGCCTCATCGTGCGAGACGGGCTTGTCCCTTTCCCCGCCGTCGTCATCGGAAAACCAGCCTTTGACCGTATCGACGACCCCTTTTTCGTCGCCGTCCGAAACCGGCGCCGCATAGGCGATCTGCGGCAGCGCGGTACTCGTGACCGTCGCCGCCACAAGGCAAGCTATTGTTCTCCCCAGTCTGGGTCTCACGCCAAACCTTTCACTTATCACTGGTCAGAGAGCGCCGCTTCCTCTTGCCTCCCGTCCGGTGAACCCACGTCATACGAAGCGGCGGCCTGAGGGTCTACTCATGCCGGTGATGTCTAGTCAAGCGAAAAGCCATTCAAGGCACTTGGGGCGAGACACATTGCAAACCGGGCATAGCGGAGACGGCCGTGGTCCGATATGTCCGCACGCTGGAAAACGCCCGACGGGGTGGTGTATAACCCCGCTCCATCGCAGGCCGAAAGCGCCGCGCGGAAAGGCATTTCATTTCTCAAGGGGGGAATTCATCATGCGCCTCGGTCGTCCGGACCGCGCGGGGGTGATCACGGCCGCCGTGGTGCTCGCCGCGTGCGGCGGACTCGTGCTGTACGGGGTGCTCTCCCCGGCCGGCGAGGAAAAGAAGAAGCGCGAGGTGCCCACCGCCATGGTCACCTACGAGGTGACCGGCAGCGGCACCGCCGACATCACCTACCAGGCGCGCAGCGAATCCGGAAAGGCCACCGTCGTCAAGGCGGCCGACCTGCCCTGGCGCAAGACCGTGCCCGTACCGCTCGGCCGCAGCCCCGTCGTCAGCATCGTGCTCGGCGAGCAGGGCGGCCAGGCCCGTTGTGCCGTCGCCGTCCAGGGCCGGCACATGCAGAGCGCCACCGCCAGCGGCGGCTTCGGGCGCGCCACCTGCACCGGCACCCTGCCCAGCCCGCCGGCCAGTCAGGATCCGGCCGACGCTGCCGGCTGACCCCCACGCGGCGCCGTTCGCCGCACATCCCGCAGTGCTCCTTCCGGCCACACCCCAGAGGGGACGTTCACCATGCAGCGATTCACCACCACGGTACGCGCGGTCGTCGCGGCCGCCGTCATGGCAGCCGCCCTGCTCGCCGCTCCCCAGGCCGCGACCGCCGCGTCGGCCGCGACCGTCTGCGGCACCGGCTACACACTGACCAAGGCCATACCCCTGCCCGTCGGAACCGACCCCGACCTGCGCAAGGCCACGCTCTTCGCCTACTCGAACAGCGGCAAGGGCTGCGTGATCCTGGACAACAACGTCGGTGCCTCGCGGTACATGTCCGTCCAGGTCTGCAAGTGGGACGGCACCGCGTGCGACACCGACGCGGGCTACTTCAGCCAGTACGCCGGCCCGGTCTACGTCTCCAGCTTCGCCTGCGCGCCGGTCACCGCCAAGATGGGCACGTCCTCCACCAGCCTCTACTTCACCTACCGGTCCAGCTATGTCTTCCCCTGCAACTGAGCGCGCACCGCGCTGACCCGGGGCACCGCGGGCCGGCTCGGCCCCGACCCGCGGCGTGACCCTACGCCGTGAAGCGCTGGCCGGCGGAGCCGTCGCAGGGCTGGAGTCGCAGCGGCTCCCGGGCAGTCGTCTGGGTCATGCAGAGGCCGGTCGCCGTGGCCGGGCGGATCGTGGCGCCGTCGCGGACGAACTTCTGGTTGGCCGCGCCCGAGCAGTTCCAGATGATCAGTGCGGTGCCCGCCTGGTACCGGGCGCCGGGGACGTCCAGACAGCGGTCCTGGGTGAGCTCCGTGTGGAAGGTCTGCCGGGCCGCGTCGTACCACCAGCGCTGGTTGCGGGTGTCGGCGCAGTCCCAGCCGAGGACGGCGGTGCCGTTGGCGCTCCGGGAGCCGCTGACGTCCATGCAGGTGCCGGTCGCCTGATTCCTCACCGGTGTGAAGACGTCGTCCCAGGCGTGCGGGAACAGGACCGGCCGCCCCGAGGAGTCGACGTCCGCGCACGAGGCCTCGCGCAGGTTCGCGGCGTGGAACCGGGTGAGGCAGGCGGCGAAGGCGGCGTGGCCGCGGGCGTTGGGGTGGAAGGACTGGCGGACGGAGTTCTCGTCCGGCATGCCGGGCTTTGACAGGTCGATGTACAGGCCGCGCGCCCAGGTGTCGTCCATGCACACCTCGTGGCCGTGGAACAGCCGCGAGTTGTCCAGGTAGTACGCGCCGGTGGCGGCCGCCGCCTCGCGGATCCCGCGTTCGAAGGCGGGCACGGCGGTGTTGCGGCCCCACACGGTGTCGGAGTCGTAGCCGAGGCCTCCGCAGGCGAGCTTGCCGCTGAAGTCGGGGTTGTCGCGGAAGTCGGGGCCGATGGGGCTCGGGTAGCTCATCACGACGAGCTTGTAGTCGCCGTCGGCGTAACCGGCGTCGCGCATCACGGACTTGAGGTCCCGGACGGTCTGCTCGACCTTGGGGACCAGGCCGTCGACGCGGGCCTGCCAGCCGGGGGCGTACTTCGGTTCGCAGGGCCCCTGGGAGAGCAGATAGCGCTGGACGCAGTCGGTCATGACGGGGCCGAACTGGAGGTCGTCGTTGGCTCCGGCCACGAGCAGCACCATCTTGATCCGGGTGTTGCGCGCCTTGACCGCCAGGCTGTCGCTCTGCACCAGCTCGTCGGCGTACTGCGGCGTACCGCCGATCCGGATGTTGCCGGTGGAGGCGCCGGAGCAGGACACGTTGAAGGTGAGGTCCGCGGTGATGCCGGTGCGGTGGACGGCGGCCTCGGGGGAGCGGTGGCACCAGTTCGTGGGGCCGTTGGTCGGTGGTTCGTACGTACCGACGCCCTCGCCGGAGATCTCGCTGTCGCCGAGCGAGATCAGCGCCGTTTTCCGCTCCGCGAGCGGGCGTTCGGCGGGGTCGCCGTAGAGCGCGGTGGCCTCCTTGGCCCTGATCGCCTCCAGTTCGGGCGGGAGGGGGGTGGAGGCCGCCGGCCGTGCGTCGCCGGCGGCGTCGGCCGCGGCGGCGGGTACGGCTGTCGCTGCCACGGCGAGCACGGCCGCGACGGCGGTGGTGATGCGCCGGAGTCGGTTCCCGGAGCGTCTCATGACACCTCCTGAACGTGGGGTTACCCACGGTATTTACGGGCCGGTAGCCGCTATGGGAATATCTCGGACGAGAAAAACTGAACAAACGTCAACTTCCGCTTCAGGTGCCGCCCGAGGTCCAGGAGGTCTGCCCGTGCTGCGAACGACCCTCACGGCGAGCGTGGTGATCGGCGTGCTGCTCGCACCCGCGACGGCCGCCCAGGCGCAGCGGAACGCGCCGGACGTACCCCGTCTCACCGACCGGCACGGGCGCGAGCTGACGCTGCGCGGCTGGAACGTCGAGGACAAGACGAACCGGGGCGACAAGGCCCTGTCGGCCATCACCGAGCGGCACTTCCGCGACCTGCGGGCGAACGGCTTCAACTTCGCCCGGCTGCTGGTCTTCTGGGACGACCTGGAACCCCGGCCGGGACAGTACAGCACCGGTTACCTGAGGAAGATCGACCGCGTCCTGGACTGGGCGGCACGCAACGAGATCAAGGTCCTGATCGACGCTCACCAGGACGTCTTCGGCCCGGCCTTCGGCCACCGCGGCGTGCCCGCGTGGGCGACCAGGACCGACGGACTGCCGTTCACCCCCCACCCGGACGACTGGTTCGCCGAGTACTTCGAACCCGCCGTCCAGCGGGCCTTCACCCACCTCTACGAGGACCCCGACCTGCGTCGCGCCCAGGCCGAGGCCTGGCGGGTGCTCGCCCGCCATGTCGCCCACCACCCCGCCGTCATCGGCTACGACCTGATGAACGAACCCATGGGCGAACTGCGCGCGGGCGAGGACCTGCCGACGGCCGCCCGCCGCATCGAGCGCGACCAGATCACGCCGATGTACAACCGCCTCGCCGACGCGGTCCGTTCGGTGGACCGGGACGCCTGGGTCTTCGTCGAACCCACGCCGATCGTGGGCGAGGGCGTGCCGACCGGCCTCGGGCGCGTCGACGACCCGAAGGTGGTGTACGCGCCGCACTTCTACAACACCGCGATGGAGGCCGGCGCCGACTACGACCCCGACGCCGGCTGGATCGAGGCGTACGAGCGGGCCGTCGTCGAGTATCCGAAGCGGTACAAGGTGCCGGTCGTGGTGGGCGAATGGGGTCCGCTCAACAACTCCCTGCCGAACATGGGCCGTTTCTACCGAGACGCCATGGCCTCCCTCGGCCGGTACACCTCCGGCTGGGCGGGCTATGTGTGGTGCTACGGCGGCGGCTACTGCGCGGTCGACGGCTCCGGTGCCTTCCGCACCCACAAGGAGCTGACCGCCGAGCCGTACGCGGCAAGCGTGGCGGGCACGGTCCGCTCCGCGTCGTACGACTCCTCGGACGGCGTGTACCGCTTGGCCTACCGGTCGGCACGGCACGGCTCGCGGCTGACCGAACTGTCCCTCCCGCCGGGCACCTGGCGCGTCACCGCCGACGCGACCGTGCTGCGCACGACGGCGGGCCGGGCCTGGATCCTGGCGGCGCCGGGCCAGGACGTGACAGTGGCCGTACGACGCGGCTGAACTCGTGCTCGGCCGGCCGTCCCGGAGCAGCCCGCACCGCGGGGCCGTGCTCCGTGTGGCCCGCCCGGCGCGCGCCGACGGCGCGCGGGTGCCAGCGTGGGATCAGGCAGGGAGCATCCATGCCGGGGTGCTCCGGGAACCGGAGGAGCGGGACGGATGGCCCGGGCGATCTGGACCGGCGTGATCACGTTCGGACTGGTCAGTGTGCCGGTCGGCCTGTACACCGCGACCGCGGACCACGCGGTCCACTTCCACCAGCTGCAGCGCGGCACCTCCGACCGTATCCGCAACCGCAGGGTCAACGAGCGCACCGGCAAGGAGGTCCCCGGCGACGACATCGTCAAGGGCTTCGAGATCGGGGAGGGCGAATACGTCGTCGTCGAGCCCGACGAACTGGACGAGATCGCGCCGGGCCGCTCCCGGACCATCGAGATCTCCGACTTCGTCGGCCTGGACGAGATCGCGCCGGTCTACTTCGACCGCACCTACTACGTCGCCCCGCGCGGCGAGGAGTACCAGAAGGTGTACGAGCTGCTGCGCGCGGCGCTGGCCGAGTCCGGCAGGGTCGGGATCGCCACCCTCGTGATGCGCGGCAGACAGTACCTGACCGCCCTGCGCGCCGAGGAGAACCTGCTCGTCCTCCAGACCCTGCACTGGGCCGACGAAGTCCGCGACCCGGGCAAGGAGCTGCCCGAGCTGCCGTCGGGGCGCGCCGGGCGGGGCAAGGAGCTGGACATGGCGCTGCAGCTCGTCGAGGCGCTCAGCGGGCCCTGGGAGCCGTCCCGCTATCGCGACACCTACCAGGAGAAAGTGCGGGAGCTGGTGCGGGCGAAGGCGGAGGGACAGGAGATCACTCCGGCGGAGGCGGCGCCCACGGCGACCAACGTCATCGACCTGATGGAAGTCCTCCAGGGCAGCATCGACCGCGCCCGCGGCGCCGGCGCCGGGCGGGAGCAGCGCGGCAAGTCCCGGGCCCCGGCCCGGAAGAAGACGGCGAAGCCCGCCACGACCGCGGCGAAGAAGAAGCAGTCCGGGGAGAAGGCCACCGCGGCCAGGACCGCGGCCAAGCCGTCCCGCCCCTCGAAGAGCGAGCTGCGGAAGCTGAGCAAGGCGGAGCTGTACCAGCGGGCGACCGACCAGGACATCGCCGGCCGGTCGAAGATGAGCCGGGAACAACTGATCGACGCCCTGGCCCGAGCCGGGCGCCCCGGAAGGAAGACCGCGGCCTGACGCCGCCGGTGGCATGCTGTGGCGCGCCGACCGGCCTCAGCGTCGCGCCATGTAGAGGTCGAATGCCTTGTGCAGAACCTTGTTGAGCGGGTAGTCCCACTCACCGAGGTATTCGACGGCCTCCCCGCCGGCGCCCGCCTTGAACCGGAGCAGGCCCAGCAGGTGGTTGCTCTCCTCCAAGGTGTCGGTGATGCCGCGGAAGTCGTACACGGCGGCTCCCGACTCGTGGGCGTCGCACATCATGCGCCACTGGAGGGCGTTGTTCGGCTGGACCTCGCGCTTGCGGCTCGTGGAGGCGCCGTAGGAGTACCAGACGTGCTCGCCGACGGTCAGCATCGTGGCGGCCGCGAGCGCCTCGCCGTCGTGGAAGGCGAGGTAGAGGCGCATACGGTCCGGGTGCTCGGCCGTCAGGGCCGTCCACATCCGCTGGAAATAGGGCAGCGGTCGGGGGATGAACCGGTCGCGTTCGGCGGTCTCCTGGTAGAGGTCGTAGAAGACGGGCAGATCCTCGTAGCCACCCTGCACCACCTTGACGCCGGCCTTCTCCGCCTTCTTGATGTTGCGGCGCCACTGCTGGTTCAGGCCCTGCTGGATGTCCTCCAGCGATCGCCCGGCGAACGGCACCTGGAACACGTAGCGCGGCTGGCCGGCGGCGAAGCCGTCCTCGCCGCCCGGCTCGGTCCGCCGCCAGCCCATGCGGCGCAGCCGGTCGGCGATCTCGCCGGCCCGCGGATCCCGGGCGGTGGGCTCGACGTCCTGGAACCGCTCGACCCGCGGGTCGGCGATCGCTTCCTTGACCGCGTCGGCGCTCCAGCGGTGGGCGACGACGGGCGGCCCCATCTTCACCGAGAAGGCGCCCCGCTGCTTGAGATGGGCGAGCATCGGCTCCAGCCACTGCTCCAGATCCGCCGCCGTCCAGTCGATGACCGGCCCCTCGGGCACATAGGCGAGATACCGCTTCAGCTTCGGCAGCGGCCGCAGCAGCACCAGCCCGGTCCCGACGAGGCGGCCCTCCTCGTCGAACCAGCCGAGGCTCTCCGCCCGCCAGTCCGGCTTCACATCGCCCCATGCCGGAACCTGCGTGTGACTTACCGAGGAACGGGCCGTGACGAAGGCCAGATGCTCCTCGCGGGTGATCGCCTCCAGGCGGTATCTCATGCGCAGCGCTCCCTTGTTCGACGCACCAGCCTAGAAAGAGGTACGCCGCTCCGCCGCGCGCCACACGCCCGCGACGGGCAACTGGAGTAACGCTCCGCGGCTCGCCTGTCCGAGTCCTACCGGCGCTACGACGCCACCGGAGCCTGTGCCGTGAAGGCGTCCGCGTGCTGCGCGGCCCATTCCGCGAAGGTGCGGGCCGGGCGGCCGGTGACCTTCTCGACCGTGTCGACGACCGTACGGCCCACCTCCGGGGTGTTGCCGTACGCCTCCAGCAGGAAGCCGATCACATCCTCCGGGTGGCCTGCCGCCCGCCACTGCGCGACGGCCTGCTCCTCGGTCAGCTCGACCAGGGAGATGTCCTGCCCGCGCGCGGCGGCGATGGCCGCCACCTTGTCGCCGACGGTCAGCAGTTCCGGGCCGGTGATCACGTACTCCCGGCCGCCGTGGCCCTCCTCGGTGAGCGCGACCGCCGCGACGGCGCCGATGTCGCCTTCGTGGACCATGGCACTGAGCCGGGACACGAACGGCTCGTGGACCTCACCCTTGGCCACGATCCGGTCCGCCCACTCCAGGGCGTTGGACATGAACTCGACCGGCATGAGCACGGTCCAGTCGACCCCGTCGTCGGCGCGCACCGCGTCCTCCAGCAGGGACGGCCCGCCGCCGTGCAGCACCGTGACCCGGCGTACGCCGGCCGCGCGGGCCAGCTCCAGGATGCGGGGGCCGGTCTCCAGCGGGGCGAAGTAGGCACCGCCGAAGGTGATCAGGTGGAGGCCGGTGACGCCCTCCAGGGCCGGGATCAGGGTGTCGGGGTCGGTCAGGTCGCCCTGCACGACCTCGACGTCGGCCGGGAGCGCGGCCCTGGCGGCGTCCCGGGTGAGCGCGCGGACCCCGTGCCCGCGGGCGAGCAGCTCGGCGACGACCTGACGGCCGACGGTTCCGGTGGCGCCGGTGACAAGAATCTTCTGCGTCTGAGTCATGGCACGACCGTAGGGGGACTTGCGGTCAGCTTCTGTCCGCAAGTCCCGGGCGGCGCGGCGGGGCTCAGCTCTTCCGCTTGCCCTCGGCCTTGCTCACCTGCTCGGCCAGTTGCTCCTTGGTCATCGAGGAACGGCCCGAGATGCCGAGTTCCCGCGCCTTCTCGTACAGCTCTTCCCGCGTCTCACCGTGTGCGCCGCCGCCACCGGTGCCGGCGGCCGCCAGCGGCTGTCCCGTCAGTTTCCGGGACCGCCGGGTGGCGAACTGCAAGCCCAGCTCCCGCAGCCGGTCGGAGTCGACGGCTTCGACCAGCGCGGGCAGGATCTCCGTCTCCTCCTCCTCGATGTGGTGCGTCACGGCACCGATCCACTCCTGCAGGGCCTGGTCGAATTCCTTGCTCTCCCAGTCCATCTCCAGCAGATGCTTGCCGAGACTCTCGGCCTCGTGGTGCTCCTCGGCGGCGTGCTCGGCCTCCTCCGACTCGCCGGCCTCGCGGGCCACGGCCGGGTAGACCCGGTCCTCCTCGGCCTCGCTGTGCGCCTCCAGCATGGCCACGGCCAGCGGAAGCGCCAGCGGCCGGGAGCTCCTGTCCTTCGTCATCATGTCGAACAGGCGCTGCAGCTCGCGGTGGTCAGTGGTGACCATGGTGATGAGGTCGTCGGCCATGGCAGGTTCCCTCGTGCTCGTCGAATACCGTCATCCACCGTGTTTCCGCGGCGGCCGGGCTGATGCATGGACGACCGCGGAAGACGGGCGAGCGGGGCACGGCCGTGCCGAGCTGCAGTGCTACCGCCGGGGCTCAGCGCGCGGCGTGGTTCGCGCCGGGCGTACGCCCCTCCCGACGTGCGCGACGTCAGCTCCAGCCGAACCGGCGGTCCACCACCGCGGCGAACTCCTCCAGGGTCAGCACGGCGTCCCCGTTCTGGTCGGCCGCGTCGAAGAGCGCGGAGGAGGCGTCGGCGTCCTGCACACCCCAGGACGGCAGAATGCCCGAGGCGACCAGGGAGGGCCCCTTCGTCCGCAGGGCGACGATCACCTCTTCGCGGGTCAGAGTCCCGTTCCGGTCGAGGTCGAGGGCCTCGAACAGCCTCCGGGCCTTGTCACTCATACGTCGTCCTCGTCTCGTCGTCGGGAGGCCGACGGGCCGCCCCGGTCACCAGAGATGACGTCTTCCGCGCCGCCCGGGTTCCCCGCCGCCCGCCTTCCTGACAGGAGACATGCGGGACGGATCCCGGCCCGGTGGGCACTCATAGGGCGTGGCGGACATCGATGCCTTCTTCGAACGGCTCAATCCCGAGATGTGCGTGGTCACGGCCGCGGTGGGGGAGGAGCGGGCGGGCTGCCTGGTCGGCTTCTGCGGGCAGTGCTCCATGCGGCCGATGCGGTACGTGGTGTGGCTGTCCAAGGTCAACCACACCTACCGGGTGGCCCGCGCCGCGGACTGTCTGGCCGTCCATCTGCTGACCCGCGACCAGCACGAGCTGGCCGAGCTGTTCGGCGGGGAGACGGGCGACGAGGTCGACAAGTTCACGCGGGCGGGCTGGCGGCCGGGACCAGGCGGCGCGGTCGTCCTGGACGACGCGGCCGCCTGGTTCGTCGGTACCGTGCAGACCCGCGTCGACGGCGGCGATCACGTCGGTTTCGTGCTGGAGCCCGTGCGGAGCGGGGAGCGCGGCGACGGGCGCCCGCTGCTGCGCCTCCAGGACGCCCTCGACATCAGCCCCGGTCATCCGGTGGACTGACCGGCGGGCGGCGGGCCGTGGTCACGGCACCCGGGCCGTCCACTCGGGGGAGGCGAACTTGGTGCGCGCCAGCTCCTCCGCGCGGGCCAGTTCCTCGTCGGTCACCTTGCCCTGCGACAGCCCGTACCGGCCGCGGAACGACTCGATCATCCGCTCGATGACGGCTTCGCGTGGCAGACCGGTCTGCCGGCGCAGCGGGTCCACCCGCTTCTTCGCGCTCTTGATGCCCTTGTCGGACAGCTTCTCCCGGCCGATGCGCAGCACCTCGAGCATCTTGTCGGCGTCGATGTCGTACGCCATGGTCACGTGGTGCAGCACGGCCCCGGGGTGTCCCCCGGGCCCCACGATCCGCTTCTGGGCGGCGCCCGCGATCTTGCCCTGGTCCGTGGCGATGTCGTTCAGCGGCTGGTACCAGGCCCTGATCCCCATGTCGCCGAGCGCGCCGAGCACCCAGTCGTCGAGATAGGCGTAGCTGTCCTGGAAGGACAGGCCCTGGACGAGAGCCTCGGGGACGGACAGCGAGTAGGTGATCGTGTTGCCCGGCTCCACGAACATCGCGCCGCCGCCGGAGATCCGCCGGACGACCTCGATGCCGTGCCGGGCGGCACCGTCCGGGTCGACCTCGTTGCGCAGGGACTGGAAGCTGCCGATGATCACCGCCGGCGCGCCCCACTCCCACACCCGCAGCGTCGGCGCGCGCCGGCCCGCGGCCACCTCGGCCGTCAGTACCTCGTCGAGCGCCATGTGCAGGGCCGGGGGCTGCGGGCCCTCGTGGATGAGCTGCCAGTCGTAGTCGGTCCAGTCGGTGGCGTGCGCCAGGGCGCGGCGCACGGCGATGGCGATGCCCTCCGAGGTCAGGCCGTACATCACGGTCCCCTCGGGGAGCGCCGCGTCGATGCGGGCGGCCAGGCCGGCCGCGTCCGTGTCCACCGGAGCCCCGTTCAGCGCGTGGTTCACGGCGTCGAGTGCCTCGTCCGGTTCCAGGAAGAAGTCGCCCGCGACGCGCGCCCGGCACAGCACGCCGTCCTCGGCGTCCACGTCGACCACGACCAGCTTGCCGCCGGGGATCTTGTACTCACCGTGCACTCGACCGACTCCGTTCCCGCTGCTGACCCGTTCCCGATGTCCGATCGATCAACGTCCGACCGGGACGGTTGATTCCCGACATGTGCGACGGCGGCCGCGCGCGGCCGGGTCCGGGGCGCGGCCCGGGCCGGTCAGCCGCGGGAAGGAGCGGGCGGCGGCCAGGAAGCCGAGTGTCGTCAGCACGAACGGCCAGGTGAAGGTGTGGCCGCCGGACGGGGCGAGCAGCGCGGCGACGGCCGGGGTCAGGGCGGTCGCGGTCGCCGCGCCGAGCACCGCGTACAGCAGCGTGGCGGGTGCCGCCGGCAGGAACACCCCGCACAGCGCGAGCGCGACCAGCACCGCGTTGCAGCCCAGGGTGCCGTCGGCGATCCGCTCGGGCGGCGCCCCGAGCGCCCAGGCGGTCAGGATGCCCGTCGCGCTGCCGGCACAGGCCATGAGCCCGGCCGTCCGGCTGGTCAGGAAGACCGCCGCGAGCAGCAGCGCGCCCACGTGCCACCGCTCCAGGAAGAAGAGCTGGGACACGTTGTGGAAGAAAGCCCGCCCCACCTCGCCCCAGTGGAGGGCGGTCGGCCCGGAGGCGGCGCCGGGCAGCGCGGCGAGACTGCCGTCGTACGGCCAGACCCGCTGGAACGCGGGCGCGGCGACGGCGACCGCGACCGCCAGCAGGCAGTACGGCATGGTCAGCGGCGGCAGGCTCCACACGCGCAGCACGCGGACGACCGCCGCCGTGAGGACCGTGACCACGGTGCAGCCCGCGGCGGCGAGCAGCGCCGTGGACGGCCTGTCCGGGCCGAGGAGCACCGCGAGGCACAGAGCGAGGAGGGCGGAGTTGAAGCCCTCCAGCCCCGGATCCAGCCGGTCGCGGGACACCCCGAGCGCGTGTGCGGTGCCGGTGCCCAGCGCCGCGCCTCCCAGCGCGTACGCCGCGTACCGCCAGTCCGCCGTCAGCAGAGCCAGACAGAAGACGGCGCCCGTCCACGGGCCGGACAGCAACATCACCTGGGCCAGCCCGCGCAGCACCTGCGCACAGAAGCTCGAAGCGGCGCGTCCCCGACACCATCGTCGGGTCCCCTCCGACCGTCCCACGTCCCGCCCCCCTCAGACGAGCCTTTCCGCAATGCGGCATCAGTCTTCCGTCATACGGTACCGGCTCGCGAGAGGGGCGGGGCAGGGGCCATGGCTACGACGCGTCGCGGACCGCGCCGGTCACCGCCGGGCCGTCGGGTTCGCCCTCCATGTCCGTGGGCTGGAAGACCACGTACTCCGTGGGCTCGGCGAGCCGGTCGCCGACCGTGGGCACGGCCACCTCTCCGCTCAGCTCACCGGCCTGGACCGGGGCCCACAGGGAGAAGTACTCCAGCCGGGAGAGCGGCACCTCCTCGTCGGGGACCTCCCCGTAGATCTCCCGCAGCCACTCCGGGTCGACGTCCTTGGTGGACAGCTCGGGGCGGCCGTCGGCCGGCCTCACCATCAGCTGCGCCCCCAGCGGCACGTCGGCCGGCTCGGACAGCGAGACCCGCCAGCGCAGCGGCTGCCCCTCGGTGACGTCGTCCGCGACCGGCGTCACGCCGATCTCCGGCATCGGGTCGTCGTTCTGGACGGTGACGCCCCCGGCGTACGAACCGACGACCGCGCCGCGCACCGCCTTCACGAGAACGGTGTTGGAGACGTCCCAGGCGTACCGCTCGTTGCCCTCCACCTTCATCGTCACCGTCGTGCCGGGGTCGCCCGGGCGCATGGTGACGAGGCGGTGCGTGGCCGCCCCGCTGTCCGGGTCCATGACGTACATCCGCACCGTGCCGCTTCCGCCGCCCTGGCCGGAGACGCGCACGGGCACCTCGAAGGTGCGCGTGCCCGAGTCACCCTCCTTGACCGTCAGCCGGCCGATGTCGACCCGGGGCAGGGCCGCCGCCCGCACCGCGGGAGTGCCCGGGCGCCAGGCGTGGGCGTCCATGAGCCAGGCCTGGCCCGCGCGCGAACGCGGCGTCAGGTCCAGCGCGGCGACCCGGCTCAGGTCGACCCCGGCGCGGCCGGCCGCGGTGAGCGGTACGCGCAGTTCCCGCGCCCAGTAGGAGGCGGTGCGGTCGCTGCCGGGCAGGCCGTCCGCCCGGACCGTGCCGAGGGTGACGCGCTTGCCGGACGCGTCGGTGACGGCGACGTCGAGGCGGGTGCCGCTGCTGTTGGGCGGCACGATGACGCGCAGCGCCAGGCTCTTCGCGCCCTTGAGGGAGACGGGCTTGCCGGGACGGATCCGCGTCGGCGTACCCGCCTCGGACCACTTCAGCGCGACGGCGCGGCGCCCCTCCTCGCGCTCCGGCCACCAGCGCGCGAAGTGCGGCGACGAGCCGGCCGCGGTCTCGCTCAGGCAGGCCTTGCGCGGATCCGGGTCGACCGCGGAGCACAGCCGTCCGCCGGTCACCTTCACCGCGCCGTCGGGCAGGAACCCGGCGCCACGTCCCGCGCCCACCGCGTGCGTGAGGACCCGGGCGGGATCAGCCGAGGGGGCCCGGCGGCCGGTGCCGTCGATCAGCTCGCGCACCCGGTCGTCACCGGCGACGAACAGCCGCGCGGCGGCGGCGATGTAGGTGGCGCCGGCACGGTGCTGCTGGTCCGCGGTGAGGCGGGTGGGGCTGCCCGGCGAACAGACCGGGTCGCGGGCCTCGGGGTCGTCCCAGAAGTCGTCGCTCGCGGGTGCCTTGGCCTGTCCCGGTGTCCACTCGCTGTTGAAGAAGTTGTGGTTGGCGCCGGTGATGTGGACCGCGCTGTGCAGGGCCTTGCCGCGGCTCACGCCCCGGGTGCCGTCGACGTACACCTGGCCCTGGAGGTCCGAGACGTCTCCGTCGCATCCCGGCAGGATCGTCAGCGAGGGCACGTCGGGCACCGGGTTCTGGCCGAAGATGGTGGGGCCGATGAGCACGGTGCCGCGGATGGTCCAGCGGGCCCGCCCGGGAGCGCCGTCCTGGGCCGGCGGAGGCGGGTAGAGGCTGTCCAGCGCGGCCCGGTCGACGCCCTCGCCGCCGCGCGAGTGGCCGACCAGCAGGACGCGGGACAGATCGGCCCGGGGCGCCTTGCGTACGGCCGCGGGGGCGGTGGACGGCTGGGCGGACCAGTCCGCCCAGCGGGCCAGATGCGAGCGCACCAGCGACGAGCGGGCCTGCGCGCCCGCGTCCTCGGCCTCGGCGTCCTGGCCGTTGATGCCGTTGGCGGAGATCGAGACCGTCACATAGCCCTGCGAGGCCAGCAGCTTCTGGTCCCGCAGATAGCCGCGGTGACTGGGGATCGGCTGGGCGCCGGCGGCGCACGGCCAGTCGATCGTCACGTTCTCCTCGCTGCCGCCGGGGACGTAGCAGGTGGCGTGCCGGCCGTGCAGGAAGAGGGCGAGGGGACGCTTGCCGGTGGCGTTCTTGGGGGCGACGACCACACCGCGCATCTCGACCGGCGCCCGGAAACCGGGCAGCCGGACGGAGTCGAGGGCGTACTCGCCGCTGACCGTGGCGAACGGCCCCGGCTTGCCCGGGTCGACGGCGCCCGCGGGCAGCTTGGGCGGCAGCTTCGGGGCACGCGGTGCGGCGGCGTCCGGCCCGTTCGCGGCACCGGGCTTCCGGTCCAGCCGCCGCCCGCCGGCCAGCACCTGAAGGTCCGTCAACTCGCCTGACCGGGCGTCCTTCAGGGGCAGCCGGAAGGTACGGCCGTCCTCGTCCGCCTCCGGTACGCCCACCAGCCCGCCGTCGGTGTGGAACTCCACGCGTGCGTCACCCGGCGGGATCCGCCGCGGCGCGCGCCACTCCAGGGCGTCGCCCTCGTCCGTGGCGGCGATCCGCCAGCCGGGCGGCAGTTCACCGGTGCCGTGGCCCGACGCCGTGACGGAAGCGGCACCGGGTGGCTGGGGACGAGCCTGGGCCACGGCGGGTGACACGCCCATCAGCGTCACCGCCGCGAGCGCGGTCGCCCACGTTATTCGGGCACGTTTCAACTGATCTTCTCCTCGAATCCCGGGTCGGGGGACGCCGTTGACGCGGGCGCCCCTCGTGCAGGGAGAGGCTGAGGAGATCGTGCGGGTTGCCTGTGTGCCGGGAGACGGCCGGAAACAGGCGGGCCGGTCAGTCGCCGGTGGGCCGGGACGACTCCCACAGGCTGCCCGTGAGCCCCACCGGATTGCCCGACGGGACCAGTCCCGCGGCCAGTACGGTCCTGGCCAGGGGTTCGAGCAGGTCGGCGAGGCGTGCCGTGGCGGCCTCGCCGAGGGCCCTCCAGGGGCGTGCGGCTGCGGCGTCGGTCCGCGCTTCGACATCCGCGCGCACGGCCGCTCCCGCGCCGGTCAACGATCCGTCCCCGGCGAGCAGCCCGCGCTCGCGCAGCCCGGCCTCGGCCGCCTGCCACGCCGTCAGGTCCCACTTCCGGCTCTCGCGCAGCAGCGTCGCGTCCGACTCGTCGGCGGCGGCCTTCAGCACCATCGCGTCGACCGGCCCGAGGCCATGGGCGACGAGGACGGCGACATGCCCGTCCCCGCGGTGCTCGCGCAGGGTCGTCAGCGCCTGCCAGAGCCTGAGATGGGGCTGTTCCGGGCGGTCGAGGGCCTGGTTGGTGGCGCCGAGCACCCGGCCCGCCGTGTCCGCGGCCAGGGCCGCCTCCCAGGCCAGGTCCGCCGCCTCGGCCATCGCGGCGGAGCCGACGCCGTCCCGGCCGTACAGACGCGTCATGGTGGCGTCGATCGCCCGCTGCCGGGCCGCGAGCGCGTCGGACGGGGTCGTGTACCGCCACGCGTCCGGCAGCGCTCGCGCCACGCGGTCGGGGTGGAAGACGTGGAAGCACGCGGTGACGGCGGGCGCGGACGCGGGGCCCAGCGGGGCGGCGCGCAGCGCGAAGTAGCCCATCCAGAAGCCCCGCAGGCCGAGTTCGTCCGCTGCCCGGCGGGCCTCCGGGGCGAAGTAGACGATGCTGTGAACGGGTTCGTACCGCTCCCACATGGCCCGTGCCAGTACGTCGCCCACGACCGCGTCCTCCCTGTTCCTGGTCTGTCCCGGCGGTCACCGTGCCCCACGGTGACCGCCGAGCAGCTTGCGTCACGGCGGCGGCCCGGGCAAGGGGCCCTCAGACGACCGGGGGCATCTCACCGGGCCGTGAGTCGAGGCCCGTGCGGTGGTTGACCCACGAGCCGCGGGTGAAGTCCGGCACCGCGACCGGACGGCCGCCCGCCGCGAGGGACTTGACGCTCAGGGGGATCGGGGAGCACCAGACGGCGGCGTCGTAGACGTCCATGTCGGGGACGAGCCCGGCGCGCATCTGCTGGACGGTGCGCCACTGCAGGACGTAGTCCATCCCGCCGTGCCCGCCGTTGTTGGCGGCGTCGTCGCCGATCTTCAGCCACAGCCAGTGGTCGAATTCCTTGCGGTAGGCGTCGAACGCCCGCCAGGTGTGACCGCTGTGGTCGGGCTCGATGTAGACGCGGCCGCCGCTCGCGGACGTCACCCCCGCGTAGTCCTCGAAGATGCCGCGGCTGCCGGCGAGGGAGTTGATACGGCTGTACGGGCGGGGCGAGCTGACGTCGTGCTCGGCGCGGATCACCCGGCCCTGCGCGGTGTCGATCAGGCAGGTGACGAGGTCGCCGTTGATGTAGGTCTCCCGCCAGCTCGGGTGGGACTTCGGCACGAACCGCTCGCGGTAGTCGGCGAGGCCCTTCGGCTCGGTGGAGGTGGCCCGCAGGGTGGTCAGCCGGTCGCCGCGGTTGATGTCCATGGCCGCGGCGATCGGGCCGAGGCCGTGCATGGCGTAGAAGGAGGCGGTGCTGCGGGTGTGCCACAACCGCCGCCAGGAGTCGGTGTAGTACGTGTCCGAGAACAGCAGGGCGCGCAGATCGTGCAGGTATCCGCCGTGGCCGTTGGTGATCTCGCCGAACAGGCCGTCGTGGGCCATCTTCAGCATCGCCAGCTCGTTGCGGCCGTAGTTGCAGTTCTCGGACAGGATCAGGTGCCGGCGGGTGCGCTCGCTGGTGTCGACCAGGTCCCACAGCTCGTCCAGCTCGGTGGCGACGGGCAGTTCGACCAGAGCGTGCTTGCCTGCCAGCAGCGCCGCGCGGCCCTGCTCGTAGTGGAACTCCCAGGGCGTCGCGATGTAGACGAGATCGATGTCGTCGCGGCGCAGCATGCGCTGGTAAGCGTCGGCCGAGCCGCCGTACTCGGCCGGCCGGGGCCGGCCCTCGGCGACCAGCCGGTCGGCGGTCCGTCTGGCACGTTCGGGACGTATGTCGCACACGGCCGTGACGGTGCAGCCCGGGACGGCGGCCCATCCCGAGGACATGCCATGGCCTCGGTTGCCGAGACCGATCAGGCCGACGCGGACCGTCCGGTGCTCCTCGAACGGGACGTTGACCATGGATTTCTGACCCCGGCTCCGGGACGGCGTGCCGTCGGCGTCCGGTGCCGCGGGGGCGGCGGCGGGGGTGGCGGCTGGTGTGGCGGAGGCCCCGGTGCCGAGTCCGGCGACGACGGCACCGGAGGCCAGGGCCCCGCCCATGAGGGTACGGCGTGAGACAGCAGGGATTTCATGCATGGCGCGGATCGCTCCCTTATGCGTGGCCGGCTGCTCTTGCTGCCGCATGACTCTGTCCACGCCGCCCCCGTGTGTCAATAGGTGCTCGAAGAGAAGCTGTTGCGAGCAGAAATGAGCACGCGGCGATGGCTGGATTTCGCCTACGCCACCTGGCGGCCGTCCCGCATCCGCACCCGGCGGCCGGTGAACCGCCCGGCGACCATGCGGCCGTGAGAGACCATCACCAGCGCACCCCGGTAGCCGTGCAGCGCCGCCTCGACCTCCTCCACGAGCGCGGGGGAGAAGTGATTCGTGGGCTCGTCGAGCAGGAGCAGGTCCACGGGCGTGCGCAGCAGCCGGGCCAGCGCGAGCCGGCGCAGCTGACCCGTCGACAGGGCACCGATGCGGACCGGCAGATCAGCCGGGCGGAAGAGCCCGAGGCCGAGGAGAGCCGCGCGGTGCTCCTCCGGGTCGCCGGGCTGCCCGGCGGCGAAGGCGTCCAGCAGCGTGCGCCCCGGATCGGTGATCCTCGACTCCTGCGGCAGCCAGCCGATCCGCGCCGGCCGCCGGCACCGGCCGCGATCCGGGCGCAGGTCACCGGCGAGCACCCGCAGCAGCGTGCTCTTGCCCGCGCCGTTGGGCCCGGTGACCAGGATCCGCTCGCCCGGTGCGACCGTGAAGGCGGGCACGTCCAGGCGTGACCCGACCACGACCTCGTCGAGCGCCGCGAGCGGCCCGTCGTGGTCGTCGGCGCCGCCCCCGGCGACCCGGGCGGTGAACCGCAGCGGCTCCGGCGGCCGGGGCACCGGCGCCTCCTCCAGCCGCCGTACGCGCTCCTTGGCCTGCCGGACCCGAGAGGAGAGCTGCTTCTCCACGGCGCGCTGGTGGCGGCCGCCCACGCGGTCGGCGTTCGCCATCCGCCGGGCCCCCGCCGCCATGCCCTCCGCGGCGCGCCGCACCAGCTCGCGCTGCTCGGCCAGCTCCCGCTCCCAGTCGGCGTACTCCTGATCCCAGCGGCGCCGGGCCGCGGCCTTGGCCCGCAGGTAGCCCGGATAGCCGCCGCCGTGCCGGTGGACGGTACGGCGCTCGGGGTCCACCTCCCACAGGGCGGTGGCGACCCGTTCGAGGAAGACCCGGTCGTGCGAGACCACGAGCACACTTCCGCGGTAGGAGCACAGATGGTTTTCCAGCCACTCCAGAGCGCCGGTGTCCAGATGGTTGGTCGGCTCGTCCAGGAGCAGCAACTGCGGGGAGGCGGCCAGGACGCAGGCCAGGTTGAGGCGGGCCTGTTCGCCGCCGGAGAGAGTGCCGAGCAGCCGGTCGGGCGCGAGGTGGGCGATGTCCAGACCGTGCAGGGCGGCCTGGACGCGGGCGTCGGCCGCGTAGCCGTCGCGGGCCTCGAACGCCGCCAGCAGCTCGCTGTACGAGGTGAGGAGCCCGTCCAGTTCGCCGGGGGCGGCTTCGGCGAGCGCCCCTTCGGTGCTCCGCAGCGCCTGCTCCAGCGCGCGGAGGTCGGCGAGGGCGTGGTCGACGGCCCCCTGGACGGTGTCGTCCGGGGGCAGGTCGGGCGTCTGCGGGAGGTATCCGGTGCCGCCCGGGGCGTGGACGCGCAGCTCTCCGGCGTCGGGCCGGTCGAGACCGGCGACCAGGCGGAGCAGGGTCGACTTGCCGCCGCCGTTCTCGCCGACGACGCCGACGCGTTCGCCGAGCGCGACCGACAGGCGTACGCCGTCCAGCAGCGGGCGGCCTCCGGGTGCGCGGACGACGTCGTCCAGGACGACCTGGAAGGCGCCGGAGGAGGTGGGGACAGTGGGGGTGTGCATGGGTGAACCGCCGTATCGGTAGTCGTGATCTGTGGCCGGTACGGAAGGGAGGGGTCACCGGGGGCACGGCAGCGGGAATCGGCGTGCGAGGTCGGCGTGCGATCGGGGGCCGCGGCCGGGGACCCTGACGAGCGCCGGAATCACCTCGCGCGGCGTGCGCGACGGCGTCGGCGCCCGGTCTCCCGGGGCGGTATCAGATGAAGTAGAAGGCCCTGATCACCTGATCAGGGTAACAAGGCGGCCCTGCCCGCCGTCGAGCGAATTACGGCGGGCAGGGCCTGTGGTGAGTTTCGGCGGGCAGGGACTGCCTGTGGGCGGGAGCGGTCAGGCGATCTCGACGAGCAGGTCCCCGCCCTCCACCTGCTGCACGCGGTTGATGGCGAGCCTGCTCACCCGGCCGGCCCGCGGGGCGGTGATGGCGGCCTCCATCTTCATCGCCTCGATCGTGGCCACCGTCGCCCCGGCCGCGACCTCGTCGCCCTCGGCGGCCGTCAGCGTCACCACACCCGCGAAGGGCGCCGCCACATGGCCCGGGTTGGCCCGGTCGGCCTTCTCGGTCACCGGCGCGTCGGAGGCGGCCGCCGCGTCCCGCACCTGGATCGGCCGCAACTGGCCGTTCAGGTCGGCCATCACGGTGCGCATCCCGCGTTCGTCGGGCTCGCCGATCGCCTGCAGCTCGATGAGCAGCCGCACCCCGGGCTCCAGGTCCACGGCGTACTCCTTGGCGGGGCGCAGACCGTAGAAGAAGTCCTTGCTGTCCAGCACACTGGTGTCGCCGTACGCCTGACGGTGGGCCTCGAAGTCGCGCGTCGGGCCGGGGAAGAGCAGCCGGTTGAGGGTCGCGCGCCGGGACTTCTCGAGCCCCCTGCGGTCCTCGTCCGCCAGCTCCGCGACCGGCTTGGCCTCGCCGCGCCCCTGGAGCGCCTTGGTGCGGAACGGCTCCGGCCAGCCGCCCGGCGGGGTCCCCAGCTCACCGCGCAGGAACCCGATGACGGAGTCGGGGATGTCGAACCGGTCCGGCGTCGCCTCGAAGTCCTCCGGCGTCACCCCGGCCCCCACCAGATGCAGCGCCAGATCGCCCACCACCTTGGAGGACGGGGTGACCTTCACCAGGCGGCCCAGGATGCGGTCGGCGGCGGCGTACATCGCCTCGATCTCCTCGAAGCGGTCGCCGAGGCCCAGCGCGACCGCCTGGGTGCGCAGGTTGGACAGCTGACCGCCGGGGATCTCGTGGTGGTAGACGCGTCCGGTCGGCGCGGCAAGACCGGACTCGAAGGGGGCGTAGATCTTGCGGACGCCCTCCCAGTACGGCTCCAGGTCCCCGACCGCCTGGAGGTCCAGGCCGGTCGGCCGGTCCGCGTGGTCGGTCGCGGCCACGATCGCCGACAGCGACGGCTGCGAGGTGGTGCCCGCCATCGAGGCCACGGCCCCGTCGACCGCGTCCACGCCCGCCTGGGCCGCCGCGAGATAGGTGGCGAGCTGGCCGCCCGCCGTGTCGTGCGTGTGCAGATGGACCGGCAGGTCGAACTCGCGGCGCAGCGCCGACACCAGCGTCGCGGCGGCCGGAGCCCGCAGCAGCCCCGCCATGTCCTTGACGGCCAGCACATGGGCGCCGGCCTCGACGATCTGCTCGGCCAGCCGGAGGTAGTAGTCGAGGGTGTAGAGCCGCTCGCCGGGGTCGGACAGGTCGGCGGTGTAGCAGAGGGCGACCTCGGCGATCGCGGTACCCGTCTCCCGTACGGCGTCGATGGCCGGCCGCATCTGGGAGACGTCGTTGAGCGCGTCGAAGATGCGGAAGATGTCGATGCCGGTGGCCGCCGCCTCCTGCACGAACGCGTCGGTCACCTCCGTGGGGTACGGCGTGTAGCCGACGGTGTTGCGCCCGCGCAGCAGCATCTGGAGGCAGATGTTGGGCACCGCCTCGCGCAGCGCGGCCAGCCGCTCCCACGGATCCTCGGCGAGGAAGCGCAGGGCCACGTCGTAGGTCGCGCCGCCCCAGCACTCCAGGGAGAGCAGCCCGGGCAGGGTGTGCGCGACGTGCGGGGCGACCGCGAGCAGGTCCTTGGTGCGTACCCGGGTGGCCAGCAGCGACTGGTGGGCGTCGCGGAAGGTGGTGTCCGTGACGCCCAGCGTCGGCGACTCCCGCAGGGCGCGGGCGAAGCCCTCCGGGCCGAGTTCGGCGAGGCGCTGGCGGGAGCCCGCGGGCGGCGATCCGGCGGGCAGCGGCGGCAGCTTGGTGACGGGGTCGATCAGCTCGGGACGCTCGCCGTGCGGCTTGTTGACCGTGACGTCGGCGAGGTACGTCAGCAGCTTGGTGCCACGGTCGGCGGAGTGCCGCGCGGTGAGCAGATGCGGCCGCTCCTCGATGAACGAGGTGGTGACCCGCCCCTCCCGGAAGTCGGGGTCGTCCAGGACGGCCTGGAGGAAGGGGATGTTGGTGGCGACGCCGCGGATGCGGAACTCGGCGACCGCACGCCGGGCCCGGCCGATCGCGGCCGTGAAGTCACGGCCCCGGCAGGTGAGCTTCACCAGCATCGAGTCGAAGTGCGCGCTGATCTCCGTACCGGCGTGGGTGGTGCCGCCGTCCAGCCGGATGCCCGAGCCGCCGGGGGAGCGGTAGGCGCTGATCCGGCCGGTGTCCGGGCGGAAGCCGTTGGCCGGGTCCTCCGTGGTGATACGGCACTGCAGGGCGGCGCCGCGCAGGGTCAGGGTCTCCTGGGACAGCCCGAGGTCGGCCAGCGTCTCGCCGGCGGCGATGCGCAGCTGGGCCTGCACCAGGTCGACGTCGGTCACTTCCTCGGTGACGGTGTGCTCGACCTGGATGCGCGGGTTCATCTCGATGAAGACGTGGTTGCCGTCCCGGTCGAGCAGGAACTCCACCGTGCCCGCGTTGCGGTAGCCGATCTCCCGGGCGAACCGCACCGCGTCGGCGCAGATCCGCTCCCGCAGCTCCGGATCGAGGTTCGGCGCCGGCGCCAGCTCGATCACCTTCTGGTGGCGGCGCTGCACCGAGCAGTCCCGCTCGAACAGGTGCATGACGTTGCCCTCGCCGTCGGCGAGGATCTGCACCTCGATGTGGCGCGGGTCGACGACCGCCTTCTCCAGGAAGACGGTGGGGTCACCGAACGCCGAGGCCGCCTCCCGGGAGGCCGCCTCGATGGACTCGCGCAGCGCGGCCGGATCCTCCACGCGCCGCATCCCGCGTCCGCCGCCGCCCGCGACCGCCTTGACGAACACCGGGAACCCGATCTCCTCGGCGGCCCGGACGAGTTCGTCGATGTCGGTCGAGGGCGCCGACGAGCCGAGCACCGGCACCCCGGCCGCGCGGGCGGCGGCCACGGCGCGCGCCTTGTTCCCGGTCAGCTCCAGCGTGCCGGCGTCCGGGCCGACGAACGTGATGCCCGCCTCGGCGCAGGCGCGCGCCAGCTCCGGGTTCTCGGACAGGAAGCCGTAGCCCGGATACACGGCGTCCGCCCCCGCCTGTCGCGCGGCCCGGACGATCTCCTCCACGGACAGGTAGGCACGCACCGGATGCCCCGGCTCACCGATCTGATAGGCCTCGTCTGCCTTGAGCCGGTGCAGCGAGTTGCGGTCCTCGTGGGGGAAGACGGCGACCGTGCGCGCGCCCAGTTCATAGCCGGCGCGGAACGCCCGGATCGCGATCTCGCCTCGGTTGGCGACCAGCACCTTGCGGAACATCCTGGATCCCTTCGGCCTGCCGGTGAGTGAGGACCATGGTGGAGGCGCCGGCCCGGTACTGCCATGTGAACCGGGCCACTTGACCGGTTCATCAATGCCCACACCCGGGGCCGGGCCGGCGCGGCCCCTCGGGCAGACTGTGCCGGATGGACGACCTGCGCCCGGTCCACCGGGATCCCGCCCCACGGCAGTACGGACGGCTGCGTGTGCGGACCTCCGACCTCGGTCCGGCCGACTGGCTCGTCGAGCGGGCCCGGCGGCACGGCGGCTTCAGCACGGTCGCGGGCATCGCCGCGCCCGGATTCCCCGCCTACGCCCGGATCCTGCACCCGGCCTCCCTGGAGGAGCGGCCGGTGCGATGGGCGACGGTGGCCGCCGCCCAGGGGCGCGAGGTGACGGGGAGCACCCGCTGGCACGAGCTGATCGGCATGGACCGCGACTACCTGAACGCCTCCGAGTACGGCCTGCCCGGCGTCTGGGACGAGCACGCGGCCGAGGGGCCGACCCCGCCCGGCGTCGCCCGCGCCCTGATTCCCGTCCTGGCCCGGCACACCCGGACCCCCGAGCGCTGCTGGTTCGGCCTGTGGAGCGGCTACGGCCGGTGGGACTTCGACCACCTCCCCTCCTTCCCCACCCCCGGCCGCGACGAGATCCTCCTCGCCGGAACGCTGGCCGACGCGGCCTCACCCGTCCTGCTGGACGAGTTCGCCGAGCTGCCCGACCTGTGGTGGCCCGACGACCGCGCCTGGTGCGTGGGCGGCGATGTCGACCTGGTCAGCACATACGTCGGCGGATCCGCGGAACTGATCGCCGACCTGCTGGCCGCGCCGGAGCTGGAGGCGCATCCGGTGGCACCCGGCGACGCGGTCGACTGAACCCGCCGCCGGCTGTGCTGGTATGCGGCGCATGGACAACCGGAGACGCGTACTCATCGTCGCCTACGACGACGCGCAGATTCTCGACATCGCCTGCCCCAGCAGCGCGCTGGACATCGCCAACCGGTACGGCGCGGCGCCGCCGTACGCCGTCGAGCTGGGCACCGTCGGCCGCCGGGCCGCGCGCAGCTCTGCGGGGATCGTGCTGGGAGCGGGGCACCGCCTCGAGGCGGTCACGGGACGTCTGGACACGCTGATCGTCGTGGGCGGCGTCGGCTGCGAGGACGCGGCGGCGGACGAGCGGTTGCTCGGCCAGGTGCGGCGGCTGGCGGCACAGAGCCTCCGCGTGGCCTCCGTCTGCACGGGCGCCTATGTGCTCGCCGCCGCCGGACTGCTGGACCACCGGCGGGTCACGACCCACTGGGGCTGGGGGGAACGGCTCGCCGAGCGGCATCCGGCCGTGGCCGTCGACACGGGCCCGCTCTGCATACGCGACGGCAACGTCTACACCTCCGCCGGGGTCACCAGCGCGCTCGACCTGACGCTGTCCCTGATCGAGGACGACCACGGGCCGACCCTGGCCCGCGCGGTCGCCCGGGAACTCGTCACCCACCTGCACCGGCCGGGCGACCAGGCGCAGATCTCCCTGTTCCTGGCCGCCCCGCCACCGGAGGACCGGCTGGTGCGGGACCTGATGGGGTACGTCGCCGGCCATCTGGCGGAGGATCTGACGCCCACCGCCCTGGCGGCCCGGGCGGGCATCAGCCCCCGGCACCTGACCCGGCTCTTCACCGCGCATCTCGGTACAACGCCGGCGCGGGCGGTACGGCAGGTGCGCACCGAGGCGGCCGCGCACCTGGTGCGGTCCAGCGCCCTGTCCCTGGCGGCGATCGCCCGCCGCTGCGGATTCCGGTCCGCGGAGACCCTGCGGCAGGCGTTCCTGGACCACTACGGGGTCACCGGGGACAGGATTCGCAGGATGCCGGACATGCCGCGCGCACGCGTCGCGGCGGGGCAGCAGACTCCCGGCACATGACGCACTCCACGCACACGACGACACGCAGGAACGTCCTACTGGGCGCCACGGCGACCGCCGCCACCACGCTTCTGGCCGGGACCGGAGCCGCGCACGCGGCCCCGTCCCAGGACACGGGTCCCGGCAAGGGCGCGGGCCAGGGCGGGGGCCTCAGCATCGGCATCCTGCTCTACGACGGCTTCAGCCTGCTGGACCCCACGGGTCCGGCGGAGGTGCTGTCCCGGCTGCCGGACGCCACCGTGACGATGATCGCCGAGCGGCGCGGCCCGGTGCGGACGGACACCGGGGACGTGGCGCTGGTCGCCGAGCGCTCCCTCGCGGAGGTGGACCGACTGGACGTGCTGCTCGTGCCGGGCGCGGGCAACCGCGGCACCGTCGCGGCGATGAACGATCAGGCGCTGCTGGGCTGGATCCGCGACATCCACCGGCACACCCGGTGGACGGCCTCCGTGTGCACCGGAAGCATCGTTCTCGCCGCCGCGGGCCTGCTGAAGGGCCGGCGGGCGACCACCTACTGGGCGTCCGCCGAGTACTTGCAGTCCACGTTCGGGGTGACGTACCTGCCGCGGCGCTATGTGCGTTCGGGGAAGATCATCACCGCCGCCGGGGTGTCGGCGGGCGTGGACATGGCTCTCCACCTGGCCTCCCTGATCGCGGGCGACGACACCGCGAAGGCGATCCAGCTCGCCGTCGAGTACGACCCCCGGCCGCCCTTCGACTCCGGCGACGCCGCCGAGGCCTCGCCGGAACTGAAGGAGAGGGCACTGGAGTTGCTCGCCGCGTCGCAGGTGTAGGGAAAGCGCGTCATCCCTTCCCGCCCGGCCCTTGATCCGCGTCCGTTGGCGCACTCCGTCTCACGCGCTGGATCGCCACCATGGCCGCGTCGTCGCCGAGGTGGCCGCCCCGCGTATGGGCGAGGAGGTCTTCGCGCAGCCGGCGCAGGAGGCGCTGGGGGCCGCCTGCGGCGAGCGCGGCCATGCGCTGGGCGAGGGGATAGAAGACCCCGGAGTCGTCGCGGGCCTCGACGACGCCGTCGGTGTACAGCAGGAGGGTGTCGCCCGGCCGGAAGGGGAAGGCCTCCGCGGTGAAGGCCGAGTCCGCGAACTCGGTGAGGCCGAGGGGCGGCGCCGGTTCGCGCACCTCCAGCGGGATGGCCCGGCCCTCGTGCAGCAGCAGGGGCGGTGGATGGCCGCAGTTGATCAGGAGGAGATCGGCCGCGTTGTCGGGAATGTCGAGGACGGCCGCGGTGATGAAGCTCTCGCTGGGGGCTCCGGTGGAGGCCGCGGCCGCTCCCGGGTCGTCCAGGTCGGAGGAGACGGTTCCCTCCAGGTAGGCGACGAGGGAGGGCAGGTCGACCTGCCGGTGCGCGGCGGCGCGGAAGGCGCCGAGGACGAGGGCCGCGTCCCCGATGGCCTCCAGGCCCTTGCCCCGGACGTCCCCGACGATGAACCGGGTGCCGTGCGTGGTGCGCACGGCGGCGAACAGGTCACCGCCGATCTGCGCCTCCGCCTCGGCCGCCAGATAGACCGAGGCGATGCGCAGGGGGCCGACCAGGCGCGGCAGCGGTCGCAGGACGACCTGCTGCGCGGCCTCGGCCACGGCGCGCAGCTGGGTCAGCTGTTTCTCGTGCCGCTCCCGGAGGTACGCGAAGAACGTCACGCACGCCGCGATCAGGAACAGCGCGGTGATCTGGAAGCTGTGGTTGAGGTCGGTGAGACTGGTCCGCACGTCCGCGATGACGGCCTGCGCCAGGACGGCGAGCACGCCGACGCCCGCGGTGATGCGCGGCCCCGCGAAGGACGCCGTGATGGCGGGGGCCGCGGCCAGGAACGGGCCGAGGTGCACCTCGGCGGGGACGAGGATGTCGACCACCGTGACGATCGCGATGAGCCCGAGCGGTACCACCAGCAGGCCGCGATGCAGCTCCCCTGGTCCGCGGTGACCGCCACGCGGTAGTCGAGGGCCCATGAAACCTGCATACACCCGTGGGATGCCGAGCACCTCCCCAGCGGTGTGCGGACCGGGCCTCCCGGCCTCAGGCGCCGGCCGGCTTCAGGACGACGAAGTCCGCGTTCGACGGGTCCAGGCATACCGCCAGCCGGCCCACGCCCTCCGCGTTCTCCGGTCCCATCTGCACGCTGCCGCCGTTCTCGGTGACCTTGGCGACCGCGGCGTCGCAGTCCTCGACGTGGAAGACCGGGTGCCAGTAGGGCCGCCCGTTCGCCAGGGCGAGGTTCTCCCGGGGCAGCTGCATGACGCCCCCGTGCATGCGCTCCTCGGGCAGCCCGGCCGGCGTGATGAGGGAGTAGGTGCCTCCGCCACCCGGCAGCTCCATGTCGCTGAACCGCCAGCCGAGGACACCGCCGTAGAACTCCTTCGCGGCGGCCGCGTCGCTCGTGTACAGCTCGGTCCAGGACAGCGAGCCGGGCTCGTCCACCAGCTCAACGCCCTTGTTCGTACCCGGCTGCCAGACGGCGAACTGGCCGCCCAGCGGGTCGCTGTACTGCGCCATCCGGCCCCATTCGTCGAGGTCCCTCGGCTCCACCCGCACCGTGCCGCCCGCGCTGCGCACCGCCTGGGTGGTGGCGTCCGCGTCGGTGACGGTGAAGTAGATCATCCAGGCCGAGCGCGCGCCCTCCTCGGTGAGCTTGCCGAGACCGGCCACGATCTTGCCGTCCTTGCGGAACATGCCGCCTTCCATCTCACCGCCCTCGCCCATGGACTCGTAGTCCCAGCCGAGCACGGCCCCGTAGAAGGCCGCGGCGGCGCGGACGTCGGGGGCGCCGAGGTCGAGCCAGCAGGGGGAGCCGGGAGCGAAGTCCGTGGTGATCATGCCGATGACGCCTTTCCGTCGATCCTGTTTCGACCCAGCGTGACATCGGGCACTGACAATCGCCTGCCGACGGCTCTCGCCGCAGGCGGTAGGGGACGGTCTCTCAGGCGCGGTCGGGCAGTGGGCGACGGGCGATCTCGCCGGCCTCCTCGGCGGGGACGCCCAGCATGCGCAGCATCAGCTCCGCCATGCTCCGGGCGGCTTCCTCGCTGTCGCGGTCCGGCCGGCTCAGCCGCAGGTCCAGCAGGGCCAGCAGGCCGCCGCCCAGCGCGGAGAGGGCGATCTCGGGGTCGGCGAAGGTGAAACGCCCGGAGGCCGCCCCGGTCTCGAGGTCGCCCATGGCCCGGGGGGACAGGCCGCGATCGCTGTGGATGTGGTCCAGTCCGCGGTGGCGCAGGATCCGCATGAGCTCGGGGTGGGTGTCGGCCATGCCGGCGCTGAGCCGGACGCCGAACGCGATCCGCTCGGCGGGGTCGTCGACGCCGTCCAGCCGTTCGTCGATGGTCCGGCCGTACTCGTCGAGGGCGTCGGTGACCGCCTCGTCGAAGAGGGCCGTCTTCGACGCGAAGTGGTTGTAGAAGGAGCCGAAGCCCACATCCGCGCGCTCGGCGATCACCTGGATGCTCACGCCGGTGTCACCGGACTCGGCCAGGATCTGCCGGGCGGCCCGGATCAGGGCCTGCCGGGTGGCGGCGCGGCGGCGTTCGAACCGGTTGGCGGGCGGGGCTGACGGCGGCATGCGCCGATTTTAACCACGATCCACAGTCCTGATGGTTTCCTCAGGAATCTTGGACGCGTACGTTGACGAGGAATGGGTCAGAGCTGATGATTTGATCAAGTCAGTGGCCGCAGGGGTCATCCCCGGAGAAACGCGAAGTGAGCCGCGCGATGAAAACCAACCAGGTCGCCGCGGGCGACGCGACCCGGACGGCACCGGTGGTCATCGTCGGGGCGGGCCCCGTCGGAGTCACCGCCGCGATCCTGCTGGCCCGCCGGGGCGTGCGCAGCATCCTGCTGGAACGCCATCGGGACGTCTATCCGCTGCCACGCGCCGTCGCCATGGACGACGAGGTCCGCCGGATCCTCCAGGCGGCCGGGATCCACGAGCGGTTCGCCGCCATCGCGCGCCCGGCCAACGGCCTGCGGCTGCTGGACGCCCGGCACCGGGTGATGGCCGAGTTCCGGCGCGACGACCCGCACGGCCACCACGGCTTCCCGGAGACCACCCTCTTCGACCAGCCCGACCTCGAACGGCTGCTCCGGGACGCCCTGGCCCGCCACCCCGAGTGCGAACTGCGCGGCGGAGTGGAGGTCATCGCCGTCGAACAGGACGTCGAGCAGGGCGTCCCGCCGGAGGCCCCCGGCGGCCCGCGGGGCCGGGTGCGGGTCACGGTGCGGGGCGGGGGCCCGCCGACGCACCTGTGGGCGGACGCCGTGCTCGGCTGCGACGGCGCGGGCGGTCTCACCCGGGACGCGATCGGCGCCGTATGGGAGGACCTGCGCTTCGAGGAGACATGGACGGTCGTCGACGTCCGCACCCGGCTGCCGGTACGCACCTGGGAGGGCGTCGACCAGGTCTGCGACCCCGCCCGGCCCGGAACCTTCATGCGGACCGGCGAGGACCGCTACCGCTGGGAGTTCAGGCTGGGGCCGGCCCCCGTGGAGCTGCGGGAGCTGGTGGCCCCCTGGGTGGCGGTCCCGGACGGCGGCGACGGCTTCGAGGTGATACGGCAGGCCAGGTACACCTTCCGGGCCTGTGTCGCCGACCGCTGGCGCCGGGGCCGGGTCTTCCTGCTCGGCGACGCCGCGCACCTGACCCCGCCGTTCATCGGGCAGGGTCTGTGCTCGGGCCTGCGTGACGCCCACAATCTCGCCTGGAAACTGGCCCGGGTCCTGACGCAGGGCGCGGACGAAAGCCTGCTCGACTCCTACGAGAGCGAGCGCAAACCCCATACCCGGCACATGATCCGCCTCGCGATCACGACCGGATGGGCGATGACCGGCGGACAGGACAGGGCCGCCGCCGTACGGCGCACCGCGCTCGCCGCGGTCTGCCGCATCCCCGCCCTCACCTCCTACCTCGCCGCGCGCGGCCTCAGTCCGGCCCTGGCCCGCGGCCCGCTGGTGCGCTACGGCAGGCTGACCGGCCGCCGCCTGGCGGGCACCCTCGCGCCCCAGCCGTGGGTGCGGACGCGGCACGGGCGCGTCCGCCTCGACGATGTTCTCGGCGACTCCTTCGCGGTCCTGTCCGCCGCCCCGCCGAGCCCCGCCGTCCGGGCCGTCGCCCGCGCACTGGGCGCACCGGTCGTCCGCGTCGACGACGGCCGCAGCCCGGGCGGCGACACCCCGTACGGCGACACGACCGTCGTGGACGACGGCACCCTCGCCGCCTGGCTGCGCTCCGGCCGGGCGGACGCGGCCCTCCTGCGCCCCGACCGCGTCGTGCTGGACACCGTCCCGGCGGGCGCCGACGACTTCCCCGGTACGTCCGGCTGGGCACCGCTGTTGTGCCCAGCCCGCGAGGCCGCCGAGCCGGGCCCCGGCGCGAAGCCGCCGTGACGGCGCCGGGGCCCGGCCGATCTCCGCCTGCCGCCCAGGGCGGTCAGGGCGCCGGCCGGCCCACCACCCGACCCAGCTCGATCCGGTCGATGTTCGGCGCCCAGGCGCTCGCGTTGCCGAACGTCACCCGGTTCGGCCCCTCCCTCAGGTCGACGGGGACACCCACCGTCCAGTAGTCGTCCCAGCTCCAGGTGTTCTTGAAGGTGACCCTCCGGGGTGACCCGGAGCCGATCGTGATGTCGGCCGTACGGGACATGATGTCCGTGTTGTAGGCGTGGCCGTTGTCGCGCCGGTCGTTGTGCGCGTAGTGGACGACCAGCAGGTACCGCCCGGACCGGGGGGCGTCCACCGTGAACGTGGCGGTGCTCTCCGCGCTGCTGCCGAGCCACCCGATGTACGAGCCCGCGGAGGCGTACGCGGAGTCGACGAGCCGCGCACCGCCCGCCAGAGCCGCCGAGGCGCCGTCGTAGGAGAGCGTGCCGGCCGTCGAGCCCTCGCCGGACACGTCGAGGGAGCGGACGGCGGCGTGCGGGGCGGTCACCGCGACGCGGTTGTTGCCCGCCACCAGGTACAGCCGCAGCGGCCGGTCAGGCGCTGCGGTGACCGTCTCCCCGTGCAGGGCGAGCCGCACCGGCGCCGAGGCCCGCGGCACCGCCGTGTAGTAGCCGTCGCGGGGTGCGTACACGTCGAACACCGCCTTGTCGCCGGAGCGCAGGACGAGCGCGCCCGTGCCCACCCCGGCCGACGAGGAGTAGTCGTACGACGGCCTGCCACTGATGTCCGCCAGCGTCGCCTCGTACGACGCGGAGGGCGCGCCGGTCCGGGCGGTCAGGTCGACGCGGTCGAGCGTGACCTCGGCGTCGCCCTTGGCCAGCGTCAGGACGTGCGGGCCGGCGGAGAGGCGTACGGTGACGTCCTTCTTGGCGCGGTAGGTCCAGTTCTCGGTGGAGGGGTAGGTGACCGTGACCGGGGCGCCGCCGTCGACCGACAGGTGCTGCGTGGCGGGGGCGCCGGACTGGTTGCCGTAGAGGATCGCCAGGTCGTACGTGCCGTCCTTCGGCACCGTCACCGTGAAGGCCACCTTGCTGGTCGGCTGGTTGAGCGAGCCGACGTCCTTGGTGCCGGAGGCCGCGTAGCCGTTGGCGTTGCTCACGGTGCCCTGTGTGTAGACCTTGCCGTCGGTGATGGCCGCGCTCTCCGCCTCGTACGACGCCGACCAGGGGACGGAGGCGGGGGACGGTGTGCCGGTGCCGCCGGGGGTGAGGACGACGCGGTACGCGGACATCCGGTGCATGCCGCGCAGCGGGACGGTCACCGTGCCGTCGTCCGCCACCTTCAGCTTCGTGCGGGCGAGGACACGGGGCGCGGCGTGCTCGCCTTCGTAGCCGGACCAGGCGGCCTCGGCGACGGTCGCGGTGACCGTACCGCCGAAGACGGAGCGGGAGACGTTCCGCACCACGACGTCGGAGTCGCCGTCCGAGCCACCGAGCAGGACCTGTGCCTGGCGGCGGGAGGTGTCGAGCGACGCCAGGCCCTGGAGGGTGTCGATGGTGTTCGGCTGCGGCGGGGTCACCTTGACGGTGTCGCCGGTCAGCCCGGCGTACCAACGGAAGAACCACCAGCCGCCGTTGGGGATGTTCGAGCGCACGACGTGACCGCTGAGGTTGCCGGCCGCGTCCCAGTACGCCATGTTGGCGTACACCTTGTTCCGCTCGAACATCGACACCCACTGCACGAGCTGCCCCGGCACGGACAGGTCACGGCGGTTGGCGTACTCGTCGATGTTGATCTTCAGCGGCGCGATGCCCAGCTCCCGCTCCAGCGCGCGGTAGTGGTCGTAGTGCCCCTGGAAGTCGCGCAGTGAACCGGAGCCCAGCTCGTGCCAGGTCATGATCTGGGGCAGCACGTTCTCCCGCTTGGCGAAGGTGAGGAAGTCCCGCAGCAGGCGTCGGTCGTAGTACGCCTCGTTGGGACCCGCGATCCTCGCGTCGGGGTCGATCGCGCGGATGCGCTGGTACACCGTCTTCCAGTCCTTGAGGAACCGGTCGCGGTTGGCCTCGTACTGGGCCTGGTCCGAGACGTTGAGCTTGTACCAGATCCAGTCCGGCTCGTTGAACGGGACATAGACGAAGCGGTCGCTGTCCGGGTCCGCCGACACCTCCTTGGCGATCTTGTCGACCTTGGGCAGGTAGTCGTCGATGCCCAGGTCCTCGTACGGCCACTTCGCGTAGATGTCCTGCATCATCACGTTGATCTCGCCGCCGCCGTTGCGGAAGAACGACGTCGAGACCGTGAGCGCGTCGCCGTTGGGGTGCTGGGCGCCGCCCTCCGGCTTCTGCGAGATGCTGGTGATCTTCAGGGGCTCCATCGCGGCGTCGCTGGGCACCCCGTCGTCGCTGAGCCCGTACAGCGCGCCGTTGGCGCCGAGCATCACGGGGCCTTCGGAGGCGGCGAGGTCGACGGTGAGACGCTGGGGTTCAGCGGCGGCGGCCGCGGACCCGGCTGCGGGGAGGGTGGCTGCCATGGCGGCTGCTCCAAGTGCGGCTGCTAGCAAAGCGGTACGGGATCTCGTACTGGTGCGGGTGATCACGCTGCCGGCCCTTTCGGTTATTTGACGGCTCCACTGGTGATTCCGGACACGATCTTTCGCTGGCCGACGAGGAACACGGCGACCATGGGCAGGCTCATCACCACGACGTACGCGAAGACGAGATGCCAGTTGTTGAGGTAGAGCTGGGCGCTGGCGACCTGGTAGAGGTTCAGCGGGAGAGTGGCCCGCTCGCCGCCGCCGAGGACGAAGAACGCGTAGAAGACGTCGCTCCAGGCGTAGAGCATCACCATGATCGTCGCGGTGGCGATCACCGGCCGGAGCAACGGCAGGACGATCCGCCAGAAGATCCGCGCCGGCGTCGCCCCGTCCATCCGGGCCGCTTCCTCCAGTTCCGTGGGGATGGCGCGGATGAAGCCGGTCATGAAGAAGATCGACGTGGACAGGTACATGCCGGTGTAGACGGCGATCATCCCGGGCCGGGTGTTGGCCAGACCCAGCTGCCGCAGCTCCATCACGATGGTGATGACGGCGGGCGGCAGCAGCAGCCCGCTGATGCACAGCGCGTACGCCGCCGAGACCAGCTTCGACGTGCGGCGGGCGAAGACCCAGGCGGCGCCCGCGCCGAGGAGCAGCACGAGGACGACCGAAGGCCCGACGACCAGCAGGGAGTTGACGAACCCGCGCAGCATCTCGCCCTGGCTGACGGCGTCGGCGTAGTTGCCGCCGGGCTGCCAGTGCTTCGGCAGGTCCAGGTTCGGCTTGATGGCCTCCGCCTGCGGCTTGGCGGAGGTGACCGCGACCAGCCACAGCGGCACGCCGACGGCCACGGCGGCGAGCAGGACGACGAGAGAGGGGCGGCCGTGGCGCCACACCGGAGTCACAGCATCTGCTCCCTTCGCCTGAGGCCGACGACCAGCGGAATCGCCACGGCGACCACGACCAGGAAGAGGACGAGACTCATCGCGGAGGCCTGGGCGTACAGGCCTTGTCCGAAGATCCGGAACATGTAGATGTTGAAGACCTCGGTGGAGGCCGCGGGCCCGCCGCCCGTGGTGGCCTGCACGATGTCGAAGGTGTTCATCGAGCCGATCAGCGCCGTGGTGACGTTGAAGGTGACGGCCGGCGCGAGCATCGGCCAACGCACCGACCGGAAGGTCCGCCACGGCCCGGCGCCGTCCATGCGCGCGGCTTCGAGCATGTCGCCGGGGATGCCCTTCAGCCCGGCCAGATAGATCAGCATCGACAGGCCCATCCACTTCCAGCCGTGGATGAGGGTGACCACGACGAGCGTCCACGTCGTCGACCCGAGCCACGGGATGTCCGTGCCGAGGAGGGAGTTGACGGCCCCGTCCTGATCGAGCAGGGCCTGGAAGACATAGCCGGTGGCGAGGGCCGAGATGAGCACCGGGAGGAAGAAGACGGCCCGGAAGAAGCGGTTGAAGCGGGTGTCGTCCTCCAGCAGCAGCGCGAGCACGAGCCCGAAGCCGTTCTGGAAGAAGGCCGCCAGCAGCGCGTACAGCAGCGTCGTGCGGATGGCGCGCAGCAGGGAGCCGTCCTCGGCGATGCTCCTGAAGTTGTCGAGGCCGGTGAAGGCGATGTCCGTGTGGTACGAGGACCAGTCGGTGAACGGGTAGTAGAAGTTCAGCAGGTTCGGCACCAGGAAGAAGCCCGCGAAGACGACGATCGCGGGGAGCGCGAACCACCAGGGGTGGTGCACGGCGGCGCGCGGGAGCCGGCCCATGCCCTTGGGTGTGCCCAGCGCGGACGGGTGCTTGTGTGTACGTACGACCGTGTCCGCCATGGTCAGAACCCGGGCGCGCCCTGGGCCTTGGCCACCTGCGCGAACTGGTCCTGGATCGCCTGGGCGACCTGCTGCGGGCTCTTCTTGCCGAAGATCATGTCGGCGAGGTAGAGGTGCGTGTCCGGGGCGACGATCGCCTTGGCCTGGAAGACGCCGATGGCCTGGGGCAGGGCGGCGACCTGGTCCTTGGCGGTCTGTGGGAGGCCGTCGGGGGTGGGCACGGACGGCTGTACGGACGGGATCTTCATCGTCCTGATGTAGTCGGGGTAGTCCGGACCGAGCCAGAAGGCGAGGAACTGCCGGGCGGCGTTCTGCCGCTTCTCGTCCCCCGTCTTGAAGGCGACGACCCCGTTGGTCTGGTCGGGGGAGTACAGGCCGGTGGCCGAGGAGTTGGCGACCGGGAACCAGCCGATCTTCCTGTCGATCTCGGCGGTGGAGTACTTGGCCTGCAGCTGGCTCTGGAAGGACGTGACGTTGAGGACCATGCCGGCCTCGCCCTTCCACAGCGCGTCGGCCTGCCCGGTGAAGGTGCCCGTGCGGTGGTTCTTCTGGGCGAGCCCCGCGTCGAGCAGCTTCTCCTTGTACTTCTTGATCGCGCCGACCACGACCGGGTCGGTCCACTTCTCCTTGTTCCGGTTCAGGCCGTCCCACCAGGACTTGTCGAGGTCGGTGAGCTGGACCTGCATCTGCCACTGCAGCGGCCACTTGTCGCCGCCGGCCTCGTAAAAAGCGGCCGCGTCCGTCCTGTCGACGACCTTGCGACCGAGGGCGAGCAGCTCGTCGTAGGACTTCGGGAAGTCCTTCTCGGTGAGCCCGGCCTGCCGGAAGACGTCCTTGCTGTAGTAGACGCCGAGCATGGCGGGGCTGGTCACGATCGCCGCGTACCGCTTGCCGTCGATGACGCCGAGCGACTTCTCGGTGTCGCCGAGCTTGGAGACCCACGGCTCACCGTCGAGGGTGAGGAGGTTCCGCTGCGGTTGCACGAACGGCAGCGTGGAGACGGACGGCTGCCAGAACATCAGGTCGGGACGGTCGCCGGAGGCCAGCTTCGTCGGCACGTTCTGCTCGTACAGGTCCGGGATGGCCTGGGTCTCCACCGTGGCGCCGGTGGCCTTCTCGAAGGCGTCGATGACCTGCCGGGGCGCGTTGACCGTGTTCTGCGCGGTCCACATGGTCAGCTTCACGCCGTCCAGCCGGGCCGTCGGGTCGACCGGCGTCCGCTCGGCGTCCGAGCCGGAGTCCCCGGCGGTGGGGTCGCTGCACGCGGTGGCGGCCAAGGCGGAGACGCATATCAGGGCCAGCGCGGGGAGGGCTGTTCTCTTCATCACGTGCCTCAACTGCCTTTCGCGGACGGCGGGTTCAGGACGGCGGTGGCGACATCTCGGATGCGATCTCAGGCGCGGGCGGGCGGCGGCCCCGAGCTCTCCCGCACCACCAGCTCCGGTACGGAGACGGGGTGCGGGGCGACCTGCGCGGACTCCTCCACCACCCCGTGCAGCAGGGCGAACGCGGCCCGTCCGAGGCCGGTGAAGTCCAGGCGTACGGTCGTCAGCGCCGGGGTCAGATAGGCGGAGTGCGGGGCGTCGTCGAACCCGGCCACGCTGACCTCGTCCGGCACCGCGCGGCCCGCCTCGTGCAGGGCGCGCAGCACGCCGAGCGCCAGGTCGTCGTTGCCGCACAGGATCGCGGTGACGGCCGGGTCCCCGGCCAGCGAGCGGCCCGCCGCGTGGCCGCCCGCCGGGCCCCAGCTGCCCTGCACCGGGCGGGGCAGCGGCGCCCCGGCCTCCTTCAGGGCCTGCCGCCAGCCGCTGGTGCGGGCGCTGGAGCGGCGGGTGCTGGACGGGATGGCGACGTAGTGGACGGTCTCGTGGCCGAGGGAGAGCAGATGGCGGGTCGCCTCGTAGGCGGCCTCACGGTCGTCGGTCCACACCCAGGGGCGGTCGACGGCGGGCGGACTCGCGGGGGTCTCGACCACGCCGACGACCGGCAGCCCGGCGGGGACGGCATCCAGCGCCCGTACCCCGGCCGGATCGTAGGCGATCACGATCAGCCCGCCGCCCGCGTCCGCGGCCCGCTGCACCGCCGCGGCGACGGCCGCCTCCCGCGCCGACTCCAGGACGCCGATCCCGACCGCGTAGGACGCGGCGCGGGCGGCCTCCTCGATGCCCTGGAGGATCGAGGCGTAGCCGTAGTGCGTGGTGTTGGCGGTGAGCACCGTCACGGCCCGGCTGCGCCCGCTGGCCAGCGCGAGCGCGGTGGCGTTGCGCCGGAAGCCCAGCTCCTCGATCGCGGCCAGCACCCGCTCCCGGGTGGACGGCTTGACGCTGGGATGGCCGTTGATCACCCGGGACACGGTCTGGTACGAGACCCCGGCGGCGGTGGCGACGTCCCTGATGCTCGCCGGGCGCCTTGTGTGACCGGTCACATTCATGCGAGGATTGTGACCGGTCACACAATGGTCGTCAAGAGACCGTGACGAGGGATTCACGAGGGGGAAGCACCGTGAGCGATGGGGCGGACGCCGATCTCAACGACAAGCGGCCGAGGTTCACTTGGGGTCATGCGGCCCTGGAGGCCGAGTTCGCCGGCGCCTCCGACGGGACGCCGCGCCTGGTCCGGCTGGGCGACGGAGCATCCGCCGAACCGGAAGCCGCTCTCCCCCTCGTCGAGCTCACCGCCCTCGGTCACGGCAGCGGCTGGTCCGGCCCGCGCTTCACCGGCACGGCCTTCGGCGGGCGCCTGAAGTACCGGGGGCACCGCGCCGAAAGCCGTGGCGACTGGCAGTGGCTGAGCGTCGAACTCCACGACCCGGCCACCGGGTTGACGGCCTTCGTCGAGCTGTCCTCCCCGGACGGGATCGCCGTCCTGCGCTCCCGGGTGCGGCTGCGGAACAACGGCGACACACCCCTCGTCGTGCAGTCCGTCACCAGCCTGCTGCTCGGCGGCCTGCCCTCCGCGGACACCCTCGACGTGCACCGGGCGCACAACGACTGGCTGGCGGAGTGCCGTTGGCGGACCGAGCCGCTGCGCGCCACCGTCGCCGACATCAACGCGGGCGCCCACCAGCACGACAGCCGGGCCGCGCTCGTCCTCACCGGGCGGGGCAGCTGGCCCACCGACGGACATCTGGCCATGGGGGCGGTCACCGACCGCACGAGCGGCCTGACCCGGCTGTGGCAGATCGAGTCCCCGGCCGGCTGGCGCTGGGACCTCGGCGAACGCGCGGGCGGCACCTGTCTCGCGCTGAACGGTCCCACCGACGCGGAGCACCAGTGGCGCGTCCGGCTCGCCCCGGGGGAGGAGTTCACCACCGTGCCGGCGGCGCTGGCGCTCGGCTCCGGGTTCGACGAGGCGCTCGCGGCGATGACCTCGTACCGCAGAAGGATCCGCCGCCCGCATCCGGACCACGCACAACTCCCCGTCGTCTTCAACGACTACATGAACACCCTGATGGGCGACCCCACGACCGAGAAACTGCTGCCGCTCATCGACGCGGCGGCCGAGGCCGGCGCGGAGTACTTCTGCATCGACTCCGGCTGGTACGACGACGACACCGAGGGCTGGTGGGACAGTGTCGGGGAGTGGCAGCCCTCCCCGCGCCGCTTCCCCGGCGGCGGGATCCAGGCCGTCCTGGACCGGATCCGGGAGCGCGGCATGGTGCCCGGGCTGTGGCTGGAACCGGAGGTCGTCGGGGTGCGCAGCCCGGTCGCGTCCGCACTGCCGCCGGAGGCCTTCTTCCAGCGCGACGGCGTCCGCCTCGCCGAACAGGGCCGCCACCAGCTGGATCTGCGGCACCCGGCCGCCCGCGCCCACCTCGACGCGACGGTGGACCGGATCGTCGGCGACTGGGGGGTGGGCTACCTCAAGCTCGACTACAACATCGTCGTCGACCCGGGCACCCTCGCCCCCGGGGACCTCGCCCCGGGCGCCGGGCTGCTCGGCCACGCCCAGGCCTACCTGGACTGGCTGTCCGGCGTTCTCGACCGCCACCCCGGCCTGGTGATCGAGAACTGCGCCTCCGGCGGCATGCGGATGGACGGCGCCACCCTCGCCGTCACCCAGCTCCAGTCCACCAGCGACCAGCAGGACCCGCTGCGCCTCCCGCCCATCGCCGCCGCCGCGCCCACCGCGGTCCCGCCCGAGCAGGGTGCCGTCTGGGCCTATCCGCAACCGGAGTTCGACGACGACCTGATCAGCTTCACCCTGGGCGGCGCCCTGCTCGGCCGCGTTCATCTGTCGGGCCATCTGAACCGGATGTCGCGGCGCCAACTCGCCCTCGTCCGGGATGCGGTGGGCACGTACCGTTCGATCCGCGGCGACCTCCCGCGGGCCGTGCCGTTCTGGCCGCTGGGCCTGCCGGGCTGGACGGACCAGTGGCTGGCCCTCGGCATGCGGGTGCCGGACGGCCCGTCGTACGTCTCGGTGTGGCGACGTGGCGGGACACCCGAACTCCGGCTGCCGGTCGATCACTTGGCGGGGCGCGCCGTACGCGCGGAGATCCTGCACCCGTCCGCCCCGACCCCCGGCGCGGCGGCCTGGGACGGTGACGCCCTGCGGGTGTCGCTGCCCCGCACGCCCGCCGTACTGCTGGTCCGTCTCACACCGGCGGGATGAGGGCGTCCGCCGACCGCGATGTCAGAGGCGTGTGGCCGCGATGTCAGAGGCGTGTGGTGGGATGTCCGGACCACGATGCGTCGATCGAACAGGGGTTCATTCCGATGGCCGAGTTTCCGTCTCTCACCCGTGCGCTGGCCGAGGCGCTGGTCGACGTGCTGTGGTTCGTCGAGGGCTGTGAGGACGAGCAGATGGACCCGGACGACGCCGTCAAGGTCCTCGAAAGCGCCGCCCACCTGATGGGGGAGCTCTCGTACGACCAGCGCAGCGAGCTTCTCGACCTGCTCGGGTCGATGGCGGCGGAGGAGACGGACCCGGAACGGCGGGAGTTCCTCGAGGAGTTCCCGTACGGCTTCGGACTCGTGGACGATCCGGCCTGACCGACGCTCCGCCGGGGCCGCCGCCCTCGTACGCCAAGATGACCAGGCCGACTTATTGCGGCATCCGGGGGATCGCAGGGAGGCGCCGCAACCGCGACGACGGGCCGCGCGACTTCAACGGGCAAGACAGACACCCGAGTGAGGGAGATCCGCGGTGCACACCCACAGCGACACGCTCGCCCCGGCCAGGGACGTCTGGCCCGTCCGCGACCCGTACGCCGCCGACCGCGACGGCGATTACCTCCTGCCGCCCCCGAACCCGGCCACGCGGGTCGACGTCGCGCTCAGCCCCGCCGACCGGCGCCGCCTCGACCTGCACGCCGCGCTCACCGTCCGCGGCATCGCACCGCGCCCCGGCGACCAGTACGCGGTGGAGGTCATCAGCTCCCTCGGCGACGCCGTGGCCTCCGCCGTCCTGCGCTGGGTCACGAGCCCGGTCGGCTGACCCGGCGCCGTGGCCGCCGGGACACCGCCGCCCGTCCTCACGCCCTCCCCGCCGAGGACGGACCCGGATGCCCCTGGTGGATGAACGCGGCCCACGACGTCAGGCGGTCCAGCCGGGGGCCCTTGGCCAGCTCGTCGAGGAGCCGGCCGGCAAGCGAACCGGGGTTCTCCCGGTGCGGGTCCAGCATCCACATCTGCGCGGACCTGAGCGCGTCCACCGGGCTCTGGCCCTCGACGGTCAGGTAGTGGTGGAAGACGGCCATCATCAGCGCCGACGCCGAGTCACGGGTCGCCCACCGCGAGCCGACGACGTCCCGCGCGCCGTTCGCCACGAAGGCCGTCGTCAGGGTCAGCGCCTCGTCGTGGTCGCGCCGGGTCAGGTCCGTCTCGCAGGCACTGAGCACGACCAACGGCCCATCGGACCCGTCCTGTCCGGCCGTCGGCCGGTCGAGCAGCCGGGACACGGTCAGCAGACCGGCGCCGGCCCGCGCGGACGGGCCGTCCGGGGCCGCCAGTTGCAGAGCGGACTCCGTCGGACTGGTGCCGGCCGAGCCGTGGCACGCCAGGTGCAGCAGCGACGGACCGGTGCCGAGCGCCCCGAGGAGATCGTCCGGGGTGCCCGGCGCCTCCGGCTCGGCCGGCGGCTCGTAGAACTCGCCGTACAGCCGGGCCCGCGGATACAGCGCCTGCTGGAGCGCCGCCACCTCCAGCTCCGCGTGCGACAGGCTCATCGTGGGGTCCGCCACCAGCACGGGCGCGGTCGCCGGGGCGCGGCGGGCCCGCCGGACGGCGGTGAGGAACTGACGGCCGGACGCGGCGTAGCTGATCACCATCGCCTGGCAGACGTAGTCGTGCGGGGCGTCGGCCGGCAGCCGGGCCGCGTGCCACGGCACGATGCCGAGGCGGCCGCACGGCACCAGCACGATCCTGGGCGGGCCCGGTCGCCCGCGCCGGCTCTCGGTGGCGGCGAGCCGTTCCGCGATGCCGGTCATGACGGGGGCGATCACCGCGTCCGTCGCCCAGTCGCACAGCTCGGAGAGCGCCTGCTCCCAGGCCTCGGCGGCCGAGGCGTCCCCGGGCCGGCGCTGGTGTGCCGTCACCGCGTCCGCGTAACGCTCCAGCGGACCGCTCTCGTCCCCGGTCAGCAGCGGCAGCGCCCGTACACCGGTGCCGATGTCCGGGCCCACCACGATGCCCATGCCGGGAGTGCCGCCCTCACCGGCGAGCAGATAGACCAGCGCGTCCGCGTCGGCCTCCGCGAGCCCGGCTCTCAGCTCCTCGACCGTGGGGGTGCGGAACAGCCGGCCGCCGGGATCCCGGTGGCCCAGGGCCTCCAGCGCGCGGCGCCGCAACGAGCTGGGCAGTTCGCGGGGTAGCCCGTCGGAGCCTCCCTCCGGGCCACCGCCCGCCTCCCGCCACGCCTGGGCGAGCTCGTGGTGCCCGCGCTCCGTCAGCAGCTCGGGCACGGCCCGGGAGGTGGCCGCCGCCTGGAGCACCAGCGCCCGGCCCAGTTCCAGCGCGGCCACCGCCTCCTCGACCCGCCCCTGGGCGGCGGCCCAGATGGCGGCCTGCACGCCGCGGTCGGCGCCGGACCGGGCGGCCAGCAGACCGTGGTCGGGGCCGGTCTGCAGGGCCACGTCACCGGCGAGCATCTGGAGGGATTCCAGTGCCGCGTCCGTCGCCGCGTCCCGGTCCGCCGGGTCCTCGGTACGGCGCAGCCGGGTCCGGTAGTTCTCCGCCAGCTGCCACAGGGCGGGGAAGGCGATCTGCGGCGACCTGCCCTGCCGGACGTCCGCGCGGACCTGTTCCAGCGCGTCGATGGCGAAGTCCAGGTCGGCCGGGTCCCGCGACATGGAGTGCCGGAGGGTCGCCGACAGCCCGGCGAGGTAGCGGGTGTCCGCCGAGGCGTTCGGGGGCAGCGGGGCGGGGGCGGGCATCAGGTCGTGATCGCCGCCGAGCACCGCGCGGGCGGTCTGGAGCGCCTCCTGAGCGGAGGTGAAGACCGTCTCGGACAGGCCGAGTTCCCGCAGCGAGGGGGCGTTCAGGGCCTCCTGCTGCTGGGCCATGCCCCGCACGGTCAGCTCCTTGTCCCCGCTGCGGTGGCCGAGCGAGGCGAGCGCGTTGCCGTGCGCCAGCAGCACCAGCGGGCGGAACGGGTGGTCCGCCGGCGTGGACCGCTCCAGCGCATCCAGCTCGCGCATCAGCCGCTGGAACTCCTCCTGGTTCTCGGCCTCCTCCGCCGCGTGCAACCCGGCGAGTATCTTCATCGTCCGCATGGCGACCATGAGCCGGGCAGCGGCGGGATCCTCGGCCGCCAGCCGCTCGTAGTGCTCGCTGACCGACTCCCGGTGGTCCCGGGCGACCCGGCCGTCGATACGGCTGCCGCCGATCGCCTCGCCGGGCTGGAGCACCATCCCCATCACCCGCCTGATCTCGGCGGCGTCCGCATGCCCTTCCGGCAGCCCGTCGAGGTCCCTGCCCAGCCGCTGGAGCAGCCGGCTGAGGGCTTCCGGATCGCCGTTGCGCATGGCCTCGGTGGTGCCCAGGATGGCGGCGAGCCACGCGCGGGCGACGGCGGCGTCGGCCTCGGGGTCCGGCCTCCTGCCCGTCTCCTGCCCGGCGGGCCGCGGGGCCGGGTCGTCCGGCGAGGGCTCCAGCAGGGTCACCAGCATCCGCAGCTGATCGGCGAACGGGAAGTCCTCGGGCAGCATCCCGAGCAGCGCCCGGTGATCGGAGAACCCGGTCCGCGCCGCGTACGACAGCACGTCCTGGACCTGCCGCACCTGCTCCCGGACCTCCGGCGGCACCGGCAGCTGCCCGATCTCGGCGGCCAGCGCCGCGGCCCGCGCCGCCTCGGCGGCCGCGTCGAAGGACGGGATGTGCATGAAGTGGTCGAAGATCGGCCAGAAGTCCGGTGCCGACCCCAGTCCTCCGACGCCCGGCACCATCTGGCCCGCCAACGCCAGCAGGAACAGCGCCGCCCAGCGTCTGCCCTCCTCCGACATCGCCTCCCCGGCAGGCGTCGAAGGGTCCCGTACCTCGTTCAGCAGGCGCGTCGCCTCCTCGTGGTCCTCCGGCGAGCCCATCCCGGAGACGTACCGCATGGTGAGCACGGACCCGAGCCCCAGGGTGACCGTGCCGAGCAGCGCCCGGTCGTGATCCAGCAGGTGGCGCAGCTGCCGGAGTTCGGCGACCGGGCCGTCGAACTCCTCGGCGGACACCGGCTCCTTCCCCACCCGCCGGACCAGACCGGCCCCCCGTGCGGTCGCCTCCGCGGCCCACGCCCGCAGTCCCCGGACGCCGCCGCTCTCCTCGTCGCTCACCCTGCCTCCCCGCCCTCGTCCGCCGCGGTGGAACGCTCCGGTCGCTCCCGTGGCCTCATGATGCTGCGGGTCCGTGTCCGACGCGCCCGTTTCACCACAACTGCCCTGTACCCAACCGGAATTCGCCCGCCGCCCGCCCCGTTGGTCGGCGTCGGGTCGAACCCCGGGCGACGTCGGGGCCGGGTGTTCCCCCACCCCGCGTCCGCTGCTTCGCTGGTGGGGTGGCGGATCGAGGGATGGGGGCCCGGTGGACGTCGGTGTGGGGACCGCGACGCTGGTCGCGGTCGTCGGAGTGGTCGGGACACTGCTGTCCGCGCTGCTGACCCAGCGGGCGGCGGACCGCAGCCGGCAGCGCGAGCAGCAGCGCGCCGACGAGCTGTGGGAGCGGCGCAGCGAGGCCCTGGAGCTGCGCGCCTGCTACGTGGCGCTCAACACCGCCGCCCGGCACTATCTGGCCGCGCTCACCGACCAGTTGCACGCGCTGGACCGCCCCGCGGACCTGCCGTCCGTACGGCAGCGGCTCACCGCGGCGCGCGACCAGCACCGGGAGGTGTACGCCGAGGCCCAGATGCGGCTGCCGGAGCGGGTGCTCGGACCCGCCGCCACGGTCAGCCACGACCTCGGGGCGCTCTACGGCATGGTCCGGCGGCTGGACGACGGCGTGCCGCGCCCCGGCGACTCGCCGGCCGCCGTGCAGGGGAGCATCGACGCGCTGTGGGAACAACTGCGCGAGATGCGCCGGGAGATGCGGGCCGATCTGGCTGCGGCCCGGGCGGATTCCGGGCGTTGAGCGGAAGAACCGATGGAAGTCGCCTCCGCGGACCCGGCGCGTCGGCATAGTGGGGGAGATTCCACAGGCTGTCGAGGTCCCGGAGGGGCAGGGTGCCGGTGAGCCAGGAGGAGAGCGGGGGAGTCCAGGGCCTGCGCGCCTGGGCGGCGGACGCCGCGGAGCGGGTGAGGCGGCTGATGCCCGGACTGGGGGGCGGGACGCCGACGGCACGGCTCTACGACGCGTCGGTCGCCGAACTCGACCAGTTGTCGAGGCTGTTGGACCACGACCCTGGTCTGCGCGGTTCGGTGAGCGTCTGGCTGGGCGGCGCGCTGACCCTGCGGCACGCCGCCGGCTGCGGGGCGCCCGGGGACCGGGAGCGGGCCGAGCGGCTGCTGCGGGACGCCCGGGACCCCGGCACCCCGGTGGGCGCGGCGGTGAGCGAGGAGGACCGCCGGTGGGCGGCGCTGTTCCTGCTGGGCGACATCTCGCCGGTCCAGCCGCAGCAGGGGGCGCCGGGGGCGCCGCCCGACCTCTCGGGGTTTCTCGAATGGTTCACGCGGTCCGGTGCCGCCGGGGTGATGGCCGCGGTGACGGAGATCCGCACACTGATGGCGGAAGTCGCCGAGCTGCCGCTCCCGCCGGAGTTCCTGGCGCAGTTGCGCCGGATGGAGGCCTTTCTCTCGGCCCCGTCGGCGCCCGGCCTCTCCGATCTGCTGACGGGCATGATGCCCGCGGGGTCGCCGTTCGCGGACCAGGCGCGGCAGATGATGGAGCGGATGTTCGGGACGGGCGGGGGCTTCGGGGCCCCGGGCACCACCCCGCCCCCGCCCTCGAAGGCGGAACCGGAGCCGGAGCCGGAGCGCGAGCCGGAGCCGGCACCCGAGCCGGAACAGCCCCGCACCCTCGACGACTTCCGCAACATGGTCGCCGCGCTGGACGCCGTCCACGCCACCACCATGGGCTTCGACGACGTTCTCAAGAGCGGTGACCCGCGGGCCCTCAACGACCTTCTCGCCAAGCTGCGCGCGGCGCAGGACCTGCCCCTGCCGGGCCCGAACGCGGCCACCGCCCTGGAGGGCCTGAGAGCGCTCCTGCTCCACGCCAGCCCGGGCGTCGGCGGCACCTACGACGACTGGTCGGCCGGCCGCGCCCACAGCGACGCGATCGTCGCGCACCTGGAGAAGATCGCCGCGTCGCTGCCGCCGCGACTGGGGGACACCAGCGTCGTGGGCCGGGGGCTGGCGCTGTACGCCCGCATCATGGCGGCCGGGGAGGCGGAGGACCGCCGGGCGCTCGACGACCTGGTGGAGGAGGCCGAGTCCCTGGCTCGGACCGTGCCCGCGGACGCTCCGATGCGCTTCATGGCCGACTGGGTCCTCGGCGCGGCCCACGGCAGGCTCGGCGCCGTGACCCGGGACCGGGAGACCCTGCTGCGGGCCTTGTCCCACATCGAGAAGGGAGTCGCCGTAGCCAAGGAGAGCGGTTTGCCGTTCGGTACCGAGCTTCCCCTGCCGTACATGCCCGATCTCGATGTGCTCCGCGCCGCTCTGGCGGGTGAGCCGGTGCCGCAGTCCGAGCACGAGCCGCCACCCGAGGACGCCTCGACGGACGAGCTGCACGCCTCCGCGCTCGTCCTGTCCGTCCGCTACGGCCTGACCCGCGACCCCGCCCTGCTCGCCACCGTGATCGAGCAGTGGGAACGGGTCCGTGACGGCGTACGGGAGGGCAGGGCGCCGCGGATCGCCGCCGAGGCGCTGTGGCATCTGGCCGAGGCGTACCACGCTCGTTGGCTCACTCGGCGGGACGAGACCGGCACGGAGGACAGGGAGGACACCTCCGCGCTGGACACCGCCGTGGAGGCGCTGACCGCGCTGGCCGCCGACGTCCTGCTCCAGTCCGGCGCGGAACACGGCCTCATGGCGGCCCGCTCCGGGGCGAGCCGAGCCGTGAAGGCCGCCCGCTGGGCGGTCGGGTACGGCAGGGTGCACGAGGCCGTGGCCGCCCTGGAACTGGGCCGGGCCCTGGTGCTCCAGGCGGCGTCGGCCTCCGCGGCCGTACCCGAACTCCTGGAGGAGGCCGGGCGTTCCGACCTCGCCGAGGCCTGGCGGGCGGCCGGCGCGTCCCGCGGCGCGGCGGCCGACGACGCGGGCGAGGTCCCCGGCATGCTGCCCAGCACTCTGCGCCGCCAGGCCCTCGACGCCCTCGGCTACCGGCGCGAGGGCGGCCTGCTCGGCACCCCCACGCTGAGCGAACTCGCCGACGGGCTTGAGGAGAGCGGCGCGGACGTTCTGCTCTATCTGATCCCCGGCGAGCGGGAAGACCCCGGCGTGGCGATCGCGGTGGGGCCGGGGATCGGGGCGGGCGTGGGCGCCCTGCCGCTGCTGTCCGACGCCGGCAGCGCCCCGCTGGAGCGCTACCTCGACGCGGTGGCGGCCCACCAGCGGCAGCCCCGCGACCCGGCCACCACCCAGGCCTGGGAGGACGCCCTCGACGAGCTGTGCGACTGGGCGTTCCAGGTGGTCGGCCCGATCCTGGGGGACATCGAGGAGCGGCTGGCGGCCGAGCGGGGCCGGGACGACCGGCCGCTCAGGGCCGTCCTGGTGCCCTGCGGACGCCTCGGCATCGTCCCCTGGCACGCCGCGCGCTTCCCGCCTGAGGCGCCGCAGCGCCATCTCTGCCAGAAGGCGGTCATCAGCTACGCCGCCTCCGGCAGCCAGTTCCTGCGGACGCTGCGCCGGGCACCGCGCGACCCGGCGGCGGCGCCCGTGCTGGTGGCCGATCCGAACATGACGCTGCTGCACGCCGGGACCGAGGTCATGGCCCTGCACGACGCCTTCTACCCGAGGGCACGGCTGTGCGGCGACATCTACGAGCTGGACGACGAGACGCTGGTCCCCGGCACGCCCGACGACCTCCTCGGCTTCCTGGCCGACGGGGTCTCGCTGCTCCACGTCGCCTCGCACGGGTCGGCGGGGACGCGCCCCACGGTCTCGGCCCTGCACCTCGCGGGCCAGGGCAGGCTGACGGTGACCCGGCTGCTCGACCGCGAGCACCGGCGGACGGCGGACGACGGCCCGCTGATCGTGCTGAGCGCCTGCGAGACCGATCTGAGCACCCGCGACCACGACGAGGCACTCACCCTCACCACGGCGTTCGTCGCCGGTGGGGCGCGGGACGTCGTCGGATCCCGGTGGACGGCCAGGGACGGCGCCTCGGCGCTGCTGATGGCCGTGTTCCACCACCATCTCGTCGTCGACGGGCTCAGCCCGGTCGACGCGCTGCGGGCCGCGCAGCTGTGGATGCTCGACCCGGAACGGCGGAACCCGGGCTCGCTCGACGGCGAACTGCTGCGGGAGATGCGGCGACCGGGGCTCGACCGGGTCGCGCTGTGGGCGCCGTTCATCCATCAGGGACACCCGGGCCCGGCCCGGGCGACGAGCGAAGGGAGGAAGGCGTGAACGAGGAGGGCGCGGATGCGGCGGAGCGGCTGCTCGCCCTGATCGGCGAACACCGGGACACCATCCGCGAAGCCATGGACGACGAGCAGCATCGGCTGCTGCTCACCCGGCTCGCGGCGCTCGCCGACGCGCCGCCGGACGACGACAGGGCGGTCCGCAGGGCACTCCAGGGTGTCCGCCTGGCGCTGCTGCCGCTGCCGTTCGAGCATCCGGTGCGCGTCGAGATGGACTCGGTGCGGCTGGTCGCGGCACCACCCGGGCCGAAGGCCGTGGCGGACGCGCGGGAGTTGATGGCCTGGCTGTCGCCCCAGTCGCCGGCGTCGGCGGCGCCGGAACCGGCGCACGTCCTCGACGCCGACCAGGAGGTGCTGCTCCAGGCGCCGGCCCTCTCGGCGGACGAGGCGCGGGCCCGCTGCGGCGGCCCGCCCCCCGCCGAGCTGATCAGGCTGGCCGACCCCCGCGACGGCGACCGCTACCCGGAGTTCCAGTTCGCCGAGGCCGGCGGAAGCCCGCACGACGTCGTGCTGGAGGTCAACCGGCTGTTGCTCGCGGACATCGACCCCTGGGGTGCCGCCACCTGGTGGCTCAGCGGCAACACCTGGCTGGGCGGAACCCCCGCGCGGCTCCTCGGCCGGCTGCCCGACCACCGCCTGGTCGGCGCGGCCACCGCACTGGTGGAGGGAGAGGGATGAGCGGCTTCTTTCCCATGACCAAGCTGAAGCTGCGGCCCAACCGGTACGTGATCCCGGCCGGTACCGAGCTGTGGCGGGTGCACCGGACGAAGTACGCGCCGGACCAGTTCAACCCGGCGCTCGCGGACATCCACTTCGACGGAGGCCGCTTCGAGGGGACCGTGCTCGACCCGTACCACAGCCTCTATCTGGCGGAGACGCCGCTGACGGCCCTCGCCGAGAGCGTGCTGCGCTCGCGGCCCTTCGAGCCGCCGGACAGCGAGCGGCGCATCCCGTACAGCGTGGTGCGGCAGCGAGCGCTGAGCGCCCTCCGTACCCGGTGCGATCTGAACCTGGCCTCCCTGGTCACCGGCGTCGACCTGGCCGCCGTCTGCCGTGACTCGACCCTGCTGGACGACGAGAGCAACTACGCCTGGACCCGCCGCTGGTCGAGCGAGATCCGCGCCCAGGCACCCGACGCCGTGGGGCTGATCTGGGACTCCCGGCGCAACCGCGGCGAGCGCGCTCTGGTGCTCTTCCACGACCGCTGCGACCCCGGCGACGGCGGGCCGCTGGAGGTGTTGCCGGACAGAGGCATCCTCGATCTCGCCTCGGAGGAGGGCATGAAACAGGCGGACGAGATCCTGGAACCACTGCGGGCGAAGATCTCCAGACCCCTGGGGAACTGAGGCCCCGGGGGCCGCCCGGCTTCGGCTTGTCCCTCTGTGAAGAGTGGTGCCATGGTGGTCACATGGCGACGTCTCTCCCTGATTACGCGTCACTTCAGGCCGAGCTGAAGGAAGTTCGACGCGCGGGACTGGTCCGGCTGCACGGGCGTTCGCTGCCGGCGCTGGAGTCGGCGGCGGAGGCGGTGACCGCGGCCGCCGCCCGTACGCCGGGCGCGGCCGTCGAGGCGCTGCTGCGGCTCGCCGTGGCGCGCCTGGACGCGGGGACGCTGCGGACCGCCGCCGAGTACACACTCGGCCTGGCGCAGGGCACCCGGGACTGGCCGGCGTCCTCCCGCCGCGCCCGGGCGGCCTCCGTGTACGGGGTGAGCGTCGAGCGGTTCCGCAAGGACCACGAGGTGATGGTCCTCGGCCAGATCGCCGAGCACATCGTGCGGCTGGCGGGGGAGACGGCCGGGGCACCGGCCGGCGCGGCGGCGGACGAGTGGGGCGCGGGCACCCACCGGTCCGTGGCGGCCTGGGCGGGCGGCCGGCCGGTGCGGCTCACCGTCCATGTACACCCCGTGGACCTGATGCGCGACGTGGACGTGGTCGTCTCCCCGTCCAACGTGTACTTCGCGCTGCCCGAGCCGTACAAGGCGTCCATCGCCGCGTCGCTGCGCCGGGCCGCCGCCACCCACGGCGTGACCGGCGAGGTCCTGGACGACCCGCTGCCCGGGGAACTGCGCGCGTGGGCCGCCCGCCACGGCACCTCGGGGCGCGCGGTGCTGCCCGGCACCGTGGCGGCCACCAGTGCCGGAGCCCTGGCCCGGCAGGGCGTACGCCGGATCTACCACGCGGCGATCGCCGTGCCCCGCGCCGGCACCAACGACTACGACGTGCTGCCGGCCGATGTGACCCGGGCCGTCTCCCGCGCCCTGTCGGTGCTCGCCGAGGAGCACGCGCGGCACACCCCGCCGCTGCGCTCGGTGTGCTTCCCGCTGCTCGGCTCGGGGCGCGGCGGGCTGCCGTACCACGTCTCGCTGGCCGCCGTCTGGGCGGCCGTGGAGGCCGAGCTGGCGCGCGGCGCGGACTGGGACGTCCACTTCGTGGTGCGCACAGCCGAGGCGGCGGAACTCGTGGAGCGCCTCCCGGCCGGAATCCGCCCGGTCGGCGACCGAAGGCCGACCGGCTGATCCGCTGGAATGGAAGAGCGCCCCGGCGCGCACGAGGAGGCGCGCGGGGGCGCACGGGAGCACAACGAGCTCTTCCGGTGCGCAATTTCCGCTGTGGCGCGGACAGTTGATGCCGTGTCACCTAACGTGGGCGCATGAGTGGCGGGATGGAAAAGTGGGCTCATGGGGCACAGGGCCGGATCGTCACCTGGCCGGATCCGGACGCGTACGTGTTGGTCGAGGGCGTGCTGCTGCGCGTGCTTCCCGATCCGCCGGAACTGCCCCCGGGCACCGAGGTCGAGGTGCGCCACGACACGGCACGCGGCCGGCTCGTCGCACACGCCCTCGGGGCAGCGAGGACGGCCACCGGAACGAACGCGGGGCGGCCCGGACATGAGTGAGCACGACTTCGGTTTCGCGCAGGGCTACGACGAGCGGCAGCCCGTCGTCCTGATCCTGGACACCTCCACCTCCATGGGGCGGCCCGCCGAAAGTCCCCGGATCGCGGAGCTGAACGAGGCCCTGGTTCGCTGGTTCGACGGGGTGCGGGCGGAGCCGAGGCTGCTCGCGCGGGTGGAGGTCTGTCTGATGACCTTCGACTCCGAGGTGCGGGTGTTCGACCCCGTCCAGAGGCGGCTGGTGCCCGTCGAACAGGCTGCACGGGACCGGCTCTTCGTACCGGTCGACGAGATGCGTCCGCCCCGCCTGGAGGCCTTCGGCCTCACCCGGATGACAGAGGCCGTCGAGACGGCGCTCGACCTGGCCCGGGACCGCTACCGGGCGCTCCAGGCATGGAACGTGCAGGTGCGCAGGCCGTTCCTGTGGGTGCTGACGGACGGCGCGCCGAGCGACGCGCACGGGGAGCGGATGGACCCCGCGGCGCTGGCCGGCACGGCGGAACGGGTGCGGCGGGCCGAGGAGCGGGGCGAGTGCGTGTTCCAGGCGATCGGCGTGCGCGGCGCCGACCTGGAGCTGCTGCGGGTCCTCGCGCCCAAGGCCGCGCTGCTGCTGGAAGGCCTGGACTTCGGGCAGATCCTCGACCTGCTGTTCCACAGCTCGGACCGGATCGGGGCGGTGCGGGCCGCCGACGAGATCCACGGGCAGGTCGCCGATCTGGTGGACCAGCGGCGACGGCTGGAGGAGCTGGAGGAGCGATGGCGGCAGTGATCGTCGCGGGGGCCGCCGTCCAGGGGACCGGCCACCTGGCCGCCGGACAGGGCTGCCAGGACGCCTTCAAGGCCGTGCGGCTGGGCGACACGGCCGTACTCGCCGTCGCCGACGGCGCCGGGAGCCGCGAGCGCAGCGCGCTGGGCGCGCACCTCGCCGTGGACACGGCCTGCCGGGTGCTGGCCGAGAACGTCCCGGACCCCGAGGACACCCCGGCGGTGTGGACCCGGTGGATCGCCGCGGGCGCCGCCCGGCTGGTCGCGGACCATGTGCGGGCCGTCGAGGCCGTGCTGACCGCGAGCGCCCCCGCCACGCCGCCGCCGGCCGGCGCGCCGGGTGCGGGGAGTCTCGTCGCGGCGGCGTCTGCCGACTCGTCGGCCGTGAGCAGCCTCGTGGAGCCGCCGGGTGCTGGCGTGTCGGCCGCGGGGAGTCTGGTCGCGGCGCCGTCTGCCGACTCGTTGGCCATGAGCACCCCTGCCGGGCCGCCGGGTGCCGGCGTGCCGGCCGCGGGGAGTCTCGTTGCGGCGGCGTCTGCCGACTCGTTGGCCGTGAGCAGCCCGGCCGGGCCGCCGGGTGCCGGCGTGTCGGCCGCGAGCCGCCCCGCCCAGCCGCCGCCTGCCGACTCGCCGGCCGCCAGTACCCCCGCCGCGCCCCCGGACGCCGGCGCGCTGGCCGCCACCGTCGCCGCCGTCGTCGTACGGCCGCCCTGGGCGGCGTTCGTCTCGGTCGGCGACTGCTTCGGCGCGGTGCTGACCCGCGAGCCCTCCGGCACCGACGCGCCGGACCGCTGCCACCTGGTCCTGCCGCCACCCGCCCCCGGCGGGCCGGGCCCCGTCTTCCTCTCCTCGCCCGGAGCCGTGCTGCGGGCTCGCTCGTTCGTGGTGTGGGAGCCCGACCTCAGCGGCGTCGTCCTCGCCACCGACGGCTGTGCCGCCCTCACCCTCGACCACCCCTCCGTACACGGCCTCCCGCCGGGGGCGGGGCCGTTGCCGTCCGCGCGGTTCTTCGGCGGACTCGCCGCCACGCTCCGTGCCAACGGCGGCGACGCCGCACCCCTGCGGGACCTGCTCTCCGGACCGCGGGCGGCCCGCACCGGCGACGACCTGACCGTGCTCTGCGCGCTGGTGGACGGCAGGTGACGGTGGCCCTCACAGCGGTGTCCGGCAACGGCCGGGAATGGCGACTGACCCAGCGGATCGGCAGCGGCTCGGAAGGGGTCGTGTACGGCGTCGACGACCCACGCCCGCTGGTGGCCAAACTCGTCCCCGACCCGCCCGACCCGGCCGCCTACCGCCGCCGCATCGCCCGGCTGGTGCGGCAGCGCCGCGAGCCGCGCACCGTGCGGCTGCTCTCCGGAACCCCGCAGCGGGTCGCCTGGCCGCTCGCCGGGATACGCGCCGGAGGCCCCGGGGCCGACGGAGTCGACGGCTACGTCATGACCGACATGCGCCACGCCTACCAGCCGTTCACCCATCTGCTGACCCCGGCCGCCCGCCGCCACCGGCTGCCGCGGGCCACCTGGGCCACCGGGCTCGCCGCCGCCGCCTCGCTCGCCCGCCTCCTCGCGGACCTGCACAGCGAGGGCTATGTGGTGGGCGACCTGAAACCCGACAACCTCTGGGTCGACGGGCACGGCCGGGTCGGGATCGCGGACGTGGACTCCTGGCAGTTCACCGACGGCGGCCAGACCTTCCCCGGACGGATGGGCACCCCCGGCTACACGGCCCCCGAACGCATCGGCGCACCCGCGGGCACGGCACCGGACCCCGCCTCGGACGACTTCGTGCTCGCCGTCCTCGTCCACCAGGCGCTGATGTGCGGTCTGCACCCGTTCGCCGGGCACCCCGCGGACGGCACGGACTACCTCTCGTACGACGACAACGTGCTGCACGGCCGCTGCCGCCTGCTCGACCGGACGACGGTCGTCCTGCCCCGCGCCGCACCACCCGCCGACCTGCTGCCCCGACGGCTCGCCGCGCTCTTCCGCGCCGCGTTCGGCGGCATACGGCCCTCCGCGGCGACGTGGGCGGAGGCACTGGCCGCCGAGCAGGCCCCGGGCCGGCTGCGGACCTGCGCGGCGAACCCCCTGCACGTGCACACCGTCGAGCGGCCGTGGTGCCCGTGGTGCGACCTCGCCGAGCGGGGCGCGGACGGCTGTCCCGCACCGGACGGTCATACGGCTCCGCGGGGTGATCCGGCCCTCGACGGCCGAGCGAGGACCGATGCCGCCGCCGCGGACGGCACGGCGAACGGCACGTCGAACGGGGGAAGGGAGAACGCCGTATGGCAGAGGTGACGGAACCTACCCCGGTGCCGCTCCTCTCGGTGGCCAGGCGGCTCGATCGCTGCACCGTCCTCGGCCCGGGAGTGCGCGCCGTGATCTGGGTGCAGGGCTGCCCGTTGCGCTGCCGGGGCTGTGTGGCCGCGGAGACCCTGCCCTTCGAGGGAGGCACCGCCCACTCCGTGGCCGAACTCGCCGACTGGCTCTGCGGACTGCCCGATATCGAGGGCGTCACCTTCTCCGGCGGGGAACCCTTCAGCCAGGCCACGGCGCTGGCCGCGCTGCTCGACGCGGTGCGGGCGCGGCGCCCCGACTTCGGCGCGATGGCGTACTCCGGATTCCGGTACGAGGCCCTGCGCAGGGGCGGCCCGGACCGGCGCGCGCTGCTGCGGCGCCTCGACCTGCTCGTCGACGGCCCGTACGTGGCGTCCCTGCACGGCAGTCTGCGCTGGCGCGGCTCGTCCAACCAGCGCATCGTCGCCCTCACCGACCGCTACCCGGACCTGGCGGCCCAGCCCGACACCAGCGCGGGCGTCGAACTGTCCGTGGAGACCGACGGATCGCTCTCCTGGGCCGGAGTGCCGCCGACCCCCGGCTTCCGGGAGGGACTCGAACAACAGCTCGCGGCGCGGGGTTTCGTGCTGCACCCCCAGGCGCGGAGGAAAGCATGAGCGGATCACCGAAGTACACCACCGTCACGGTCTCTCCCGCCTACGCGCGGCGCGAAGCGGAACGGCGCCGCGCCCAGGCCGCCGCCCGCCGCCGGCGGGAGCAGCAGCGCGCCAGGGAACGGGCCGAGCGCGCCGCCAAGCGGGCCGCGGAGGCGGCGGCGCGCCGCGAGCGGGCCACGGCGGAGGCCGAGCGCAGGAAGACCGAGCTGGCGAACCGGCGGGCCGCCGAACAACAGGCCCACGCCGCCCGGGTGCGCCGGGAGCAGGCGCGCGCCGACGCGCGCCGCCTGGCCGAGGTGCGGGACCTGCTGTCCGGGATCCAGGGCGCCGACACCGAGATATCCGCTCTGGAGCAGGACTTCGCCCGCCTCCAGAGCAGGATCGACCGCGCGGAACCGCTCGGCGGGGAGATCGAGGAACTGCGTGGCCGGATCGTCCTGCTGGGGCACCGGAGCGAAGCCCTGGGGCAGTCCTCCGACCACGGTGCCGTACTGGCCGCACTGGAGGCGCGGCTGGCCGGGATCGGGCCGCGGGCCGCGGACCACGACCCGAACGGGCACCGGCGCTGCGTCGACCTGCTCGGCGAACTGCGCGCCCTGGCCGGCCCGGGCGGCGAGACCCGCTTCGAGGCCCTGCTCGGCACGGTGGAGCACGCGCTCGCCCGGCACGCCGCGACCGCCGCGGAACGGGCCGCCGAGGAGCGACGGCGGGCGGAGCAGGCAGAGGAGGCACGGCGGCAGGCGGAGCAGGCCCGGCGGGAGGCGGAGGACGCCCGGCGGGAGGCGGAGGAGCGCGCCGCCGCGCAGGCCGCCGCCGAAGAGGCGGAACGCGAACGTCTCGCGGCGGCGCTCGCCGAGGCGGCGGACCGGCTCGGCGTGGTCCGCCGGTCCGCCGAGGACGCCGCGGCCGACGCCCGCGCGCTCGCCGCCCCGGAACTCGCCGCACGGATCGAGGCCGCGCTCGACGCCGTCACCGGGCCGCTCGCGGCCGGCGCGGCGGCCGACGCGCTCACCGCCGTCACCGCCCTGGAGGAACTGCTCCGCGAGGCCGAACACCGGCTGGACGAACTCCACCTCGCCCACACCCGGCGGATGGATCTCGCGCAGGCGCTCCAGGACGCCATGCTCGGCGAGGGGTTCGCCTTCACCGGAGGGGAAGAGCTGGGCGAACGCCTGGTGCTGAGCTTCGAACGGCCCAGCGGAGCGACGTACGAGACGACGATCGCCACCGACGACGGCGGTACGCCCGTCCTCGTCTACCACGTCGACGGCGAACCCGACGTGACCCTGCGCCCGGACCCGGACGTCGCGGTCTGCGACAGCACCGAGGAACTCCTGGAACGGGTGCACGAGGCGATCGTCGAGCGGGACGGCTTCGTCCCCGGTGAACTCACCTGGCAGGGCAAGCCGCCGGGACGGGGCAGGCCGCCCGGACGCGAGGCCAAGCCGCTGCCGGGCACCGAAGGGTGGAGGTGGAGCCAGTGAGCACCGTCGACTGGGCGAAACGGCCGAACGGCGCCGCCGGTCCGCAGCGGCCCGACCGGCCCGGCGGGGGTGCGCGCGACGAGCAGCCGGACACCGCGGACGGCCTGATGCCGCTGTGGGCGGTGTCCCTCGGCTGGGAACTGCGGCGCGGGCGGCAGGTGATCCTCGACGGGCAGATCAGGGACCGCTGGTGGTTCGAGGACCGGCCCGCCTCCTTCCGGGAGGTGGTCGCCGGGATGCTCGCGCTGCGCGGGGCGGAGGTGGTCGGCTGGTGGGACCCGGTCGGCGGGCTGACCTTCCCGCTGGAGGGGCACGCGGAACGCTTCGACCGCCTGCGGAACGGGCGGCCGTCGGAGGGGGAGCGGTCGGGCACGACGGACGGGGAAGCGCCCGGGGAAGATCGGGCGCGGACCGCCGGGGAGACTCGGGAGCCGGCCGGGACGGCGGGAGCGCCGGCCGCGGCTGAGGCTGCCGGGGGACGGCCCTGGGAGCGGCCGGACGACGGGGAGGAGCCCGCCTCGCCGGCCGGCCGGCGGACCGCCGAGCGGCAGCGCGGCAGGGACCGGCTGCTGGCCCCACGGGCGTCGGGACGGCCCCGGACCTTCGACGACGTCGTCGCCGTCGCGCACCGCCTCGTCGCCTCGCCCGACGCCTCCACCGCCTTCGTCTTCGAGGACGTGGACCACCACCTGCCGCCCGGCCGGCCCGAGTCGCACCTCGGCTATCTGCGGCTGCGGGCCGCGATGACGGACGCCGTCACCCCGCGCACCGCCGTCGGCAAGCCCCCGCACGCCCGCAACGCCCTCCTGTGCGCCGTCGGCGACGTCGGACGGCTGCCCGGCTGGTTCCACCTGGAGGACCCGCGGATCGCCACCCTGCACATCGGCCCGCCCGACCCCAGCGAACGGCGGCTGTGGCTGACCTGGATGCAGCGTCGTTTCAACGGGGCGCGGGACGCCTCGCGCGCCGACCTGGAAAGCCTGGTGGGGGCCACCGACGGCATGGCCAGCTGGGACATCGACGCCCTGTCCAGGACGTCCTGGCTGCGCGACGCGCCCCTCCAGAAACCGGACAAGCTCCTGGAGCTGCACCGGCTCAACGTCAGCGTCGACCCGTGGACCCAGCTCGACCGGGAGACCGTCGCCCGGGCCGCCGACGTTCTCGGCAGCCGGGTCGTCGGCCAGTCCACGGCCGTTCACGCCGTTGCCTCCGCCCTCCAGTCCGCCTTCGTGGGTGTCGACTTCGGCCACTCCGGGACCGCCCGGCCCCGGGGCGCCTTCTTCTTCGTGGGCCCCACCGGCGTCGGCAAGACGGAACTCGCCAAGTCCGTCGCCGAGTTGATGTTCGGCGATCAGAGCGCCTACGCCCGCTTCGACATGAGCGAGTACCAGCAGGAGCACGCCGCCGAACGACTGGCCGGTGCCCCGCCCGGCTACATCGGCCACGAGCAGGGCGGCGAGCTGACCCGGCGTGTGCAGGAACGGCCGTTCAGCGTGCTGCTCTTCGACGAGATCGAGAAGGCCCACCCCAAAGTGCTGGACAAGTTCCTCCAGATCCTGGAGGACGGCCGGCTCACCGACGGACGCGGACAGACCGCGTACTTCTCCCAGTGCCTGATCATCTTCACCTCCAACACGGGGGCGGACGCGCTCCACAGCCTGCTGGAGAAAAGCGACGACGACCTCACCTACGCCGAACTGGAGGCCCACTTCACCCGGGCCGTCGAGGAGAAGTTCCGGCAGATCGGCCGGCCGGAGATCTACGGACGGCTCAAACCGGGCGTGGTCGTCTTCGACATGCTGCGCCGCGAGCACGTCGTCAGGATCGCCGACCGGCTGCTCGGCCAGCTCACCGAGTCCGTCCGCGAACGCCACCGGGTCGAGCTGGTCCCCGACACCGGCACCCTCCACCCCTGGATCACCGAGCGGATGGCGGACCCCGGCCACCAGGCCTACGGCGGGCGGCAGATCCGCAACGAGCTGGAGCAGGTGCGGGCGGCGGTCGTCCGCCATCTGCTGGAGCACCGGCCGGAGCCCGGCAGCCGCATCCGGGTCGACATCGCACCCGACGGCACGCCGCGCGTGACGGCCGACGGCAGGGCCCCGTTCGCGGGGGAAGGGAGCGGGGCAACGTGATCGCCATCGACCTCGGGCACCGCTTCGCACGCCTCGGCCGCTTCGGCGCCGACGGCCGCCCGGACGTGACCACGACCGAACTGGACGGGACGGACGGCGTCCACGACCCCTTCCGGGCCCTGTCCCTGCTGCTCGGTTCCACGGCCGAGCAGGACCGGCACGCCGTCCTCGGCATACCCGCCTCGGCGGGCAGCGAGGACGAGCTGCGGCGCGCGGCGGACAGCGCCGGACTCGAGGTCGAGCGCGTCCTGCCGGATGCCGTGGCCGTGGCCCTGCACTACGGCGCCATCGCCGAGGGCGTGGACCACGCGGTCCTCGTCTGTGACCAGGGGGCCACCACCCTGGACCTGACCCTCCTCGCCATCAGCCCCGACCGCACCGTGCACCTCGTCCGCACCCACAGCCTCCGCCTCGGCGGGGACGACTGGGACGCCGCGCTCGCCACCGCACTCGCCGGACGGCTGCCGGACGGAGTGGACCCGCGCCGGGCGGCGGAACTCCTGCGGCGCGCGCTCGGCGACTCGGACACCGTCACCGAGCCGGTGCCCGACGCGGCCGGCACCCCGCACCCGGTGACCCTGGACCGGGCCGCCTACGAGCGGGCGGTCGCGCCCCTGCGGGACCGCACCCTCGCCGCCGTGGCGGAGCAACTGGACACCGCGGAACCGGCGGTGGACACCGTCCTGCTGGCGGGCGGACTGTGCGCCACACCCGGCCGCCGGGCCGAGATCGAGGCCCTGCCGGCCGCACGTGACCTGACGGTGCGCTGCTTCGCCCCCGAACACGCCGTCGTACGCGGTCTGCTGGAGCTCCAGGACTTCGGCGTGCTGCGCATCGAGACCGGACTTCCCACCGGACCCTCCCGCGCGGACTTCGGCCACTTCCGCGCGCATCCCTCTCCCGCCGACACCTCCCTCGACCCGGACCCGCGCCCCTGGCCCGCCCCACCGGACGACCCCGAACCGGCGCCGCCTCCGGCGGCCTCCACAGCCGCCGATGCCCGCGCGCGGGGCGGCCCCGGGGACGGTCCCGACGCAGGGCCGCTGGGTGGTCCGGCGGCCGGGGCGGACGCGGGACGCGGGTTCCGTGCCGGGGCTGACGCAGGGCACGGCTTTCCGGCTGGGGCTGACACGGGGCACGGTTTCCCGGCCGGGAGAGATCCGGAGCGCGGCTTCCCGGCCGGACCGGATGCCGGGCCGGGCGGTCTCCCGGCCGGAGCGGACGCCGGGCCCAGCGCCCCCTCCGGCCCGCGGCCCACCACCCCCGCGGAGCCCGACACAGGGCCGCCGGGCGCTTCCCGGGCCGCCTCCGACGCCCGGCCGTCCGGCGACTCCCCGCGCGGATCCGGCGCCCGGCCGTCTGGCGACTTCCCGCACGGATCCGGCGCCCAGCCGCCCGCCGACTTCCCGCGCGGATCCGACGCTCGCCCCGGTGACCCCACGTCCACCCCCGGCCCCCGACCGCACCGGAACACACCCCCGGAGACCGATCCGGCCGGGCAACACCCCGACGCCGTACCCCCGAACGCACCGGCCGACGACGGCCTCACCGCCACCACCATCCCCGGCCCTCGCCGCCCCGACGACCCATCCCACGCCGCCGTCCGGGACGTCTCCGGCGACCCGCAGTCCCTGTTCGCCGTACCGGTCGGAGAACTCCAGGCCATCCGGCGCGGGGACCATCTGCTGGTCCTGTGGGCCTGGCCGGAGGCCGCGCTCACCGCGCGGGTCCGCTGGCGGCGGGAGGACGGCAGCGCGGGCGGCGGGCCCCGGAGCGGGGACGTCGTCTGCCGGCGCCGGGTGTACGAGCACGACGGCGGGTTCGACCTGGCCGTCGGCCGCGGCGCGGTCACCCTCACCGTGGAGGCCCTGGTCCCGGACCTCGGCCGGGACTGCGAGGGCGCGTCGTCGCTGCTCGTGCCCGCGGAGCCGCCCGTCGTCGAGTACGAGCCGGCCGTACGGTGGCGCCTGAGGGGCCGTACGGCCACGATGACCTTCACCTCCGAGACCGGCTGTGAGCTGCCCGGCCTGCGCATCGTGCACAGCCTCGGCCGGTTCCGCCCCACCAGTGCGGCCGAGGGGACCGTCGTGCACGAGCTGCCCGCGCAGCGACTGCCCGCCGGCACCCCGCTGACCGTGGAGTTCCCCCTGCCGCCCACCCGGGGCCCGTCGTGGCTGGTCTGCTTCCCGGCGGACGCGAACGCGGGCGCCGACTCCGGTATCGAGATCCGCCCGACGGCGCTGCACAGACTGCGAGTGACCTGATGGCCAGACGCCTCACCTGCCCTTACTGCTACGAGAGTTTCGCCCCGCGCGAGATCCGCTTCCGCTGCAACAGCCGCCTGAGCCGGACCGGGAAGAAGTGCGAGACCCGCCGGGACCGGGTGCTCGACGAACGGATGGGCCCGCGCCGCAGCCATGACCTCGGCCCGGACTTCGCCGCCGACGGCCGCAAGCCCACCGCCGTCTGCCCGGACTGCGACGGCGAGACCACCTACCGGATCTGCCCGGTGTGCCACTCCGCGCTGCCCGTGCAGTTCGGCATGGTGGACAGCCGGCTGATCGCCATGGTGGGCGCCAAGGCCTCCGGCAAGACCGTCTACATGACGGTGCTGCTGCACGAGATGCGCAACCGGGTGGGCGAGGCGTTCGGCGCCCATCTGATGGGCCTGGACGACGCCACCATGCGGCGCTACAGCACCGACTACGAGCAGCGCCTGTACGGCGACAACCAGCTGTTCCCCGGCACCCAGACCGCCTCGACCAACCTCAACCGGGTGGACCCGCTGGTCTTCCGCTTCGGCCTGCGCCGCCGCACGCTGCTCGGCGAACGCCCGCAGCACACCGTCCTGTCGTTCTTCGACACCGCCGGGGAGGACTTCAACTCCCGGGAGAACGTGGAGCTCAACACCCGCTATCTGGCCGGAGCCGACGGCATCGTCCTGCTGCTCGACCCGCTCCAGATGCCCGGCGCCCGTGACAGCGCCGTCGCCGGCACCCCGCTGCCGGGCACCGAGGGACTGGACGCGCCGATCAACGTCCTGTCCCGGATCACCAGTCTGCTGCTCGCCCCGCGCACCGGCCGGTCCGCGCAGAAGATCGACACACCGATCGCGGTGGTGTTCTCCAAGATGGACGCCTTCTGGCACCTGCTGGACAGCGGCAGCCCGCTGCGTGCCCACGCCACCCCGCGCGGCCGGTTCGACGTGAGCGACAGCCTCAGCGTGCACGAGGAGGTGCGCCGGCTGCTGAAGGACTGGGACGGCGTACCGATCGACAACCTGCTCGACAACCACTACACCCGCTACCGCTACTTCGGCGTGTCCTCCCTCGGCCGCAACCCCACGCCCGACGCCCGGGTCGCCCCCACCGGCATCCAGCCCTACCGGGTCGCCGATCCGCTGCTGTGGCTGCTCAGCGAGTTCGGCTCGGTGCCGAAGGCGGGCCGCGGATGACGCACTTCCAGCAGCTGTACTACACCTCGTGCGAGCACGGGCTCAGCGGTTTCTCCGGGTTTCAGTTCAACGCCGTCAGCCCCGGCGTCAGCGCCGAGACCCGGCACGCCGTCGAGGCGCTCGCCGGGTACGAGCCGCCCCGCTCCCTGGTGGAGTCGGACACCCCGGAGCTGCTGGAGCGCTGCCCGGTCAACCTCTGCTACCAGCCGTACGACCGGCAGGGCCGCCGCGCCACCGCGCTGTGCGTGCGGTACGTCGGCCGGGACTCGGCCCGCCGCTTCGGCAACTACTTCGCGCACGCCCTGCACAGCGAGGACTTCCCGGCGGCCGGGGGCGGGCTGCTCGGCATCGAGCTGTGGGACTCCCCGGTGTGGACCCGCACGGTGTCCCCGAGCACCGAGATCCCGGTGGTCGGGGCGCCGCCGCGCGGCCCGCTCGGGGTGCGGGCGGTGGGCGGCTTCCTGCGTGGCCATCCGCACGCGGCGCGGCTGCCGCAGCTGCTCGCCGCGGTGTTCGCCGCGCTCACCGAACACGGCTCGGTGGTGGTGATCGACGAGTCGACCGACCGCATCGCGCACTGGTTCGCCGCGGTCTCCTACCTGCTGCCGCCCCCGCTCGCCCGCCGTCTGTCCTTCGCCACCTACGTCCTGCGCCCCGCCCGCAGCCGGCTGCATCTGATCGGCACGGTGCCCGAGGCGCAGCTCGACTTCGGGCCGGACGACGAGGCCGCGTACACCGTCTTCGACTTCGCCCGCGGCCGGTTCCCCGAGGTCGCCGTGCACGATCTGATGCTGCTCCTCACCCGGATCGGTGTCGGTTCCGTGCGGCCCGTCTGGTCCTGGACGGCGGACTACACCCAGGGCGGGGAGGAGACCCCGGACGACTGGTACGCCCCCGTCGCCGCGGCGGCGGCCTCGGGCGGCATCACCCTCGGCGCGGCCGATGTGCGCGCGGTGATCGGCTGGCTGGGCGGTGCCGGCTACCTGGGCCCGCGCCGGGCCGCCGTCGCCGCGGACCTGCACCGCAAGCACCGGGACCTGAACGACCGTCAACTGGCGGCGCTCAGCGCGGCCGCGAAGGACGGCGGCGACCTCGCCGTGCACCAGGAGATCGAGGGGAAGCTGCACGGCTCCCGCATGCGCGCCTACATGACCGGCGCCGAGGACGCCGTCGAGCCGGTACCGCTGTCCGACCACGCGGTCCGCGCGCGGGCCACCGCCCTGTGGGAGCGGCTGCTGGAAACCGAGGCGACGACGGCCCGGCAGCGGACCCGGCTGCTGCTCTGGGCACGCGGCGCGGCCCTCACCCCCGCACCGGACGTCATCGCGCGGGAGACCCTCTCCCTGGCCCGCGCCCTGGTCGGGGCGTCCACCACCCCCGGAACCGGCTTCCGGCGCGAGGTGGCCGACCTCGTCGGCGCGCTGCCGGAGATGCGCAGCGCCCTGGTGGAGGCGGTACGGGAGGCGCTGGAGCGGCGCGACGGACAGGAGCAGCTGTTCTCCCAGTTCCCCGCCGAGCTGCTGCACGAGCGGGACCTGCGGGGCCACCCGGTGCTGCTGGAACACCACCTGCGGGCCCGGGCCGAGCGGGAGCCCGCGCGCACGGTCGACCTGATGTTCAAGATCCTGGACATCCGCGGCCTGCCGTCACCCGACGAGGACCTGCTGCGCGGGCTGTGGCGGCAGCCCTCGCGGACCTGGAGCCACCGGGAGGCCATCCGCATCGCCCAGCGGCTGCCCGCCACCGGCCCGGTGGACGAGACGGTCGGCCAGTGGCTCGACCGGGCGCTGAACCAGCCGATCGACGACGAGACCGATCTCGCGGCCTGCCTGGAGCTGTGCCGGGTGCTGTCCGCGCCGGGCCGCTTCGCCTGGCTGCCGGCCGTCGCCCAGGAGCGGGTGCGCACCACCCTCGACCTGGCCACCGCGCTCCGCGAGGCCCGCGAGGCCTCGGAACTCGTCGCCGCGTTCGCCATCCGGGGGATCGGCCTGCTGGCGGCGGCGCAGGCTCTGAAGCGGTACCGCCTGGTGCCGGCCGTGCTGGCCCTGCCTGCCGACCCCGCCCGGCTCCGCCACCGGCTCCCGGAACTCGGCCACTCCACCCTCGACCGCTATCTCTCCGAGGTGCACCGGGCGGTGATCCGCGGCGAGCGGATCGACGACGTCCTGCTGAGCCATGTCGTCGCGGCCGCCGTGCTGGACACGACGGCCGGACTCACCCAGGCGCACGCGGACGCCGTCCTCGCCATCCGGTCCCATCCCGCGCGGTACTGGCGGCTCGCGGACCTGGAGCGGCTGGAGCGGGCGATGCGGTCCCACGACGAACGGTTCGCCGCCCGCTACCGCGCGGTGGCCCAGGACCGGATGAGCACACCGCGCAAACTGGCCCGCCGCCTCCCCGGCCTGGGCCGCCGTACCGCCGAGGGCTCCCCGCCCGCCCCCGCGAGCGAGGAGCCGCAGAAGAACTCCGGGAACCCCCGGAAACCCCGGAAGAAGAAGGGGCGGTGACACCCCGTGGCCGAGATCATCGCCTACGTCCTCGTCCCCGTTCTGTATCTCGCCGCGCTCTTCGCGTATCTGCCCGTCGCCCCGTTCATCGCCGCCCTGCGCGGCCTGGCGCTGGTGATGCAACTGCTCACCGGGCACATACGCCTGCTGATCGGCGTCCTGTACCGGCGCACCCCCGAGTTCCGCACCCTGCCGCCCTACCGCCCGCAGGACGAGGAGGTGAAGGCGTACCGCAACTACTTCTTCGGCCCCGGCTTCCGCGACCTGCGCCAAGTCCTCACCCTGGAGCGACGGTCGTACCTGCGCACGGTCGGTGACGCCTTCCGCGCGGTGACCTCGCGGCAGTTCGTCGCCCCGGCGCGGACCCGCGCCCTCACCGTGCCGTACGGCCTGACGCTGTACGCGGGCCTGTGCGCGGGCGCGGTGCTGGCCCTGCCGGCGCTCGGCCTGCTGCTGGGCCTGCACGCGCTGGTGCTGCTGCTCCTGATGGGCGGGGCGCGGCTCGTCGCCGGAACCCTGCGGGCCGTCGACCGGTCGGTGCTGTGGATGAAACGGCTGCGCACCGGCATGCTCTGCCCGCACTGCTTCGAACGCGTCCCCTATCCGGCGTACGACTGCCCCAGCCCCACCTGCCGGCGCCGCCACGCCGACATCCGCCCCGGGACGTACGGCATCGTCCGGCGCCGCTGCGAGTGCGGGCAGCGCATGCCGACGCTGCTGATGCTGATGAGCCGGGACGCGCGGCTCCAGGCGTACTGCGTGTACCCGCACTGCGGGAAGCCGATGAACACGGACGCCGGGCACATGCCCGAGGTGATCCTTCCGCTGATCGGGGGACAGGCGGCGGGCAAGACCCAGCTGATGGCGGCCATGCTGCTGTCCCTGGAGAACGCGGCGGCCCGGGGCGGACCGCAGGTCACCCTCGCCGACGAGGAGTCCGACGCCAATTACCAGGTGCTCCGGGAGGTCCTGCGGATGCGGGGCCACACCCGCGCCACCCAGAAGGGCCTGCCCCGGGCGCACTCCTTCGTCCTCGGCGGCGGCCGCTCCGCACGCCTGGTCCATCTCTTCGACACGGCCGGCGAGCGGTTCGTCGACCGCGACGAGACCGACGCGCTGCGCTACGCCCGGGAGGCGCGGACGTTCGTCTTCGTCCTCGACCCCATGGCCGTGAAGGCGTTCTGGACGGCCCTGGCACCCCCGCCCGGTCCGCGGGTGGATCGCACCCTCGCCTCGACCGTCGATCCGGAGGACGTCTTCGTGCGGTCGGTGCAGGCGGTGGCCGCGATGGACGCCCCGCTGAAGGACTCCCGGCTGGCGGTCGCCATCAGCAAAACGGACCTGCTCACCGAGCACGGCCTGGTCCCCGACCGCCCCGACGACAGCGACAGCGCCCGCGCCTGGCTGCGCGAAAGCCTCGGCCTGCGCAGCCTCGTCGAGGCGATGGAGGACCATTTCGCGCAGGTCCGCTTCTTCTGCACGGCCGCGGTGCTGGACGACGACGACCAGGTGGACACGAGCGTCGGACGGCTCGTCCAGTGGTGCCTGCGGGCCTGAGGGCGGACGTCGAGAAATATCCGGGAGAAACATCCGGCGCGGTTGTCGTAGCCTCCGTCTAGACTGGACGTCCAGGGGTTGGATGAAGAGTCCAAGGAGGCGGGCATGGCCGGGCAGGATCTGGAGGCCGAGCGGGACGCGATCATCGGCGCGCTCGGACCGGTCGTCGACGGGCTCGTGGCGACCTTCGGCCCGCTGTGCGAGGTGGTGCTCCACGACTACCGGCACCCGGAGAAGTCGGTGGTCGCCGTGGCCGGTTCGGTGACCGGGCGCGAGGTGGGCGGGGCGATGAGCGAGATCGGCATGCGCGTCCTCGCCCGCGGCGACGAGGCTTCCGACGAGCTGAACTACCTCACCCGGACCCGCTCGGGCGACCTGGTCAAGTCGTCGACGATGGTGCTGCGGGACTCCACGGGCGCGGTCTTCGGCGCCCTCTGCGTCAACCTCGACGTCACCGCGGTCCACCGGGCCCACGCCCTGCTCGGCGGCCTCGCCGGCCTCGGCACGGACCCCGCGCGGACACCGGTCACCACCTTCGGCAACGACATCGACTCCGTCGTCGACGCCATCCTCGACACCCACCAGCTGCGCCGGCACCACAACTGGGCCGGTCTCGACCGCGAGCGCCGCCTGGAGCTGTTCCGCAGCCTGGACGAGCACGGCGTCTTCGCGGTGCGCCGCGCGGTCGAGCAGGTCGCCGCCCGCCTCGGCATCTCCCGCGCCTCCGCCTACAGCTATCTCTCCCAGGCCAGAGCCAAGGCCGACCCGACGTCCCAGGGAGGACACCCGTGACGACCGCCCCCTTGCCGGTCACGCTCGACGACGTCCGCGCGGCAGCCGCGCGGCTCAAGGGCGTCGCCCACCGCACACCCGTGCTGCGCTCCCGCACCCTCGACGCGCTGGTCGGCGCGGAGGTCCTGCTCAAGTGCGAGAACTTCCAGCGGATGGGCGCGTTCAAGTTCCGTGGTGCCTACAACGCCATCTCCCGGCTGACGCCCGAGCAGCTGACCCGGGGCATCGCCGCCTACTCGTCCGGGAACCACGCGCAGGCCGTCGCCCTCGCCGCCCGCGAGCTGGGCACCACCGCGGTGATCGTGATGCCGGAGGACGCCCCGGCCGCCAAACGCGAGGCGACCGTCGGGTACGGCGCCGAGATCGTCACCTACGACCGCTACACCGGCGACCGCGTCGCCATCGCCGAGGCGCTCGCCGCGGAGCGCGGACTCACCGTCATCCCGCCGTACGAGCATCCGCACATCATCGCCGGTCAGGGCACCGCGGCACTCGAACTGCTGGAAGAAGCGGGGGAGCTGGACGCCCTCGTCACCCCGGTCGGAGGCGGCGGCCTGATCGCGGGCAGCGCCACGGTGGCCAAGGGCCTGCGGGCCGGGGTCCGGATCATCGGCGTCGAGCCGGAGGCCGGGGACGACACCAAGCGGTCCCTGGAGGCAGGCCGGCGGATCAGCATCCCGGTGCCGCGCACCATCGCCGACGGCCAGGCCCTGCACACGCCCGGCGAGCTGACCTTCTCCGTCAACCGGCACCTGGTCGACGAGATCGCCCTGGTGAGCGATGACGAGATCAGAGCGGCGATGCGATTCGCCTTCGAGCGGCTGAAGATCGTCGCCGAACCCAGCGGCGCCACCCCGCTGGCCGCGCTGCTCTCCGGCCGCGTCACGGACCTGCCGCGCCGCGTCGGCGTGATCATCTCCGGCGGCAACATCGACGCGGAGCGCTTCGCGCGGCTGTGCGGGGGCGGCGAGGACTGACGGTCGGCCGCCGGCCCTCGAATGGCGGCCCCCGACGCCCCGGGCGGACGATGGAGGTGAGGGGCCCGGCCGCCGCCGGTGCCGCCTGCGCCGCGGGGGAGACGGAGACCGGCCCCCGGCCGCGGCGGACGCGGCCGGAAGGGAGGAGCATCATGCTCGAGATGAAGGTGCTCGACAAGCCGGACGAGCGGCGGGAGTTCCCGCACGGACACATGGAAGCCGTCCACCTGACCGGGTGCGACTTCGCGGTGGCGACCTTCGAGCCGGGCTGGCGCTGGTCCCAGGACGTGGGACCGATCGCGGGCACGGACAGCTGTCAGATGAACCACAACGGCTACGTCCTCAAGGGCCACCTGCACATCCGCATGGACGACGGCACCGAGGCCGACGCGGGCCCGGGCGAGGTCTTCGTCTGCTCGCCCGGACACGACGCGTGGGTCGTGGGCGACGAGCCGTGCGTCGTCTTCGACTTCGAGGGACAGACCGCCAAGGAGTACGCCAAGCCCAAGGAAGGATGACCTGGCAGTCCCCCAGGAGGGATGACGTGGCAGTCCCCCAGGAGGGATGACCCGGCAGAATCCGGGAGCCCTTCTCACACCGGCAGCAACCGGCTGACCAGAACACCGAGCTGGTGCGCGGTGCGGCACTCGTGCATCGCCACCAGCTCCGCGTACTCGGGTGCGGCCGAGTCCCCGGTGCCCCACTGGGCGCGCGGCTCGGGATTGAGCCAGTACACGCGGCGGGCCTGCCCGGCGATCTGCCTCAACGCCGGAAGGTTCGGATCGGCCATGTTCGTCCGGGCGTCCCCCAGCACGAACACGGTCGTCCGCGGGCCCACCGCGGCGCCGTACCGCTCGGCGAACTCGCCCAGCGCGACGCCGTAGTCGCTGCTGCCGTGCCAGCCCGTCAGCCGGGCCTGCTCCCGGATGCGCCCGCTCAGCCCGTCGGCGTCGGCCGCGCCATGCTCCAGCAGCCCCGTGACCTCGTCGATCCGGTTGACGAAGGCGAACACCCGCACCTTGCTGAACTGGTCGTGCAGCGCCTGCACCAGCAGCATGGTGAAGTCGGAGAACCCGGCGACCGACCCCGACACATCGCACAGCAGCACCAGTTCGGGCCGCGCGGGCCGCCGCCGGCGCAGCACGGGCTTCACCGGAACCCCGCCCGTCGACAGCGAGCCGCGCAGGGTGCGCCTGAGATCGATCGAGCCGCGCGCGGCACGCCGGCGCCGGGCCGCCAGCCGCGTGGCCAGCTTGCGGGCGAGCGGCCGCACCGTCCGGCGCAGCTCGGCCAGCCGGTCCTTCCCGGCGTACAGGAAGTCCACCCGGTCCGCGGTCGGCGCCACCGCCCGCCGGGCGATCTCGTCACGCCCGCGCCGCTCGGCGACCCGGCGCCGCGCCTCCGCGGCCACCAGCCCGCGGAACACCTCGATGCGCCGCCGGACCTCGTCGTCGAGCAGCCGCCCGGCGAACCCAGCACCGCCGCCCCGCGCCCGCACGTCGTCCCGCACCCGGGCGAGCAGGGTCTGCGGGCGCAGCCGGTCGAGAGTCTGGTACGCCGACCAGCCGTCCGAGCCCGGTGAACTCCCGTATCCCCCGAAGCCGTCCACAGCCTCCGCCGCCAGCCGCTCCAGCAGCGCGACGTCGCCCGCGGCCAGCGCCGCCGCGATCCGCTCCCGCAGCTCTTCCCGGTCCGCCGGGCCGGCCGCGTTCGCCGCCCCGGGACCGCCGACGGCGCGTGGGAAGTACAGGTCGAAGACCGGGTCGAACACCCGTCGCTGTCCGGCGGTGTGCAGCAGCGTCGCGGCCAGCCCCTCGCGCAGCAGCTCCCGGTCGGCGAACCCCAGAGCCTCCACCGCCCGTGCCGCGTCCACCGTCTCGCCGGTGCCGACGCGCACCCCGTGCGCGCGCAGCGCGGCCACGAAGCCCGTCAGCCGGGCCGTGACATCGGCGGCCGCCGCGGTCACACCGCGTCCAGGTCGAGCTTGGCGGCCGCCTTCAGGACGTCGTCCTGGTGCTTGAGCACCACGCCGAGGGTGTCGCGTACGACGCCCTCGTCGAGGGTGTGCGCGCCGAGCGCGAGCAGGGTGCGGGCCCAGTCGAGGGTCTCGGCGACCGACGGCACCTTCCGCAGGTCCATCGCCCGCAGCGCCCCCACCACCCGGACGACCGACTCCGCGAGCGCCGCGTCGATCCCGGGGACCTTCAGCCGGACGATCCGCCGCTCCAGTTCCTCCTCCGGGAAGCCGATGTGCAGGAACAGACAGCGGCGGCGCAGCGCCTCCGACAGCTCCCGGGAGGCGTTGGAGGTGAGCACCACGAAGGGGCGGCGGGTCGCGGTGACAGTCCCCAGCTCCGGGACGGTGACCTGGAAGTCGCTGAGCACCTCCAGCAGCAGGCCCTCCACCTCGACGTCCGCCTTGTCGGTCTCGTCGATGAGCAGCACCTTCGGGTCGTCGCCCCGGATCGCGGTGAGCAGCGGGCGCGGCAGCAGGAACTCCTCGCTGAAGATGTCCGTCCGGGTCTCGTCCCAGCTCTCGTCGCGCCCGGCACTGATCCGCAGCAGCTGCTTGGCGTGGTTCCACTCGTACAGCGCCCGCGACTCGTCGACACCCTCGTAGCACTGCAACCGCACCAGCCGCGCCCCCGCGACCTGCGCCACCGCCTTGGCCAGCTCGGTCTTGCCGACCCCTGCGGGCCCCTCGACGAGCAGCGGCTTGCCCAGGCGGTCGGCGAGGAAGACGGTGGTGGCGACCGCCGGCGAGGCCAGATAGCCGGTCTCGGCGAGGCGGGCGGAGACGTCGTCGACGGAAGTGAACACCAGGGCCTCCAGATCGGCGTCGGTAACGGGCACCTATCTAAGCGCTTGTTCACCGACCGTGTCACGCCTTCGCCGACGACGGCGGCCCGCGGCCCGCCCTCAGCGGAAGGCGTCGGCGTTCCGCCGCGCCCAGCCGGCGAACGTGCCCGGAGCCCGGCCCAGCACCCGCTCCACATCCGGGCTCACCCGCTGTTCGCCCGGTGTGGGCTCGCCCAGGATGGACAAGGTCGTCTCGACCACGTCCGCCGGCATGAACGCCGCCATCCCGGCCGCGGCCTCCTCCTGGGACAGCTCCACGAAACGCACCGGCTCGCCGATCGCGGCGCCGACCGCCGCCGCCTGCTGCCGGGGCGTGACCGGCTCCGGCCCGGTCAGCTCGTACACCTCACCGGCGTGACCGTCCTCCCGCAACGCCACCGCGGCCACGTCGGCGATGTCATCCGGATCGACGACCGGCAGGCCGACGTCACCGAACGGCGCGGCGACCGTCCGCCCGGCACGCACCCGCTCGGCCCAGGCGTAGGCGTTGGAGGCGAAACCGCCGGGCCGCAGGATCGTCCACTCCAGCCCCGACCCCCGCACCGCGTCCTCGATGGCCCGCGCGACCCGCCCGTGCGAGGCGGACTCGGGCCGCGTCACCACGCCCTGCGACGACAACAGCACGACCCGCCGCACCCCGGCACCCTTGGCGACGTCCAGGACGTCATGGGTGCGCAGCAGATGCGCGCTGGGCCCGCCGTTCTGCAGGAACAGCGCCTCGGCGCCGTCGAGGACCGGCCGCAGGCTCTCCGCGTCCGTCAGATCGGCCCGCCGCTGCCGCACCCCGGCGGGTACGTCCGCCGCCGTGATCCCGCGCGAGGTCGCCGTCACCTCCGCGCCTCCCGCCACGAGCACCCGGACCAGCGCGCGCCCGACGTTGCCGGTAGCCCCCGTCACCACGTACATGTCCAACTCCCTTGTCACTCCGCCTGCTTGACGACGGAGCGACGCTAACAGGGCACGTATAGTAGGTACCTAGAGGAAAGTGACTACCCCGAGGGGATGCGCATGGGGGACAAGACAACCTGGCCGGCGCCTGCCGCGACCGACCCGGAACTCGCGTGCCCCGTCTCCCCGGTCGTGGACATCGTCTTCAGCCGCTGGACGACGCCCATCCTGTGGTCCCTGCACACCCACGGCCGTCAGAGGTTCGTCGAACTCGAACGCCGGATCACCGCGATCACCCCCAAGGTCCTGACGCAACGTCTGCGCCAGCTCGAACGCGACGGCCTCGTCGTCCGCACCTACCACCCGGAGGTCCCGCCACGCGTCGAGTACGAGATCAGCGACCTGGGCCGCAGCCTCGCCCCGCTCTTCGCCCACCTCGCCGAATGGGCCGCCGAGAACCTGGAGAAGGTGGAACGGGCCAGGGAGGCGTACGACGGCCCCTAGGGCGCGGTCTGGCCGGCCTCAGCTGGGCTGGCGGGTGGGCATGATGGTGACCTGCTGGAGGTTGACCCGAGGCGGGAGGCTCGCGACGAAGCCGACGGTCTCCGCGATGTCCTGGGACGTGAGCCACTCCATCGTCTCCTTGGAGCCCTCCAGCCACTCCAGCGCCCCCGCGTCGGTGACATGACTCTGCAGCTCGGTGCCGACGATGCCCGGCTCGATCGCCGAGACCCGGACGTTCTTCGCACCCAGTTCCGCTCGCAGGTGCCGGGAGAGATGGGTGACGTACGCCTTGGTCGCGGAGTAGACGGCGAAGTTCGGGAAGATGTTCTGCGCGGCGATCGACGACGTGTTGACCAGGTCGGCCACACCCCGCTCCTCGGCGGACTTCACCAGCTGCGGCGTGAACGCGCCGATGACGTTCATCAGACCGGTGATGTTCAGGTCGATCTGCCGCTGCCACTGGTCGGTGGCCAGCTCCTCGACCGGGGCCGGGAGCATGACACCCGCGTTGTTGAACAGCAGGTCGGCACCGCCGAGCTGGGCCGCCACCCGGTCCGCGGCCGCCCGCACGGTCGCGGCGTCGGTCACGTCGACCGCCAGGGCGAGCGCTTCGCCGCCGTTCTTCTCGATCCGGGTGACCAGTTCGTCCAGCCGCTCGGCACACCGCGCCAGGACGACGACACGGGCGCCGAGTTCGGCCAGGTGCTCGGCGGAAGCCTCACCGATACCGCTGGAGGCACCGGTGACGACCGCGACGCGGCCGGAGAGGGGACGGGCAGAGGTGTGCGTGGTCATGAGGACACCTTTCGAAGTGGGTGGGATCAGGGGCTCGGGTCTGCGGCCTGTCGCCGCCGGCCCCTTCACCAGAACACCACCCGCAGACGTCTCACGGGACGCCACAAAGGGCCCTGACCAGGCAGGTATTCGCAAGGCAGGTACTGGCAGTACCACCCGGCGCCCGCCGTGGCCCACTCTCGCCCGCCACACTGGGGGTATGGATGACCGCAGTCGCGAGCTCGCCGATTTCCTGCGCACCCGCCGGGCCCGGATCACCCCGGACCAGGCGGGGCTGCCCGCCGACGGCCGGGTCCGCCGTGTGCCCGGCCTGCGCCGTGACGAGGCAGCCCGCCTGGCCGGGGTGAGCACCGAGTACTACACCCGGCTCGAACAGGGCCGTGCGCAGAACCCGTCCCCCGAGGTCCTCGAAGCCCTGGCCCGCGCCCTTCAGCTCGACGCCTCCGAGCGCGAGCACCTCACCGATCTCCTGGCCCGCCCCGCCCCGGCCCGGCGCGCCCCCGCCGGCCCGCAGCGCGTGCGCCCCGGACTGCACCTGATGCTGCAGACCCTCGACCATGTGCCCGCCTTCATCCTCGGCCGGCGCACCGACGTCCTGGCGTCCAACCGCCTGGCCCGGGAAGTCCTGACCGACTTCGACGCCCTGCCTGCGACCCGGCGGAATCTGGCCCGCTACTACCTTCTGGACCCCGAGGCCCGTGCCCGCGTCGGCGACTGGGAGCGGATCGCCGCCGAGACCGTCGCCATACTCCGCCTCGAAGCCGGACGCTACCCGGACGACCGCCGGCTCGCCGACCTCGTCGGCGAACTCACCCTGAAGTCACCGGAGTTCTCAGCCTGGTGGAACGACCACCGGGTGCTGCGCCGCACGCACGGTATGAAGCACTATCACCACCCCCTGGTCGGCCACCTGTCCTTCTCGTACGAGTCCTTCCAGGTGCCCGGCGATGCCGAACAGACTCTGTGCGTCTACAACGTCGAGCCCGCGTCCGACACCGCCGAGGCCCTCCGGCTCCTCACCAGCTGGACTGCGCCGCAGCCGACGGGGATGCCGGAGGAACGAGGAGCGTAGACAGCGATCCTCGCCATCCCCATGCCCGAGTCCGGCTGCCTTAGATGCGCTCCACCGGGAGCCACAGTTCGGCGTCGGCCTCGGTCTTGTCCGCCGACAGGCGGGTGCGCAGGATCTCAGGGCCGGGTCGGCTGCGGTACGGGTTCGACGGGAACCACTCGGTGAACACGTCCCGCCACAGCTCCTGGATGGCCTGCGGCGCCGGCCCGGAGGTGGTGAAGACCGCCCAGGTGCCGGCCGCGACGGCCAGCGTGGTCGTGCCCTCGGGCGCGGCCGCGGAGGTGATCACACCGTGGTAGTAGTCGAGTTCGGTGCCCTCGGCGCGGCTGGGGTCCAGGTCGTCGCAGACCGCGACGATGCCGTGCGGCTCCTGGTCCGACAGCTTCTCCAGGCGCTCCAGGGTCTGCGGGGCGATCCCGCGGACAAAGTCCATGATCGCCCGGTTCGGCCCCGTATGTACCAGCGGCGCCCGGGTCTTGAGCCCGACGACGGTGAAGTCCGCCTTGTCCACAACGCGGTATCGCATACTGCTGCTCCCTTCGATGGTGAGACGGAAGGCCATCCGGGACTGGGAGCTGAGCGCGGCGCCGGTACGGCGGGCCTCGCCCGGTCCGATGCCGTGCACGACGGCGCCGGATCATGCCCGGTCTCCTTCCTCTTGACGATCACCACGCTAGGCAGCGCCTCCCATGCCGGACCCGACATCTTGTGCCCGATCAAGTCGGGTGCACGAGGCAGGGCGCCGCGGGGCGTGTCCCTCCCGAGCGATGCCAGGGTGACGGCCGCGAAGGAGATGATGAGGGGCATGAGTGATCGACACCATGACGGCCGGCTCTCCCAGCTGTGGGAGGAGCACATGCGCGCGCCGTTCCCCGCCGGTTTCCGTGGCGTGGACTTCGAGGGGGTGGACCTGGTTCTGCTCGACGCGGATGTCGCCGGTCTCGTCCAAAGGGAGCTCGACGGCGGGCTCGCCGATGAGGGCATCGCGATCCTCTGGGCATGCGTCGCGGACCTCGACAAGGTCCTGCCCCGCATCGACGACGACTACTGCACGTCCTACTACACGAGACTCCGGACGATGGCCGGAGTCACAGCAGCGCGATACATGCCCAGCACGACCTGACCACTTGTCACGGAGAGCCGTATGCGATCGCTGTGCTTCTACATCGCGGCACCTCGGGAGGTGGTCTTCGACGTGGTGGCGAGGCCGTATCCGGGCCGGACTCCGCGGGCGATGCGGGAGAAGCTGAACGTGCCGGAGCGCGGCAGCGACCTGGTGCCGGCCGAGCACTTCACCCCGATGTGCAGGTCATGGCCTACCGGCCCGTACGTAAGCGCCCTCACATACGTGCACCCTGCACGGCTCCTAGCGTCGGAGCCGACAGGAACAAGAAGAGGGGCGGAACACTCATGACAGGAGAGGGGCCCTCACCATGACCGCCACCTTGCGGGTATCGCCCACCACGGCCGTCATCCCGGTCCACGCGCTCTACGGCGCGACGGCCGGGCTGGTGGGCGGGGTCCGGTTCGGCATCTGGATGTCGGTGTCGCGGCCGATGGCGGACACCGCGATGATCACCATGGTGGCCGGGCTGCTCGGCTCCACCCACGCCTTCGTCGGCTGGCTGATCCACCTGGCCATCGCCGTCTTCGCGGGCATCGGCTTCGGCGTCCTGCTGGGCGAGTTCGCCCAGAGGCTCGCGCCCGCCGTCGTCCTCGGACTCGCCTACGGAGCCGTCTGGTGGACCGTGGGCGCCCTGTGGATCATGCCCGCCAACATGGGCATGCCGGTCTTCGAATGGAACGACGTCACCAGCTCCAGTCTCGGTGGCCACCTGGTCTTCGGGCTGCTCGCGGGGCTGACCTACGCCGGCCTCGCCCAAGCCATGGGCAGGCGGACCGGCTCGGCCGAGTGATGACGCCGGCCCCACTCGCCTCGCCGGACGGCCCCGGACCCCTGCCACAGGGTGCTGCCCAGCGCGGCAGCACCCCCGGCAGAGACCTTGTGCCCTACTGTCTGGCCGAGGGCACCGAGGCGCTGGCCAGCCCGCCGTGGGGCGCCGCGCCCCCGCCCTGGGCGCCGGGGCGACGGGAGGAGACCACGCACATGATCGAGCGCGACGACGAAGCCGACCGCACGTGGTGCATGTCCGAGGTCGACATCTTCCGTGACCTGTCCGAGCCGGAGATGGAGGCCATCGCCGCCGCGGCCCCCATGAAGACCTACTCCGCCGGGGAGATCCTCCACTCCCCGCAGCAGCCCAGCGAGGTGCTGTTCATCCTCAAGCGCGGTCGCGTGCGCATCTTCCGCGTCTCCGCCGACGGTCGCGCCCTGACCTGCGCGATCATCAGCCCCGGCACGATCTTCGGCGAGATGGCGCTGCTCGGCCAGCGCATGTACGACAACTTCGCCGAGGCCCTCGAGGACGTCACCGTGTGCGTGATGAGCCGCGCCGACGTGCACAAGTTCCTGCTGTCGGACGCGCGGATCGCCGCCCGGATCACCGAGATCCTCGGCCGCCGCATCGCCGATCTGGAACAGCGCCTGTCCGACAGCGTCTTCAAATCCGTCCCCCAGCGCATCGCCGCCACTCTGACGACCCTCGCCGCTCGCGCCGACACCCCCACGGGCAGGCTGCTGCCAACGGCACGCCACCCGCAGATCGCCCTCACCCACGAACAGCTCGCCGCCCTGGCCGGCACCTCACGCGAGACGACCACCAAGGTCCTCCACGAGTTCGCCGGCCGCGGCCTGCTCCGCCTGGCCCGCGGCCGCATCACCGTCCTGGACCCCGAGCGGCTGAACGACGCCGCCGGATGAACCGGCGCCACCAGGTCGGCCCCTTGCCGTCCGGCATCTACGAGGTGATGTCGCCGCTCGGCTGACCGGTCACCAGCACCACCTCCAACGTGCGCGGACCGTGCACCCCCTCCACCCGGTCCAGCTCGATATCGCTGGTCGCCGACGGGCCGGAGATCCAGGTCAGCGGGCGGGCCGGGTCGAGGCGTTCGAGCGCCTGTGGCACGGAGGAGACCACCTGCTCGGGAACCCGGACCACACAGACGTGGTGGTCCGGGACCAACGTGATACGGCGGCGGCCCTGGTCGGCACCGCCGTCCAGGACGATCGTGCCGGTCTCGGCGATCGCCACCGCGCACGCCGTGACCACGCTGTCCACCCGATCCAGCTCGTGAGGGGTCGACTCGGCCCGGTCCGGCACCCGCGCCGCCTCGGACTCCGCCAGCCAGCCCGGATCGAGCCCCGGCGGCACGAGCACCGTCCGCGAACCGTGCCCGGACAGCAATCCCGCGATCACCGCGGGCAGTTCGGCCGCCGCGCACCGGTGCACGATCGCCCGGTAGTCCGCCAGGTTCTCGGCCAGCAGGTCCACCGTCTCGGCGACGGTACGCCCGCCGTGCTCGCGCAGATAGTCACGGGCGACCGCCCGCTCGTACGGGGTGTCCTCGCGCGGCACATCGGCCAGCGCGCGCCGCACCCGGCCCAGGATCCGGTCCCTACTGCTCACTTGGCGCCGTCCTTTCCGCCGTGCGTCCGCTGCCACCAGTCCCGGAACGGTTCCGCCGGCAGCGGTGGCAGATCCCGGGTCCCGCTCCACGCCCGGCCGGGGCCCGGCAGGGTGCGCGGATGGAAGCGGCGGGTGCGGGAGGCCAGCCGCTGGCCCGTGCGCAGCGCTCCGGGGCGGGTGAAGGCCCAGCGGGCCGCCCGCATCGCCGCCCGCTCGGCCGCGTGCCCCTTCGCCGGCCGCAGCACCACCCGGTTGCCCTCGCGGGTCACCGGACCGCCCTGGGCGACCCGCTCCCGCAGATGCACCAGCACCTCGGGGATGTCGATGGCGACCGGGCACACCTCGTAGCAGGCGCCGCACAGCGACGACGCGTACGGCAGCGAGGCGTCGATCTCGCTGCCGGTGCCCCGGAGTTGCGGGCTCAGGATCGCCCCGATCGGACCCGGGTAGACCGAGCCGTAGGCGTGGCCGCCCGCCCGCTCGTACACCGGGCACACGTTCAGGCAGGCCGAGCAGCGGATGCAGCGCAGCGCCTGGCGGCCGACCTCGTCGGCGAGGGTGTCGGTGCGGCCGTTGTCGAGCAGCACCAGGTGGAAGGTCTTCGGTCCGTCCTCGTCCGTGGTCCCGGTCCACATCGACGTGTACGGGTTCATGCGCTCGGCCGTCGAGGAGCGGGGGAGGGTCTGCAGGAACACCTCCAGGTCCCGCCAGGTCGGCACGATCTTCTCGATGCCGACGACCGAGATCAGCGTCTCGGGGAGGGTCAGGCACATCCGCCCGTTGCCTTCGGATTCGACGACCACCAGCGTGCCGGTCTCGGCGACCATGAAGTTGGCGCCGGAGATACCGACCTTGGCCCGCAGGAACTTCTCCCGCAGGTGCAGCCGGGCCGCCTCTGCGAGTTCGGCGGGGGTGTCGGTCAGGCCCTCGGGGGCCGGGCGGCCCCACTCGGCCATCTCCGAGCGGAAGATGTCGCGGATCTCGCCGCGGTTGCGGTGGATTGCGGGCACGAGGATGTGCGACGGGCGGTCCTTGCCCAGCTGCACGATCAGCTCGGCGAGATCGGTCTCGTAGGCGCGGATGCCCTCCGCCTCCAGGGCCTCGTTGAGCCCGATCTCCTGCGTGGCCATCGACTTGACCTTGACGACCTCCGACTCGCCGGTCGCCTTGACCAGTTCGGCGACGATCCGGTTGGCCTCCGCCGCGTCGGCCGCCCAGTGCACGACCCCACCGGCGGCCGTCACCGACTCCTCCAACCGCACCAGGTACTCGTCGAGGTGTCGGAGCGTATGGTCCTTGATCCGCTTCCCGGCCTCGCGCAGCTCCGCCCAGTCCTCGACCTCGGCCACCGCCTTGGCCCGCTTGGCGCGGATCGTGTGGGTGGCGTGCCGCAGATTGCCGCGCAGCGTCGGATTGCGCACCGCCTCGTGCGCCGCCGCCGGGAAGGCCGGCATGCCGACGAAGGTTCCGCTCATGCCAGGGGCTCCTCTTCCGTGCTCGCCAGGATCTCCGCGATGTGCACCGGGCGCATGCCCGTCCTGAGCCGCGCCATGGTGCCGCCGATGTGCATCAGACAGGAGTTGTCGGCCGCGCACAGCACCTCCGCGCCGGTCGACTCGGCGTTGCGGACCTTGTCGGCGCCCATCGCCGCGGAGACGTCGGAGTTCTTCAGCGCGAACGTGCCGCCGAAACCGCAGCACTCCTCCGCGCCCGGCAGCTCCACCAGCTCCAGCCCCTTCACCGCCGCCAGCAGCCGCCGCGGCCGGTCGCCGAGGCCCAGCCCGCGCAGCCCGTGACAGGTCGGGTGGTACGTCACCGTGTGCGGGTAGTAGGCGCCGACGTCCGTCACCCCCAGCACGTCCACCAGGAACTCCGTCAGCTCGTACGTCTTCGGCACCACGGGCGCCAGCGTCGCGGCCAGCGTGTCCCCGCGGCCCTCCGCCCGCGCCCGCTCGCCCATCCGCGGATACAGCTCCCGCACCATCGCCCCGCACGACCCGGACGGCGTCACGATCGCCTCGTACTCCCCGAAGACATCCGCGAAATGCCGCGCCAACGGCTCCGCCTCATGCCGGTAGCCCGTGTTGTAGTGCGCCTGCCCGCAGCAGGTCTGGGCCATCGGGAAGTCGACCTCCACGCCCAGCCTGGTCAGCAGCTTCACCACGGCACGCCCGGTGTCCGGATAGAGCGTGTCGTTGACACAGGTCAGGAACAGAGCGACACGCATCGCGGCTCCTCGTGGTCGATCATCGGATGAGTGCAGGGTAGTTCGGGGGTGACGGGCGGGGGAGGAGGCCGGGCCCCGGCCCGCCGAGCGGACGGGCCGGAGCACGGCCGGCGGTCGGAGCACGGCCGGCGGTCAGCGCGCGGCGAGCCGGTCCTGGGCCGCGCGCCAGCGGGCGGTGTCCCCGCGCGGTTCGTAGCGGGTCAGCGGCTGGGTGCGGGTGAGCAGCCGGCGCATGTCGGCGCGGTCGCCGACCAGCTCGTGGGCCCGCGCCTGCACCAGCACATTGCCGAGGGCCGCCGCCTCGGTCGGCCCCGCCACCACCGGCAGCCCGCAGGCGTCGGCGGTCAGCTGGCACAGCAGCGCGTTGCGCACCCCGCCGCCGACCACATGCACGACGTCCACGGACGTCCCGGCGAGCCGCTGGGCGTCCTCGACGGCGCGCCGGTGGGCGAGGGCGAGGGAGTCGAGGATGCACCGGGTGATCTCGGCGGGCGACTCCGGCACCGGCTGCCCCGACGCCCGGCACGCCTCGGCGATCCGCTCCGGCATCCGCCCCGGCGCGAGGAACGCCGCGTCCCCCGCGTCCACCACGGACCGCAGCGTCGGCACCACGGCCGCCGCCCGCAGCAGCTCGCCCAGATCCGGCTCGCCCCAGGCCCGTACGCACTCCTGGAGCAGCCACAGACCCATGATGTTCCGCAGGTAGCGGACCGTGCCGTCCAGCCCCAGCTCATTGGTGAAGTTCGCGGCCCGGCTCTCCTCGGTCAGCACCGGCGCGGTCAGCTCCAGACCGGCCAGCGACCAGGTGCCGGTGCAGATGTACGCGAACCGCTCCCCGGTCGCCGGTACGGCCGCCACCGCGGACGCGGTGTCGTGCGAGCCGACCGCCGTCACCGGAACCGGACCCGTGAGCCCGGTCTCCTCCAGCACCTCGGGGCGCAACAGACCCGCCGGATCCCCGGGCTGCCGCAGCGGCGCGAACAGGCTCAGGTCGATGCCCAGCCGCGCCGCCACGTCGTACGCCCAGTCCCGCGTGCGCGGGTCGACGAGCTGGGTGGTGGACGCGTTCGTCAGCTCGGTGCCCTGCTCGCCGGTCAGCCAGTAGGCCATCAGGTCCGGGATCAGCAACAGCCGCTTGGCGTGGGCGAACTGCGCGGACGAACGGGCGGCGGTCAGTTGGTAGAGCGTGTTGAACGGCGCGTACTGAAGCCCGGTCGCCGCGTACAGCTCCGCCGCGGGCACCGTCGCCCACACCGACTCCGCGACGCCCTCGGTGCGCGTGTCCCGGTAGTGCACCGGGTTGCCGAGCAGTGCCCCGTCCGCGTCCAGCAGACCGTAGTCCACGGCCCAGCTGTCGATGCCGACGGAGTCCACCTGGCCGGTCGCCCTCAACCCCTCCAGCACCCCCGCGTACAGCGCGAGCACATCCCAGCGCAGTCCCTCGGGCAGCCGCACGGGCCGGTTGGGGAAGCGGTGCGCCTCGGTCAGCTCCAGTTCGTGCCGGCCGACGCGGCCGACCATGACGCGCCCGCTGGACGCGCCGAGGTCGACCGCGGCGTACGACTTCACGAGCGCGCTCACCGCAGGAAGGCGGCGGCGACGCCCGCGTCGACCGGAACGTGCAGACCCGTGGTGTGCGTCAGGTCCCCGCCGGTCAGCGCGAACACGGCGTTCGCCACATGCTCCGGCAGCACCTCCCGCTTCAGCAGCGTCCGCTGGGCGTAGAACTCGCCCAGCTTCTCCTCCGGCACCCCGTACACGGCCGCCCGCTGGGCACCCCAGCCGCCCGCGAAGATGCCCGAGCCGCGCACGACCCCGTCCGGGTTGACCCCGTTGACGCGGATGCCGTGCTCGCCCAGCTCGGCGGCGAGCAGCCGCACCTGGTGGGCCTGGTCGGCCTTGGTGGCGGAGTACGCGATGTTGTTCGGCCCGGCGAACACGGCGTTCTTGCTGGCGATGTAGACGATGTCGCCGCCCAGCCCCTGCGCGATCATCACCCGCGCCGCTTCCCGCGACACCAGGAACGACCCGCGGGCCATGATGTCGTGCTGGAGGTCCCAGTCCTTCGCGGAGGTCTCCAGGAGCGGCTTGGAGATGGAGATGCCGGCGTTGTTGACGACGAGATCCACCCCGCCGAAGGCCAGCAGCGCCGCCTTGAACGCCTCGGCGATCCGCTCCTCGGAGGTCACGTCCACGGCCACGGCGACCGCCTTGTCCGGCCCGCCCAGCTCCTCGGCCACCGCCGCCGCGTTCTCCGCGTTCAGATCGGCGACGACGACACACGCGCCCTCGGCGACCAGCCGGTGCGCGATCGCCCTGCCGATCCCGCTGCCCGCGCCGGTCACCAGCGCCACCCGGGTCGCCAGCGGCTTCGGCTTCGGCATCCGCTGGAGCTTGGCCTCCTCCAGCGCCCAGTACTCGATCCGGAACTTCTCCGACTCCTCGATCGGCGCGTACGTCGACACCGCCTCGGCGCCCCGCATCACGTTGATCGCGTTGACATAGAACTCGCCCGCCACGCGGGCCGTCTGCTTGTCCTTGCCGAAGCTGAACATGCCCACGCCCGGGACCAGCACGATCGCCGGGTCGGCGCCGCGCATCGCGGGGGAGTCGGGCTCGGCGTGCCGCTCGTAGTAGGCGGCGTACTCCTCGCGGTACGCGGCGTGCAGCTCCTTCAGCCGGGCCACCGCCTCCTCCAGCGGAGCCGTCGGCGGCAGGTCCAGCACCAGCGGCCGGACCTTCGTCCGCAGGAAGTGGTCCGGGCAGGAGGTGCCGAGCGCGGCGAGCCGCGGGTGCTCGGCGCGGGCCAGGAAGTCCAGCACCACGTCGGCGTCATCGAAGTGCCCGACCTGCGGCTTGTCCTGCGAGGCGACGGCCCGCACATAGGGCGCCAGCGCCGCCGCCCGCTCCCGCCGCTCGCCCTCGGGCAGCGCCTCGAACCCCTCGATCACGGGCCCGAACGGCTCGGCCTTCCCGCGCTCCTCCAGGAACTTCTCCGCGGTCCGGATGATGTGCAGCGAGTTCCGCTCGCACTCCTCCGCGGTGTCCCCCCACGCCGTGATCCCGTGCCCGCCGAGAACGCACCCGATGGCCTGCGGGTTGGCCTCCTTGACGGCCGCGATGTCCAGCCCGAGCTGGAACCCGGGCCGCCGCCACGGCACCCACACCACGCTGTCCCCGAAACACTCGGCGGTCAGCTTCTCCCCGTCGGCCGCACACGCCAGCGCGATCCCGGAGTCCGGATGCAGATGGTCGACATGCGCGGCGTCGACGAGCCCGTGCATGGCCGTGTCGATCGACGGCGCCGCCCCACCCTTCCCATGCAGGCAGTAGTCGAACGCGGCGACCATCTCGTCCTCGCGCTCCACACCCGGGTACACATCGACGAGCGCCCGCAGCCGGTCCAGCCGCAGCACGGCCAGCCCCGCCTCGGTAAGCGTCCCGAGATCACCCCCGGACCCCTTCACCCACATCAGCTCCACATCACCTCCCGTCACGGGGTCGGTGTCGGTGCCCTTGGCCGACGCGTTCCCGCCGGCGTAGTTGGTGTTCCGGGGATCGGCTCCGAGCCGATGGGACCGGGCAAGAAGAGCGGCGGCCTCAGGATGGGTTGCCATGACAATCGGTTCCTTCGAAAAGAGGGTGCCTACAGAAAGGGGCGCGGGGAACTGCGCGACCAGCCACATACGGCCCGCAGTCCGCGTACGACAGAACCCGGCAGACGCTCACGCCCCCCAACCGGCCTGCTGCCCACCCACCCGCTCAGCCACGATCTTCTCGGCCCACCCGGAACGGGCGTACGCGGCAAGCGGCTCGGGGTCCAGCCCCATCTCCTCCCGCACCTCACGAAGAAGCGGCCGCACATCGGTGTTGAACGCATCCATCAGCACGGCATTGGCCCCGAGCACGTCCCCGGAGGCCTGGGCCTCAGCCAAAGCCACGCGGTCGACCAGAAGCGCCTTGGCAGTCGCTTCCTGGACATTCATCACCGAACGGATGATCGCCGGGATCTTCGCCTCGATGTTGTGACACTGATCGAGCATGAACGCCACGTCCGGAGTGAACCCGCCCCCGCGGACCACCTCGTACATGATCCGGAACAGCTGGAACGGATCCGCCGCCCCCACCATCAGGTCGTCGTCCGCGTAGAACCGCGAGTTGAAGTCGAACCCGCCGAGCTTCCCCTCCCGCAGCAGCGTCGCCACGATGAACTCGATGTTGGTGCCCGGCGCGTGGTGCCCGGTGTCCACCACGACCTGCGCCTTCGGACCCAGCTTCAGACAGTGGGCGTACGCCGTCCCCCAGTCCGGCACGTCCGTCGTGTAGAAGGCCGGCTCGAAGAACTTGTACTCCAGCAGCATCCGCTGCCCCTCGCCCAGCCGCGCGTACACCTCGGCGAGGCCCTCGGCGAGCCGGTCCTGGCGGGCCCGGATGTCGTCCTGCCCGGGATAGTTCGTCCCGTCCGCGAACCACAGCTTCAGATCGGCGGAGCCCGTGGCGTCCATGATGTCGACGCACTCCAGCAGATGGTCGACGGCCTTGCGCCGCACCGCCGCGTCCGGGTGGCAGATGCTGCCCAGCTTGTAGTCGTCGTCCTGGAAGGTGTTGGAGTTGATGGCGCCGAGCCGCACGCCGCGCTCCTCGGCGAACTTCGCCAGTGCCGGGTAGTCGTCGACCTTGTCCCACGGGATGTGCAGCGCGACGGTCGGGGCGACGCCGGTGAACTCGTGGACCTTGGCGGCGTCCTCGAGCTTCTCCTGCGGGGTGCGCGGCACACCCTTCTGGGCGAACACCTTGAAGCGGGTCCCGGAGTTCCCGTACGCCCACGACGGCGTCTCGACGGCCTGGGTCTTCAGCGCGGCCTTCACCGCGGCGACATCGGTCACTGCTGGGCTCCTACCGATTCAATGAAACGATTCAGTAGGGCAAGCTATGAGTCCCTCGGAGGGGTGTCAAGCACTCTGACCAACCCCGCTCTTCGTGACCTCGCGGTGACCTTCGACTATCGAAATTTTTTCGACACGGACCCATTGACGTGACATGGCTGGCCTGCCTAACGTCCCGGCAACCCAGTTGAAACCTTTCACGACGCACCGCGTCGTCGAGGAGCCCCCAATGACCCACCCGTCCGACACGGGGCCGCCCCCGGTGCTGGCGCTCGAGGGCGTCTCCAAGTCCTTCGGCGCCGTACGCGCCCTGCGGGACGTGTCCCTGGAGCTGTTCCCGGGCGAGGTCCACGCCCTCGCCGGGGAGAACGGCGCGGGCAAGTCGACCCTCATCAAGACGCTCGCCGGAGTGCACCGGCCGGACGCCGGCCAGGTGCTGCTCGACGGCGCGCCCGTCGTCTTCCACGGCCCCGGCGACGCCCGCGACGCCGGCATCGCCGTGATCTATCAGGAGCCCACGCTCTTCCCCGACCTGTCGATCGCCGAGAACATCTTCATGGGCCGGCAGCCCAAACGCGCCCTCGGCCGCATCGACCACAAGACCACCCGCGCCGCGACCGCCGCACTGATGCGGCGCCTCGGCGTCGACCTCGACCCCGACCGCCCCGCGCGCGGGCTGTCCATCGCGGACCAGCAGATCGTGGAGATCGCCAAGGCGCTCTCCTTCGACGCCCGCGTCCTGATCATGGACGAGCCGACCGCCGCGCTCACCGGCAGCGAGGTCGCCCGCCTCTTCGGCGTGGTCCGCACCCTCAAGGAACAGGGCGCCGCCGTCCTGTTCATCTCCCACCGGCTGGAGGAGATCTTCGAGATCTGCCAGAAGGTGACCACCCTGCGCGACGGCGCCTGGATCGCCAGTGAACCCCTCGCCGGGATGACCGAGGACGACCTGGTCCGCCGGATGGTCGGCCGCGACCTCGAGGAGCTGTACCCCAAGCAGGACGTGACACCCGGCGAGGTCGCGCTCAGCGTGCGTCGGCTGACCCGCGAGGGCGTCTTCACCGACGTCTCCTTCGAGGTGCGGCGCGGGGAGATCGTCGGCCTCGCCGGACTGGTCGGCGCGGGCCGTACCGAGGTCGCCCGGGCCGTCTTCGGCGTCGACCGCTGGGACGCCGGGGAGGTCTCCGTGGACGGCAGGCCCCTGGTCAACGGCGCCCCCTCCACCGCCATGGCCGCCGGACTGGCCCTCGTCCCCGAGGACCGGCGCGCCCAGGGCCTGGTGATGGACATGTCCATCGAGCGCAACATCGGTCTCACGGGTCTTCGTACGACCGTGAAGGCGGGCCTCATGGACCGCGGCGCCGAACGCAGCCGCTCCCTCGACTGGGCCGTCAAGCTCCAGGTGAAGTACGCCCGGATCGCCGACGCCGTCTCCACGCTGTCCGGCGGCAACCAGCAGAAGGTCGTCCTCGCCAAATGGCTCGCCACCCGGCCCAAGGTGCTGATCGTCGACGAGCCGACGCGCGGCATCGACGTCGGGACCAAGTCCGAGGTGCACCGCCTGCTGTCCCAGCTCGCCGCGGACGGCGTGGCCGTCCTGATGATCTCCTCCGACCTGCCCGAGATCCTCGGCATGGCCGACCGCGTGCTGGTGATGCACGAGGGCCGGCTCACTGCCGAGATCCCGCGCTCCGACGCCACCGAGGAAACCGTGATGGCAGCAGCCACGGGGAGGGCCGCCGCGTGACGGTTACCGCTCCTCAGCAAGCGCCCGTGTCGGACGCGCCCAAGTCCGGCGGCACCCGCCTCGTCGACCGCGTCTTCAAGATGCGCGAGCTCGCCATCCTGGTCGTCTTCCTGGTGATGATCGCCGTCACCCAGGCCGGCAACAGCGAGTTCCTCTCCGAGCAGGGCATCAAGGACCTGCTGCTGAACGCGACCATCCTGGTCCTGGTCGCCACCGGCCAGTCCCTGGTCGTCATCACCCGCAATGTGGACCTGTCGGTCGGCTCGACGCTCGGCATCAGCGCCTTCGCCGCCGGAACGTATCTCCAGGGCGGCGGCAATTCCGTGGTCGCCATCCTCCTCGCCGTACTGATGGGTGTCGGGTTCGGCCTTCTCAACGGCCTGCTGGTCAGCCTCGGGCAGGTGCCCGCGCTGGTCGTCACCCTCGGCACGCTCTACATCATCCGCGGCATCGACTCCATCTGGGTCGGCTCCCGGCAGATCACCGCGGCCGACCTGCCCGGCTCCTTCGTCGACTTCGGCTCCGGCGGTATCTCCGCGGTGCCGTACCTGGCGCTGATCGCCCTGGCCGTCCTGGTGGCGACCGCGTACTACCTCAAGCACTTCGGCAGCGGCCGCGAGCTGTACGCGCTCGGCTCCAACCCCGAGGCCGCCCGGCTCGCCGGCATCCCCGTCCGCAAGCGGATCCTCGCCGCGTACACCTTCTGCGGGGCGCTCGCCGGACTCGCCGGCGCGATGTACCTGGCCCGGTTCGGCAACGTCGACTCCGGCACCGGCAACGGTTACGAACTCACCGTCGTCAGCGCCGTCGTCGTGGGCGGTGTGGTCTTCACCGGCGGCTCCGGCAGCGTCTACGGCGCGGCCCTCGGCGCGCTGCTGCTGACCTCCATCAACAGCGTGCTGCCCGCCCTCGGCGTCAGCTCGGTCTGGGTGCTCGCGATCAACGGCATCCTGCTCATCCTCGCCATCGCGGTCGACCGGGTCGTCGCGCTGCGGGTGGGCTCCGCCCTGAAGAAGAGGAATGCTCGCCATGCCTGAGTCCCTGACGCGTGCGGTCCGGTGGGACACGGTCGTCGGTGCGCTGCTGATCGTTCTGCTGTTGTTCTCCTTCTCCTTCGTGGAGGGATTCGGCAACGCGCTGAACCTGTCGTTCCTGATCGGCAACACGCTGCCCATCGCGTTGATCGCGCTGCCGATGACGCTGCTGGTCGTCTCCGGTGAGATCGATCTGTCCGTCGCCTCCACCGCGGGTCTTTCCGGTGCGGTGATGGGCGCGCTGTGGAACCAGGGGATGGCGATCGAGACGATCATTCCCATGTGTCTGCTGCTCGGTGTGGTGTGCGGGCTGGTCAATGGCCTGCTGGTCACCAAGCTGGGGCTGCCCTCCCTCGCCGTCACCATCGGCACCCTCGCCGCCTACCGGGGCATCGCGCAGATCGTGCTCGGGTCCGACGCGGTGACCGATTTCCCTGCGCAGTATCTGGACTTCGCGGCGGGACGGATGGGTGACACGTTTGTTCCGTACGCCTTCCTGCCCTTCCTGGTGCTGCTGGCGATCGCCGTGGTCGCGCTGCACGCCACGCCGTTCGGGCGGTCGCTGTTCGCGATCGGGGCGAGTGAGGAGGCGGCGCGGTTCGCGGGGATCCGGGTCAAGCGGCAGAAGCTGATTCTGTTCACGCTGACCGGGCTGATGGCCTCGCTGACCGGTGTGTTCTGGGCCCTGCACTACGCGAGCGCGCGCTATGACAACGCGACCGGGCTGGAACTCTCTGTTGTCGCCGCTGTCTTGCTCGGTGGTATCGACTTCGACGGTGGCAAGGGGACGCTCGGTGGTGCGATCGCCGGTGTCTTCCTGCTGGGTGCGCTGCAGAACGTCATGAGCCTTCAGGACGTTTCCGCTCAGTCGCAGATTGTCGTTACCGGTGTGTTGCTCGTTCTTTCCGTCCTCGGGCCTCGGGTCGCGCGGCAGATCGCCGTTGTACGCGCTCAATCGTCCGGCTGACTGGCCGTCCGTGGCTGGTCGCGCAGTTCCCCGCGCCCCTAAAGGGGCATCCACTCACCCCTGTCAATAAGGACCCCTCATGCGTAAGTCATCCCTCCGCCGCACCTCTGCTGTTCTCGCCGGCGTCACCTCCCTCGCCCTCGCCCTGACCGCCTGTGGTGGCACCACCAAGAAGGACGTGGCCAACGAGGGCGGCTCGGCGGCCGCGGCCGGCAAGGCCGACCCCAATGCCGAGCTGAAGAAGGGTCTGACCGTCGGCTTCCTGCCCAAGCAGGTCAACAACCCGTACTTCACCACCGCCGACAAGGGCGGCGAGAAGGCGCTGAAGGAGCTGGGGTCCAGCTACAAGGAGGTCGGGCCGTCCAGCGCGACCGACACGTCCGGGCAGGTCTCCTACGTCAACACCCTCACCCAGCAGCAGGTCGACGCGATGGCCGTGTCCGCGCAGGACCCGGGCGCCCTGTGCACCGCGCTGAAGCAGGCGATGAGCAATGACATCAAGGTCGTGACGTACGACTCGGACACCAAGCCCGACTGCCGCAACGCCTTCGTCTCGCAGGCGTCCGCCGAGGACCTGGGCCGCACCGAGGTCCAGCTGCTCGCCGAGCAGATCGGCTACAAGGGCGAGATCGCGATCCTGTCCGCCGCGCAGACCGCGACCAACCAGAACACCTGGATCGAGTTCATGAAGGACGAGCTCAAGGATCCGAAGTACAAGGACATGAAGCTCGTCAAGATCGCCTACGGCAACGACGACGCCCAGCAGTCCTTCCAGCAGACCCAGGGCCTGCTCCAGGAGTACCCGAACCTGAAGGGGATCATCTCCCCGACCACCGTCGGCATCAAGGCCGCCGCCCAGTACCTGTCGGGCTCCAAGTACAAGGGCAAGGTCAAGCTGACCGGCCTCGGCACCCCGAACGACATGCGCAAGTACGTCAAGAACGGCACCGTCGAGGCGTTCGAGCTGTGGGACCCGGCGAAGCTGGGCGAGCTGGCCGCCCGTACCGCCGTCGCGCTGGCCTCCGGGCAGATCACCGGCAAGGAGGGCGAGACCTTCACCGCCGGATCCATGGGCGAGTACACGATCGGCAAGGACGGCGTGATCAGCCTCGGCAAGCCGACCGTCTTCGACGCCAAGAACATCGACGACTACAACTTCTGATCCCCCTCACCCGCCGGGAGTGGTACTTCATGCAGCGCGTCTGTTTCCTGCTCAAGGTCCGCGAGGACCGCATCGCCGAGTACCGCGAACGCCACGCCGCCGTGTGGCCGGAGATGCTGGACGCTCTCTCGGCCACCGGCTGGCACAACTACTCGCTCTTCCTGCGCGACGACGGCCTGCTCGTCGGCTACCTGGAGACCGAGGACTTCGAGGCCGCGCTCGCCGGGATGGAGGCCACGGACGTCAACGCCCGCTGGCAGGCCGAGATGGCCCCCTTCTTCGAGTCGCTCGACGGTGCCCGTCCCGACGAAGCGATGAAGCCGCTCACCGAAGTCTTCCACCTCGCCTGATCCGGAGCCGCTCATGAGTCCCCTGAGAAGACGTACCGTGCTGGCCGGTGCCCTGGCGGCCGCCGCGGCAGCCGCTCCCGGCGTCGCGCGGGCCGCCGTCCCCGGCCCCTCGGTCACCCGCACGGCCACCACGACCCTCGACAGCCAGGCGATCTACTTCGTCTCCTATGACGGCCTGGTCAACAACAACTCCTTCCAGAAGAACGGCCTGCTGACCTACAAGGGCTACCAGTACGCCGTCTGGTACACCGCCGACCGCAACGCCGTCGTCGGCCGCCGCGCCCTCGGCGCCACCACCTGGCAGACCGTCAAGGTCGGCCACACGCTCCGGTACAACGACTCCCACAACGTCATCTCCATGGGCGTCTCGAAAGTCGACGGCCGGTTGCACCTCAACATGGACTCCCACAGCGACGGCTTCACGTATGTCAAGTCCGTCGCCGGGCTCATGGACAATCCGGCAGGGCTGAGCTGGACCGCGAGCCGGTTCGGCGCACCCCAGTCCACGCTCGACGGGCTCGCCCTCACCTCCCAGTTCACCTATCCGCAGTTCGTCTCCACCCCCGAGGGCAGGCTCCAGCTCAGCTACCGCGCCGGCGTCTCCGGCAACGGCCGCAACGCCCTCGCCGAGTACGACGGCACCAAGTGGACGGCGCTGGGGGAGTGGACCAGCTCCACGGGGACGTACACCAGCGAGCACGGCTCGTCCACCGCCCGCAACATGTATCTGCACGGCATCGACTACGACCGCAACGGCCGGCTGCACGCCTTCTTCACCTGGCGGGAGCAGAACGCGGCGGTGATGTGCGCGAGCGGCGGCATCACCAACCACGACACCGGCTACGTCTACTCCGACGACCGCGGCCGCACCTGGCGCACCAACGCGGGCACGGTCGTCGGCGTCACGGGCGGCTCCGACCGGGTGTCCGTGGCCGACGCGGGTCTGGTCGTGGACCCGCTGAACCCCGATCATTCCCTGATGAACCAGGAGAGCCAGTTCACCGACTCCGCGGGCCGGCCGCACGCGATCATCTCCTACGTCCCCGGCCGCTTCGGCCAGTGCACCACGAACTACGTCGCCGACCGCACCGCCAACGGCCGGGCCTTCCACGTCCGCCGCAACGCCTCCGGCACCTGGCAGAAGACCGAGATCCCGGTCCCGCTGAACTCCAGCCAGCGCACCAAGCTGATCCTGGACACGTACGACAACGCGTACGCGGTCTTCCCGTACGGCAGGATCGCCGGAGCCTCCGCGGCCTCCGGGTACACCGACTGGAGGCTGCTGTACGACGGCGCTGGCCTGAACGCCTTCGGCGAGGTGGTGATCGACGAGACCCGGGTCGCGCAGGACGGCGTCCTGTCGGTGATGTACCAGGAGAAGTCCAGCGGTACGACCCCGTCGGCGCTGCGCGTCGTCGACTTCCGTCTGCCGTCGTGACCAAGGTCGCTCAGGGGCGGCATGGCGGTAGTGTGAAGGCCTTCCCGCCGCCCCTCGTCTCCCTGGAGGTCCCTGCCTGATGGCCCAGTCGGTGGGTATCAAGGACGTCGCCCGCGCCGCCGGAGTCTCCGTGGGCACGGTGTCGAACGTCATCAACCGTCCGGACACGGTCGCCACCGAGACCCGGGCGCGCGTGCTGTCCGCGATCGACCGGCTCGGCTATGTCCGCAGCGAGTCCGCGCGCCAGCTGCGCGCGGGCCGCAGTCGGATCATGGGGCTGCTCGTGCTCGACATGGGCAACCCCTTCTTCGTCGACGTGGCGCGTGGCGCCGAGCGCGCCGCGCGCGAGGCCGGGCTCGGCGTGATGGTCTGCAACAGCGCCCAGGAGCCGTCGGAGGAGGCCGAGTACCTGTCGCTCTTCGCCGAGCAGCGGGTGCGCGGCGTGCTGCTCACCCCGGCCGACGCCACCGGGCGGAACATCGAGGCGTTCCGCCGGCACGGCATCCCGTTCGTGCTGGTCGACCGGGTCGCCGAGGGCACCACCGAGTGCTCGGTCTCCGTCGACGACGTGGCGGGCGGCGCGCTGGCCGTACGGCATCTCGTCGACGCCGGGCACCGGGCCATCGCGTACGTCAGCGGTCCGCCCGGCCTGAACCAGGTGCGCGACCGCCGCACCGGAGCGCTGAACGCGCTCGCCGAGGCCGGTCTCGGCCCGGAGGCGCTGCGCGAGCTGCCCACCGAGCGGCTCGACGTCGCCGCGGGCCGGGACGCCGGCGCCCGCCTGCTCGGCCTCGCCGACCGCCCGACCGCCGTCTTCTGCGCCAACGACCTGCTCGCCCTCGGCGTGCTCCAGGCCATGTACGCGGCCGGCGTCAGCGTCCCCGACGACCTCGCCATCGTCGGCTACGACGACATCGAGTTCGCCGCCGCCGCGGCCGTCCCGCTCACCTCGGTCCGGCAGCCCGCCGTCACCATGGGCGCGCTCGCCGCCGAGCTGCTGCTGGAGGAGACCGAGTCGGACACCGGCCGCCGCCCCCACGAACACCGCCGGGTCGTCCTCCAGCCGGAGCTGGTCGTACGCCGCTCCAGCCTGGCGGGGCGCTGAACGGCCGGTCAGTGACGGACATACCGGGCGCTGAACCGCCGTTCAGCAGCCATTCATGATCCCTGCCCCCGCCGGGCGGCCGGACATGTGCTGAACTGGGACGCGATCCGCACCCGCCCGACCGCACCGGGAGACCAGTTGAGCGTCAGCTACCGCCAGCCCGGCGTCGTCCTCACCGACCGCCACTTCACCGTGCCCCTCGACCACGCCGATCCGGCGGGGGAGACGATCGAGCTCTACGCGCGCGAGGTCGTCGCCGGCGACAAGGCGCACCAGGACCTGCCCTGGCTGGTCTACCTCCAGGGCGGTCCCGGCTTCGGCGCGAACCGGTTCGTCGGCAAGCAGGCCTGGCTCGGCCGCGCCCTGAAGGAGTACCGCGTGCTGCTGCTCGACCAGCGCGGCACCGGCCACTCCACCCCGGCCAACCGCCAGACCCTCCCGCTGCGCGGCGGCCCCGCCGAGCAGGCGGACTACCTGGCCCACTTCCGCGCGGACGCGATCGTCCGGGACTGCGAGCTGATCCGCCGCGAGGTCACCGGCGGCGCCCCCTGGACCGTCCTCGGCCAGAGCTTCGGCGGCTTCTGCACGGTCAACTACCTCTCCACCGCCCCCGAGGGACTGTCCGCCGCCGTCATCACCGGCGGACTGCCCTCCCTGGACGCCCACGCCGACGACGTCTACCGGGCCGCCTACCCGCGCGTCGAACGCAAGGTCACCGCCCACTACGCCCGCTACCCGCAGGACGTCGAACGGGCCCGCCGGATCGCCGACCACCTCCTCAGCCACGACGTGGTGCTGCCCAACGGCTACCGGCTCACGGTCGAGGCCTTCCAGTCCCTCGGCATCCTCCTCGGCGGCAGCGAGGGCAGCCACCGGCTGCACTACCTCCTGGAGCACGCCTTCGTCCGCACCCCGCAGGGCCCGGCGCTCTCCGACGCCTTCCAGGAGGAGGTGCAGGGCCTGCTGTCGTACGCCGGACACCCCCTGTACGCCCTCGTCCACGAGGCGATCTACGGCCAGGACGAGCGCCCCACCGCCTGGGCCGCCGAGCGCGTCCGCGCCGAGTTCCCGCAGTTCGACGCCGCCAAGGCACTCGCGGGCGACGGGCCGCTGCTGTTCACCGGCGAGACCATCCATCCCTGGATGTTCGACTGCGACCCCGCCCTGCGCCCCCTGCGCGAGACCGCCGACCTCCTGGCCGCCCGAGCGGACTGGAAGCCGCTGTACGACCCAGCACGCCTCGCCGCGAACGAGGTGCCGGTCGCGGCCGCGATCTACCACGACGACATGTACGTCGACACCGCCCACTCCCTGGAAACGGCCCAGTCGATCCGCGGCCTGCGCACCTGGGTGACGGACGAGTTCGAACACGACGGAGTACGAGCAGGCGGCCCACGGGTCCTGGACCGCCTCCTCGCACTTGTAAGAGACGAGGCGTGAAGATGCCTCAAGGGGCGCGGGGCTGTATCGATATGCGGCTCCGCCGCGTGGGCGCGACCAGCCACAACGAACCCGCGGACAGAAACGGGCAGTTATCCCCACGGCGCTACGCTGCGACCATGACAGAGATCACCCAACTCCAGCCCATGCCCGAAGACTGGCACCGCGCCCTGGCGGTAGTCGCCCATCCGGACGACCTGGAGTACGGCTGCTCCGCGGCCATCGCCCAGTGGACGGAGGCCGGCCGGCACGTGGCATACGTCCTCGCCACCCGCGGCGAGGCCGGCATCGACACGCTGGACCCGGCCCAGTGCGCCCCGCTGCGCGAGCAGGAGCAGCGGTCCAGCGCGGCGGTCGTAGGCGTGTCGAGTGTGGAGTTCCTGGATCACAGCGACGGAGTCATCGAGTACGGCACCGCGCTGCGCCGCGACATCGCCGCCGCGATCCGCCGGCACCGCCCCGAGCTGGTGATCACCCTGAACCACCGGGACACCTGGGGCGGCGTCGCCTGGAACACCCCGGACCACGTCGCCGTCGGCCGCGCCACCCTCGACGCGGCCGCCGACGCCGGCAACCGCTGGATCTTCCCGGAACTGGCCGAGCAGGGCCTGGAGCCGTGGAACGGGGTGCGCTGGGTCGCCGTCGCCGGTTCCGCCACCCCCACCCACGCGGTGGAGGCGACGGAGGCGGGCCTGGAGGCGGCGGTGCGTTCGTTGCTCGAACACCGGGCGTACATCGAGGCGCTGACGGACCAGGACCCCGAGACGTACGTCCGGGAGTTCCTGACCATGGCCACGCAGGGGGCGGGGGAGCGGTTCGGCGGGAAGCCGGCGGTGGCGTTCGAGCTGTTCGCCCGCTGACCCGACGTCAGACCGCGGCCGCCACCGGGCCGGTGGTGCGGTGCGGGCGCACCACCCGGCCGTCCGGCAGCAGCTCACCGGTGTCGTCGAACACGATGGTGCCGTTGCACAGCAGACTCCAGCCCTGTTCGGGATGGGCCGAGACGATCACGGCGGACTGGTGGTCCGGGCTGTCGGAGGTGGGGCAGGGCGGCTGGTGGCTGCACATGGCGTCTCCTCGATGCGACCAGAGGCCGGCTGATGTCTCCGTAGTAGCCGAGGTTGTTTTCCGTTGGATGAGAGGACCCCCACACCGGCGGAAACGCGGCGGTGAGTTTTCGCTCCGGGCGCCCGATTAGGGTGGAGCGCATGCGTGATCACCAAGGCGACCTGGCCGAGCTGCGCGGCGACTGCGGCAGCTGCTTCGGGCTGTGCTGTGTCGCCCTGCCCTTCGCCGCCTCGGCGGACTTCGCCCTGGACAAGGCGGCCGGCAAGCCCTGCCCCAACCTCCAGGGCGACCACCGGTGCGGCATCCACGACCGGCTGCGGACCGAAGGGTTCACCGGCTGCACGGTCTACGACTGCTTCGGCGCCGGTCAGCAGGTCTCCCAGGTCGTCTTCGGCGGCGAGGACTGGCGCGGCGGCTCCCGGGAGCACGCCCGCCGGATGTTCGACGTCTTCCCCGTCGTCCGTCAGCTGCACGAACTGCTCTGGTACCTCACCGAGGCCCTGACCCTGCCCGCCGCCCGCCCGCTCCACGCCGACCTGCGCCGCGCCCGGGAGCGCACCGAGGCGCTGACCCGGCGGACCCCCGAGGAGATCGCGGCGCTGGACGTCGCCGCCCACCGGCAGGAGGTCAACGTCCTGCTGCTGAAGACCAGCGAGCTGGCCCGGGCGGGCACGCGGGGACGCAAGAAGGACCGCCGGGGCGCGGACCTGATGGGCGCCCGCCTCAGGGGCGCCGATCTGCGCGGCGCCAACCTGCGCGGCGCCTGGCTGATCGCCGCCGACCTGACCGGCGCGGATCTGCGCGGCGCGGACCTGATCGGCGCCGACCTGCGGGACGCCGACCTCACCGACGCCGATCTGACCGGCGCGTTCTTCCTGACCCAGCCCCAGGTCAACGCCGCCCGGGGCGGGGCGGGCACCCGGCTGCCCGAGTCGGTGACCCGCCCGGCGCACTGGACCGGAGCGAGCTGAGCGAGAACGCCTCGCGGACGCGCCGGTGATCCGAAAGATTCGCCCGGCGTGGTTGGCGTACACCCCGATCTTCGATAGGTTAGGCAAGGCTTACCTAAGGAGGATTCAGGATGGGTGACGGGATGGGCGACAGCCACGTCTGGGCGGCGGCGCCCGCCGCGGCGGAACGGGCCCGGTCGGTGCTGGCCGCCGCCTGGTCGTGTTCGGTGGCCACGGAGGGCGTCCGCGAGGATCTCGTCGGCGCGCACACCGTGACCGAGGACGGCAGGGTGGTCCTGCACGTGCCCGACGACAGCGCGCTGCTCGCCGCCGCGATCTGCGCGCCGCGCGGGGAGCCGTCCGCCGTCCTGGAGTTCGCCGACGTCGCCCCCGTCCCGCTGCGGAACCGGATCCGCGCCCGGCTCTGGCTCGCCGGCTGGTTCACCGTCCAGGAGAGCAGTCTCGCCTTCCAGGCCACCCGCGTGGTGCTGCACAAACCCGCGGGCGCGGAGGTCATCGACCTCGACGAGTTCGCCGCGGCCACGCCCGACCCGCTGGCCACGGCCGAGGCCCGGCTGCTGACCCACCTCGCCGACGCCCACCCCGACGCCGTCGAACGGCTCACCCGCCTCGTCGAGCCGGGCAGCCTGCACGGCGCCCTGCGGGTCCAGCCGCTCGCCGTCGACCGGCACGGGCTGACGCTGCGGATCGAACGGCGCCGCGCCCACGGCGACGTACGCCTCGCCTTCCACCGGCCCGCCGACGACGTCGCGCAGCTCACCGAGCGGATGCATGTGCTGCTCTCGCAGGCGAGCGCCGCGAACTGCCCGCGGACCCTACAGCGGCAGCGCGCAGACGGCGACGGGTGAGGCGAACGGCTCGCCCGCGAGCCGCAGGCCGCCGGTCGCGCGGTCCACATGGAAGACGCTGACGGTGCCGGACCGCTGGTTCGCCGCGAACAGCAGCCGCCCGTCCGGCGAGAAGGCGATGTGCCGCGGGAAGTCCCCCGCCACCGGCACCGTGCCCAGCAGCCGCAGCCGGGCGCCGTCGTCCTCCACCGCGTACCGGGCCAGGCTGTTGTGCCCCCGGTTGGCGAGACAGGCGTACGCGCCGTCCGGCGTCACCACAAGCTGCGCGGGGTGGTTCGTGACGTCGCCGCCCGCCCCCGTGGGCTGCCCTTCGCCGATGTCGAGGCGTCCGCTGCCCGGGTCGTAGGCGCAGACCGCGACCGTGTCGTCGAGCTCGTTCGCCAGATAGGCGTACCGGCCGCCGGGGTGGAAGGTGAGATGCCGCGGACCGGCGCCCGGCCGGGTACGGGCTCGCGCGACCTCCGTGAGGGTGCCCCGGCGCTCGTCCAGCCGGTAGGTGTGGACGGTGTCCGTGCCGAGGTCCACGGCGAGGACATGCCGGCCGTCCGGAGCGGTGAGGAACTGGTGGGCGCGCGGTTCCGGGCCCGGGTGCGCGACCAGGTCGGTGCGCTCGCCCAGCGCGCCGGAGTCGTCGATCGGGTGCACGGCCACGCTGCCGGAGGTGTAGTTCGCGCTCAGCAGCCAGCGGCCGTCCGGGTGCACGGACAACTGGCAGGGGCCCGCGCCGCCGGTGCTCCGGCTGCCCAGGAGCTTCCGGTCGGCGAGCCGTACGGCGCTCACCGCGCCCTCGGTCCGCTCGCTCACCGCGTACAGCGTCCGCCCGTTCGGATGGGCCGCGAGATACGACGGATCGGGCACGCCCGTGAGCGTGCCGGCGCCGGTGATCCGGCCCGTCGCCGGGTCGTACGAGGCCACGCCGATGCCGGTGCCGCCGCCCTCGGCGGAGGTGTAGGTGCCGAGGTACAGGGGGCGGGGTCCGGAGGGTGTGGGCGAGGCCTGCCCCGAGGTGCCGGGGCGTGTCGTGGGTGCCTTGGCCGCCTCGGGCTCGGGTTCCGGCGAGGCTCCGCAGGCGGCTGTCGCGGGCAGCGCCGCCAGTGTGCCCAGGAAGCGGCGCCTGCTCCAGCCCATCGATGCCCACCTCGGTCCGTCGGTCGTCGTCCGGTCGTCCGAGGTTCTCATGCCGTGGTTCTCATGCCGCGCGACGGGCGGCGGCCAGCCGGTCCCGCAGCCGGCGCCGGGTGATCCGGGCCCGGTCCCGTGTCCGGGTGAGCCACGGCCGGCGTTCGCGCTCCTCCCGGGTGCTGCGGTCCAGTTCCTCCAGCAGCCGGCGCGAGCGGTGCTCGATGTCCAGCTCGTCGATGATGCGGTTCGCCTCGGCCAGCACCGCGCCGTGCAGCTGCCACTGCCGGGGGTCGCGGCGCACCTCCTCGAGCAGCATCTCGGCCAGCCGGTCGCGCGTCGCCGCCGCCGTCTGCAGCTCGGCGGCCAGCCGCTCCTCGGCGGATTCGGCGTTGCTGCTGACATGGGTGGTGACCAGCACCGCGAAGCTGACGATCGCGTCCGCGATCTCGGACAGGAGCTGTTCCACGAGGGCGCCGGTCTGCGGCTCGAACAGCGGCTCCGGATCGCGCTCCTTCGCCAGATCGGTGAGGGAGCGCGCGATCACCCGCAGGACGACCATGACGATCTCCAGGGTGTCCAGGCCGGTGCGCAGCACGATCCGGTGCAGCAGGCCCTCGCGCACCCGCGGATTGAGCCGCAGGCTGTCCTCGGCCTGCCGCAGCGCCGCGTCCACCTGCACGATGTCGTGATCGAGGCGGCGCGCCTCGTGCAGCCGCTCGGCCGCGCGCTCCACCGGGGTGCGGCCCGCCGCCTCCTCGCCGACCCGCAGCATCAGCTGCCGCATCCGGCGGGCCAGCCCCTCGATCGACTCGCCCGCCTCGCCGACCCACACGGGTGGCGGGAGCAGCACATTGATGCCGAGCCCGACGACGGCGCCGATCAGCGTCTCCAGCACCCGGGCCCAGGCGTACTCGCCGACGGCGGTGACGCCGAGGACCAGCATGGCGCTGATCGCCACTTCCGCCACGTACTCGTCGACCCGCACCAGATGGCCCACCGCCAGGGAGACCATGATCACCAGCGCGAGGCTCCACCAGGTCAGACCCACCAGCAGGCTGAAGGCGATAGCGACCAGCACGCCGGCCACCACCGAGTTCACCCGTCGGATGCCGTTGGTGAGAGTGGCGTACAGGGTGACCTGGACGACCAGCAGGGCGGTCAGCGGCGCGGTGAGCGGGGCCGCCTCGGGGCTCAGGCGCAGAGCGATGACGTACGCGACGGTCGCGGCGAACGTCGACCGCAGGGCCTGGACGACCACGGGCTCGCGACTCCGCTTCACCCATCGCGCGACGGATGTCGGCCACTCACGTACAACTCGCATCCCTTGGGCTGTTCCCCGTCACTGTGGACGTCGAACGTCCCCATGGGCTCCGTTCAGGCGTACAGCTTGTCCATGAAGGCGAACAGGTTGCCCGTGGTGCGGGCGATCTGCTCCTCCAGGGTCAGGCTCTCCTCGAAGCGGGCGCCGGACTCGGGCACCTTCTTGCCGCGGACGTAGAGGGAGCAGGCCAGGTCGGTGCACATGTACAGGCCGACCGAGTTGCCCTCGCGGCCCGCCGCGCCGGCCTTGCGGGCGGTCATCAGGGAGACGCCGCCGCGCGGATGGCCGGTCAGGCACAGGGCGCACATGCTGCGCTGGAGGAAGCCGCGCTGCGGGGGCGGGAAGCGGAGGCTGACGCCGACCGGGCGGCCGTCGCGCTCGACGACCAGATAGCTGCGGTCGGGTGCCCCGGGATCCCGCCAGCCCAGGAAGTCGAGGTCGTCCCAGGGGCGTTCCGCGAGGTCCCGGGGGAGCGGGAGCCGCTTGGCCTCGCCCTTGGAACAGTTGACGAAGGAGCCGCGGATGTCCTTCTCGGCCAGCGGGCGCATGGGATGCCTCCTGAAGATGCTCGAATCCTGAAGATGCTCGAAGCCTCGGAACCGCGAAACCTAGGGCGTCTAGGTTTCGCGGGGTTCAGGGTAGACAGCCGATGGATGGACGTGCCATCGATTTATCGGGTGACCGCGGGTCAGAGCCAGAGAACCGCGATGACCTGGTACGGGACGAGGAACAGCCCGAGCACCAGCAGCGGGATGCCGCCGAGGACCACACCGAGGGTCCGGCCGATCCAGCTGCTCACCGGCAGCGCGGCGGCGGCGCGTTCCGGCTTGCGCGGGTCGTAGGTGATGTGCACCCGCTCCGGCTTGGTGGCGGCGGGACGGGCGGAGCTGTCGGGTTCCACGAAGCGCTGGACACCCTCCGCGTCGGTGAAGGTGAACATCCGCTTCTTGCCGTCGTGGCGGTGGAAGGTCGCCAGCACGGTGATGCCCCGGGCGCGCAGGATCGCCCGGTTGTACAGCGCCGCACCCGCGAGACCCAGGATCGCGGCACCGCCGACCAGCGGCTTGATCCCGAGGACGTAGAGCACCGCGGCGAGGAAGGCGCCCTGCCAGATCAGGGTCACGAATCCGGCCACGTACAAGCCCACGACGGCGACCACGCCGAGCAGGGCCAGTACGGCGACCGGGTCCGGCCGGCCGCGTCGGCGGGGCGGCATGGCCTCCTCCACGACCAGCTCCACCCCGTCGCGGGGCCGCTCGTCCGCCGCCCGGAGCGGAACCGCCCGGTCGACCGCGGCCACGAACGCGGCGACGGCCGCCGCCTTCCGGTTCGTCACCTCGTACACGGTGGGCGTTACCCCGGGCGGAGCGGTCAGCGCGATCCGCACGGTGCGCCCGCCGGGCCCCTCCGCCCGCACTCGCTCGACGGCGGCCAGCGGTATCCGTCTTCGTGTGCCCGCCTGCTCCATGTGCACGGCGTCCGCCTCCAGCCAGAGGGAGCCGGAACGCCCGCGCAGCGCCACGGACGGCAGAGCGGACCGAGTGGAATGCGTCGTCATGGCCGAACAGTAGCCATCGCAGGCGGTGTTCGTCCCCGGGCTGCGGTGCGACGACGGATCCCGGATGGCGCCGGGCGTACCTGAGGCGTTCCGTACCCTGTACCGCAAGCGCGCCCCGAACGCCGACGAGGCGGCCGCCACCGGGGCGGGCCGGCCTGGCCGACGGGTGCCCCGCTTAGCTCATCCCATTAATTAAGTGGTTGAGTAATATCGGGAGGGCAGGCCGGGACGGGTTGGGGAGGAGCCACATGGCGGAGCGGAACGGGCGCACGGTACGCGACCTCAGGCGGGCCAACCGGACGGCCGTGCTCCAACGGCTGTACTTCGACGGGCCGCTCAGCCGGTTCGAGCTGGGCCCCGCCACCGGCCTCAGCTCCGGCTCCGTCAGCAACGTGGTCGCCGACCTCGTCGCCGATGGCCTGGTCGAGGAGGCCGGCAGTGTCGACTCCGACGGCGGCCGGCCCCGCACCCTCCTGCGGGTGGCGCCCGGCAGCGGCCACATGATCGGCGTCGACGTCGGCGAGACCCGGGTCCGGATCGAGCTGTTCGACCTCACGCTCACCGAACTCGCCCGCGCCGAACGCCCCCTGGGCCAGCGGCGCTACGACGTCGACGTGATCGTCGGCCACATCCGGGACGGGGTCGCCGAGGTCACCGAGACCGCGGGCGTCGACCCCGAGCGGCTGCTCGGCGTCGGCATCGGCGTCCCCGGCATCGTCGAGCACACGCCGGACCGCGGAGCCGTGGTGCACGGCCAGACGATCGGCTGGGACGCCGTCCCGCTGGAGGAACTGCTGCGGGAGGGCTCCCCGCTCCCGGACACCGTGCGGTACTTCATCGACAACGGCGCCCGCACCCTCGGGCAGGCCGAGATGTGGTTCGGCGGCGGCCGGGGCGCCCGCAACGCCGTCGTCGTCCTCTTCGGCTCCGGCGTCGGCGCCTGCCTGGTCACCCCCGAGGTGGAGCACGGACGGGCCGTCGAATGGGGGCATCTGACCGTACGGGTCCGGGGCCGCCGCTGCCGCTGCGGCGCGCTCGGCTGTCTGGAGGCGTACGCCGGTGCCGAGTCGCTGCTGGAGCGCTGGCGCGAGGAGGGCGGCCGGCCGCCCGAGGACGCCGACGAGGAGACCGCGCTGACCGCGATGCTCGCCGCCGCCTATCCCGCCGACGGCGTCGCGGCCGACCCCGCCGCGCTCGCCGTGCTGGAGGAGACCGCCGAGTATCTGGGCGCCGGCCTGTCCGACCTGATCAACCTCTTCCAGCCGGAGCGGATCCTCATCGGCGGCTGGGCCGGGCTCCAGCTCGGCGCCGGGTTCCTGCCCGCCGTACGCAAGCACGCGACGGCGTACGCGCTGCGCCACCCGGCCGAGCAGGTCACCATCGACCTCGGGCGGCTCGGGCCCGACGCGGTCACCGTCGGCGCGGCGATCCTGCCGCTGGCCGACTTCTTCGCCCGCGGCGGCCGCCGCCCGGAGGCCGTGCCCGAGGGGCCCGCACCGGCCTGGCGGGCGGTGCTGGAGGACCGGGCACCGCGCTGATCGGCGGGGTTCCGGCGCGCGGCGCGGGGTACTCGCGTGGCGCCCGACCAGCCCGCGAGCCGAGAGGAGCACGCCGTGGACGAGCACCGCGAGGAAGAACCGGGCCGCGAGCCCGAGCCCGTGCCGCGGGACCTGCAGGACCAGCAGGCGGGGGAGGGCGAGGACCGCTGGGACGTGCCGACGGGGCCCTCGGGGCCGCAGGGCACCGAAGGGACCGAGGGCGAGGGCGAGTCCGCCGACGTCCCCGACATCGACGAGGCGGGCACCGGCAGGCGAGGCGCCCCCGAGCCCGGAGACGTCGACCACCCGCCACCGGACGAGTCACCGGCCTGACCTCGACGAGAGCCTGACCCGACAAGCCGCCGGCATTCGTGCCGCCGAGAGCTTGGGGGGTGGGCGCGGTGGCACCCCGTCCCGCGCGGTGGCACCCCGTCCCGCCGGGCCGCGCAACGCCGGTACCCCAGCCACAACGCCGAGCACCGCACGAACCCGAGCACCGCACGAACCGGGGGCGCTCACCCCACCTTCCGCCCCCGCATCGGCGCCGTCTCCGCCCCGGCCCCCTGCTGCAGACCCTCCAGAAACTCCTCCAGCACCTCGGTGGCCGACCGACTCGGCTGCCAGTTCAGCTCGGCCCGGGCACGGGAGCAGTCCATCAACGGCAACCTCAGCACCGCGTCGAACAGATGCGGCGAAGCCGGCAGCAGCCGCAGCCCCCAGGCCGCCGCGATCGCCGACCGCGCCGCGGTGCGCGGCATCCGTACCGGCCGCGTCTTCAGCATCCCGCCCAGCAACTGCGCGTCCACCGGCGGATCGGCGGCCAGATTGAAGGCACCCCGGACCTCGGTGTGCAGCGCCAGCCGGTAGGCCTCGGCCGCGTCGTCGGTGTGCAGCGCCTGCACCCGCAGCCCCGGAATGTCCGGCAGGAACGGCAGCAACTCCGGACGGGCCAGCGGCCCCGGCAGGAACCGGCCGCCGAAGATCCGCCGCTGCTCGCTCGCCGACTCCCGCTTGAACAGGAACGCCGGCCGCATCCGCACCACACGGATCTCGGAGTGCTCCCGTTCGAACGTGTCGAGGGCGCGTTCCAGATAGGCCTTCTCCCGGCAGTACGCGGCGTCCGGCCAGCCGTGCGTCGGCCACGACTCGTCCACCATGCGGTCCTTCGGACCCGGCGAGTACGCCCCGACCGACGACGCGTGCACCAGCGTCCGCACCCCGGCAGCGGCCACCGCGTCGAACACCCGTATGCCACCGAGCACGTTCGTCCGCCAGGTGCGCGCCGGATCGTGCGTCGGCTGGAACGCCCAGGCCAGATGGATCACCGCGGCCGCGCCGCGGAGCTCGCTCACCAGGTCCGTCCGGTCCGACGCCAGGTCGACCCCGTGCCACTCCGTCTTCGGCGGCGCCCACTCGGGAATCCGGCGGGCCAGCCCCAGCACCGAGTCGACCTGCGGATCCTCCGAGAGCAGGCGCACCACGCTGGTGCCCACGTTGCCGGTGGCGCCCGTCACCACGACCCTGCTGCCCGCTGTGCTGCTCACTGTCGGCTCCTCTCGGCCGTACGCTCCGCGGGCGGGCCGAGTACCCCACGAGGGGCAGGAAAAAAGGAAAAAGCCCCGACCGGACGGGGGAATCACGGTCGGGGCGGCCTGTGGTGGGCGCGGATGGCGGTCGCCTCTCGGCGAAAGGCTCCACAGGGCTTCAGCCGAACGATCGTCCCTGTGGGCAAAAGGTGAGGCCCGGGGACACTGTCCCATCCGCACCCACGGTCGGTTCAACGGGCAACCACTTCGGGATGTTCCGGCATCCGCCGCCCCGGGCGGTGATCTGCGTCACGCCTCCGCCGCGAGGGGACTCTCCGCCAGCGACGCCAGCAGATCGGCGGGATCGTCGTACACCGCGTCCGCGCCCGCCGCCTCCAGGTCAGCGCGCGGAATGCCGCCGCACAGTACGCCGACACACCGGACCCCGGCCCGGCTGCCGGCCTCCATGTCCCACACGGTGTCGCCGACGAACACCGCCCGTTCGGCCGGCACCCCGGCCAGCTCCAGGGCATGCTCGACCGGCTCGGGGGAGGGCTTGCCCGCCTGCACGTCCTCCGCGCTGGCGGTCGCGGTGATCGCCTCCTCCGCGTCGATGGCGCGGCGCAGCGCCGACAGCTCGACGCCGCTCGCGGAGGTGGCGAGGACGACCTTCCAGCCGTCGTCGTGCAGCCGCCGCAGCAGGTTTCCGGCGTCCCGGAGCGCGGGCAGCCGGTCGAAGTACTGCCCGTACAGCGCCTTGTGCGCGGCGCTCAGGTCGCCGTCCCGGTCCTTGTCGCGGTCGTCGCCCAGCAGCCGGGCGATCAGATCGCCGGAGGGCAGCCCCACCGCACGGTGCACGGCATGCATCGGCACCCGGTGTCCCGCCTGGCGAAAGGCCTCCCACCAGGCCGTGACATGGAGGTGGTTGGTGTCGACGAGCGTGCCGTCGACATCGAACACCGCCGCACGTTCCATGATCCACGTCCCTTCCGCGCTCCGCGCACGAGTTGCCACGTCAGGCCGCCGGAACCCGCCCCTCCCGGGTCCAGGCCAGCAGCTCCTCCGCCGACCAGGCGGTCACCACCCGCTCGGGCGGCACCCCGCACTCCTCCGCGCGGGCACATCCGTTGATCTGCCAGTCCAGCTGGCCCGGCGCATGGGCGTCGGTGTCGATCGAGAACAGCACGCCCGCCTCGACCGCCTGGCGCAGCAGCCGGCGGGGCGGGTCCAGGCGCTCGGGACGGCTGTTGATCTCCACCGCCGTGCCCGACTCGGCGCACGCGGCGAACACCTCGTCCGCGTCGAACTCCGACTCCGGCCGCCCCCGCCCGGTCACCAGCCGCCCGGTGCAGTGCCCCAGGACGTCCGCGTGCGGATCGCGCACCGCGGCCACCATCCGGCGGGTCATCGACCGGGCGTCCATGCGCAGCTTGGAGTGCACGGACACCACGACCACATCGAGCCGGTCCAGCAGCTCGGGTTCCTGGTCCAGCGAGCCGTCCTCGAGGATGTCGCACTCGATCCCGGTGAGCAGCCGGAACGGCGCCCAGGTCTCGTTGAGCGCGGCAACCACGTCCAGCTGCTCGCGCAGCCGGTCGGCGGACAGGCCGCGGGCCACCGTCAGCCGCGGCGAGTGGTCTGTCAGGGCCGTCCACTCGTGCCCCAGCCGGATCGCGGCCAGGCCCATCTCCTCGATCGGGCTGCCGCCGTCCGACCAGTCCGAGTGCACATGGCAGTCCCCGCGCAGCCTGGCCCGCAGCGTCTCGCCGCCCCGGTGCGCGGGCGGCGCCACGGCCGCGCTCTCCAGCTGCTCCAGATACCCCGGCACCTGCCCGGCCAGGGCCTCCCGCACCACCTGGGCGGTCTTCGGCCCGATGCCCTTGAGCGACTCCAGCGACCCGGCCCCGGCCCGCTGCCGCACCTCGTCCTCGGGCAGCTCCGCCAGCACCCGGGCCGCCGTACGGAAGGCGCGGACGCGGTACGTCGGCGCCAGCGACCGCTCCAGCAGGAAGGCGATCCGGTCCAGGGCCTCGACGGGGTCCATCGCCACCTCCTCGTCCAGGCCTCCAGGGTTCCCCAGCGCCCGGCACCCCGCACGACGGACCGGGCGGTTTGCCCCCTCCCTCCCCGGGTACTGCCGACAACCGCAGCGCGCCGACGTCCCCGACCCGAGGAGGCCGCGATGTCCGTCCCCACCGCACGGCACCCCAAGGCCGCCGTGATCACCGGTGCCGACTCCGGCATCGGCAAGGCCACCGCCGTACGGCTGGCCCGTGCGGGCCTGGACGTCGGCATCACCTGGCACCGCGACCTGAAGGGCGCCGAGGAGACCGCCGAGGAGGTCCGCGCCCACGGGCAGCGGGCCGAGGTGGCGCACATGGACCTCACCCGGCTGCCCGACGCCGCGGACACCGTCGACGAGCTGGCCGACCGGCTCGGCCGCCTCGACGTGCTGGTCAACAACGCCGGGACGGGAACCGCCACGCCCTTCCTCGACCTGAAGCTGTCCGACGTCCGCGCGGTCATCGACATCGACCTCGTCGGCCCCTTCCTGTGCGGGCAGCGGGCCGCCCGGCACATGATCCGGCAGGGCGACGGCGGCCGGATCGTCAACGTGACCTCGGTGCACGAGCACCAGCCGCGGGTGGGCGCCGCCCCGTACTGCGCCGCCAAGGGCGGCCTCGGCCTGCTCACCCAGGTCATGGCCCTGGAACTGGCGGAGCACGGCATCACCGTCAACGCCGTCGCCCCCGGCGAGATCGCCACGCCCATGACCGGCCAGGAGGACACCGACGTCAGCGACGAGCGCCGCCCCGGCGTCCCGCTCGGCCGGCCCGGGGATGCCCGGGAGGTCGCCGCCGTGATCGCCTTCCTGGCCGGCCCCGACGCCTCGTATGTCACCGGCGCCTCATGGACCGTCGACGGCGGAATGCTCCGCATGGGCCCGCAGGCCGGATCCCACCTGACCAGCGACGACTGGCGGCGCCCCTGAGACCCTGCGGCCGCGCGGCAGTTCTTCGGCCGGGGCGCCACCGAGGGAGCCGTCGAGGCGTGGTCTCGGAGCTGCTCACCGGGTGACGTGTCCGGATGCCATTGGCTTGAACCGTCCTACCCTTTATGACATGACCGAAGTCGCGAGTCCCCATATATCCCATCCGCGGATCATGGTGCTCGGGGTGCAGCCGGGCAGGCCGCCGTTCCGCATCGTGGAGATCGACGGACAAGTCGTCGGTGAGGCCCGGACCGTCACCGACGTCCTGGAGACCGCTGCCGCCTTCGGCATCACGGTGCACGACCTGGACGACCCGGACGTGGTGCGCTGGGTGGGCGGCGACAAGTTCACCTGGAAGCCGCGCTAGCGCGCCGGGAGGTCAGCCGACCGTCCACTTCTGGTTGGCGCCGCCGGTGCACGTCCACAGCTGCAGCCGGGTGCCGTTCGCCGGATTGTTGCCGGTGACGTCCAGGCACTTGTCGGCCTGCGGATTGACGATGTCGTGCGCCGCGGTGACCACCCACCGCTGGTTGGCGCCGCCCGTGCAGTCCCAGAGCTGGACCGGGGAGCCGTCCGCGGTGCCGTGATCCCTGACGTCCAGGCACTTGCCGAGCGCCCGGAGCGTCCCGTCCGCGCCCACCGTCCACTGCTGGGCGGGGGTGCCGTTGCAGTCGTAGAGCTGGACGGGGGTGCCGTTGGCGGGATCGGCGCCCGCGACGTCCGCGCACTTCCCGGCCAGGCCCCGGACGGCGACGCCGGTGGCCGTGTCGCTCGTCGTCACCGACACGTGGTCCACCACCAGCGTCTGCGGGAAGACGGTGGAGCCGTCCGGGTCGCCGGGCCAGTAGCCGCCCACCGCCAGGTTCAGTATCAGGAAGAACGGCTTGTCGAACACCCACTGGCGGCCGCCCAGGTCGGCGGGGGTACGGCGCTGGTAGACCCGGCCGTCCACGGACCAGGTGATCGAGCCGGGCGCCCAGTCGACGGCGAAGGTGTGGAAGGCGTCCGCGAAGGCCTGGCCGTTCGGCAGCGAGTAGGCGGCGCCGATGCCGCCGGAGCCCGAGTAGCCGGGGCCGTGGATCGTGCCGTGGACCGTGGAGGGCTCGAAGCCGACGTTCTCCATGACGTCGATCTCGCCGGAGTTCGGCCAGCCGACCTGCCCGAGGTCGGTGCCGAGCATCCAGAAGGCGGGCCACATGCCCTGCCCGCGCGGGATCTTCATCCGGGCCTCGACATGCCCGTACTGGGCGGCGAACTTCCCTGCGGTGTTCAGCCGGGCCGAGGTGTACTGACAGGTGCCGTACCAGCACTGGTAGCCCGCCGGGTTCTCGCGGCGCGCGGTGATCACCAGATGGCCCTGGCCGTCCAGGGCGGCGTTGCGGGTGCCGGCCGTGTAGTACTGCCGCTCATGGTTGTTGACGTTGTCGCCGGTCTCGGTCTGCCACTTCGAGGCGTCGACCGCGGCGCCGGCGGGCCCGTCGAAGGTGTCCAGGAACGTCACCGCCCGCACCCCGGCGTCGGCCGGTTCCGCCTCGGCGGGCGCGGTCGCGGCGGAGGCGATCAGCGTCGCGGACAGGGCGGCGACCAGCCACCGGAGCGGCCTTCCGCGCAGGGACCTTCTGGGCAGCGGTCTTCCGTGGAGCGGACGTGGGGAGGCCACGGCTCTTCCCTTCCGTACGGCGCGAGGGTGCGCCGACTCAGGTGGGGGGTGAAGGATTGCTCTTGATTTAAGAGGTGAGCTAAGGGGGGCCGTCAATACCTTGGTATGAACCAGAAGTTGAGTCCGGCCGGACCCTGGGAAGGCGACCGGACGGTGGGCGCCAGGCAGGTGGCGCGGATCCTCGTCCGAGGCCCTCAGAGCGCGGGGCTCTCCGGCCGGTGCAGCGCCGCGTCCAGTGTCGGCACCGGGGGCAGCAGCCGGGACAGGCCCGTGACCCGCAGCACCCGCAGGGTGGGCGGGTGGGCGCAGACCAGCGACAGCCGTCCGTCGCGGGCGAGCACCCGGCTGCGGGCCCGGTACAGCAGCCGCAGCCCGGAGGCGTCGAAGAACTCCACCGGGCTGAGGTCGATCACGATCCGCGGGGCGGGTGGTGCCGTCGCGTCGTCCAGATGCGGGCCGATCTCCTCGGCCGCGACGATGTCGATCTCCCCGCGGAACTCCAGGACCGTGTGGCCACGGTCCTGGCGCACCCGCAGGTACCGGGAGAGCGGTGCAGGCTCCTGCTGCACGACGACATCGCCTCCAACCAGCCCCGAGTCAGCGCACAACTGCGCGCCCTGCCTTGCAAGTTACCCTCGCGGACTGAATTTCAGCATGTTCGATTGACATATGTCTGTGAATTGCGACCGAGTTCTTTCGTGTCGTGAACAAAGGGTGACGACACGGTCTCAGTCCATCAGCAGCACCAGCTTCCCGGTGGTCCGTCCGGTGTCGCCCAGCCGGTGCGCCTCGGCGGCCTCGGCCAGCGGGAAGGCGCCCGCGATCGTGGCCCGCAGCGCACCCTCCTCGACGAGCCGCGCGATCTCCAGCATGCCGGTGCGATCGGCGTCGACGAGCATCCGCACCGCCCGCACCCCGAGCCGGTCGGCCTCCTCGTAGAAGTCGTCCGAGCCGACCGGGAGGATCGAGACGACCACCCCGCCCGGCCGCAGCACCCGCAGCGAGCGCGTGGAGTAGTCACCGCCGATGGTGTCCAGGACGACGTCGGCGTCTTTCACCGCCTCGGCGAAGTCGGTCTCCCGGTAGTCGATCACCTCGTCCGCGCCCAACTTCCGCAGGAACGCGTGCTTGCCCGCGCTCGCCGTGCCGATCACATACGCCCCGCGCGCCTTGGCGATCTGCACGGCCACATGCCCGACCCCGCCGGCCGCCGCATGGATCAGCACCCGCTGCCCGGCCCGCAGCTCCGCCGTCTCCACCAGCGCCTGCCACGCGGTCAGCGAGACCAGCGGCAGCGCGCCCGCCTGGGCGTGGTCGATCCCGGCCGGCTTGGGCGCCAGGGCGCGGGCCGGGACGGTGACGTACTCGGCGTGCGAGCCGTGGCCGAAGGGGTACGGCAGCATGCCGAAGACCTCGTCGCCGGGCCGGAAGGCGGCGACCCCGATCCCGGTCGCCTCGACCACCCCGGAGACGTCCCAGCCGAGGACGAAGGGCGGCTCGCCCAGGAAGCCTCCGGTGGCCCGGTGCTTCCAGTCGGTCGGGTTGACGCCGGCGGCACGCACCCGCACCAGCACCTCGTTCGGCCGCGGGGCGGGCCGCTCCCGCTCAACGATCTTCAGTACCTCGGGACCGCCGAGGACGTCCTGGCTGACGGCGCGCATCGTGTTCACATCGCTCATGGTGAACCAGCCTGCCGGGGTCCGCCCGCCCGGGGAATGGCAAGATTGCCACGCTCCGATAGAATCGTGCCATGGTGCGTGGCGAACGGCGGACGGAACGGGTCGTGGTCCTGGCGCTCGACGGCGTCTATCCCTTCGAGCTGGGCATCCCGAGCCGGATCCTCGGCGCGGCGGACGGCCGGTACGAGGTGCGGACCTGTTCGGCCGACGGCCGCCCGGTGCGCAGCAACGCCGACTTCACCATCGGCGTCCAGCACGGCCCCGAGGCCCTGGAGGAGGCGGACACGGTGGTCGTCGCCCCGATCTCACCGTCCGACGTGACCGCCGACCTCCCCGACGAGGTACGGTCGGCCCTCGCCCGCATCCGGCCCGGCACCCGCATCGTCTCCATCTGCACCGGCGCCTTCGTGCTCGCCGCCGCCGGACTCCTGGACGGCCACCGGGCCACCACCCACTGGCAGGTGGCGGACCACTTCCGGCGCCACTACCCGCACATCGAACTCGACCCCGACGTGCTCTTCGTCGACGACCACCCGGTCCTCACCTCGGCCGGCGCCGCCTCCGGCGTCGACGTCTGTCTGCACCTCGTCCGCAAGGACCACGGCAGCCACCTCGCCAACACCGTCGCCCGGCGCTGCGTGGTGCCGCCGTTCCGGGACGGCGGCCAGGCGCAGTACATCGAGCAGCCCGTCCCCGAGACGGGCGCCGCGAGCACCGCCGCGACCCGCGCCTGGGCCCTGGAACGCCTCGGCGACCCGCTGACCCTCTCCGACCTCGCCGCCCACGCCCGCATGAGCCTGCGCACCTTCGCCCGCCGCTTCCACGACGAGGTCGGCCTGAGCCCCGGCCGCTGGATCATCCAGCAGCGCGTCGCCCGGGCCCGGCACCTCCTGGAGGCCAGCGACCTGACGGTGGACCAGATCGCGGGCCGCGTCGGCTTCGCCACCGGCGCGTCCCTGCGCCAGCACCTGCACGCCACGATCGGCGTCTCACCGCAGGCCTACCGCCGCACTTTCCAGGCGAACCGCTGAAGCCGACCCAACGTTTTCCGGTCCCGGCACGTCGTAGGAGGGACGACGTTCCCCCGGAAGAGGTTGGCGTATGCGCAGGAGTCTGGTGGCGGTGGCGGTGCTCGTGGGTGCCGCGGTGGTGGGCTGCGGTGCGGGCGACGCGGACATCCTGGTCGAGGGCACGCCGCCCGCCAGTCCGTACCGCGGTCCGCTCCATGTGGCGGCGCCCGACCTCGACGAGGACGGCCGGCGTGCCGCCTGGGTTGAGTCGGGGGCGGCGGGCCGGGCGCTGGAGTGCGACGGGGACATCCACACCGGCGGCGCGGGGGAGCGCTGGAGCGAGGGCGACGGCGGCGACACGCCCGAGGAGGGGCTGGCCGCCTGGTTCGACATCGAGCAGCCCGACGTGCCGCGCTCCGGCTACCGCGTGGAACGCGAGGAGCGCGACCGGGTGCTGTTCTCCTACGACGTGGGCGGACGGACGAAAGTCGCGGTGGTCGTCGCCAAGGACCGGAAGAACGCCCCCGGTTGGGGGCCGGAGACCAGCGCCTCCTGCGACCCCGCCGAACTGCCGGAGAGTTTCACCGACTCCCGGTGGTACGAGATCTGGACCGACGAGCACGGCGACCGCGTCCCGTTCGCCACGGTGCACAGCGGCGAGGGGCCGAGCCACTGCGACTGGCAGCGGGCCCACTTCCTGACCCTCGGCCGCGAGCCCGGCAGCAGGCTCTACGCACGCGACCCCGAAGGCGTCCTGCCGGACGGCATGCTCACCTCGCCGTACGACGGTGACGCCAGCCTGCCCGCAGGCGCCCGCGACACCGGGTACCGCCATGGCGACCGTGCCCTCTGGGTCGTCGACGGCGACCCGTCCACGGTCTACGTTCGCACTCCGAACGGGACCGAGACCTGGCCCCGGGTGGCGGACGGAATGGGCTGCCGCTGACCGCGAATCCCCGCCTTCGACAGCAACCCAGCAGGTGGGCAAGGGCACTTGTCGACTCGAACACGGATGGCGGAGAGTGACGGAACCCTCACCTCCGCAGCGGCCGTGAGGTTGATCCTTTCGGGTTGAAACCAGATAAGCTCCGGTCCGGCGCTGCGAGTTGACCCGATCGCGACGGGCCGCTCGCGGTGTGTACTCATGAGTGCGGTCCCCCATGCACACCCCCCTGTTCGATTGTGTTGCTTCGAAGGATGCAGATGGAACTCGCCACTCCGCCGCCGGCGGCGCGGCCCCCTGTCGCCTGGTACAGCTGGTGGCTGATGCCACTGGCCTTAGGAGGCGGGACGGTTGCCGCCACGTTCATGAGCTCGGAGCGAATAACCGCGGCCGTCGCCGGTGCCGCGGCGACGGCGGCGAGCTCGGTCTGCGTACGCCTGCTGGTGCGCACCCAGACCCGACTGCGCCGCGCGGAGAGCGGGTTCCGCACCGCCCAGGCCGAGCACTCCCAGCAGTGGCAGCAGCATGTCGCCGGCCTGGAGAGCCGGCACAACGCCGAGCGCTCCGCCCAGGAGGCCCGGCTCGCCGAGCAGTCCCAGGCCTACGAGGCACGACTCGCCGAGCAGGCCGAGGGATACGAAGCCCGACTCGCCGAGCAGGCCGACGGCTACGAGGCCCGGCTCGCCGAACAGGCCGAGACCCACGAGGCCCGGCTCGCCGAGCAGACCGGCCTCTGGCAGGAGCAACTCGCCCACCAGCAGGCCGCCGTGGCCCGGCTCGCCAACGAGCAGCTGCCCGACGCGCTGAAGCGGCTGCGCGCCGGTGACGCCATCGACGACCTGCTGCCTTCGGTGAACCAGTGCGCCAAGGTCGCGCCCGAACTCCAGGCCGACCTTCGCAAGGTCCTGCGCACCGCGCTGATCGGCGTCGAGGAGGAGTTCAACCGCTCGACCTCCGCCGAGCAGGCCGTGATCAGCATCGGTAACCGCATCCACGTGCTGACCAGCAAGCTCCGCGGCCGACTGCACGAGATGCAGGGCGAGCACGGCCGGCTGCCGGCCGTCGCCCGGGGCCTGATGGAGCTCGACCAGGCGATCGGCCCGGCCGACTGTCTCGCCGCCAGCATCGGCGTGCTCGGCGGCTCCGACCGGCCCGGCCGGCAGTGGCAGGAGCCGCAGCGCCTGCTCAGCGTGGTCCGTGGCGGCATCGGCCGGATCAAGGACTTCCACCGCATCGACGTACGTCACCTGCCCGAACTCGGTGTCGACGGCGGCCTGGTGGACCACCTCACGCTGATCTTCGCCCACCTGCTGGACAACGCCGCCCGCTACTCGCCGCCCACCGAGCCGGTGCTCGTCTCCGGCAAGGAGGTCCCCAACGGCGTCGGCATCGAGATCCAGGATTCCGGCAAGGGCCTGAGCGAGGAGAAGAAGCGCGAGGCCGAGCACGCCCTCACCGGCACCGCCCCCGGCGCGGGCCTGGGCGGCATCTCGGAGGACGCGAACATCGGTCTGCGCGTCGTCGGCATCCTCGCCCGCCGGTACGGCATCCGCGTCACCTTCGCGGACTCGCCCTGGCTGGGCACCTCGGTGGTCGTCGTGGTCCCGCACAAGTACTTCAGCCCGCTGCCGGCGGCCACCCCCGCCGTCCCGGCCACGACCGCCGGCAACGCCGCCGCGCCCGCCACGGTGCCCGCCCAGGGTCCCGCGGAGCCGGCCGACGCCGTGGACACCACCCCCGGCGGACTGCCCCGGCGCCGCGGCAGGCGCGGCGAGTCGGCCCGGCATCAGCCGGCCGAGCGCACGGCCGCGGCCGAGCGCCCCCGGCCGGCCGAGACCACAGCCGTCCCCGCCGTCCCGCCGGACGCCTCCTTCGCCGGCCTGGCCGCCTTCGCCACCGCCGGACGCCCGCCCGGCGAGGACGACGGCGCGGCCGCCGACCGCGCACCCACCGCCGGACGCGAGTCCGCAGAGCACCGCACTGAAGAGAGCGACTAGTCCACATGACGCAACAGGGAACCGACGTGAGCTGGGCGCTCCGCGATCTGGTGGAGAGCATCCAGGAGATCCGCTTCGCCCTCGTGGCCTCCAGCGACGGCAAGGCCATCACCTCCTACGGCGCCGAAGACCCCGACGACGTGGACCGCTTCGCGGCCGTGGTGGCCGGCCTGCAGGCCCTCGCCCAGCCGGTCGCCGAGCAGTTCCCCAGCTACGCGGGGAACCTGCGCCTCGCGATGATCGAGGTCGACGGCGGCCACCTCTTCGTGGTCCGCGCGGGTGTGGAGACGTACCTCGGCGTGCTCGCCCGCGAGGGCCTGGACCAGGGCCTGCTCGGCCACCAGATGAGGGACCTGGCCCGCAGAATGGGAGAACTCCTCGGCACCACTCCGCGCCTGGAGGAGCACTCTGGATGAGTGCTCCCCGCCGGCCGACGGACCCGTCCGGTCTCGAGCGCTACTACGTCCTCACCAAGGGACGCAGCGGACCGGGCGGTTCGGCGTCGAGCCTCGACGTGGCGACCCTCATCGTCTCCCGCGCCGCCCCGGAACCGGGCATGCAGCACGAGTACACGGAGATCCTGCGGCGCTGCCGCGCTCCGCTGTCGGTGGCCGAGCTCGGCGCCCACCTGGGGCTGCCCTTCAACATTCTCGCGGTGCTCCTCGCCGACCTGCTCGAGGCAGGCCGCGTCGAAGCCCGTGACCCCATCCCGGCGCACGACGCCGGTCGCGGGCCCGACCTCGCGCTCCTGGAGGAGGTACTCAGTGGACTTGAAAGGCTTTGACCGGCCCGGCGCCCCGGCGTCCGGGGACACCCGCTCGGTGAAGGTGATGATCGCCGGCGGGTTCGGCACCGGGAAGACCACCCTGGTCCGGTCGGTCAGTGACATCAAGCCGCTCACCACCGAGGAGACCCTGACCCAGGCCAGCGCCGACGACGACCGGCTCATCGGCGTCGCCGAGAAGACGGAGACCACCGTCAGCCTGGACTTCGGCAAGATCAGCCTCAACGACAGCCTGATGCTGTACCTGTTCGGCACGCCCGGCCAGGAGCGCTTCTGGTTCCTGTGGAACGGCCTGTTCAAGGGAGCGCTCGGCGCGGTCGTCCTGGTGGACACCCGCCGCCTCGCCTCCAGCTTCCGGGCGATCGAGGAGATGGAGCGGCAGAACGTCCCGTTCGTCGTCGCGCTGAACGTCTTCCCCGACTCCAAGGACTATCCGGTCGAGGAGATCCGCGACGCCCTCGACATCTCCCCGCACACCCCGATCGTGGCCTGCGACGCCCGCGACCGGGCCTCCAGCCGTGACGTCCTGGTCACCCTGATACGTCACTTGAAGGACCGCTCTGCCGTCGCACTGGAGTCCCGATGAACGCCCAGCCCTTAAACGATCCGGAGGCGCCGCGCGGTTGTCCCTTCGGCCATGACACCGAGCTCACCCGGCTGTACGGGCCGGAGGCGGCGACCGACCCGCAGGGCATCTACGAGCGGCTGCGCAAGGAACACGGCCCCGTCGCGCCGGTGCTGCTGGAGGGCGACATCCCCGCCTGGCTGGTACTGGGCTACCGGGACAGCCGGCGAGTGCTCGACAACCCCCTGCAGTTCCCCCGGGACGCGCGGACCTGGCGGGACTGGCGGGAGGGCCGGGTCGCGGACAACCATCCGCTGGTTCCGATGCTCGCCTGGCGTCCCGACTGTGTGTCCCAGGACGGCGAGGCGCACCGCCGGCTGCGCGGTGCCGTCAGCGACGGGCTGCAGTCCGCCGCCGACCGCGGTGTCCGGCGCCACGCCACGCACTTCGCCAACAAGCAGATCGACGCGTTCGCGGACTCCGGCCGCGCCGATCTGGTGGCGGACTACGCCGACTATCTGCCGATGCTCGTGGTGGCCCGCGTTCTGGGGCTTGCCGAGGCGGAGGGGCGTCGCCTGGTCGAGTCCTGCGCCCAGGTGATGAAGGGCGGCGAGGACGCCGTCATGCACGACGGCGTGATCAGGGAGATCTTCGGTGAACTCGCCGAGCGCAGGCGGTCAGAACCGAGCTCCGACCTCGCCACCAGCCTGCTGGAGCATCCCGCGGCGCTCGACCACGACGAGGTCGTGGCCCACCTGCGCGCGGTGCTGATCGCCGCGCACGTCACGACCAACCTGCTGGCCCGGGTGCTGGAGCTGGTCCTGACCGACGCCTCCCGGCTCTCCGGGCTGATCAGCGGTCAGCTGAACATCTCGGCGGTGGTGGAGGAGGCCATGTGGAACTCTCCGCCGCTGGCCGTCCTGCCGGGGCGCTTCGCCGCCAGCGATGTCGAACTGGGCGGGCATCGCATTGAGGAGGGCGACCTGCTCGTTCTCGGTCTCGCCCCGGGCAACCTCGACCCCGAGATCCGGCCCGACCCAAGTGTCTCGGTGCACGGCAACCAGGCGCACCTGGCGTTCGGCTCGGGCCCGCACGAGTGCCCCGGGCAGAACATCGGGATGTCCATCATCGAGGTCGCGGTGGACGTCCTGCTGCACCGTCTGCCGGGCCTGCGCCTGGCCGTGCCGCCGGAGGAGCTCACCTCGACCGCGTCCACATGGATGTCCCTGCTGGACAGCCTGCCGGTCGAGTTCGAGGTGTAGGCCCCCAGACGCCGCTGCCCCGCCGGGCAGCGGCGCCCTCTCACACGGAGCAGGATTGAGGCGTCAGCCGTCGAGCCAGTCGCCTGCGAGGTCCGAGGGACGGTATCCCGTGGCGTTCCAGAGGAAATGCGGGTGGGCGCAGCCGAACATGTAGGCGAGCAGTGCGGTGTCCTCCCTCCCGGTCTGAGGGTCGTGCAGGGTGTGGTAAAACTCGGCTCCGACCGCGCCGGAGTCTTGTTGGACATCACGAGCGCGGGCCGTGGACGGTGCGGCGCCGGCTGCCTCCACGGCGGCGATGTACGTACGGCGCAGGATCTCCCATGTGCTGTCGGTGTTGCCGTGCCAGGGGCCGTGCAGTGCTTCGAAGGCATGGAGCTCGGCGTCGAAGAGAGGCCATGTCTCGGGGTGCTGGGCTCGGCAGCGTGCGGACAGCTCGGCGGTCCGGGCGCTCAGAGCCGGCGCGGTGGGTCGCGGGGCGATGGTGAGGCTGGTGCCGTGGCTGAGGATGCCGGTGCACGCGTTGGGCTGAAGGTCGCACAGCGGGCACTCCTGGGCCGGGGGCAGGCCCTGGGTGATGCCGTCGAACCACAGGGCGTGGCGCCCCGTGAGCCCCAACCAGACGATGGTGCTGGTCATCAGCCAGGTGTTCCACATCGGGGGATGCGCCTCGGGCATGCAGCCGTATTTGATGAGAGCGATGGCGGCGGCAGCGTAGAGGGCCTTGGTGTGGGTGGGCATGTCGGCGAGCCAGAAGTTGCTGATCTCGCCGGTGAGGGCGTCGGCTCGTACGTCGACCATGTCGTCGACGACGCGGCACAGCAGCAGGGAGGCGAGGTGCTCTTCCTGCCAGAGTTCGGTGTCGGGTGAGACGTGCCAGAACAGGCAGTCCATCATTTGCAGGAGTGAGTAGGTGCTCTGGCTGAGCGGGTTGGTCTGGGGGAGTACGACGCTGCCCGCGTGATGCTGTTGGAGCCAGTACTCGTCCGCGGATCGCTTATGGGCTGCGTAGAGTCCGCAGACCAGGGCCCGTGCGGTGTTGGTGCTGAAATTCTCGGCCAGGCGGCCTTCGATGAGTTGGGTGAGGTGCGTGGTATCTATGGTGTCGATCACGCGTTTGTATTCGTGGAAGAGCAGGATGTCGTCCTCGAAGCGGTGGCGGTAGCCAAGGTCTCGTTCAAGGTCGTTCAACTGCCGGGCCAGGACCCATCCACCGGTCAGGACGCTGTCGAGTTCCCGGTGGTACGGCCAGGTCTTGACGGTGAGGGGACGACCGGCGCTCTGCCGCCAACCGTAGTCAGCCAGCGTGCGTGCGGGGGGCGTGGGCAGCCGACGGCACAGAGAGCAGGCGCAGACGGTTGCCTGCTCCTCCTCGCGATCGAGGGCGCGCGGCGGGGTGAGTGCCCGGCTCCTCCAGGCCCCTTCCAGCATCGCGCACGTCAGTCGGCAGACCTCGATATCGGTGCTGACTTGGGGGAAAGCTGCTTCGATCACGCGCAGGCTGGCGTCGAGTCGCCTCAACCTGGCGTGTCCCTCCTCGTCGGGCGGGAGGAACGCGCGCGGCGCCAGATGAAGGGCTCCCTCCACATGCAGCGTGGTGCTGGAGCCGGGGGATCCGAGCGCGTCCAGCCGCTGCTGAGCAGCGTCCTGGAAATCTCGGTACTCATCCGTGCACCCATCTATGTGTTTCTCGAAGAGGCGGGCCAGGGCGTTCCCCGCCTCCGCCGGCTGGAGCTGGGCGTTTGGCTGTGCCGGGAGCAAGCTGTCGGTGGACGTCTCCGGACCACCGCCTACGACTCGAGATTTCACACCGGTCTCCCTTCAAGCTGTGGTCCTGGCAACGGAATCGATCGGCCGTGGTTGTCGGCCGGTCGTGTCCCCCACGGCGGACTCATCCGCGACCGGACGTCCTGCGGCATGCGATTCCTTTCGGGAGGCGGCAGCGCAAAGTCCCCCGCCCCTGCGTGCGGGCGGTCACCGTGACCGCCCGCGCACTCGAACTGGGTTTCGTGATGCGAAAGTTGAACCGAAAAGCGGTACGAGGCTGCCCAGAGCGGAAATGATCTACGCGTAACCGGACCGTGATCTCCGTTACTGTTCAAGCCTCTTGAGCTGCGTATACTCGCGCGCCCTCGACTTAAGTGAGAGATACACGCGTCTCGGCGATCGCCTCGACCGGCCCGTCGAACGGATCGCGGTCCAGGACCACGAGATCCGCCAGCGCGCCCGCGCCAGGTGGTTCACATACGCCGAGCCCGCCGTGTAGGCGGTCAACGCCTCGGCGAGTCCGATCCGTTCGCCGGGCAGGAACACCGGCGTGTCGCCGCCGTCCGGTGCCACGCGGTTGACCGCGACATGGATGCCGTGCAGCGGATCGGGGCTGCGCACCGGCCAGTCGCTGCCCGCGGGACGCGTGGGTCGCCACAGCCGAGGTCGACGGAGGCGTGCCGTATCTCGTCCCCCTGTCCTTCGTCTGGGACGGCTCGACCCTGCTGCCGGCCACGTCGGCCGACAGCCCGACGGCCGGAATCTGAGGACGACCGGCAGAGGACGCCGGGGTTTCGGACCGAGCCGTGACGTCGTCATGGTCGAGGGCACGGTCGATACGCCACTGGACGGGCGGGAGCTGATGCGCGACGGAGAGTGGCTGGTCGCGGACTGAAACGGCCTGGCCGGGACACCCGGAGGGGATGCAGGGCGGCGGGACAGGACCGTCCCGCGCCCCGGACCCTTCGGAGGAGTCATGCCACTGGTGAAATCGGGCTTCGTGGTGCTCGACTGTGCCGAGCCGGAGAAGCTCGCCGTGTTCTACCGGGAACTGCTGGAGGCCGAGCAGACGGAGGCGACCGCCAACCGCGTGGAGATCAGGGGCGCCGACGGCACCAGGCTCGCCTTCCGCCGCGACATGAACGCCACCCCGCCGAGCTGGCCGCGCCCCGAGAACTCCCTCCAGGCCCACCTGGAGTTCGTCGTCGAGGACCTCGACGCGGCGGAACGCCGGGTCGTCGCCCTCGGCGGCCGGCCCACGGACGCCAAGGATCCCTCCGGCCGCTCCGAATCCCGGGGCTGCGCCGACCCGGCCGGCCACTCCTTCACCCTGCGCCGCGCCACGCCGTCGGCGCCCAAGCACGGCTGAACCCGGACCGGCCGAGGGCGCCGGTCCGGGTGCCCCACGGCCCCGTCAGTCCCGGCCGCCCTTCCCCCGCGCCGGCCACACGCCGGTCGTCCGGGCGATGGCCTTCGCTCCGGTGCGGTCGACCGCGCTGCGCACCGTGGCGAAGATGGCGCCCTGGATCGCGGCGGCCAGCAGGATCTCGCCCCAGCGGCGGTCCGGGTCCAGCGCGTCCGGCGCGTCCTCCTCGTGCCGGAGCGCCATCCAGACCTTGCGGAAGGCGAGGCTCGCCAGCGCGCCGCCCGACCAGCCCAGCAGCCAGCCGATCGGCTGGTAGGCGACGGGCAGTTTCCGCTTCTTGCTCTTGGCCACCTGGGTCTCCTCCTGCTCTCGTACGGTCACGGCCGCCCGTCGGGCGGCACCTCCTCGCCGGGCCGCACCGGCCCCGGCGGTGTGCCGTCCCCGAACGGACGTCCGCCCAGCTCCTCGCGGTGATGGGCCGTCAGCCAGCCGGACAGGTCCGGTCCGAGGGGCACGATCCGGGTCGGGTTGATGCCCGTGTGCACCTGGTAGTAGTGCCGCTTGATGTGGTCGAAGTCGACCGTGTCACCGAATCCGGGCGTCTGGAACAGATCGCGGGCGTACGCCCACAGCACCCGATTCTCCGTCAGTTTCCAGCGGTTGCACTTGAAGTGGCCGTGATACACGGCGTCGAACCGCACCAGCGTGGTGAACAGCCGGAGGTCCGCCTCGGTGATCGTGTCGCCGACGAGATACCGCTGCCGGGCCAGCCGCTCGGTCAGCAGCTCGAGCCGGCGGAAGACACCGGAGCAGGCGGCCTCGTACTCCGCCTGCTCCGTGGCGAAGCCCGCCCGGTAGACCCCGTTGTTGACGTCCTTGTAGACCTCCGCCATCACCTCGTCGATCTCGTCCCGCAGCCGCTCCGGATACAGGTCCGGCGCCCCCTCCCGGTGCAGGTTCGACCACTCGGTGGCGAAGTCCAGGGTGATCCGCTGGTAGTCGTTGGTGACCAGCTTCCCGGTCGGGATGTCGACGATCGCGGGGACGCTGACCCCGCCCGGGTAGCCGGTCTCCCGCTTGTCGTAGGCCTCGCTGAGGAAGCGGATGCCGAGCACCGGGTCGCGGCCGTCCAGGTCCAGGGTGAACCGCCAGCTGCGGTCGTCCTGGATCGGGTCGGCGATCGCGAGGGACACCGAGGCGTCCAGACCCAGCAGCCGGCGGGAGATCACCGCCCGGCTCGCCCACGGACAGGCGCGGCTGGCCACCAGCCGGTAACGCCCGGCCGCCACCGGCCAGCCGTCCCGGCCGTCCGCCGTGATCCGGTCCGTGAAGTGGCTCTTCGACCGCTGGAACGACGTCCGGCCGTAGGCGATGTTGCCGCCTGCGCCGCTCATCCCTGGCTCCTTTCCGCACGCGGGCCCCTGCCGACGGGTTCCCGAGTTCCCCCGTTCCCGCCGTCCGCACGGTGTGATCCGCTCCGGCCGGGGCAACCGTCGAAGGTGAGCGGGACATCCTCGAACGCGGACGGGAAGCACCGGAGGACACAGGACGGCGAGCACGGCGGAGGGGAGGAGGCGAGCCCGCGGGCCGTACGCGAGGCCCCGCAGCCGACGGGGCCCGACCGGGTCGTACACGAGGCGCCGCAGGCAGCGGGGCCCGACCGGGTCGTTCACGAGGCCCCGCAGGCAGCGGGGCCCGACCGGGTCGTACACGAGGCGCCGCAGGCAGCGGGGCCCAATCGGGTCGTACGCGAGTCAGCGCATGCGGCCGGGCCCGACCGGGTCGTACGCGAGTCAGCGCATGCGGCGGAGCCCCACCGGACGGCCGCGCACCGGCAGCGGCGGAAGGCGGACCGCAGGACCCGCGTCACCGTGCTGGTGGCGCTCGCCGCCAACCTGGTGATCGCGGCCGCGAAGACCGCCGGCGGCCTGATCGCGGGCTCGCCGGCGCTGCTGTCCGAGGCCGCGCACTCCATCGCCGACAGCCTCAACGAGGTCTTCCTCCTCGCCGCGCTCCGCCGCAGCCGCCGCCCCGCCGACCGGCGCCACCCCTTCGGTTACGGCAAGGAACGGTTCTTCTGGTCGCTGCTCGCGGCCGTCGGCATTTTCGTCATGGGCGGCTGCTTCTCCTTCTTCCAGGGCTTCGAAGCGCTCACCCGGGGCACCGAGGAGACCGTCGGCGGCTATGTCGCCGGCATGATCGTGCTCGGCGTGGCGCTGCTCGCCGAGGGCGCCTCCCTGCTGCGGGCGCTGCACCAGCTGCACCGGCAGGGCGTCGCCGACGGGCTGCGTGACCCGGCGCTGCGGACGGTCGTCGCCGAGGACGGCACGGCGGTGGTCGGCGTGTCCCTCGCCCTCGCCGGGATGGCGCTGCACCTGGCGACCGGGCAGGTGGTGTGGGAGGCGGCCGCGTCGCTCGCCATCGGCACCCTGCTGGTGTACGTCGCCTACCGGCTGGGCCGGGACGCCCGCGACCAGCTGATCGGGGAGGCCGCCGATCCGGAGGCGAGCGGCCGGATCCGCGCCCTGCTGCGGGCCCAGCCGGAGATCGACAGCGTCGAGGCGCTGTTCACCATGAAGACGGGGATCGACTCGGTGCTGGTCGCCGCGCGGATCGACCTGGTCCCCGGCCTGGACAGCGAGCGGGTGGAGGAGGTGGCGGTCCGGATCAAGCGGTCGATCGGCCGTACCGTCCCCGAGGCCGACCAGATCTTCCTCGACGTGACCGACCGGCCCGCACAGGAGGCACGGGAGAGCCCCGCCGCGACGGGGGAACGCGGCGGGGCCTGAGATGCGCGTGCCCGGCCCACGCCACTTCATGCGTGCGGGCGCGGAAATCTTTCGGACGTTTCGCGGGCGCCCGCTCCCACCCTCGGTCTTCTCCGCGCCGCTGTCCGGCAGGCTCGTGCCCCGGTAGCCGCCGGATCGCCGGTGACCGTCAGAACAGGGTCTCCTCCTGGGGAGGCTCAGCCGGGAGTCGGTTGTCGTCGCGTTGCGGACCGGACGGCCGGCCGGAGAAGACCGCCACTCCCTCCACGTCCACGTCGGGTTCGTCAGGGGCGGGCGCATACAGGGCGATGCCCAGCCCTGCGAGCGTGCATCCCGAGTCGTCCAGGCGGACTTCGACCCCTTGTGCCCGCAGATCGGTGAGGATCTCCCCGAAGGGCCTGCCGGAGAGAGGCACGCCGGCGTAGGAGAGGCCGGCTCGCGGTGTCGCCTCGATGCGATCGAGCTGATCCGCCGCATTGAAGGAGAGGAGGAGTCCGGCGTCCGGGTAATGGTCCGTCGGGGGCTCGTCCGGAGTTCGGCGGAACGACCGGTGCTCACCCAGCCGACGCCGGAGCGAACTCCTCGCATCGCCGAATCCGGCGATGTCCAGCCCCACCCAGGGGATCACCTCCGTCACGCCGGTTCACTTCCGCCTGTGTCGAGGAGCAGTCGTGCCGCCTCCCGCGCCTCGGCGGCCGGTTCCGTTGCGCCGGTGATGCCCGCTGTCACCATGGCGCCCTCGGCCAGCAGGAACAGCGGCCCGGTGAGCGCGGCGGGGAGCCCCGCGTCCGCGACCAGACCGGCGAGACAGTCCCGGAACGCCTCCTTGTGCGCCCGCACGCGCTCCGCCACCCCCGCCGAGGTGGCCCCCAGTTCGCCGTACGCGTTGATCCACGCGCAGCCCCGGAAGTCCGGCTCGGCGAACCAGCCCTCCAGCCAGTCGAAGACCGCGATGATGCGCCGCCGAGGGTCCTCATGCTCCGCCACATGGGCCGCGAGCCGCCCGCGCCAGCGTCCGTCGCGCCGCTCGAGATACGCCTCGACCAACTGCTCCTTGGCCGGGAACAACTGGTACAGCCGCTTGAGCGAGAGCCCCGACGCGCCGCGGATCTCATCCATACCGACCGACTGCACGCCGCGCCCGTAGAAGAGGCCTTCCGCCGCGTCCAATGCCCGCTCCCGGGCGACCGCGCTGTCCATGAACCGCCTCTCCCTGGCCTTTCCCTGACGTGAGAACGAGCGTTCCCCCACGGTAGCAGCCGAGCGGGAGAGCGATCGTTCTCCGGTCCTGTCGGAGGGTGACGGACCGTCCCTGTTCAGTAGGGTGCCCGGGTGATGGAACAGGCTCGGAAACCCTTCCTCTACGTCGTCGTCTGCGCCGCCGGCATCGCCGCCGACGTGAGCAAGCTGATCACCGCCGCCCAGGAGCGGGACTGGGAGGTCGGCGTCATAGCCACCCCCGTCGCGATGAACGGCTTCTTCGACACCGCCGCCGTCGAGGCCCAGACGGGCCGCCCCATCCGTTCGGCCTGGCGCACCCCGGGCGAACCGCGCCCCTTCCCGCCGCCGGACGCGGTCGTGGTCGCGCCGGCCACCTTCAACACGGTCAACAAGTGGGCGGCGGGACTGGCCGACACCCTCGCCGTCGCCACCCTCTGCGAGGCCTGCGGCCTCGGCGTCCCTGTGGCCGCCCTGCCCTGCGTCGCCGACGCCCTCGCCGCCCACCCCGCCTACCAGGACAGCCTGACCCGGCTGCGCGCCATGGGCGTCCGCTTCGGGGAGCCGTACTCCGGTGAGGACCGTGACCCAGCGGAGTTCCCGTGGGAGCGGGCGCTGGACCTCGTGGCGCGCTAGGGAAGACGCCCCCTGTCTTTCGCGTCGGGTTTCCCGGGTACCCGATGCCTCGCAGACGGGGGTGGGCGCGCCGGCCGCGGCCCACCCCGCGAGGAGCGGATCAGGAGGATCAGATGAGCACGGTCAAGGAATCGGTCGAGGTCGAGGTCCCGCTGCGCCGGGCGTACGACCAGTGGACCCAGTTCGAGGACTTCCCGAACTTCATGGAAGGTGTCGACGAGGTCAGGCAGCTCGATGACCGGCACAACCACTGGTCCACAAGCATCGGTGGGGTGCACCGTGAGTTCGACACGGAGATCGTCGACCAGCTGGCCGACGACCGGATCACCTGGCGGACCATCGGCGGTGAGACTCAGCAGCGCGGCTCGGTCCGGTTCGAGCGGCTGGACGATACGCACACCCGGGTGGAGCTCACCATGGACGTCGAGCCGACCGGTGTCGCCGAGAAGGGCGCGGACGCACTCGGTGTGATCGACCGGCGGGTCAAGGGTGACCTGCGACGTTTCAAGGACTACGTCGAGAGCGGTGGCGGCCAGGGTGGCGGCTGGCGCGGACGTATCCGGCCGCAGGACCCGGGCACCACCCTCTGAGGTTCGTGATGCCGACACGCAGACCGGGGAATCCGGGCCGGCCCCGCGCCTCACGGGGCCGGCCCAGGATCCCGTTCGGCAGCGGGCCCGCCATCGCGGTCGTCACCACGGCCATGACGACCAAGAGCGAGTAGAGGTCCTGGTCGAGGCGGCCGACCGCAGGACCGGCATCTTGTTCAGGTGAAAGCACCACGGGGAACAGCGTCGAGGGCCTCCTCGTGAAAGACCGGGCAACCCGGCGTGGCCGCTGTCTCCGTGCTTTCGGGCATCTCCTTGGACGCCAAGGAGGCTTCCATGCCTTCTGGTCGTAGCGTCCTTTCGTGATCGGAACGACCCGGCCCCGGACGTCGTACGCTCCTTGGACCTACTCCGGAGGCAGGAGCAGCAACGATGCAGTATGTGAAGCTCGGTTCGACGGGCCTGGACGTGTCGCGGATCTGTCTGGGCTGTATGACGTACGGCCTTCCCGACCGTGGCGTGCACGAGTGGACGCTCGACGAGGAGGCGTCCCGCCCGCTGATCCGGCAGGCCGTGGAGGCCGGGATCAATTTCTTCGACACCGCGAACGTGTACTCCGACGGCACCAGCGAGGAGATCGTCGGCCGGGCGCTGCGCGACTTCGCCCGCCGGGACGAGATCGTGCTGGCGACGAAGGTGCACGGCCGGATGCGGCCCGGACCCAACGGCGCGGGCCTGTCCCGCAAGGCGATCACGGCCGAGATCGACCACAGCCTGCGCCGCCTCGGCACCGACTACGTCGACCTCTACCAGATCCACCGCTTCGACCCGCACACCCCGGTCGAGGAGACGATGGAGGCCCTGCACGACCTGGTCAAGGCGGGCAAGGTCCGGTACCTCGGGGCGAGTTCGATGTACGCCTGGCAGTTCTCCAAGATGCAGTACACCGCCGAGCGGCACGGCTGGACGAAGTTCGTCTCCATGCAGAACCACTACAACCTCCTCTACCGCGAGGAGGAGCGCGAGATGCTGCCGCTCTGTGCGGACCAGGGCGTCGGCGTGCTGCCCTGGAGCCCGCTCGCCCGCGGCCGGCTCACCCGCGACTGGGGCACGGTCACCGAGCGCAGCTCGCGCGACAACTTCGGCAGCACCCTCTACCAGGAGGGCGACCACGCCATCGTCGACGCCGTCACCCGGATCGCCGCCGACCGCGGCGTTCCGCGCGCCCAGGTGGCCCTCGCCTGGCTGCTGCAGCGGGACACGGTGGCGGCACCGGTCGTCGGCGCGTCCAAGCCGCACCACCTCGAGGACGCCGTGGCCGCCGTGGAACTGGAGCTGACCGAGAAGGAGATCGAGGAGCTGGAGCGCCCGTACACCGCGCGCCCGGTCGTGGGGCACTGACGGGCAGTCAGGTCCTCGGTGCCTCGGTGCCTCGGTGCCTCGGTGCCTCGGTGCCTCAGTGCCTCAGTGCGGTCCGTGCGGTGCGAACTCCGTGCCGCACGGACCGGCGCCCTCGCTCTCCGGCAGGGCGACCCGCTCGCCGGACATGGTCAGCGTCCGGTAGTAGCCCCCGATGCGCTCCGCGGAGCGGCCCACGTAGTGGCCGATGAAGGAGCGGCGGAACCGGTCGGCGGTGCGATTGGGCTGTGAGCCGTGCACCAGGCTGCCGTTGAAGAACAGCACGTCCCCGGGGAGCATGTCGACCGGTACGGCCGCCAGCCCGGGCGGCGGCGGTACGTACTCCCGGGCGAAGGACACCTCCGCGTCCGCCTCTTCGGGGCAGAACAGCTCCATCCGGTGGGTGCCCGGCACCACCTCCAGGCCGCCGTTCTCCCGGTCGATCACATCGCAGGCGATCCACGCCGCCACACACGTGCCCGGCTCCACCCGCAGATAGAAGTTGTCCTGGTGCAGCGCCTGGCCCCGCGCGCCCGGCGGCTTGAAATAGAACATGGACTGGGCCGCCAGCACCTCCTCGCCGAGCAGCGCCTCCAGCACCTCGCGCAGCCGCGCGTCCAGCAGGAACTCCCGCGCCAGGTCGTCGATCTCGTGCGGCTGCATCACCCGTGGGTAGGCGTGGAGCGGATCGGCCGGGGTGGCGGGCATGGGCCGGCGCGGCTCGAAGTGCCCGGGCACCGGCCCGGCCTCCCGCAGCTCCGCGAACCGGGCGCACAGGCGGTCGATCTCGTCGTACCCGAACAACCCGCGCACGACGGCGAAGCCGTCCTCCTCGAACCGCGCGAGCGTGGAACCGGCGGCGCCCCTGTCCGTGGCCGTCATACGTCCCCTCCTGAACCGATGGTCGGATGGTCGGTTGCCCTACGACCGCCACGCTAGGGTGACCGGCTGATCCGGAGGATGCCCATGAGCGCTGCCGACCTGCCCGCCACTGCTGCCCCCGGCGACCCCTCCCCGCCGCCCGGCCTGGTGGTCGTCGGCCACTTCGACCAGCCGCAGGGCTACGCCGTCCACCGGCCGCGCGGCGCGGACAGCTGGCTGTTCACCTGGACGACCGGCGGTGCGGGCGTGTTGCGGCAGGGCGCGGCCGGGACGCGGGCGGGCGTGGGCGACCTGGTGGTGCTGGCGCCGGGCGTGGGGCAGCGGTACGCCGTCGCGCCCGGGGCCCGCACCTGGCGCTTCTGGTGGGCGCACGGCCAGGCCCGGCCGTCCTGGCAGGCGTGGCTGCGGCCGTATGCCGCCGGCGACGGCCTGTACGTCGTGGCGCCGGTCCCGGCCGGTGTCCACGGCCGGATCGAGACGGTGTTCCGGCGCATGCTCGCGGACGCCCGCTGGAGCGGGGCCGAGGCGCCGCCGGCCGCCGCCGCGCCCTCGGACGACCCGGTCGCCGTGGCGCACGGCGCCGCCGCGCGGGAGCTGGCCCGGTGCGCGCTGGAGGAGGTCGTGCTGCTCGCCGCGACGACCGCGAGGAGCGTCCCCGCGCCGCCCGGGGCGGATGAGCGGGTGCTGCGCGCGCAGGCGCTGATCGACGCGGATCCGGGCGCCCCGCACACCGTCCGCTCCCTGGCCGCCGCTGTCGCGCTCTCGCCCTCCCGGTTCGCGCACCTGTTCACCCAGCACCTCGGCCAGTCACCGATGCGGGCCCTACGCGAGGCCCGGCTGGGCCATGCCGCCCGCCTGCTGGAGGGCACCGACCTCTCCGTGGAACGTGTCGCCGCGGCCTCGGGCTTCGCCAGCCCGTTCCACTTCCACCGGGTCTTCCGCGACCGCTACGGCGTCCCGCCGGGCGCCTACCGCGCCAGGCACCGCTGACGATCGTCAGGCGCCGGTCCCCGCCCGCAGTACCGTCAGGGACACCGTCGACTCGTTCCCGCCCACCGGCACCTTGCCCGCCGTCCACGGCACCCGCAGCGGCTCCCGCTCGTCCGGCGGCGTGACCAGCAGCGCCGCCGGGGTGGCCGTACGGGCGCCGCTGATCTCGGGGTTGGCATACGACAGCCCGGCCCACGCGCTGCCGCCCGGCGCCAGCGTGACCCGCGTCGGCGACTCGGGCTCGCGGCGCGGATCGGGGCCCAGCTGCTCTCCGGAGGGGTCGACGAAGGCGGCGCCCGGGAAGCCGTAGAGCGTGCACGTGTGCGAGGACGTGTTGGTCAGGACGATCGGGTAGTTCTCCTGACCGGCTCCCGGGTTGTTGCGGCCGACGGTGGCGCGCAACTCGGAGGTGTGGCAGCGGTCGGCGCCGGGGGAGGGGGAGGTGGTTGCGGGGACCGCGGAGACCTCGGAGGCCGCCGGGCTCGCCGAGGCGGCCGGAGCCTCGGACGCTCTGCCGGTCGTACCACCGCCGCTCCCACCACAGGCCGTCAGCAGAGCGAGCATCGACGCCGCCGCGACGACGAGCGTCGCGCGACGCGGGGACGAGGACACGGACGCCATGCAGACCTGGTGCCCCGTTGCGGGCGGAGGATGCGCGGAGGAGGGAGGATCCGCGCAGGATGCCTTACTCCTCCTCGACGAGGGCCAGCTCCGCCCAGATCGTCTTGCCCTCGGGCGTGTGCCGGCTGCCCCAGCGCTGGGTGAGCTGGGCGACCAGGAGCAGCCCCCGGCCGCCCTCGTCCCACGTCTTGGCGCGGCGCAGATGCGGCGCGGTGTGGCTGGTGTCGGAGACCTCGCAGATCAGGGTGTCCGCGTCGTGGATCAGCCGCAGCCGGATCGGGTGCGAGCCGTACCGGATCGCGTTGGTGACCAGCTCGCTCACCACCAGCTCGGTGGTGAAGGAGGCCTCCGTCAGCCCCCAGGTGCTCAGCTGCTCGGCGACCTGCTTGCGGATCGGCGCGACCAGCGCCGGATCGGCGGGGATGTCCCAGGTCGCGACCTGCGAGGCGGGCAGTCCGTGGGTGCGGGCGAGCAGCAGGGCCACGTCGTCGCAGGCCCCGCCGGCCGGCAGCAGGGCGTGCAGGATCCGGTCGCAGGTCTCGTCCAGCGAGGTGGACGGCGCCGGGCCGGCGCCCGAGGCCAGCGCGTCGCGCAGCAGCCGCTGTCCGGTCTCGGCGTCCCGGTCCGGGCTCTGGACCAGGCCGTTGGTGAAGAAGGAGAGCAGGGTGCCCTCGTGCAGATACAGCTCGGCCGCCTCGAACGGCAGCCCGCCCAGCCCCAGCGGCGGACCGGCGGGCACCTCGAGCTCCCGGGGCGTGCCGCCCGGCGGCACCACGATCGGCGCCGGATGCCCGGCCCGGGCGAAGGTGCAGCGCCGCGAGACCGGGTCGTAGACGGCGTACAGACAGGTGGCCCCCATCTCTCCGGGACCGCCGCCCTCGCCGCCGGACTCCTCCGACAGCCGGACGACCAGGTCGTCGAGGTGGGTGAGGAGTTCGTCGGGGGCAAGGTCGATGTCGGCGAGGGTGCGCACGGCGGTGCGCAGCCGGCCCATGGTGGCCGAGGCCTGGATGCCGTGCCCGACGACGTCTCCGACGACCATGGCGACGCGCATGCCGGACAGCGGGATCACGTCGAACCAGTCGCCGCCGACCCCGGCGCGGGCGGCGGGGAGGTAGCGCGAGGACGCCTCCAGCGCGGCCGTCCTCGGCAGCGTGCGGGGCAGCAGGCTGCGCTGGAGCGCGAGAGCGGTATCGCGTTCGCGGGAGTACCGGCGGGCGTTGTCGACGCAGACCGCGGCCCGCGCGGTGATCTCCTCGACCAGCAGCACGTCGTCCCCGGTGAAGGGGTCCGGCCGCTGGGCGCGGCTGAGGACCGCGACGCCGAGGGTGGTGCCGCGGGCCTGGATCGGCACGGACATCGTGGAGTGGAAGCCGTACTGCCGGTACCGGTCGCGGCGGACCGCGTCGTGCTCCAGCCACCGCTCCAGGGTGCCGTCGCCGATGGCGGCGACGATGGTGCGGCCCGCCACCAGCGAGTCCGCCTGGGGGGAGGCGGCGGGGTGCGACTCGACCTCGCCGGGCTCGACCATGGCCTCCGGGCAGCCCGGGTTCACCGACTGGTGCGCGACCCGGCGCAGCGTCACCGGCGCGGAGACCCGGGCCGGGGGCTCGCCGCCGGGCAGCGGCGGGTCGAGCAGATCGACGCTCACGAAGTCGGCGAGCGCGGGCACGCAGACGTCGGCCAGCTCCTGGGCCGTGCGGGTGACGTCGAGGGTGGTGCCGATGCGCACGCTGGCCTCGTTCACCAGGTGCAGCCGCTGCCGGGCCTGATAGTTCTCCGTGATGTCATGGGCGGCCAGGCAGACGCCCCGCACCCGGCCCTCGGCGTCGGTGACGGGGGCCATCCGGGCCAGCCAGGCGTGCGCCCGGCTCTCGCCGCCGGTGCGCAGATAGGTCTGCACGTCCTGCGGCTGCCCGGTGGTGAGCACCTGGAGGAGATGCCGCTCCAGCTCCTCGCTCTGCGGCTTTCCGCCGATCTCGGAGAGCCTGAGGCCCCGGATGCGTTCCTCGGGCAGGCCGACGACCTGGGACATCGCGTCGTTCTGGGTACGCAGCCGAAGCTGCTCGTCATAGACGGCGACGGCGCACGGTGACTGGGTGAGCGCCGCCGCGTCCAGCGGGTCGTCGAGCGAGCGGGGGCCGGGGGGCTCCAGCGGGGCGACCACCAGCCAGTGGCCGGGTCCGCCGCCGCGTGGCCCGCGGTGGTGGGCGAGCAGCCAGACGGGAACCGTACGGCCGGCTCGGTGACGCAGTGCGACCGTGCCGTCCCAGCGGGGGCCGCTCACCTCGGGGGCGGAGTCCGCGAGCAGCCGGGCGGCGGGCCGTCCCACGACCTCGTCGGCCGTCCAGCCGAGCAGCCGCCGCGCGCCCTCGTTCCACTGGGTCAGGGTGCCGGCGTCGTCGATGACAGCCCGGGCCGTCGCGGCCTCGTCGAACGGGTACTCCGGGCTCATCGTCGCCACTCCATCGCGCACACCCACCGTTAACAAGTGCGTCACTTCCGTTCCAGCCTAGTGCGTCCGGCTCCCGCGCGGCCGGGTTGCCGATTGCCGCGCGGCGTTACCCGCGGGACGCGAGCGGCGTCCGCACTCTTGACGGGCCCATGTGGCAGGCCGTCAGAATCTGTTTGTTCACGATCACTTGTGAGTACTTCTGGGCCCTGATGAGGGAGAGCCGCACATGACGGTCACGCGCAGATCGGTTCTGATCGCCGGTACGGCGGCACCGGCCGCCGGAGCGCTGCTGGGCGCCGCCGACGCCAGGGCCGCGCACCCGGGCGGACGCCGCACCGTCGCCCTCCGTGACGGCTGGCGGTTCGCGCTGGTCAACCCGGACGGCATCACCGATCCGAGCGGCGCGTATGCGCGGGCCGCCGATCCCGCGTACGACGACTCCGCCTGGCGCGAGGTGGCCGTACCTCACGACTGGTCCATCGAGCAGGCGCCGACCACCGAGCATGGCACCACCAGCGGCACCGGCTTCTTCGCCGGCGGTCTCGGCTGGTACCGGCTCGCCTTCACCCTGCCACCCGCCCTCGTCGGCAAGCGGATCTCGGTGGAGTTCGACGGCGTGTACATGGACGCGTACGTCTACTGCAACGGGACCGAGATCGGCCGGCACCCCTACGGGTACACCGGCTTCGCCTTCGACCTCACCGACCTGGTGCACACCGACGGCACCACCGAGAACGTCCTCGCCGTCAGGGTCCTGAACCGGCTGCCCAGCAGCCGCTGGTACTCGGGCAGCGGCATCTACCGCGAGGCCCGCCTGGTCGTCACCGAGCCGGTGCACGTCGAGCGCTGGGGCACGTACGTCACCACCCCGGAGATCACCGCCGACCGGGCCCTGGTCCGGGTGCGGACCTCGGTGGTGAACACCGCGCGCGACGGCGCCGACGTCGAGATCGTCTCCCGGATCACCGCGCCCGGCGGCCGGACCGTCGCCCGTACGTCCTCCACGGTCACCGTCGCCGACCGCGCGACCGAGACCCACGACCTCACGGTCCCCGACCCGAAGCTCTGGGACTTCGGGACCCCGCACCGCTACACCCTCACCACCGAACTGCGCGTCGACGGCGAGACGACCGACACCTACCGCACCCCCTTCGGTATCCGGACCTTCCGTATCGACCCCGACGAGGGCTTCCACCTCAACGGCACCCATCACAAGCTCCAGGGCGTCAACCTGCACCACGACCTGGGCGCGCTCGGCGCCGCGACCAGCGCCGACGCCGTGCGCCGCCAGCTGACGATCATGAAGTCGATGGGCGTCAACGCGCTGCGCACCTCCCACAACCCGCCCTCCCCGGAGGTGATCCGGGCCTGCGACGAACTCGGCATCGTGCTCCAGGTGGAGGCCTTCGACTGCTGGCGGAGGGGGAAGACCAGCTACGACTACGGCCGCTTCTTCGACGAGTGGTGCGAGCGGGACGCCACGGAGATGGTGCTCGCCGCCCGCAACTCGCCCGCCGTGATCATGTGGTCCATAGGCAACGAGATCCCCGACTCCACCTCCACCGCCGGCCTCGCCATGGCCGACCGGATCATCGCCGCGATCAAGGCCGCCGACGACACCCGCCCCCTCGTCATCGGCTCCGACAAGTACCGGCGGCTGCCCGCCAAGGGCTCGGCGGCCGATCTGATGCTGGCCAAGCTCGACGGGCTCGGCCTCAACTACAACAGCGCGAAGTCCGTCGACGCCCTGCACGCCGCCTACCCGCACCTGTTCGTCTTCGAGTCGGAGTCCTCCTCGGAGACCTCCACGCGCGGCACCTACCAGGAGCCGGAACGCCTGAACACGGGCGAGAACCACACCCCCGGCCGACGGGCCACCTCGTCGTACGACAACAACCTCGCCTCCTGGACGATGAGCGGCGAGTACAGCCACAAGAAGGACCGCGACCGCAAGTGGTTCACCGGGCAGTTCCTGTGGTCCGGCATCGACTACATCGGCGAGCCCACCCCGTACGACGTCTTCCCGGTGAAGGCCTCCTTCTTCGGCGCGGTCGACACGGCCGGCTTCCCGAAGGACATGTACCACCTGTTCAAGAGCCAGTGGACGACCGAGCCCATGGTCCATCTGCTGCCCATGAGCTGGAACCACGCCGAGGGCGAGACGGTCGAGGTCTGGGCGTACTCCAACGTCGACACCGTCGAGCTGTTCCTGAACGGCGAGTCCCTCGGCGTACGGCGGTTCGACACCAAGAAGACCGTCGACGGCCGGACCTACCTGGAAACCACCGAGCCGACCGGCGACGACAAGACCTTCACCGACGGCCCCTACCCCGGCAGCTACACCAGCCCCAACGGCAGTGCCGGCAAGCTCCACCTGACGTGGAAGGTGCCCTTCCGGCCCGGGGAACTGAAGGCGGTCGCCCGCCGCGACGGCAAGGTGGTGGCCACCGACGTACTGCGCACCGCCGGGGCCCCGCATGCCCTACGCCTCACCCCGGACCGCGAGACCGTCGCGGCGGACGGGCGGTCGCTGGTGTTCGTCACGGCGGAGGTGGTCGACGCGCGCGGGGTCGTCGTGCCGGGCGCCGAGGACCTGATCGCCTTCGAGGTGCGCGGCGGCTCGCTCGCGGGGCTCGACAACGGCCGCCAGGAGAGCGCCGAGCGCTACCAGGCCAGTACCCGCACGGCCTTCCACGGCAAGGCCCTCGCCATCGTCCGCGCCGGCACGAAGGCGGGCACCCTGAAGGTGACGGCCCGTGCCGAAGGCCTGCGCGCGGGCACGGCGACCGTCCGTACGACCGCCGCCCGCGCCGCCTCCACCACGCCCGCACCGGAGTTCCGCCCCGACCTCCCGGCCCCGCTCACCTACCCGCACGCCGACGCCGGTTACTCCGGCCGCCCCGACACCCTCCCCGCCGCCATGCTCGACGGCGACCCCGCCACCGGCTGGTCCAACGGCTTCCTCAAGGCGGCCACCGCCCTGCTGCCCGCCTTCGACGGGGCCCGCGCCGAGGACTGGGTGTCGGTCGACTGGGGCCGCGTCAGGACCGTCGACCGGGCCGAGATCTCCTTCACCGTGGACGCCGCGCACAGCCTGCCCGCGGCGATCGAGGCCGAGGTCTGGGACGGCCGCCGCTATGTGCCTGTCGAGAACCCCTCGGTCGACTGGGCCACCACCTCGGACACCCCCACCGTCCTCACCTTCGCCCCGCTCCAGGGCTCCCGGCTCCGGCTGACCCTGACCAGCCGGTATCCCGGGGAGGCACGCGGGGCCCTGCGCATCAGCAGGCTGGAGGTCCCGGCAAGCTAGGGCCGATCATCTGTGGTTGATCAGAGGGCGGCTCGGGAATGGAGCGGGGACTCACCGTCCTGGACGGCGGCGCAGGCCGGGCGTCCCGTGCCCGGGATCGAGAACATGGCCGCGTACCTCGTCGCCCAGCTCCACGACGCCTCGCACCGGGAGGTCGTCGGACCCTGCTGGACGGGCAGGGCACGAGCGGCGTCATCGTCCGGCGGGGTGCCGTGATCGCGTCCTGGGGTGACCCGGAGCGCCCGGAGATGGCGTACAGCGCGACGAAGAGCGTCCTGGCGCTGGTGGCGGGCGTCGCCCACGACGACGGGGCGCTCGTGCTCGACGAACCGGTGTCGGCCCGCCTCGATCTGCCACAGTTCGTGCCCCTGCCGAGTACGGACTGTCCTGGTGGCTCAACGACCGTCGCACGGTGTGGCCCGCGGCGCCGTCGAGGGGGCGCTGCGCCCGCGGCAACGGCGGCCGTCATCTGCTCTGGCTCGACCCGGCCCGCGATCTGGTGATCAGCTCCCGCTGGGGCGCGGAGGCCGAGACGCTGCTGACGGAGGTGTCCCGCGCGGTGGAGCCCGGCCGATAGGGACCACCAGTCCCGCCCGGACCGTTGACGGCACGTCATGACTCCCACAAGCATGGCCTCCGTCCGCAACTTGGGAGCGCTCCCATCACCGGGGGCGCCACCCGTACCTCCCGAGGAGCCCCGACGTGAAACGACGCAGAACCGCGCTGCTGTCCCTGACGGCACTCATCGGCGCGGCGCTCACCACGGTCCCGGCCCAGGCCGACGAGGTCGAGCAGGTCAGGAACGGCACCTTCGACACCACCACCGAGCCCTGGTGGACCACGAGCAACGTCACGGCCGGCCTGTCCGACGGCCGGATGTGCGCCGACGTCCCCGGCGGCACCGCCAACCGCTGGGACGCCGCCGTCGGCCAGAACGACCTCACCCTGGTGAAGGGAGAGTCGTACCGCTTCTCCTTCCATGCCGACGGCACCCCGGCCGACCACGTGGTCCGGGCCATCGTGGGACTCTCGGTGGCCCCGTACGACACCTGGTTCGAGGTGAGCCCGCAGCTCAGCGTCTCGGGCAACAGCTACTCGTACACCTTCACCTCGCCCGTCGACACCACCCAGGCCCAGGTCGGCTTCCAGCTCGGCGGCAGCGCCGAGCCCTGGCGGTTCTGCATGGACGACGTCTCGCTGCTCGGCGGGGTGGCGCCCGAGCCGTACGAGCCTGACACCGGGCCCCGGGTCCGCGTCAACCAGGTCGCCTATCTGCCCGCCGGGCCGAAGAACGCCACCCTCGTCACCGCGGCGACCGAGCGGCTGCCCTGGCAGCTGAAGAACGCCGACGGCACCGTGGTCGCCCGCGGCTGGACCGTGCCGCGCGGCACGGACGCCTCCTCCGGGCAGAAGGTCCACTCCCTCGACTTCGGCGCCTACAAGACCCGCGGCAAGGGCTTCACCCTGGTCGCCGACGGGGAGACCAGCCGCCCCTTCGACATCGGCACCGGCGCGTACGACCGGCTGGCCACCGACGCGGCGAAGTTCTACTACACCCAGCGCAGCGGCCTCGCGATCCGCGACGACCTGCGGCCCGGCTACGGCCGCCCGGCCGGCCACGTCGGCGTGGCGCCCAACCAGGGCGACACGGACGTACCGTGTCAGCCGGGTGTGTGCGACTACCGGCTCGACGTCTCCGGCGGCTGGTACGACGCCGGCGACCACGGCAAGTACGTCGTCAACGGCGGTATCTCGGTCTGGGAGCTGCTGAGCACGTACGAGCGCGCGCGGCACGCCCGCACCGGCGAGGTGGAGCGGTTCCGGGACGGCACGCTCGCCATCCCGGAGAGCGGCAACAAGGTGCCCGACCTGCTCGACGAGGTCCGCTGGGAGCTGGACTTCCTGCTGAAGATGCAGGTCCCGGACGGTCAGCCGCTGGCCGGCATGGCGCACCACAAGATCCACGACGAGAACTGGACCGGGCTGCCGCTGCTGCCGAGCGACGATCCGCAGAAGCGCGAGCTGCACCCGCCGACCACCGCCGCGACCCTGAACCTCGCGGCCGTCGCCGCCCAGGCGGCCCGCCTCTACAAGCCGTACGACCCCGCGTTCGCGGCGCAGGCGCTCGTCGCCGCGCGCAAGGCATGGGCGGCGGCCCAGGCGCACCCCGCGGTGTACGCGGACGAGAGCGACGGCATCGGCGGCGGGGCCTACCCGGACCGGACCGTCGACGACGAGTTCTACTGGGCGGCGGCCGAGCTGTACCTCACCACCGGCGAGCAGCGGTTCGCGGACCACGTCCTGAACTCCCCGGTCCACACCGCCGACATCTTCGGCCCGCTCGGCTTCGACTGGGCGCGCACCGCCGCGGCGGCCCGGCTGGACCTGGCCACCGTGCCGAACGGGCTCCCCGGCCGGGACAAGGTCCGTCAGTCCGTCGTCAAGGGCGCCGACCGCTATCTGGCCACCCTGAAGGCCCACCCCTACGGGCTGCCGTACGCCCCCGACGACAACAAGTACGACTGGGGCTCCAGCCACCAGGTGCTCAACAACGCGGTCGTGCTGGCCACCGCGTACGACATCACCGGCGGCGCCAAGTACCGCGACGGGGCCGTCCAGACCATGGACTACATCCTGGGCCGCAACGCGCTGAACATCTCCTACGTCACCGGCTACGGCGACGTCAGCGCGCAGAACCAGCACAGCCGCTGGTACGCCCGCCAGCTCGACCCGAACCTGCCGAACCCGCCGGCCGGTTCGCTCTCGGGCGGCCCGAACTCGAGCATCCAGGACCCGCTGGCGCAGAGCAAACTCCAGGGATGCGTCGGCCAGTTCTGCTACATAGACGACATCCAGTCCTGGTCGACCAACGAGATCACCATCAACTGGAACGCGGCCCTGGCCCGGATGGCGGCCTTCGTCGCGGACCAGGACTGAACGGTCCGAATCGACACCCGAGGGGTTCGAATGTGATGCACATCTCGGCGAATCTGACCGCTTTCGAACCCCTCGGTACCGTCCTGCCCCCTATCTGACCTGGGGATATTTACGAGTAAGTACCCTCGCGGTACCGTGAGCCCATGCCAGCCCTCAACGTGGAGTTCAGCGAGCGCGAGCTGGAGGACCTGCGCCAGATCGCCAAGGAGCGCGGGACGTCGATGAAGGCCCTCGTCCGGGAGGCCGCCGCGGCCGACATCGCCCGGCACCGGGCGCTGCAGGAAGGTGCCGAGGCGTTCCGCCGGTTCTTCGCCGCTCACGCCGACGAGTTCGCGGCCGCCTTCCCCGACGACGAGCCGCCCGCCGGCGGCGAGGGACGGGCCGCCTGACGATGGCATCCCCCGTCCTCCATATCGACGTGCCCTGGCTGCTCCAGCGGCACGAAGAGGTCCTGCCGGACCAGCCGACGATCAACGACTTCTCCGCGCTCGTCGCCGCCGTCGCCCGGCACCGCGTCGACCCGCCGCGGCTCGGCGTCGACTCCGACCCGGCCTGGCGGGCCGCCGCGCTGCTGCACACCCTCGCCCTGCTGCGTCCCCTGCCCTCGGCGAACGCCCGCTTCGCCTGCGCGACCGCCGTGGCCTACATGTTCGTCAGCGGCGTCGGCATCGACCCGCCCTACGGCGCCCTCGTCGACCTCGCCCGCGATCTGATGGACGGCAAGACGGACGTCTACGGCGCGGCCGACCGGCTGCGCTCCTGGCAGATCTGACCCCGCCCGGCGCCGGCGAGCCGCTCCCGCCCTCGGGGGAGGCCGCCGGCCGAGGGCGGGAGGAACACGGCCGGCGGCCGTGACGCGCGGGAGTGCCGCCGTCCCGCGCGGGGCCTGGCGAACGAGGCCGACTCCAGTGCACCGCGGGACGCCCGCCGGCGGGAGCGTGCGCATCACCCCCGGCGCGGGCACGCGTTTCACACGGGGTGCGGGAAAAAGCGAATGGCGAGGCGAGCAGCGCGAGTTGCCGCCAAATCTGACTTTATTTCAGTGGTGCGGATGTTGCCCGAGTGCCTTGTTGCGCGCTACTCGGTTGTGCAAAAGTGATCCACCGGGAATTTCTGCTCCCGATCGCCCGCCAAAAAGGTATGCACCAAGTCCGGCTTCCTCGTCCGGGTTCCTTTCGGCGAACAGAACTCCCGGCTGTCCCATATACGTGGGAAGGAAACCCGCTCAGTGCTCACCCCCCACCCTGCTCCACCGCCGTCCTTCGACGGCGTCCCCGGCCCCTCCGACGAAACGCTGGCCGCCCGGCTCAGCGGCGTCCCGGACGTCGAAGTCTCCCAGGCCACCGCCCAGTTGCTGGCCCGTCACTGGCCCTCCGCGCACGCCTACGCGAGCATCTGCCTCGCCTCGTCCGCGCAGGTCGCCGCCATGGTCACCGCCGCCGCCTGCCACCAGGTGCTCGACCGGCTCACCCTCGGCGACTCCGGTGTCGCACTGCGTCCGCGGTTGCTCGTCACCGTGCGGGACACCGTGCGGCAGTGGTCCGCCGAGGACCGAATATCCGGTCTGCTGCCGGAGTTGCGGAAACCGGCCGGAGGGCGCGGTATGCGTGCCGCCACGTCCATGACGCCGGAAAACCGCAAGCTGGCGGAACGCGCTTTCCAAGAGCTTCCCGGACCGGCCCGCTGTCTGCTGTGGCACACCGAGGTCGAAGCCGAACCGCTCGACTTCCCGGCCATGCTGCTGGGCATGGACACCGACACCGCGGCGGTCACCCTGGAACAAGCGCGGGAGAAATTCCGGGAAGGCTGCGTCCGCGCCCACCGGCAACTCGCCCCGAGCCCCGACTGCCGCTTCTACAACCGCCTCCTCGACGTGCCGATCCGGCGCGGCGGCGCCCTGCTCCCGGACGTCCAGGACCATCTGACGGGGTGCCGGCACTGCCGGGACACCGCGGAGCAGCTGAGCCAGGCCGAGACCGGACTCGGCGCGCTCCTCGCCGAGGCGGTGCTCGGCTGGGGCGCCCGCCGCTACCTCGACTCACGGCCCGGCCGCGCGCAGCACCGGCCGCGCGTCCGCGGCGCCCGGCGGGCCGGGCGGCCCCGCGTCCTGCCGAGGTTCCCCGGCGCGGCGGCCCGCTCCACGCGGGCGCTGCGCACCGGCGTCGGTATCGCCTCCGCCGGTCTGCTCGCGACCGTCCTCGCCACCAGCCTGTCGTACGACGGTGACGCGGACCCCACGGCGTCCACCGGCGCGACCGACCGCCGCGACGCGGCCGCCCCCGGCACCGGCGCGACCACCGCGCCCCCGGACGCCGCCCAACTGCCCAGCGCACCCCGGCAGACCAGGTTCCGCGACGCGGACACCGGCCTGTGCCTCGACATCCAGGGCGAGCCGAAGGCCGGCGCGGAGGCCGGTCTGGCGGCCTGCTCCGAGGCGTGGACGCAGCAGTGGTCGTACGAGAACGACGGACTGCTGCGCAGCGTGGCCGACCCCGGGCTGTGCCTCGACTCGCACGCGGACGCCGGGGTGGTCATCCTCGGCACCTGTGCCGACGCGGACGACGAGCGCGGCGACGACGTGCGCTACGACCGCACCGCGCAGGGCGAGTTCCTCCCCCGCTGGGACGAGCAGCTGGCCCTCGCCCCCGCCACCGGCGGGCCGGGCGCCGACCTCGTCGTCAAGGTCCGCGACGGTTCCCCCGCACAGCGCTGGACCGCCGACCCGGGGACCACCGGGGCGGACTCCCTGTCGGTCGCCGAGACGACCTCGGCGACGGCCCGGCGGGCGGGACTGCCGGGGGCGGGGTAGCGGCACGATCCGCCGCGCCGGCCGGCTCCCGCCGGCTCGGCACGCGGCACCCGCGTGGCGCGCGCCGGCCGGCCGGGGCTGCGATGAGCTGCCTCGGTCGGCCTGGGCGGCGTGCATGGCCGGGTACCGGGCGTCCGGCGCCGCCGCCGGGACCGGGCACGCCCCCCCGCGTCACACCCCTGGACCGGGACTCACGACGTCCCGTGGCTCCCCGCCCGTCAGGAAGTCGGCGGCGTTGCGGACCGCGGCCAGGGCGATGCGGATCACGGTCTCGCGGGTGACCCCGGCGGCGTGTGGGGAGAGGACCACGTTCGGGGCCTTGAGCAGGCGTAGGGCCGGGGTGGGCGGTTCGGGGTCGAAGACGTCGAGGCCCGCACCGGCCAGGGCGCCGCGCTCCAGGGCGTCCGCGAGGGCCTCCTGGTCGATCAGGGCGCCGCGCGCGGTGTTCACCACGAAGGCCGTCGGCTTGAGGAGGGCGAGGCGTTCGGCGTCGAGGAGATGGCGGGTCTCGTCCGTGAGCGGGGCGTGCAGGGTGACGTAGTCGGCGGTGCGCAGCAGGTCCTCCAGCGGGAGGTGCCGGGCGCCGCCCAGCCGTGCCTCGGTCTCCGGCGCGACCCGGCGCCGGCCCGCGTACACGACCGTCATGTCGAACGCCACCGCGCGCCGGGCGACCTGCTGCCCGATCTGCCCGAGCCCCACGATGCCGAGGGCCTTGCCGGACAGTTCGGTCAGACTGCTCCGGAGCCGCGGCAGCGCCCAGTCGGCCTCGACCAGGGCGTTGTGCGCGGGGACCAGCCGCTTGGCGAGGGCGAGCAGCAGGGCGAAGGTCTGCTCGGCCACGTTCTGCGCCTCGGCGCCGCTGGAGCCGATGGTGCACACCGTCACTCCCCGGGTGTGAGCGGCGGCCGTGTCGACGTAGTCGTGGCCGTGACTGGCACACTGCACCAGCGCCAACTCCGGTGCGGCGGCCAGGTGTTCGGCCGTGACGGGGACTAGTGCCGTGACGATGGCATGGGCCGCGCGCAGGGCGGCCGGGTCCTCGTCCGTGGCCTCGACGACGGTGACGTCCATGTCGGCGGGGAAGAGCTGGGCGAGGCCCGCTCCGGCCGTACGGCCGCCGACGTGTGGTGCGACGACCGCGAGGACGTTCCTCCGGGTGGTCACGCGGTCTCCTCCACGAGGTCGGCGGCGGTCACGGTGACGGGCGTGGCGTGGCCCGACAGGGCGAGGGTGAGGTCGAGTTCGGCGAGCAGACAGCGGATGACGTGCTCGACGCCGGCCTGCCCGTCGAGGCCGAGGCCGTACGCGTACGGCCGTCCGACGAGCACCGCCCGGGCCCCGAGCGCGAGTGCCTTGACGATGTCGTCGCCGGTGCGGATGCCGCTGTCGAACAGGACGGTGAGCCGGTCGCCGACCGCTTCGGCGACCCGGGGCAGCGCGTCGGCCGCCGCCACCGCGCCGGCCACCTGACGGCCGCCATGGTTGGACACCACCACCCCGTCCATCCCGGCCTGGGCGGCGCGCCGCGCGTCGTCCGGGTGCAGGACGCCCTTGAGGACGATCGGGCCGTCCCAGTTCTCCCGCAGGAACGCGAGGTCGGGCCAGGTCTTGCCGGGGTCGGCGAACATGCCCACGAAGTGCATGACAGCCGCGTTCGGATCCTCGTGCACCGGCTTGGCGAGGCCCGCCCGGAAGGCGGGGTCGGTGAAGTAGTTGGCGGTGCCGACGCCGTGCAGGAACGGCAGATACGCCTGGTCCAGGTCGCGCGGCCGCCAGGCGAGCAGCGGGGTGTCCAGCGTGACCACCAGGACGCTGTACCCGGCCGCCTTCGCCCGGCTCAGGAAACTCCGGGTCACCTCGCGGTCCTTGGCCCAGTACAGCTGGAACCAGCGCTCGGCGTCACCCATCGCCTCCGCCACCTGCTCCATCGGCGTGCTGGACGCCGAGGACAGGATGTACGGCACGCCCTGCGCGGCGGCGGCCCGGGCGGCCGCCGGCTCGGCGTCCGGGTGCATGATCGACAGTACGCCGACCGGGGCCAGCGCCAGCGGGGCGGGCAGTGCCCGGCCCAGCACCTCCACCGACAGATCGCGCTCGTGGACGTCCCGCAGCATCCGCGGCACGATCCGGCGCCGCCGCAGGGCCGCCCGGTTGGCGAGGGCGGTGCTGCCGTCGCCCGCGCTGCCCGCGACATAGCCGACGGGACCGGGCCCGAGCCGCCGCTCGGTCAGCTCCTCGAGCCGGGTCAGATCGGTGGGCAGCCGGGGCACCGCCCCCGTCATCCCGTTCAGGTATATCTCGTACTGGAAGTCCGCCCAGTGCCTGGCCATCCGTCCGCCTCTCGCCGTCGAGCCTGCGTCGCCGACGCCGACCATACCGGCCGGTACGCCGCTGCGGGATCAGCCGGTGCGCGCCGATTCCCGCAGGATTCGGGCGAGTTCACGCGGCCGGGAGAACATCGGCCAGTGCCCGGTGTCCAGGGTCACCAGCTCCCAGCGGTCGCTCTTCAGCGCCTCGGCCGCGGCCGGCAGCGGCTCCTCGCCGTCCAGCAGGCACTTGACGTACGTCGCGGGCAGCTCGCCCAGCGGGCGGGCCAGGACCGCCGGTTCGGTCAGCGAGGCCCCCGGGTGCGGGGTCGCGCGGGTCCGCAGGCCCGCGATCTGCTCGTCCGTCAGTTCCTGGCCGGCGAACTCCCCGGCGTCCAGGGGCGGCCAGTAGCCGTCGTTGGCCTCGATCGAGCGGCGCACCTCGGCACTGGGCCAGCCGGACAGGAACGACTCGCCGTCCACGGGCACGTTGGCGTCGATGAACACCACCCGGGCCAGCCGGTCGCCGATCCGCTCGGCCGCCTGGCCTACCGGGACGCCGGCGTAGCTGTGCCCGACGAGCATCACGTCCCGCAGGTCCAGGCGCTCGACCTCGTCGACGACGTCCCGCACGTGCGTGGCCTGTCCGGCCGGCACACCCTGCTTCTCGGCGAGGCCGGACAGTGTCAGCGGATGCGCGCGGTGCCCGGCCGCGCGCAGTTCGGCCGCCACCTCGTCCCACGCCCACGCCCCTAGCCAGGTCCCTGCCACCAGTACGAAATCGGTCATGCGGGCAACGTAGCCGACGGGTCCGACAGTGCCCCGTCGGCGCCGGGCCCGGTGATCGGCGGCACCGGCACATCGGCCGCGCGGACCCAGCGGGGGCCCTGCGGGCCGTATGCCGCGCGGGGTTCGGGGAAGAGCCACAGCAGCGTCAGGAACAGTACGGCGGCGACCGCCAGGGACAGCGGAAGGCCGATGTCGACACCGTTCGCCAGGTCGCCGAGGGGGCCGACGAACTGGCCCGGGATGTTGGTGAAGAGCACGCCGACCGCGGCGGAGACCCACCAGGCGGTCAGGCCGCGCCAGTTCCAGCCGTGCGCGAACCAGTAACGGCCGCCGCGCTGACGGCGGTTGAAGACCTGGAGTGCGTCGGGGTCGTACCAGCCGCGCCGGGTCCAGTAGCCGAGGATCATCACGACCATCCACGGGGTGGTGCAGGTGATGATCATGGTGGCGAAGGTGGAGATGGACTGGACGAGGTCGAGCGCGAAGCGGCCGGCGAAGATGAAGCCCACCGCCACCGTCCCGACCAGCACCGTCGCCTGTACGCGCGACAGCCTGGGGAACACCGAGGAGAAGTCCAGGCCGGTGCCGTACAGCGAGGTCGTCCCCGTCGACAGGCCGCCGATCAGCGCGAGCAGACACACCGGCAGGAAGAACCAGGACGGCGAGATCGCGAGCAGCCCGCCGACGAAGTCGGGGGCGGCCGGATCGACGTACTCCGGGGCCTGGGTGGCGATGACGCTCGCCGTCGACAGCCCGAACAGGAACGGCAGCAGCGTCGCCAGCTGCGACAGGAAGGCCGCGCCGACGACCCGGCGGCGCGGGGTGCTCGCCGGGATGTAGCGCGACCAGTCGCCGAGGAACGCCCCGAACGACACGGGGTTGGACAGCACGATCAGCGCCGAGCCGATGAACGACGGCCAGAACAGCGCCTGGGTGCCGGGGTCGGCGGAGTCCGTGAAGACGCCCGCGTACGACGGGTCGAAGTCGTCGGCGAAGGCGATCGCGCCCAGCAGGAACAGCAGGGTCGCCGAGGTCACCGCGACCTTGTTGACGAACAGCATGAACCGGAAGCCGTACACGCACACCGCGAGAACCAGCCCGGCGAACAGCGCGTACGCGACGGCGTACGACAGGTTTCCGCGTTCCAGGCCGAACAGCCGGTGGGCGCCGCCGACCAGGGCGTCGCCGGAGCTCCACACCGACAGCGAGAAGAACGCGACCGCGGTCAGCAGGGACAGGAACGAGCCGACGACGCGTCCGTGCACGCCGAGGTGCGCGGACGACGAGACCGCGTTGTTGGTGCCGTTGACGGGGCCGAACACCGCCATCGGACACAGGATCAGCGCCCCGGCGACGACGCCGAGGAGGGTGGCCGCGAGGCCCTGCCGGAAGGACAGGCCGAACAGGATCGGGAAGGCGCCGAGGACGCAGGTGGAGAAGGTGTTGGCACCGCCGAAGGCGAGCCGGAACAGGTCGAACGGGGTCGCGGTGCGGTCCGCGTCCGGGATGCGCTCCACGCCGTGGGCCTCGACCTCGGTGAGGGACGGCGGCGGCGCGGGGGAGGGGTCGGGCTGCGGGGACAAGGGGGCTCCAGCTCCAGCGGAGGATCGGGGTGGAGCGCGTCGTGGCGCGGCGGCGGGGGCGGACGGCGGCCCGTGCCGCGGGGGTGAGCGGCGCGCGCGGAGGCCGTCCTCGGAGGTGTGCCGACGGTACGGCCGGGACCAAGGTGGGGACCAGAGGACGGTTCATCCATTTTCCGCGCGCGGAATGGATGATTCGACCACCTCTCCGTGAACGCGCGGCGTCCACCGGGGGTCGGCGCCGGTCAGAATCGGAATGTTTCAGGCCGATTAACGAGGACCGTGAAACCAGCCATTCGGCCACCTAAAACGATCAAGAACCGCGCAGATCGCCGATTGGAACGTTCGAATTCCGTGACTTCACGCCACTGATTCAATACGCAAGGTTACTGAAACCGGTGGGGTCGATGTGAGTTTCGGCGGCGGACTCGGCAGACTCGCGCTCGCCGGTCGGCACTCACCGCGTGCGGACCGGTACTCAACGCAATCGAGCGGAAGGAAGCACACAATGCGGAACTTCGCGCGCCGGGCAGCGACCCTCGCCCTCGCCGCCACCGCGATCGCCGCACCTCTGACCGGGGCCGCGCACGCGGCGCCCGACACGCTCTACGCCCCCTCCGCCCTGGTCTTCACCGTGGGCCACGGCGAGACCGCCGCCGTCACCCCGGAGCGCGCGGTGACCCTGACCTGCGCCCCGAAGCCGTCCGGCACGCACCCGGACCCGGTCTCGGCCTGCGCGGAACTGCGCCACGTCGACGGCGACTTCGCCGCCCTGGAGAGCGAGAGCGGCATGCTGTGCACCCGCGAGTACGACCCCGTGGTCGTCACCGTCGACGGGGTCTGGCAGGGCGAGCGCGTCTCCTACGAGCGCGTGTTCGCCAACGAGTGCGTGAAGAACGCGTCCGGCACGAGCGTCTTCGCGTTCTAGGGACCGGGGTCGCGACGGTCCCGTGATGGCAGCAGGAGGCCCGCAGGTGGGGAGTGCGGGTTCCTGTCACGGACCGGAGTGATCTCGCAGCAGGGGCCGGCGGACGGAGTGGGGCCGTCCGCCGGCCCCTCGATCATGCCCGCGGTCACCGGCCGCGGGCCTGCCCGCGTTTACCGGCCGCGGGCCTGTCCGGGGCACCGGCCGCCGGCCTGACCGGGGCACCGGCCGTGGTCATGCCCGGGTCACCGCCCGCAGTCGTGCCGCGGCCGTGTCCGCGCTCACCGGTCGCGCGTCCGGTCGCGGTGGCTGGTGTCGCACCACGGGAACCGGCGGCTGCGCCGGCAGGTGCACAGGGCCACCTGGAAGCGGTCGGAGGAGACGGTCGTCCCGTCCTCCAGCTCCACCTCCACCGGGCCTTCGACCAGGATCGGGCCCTCGCGCCGGACCGTGATCCGGCGGGGCCGGTCAGTCGGGGAGTTCGGCACGGACCACCACCAGCTCTTCCTTCTCCTCGGCGGGCCCCAGCAGGCCCCGCTGCCGCAGCCAGTCCGCCCGGGCGCGCAGCACCGGCCCGAAGGCGATCCGGCGGCGCCGGGTCACGGCCGTCCGCAGCCCCGCCGCGCGCAGCTGCGCCACCGTCCGGTCCGGACCGCTGAGTGTCGAGTGGACCACCAGAAGCACCCCGCCGGGCCGCAGCAGGGTGGGTGCCTCACGGCAGATGCGGTTCAGCAGCAGTCGCCCGTCCGGACCCCCGTCCCAGTTCCGGGCCCGCCCGCGGGGCGCGTGGCCCTCGTCCGGCGAGGGCACGTACGGCGGGTTGACCAGGATCAGATCGAACCGCTGCCCGTGCACGGGGTCGAACAGGTTGCCGCGCCGGATGCGCACCGGCAGCCGGGACAGCCGGGCGTTGAGCCACGCGGTCCACACCGACCGCCAGGAGACGTCCACGGCGGTCACCCGGCTACCGCGCCGCGCGGCCGCCAGGGCCAGCGCGCCGCTGCCGGTGCCGACGTCCAGGACCGTCGCGTCCCGGGGCAGCGGCTCGTCGGACAGAGCCGCCACCAGCAGGGAGGTGTCCTCCTGCGGTGGATAGACACCGGGCGGGACCAGCGGTTTCACTCCCTTCCAGTACCCGGGCACTCAGAAAATATGGGGTATTTCGGAAATGGTGCGCGGGCGCAGCGAGGACCGGCCCGCCCGCCAGTCGGAGAGCAGCCGGTCGGCGAAGCGGTCCTCCACCAGGACGGTGGCGTCGATCCCGAAGGCCACGTCCGACGCCAGATACGGCTCCTCGGCCAGCAGGCCCCCGATGACGTCGTGGCGGACCACCTGCTCGTGCACCGCGTCCGCCACCACGTGCTCGTCGTAGAAGTGCTCGGCCGCCGGCCCGGCTCCGGTGCGCCGCATCGCCTCCGCCAGCCGCCGCGAACCGGGCGACGAGGTGACCTCCACGGCGGCGAAGTGGCCGACGAGGGCGCCCCTGAGGGCGCGGTGCAGGCCGAACAGGGACATCAGGTTCACCGTGGCCAGGGCCTCCGCGGACGCCACGTCGAGGTAGCGGCCGTAGGCGGTGTCCAGGTCCAGGTCCGCCATGAGGTCGGCGAACAGCCGGGCGTGCACCCTCTCGGGGCGCCCGCCGCCGAACTCGTCGAACTCCACCGCCGCCATCGCCGCCTTGGCCCGGCCCCACAGCCGCGGCAGCACCCAGGCGTGCGGATCCGCCTCCTTCAGGTGGTACAGCGAGCGCTGGGCCGCGTACTCGCGCAGCTGCCACAGCTCGCCCTCGTCGCGCAGATAGTGGGTGAGCCCGGTGCCGTCGACCGGCTCGACCAGCAGATCGGCGAGCGCGTCCTCGACGCCGTCGTGCACCGGGGCGTCCGCCCGCAGCGCGGCCAGGAAGCGCTGCTCCAGCGCCGCCCGGGCGCGCAGCAGCTCGGGGTCCCACTCGCGTTCCGGGGCCACCCCCGAGAAGCCCCGGTAGTGCAGTTCGTAGCAGAGGTACAGGGCGAGCTGGAGGTCGTCGCCGTACGGGGCCGCGTCCGCGACCGACTCGGGGGCCGGCGGCGGGCCGGTCGCCCGCAGGCGGTCCTCGACGGCCGCCGAGACCGGGCCCCGTGACGTGGGCAGTCGCTGTCCTTCACGTTCCATGCGGTCCGGGTACCCCTGCGGGCGCCCGGCTCCGCACCGTCGGTCCGGAGGCTCACTCGCCCTCGGACTCCTCCTCCGCCCGGGTGTTCGGGGTGATGGCCTCCCCGGCCTCGCCCCGCCGGCGCCGCTGCTCCTCGGTGTCGCGGACCCGCCGCTCCTCGTCCAGGATCTCCTGGAGCACCTCCTCGAACGCGGTCTGCGACTGCTCTTCCTCGCGGTGCTTGTCGTCAGGGTGCTTGTCGTCGGCCGACACGGTGACCGCTCCTTCCGGTCGCTGGGTCAGGATGTGGTGCTCGCGATGCGCAGCGGCACCGGTTCCGCGCCGACGGCGGCCTCGTCGAGCCGGCAGACCTCCGCCCACCAGGACGGACCGTCCTCGATATGGCGCAGCAGGACGCCCTCGCGGATCGCCCACGGGCAGACGGTGACCGTCCTGAGGCCGGTCACCTTCATCGCCGTGTGCCCGACCAGCGCGCCCGCCAGGCTCTGCGCGGCGCGCGGCGCGGAGATGCCGGGCAGCAGGGCCCGCTCGGCGGCGGGCAGCGCGGCCAGCCGGTCCACCGCGATACGCAGGTCCGCGCGGCGCAACTGCCGCTCCGCGAAGGGACCGTGCCGCCCCGGCGCGGCCCCGCACAGCCGCCCGAGCTGCTGGAAGGTGCGGGAGGTGGCCACGGCGGTGCGGGGCCCCTCCCAGCGGATCCGGGCCCCGGCGTCGCGCAGTTGGTGGCGGACCTTGCGGCGCAGCGCCCGCACCTGCTCCGGCGGCGGCGGGTCCTGGTCCGCGAAGAACTCGTGGGTGAGCCGGCCCGCGCCGAGCGGCAGCGAGGCCACGAAGTCCGGCAGCCGCCCGCGGCCGAAGGCCACTTCCAGCGAGCCGCCGCCGATGTCCAGCAGCGCGAGCGGCCCCGACCGCCAGCCCATCCAGCGCCGGGCGGCCAGAAACGTCAGCTCCGCCTCGACCTCGCCGGGCAGCGTGCACAGCTCCACACCGGTCCGCCCGCGCACGGTGCGCAGCACCTCCCGGCGGTTCGGGGCGGCGCGCACCACCGCGGTGGCGAACGCCAGCGGCCCGGCCGCGCCCCACCGGGTCGCGGTCCGGCTCGCCTCGGCCGCCGCGTCGACCAGCCGTTCGACGGCGGTGTCGGGGATCGGTGCGCCCGGCCGTACGTCCTCGGCGAGCCGCAGCCGCCACTTGGCGGTGTGCACCGGCAGCGGCACCCCGCCCTCCGCGTCCGCCACGACCAGCCGCACCGTATTGGAGCCCACGTCCACCACGCTGATTCGCATGGACACGCGGGTACCCGGATATCCACCGCGCCAGTCGCCGACGGCGCGATCACGGTACGGCGCACGGAAGCACGGGGACCGGCGCGGGGCGGGGGCGCGACGCCCGGGGGTCGCCCGCGCCCGGACGGACCGGTCCGGTTCAGGCCAGCTGCCGGCGCACCAGCTCGTGCAGCCGCCCGCCGGTGTCCGCGAGGAGCTGCGCCGGCGGGCCCTGCTGGGCGACCTTGCCGTCCTCCATCACGATGACCCGGTCGGCGTCCAGGACGGTCGACAGCCGGTGCGCGATGACGACCCGGGTGGCGTTGAGCGCCTTGGTGCTCTCGATGACCCGCCGCTGCGTCTCGTTGTCCAGGGCGCTGGTCGCCTCGTCGAAGAAGAGGATGCGCGGCCGGCGGATCAGCGCCTGCGCGATCATCAGCCGCTGCCGCTGGCCGCCCGAGATCGCCCCGTTGCCCGCCACGATGGTGTGCAGGCCCATCGGCATCCGCTTGATGTCCTCCGCGAGCCCCGCCATCTCGGCCGCCGCCATCGCCTCCTCCGGCGTGTACGGCTCGGTGCCGCAGATGACGTCCAGGATCGACCCGGTGAACGGCTGCGCGTGCTGGAGCACCACCCCGCACTGCCGCCGTACGGCCGACTGGTCGAGCGCGGCCAGATCCTGGCCGTCGTAGAGCACACTGCCCGACACCGGCCGGTCGAAGCCGATCAGCAGCCGCAGCAGCGTGGACTTGCCGCAGCCGCTCGGGCCGACGATCGCCACGAACTCGCCCGGCCGGATGTCGAAGGAGACGTCGTCGAGGACGAGCGGCCCGTCGTCGGAGTAACGGAAGGACAGCCGCCGCGCCTCGATCGCGCCGGACAGCCGGCCCGGCCGGGTGCTGGCCGTGCGCACCTCCGGCAGCTCCCGCAGCACCGGCTTGATCTGCTCGTACAGCGGCAGCGCGGCCACCAGGGACACGAACGCGCCGGTCAGCTGGGTGACCGAGGTGAGCAGCATGGTCACCGAAGTGTTGAACGCCAGGAAGTCGGCGGCCGACATCGCACCCCGCGCCGGGCCCGCCAGCAGCATGAACATCAGCAGCGAGCACAGCGGAAGATAGACCGCGCCGAGTACCGCCGAGAGGTTCTTGATCCGGCCGAGCCGCTGCTGGAGCTCCCGGCTGCGCGCGAACTCGCCCGCCCAGGCCGCGTACGCGTAGTTCTCGGCAGCCGCCACCCGCAGCTTCGGCAGCCCGCGCAGGGTCTGGAACGCCTGGTTGTTCAGCTTGTTGGTGAGCACCGTCAGCCGCCGCTGCCAGCGCACCTGCCACAGCCCGAGACCGAGGAACACGGCGGCGATGACGACGAGCATGCCCAGCGCGGCCAGCGCCATCGGCACGCTGTACCAGAGCAGCAGCCCCAGGTTCATCGCGCCGATCGTCACCGACTGGGCGACCGTCGGCCCGACGCCCGCGAGGAGGCGGCGGATCGCGCTGATGCCCATCGCCGCGCTCGCCAGCTCACCGGTGGAGCGGCCGGTGAAGAACTTCGTCGGCAGCCGCAACAGCCGGTCCCACACGGCGGGTTGGAGGGTGGCCTCGATCCGGCCCTCCAGCCGCAGGATGGTCAGGTTCTGCAGCAGCATGAACGCCGCCGCGACCACACTGCTGACGATGACCGCGAGACAGACCTGCGCGATCAGCCCGGCCTGCGCCTTCGGCACGTACTCGCCGAGCACCTTGCCGGTCGCGACCGGCACCAGCGCGCCGATCGCCACCGTCACGAGCCCGCTCAGCAGCAGCCCCGTCAGATCGCCGCGGGTGCCGCGCATACAGAACCGCAGCAGCCCGAGCGGGCCCAGCGGGCGGTCCGGCAGCGGCCGGTAGAACATCACCGCGCGCGGCTCGAACTCGGCCGCGTTGGCCTTCTCGACCGGCGTCTCCCGCCCGGTCGCCGGATGGACGGCCACATAGCCGCCGCGCCGCCACAGCAACGCGACCGGTGCCCCGGACAGCGCCCGCTGCCCGACCAGTGGTCCGACGTTGTCCCGCCACCAGGTGCCGTCCAGCCGTACCGCCCGGGTGCGTACCCGGGAGGCGAGGGCGATCCGCTCCACCGGGTCGAGACGGTCGCTCTCGCTGCCGCCGTGCCCGGGGTCGGCGAGCGGGATCCCGGCCGCGCGGGCCACCAGCCGGCACGCCGCGTACGTGGCGTCCGCGTCGGCGGCCGTGGCGCGCCGCTCCGACGAGCGGCCGATGGACGCCAGCAGCGTCCGGTCGGCCTGCGCGCGCACCTGCTCACCGGCCTTGATCCCGGCCGCGGTGCGCGTCTCGTGGGTGCGCTCCAGCTGCTCGATCCAGCGGTCCAGCGTGGTCAGCAGCCGGTACTGCTGGTCCACCATGCTCTGCCACACCGCCGGGTCCATCAGCAGATCGGCGGCGGCCTCCGCGCCGTACAGCGAGCCGTACTGGACGCTGCCGGGCGGCACCTGCATCCAGAGAACGTCGTCGTCAGTGACCTCCGCGGCTCCCTCGGAGGCCATCGGTGCCTGGAAGAGGACCGACAGGCCGCGGCCGACGCCCAGCGCGAGGGCGTACTCCAGCGGGCTCGTCGTCGGCGGTACGTACTGCGGGTTGCCGTACTCGTCGTACGACCATGTCTGGGTGGCGGCCGGCTGGTACAGCTCGCGCAGGCCGATGCGGTGCACCACACAGTCCCGCACCGGGCGGGCCACCAGCGTGTGCTGCGGGCCCGCGACCGGGCCGAGCAGCAGCGTGCCCGCCTCCAGGCGGCCCAGGTGGTGCCAGTGGCCCTGCTGCGCCGCGTCCACCGCGAACAGGTCCAGCGCGCCCGCCGCGACCAGCCACAGCACCTGCGGGCCCTCCAGGTCCAGCCGGGTCAGGGCCGACCCGTCGATCGGCGTGCCCAGCGAGCCCAGGGCGCCCAGAACCAGGTCGCCCTCGTCGACGGTCGTCATCTCACCGCTCCCTGACCAGCGCCGCGTACGCGCCGCCGCGCGCCACCAGCTCCTCGTGCCGCCCGCGTTCCACGACCGTGCCGTGCTGCAGGACGACGATCTCGTCGCTGTCCCGCACGGTGCTCAGCCGGTGGGCGATGACCACACAGGCACAGCCGCGCCGTCGCAGGTTGTCCATCACCACCAGCTCCGTCTCGGCGTCGAGCGCGCTGGTCACCTCGTCGAGCACCAGGATGCTGGGCCGCCGCACCAGCGCCCGGGCGATCTCCAGGCGCTGGCGCTGCCCGCCGGAGAAGTTCCGCCCGTCCTGCTCGACCCGGCTGCGGATGCCGCCCGGACGGCGCATCACCACGTCGTACAGGGCCGCGTCCCGCAGTGCCTCCACCACCGCGTCGTCCGGGATCGACGGGTCCCACAGCGCCACGTTGTCCCGGATCGTGCCCTCGAAGAGGAACACGTCCTGGTCGACGAAGGAGACGGAGGCCGCGAGGGCGCCGCGCGGGATGTCCTCCAGGCGCTGCCCGTCGATGCGGATGACGCCCTCCCACGGCGTGTACAGACCGGCGATCAGCCGGGACACGGTCGACTTGCCGCTGCCGGAGCCGCCGACCAGCGCCACCTGCTGCCCCGGCCCGACCGTCAGGTCGAAGCCGGTCAGCAGCGGCTTGTCGAGCGGGCTGTAGCCGAAGGTGATGTTCTCCAGCTCGACGTGCCCGTGCAGCCGCCGCGTCGACTCGCCGCCCGCCCGGCTGTACAGCGGGTCCGTGCGGAAGTTCTCCACGTCCTTCAGCCGGGCCACGTCCGCCGCGAAGTCCTGGATCCGGCCCGCGACCCCGTTCAGCCGGGTCAGCGGCGCGGTGAACCGGGTCACCAGCGCCTGGAAGGCGACCAGCAGGCCCACCGAGATATGGCCCTCGATGGCCCGCATGCCGCCGATCCACAGGATCAGCGCGCTGTTCAGCGTGGCCAGCGTCGGCGCCACCACACCCAGCCAGGCGCTGGGCACGCCGAGCCGCTGCTGCTCCTCCAGCGTGGTCGCGTGCTGCCCGGCCCACTTGCGGAAGTAGCCGTCCTCGCCGCCGGTCGCCTTCATCGTCTCGATCAGCTGGAGACCGGAGTACGCGGTGTTCGTCAGCCGGGCGTTGTCCGCGCGCAGCTTCGCCGTACGGGTCGCGCGCAGCCGGATCACCACCCGCATGGCGACGATGTTCAGCAGCGCCACCCCGATGCCGACGAACGTCAGCTGCGGGTCGTACGTGTAGAGCAGCACCGCGTAGAGCACGACGACCACCGCGTCCACGCCCGCCGCCGCGAGGTCGCGGGCCAGCGTCTCGGCGACCGCGTCGTTCGACTGGAGCCGCTGTACCAGGTCGGCCGGGCTGCGCTGGGAGAAGAAGGTGACCGGCAGCCGCAGCAGATGGCGCAGGAAGCGGGCGCTGGACAGGGTCGAGGAGATGATCCGGCCGTGGTGCAGATTCGCCTGCTGCAGCCAGGTCAGGACCAGCGTGAGCAGCACGCAGGCGCCCATCGACGCGAACAGCACGTCGAGCAGGGAGGTCTGGCCGCCGATCAGGAACATGTCGATGTACGTCCGGCTGAGCGCCGGCACCGCCGCGCCGACCAGCACCAGCAGCAGGCTCGCCAGTACGGCGGCGGGCAGCGTGCCCGCGGTGCCCCGCAGTCGGGCGGGCATGGCGCCGAGGACGCCGGGCCTGCGCCCGCCCTTGGTGAAGTCCTCGCCGGGCTCCATCACCAGCACCACGCCGGTGAAGCTGCCGTCGAAGTCCTCCATCGGAACGAAACGGCGGCCCTTGCCGGGGTCGTTGATCCACACGCCGCGGCGCCCGAAGCGGCGGCCCATGCCGTCGTAGACGACGTAGTGGTTGAACTCCCAGAACAGCACGGCCGGCGCCTGCACCTCGGCGAGTGCGGCCAGGTCCATCTGCATGCCCTTGGCGGTCAGTCCGTAACCGCGGGCCGCCTTCAGCAGGTTGCTGGCGCGCGAGCCGTCGCGGGAGACGCCGCAGGCGATGCGCAGCTCCTCCAGCGGGACGTGCTTGCCGTAGTGGCCCAGCACCATCGCCAGGGAGGCGGCGCCGCACTCGACGGCCTCCATCTGGAGCACGGTGGGGGTGCGGACGGTGCGGCGGCGGGCCTTGGGGACCGTGCGCCGCGGCGGGGCGGCCCGGCGCCGGCCCCGGGTTTCCTCGGCGGTGGTGGTCACGGCAGCAGCCAATCGACGGGACGCTGATCGGCCAGCCGGATCGAACCGGTGGCCAGGGTCATGGAGGTGAGGCGGTGCGGGGGGCCGTCCGTCGTCGACCAGGCGTAACCGCTCTTCGTCGATGTCGACTTGTCGAGGCGGACGAGTACGGCGACGGGCCGGCCGTCCTTGGTGAACTGCTCGCCGAGCTGGCTGTCGCCGAGGAACGCGCCGATCCGCTGGGCGGTCTGCGGCGAGCGGTCCACGGACTTCACATGGCCGCGCAGCACGCCGTACTCCTGCGTGGGAACCGTCTGCACGGTGAGGTCCACGGGCGCGTCCGCGGGGATGGCGGAGGCGTTCTCGGCGGGGACGTACACCGTCGCGTACAGCGGGGCGTCCTTCGCGGTGACCTTCTCCACGGCGGCCACGTTCGCGCCGGTGGAGATGATCTGGCCGATCGTCGCGGCGAGCGCGGTCAGCCGACCCGCGGCGAGGGTGCGGACCACGGTCTCGCCCTCGGCGGTACGGACCTTCAGGACGGGGGAGTTCGCGGGCAGCCGCTCGCCCTCCTTCGCCAGGATCGCGGTGACCTGGCCGGCGACGGGGCTCTGCAGGACGTAACTGCCCTGCCCGTGGGTGAGGATCGCGGGCGCGCTCACCGTGGAGGACACGCTGCCCGTCACCGCCCACACCGAGGCGGCGGCCATCGCGATCACCGTCACGGACAGCACGAGCCAGCCCTGCGGGCGGGCGAGCCGCACCGGAAGGTCCAGCTCTTCGGGCGACTGGAGCCTGGCGAGGGCCTGTTGGCGGAACTGCACGGAGACTTTCCCTCACCGGGTGAACTGCGGGGACTTGCGTGACTGCCTGACGGCATCCGAAGAGCCCCGGAGCCGGGGTACGGCTCCGGGACTCGGCGGGGCACCCTGAGGTGCGATCAGAGACCGGCGACCAGGGCGGTGACCGGGGCGGTGTTCAGGCCGGTGACACCCTCGACGGTGCCGACGGCCGTGTTGACCAGGCCGGAAACCGGGGCGATGCCGTCCACCAGGCCGGTGACGGTGCCCAGCGAGTTCACGTGCAGGCCGCCGGAGACGTTGTCGAGCTCGGCGTCGGAGATCTCGACGGTCTCAACCTGGGGGGTGGAGTTCATGATGGAACTTCCCTTCGTATGGATATTTCACAAGGGGGGAGCGGCCCCCTCTGGGGACAGATGGACGGCCGCGAACCGCAGGCGCCGGGCGCCCCGTGAAGGACGCCCGTCGCGGCCCCCGCGGTGCGAAGGATCAAAGCACGCGGCGACCTCCGCCCTCCAATCAACCGCCCACCTCACCAGGGCATTTGAGCCCTGCTCGTGCCCAACCGTGCAGGCCTGCGCACGGCTTGTCGGCGACTTCTTCACATGCCGCACGGCATCGGCGCACACCGCCTCTTGCCGTCCGTACGGCGAATCCGGCACACCCGCCCCAATGGCGTGCCCGGCGCCGCGGGCGTGTGCGGATCCGCCGCACACGGTGAGCCGGTTGGGCATTCGATGTGCAGATTCCCTGAAGCTCTCGTTCCGCTCAGTGATCGAAACAGATCGTCGCCGATCGATCGCGGACCGTGTCAGCCCAGCAGGGCATAGACCGTGCTCGCGTGGGCCGCGAGTTCCCCGGTCGGCTCCGCCGTCATCGTGATGTCGGCGAAGGCCATCCGGCGGCCCAGCTTGGTGAGCACCGCCGTGATCAGCACGTCCGAGCCGGTCACCGCGCGCTGGAAGGACGTGGACTGCTGAACCGTCGTCATCGGGACGAAGCCGCCCCGCGCCGCGGACACGGCGATCACCGTCGTGGTGTCGGCCGCGGCCATCAGCGCCTGCCCCGACAGCGCGCCGCCCTCCCGGGCCAGCCGGTCCGACCAGGGCAGCCGCAGCGTCGCGCGGTCGTCGCCCAATGCCTCGACGGTGAGGCCCAGTTCCAGCACCCAGGGGGCGAAGTTGGCGGAGAGGATCTTCTCGGCTTCGGCCGTGGTCATCGTCATGGGGGGACTTTTCCCCCGAACTCCCGAATCCGCACCGCGATCCCGCCGACATCGCACACTCGATGGCCGGTTTCGCACACCCGATTGAACGCCCCGCGCGCGCCCTGCGTACCCATGGTCATCCAGGCGCCCCCCAACCGCCGCCGACGGGCGGCCAGGACCCGGTCCCCCCCAGGAGGTCGAGAAGTCTTGAGTCACAAGCGAATTCCGAAGCGCAAGGCCGTGATGGCCGCGGGCGGCGTGGCGGCGCTCGGAGCGGCGGCGCTCCTGCTGCCGAACGCCAACGCGTCCCAGGACGGCGCATCGGACACCAAGGCCGCCCCGAGGGCCTTGAAGGCCGCGGACGCCTCGGATCTCGCCGCGCAGCTCTCCGGGCTGCTCGGCGACGCCTTCGCCGGGTCGTACTACGACGCCGACCGGCAGCAGCTCGTCGTCAACGTGGTCGGCGACGACAACCAACTCGTCGTCCAGGCCAAGAAGGCGGGCGCGGCGGTCCGCCAGGTCGACAACAGCACCGCCGAACTGAAGGCCGCCGCGCAGACCCTGAAGAGCGAGGCGACCATCCCCGGCACCGCCTGGGCCGTCGACCCCAGAACGAACAAGATCCTCGTCACCGCCGACAGCACGGTCACCGGCAGCGAGTGGGACACGCTGGAGTCCACCGTGCAGAGCCTCGGGTCCGGCATGGCGACCCTGCGCAAGTCCACCGGCACGTTCAAGACCTTCGCCTCCGGCGGAGACGCCATCTTCGGCGGCGGCGCCCGCTGCTCCCTCGGCTTCAACGTCACGGCGGGCGACGGCACCCCGGCCTTCCTGACCGCCGGCCACTGCGGGGTCGCGGCGGCCGAGTGGTCCGACGCGCAGGGCGGCGCGCCGATCGGCACCGTCGACCAGGCCGTCTTCCCCGGCGCGGGCGACTTCGCGCTGGTCAAGTACGACGACCCGGCCACCCAGGCGCCGAGCGAGGTGAACGCCGAGGGCCAGACCGTCCCGATCCTCCAGGCGGCGGAGGCCACCGTCGGCCAGGAGGTGTTCCGCATGGGCTCCACCACGGGCCTCGCCGATGGCACGGTGACCGGGCTCGACGCGACCGTCAACTACCCCGAGGGCACCGTCACCGGGCTCATCCAGACGAACGTCTGCGCCGAACCCGGCGACAGCGGCGGCTCCATGTTCACCCAGGACGGCCTCGCCCTCGGCCTCACCTCCGGCGGCAGCGGCGACTGCACGGTCGGCGGGGAGACGTTCTTCCAGCCGGTCACCACCGCGCTGGAGGCGGTGGGCGCCACGCTGGGCGACGGCGGGGCGGCGGGAGCCGGTGGTGCTGAGGAGGGCGCCGGTGGCGCTGAGGACGGTGCGGGTGGTGCCGGGCAGGGTGCCGGTGGTGCCGATGAGGGCGCCGGTGGTGCTGAGGAGGGCGCCGGTGGTGCCGAGGAAGGCGCCGGAAACGGGCAGCAGGGTGCGGGTGCCGGTGAGCAGGCCGGCGGTGCGCAGGAGGCTGCCGGCGTCGGCGACTCCGAGCTGACCCAGACCCACTGACCCGCCCCCCACCGGCGGGCCGGACCACCTCGTCACGTGCGCGCCCGCAGCAGCAGCAACGCCACGTCGTCCGCCCGCTCCTCCGTACCCGCCCCGTGCCCGACGAGCAGATCGGCCAGCTCGTCCAGCGGCAGCTCCCCGGCCTCGCCGAGCCGCTGCCCGAGGGCGGCGAGCGCGTCCTCGATGTCGACGCCCGGGGACTCGATCAGACCGTCGGTGTACAGGACGAGCACGGAACCGGGCGCGAGATCCACCTCGGTCGTCGGATACCCGGCCGACGCGTCGATGCCCAGCAGCGGACCGCCCGCCAGGTCGAGCACCCGCACCCGCCCGTCCGGCCGTCTCAGCAGCGGCGGCGGATGCCCGGCCCGCGCCATCACCGCCCGCCCGCGCTCCGGGTCGAGCCGCAGATACAGACAGCTGGCGAACAGGTCGACGCCGAGGTCGAACAGCAGCCGGTTGGTGCTGCGCATCACCTCCTGCGGCGTCTGGCCGACGGTCGTGTACGCCCGGACGGCGGTGCGGATCTGCCCCATCAGCCCCGCCGCCGTCACGTTGTGGCCCTGCACGTCCCCGATCACGGCCGCCGCCCCGCCGCCCGGGACGGGCACCGCGTCGTAGAAGTCGCCGCCGATGTCCATGCCCCGGGTGCTCGGCAGATAGCGGGCCGCCGCGTCGATGCCCGGCAGCGGCGGCAGCGAGGGCGGCAGCAGCGCCGCCTGGAGGCCGTGCGCCAGCTGGTGCTTCACGTCGTACAGCAGGGCCCGCTCCAGGGCCAGCGCCACCAGCCCGGCCACGCTGGTCAGCACCGCCCGCTCGTCCGTGGCGAAGGGATGCGGCTCGGCGTAGGCGAGCACACAGGTGCCCACGGGGCGTCCCGAGGCGATCAGCGGCAGATACGCCCAGGCCGCGAACCCGTCCGGGGTCGCGGACCGCGCCGGGTACAGCCGCTCCAGCTCCTCCCGGGACTCGAAGAACGCCGGCACTCCGGTGGTCAGGGCGTGCGCCCCGGGCGTCTCGGCGCCCAGCGAGGTCCCGTCGAACCGCTCCACCACCCGTGCGTCGGGATAGCCGCGGTGCCCCAGCACCCGCAGCCGGCCCGCCCGGGAGCCGAGCACGACCAGGGCCTGACTGCCCACCGCCGGGGCCAGTTCGTCGGCCACCAGTTGCACCACGTCCTGCACGCCCACCGCCTCGGTCAGCGCGCTCGCGAGCGTCAGCACCTGGGAGATGGTCACCAGCCGGGACGGGCCGTCGACGGAGCGCGGCGCGGCCCGGCCCATCTCCGACACGGCTTTGGCCCGGGTGATCCGCACGCTCAGCCCGGACGTGCTCGGGTACAGCCGGAAGGACAGCCAGTCGCCGGGCGGGCGCAGCGCCACGAACGACGTGGGCTGCTGGCTGAACAGCGCGGCGCGGTAACGGTCCTCGTACACCGGGTCGTTGAGCCACGGCACCGTCGCCCACAGCTGGTGGCCCACCAGCCGGCGGACCGGCTGTCCGATCAGCTCGGCCGCCGCCGGGTTGGCGAAGGCGACCCGGCCGTGCAGATCGAGCGAGCACAGCCCGTACGGCAGCCGGGACACCATCCGGGCCACCTCGACCGCGCCGATCGTGCCGGCCATGCCCCCCACCAGCGGCGCGGCGAGCAGATCCGGCTCCGGAAGCACCGGACGGCCGTCCCGGGCGGCCCGCTCCAGCCGTAGCGCGAGCCGCTCGCAGGCCGACGTCAGATGCTCCCGCTCCCGGTCGGACAGCACCGGCGGACGGGAGCCGGGCCAGGTGACGAAGACCGCGCCGTACACCGTGCCGCCGGTCGCCACCGGCAGCGCGGCCAACGCGAAGGGATACGGCAGCACCACGGCCACCCGGGGGTAGCGGCGGGCCATCTCCTCCTCGTCCCCGACCCAGACCAGCCGGCGTTCCCGGACCGCCTCCGAGACCGGGACCGGCGCGGTCACCGCGACGCGTTCCCAGGGGGCGGCGAAGGCGCGTGGCAGCCCCGCCATCACCGCCATCTCCAGCACCTGCTCGCCGGGGGAGAGCAGATAGACCGCGCCGGAGTGGGCGTGGACACCGTCCATCATCGCGGCCAGCGCCAGCGACAGCAGCGGACCCCCGACCGGGTGCCGCTCGGCCGCCGGTGCCTGCGCGGGCTGCACGTCGGACACGCCGACCACCTCCTCGCCGCGCCGCGAGCCGGGTTCCAGGCATCAAATCTCTCTCGTCCCGGCGCACGCCGCACGGCGAGGACGGCGCCCGAGCGCCCCGAGCGGGAGCGAGGACGGCCCCCGCGCCCCTTGAGCGGGGGCGAGGACGGACCCGCCTCCACGCTCCTTGAGCGGGGGCGAGGACGGCCCCCGTGCCCCCTGAGCGAGGGCGAGCACGCCCCCCCGTGCCCCCTGAGCGGGGGCCGTGCGGCCCCACGAAAGTTCCCGGGGGCTGCGCGGGACGTTCATTAGCGCTGTAATACGGACGTGGTCAGTGAGGGTGCTGCGGGACGCGGAACGGCGACGCCGCGTGCCGAAATCGCCCTGCGCGCGCTCATGGAGGACCACACCGCACCCGAGCGGCTGCACCGTGTGCTCGAACAGGCGCTCGTCTTCGCGAGGGCGACGTTCGCCGCCGTGTACACCCCGGACGACGACGGCGAGCTGCTGCGCCTGATCGAGTCGGCGGGCGTGCCCAGGACGCTGTACGGACTGCGCGACAGCTATCCGCTCGCCGGGCGTTCCCCGGCGGCCGACGCCCACCGCGACCGGCGGCCGGTCTGGCTGGCGCCCGCCGAGCTGGCCGCCCGCTCCGAGAGCCGGCGCACCCCGGGACCGGAGTTCCACCTGGCCGCGCTGCCCGCCCACCGGCAGGCCGACGGCGGCTGCCTGCTCGCGGTCAGCGAGGACCCGCACGGCTTCGACACCGAGCAGCGCAAGTGTCTGGAACTGATCGCCGACGCCGTCTCCTGCCCGGTCCCGCCCACCCGCGCCGAGGGCGGCGAACTCCCGCCGAACGCGTTCACCCTCGCCATGGACACCGGCCGGGCGGAGGTCGGCGACGAGCTGCTCCACCTGTTCGGCCTCACCCGGGACGACTTCGACGGCAGGGTGGAGACCCTGCTCGGCCTCACCGTCCCCGAGGACCTGCCCTCGCTGATGTCCGTGGTGGAGGCCGACCACATGTCCATCGGCGAGCGCGAGCTGGAGTTCCGGGTGCGCCGGCCCACCGGACCGCCCCGCTGGCTGCGGCTGCGCGGCCGTTTCCTGCCGGGCGGCGAGGGACAGCCCGCGCTGCTCGCCGGCACCGTCGTCGACGCCGCCGGGCTGCGCTCCGACGTCACCGACGTCGCCCGCGTCCAGCGCCTGGCCGCCGCTCTCGCCACCGCCGGCACCGTCCGCGACGTCAGCCAGGCCGTGGTCGCCGCCCTGCGCCGGCCGCTGCGCGCCGACCGGATCGCCCTGGCCGAACTGGAACACGACCGGCTCGTCGTCACCGTCCTCGACCCGCCCGAACCCGAGGCCTGGCCCGAGCTGTGGCGGCTGGAGTGGCGCACCGAGTGGCCCGACGCACCCGTACGCGCCATGCCCACCCTCGCCGCCGCCCTGCGCGAGGGCCGCGCCCAGATCTGGCCCGCCGGCACCCCGCTGGAACCGGCCCTCGCCGACGTCGGACCCGGCGGCCTCGCCGTGCTGCCGCTGCCCGCCGCCGGCCGGATGGCCGGCGCCTGTCTGATCGGCTGGGACAGCCCGCACGACTTCGGCCACGACGAGCGCGCCCTGCTCACCGCCTCTGCGGGCCTCGCGGGACAGGCGCTGATGCGCGCCCGCGCCTTCGACGCCGAGCACGAACTCGTCGGCATGCTCCAGCGCCAGCTGCTGCCGCGCCGGCTGCCCGCACTGCCCGGCGCGGTCGCCGTCGCCCGCTATCTGCCGGCCACCGCCGGTCTCGAGGTCGGCGGCGACTGGTACGACGTCATCCCGCTGCCCGACCACCACGTGGCCCTGATCATCGGCGACGTGCAGGGCCACAGCGCCGCCGCCGCCACCCTGATGGGTCAGATGCGCACCGCGCTGCGTGCCTACGCCGTCGAGGGCCACCCGCCCGACGTGGTCGTCTCGCACGCCAACCGGCTCCTCGTCGACATGGAGACCGACCTCTTCGCCACCTGCGCCTATGTCGACGTGGACATGGAGGAGGGCACCGCCTGGTGCGTCCGCGCCGGCCACCTGCCCCCGGTGCTGCGCCATCCCGACGGCTCCACCCAGGTCGTCGAGGCGGAGGGCGGCCCGCCGCTCGGCGTGGTCACCCAGGCCGACTTCCCCATGACCCAGCTGCGCCTGACGCCCGGCACCGTGGTCACCCTCACCACCGACGGCCTGGTGGAGTCCGCGGACATTGACATCGACGAGGGCATGGACCGCCTCGCCCACCAGCTCGCCCGTTCCGACCCCGCCCACCTCGGCCTGGTCGCCGACGTCCTGCTCACCGGCGCCCGGCGCAGCGACGACATCGCCCTGCTGCTGATGCGCTACGACGGTATGGCCGTGCGCCCCCGCCGGGAGAGCTGGACGGTCTGGCGCCTCCCCGAGGCCGTCCGGCACGCCCGCCGCTTCACCAGCCGCACCCTGCGGGCCTGGGGCGTCGCGCAGTACGCCGACGCCGTCCTCCTGATCGTCTCCGAACTCGTCACCAACGCGCTCGTGCACACGGAGGGCCCGGTCCGCCTCGACCTCACTCTCGTCGGCAGCCGGCTGCGGGTCGCCGTCGCCGACACCTCGCCCCGTAGTCCCGTCAAACCCACGAGCATCGGCTGGGAGGCCACCGGCGGCCGCGGTCTGCTCCTCGTCGAGGCCATGTCGGCGGCCTGGGGCACGGTGCCGGTCAGCGGCGGCAAACAGGTGTGGAGCGAGATCGTGCTGGAGCCGTGACCCGGGTACCCGGAGCGGCGACAGACGAGGAGAAGGCGGAGAAGGAGTACGCCATGACCCAGCACGTCCGCGACATCATGACCGCCGACCCGGTGACCGTGGAACCGCTCACCTCCGTCGCCGAGGTCGCCCGGATCATGCGCGACGAGGACATCGGCGCCGTCCTGGTCACCGAGGGCGACACCCTGCGCGGCCTGGTCACCGACCGCGACCTGATCGTCCGGTCGGTCTGCGAGGGCGGCGACCCGGAGCAGACCACGGTCGCCGGGGCGCTCAGCGAGGACCTGTTCACGCTGACGCCCGACGAGGACCTGGACCACGCCGTCCAGCTGATGCGCGAGCACGCGGTACGCCGCGTCCCGGTCGTCGACCACGGCCACCCGGTCGGCATCGTCTCCCTGGCCGACCTGGCCATCGAACGCGACCCGGATTCGGCCCTCGGCGACATCAGCGCGGCCCGTCCGAACAGGTAGGCCGGCGCCCGCCCCGCACCCCCGAACGGGTGCCGTCCGGGCCACGGCCGGGTGGATCCCGGCGTTCACCGGCTCGGCAGCGCCCCCGCGCGGGAATACCAGCACGTCGGCGCGGCACCCGGACGTGCCGGCGCGCCGGTGGGTCGGGTGCGAGGAGGCGGGCAGACGTGAAACGGGGCGGCGGACGCGCAGCGGGCCGGGAACACCTCACGGACGGGCGCGCGGCCCGTCTCGCCGGCGCCGTCGACGCCCGGCTGCCCGCCTACGAGGGCGGAACCCTGCTGCGCAAGGCGTTCCCCGACCACTGGGCGTTCCTGCTCGGCGAGATCGCCCTGTACAGCCTGATCGTCCTGGTCCTGACCGGCGTATGGCTGACGCTGTTCTTCAAGCCGGACATGACCGAGGTGGTCTACGACGGCGCGTACGGCCCGCTGCGCGGCCAGTTGATGTCCTCGGCGTTCGACTCCACGCTCACCATCAGCTTCGACGTGCGCGGCGGACTGCTGCTGCGGCAGACGCACCACTGGGCGGCCCTGGTCTTCCTCGCCGCGATCGGCCTGCATCTGCTGCGGATCTTCTTCACCGGCGCGTTCCGCCGCCCCCGGGAGCTGAACTGGGTCATCGGCGTCACCCTGTTCGTGCTCGCCCTCGCCGAGGGCTTCGCCGGCTACTCGCTCCCCGACGACCTGCTCTCCGGCACCGGGATGCGCATCGCGCAGGGCATCCTGCTGTCCATCCCGGTCGTCGGCACCTACCTCAGCCTGTTCGCGTTCGGCGCCGAGTTCCCCGGCGAGGACATCGTCACCCGGCTCTACGTGCTGCACGTCCTGCTGCTGCCCGGCGCCCTGATCGCCCTGGTCACCCTGCATCTGATCCTGGTGTTCCACCTCAAGCACACCCAGTGGCGCCAGCCCGGCCACACCCGCCGCAACGTCGTCGGCAAGCCGTTCTTCCCGCAGTTCACAGCCACCTCCGGCGGGCTGTCCATCGCCGTCTTCGGCGTCCTCGTGCTGCTCGGTGGCGTCGCCCAGGTCAACCCGGTGTGGACCTACGGCCCCTACCGCCCCGACCTGGTGTCGATCGGCTCCCAGCCCGACTGGTACGTCGGCTTCCTGGAGGGCGCGCTCCGGCTCGTACCGCCCTGGGAGACCAGCCTCGCCGGGCACACGCTGATGTGGAACGTGCTGCTCCCGGCGGTCGTCCTGCCCGGGCTGCTGTTCCTGGTGCTGTACCTGTACCCGTTCGTGGAACAGCGCCTGACGGGGGAGTGGGAGCGCGAACAGCACCTGTGCGACCGGCCCCGCGACCGGCCCGTGCGCACCGCGCTCGGCGTCGCCGGGATCACCTTCTACGGCGTCCTGCTGCTGGCCGGCGGCAACGACATCATCGCGTTCAGCTTCCGGATCTCGGTGGAGGCCCTCACCTGGGTGCTGCGCGTCGCCCTGGTCGTCGCCCCGGTCCTCGCCTTCTGGGTCACCCGGTGGCTGTGCCACGCCCTGACCCGGGCCGAGCTGCAGCGGCTGCGGGAGGGCGAGGAGACCGGCGAGGTGCGGCAGTCGGTGACCGGGGGGTACGAGAGCGAACACCGCCCGGTGCGGAGCTTCCGGCCCGGTGCGCCCAGGGCGCTCACTCCTCCCGATCGGCGCCCCGACGCGCGTACTGGAACACCAGACCAAGAACACCGTGGGTCAGCACCCCCAGGCCGATGAGGAACAGCCACAGCCCGAACACCACCCCCACGGCGGCCACCGCGAACCCCGCCGCCGTGACGATCGGCCACCCGCTCTCCGGTGGGAAGAACTCCAGCGGGCCGGCGTTCTCGGCGACCTCCGCGTCCCGCCGGTCCTGCGGGCGGCGCCCCTTGCGCCGGTACTGGACCGCCCCGAAGAAGGACACCACCCCCGCCATCAGAAACGCGATCACCAGCACCGCGGTCCCGGCGGGCTCCTCCGACCACCAGCCGTAGAGCCCGGCGCTGCCCGCGAAGAACAGCGCGACCACCCCGAACAGCAGCGACTCGGTCTTCACTGCGCGCCCTCCGGGGTCCGCCGGCCGATCTCGGGATGGCGCAGGTCGAACGCCGGCGACTCCGAACGCACCCGGGGCAACGCGGTGAAGTTGTGCCGGGGCGGCGGGCACGCGGTCGCCCACTCCAGGGAGCGGCCGTACCCCCACGGGTCGTCGACCTCGACCCGCACGCCGTACCGGGCGGTCCGCCAGACGTTGTACAGGAACGGCAGGGTGGAGACCCCCAGCAGGAACGAGCCCGCCGTGGACAGGGTGTTGAGCGCGGTGAAGCCGTCGGCGGGCAGATAGTCGGCGTACCGGCGCGGCATCCCCTCCTCGCCGAGCCAGTGCTGCACCAGGAAGGTCAGCTGGAAGCCCGGGAACAGCAGCCAGAAGTGCAGCCTGCCCAGCCGCTCGTCCAGCAGCTTCCCGGTGAACTTCGGCCACCAGAAGTAGAACCCGGCGAACATCGCGAACACGACCGTGCCGAACAGCACGTAGTGCAGATGCGCCACGATGAAGTACGAGTCCGTGAGATGGAAGTCGAGCGGCGGGGAGGCGATGAGCACCCCGCTCAGCCCGCCGAGCAGGAACGTCACCATGAAGCCCAGCGCCCACAGCATCGGCGTCTCGAAGGACACCGACCCGCGGACCATGGTGCCGATCCAGGCGAAGAACTTGATCCCGGTCGGCACCGCGATCAGGAACGACATCAGCGAGAAGAACGGCAGCAGCACCGCACCGGTGGCGAACATGTGGTGCGCCCACACCACCGCGGACAGCATGGTGATCACGATGGTCGCGCCGATCAGCGACGGATAGCCCCACAGCGGCTTGCGGGAGAACACCGGCACGATCTCCGAGATGATCCCGAAGAACGGCAGCGCCACGATGTACACCTCGGGATGCCCGAAGAACCAGAACAGGTGCTGCCACAGCAGCGCGCCGCCGCTCGCCGCGTCGTAGATGTGCGAGCCGAACTTCCGGTCCGACTCCAGCACCAGCAGCGCGGCCGTGAGCACGGGGAAGGAGGGCAGGACCAGGATCGATGTGAACAGCACGTTCCAGGTGAACAGCGGCATCCGGAACATGGTCAGGCCGGGGGCCCGCAGACACATGATCGTGGCGATGAAGTTCACCGCCCCCAGCGTCGTCGACACCCCGGTCACCACCTGGCCCATCACCCACAGGTCGGGACCCGCCCCGGGCGAGAAGCGGGCGTTGTTCATCGGCGCGTACGCGAACCACCCGAACGGCGCCGCCCCGCCCGGCACCAGGAATCCGGCGACCACCATCAGCCCGCCGAACAGATACAGCCAGTACGACAGCGCGTTCAGCCGTGGGAACGCCACATCCGGGGAGCCGATCTGCAACGGCATCACCGCGTTCGCGAACCCGGCGAACATCGGTGTCGCGAACAGCAGCATCATGATCGTGCCGTGGATCGTGAAGAGCTGGTTGTAGGTGTGCTCGTGCACGAACTGCAGCCCCGGACGGGCGAGTTCGGCCCGCATGGCCAGGGCCAGCAGCCCGGCGAAGAGGAAGAAGCAGAAGGCGGTGACCATGTACAGCCGGCCGATCACCTTGTGATCGGTGGTCGTCGCCCAGCGCAGCAGCGCGTTGCCGAGCGAGGCCCCGGCCGGGCCGCGCCGCCCGGCGGCCTCGGTGCCCTGCGGCAGCTCCGACAGCTCCGTCATCGTCCTCCTCGCGTCCCCGCCCTCTCCGCCGGAGTCCTCCCCTCGTCCGGAGCCCACCCTTCCGGACCGCCGTGACGCTACCGCCGCCACCCGGCACCGGGTTCGCGCCACGCCCGCCGGGAAGCCGCCATTCACCTGGCGGCAGCGGGTACCCGGCGCTCATGAACACCACCGCCTACGCAGCAGCCGCGTCCACGTCCATGCTGGGCATGATCGCCATCGTCGTCGGGGGCGTCCTCATCACCGGCGCGCTGATCTGGGCCGTCCAGTACGGCATCCGGGTGCGCCGCAGCGAGGCCCGCCGACCGCGGCGCGGCAAGCACCCGACGCTGCCCGAGTCCGGGCCGGTCCACGAGACCCGGGAGCAGCGCGCCCCGCACGAGATGGGTGACGGGGAACGGCTCACCCCGCACGAACTCCGACCCACCGGCGGCACCCCCAGCGACGACCAGCGGCGTCCGCGCTGGAACCGCGGCTCCAGCGGCTCCTTCGGCGGCGGCGGGCCCGGTGCCACCTGAGCGCACCCGGCATCATCTGAGCGACTTTGGTGTTTGTCCAGATGAGAGCAGGGGACCCGGAGGGAGTAGTCAGCGAAAGTGACGAAAGGGGTAGGTCGTGACCACCTCCACCAGTGACAAACCCGTCGCCCGACGCCCCGAGACGGGCTGGTCGAGAGCCCGTCGACTGCGGGAGAAACCGGCCCTGCGCACCTGCCTGCCGCCCGTCGAGGACCCGGACGGACCGCGGCTGTCGCGCTCGGCCGCCGACTGGAACATCGTCAGGGGTGAGGACTGACCCGCACATGATCGTCGTAGGCTGAAGACGTGCGCCTGCTGCTGATGGCCGACACCCACGTCCCCAAGCGAGCCCGGGAACTGCCCGGGCCGCTGCTCGACGAGCTGCCGGACGCCGATGTCGTGTTCCACGCCGGGGACTGGGTCGACACCGCCACCCTCGATCTGCTCGAGCGCCGCTGCCGTCGGCTCGTCGGCGTCCACGGCAACAACGACGGCCCCGAACTGCGGGCCCGGCTCCCCGAGGTGGCCTACGCCGAACTGGACGGCCTGCGCTTCGGCGCCGTCCACGAGACCGGCCCCGCCCAGGGCCGTGAGGCGCGCTGCGCCGCCCGCTTCCCCGACCTGGACGTGCTGGTCTTCGGCCACAGCCACATCCCCTGGGACACCACCGCGCCCTCGGGCCTGCGCCTGCTGAACCCCGGCTCGCCCACCGACCGCCGCAGGCAGCCGCACTGCACGTACATGACCGCCACACTCGCCGACGGCCGCCTCACGGAGGTGACCCTGCACCGGCTGCCCCGGCGCTGAATCCGGTCGCGCCGACTCCTGTGCGGGCACCCGCCTCCGGTCAGGTCCGCGGCGGATGCACCGCGCCCGTCGTGGCGGTCAGCGGTGCCCCGCTGCCGCCCCAGCGCAGCGCGACGATCTCCGCCGCCACCGCCACGGCCACCTCTTCGGGGGTGCGCGCGCCGAGATCCAGCCCGATCGGTGAGCGCAGCCGGGCCAGTTCGTCCGCACGGATCCCGGCCTCGGTCAGCCGCCGCGCCCGCTCGTCGTGGGTGCGGCGGCTGCCCATCGCCCCGATGTACGCGGCGGGCCGGCGCAGCGCCTCCGTCAGCAGGGGTACGTCGAACTTCGGGTCGTGGGTGAGGACGCAGATCACCGTGCGCGCGTCCGTGCCGGTGCCTCGCAGATAGCGGTCCGGCCAGTCCACGACCACCTCCACACCGGGCGGGAAGCGCTTCGGCGTGGCGAACACCGGGCGGGCGTCGCAGACGGTGACCCGGTAGCCGAGGAAGTCGCCGATGCGGGCCACGGCCGCCGCGTAGTCGATGGCCCCGAACACCAGCATCCTCGGCGGCGGCGCGAAGGAGTGCAGGAACACCGTCACATCGTCCGCCCGCCGCTCCCCGCGCGGCCCGTAGTGCCGCAGAGCGGTGGCGCCGAGGGCGAGTTCACCGCGCGCGTCGGCGGTGACCGCCGCGTCCAGGCCTTCGGCGCCGAGCGTGCCGGACACCTCCTCCTGCCACACAGCGAGCGTCGCCCCGCGCGGCGCCGGACCGTCGGTCACCGTCGCCACGGCCACCGGGCGCCCCTCGGCCACCGACGCGGCGACCGCGCCGAACGACGTGTCCAGGGCGGGGCTGACCGGCCGTACCAGCACGGTGATCTCACCGCCGCAGGTCAGGCCGACCGCGAAGGCGTCCGCGTCGCTGTACCCGAACGTCTCCAGCCGCGCCCGGCCGCTCTCCACCACCTCCCGCGCCAGCTCGAACACCGCACCCTCGACACAGCCCCCGGACACACTCCCCACGGCCTCGCCGCCCGGCCCCACCGCCATCGCCGCGCCGGGGTCGCGCGGCGCGCTGCGGCTGACCGCGACCACGGTGGCCAGACCGAACGGCTCCGCGGCCGCGTACCAGCCGCTCAGCACCGGGAGGATGTCCCGCACGCTCCGCTCCCTCCGTAAATCCGTTGGCGCCCCGCACGCCGTTCTGCTGCACTGCATCCGACCCGTCGTCGCACCACGAGGAGCGATCCATGCGCGCTGCGTCCATGTCCATCCCGCAAGGAACGGCCCCTACCACCAAGGACATGACGCTTCGTGCACGTGCTCAACCTCGGGATCCTCGCCCATGTCGACGCCGGTAAGACCAGTCTGACCGAACGGCTGCTGCACAGCGCCGGAGTCATCGACGAGATCGGCAGCGTCGACGCCGGCAGCACCCGCACCGACACCCTCGCGCTGGAGCGGCAGCGCGGCATCACCATCAAGTCCGCCGTCGTCTCGTTCCCGCTCGACGGCGTGACCGTCAACCTCATCGACACCCCCGGTCACCCGGACTTCATCGCCGAGGTGGAGCGGGTGCTCGGCGTGCTGGACGGCGCCGTCCTGGTCGTCTCCGCCGTCGAGGGCGTCCAGGCGCAGACACGGGTGCTGATGCGGACCCTGCGCCGGCTGCGCATTCCCACCCTGCTCTTCGTCAACAAGATCGACCGCCGTGGCGCGGCCTACGAGGACGTGCTGCGCGCCGCCGCCGAACGGCTCTCCGCGGCCATCGTCCCCATGGGCACCGCCACCGCCCTCGGTACACCCGCCGCCCGCTTCACCCCGGGCCCCGTCCCCGCCGCGCTGGACGTCCTCGCCGACCACGACGACGACCTGCTCGCCGCCTGGGTCGAGGGCACGGTCCCGGACACCCTGCTGCGCACGGCCCTCGCCGAGCAGACCCGGCAGGGGCTGGTCCATCCGGCGTACGCGGGCTCCGCGATCACCGGGGCGGGCGTCGACGCGCTGATCGACGGCATCCGGCGGCTGCTGCCCACCGCCGACGGCGACCCCGCTGGGCCCCTCTCCGGCACCGTCTTCAAAGTGGAGCGGGGCCCGGCGGGGGAGAAGGTGGCGTACGCCCGCCTGTTCTCCGGCACCCTGCGGACCCGCGACCGGATCTCCTTCGGGGAGGAGGGCCGCGAGGGCCGGGTGACCGCCGTGCACGTCTTCGAGGACGGCACGGACACCCGGCAGGACGCGGTCACCGCGGGCCGGATCGCCCGGCTGTGGGGCCTGGCCGAGATCAGGATCGGCGACTGGCTCGGCGTACCCCGGAAGGCGGACGGGCACCTGTTCGCCCCGCCGACGCTGGAAACCGTCGTCGAGCCGGTGCGGCCGGCCGACCGGCGCGCCCTGCATCTGGCGCTCACCCAGCTCGCCGAGCAGGACCCGCTGATCGGCCTGCGCCATGACGAGGTGCGCCAGGAGACCTCGGTGTCCCTCTACGGGGAGGTCCAGAAGGAGGTCGTCCAGGCCACCCTCGCCGACGAGTACGGCCTGGACGTCACCTTCCGCGAGACGACGCCGCTGTGCGTCGAGCGGCTGGTCGGTACGGGCGCGGCGGTCGAGTTCAACAAGAAGGACGGCAACCCGTTCCTCGCCACCGTCGGGCTGCGCGTCGAGCCTGCCCCGGCCGGCACGGGCACGGAGTTCCGGCTGGAGGTGGAGCTGGGCTCGATGCCGTACGCCTTCTTCAAGGCCGTCGAGGACACCGTGCGGGAGACCCTGGCCCAGGGCCTGCACGGCTGGCAGGTCACCGACTGCACGGTCACCATGACCCACTCCGGCTACTCACCCCGCCAGAGCCACGCCCACCAGGGCTTCGACAAGAGCATGTCCAGCACCGGCGCCGACTTCCGGGGCCTGACCCCGCTGGTGCTGACCGAGGCGCTGCGCCGGGCCGGGACGCGGGTGTACGAGCCGATGCACCGGTTCCGGCTTCAGGCCCCGGCGGACACCCTGGGCGCGCTGCTGCCGGTGCTGTCCGCGCTGCGGGCGGTGCCCCGGACCACCGAGACACGCGGTACCCGCTGCGTCCTCGACGGCGCGGTACCGGCGGCGCGGGTGCACGCGCTGGAACAGCGGTTGCCGGGGCTCACCCGGGGCGAGGGCGAGCTGGAGAGTGCCTTCGACCACTACGCGCCCGTCGACCGCGGGTCCCCGGTGCCCGAGCGCCCGCGCACCGACCACAACCCGCTGAACCGGAAGGAATATCTGCTCAACATCACTCGTCGGCAAAGTAGTTGACGCTGCATCAGATCCGCTGGACTGTGGTGGACATGCCGAATAAACGTGCGCGTCTGCTCGTTGTTCTGGTTGTCCTCTGTGGATTCCTGTGCGGTTCCCCGGCGGCGGGCGCCCGCCCCGCCGCCGCGGCCACCGCCGTTCCCGGCTCCCTCTGGTTCGACGGCTCCCCGCTCACCGTGCGGGACGGCCGCTTCACCGACGCCCACGGCCGCGAGGTGGTGCTGCGCGGCTACAACGTCTCCGGCGAGACCAAGCTGGAGGAGAACGGCGGCCTGCCGTTCGCCTCCGTCGCCGACGCGCGGAAGTCCGCGACCGCCCTGCGCGCCCTCGGCGGCGGCAACACCGTCCGCTTTCTGCTCTCCTGGGCCCACGCCGAGCCCGTGCGCGGTCAGGTGGACACGGCGTACCTGGCCGCCGCCACCGCCCAGATGGGCGCCTTCCTCGACACCGGCATCCGCGTCTACCCGGACTTCCACCAGGACCTCCACTCCCGCCACCTCTTCGACCCCGACAGCTGGTACACCGGCGACGGCGCCCCCAAGTGGGCGGTGGACGCCGGGAACTACCCCGACGAGTTCTGCGGCATCTGCCCCTTCTGGGGCCAGAACATCACCCAGAACGAGGCGGTGAAACGGGCGTCCTACGACTTCTGGCACAACGCGTACGGCGTTCAGGACGCCTTCCTCGCCACCGCCGAGAAGACGATGACGTACATTCGGGAGCACCTCACCCCGGAGCAGTTCGCGGGCATCGCCGGCTTCGACCCCTACAACGAGCCGCACGCGGGCGTTTACGACCCCGGCCAGACCAGCCGCACCTGGGAACGGGACGTGCTGTGGCCCTTCTACGAGCGGTTCCGGGCCCGGATGGACACGGCCGGCTGGCAGGCCAAGCCCGCCTTCGTCGAACCGAACCTCTTCTGGAACGCCAACCTCGACTTCCAGAAGGAGGAGGGCGGCCTGCTGGACGCGGGCCCGCTCGGCCCGCGCTATGTCTTCAACACCCACTTCTACGACCAGAAGGCGATCTCCGGCGTCTTCATGTGGGGCAAGGCGGCCGACGGCCAGTACGCAGGCGACTTCGGCACCGTCCGCGACCGCGCGGCGGCGGCCGGGACGCCCGGTGTCGTCAGCGAGTTCGGCCACCCGCTGTCCGGCGCCGTCTCCGACAAGGCGCCCACCGTCCTCAAGGCGATGTACCAGGCCCTGGACTCCCGGCTGCCCGGGTCGCGCTGGTGGACGGACCCGGCGGCCTCCGGCCCGGTCCTGTCCGGCACGCAGTGGCAGTGGGACATCTACAACGGCCGCCATCGCGAACTCATGAACGGCAACCCCGACAAGGTGCTCACCGCCGGTGACGCCTGGAACGACGAGGACCTGTCCGCCGTACGGCTCGACGACCACGGCGCGGTGACCCTCCGCCAGGACGCCCGGCTCCTGGACCGCGTGTACCCGACCGCCACCGCGGGGAGGACCGTCGCCTTCACCTACGAGGACCGCTCCCGCGACGGTTCCACCACCCTCACCTGGAACCCGGTGCCGGCCTCGCTGCCGAACGTGGCCCGCCTGGTCGGCACCGGACAGTACGCGCTGCTGCTGTGGCGCTCCGACGGCGGCCCGGCACCCACCGAACTGCACCTGCCGGCGTCCTTCCCGACCGCGTCGACCACCGTCGTCTCCGACCTGGGCACGGTGTACGCGCCACCGGCGTACACGCCCGCCGCCCCCGTCGGCGTGGCCGCCGAACCCGGCGGCACCGGCAGCCGCCGCCTGCTGCTCACCGCGCGGGACTCCGGAGCCCTCCACCACGCGCTGGTGACCAACGGGGCGACGGCGCCGTCCGCGGAGCTGCTGGCGGCGGCCCGCGCCGAGCTGACGGCGTGGGCCGCGCGGGAGGTCAGCTAGCCGACGGCCCCGTCCAGTCGGCCGGCACCCGGGCCAGCCGTACCCGCTGGGGGTGGTCGCCGACCGGGACCGACGCCGTCTTCTCGCCGGTGGCGAAGTCGATGGCGGTCACCCGGTCGGCGCCGCTCTCCGAGACCACGCAGGACTTCCCGTCGCCGCTGACAGTCGCCCAGTAGGGCTTGGCGACGGGGACCAGCGGGCCCTCCTGGAGCGTCGTACGGTCGACGACGGTCGCGTAGTCGTCCATGGTGCCCGCGACGCACAGCTTGGTGCCGTCCGGCTTCATCGTGATGCCGTGGTGGCGGGAGTCGTTGACCCAGGTCGTACGGTCCTCGCTGGTGGCGGGGTTCTTCGGGAGGGTCTTGGTCCGGGTGATCCGGTCGGTGGCGACGTCGTACTCGAAGAAGCCGTTGAAGAACGACACCTGGAAGTACAGCTTCGACTCGTCCGGGCTGAACGCGGCCGGGCGGACCGCGTCCGAATAGTCCTTGAGCCCGATCGCGTCCAGACGCTCGCGCATGTCGATCACCTTGACCTGCCGGAACGTGGCCGCGTCGACGACCGTGATCCGCCGGTCGCCCTTCGTCCAGTCCAGCCAGGGGGCGTCCAGGGCGGTGTTCACGTCGCCGATGGACATGTTCCAGATGTACCTGCCGTCCCGGCTGAAGACGTTCTCGTGCGGCTTGTCGCCGGTGGCGAACGAACCGACCTGCTTCCCCGTCTCGATGTCCAGCACATGCACGGTGTTGGAGGTGGACGCGGAGACCGCGACCCGGGTGCCGTCGGGGGAGACCGCCATGTGGTCGGCGCGGTAACCCGACACCGGGAACCGCCAGTTGATCGCGCCGCTCGCCAGGTCGATCGAGACGACGTCGGCGAAGCTCGGCCGGGAGACCACCATCGCCGAGCCGTCCGGGGTGGCGTACATGTCGTCGACGAACTGGTCGTGCCCCTCGCCGACGCTGTTGCGGATGCCCATGAAGTAGATCCACTTGATGGGATCGGCCTTGATCTCCGCCATCCGCTGTTCCTTGTCGGGGATGACATCGATCCGCCCGATCCGCGCGAAGTCCCCGCTCGGTTTGATGACATCGGCGGTGCCGTCCCAGTTGTTGCCGACGAACAGCACCTCCCGCAGGGCGGTGGGGGAGTCCGGGGCGGCCTGGGCGGCGGTCGCGGGTGCGGTGACGGCGAGCACGAGGGCGGCGGCGACGGCGGCGAGCCGTCTTCCGTGACCGAGGGCAGGCATGACTGCTCCCTCCTGGGAGTGGGGGTGGCGGGGAGAATCTGAAAATGACGGCGTTCAGAGTGACTTACTGGAAAGTAAGGAGCGTGCGCCCTTCTCCACAAGACCGCGTACACGACAAAATTGGCCGGCGCGCAGGACGCGGAGGACGGGGAGGCACGTGGCAGGCAGGCTCAGAGCGCCCACCGGGCGGTACGGCGGCCGGTCCGCCGAGGAGCGGCAGGCCGAGCGGCGCCGGCGCTTCCTCGACGCCGCACTCCAGCTGTTCGGCGACCGGCCGGGCTACCGGGCCACGACCGTCGCCGCGCTGAGCGAGGCGGCGGGCCTGTCCACCCGGCAGTTCTACGAGGAGTTCCGCACCCTCGAGGACGTCCTCGCCGCCCTCCACCTCCAGGTCAACGACTGGGCCGAACAGGCCGTCCGCGCCGCCGTGGCCGAGGCCGACGGACTGCCCCTGGCCGACCGCGTGGCCGCCATCTTCCACGCCTACGCCGCCAACGTCACCGCCGACCCGCGCCGCATCCGCATCACCTTCGTCGAGATCGTCGGCGTCAGCCCCCGCCTGGAGGAGCAGCGACTGGCCCGCAGGGCCCGCTGGGTCGACCTCATCCGCGCGGAGGCCGAGGCCGCCGTCCGCCGCGGCGAGGCCGCCCCCCGCGACTACCGGCTCCCCGCCACCGCGTTCATCGGCAGCGTCAACGGCCTGCTGCACGACTGGAGCGCCGGCTGGGTGGACGCCACGCTGGACGAGGTGGTGGCGGAACTGGTCCGGCAGTTGCTGGGCATCCTGCGCCCCGTGGCAGGGGAGGACGGGGGGTGAGACCGCCCCGTCGGACCGAACGCGGCCGGCCCGCGCATCGGCCAGTACGACGCCGAAGCCGCCGCTCCAGGGCGAACCTGCCGTGTCCTTCGGCGTGCGCGGTGTGCCCGGGGCGGAGGATGGCTGCCACCAAGGGGCTCCCCACCACCGGAGGCAATGGATGGACATCGGCATCGGCTTGCCCAACACCGTTCCGGGAACCGAACCGCACACGCTCGTCGACTGGGCCCGGCGGGCGGAAGAGGCCGGGTTCAGCACCCTCGGCACGATCGGCCGCGTGGTGTACTCCGGATACGAGGAACTGATCGCCCTCACCGCCGCCGCGGTCGTCACCAGCAGGATCCGGCTGACGACCACCGTGCTGCTCGCACCGCTGCGCACCAACGCCGCGCTGCTGGCCAAGCAGGCGGCCACCCTCGACCGGATCTCCGGAGGACGCCTGGTGCTGGGCCTCGGCCTGGGCGCCCGCGACGACGACTACACCGCCAGCGGCGTGCCGATGCGGGGCCGAGGGCGCCGGCTGGGCGAACAGATCGCCGAGATGCGCCGCATCTGGTCCGGCGAGGACCGCGGCTACGCCGGACCGATCGGACCGCGCCCGGTGCGCGACGGCGGACCCGAGGTGATCCTCGGCGGCTCCACGGAGCGCAGCTTCCGGCGGGTGGCGCGGCTGGGCGACGGCTGGATCATGAGCGGCGGCACGCCGGAGATGTTCGCCGAGCAGGCCGCGGCCGTGGACGCCGCCTGGCAGGAGGCCGGGCGTCCGGGCACGCCGCGCAAACTGTCGCTGGCCTACTTCTCGCTCGGTCCCGACGCCCGCGCGCAGGCGGACACCTATCTCCTCGACTACTACGACTTCATGGGCGAGTTCGCGGCCCAGATCGCGGCGAGCGCGGCGGTGGGCCCGGACATGGTCCGCGAGTACGCCGCCGGGTTCGGCAAGGCGGGCTGCGACGAACTCGTCTTCGTGCCCTGCGCGTCGACGCCGGACCAGGTCGACCTGCTGGCCGAGGCGACCGCCTGACCGCGCCGCGACGGCCGGCGCTACGGCTGTTCCACGGCCACCCTCAGCGGCGCCCGGAACGACAGCAGGCCGAGCATCGGGGCGTCCTCGGCCGCCGGCCGTACGTGCGGCAGGCGACGCGCTGCCTGCCGCAGCGCCACCGCCGCCTCCGTACGCGCGAGGGAGGCGCCCGGACAGCGGTGCCGGCCGACGCCGAAGGCCAGGTGCTGCCGTACGTTCGCCCGGTGCGGGCACATCCGCTCCGGAGCGGTGAAGACCTCCGGGTCCGATCCGCTGCCCATGAGCATCAGCAGCAGCTGAGCGCCCTCGGGCAGTTCGACCCCGCCCAGCTCGACCGGGCGTGCGGTGACCCGGCGCCAGGTCGTCACCGGCGGCTCGCGGCGCAGCACCTCCTCGACCCACGCCTCCGCCAGGCCCGGCTCGTCGGCGAGGCGGGACCACAGTCCGTCCTCGGCCAGGGCCCGGCGCAGCACGGTCGCGATCAGCTGGCCCGTGGTGGACTGCCCGGCGACGAAGACGAAGAAGCACGCGCCGACCGCCGTCTGCGCGTCGAGCGGCTCGCCGTCGGGCAGCCGGTGGTCGGCCAGGGCCGCGACGAACGAACCGGGCGCGGCCGTCCCGCCGCGCACGGTCTCGGTCAGCCACTGGTGGAACTCGGCGACGAGCGGGGCGAGTTCGAGCTGGCGCTCGGGAGTGGGCCGGCCCCAGAACAGTTCCAGCGAGGCGTCGCTCCAGCGGACCAGCGTGGCCGGGGAGACGCCGTCGATGCCGAGGAGCTCCATCAGCACCCGGCACGGCAGGATCTGGGCGAAGGACGTGAACAGGTCGCCGTCGCCCGAGGTGCCGATGCGTTCCCCCGCCGTGGCGAGCAGCTCGTCGGCGATCCGCTCGATCACCGGTACGGCGGCGGCCACGCGCCGGGCGTTGAAGAACCGGGTGACGACGCGGCGCAGTCCGGGGTGGCTGGCGGTGCCGTTGTTGGCCAGCGCCGGCGGGAGGTTGAAGCCCGCCCGGGCGAGCACCCGCAGCACGCCGACCGGCAGCGGGGTGACGGCGTGCTGGGCGTTGTCCGGGCGGAAGACATCCGGGTCGAGCAGGACCCGGCGTATGTCCTCGTGGCGGCTGACCAGCCACAGCCCGGTCCGCGGGTCGTGGTGCACCGGCGCCTCGGCGCGCAGCGTGTCCAGCCAGGGATACGGGTCGCGGACGAAGTCGTCGCCGAAGAGATCGAGCAGGTCGAGGGCCTGGTCGGGGGCCTGGTCGGGGGCCTCAGGAAGGCCGATCGTGTCCGCAGCCGAGAGAGTCACGGCCGGGACGCTAACACGTGATCGCGCGGACACGGTCCGTGTGTGCGCGGCATCACTCGATCACCGGGAGGCCGGCGCCCCGGCCGGGCGCCGGCCTCCCCGCCGTCACAGCCCCAGCTGCCGCTGCGCCGCGTCGACCGTCTGCTCCAGGAGCGTGGCGATGGTCATCGGGCCGACCCCGCCCGGCACCGGCGTGATCAGCGAGGCGCGCTCGACGGCCGAGTCGAAGTCGACATCGCCCACGTTGCCCGGGTTGTATCCGGCGTCGATCACCACCGCGCCCGGCTTGATGTCCTGGCCGCGGATCAGCCGGGGCCGGCCGACCGCGGCGACCACGATGTCCGCCTCCCGCACCGCCGCCGACAGGTCCGCGGTGCGCGAGTGGCAGTAGGTCACCGTCGCGTCCCGGGCGAGCAGCAGCATCCCGGCCGGCTTGCCGAGGATGGCGCTGCGGCCCACGACCACGGCCCGCTTCCCGGCCGGGTCGACGCCGTACTCGTCCAGCAGCCGCATGATGCCGCCGGGCGTGCACGAGACGAAGCCGGGCAGACCGAAGCTCATCGTGGCGAAGGAGGAGAAGGTGACGCCGTCGACGTCCTTCTCCGGCGCGATCGCCTCGAAGGCGGCCCGCTCGTCGATGTGGTCGCCCACCGGGTGCTGGAGCAGGATGCCGTGCACGCCGGGGTCTGCGGACAGCTCGCGCAGTGTGCCGACCAGCTCCTCGGTGGTCGTGGTGGCGGGCAGGGCGACGTGCCGGGAGGCGATGCCGGCCTTCCGGCAGCGGTTCTGCTTCATCTTGACGTACGTCACGGAAGCCGGGTCCTCGCCGACCAGCACCGTCGCCAGACACGGGGCCGTGCCCGTGCGGTCGGTGAGGTCGGCCGCGCGCTTCGCGGTCTCCTCGACGATGCGCCGGGCGAGCGCGGTGCCGTCCATGAGCCGGGCCTGAGACATGATCCACTCCTGGGTCGATCGACCGGATCGCCCAGGCGCGCGGCATCGACTCCTTCGTGGACCGCTCCCCGGTGGTACTCCACCTCAGCGCCAGTCACGGCCCCGGACCAGCGTAACCGAGGCCGTGCGCGGTGCTGTGCCGGGCCGGCTATTCGTCCCAGGCCTGAATCATGGTCTGCTCGACGATCTTGCCGTCGCGCAGGGTGATCATCGACTCGGCGAGCACCCGGACCCCGTCGGGGTACTCGCAGGACTCGCTGAAGGCGGCGCGGTCGCCCTGGATGACGCAGTCCTCCAGCTTGTGCGTCATGTCCCGGCCGTAGATGTCGTCCAGCAGTTCGCCGATCTCGTCCCGTCCGTGCAGCTCCCGTGGGTGGCTGGGCTGGGTGTTGCGGTCGACGACGCGCAGTTCCGCGTCGTCCGCGTAGAGCGACAACAGGGTCGCCGAGTTGTGTCCCTCGATGCCCCGGCGCAACGTCTCGGTGTCGAAGGTGGGGGTGGCCGCAGTGCCCATCGTGACCTCCTCGCAAGGGGTGCGGCCCGGCATGGCGGCGGGCCGCGAAGGGCCTCTCCTACGAGGCTCCTCCGCCCCGTCGGCCGCGGCAAGCGCAGCGTACGCTCCGCCTGACGGGTGAGCGCGCCCGGCCGGCCGTGTCCGCCGGACGGCGGCCCGCGTTGCTGAGGGCATGATCTCAACACGTCGTATCGCCGCCGCCGTTGCTCTCGCCGCCGGGATCACGGGCCTGGCCGCACCCATGGCCGACGCGGCCGAGGCGGGGGCCAAGTCCGGCAAGCTCAACCCGCTCGGCGCGCTCGACTCGCTCGCCGTCAGCGACCTGCCCGCCGAGCACAAGGACGCCCTCCCGCGGCCCTCCGCCCAGCTGAAGCAGCTGAGCAAGGTCAACGAGCTGAACCGGCTGAACGAGGCGACCCAGGTCCTCGGCCTGGTCTCGCCCGTCTTCGGACTGGTGCCCGCCGTCCGGTGACCGCCCCGACGCCTAGGGCCTGTCTTCCGGATCATGTCGGCGTCGCGGGGCCTGGCACGCACATCTGCCGCGTTGTCGTCGGTCGCCGACGCTCCGCGTCGACTCCCTCCTCCGCCTTGCAGCTGCACGCACCAGACCCCGCTCGGGTCGGCCAAG
>NZ_JBVIED010000018.1:0-234558 GCF_055572035.1 Streptomyces sp. NPDC030838 | reverse complement strand
GTCGCGAGGACGGCCAGCGCCTCCTCGCGGGTCGGCAGCTCGCGCCGAAGCCCCTTGTCCACCAGCGTGTTCAGCAGGTCCATGAGAGCCGATCCTGTCCTACGGAGGTGCTCCTGGCCAAGGAGAGTTCGCACAACAGCTCCACTTCGTCGTGTGTGGATTGCCACATCCTGGCCTGCGGGCGGGCCCGCTAGTGTCTGTGCACTGCCTACAAAATCCCCGGAGGACCCATGGCGTTCGGCTGGATCGACGAGCAGGCGGACGTGCGCCGCCGCGCCGGACTCGTCCGCACCCTGCGGCCCCGGCCCGCCGACTCGCCCCTGCTGGACCTCGCGAGCAACGACTACCTGGGCCTGGCCCGCCACCCGGAGGTCACCGAGGGCGCGGCCCGCGCGGCGCGGGTCTGGGGCGGCGGCTCGACCGGTTCCCGGCTGGTCACCGGCACCACCGAACTGCACGGGGAACTCGAACGCGAGCTGGCCGATTTCTGCGGCTTCGAGGCCGCCCTGGTCTTCTCCTCGGGCTACGCGGCCAACCTCGCCGCGGTCACCGCGCTGGCCCCGCACGGAGCGCTGATCGTCTCGGACGCGGGCAACCACGCCTCCCTGATCGACGGCTGCCGGCTGGCCCGGGGCACCACCCAGGTGGTGGCGCACGCCGACCCGGACGCGGTCCGCAAGGCGCTCCAGAGCCATGACGGGCCCGCTGTCGCGGTGTCCGACACGGTCTTCTCGGTGGACGGCGACGCGGCCCCGCTGGCGGAGCTGGCGGCGGCCTGCCGGGAGCACGGGGCGGGTCTCGTGGTCGACGACGCGCACGGCCTCGGGGTGCTCGGGGCGGGCGGCCGGGGCGCCCCGCAGGCGGCGGGTCTCGCGGGCGCCGACGACGTCGTGGTCACGGTCACCCTGTCCAAGTCGCTGGGCAGTCAGGGCGGCGCCGTGCTCGGCCCCGCCCGGGTGATCGACCACCTGGTCAACGCGGCCCGGACCTTCATCTTCGACACGGGCCTCGCCCCCGCGGCGGTCGGCGCGGCCCTGGCGGCCCTGCGGCTGCTGCGCCGGGAGCCGGAGCGGGCCGAGCGGGCGCGCGCGGTGGCGGGCGAGCTGCACGCCCGGCTGACGGCCGCGGGTCACGAGGCGGTCCGGCCGGACGCGGCGGTGGTCTCGGTGCGCGCTCCGTCCCCGGAGAGCGCCGTGCGCTGGGCGGCCGACTGCCGGACCGCCGGGCTGGCCGTGGGCTGTTTCCGACCTCCTTCCGTGCCCGACGGCATCTCCCGGCTGCGGCTGACCGCCCGCGCGGACCTCTCCGGGGACCAGATCGAACGCGCTGTACGGGTCATCGGCGAAACGCGGCCATGAGTCGGCGTCCACGGCCGTGCGTCGCTCCTGGTGGACGGTGGGTCAGACGGCGGCCGTGAAGTACGCCCAGCTCTCGGGGGAGAAGAGCAGCGCGGGTCCGGCCGGGTCCTTGGAGTCGCGTACGGCGAGCAGCCCGGCCCAGGCGCCCGAACGGGGCCTGGCCGTCTCCACGCAGTTGTTCGCTCCCGTGCTGTAGCTGCTGCGCAGCCAGCGCACATCGGACAGTTGGCTGGTCGAAGGTACGTTCCGAGGCAGTGCGGTCATGATGCCTCCCTACGCGCCGTCAGCTATCCCGGCGATGTAGTCCAACGATTCCTCGGGTGACAGGGCGTGACGCCGAAGGGCGTCGAAGGCCTCGGTGTAGGCCCCAACATCTTCTTTCCGTTCGAGATAGAGGCTACTCGTCAAGTGGTCGAGAACAACCACATCCAGATCAGAAGTGTTCGAAAATGAGAAGATAACGAAAGGCCCGGTGACGCCGATGTGCGCCCCTGCGGCGAACGGCAGCACCTGGAGCCTCACCTGGGGCAGCCGTCCCGCCTCCACCAGCCGGCGCAGCTGACGGTCCATGACGTCGGGACCGCCGACCTCGCGCCGCAGCACCGCCTCGTCCAGGACCGCGTTCAGCGCCAGCGGCGGCTGCGAGCGCAGCACGTCCTGCCGGGCCAGCCGTACCTCCACCAGCGCGTCCAGCCGGTCCTCGTCCAGGCCTTCCACGGCGGCCCGGGTCACCGCGCGGGCGTACTCGGGGGTCTGGAGCAGCCCCGGCACCACCGAGGTCTCCAGGGTGCGCATCCCGCTCGCCTGGGACTCCAGGCTGATGAAGTCCCGGTAGGTGGGCGGCAGCACCCCGCGATAGGCGTGCCACCAGTGGTCCCGGCCCTGGCTGTCGCCCGACCCCGCGAGCACCAGCAGCAACTCGCGCAGCTGAGGATCCGTCACTCCGTAGGCGTCGAGCAGTAACCGAACATCGGCCGGTTTCACCCCACTCGCGCCGGTCTCGATCCGGCTCACCTTCGACTGGTGCCAGCCCACCAGCCGGGCGGCCTCGCCACTGGTGAGCCCCGCACCCGTGCGCAGCGCACGCAGTTCGGCGCCCAGTTTCCGGCGGCGCACCGCGGGACCGTGCTGCATGGGCTCCTCCTTACTCCAACCGAGCCGCCCAAATACGTGCTCCCGTCGCAGAGTTCACCGCTTCGAGCGACAGATATATGCATATCTTGGTGGATCGCCACCGGGATCGCCCCGGTAGTGGCAGTCTGGCGACGAAGCACCAGTCCGGGACCGTACTCGAAGCATCCGCTTTCGTGTCGGTCCGCGGTCCCGTGGGAAAGGGACGACTCGCCATGGCAGACCATCTGGAAGCATCCGTCACTCTGCCGAGCGATCCCGCTTCGGTCTCCGCGGCTCGCGCCTATGTGGTCAGCACTCTGGCGGAGTGGGGTCTGCCGCCCGACGCGGAGGTGGCCGACTCCATCCGGCTGATCGTCTCCGAACTCGCCACCAACGCCGTACAGCACACCTTCGGCCAGTCACCCACCTTCACGGTGGACGTCGAACTCGACCGGGACGAACATCTGCGCATCGGGGTGACGGACAGTCATCCCCGGTTCCCCAAGCGGCTGCCGGCGGCCGTGCAGCAGGACAACGGGCGCGGCATGGTGATCATCCGCTGGCTGACCGCGGAGTGCGGCGGACGGCTGAGAGTGCGCCGCACGCGCGAGGGCGGCAAGACCGTCGCCATCGAACTGCCGTGGGCGGTCCCGGCCCGGCCGGTGACCGCGGGGCAGCCGGAGCCCTGACGATACGAGAACCGGGCCCGCACGCGCGTACGCGGCGGGCCCGGTGTGGTCGCTCACAGGAAGTCCCGGGCGCGGTGAGGGCGCGTCAGGGGCGCCGTCACCGGCCCGCAGGGGTCACTTGACCCGGCCGTACCAGACGCTCTTCGTCCAGATCTTCTGCAGGCGCACGACGTCCCCGGTCTTCGGGGCGTGCCAGATCTTCCCCTTTCCGGCGTAGATCCCCACGTGGTACACGCTGGATCCGTAGTGGAAGAACACCAGGTCACCGGCCTTGCGGTTCTTGGCCGAGATGTGGTGCGTCTTGTTGTACTGCTGGGCGGCCGTACGCGGCAGGCTCTTGCCCGCCTTCTTGTACGAGTAGAGGGTGAGCCCCGAGCAGTCGAACCGCTTCGGTCCGGTGGCGCCCCACTTGTACGGGGAGCCCTTCTTGGACGCGGCGATCTGGAGGGCCTTCGTCGCCGGCGTGGCGGCCTCGGCCTCGGAGGCGAAGCCGGGCGCGATCACGGAGCCGCCCACGGCGGCGAGGGTGAGGGCCGAGGCCGTACCGGCCCGGGCCATGAGCGACGGGACACGATTGAGCGCGTTCATGCGCAACCCTTCGTCAGCCGCCTGTGAAGGATGACCTGTCGGATTCGGGCTGGCGAAGTTGCCCGGCCGCGTTGCGCGGCTTCACCCCAAGGACCGCTCGGCCCGGTCGTGGCGTGACCGTTCCGGCGACCCGTCGTGCTTGGGTCCTCCACTCCTGCCGATCCACTCCTGTCGACCGGTCATCCGGGCGGCGGCAGGACTCGGCGTCCGCCCGGATCGCCCCACCGCGGTGGCGGGGGCTTGTCGTCAGTCAGGGATCTTGACTCACGCATGTCCGAAAATCCCAACGGAACCGGGGATTTGTGGTCTTCCTCACCACTCATCCGTTCGGGTGGACATCCTGACGAAGGGTCGGGTGTCAAGACCGCAACGGACCCCCGGACCAGGGGTGGAAGGTCTCATTCCGCGCCGGAGGCCCGCTCTCGGCGCAACTCGAGCCAGTCTGAAAAAGGAGACGCGGATACGCCGAACGTGGGTAATCCGTTCAGTCCGTTTCAACCGGCCCGCGGACACGCCGTGACCTGCGCGGGAGTCCCCGGCCGCGGGTGCCGTGCGTCAACTGTCGGAGCGCGGCGGAAGGCTGACGCGCGCCGTGCGGCGTTCGCCGTCCAGCACGCGCAGCGCCCGCGCGAGCGTGGGCGCGTGCAGCTCCGTCTCGCCGCGCTGGTGCATCAGCGCCAGCGCGTCGCGCAGGGCGGCGGCCTTGGTCACCAGGGCCTGGGCGGCGCGCAGTCCGCTGTACGTGTGACCGTGCCGGCCCGGGTTGATCCGGCCGAGCAGGTCCACCACCTCCAGGTAACGGTCGATCAACTCGCCCTCGGCGCGGGTGAGGGCGGGCAGCGGCGGCAGCTCGGGCGGCAGCATCGGCGGCTCACCTCCCGCCGGGCGCGGCACCCGAGGCCTTGCGGTCGGTGACGATCCGGTCCACCAGGCCGTACTCCAGTGCCTCCTGCGCGGTGAGGACCTTGTCCCGCTCGATGTCCGCGCTCACCTGCTCCCGGCTGCGCCCGGTGTGCCGTACCAGCATCTCCTCCAGGCGGTCCCGGACGCGGGTCAACTCCTCGGCCTGGATGGCGAGGTCACTGGCCTGGCCCTCCACCGGCTCGGGCAGCGCGGGCTGACGGATCACCACGCGGGCGCCGGGCAGGGCGTATCGCTTGCCCGGAGTCCCGGCGGCCAGCAGCACCGCGGCGGAGGATCCGGCCTGGCCGAGGCAGATGGTCTCCACGTCGCAGCTCACGTACCGGATGGTGTCGTAGACCGCCGACATGGCGGTGAACGAGCCGCCGGGGGAGTTGATGTACAGCGAGATGTCCCGGTCCGGGTTCCGGTACTCCAGATGCATGAACTGGGCCATCACATCGTTCGCCGAGGTGTCGTCGATCGGCGTGCCCAGGAAGACGATCCGCTCCTCGAGGAGCTTCGCGTACGGATCCATCGTCCGGTGGCCGAAGCTCGTGCGTTCGGTGAACTCGGGCAGGACGTAGCGGGCGGACGGCTGGACGGGCTCTCGGGTCATGGCGGACCCCTCCTCACGGCGGAGCTGTCTCCGTAAAAAATGTACAGGACGTACATGACGTAATGTAGAGACCATGGCCTACGAGATTCCGGTGACGCAAGCCAGAGCTGAGCTCGCCGATCTGATCAACCGGGTGGTCTACGGCGGTGAACGCGTCGTCGTGACCCGTCACGGCAAGCCCCTCGTCGCCCTTGTCTCCGCCGCTGACCTGCAACGACTCGATGAGCTCCAGGAGTCCGAGGAGGAGCAGGTGATCAGCTCCGTCTCCGGTGTCCGCGAGGTCGCGTCCGCTCCCCGCGAACGGCAGCGCTTCGGCATCGCGGCGGAGCACCGGGGGCCCAACCCCTCGTAGCCTCCGGAAGCCACGGAAAGCCCGGAAGTAGTCCGCGAAAGCCACGGAAAGCCCGGAAAAGAAGACCGTGCGCTCCCGTCCGCTACTGCGGGGACGCACGGTCGGTCGTGGTCGGCGGGCCGGTGGTCAGCCGGCGAGCGCGGGCTCCCGTTCGGCCGCCGGTTCCGTCCCGGCCCTACGGGACTTCAGTGCCGAGCCGAGCAGCACCGCCCCGAGGCCCAGAGCGGCCCACCAGGTCAGGGTCAGAGCGGGGCCGGTCGCCGCCGCCCCGTCGAAGTACGACACCGAGCGCAGCAGGGACGCCCCGGCGCCCGGCGGCAGCCACTGGCCGATCGCACCGGCCGGCTCGGGCAGCATCTGCGGCCCGGAGGAGGCGCCGGAGAACGGGTTGCCGAGCAGCATCATCACGGCGGCGCCCAGGGCGATCCCGGCCGGGCCCATCAGGGCGCCGAGCCCCGCCACCGCGCCGGAGACCGCCAGCGAGGCCAGCCCGAGCACCCCGGCCTCCGCCCACCAGTCGCCGGTCAGGACGCCCAGCCAGCTGTGCGTGAGAGCGGCCGCCGCGACACCGACGAGAGCGGAGGTGCCGACGAGCGCGGCCACGGCGCGGGTTCCGCGCAGCCCCAGCAGGGTCACCGCGGAGCCGGCCGCGATCCCGGCGAGGGCGAGCGGCAGCACGCTCGCGCCGAGCGCCGCGCCGCGCGGGTCGTTCTCCGGGGCGGGGACCACGTCGACCGTCGTGATCCGAGCGCCCTCGGCGGCCGCCTGCCCGGCCACCGCCTGCTGGAGCAGCTGCGCGACCGTGGGGCTCGCGGCGGAGGCGGTGAGCAGGCGGGGGCCCTGCTCGGTGACGACCACCGCGCCGTAGACCTCGCGGTCCTCGATGGCCTCGCGGGCGGCGGCCTCGTCGGCGTAGCGGTGGATCTCGAAGGCGCCCTCGTGCCGGGTGAGGCGCTGCTCGACCTGGGCGGTCGCGGTGGCGGGTCCGGCGACGCCGAGCGGCAGGTCGCGCGGTGCCGTGCGGGCGGCGGGCCAGGCGAAGGCCCACAGGGCGAGGGCGGCGAGGAGCGGGACGAGGACGGCGACCGCGAGCGGCCTGCGGGTAGCGGACATGGGTTCTCCCCAGTCAAAGAGAAGGATCGTTCGTTTTTCTTCTCTCTCACCGTCTCGCCAGGGCGGTTCCTTGTCAAGAAGGAACGTTCGTTTTAAGTTGGGGAGCATGGCCCGCGTATCCCAGGAACACCTCGACGCCCGCCGCCGGCAGATCCTCGACGGCGCCGCGCTCTGCTTCGCCCGCAACGGCTTCCACGCCACCTCCATGCAGGACGTGCTGAAGGAGGTCGACCTCTCGGCGGGAGCCGTGTACCGCTACTTCAGGGGCAAGGAAGAGCTCATCGGCGCCATCGTCGGCGAGGTGCTCGGATCGGTCCGCACGGCCTTCGAGGAGGCGGCGCGGCTGAGCCCGCCCCCGCCGCCGGACGAACTCGTCGCCCGTGTCCTCGGCCGGACGCTCGCCGCCCGGGAGTCCCTCGTCGTCGACGGGCAGCCCGCGTTTCCCCGGCTCGTCATCCAGGTGTGGGCGGAGACGCTGCGCAACCCGGAGCTGGCGGCGGTCCTGCGGGAGGGCTACGGCGAGGTGCGCGCGGCCTGGTCCCGGATCGTCGAGGGCTACCAGGACGCCGGGATGATGCGGGGGGACGTCGAGCCGGACCACGTGGCCCGCACGATGATCGCGGCCGCGGTGGGCTTCCTCGCCCAGCAGTCGCTCTTCGGCCCCACCCCCGTCGAGGTCCTCCGGGACGGTCTGCGGGCGTTGATGAGCATGGAGGGCGAGCGGACCGCCCAGGATGGATCACAGCTCGGTTAACGTGCGTGAAACTCGGTCGAACTAGCCTGCCCATCCACGCCACCAGGGACTTTTCCCGGTGGCCGCGGCAACCGGGCCCCGCACGGCCCGGAGCGAGGATGTGAGGTGGGACGTGCAACTGACCCCGCACGAGCAGGAGAGGCTGCTGATCCATGTGGCGGCCGACGTCGCCGAGAAGCGCCGGGCCCGCGGGCTGAGGCTGAACCACCCCGAGGCGGTCGCCCTCATCACCTCGCACATCCTCGAAGGCGCGCGGGACGGCCGTACCGTCGCCGAACTCATGGCCTCCGGGCGCAAGCTGCTCACCCGGGACGAGGTCATGGAGGGCGTCCCCGAGATGATCCACGACGTCCAGGTCGAGGCGACCTTCCCGGACGGCACCAAGCTCGTCACCGTCCACGACCCGATCGTCTGAGGGGGCCTCGATGATTCCCGGGGAGATCCTGTTCGCCGAGGACCCGATCGTCTGCAACGAGGGCCGTGAGGTCACGCGGCTGACCGTCCTCAACGCCGCCGACCGGCCGGTCCAGGTCGGCTCCCACTACCATTTCGCCGAGGCCAACCCCGGCCTGGAGTTCGACCGCGCCGCCGCGCGCGGCAAGCGGCTCGACGTCGCCGCGGGCACCGCCGTGCGCTTCGAGCCCGGGATCCCCGTCGACGTCGAACTCGTCCCGCTCGCCGGCGCCCGGATCGTGCCCGGCCTGCGCGGGGAGACCGGAGGTGCCCTCGATGCCTGAGATCTCGCGTGCGGCGTACGCCGATCTGTTCGGCCCGACCACCGGCGACCGGATCCGGCTCGCCGACACCGATCTGCTGATCGAGATCGAGGAGGATCGTTCCGGCGGGCCCGGACTCGCCGGTGACGAGGCGGTGTTCGGCGGCGGCAAGGTCATCCGCGAGTCGATGGGTCAGGCGCGTGCCACCCGGGCCGAGGGGACCCCCGACACCGTCATCACGGGCGCCGTGATCGTCGACCACTGGGGCATCGTCAAGGCGGACATCGGCATCCGCGACGGCCGGATCACCGGCATCGGCAAGGCGGGCAACCCCGACACCATGGACGGGGTCCACCCCGAGCTGGTCATCGGCCCGGAGACCGAGGTCATCGCGGGCAACGGGCGGATCCTCACCGCCGGTGCCATCGACGCCCACGTCCACTTCATCTGCCCGCAGATCGCCGACGAGGCGCTGGCCTCCGGCGTCACCACGCTGGTCGGCGGCGGCACCGGCCCCGCCGAGGGCTCCAAGGCCACCACCGTCACCCCCGGCCCCTGGCACCTCGCCCGGATGCTGGAGGCGATGGAGCAGTACCCGCTCAACATCGGCTTCCTCGGCAAGGGCAACACCGTCTCCCACGAGGCCATGCTGTCCCAGATCCGCGGCGGCGCGCTCGGCCTGAAGCTGCACGAGGACTGGGGCTCCACCCCGGCCGTCATCGACGCCGCGCTGACCGTCGCCGACCGGACCGGCATCCAGGTCGCCATCCACACCGACACCCTGAACGAGGCCGGGTTCGTGGGCGACACGCTCGCCGCGATCGCGGGGCGCGGGATCCACGCGTACCACACCGAGGGCGCGGGCGGCGGGCACGCGCCGGACATCATGACCGTCGTCTCCGAGCCGCACGTGCTGCCGAGTTCGACCAACCCGACGCGGCCCTTCACCGTGAACACCGCCGAGGAACACCTCGACATGCTGATGGTGTGCCACCACCTCAACCCGGCGGTCCCCGAGGACCTGGCGTTCGCCGAGTCCCGGATCCGGCCGTCGACGATCGGGGCGGAGGACATCCTGCACGACCTGGGCGCGATCTCGATCATCTCGTCCGACTCGCAGGCCATGGGCCGGGTCGGCGAGGTCGTGCTGCGCACCTGGCAGACCGCGCATGTGATGAAGCGGCGGCGCGGAGCCCTCCCCGGGGACGGGCGCGCGGACAACCGCCGGGTGCGGCGGTACGTCGCCAAGTACACGATCAACCCCGCGCTCGCGCAGGGCCTCGCCCGCGAGATCGGCTCCGTGGAGAGCGGCAAGCTCGCCGACCTGGTGCTGTGGGAACCGGCCTTCTTCGGCGTCAAGCCGCTTCTCGTCCTCAAGGGCGGGCAGATCGCGTACGCGCAGATGGGCGACGCCAACGCCTCCATCCCCACCCCGCAGCCCATCCTGCCGCGTCCGATGTACGGCGCGATCGGGCGGGCACCGGCCGCGAACTCGTTCAACTTCGTGGCCCCGCTCGCCCTCGAGGACGGGCTGCCGGAGCGGCTGGGGCTCGGCAAGCGGTTCATGGCCATCGAGTCGACGCGCGGTGTGACCAAGGCGGACATGCGCGAGAACGATGCCCGGCCCGACGTCCGGATCGACCCCGACAGCTTCGCCGTGCACATCGACGGGGAGCTGGTCGAGGCCACCCCGGCCGCCGAACTGCCCATGGCCCAGCGTTACTTCCTCTTCTGATGTCCCGCGCAGCACTGCTCGTCCTGGCCGACGGCCGTTTTCCCGCCGGAGGGCACGCCCACTCCGGCGGGGCGGAGGCGGCCGTCAAGGCGGGGCGGATCACCGGGGCGGCGAGCCTGGAGGACTTCTGCCGGGGGCGGCTGCACACGGCGGGGCTGGTGTCGGCGGCGCTCGCGGCTGCCGCCGTCCTCGGAGTCGACCCCGCGGAACTGGACGCCGCCGCCGACGCGCGGACGCCGTCGCCGGCGTTGCGGGTCGTCGCGCGGAAGCTGGGGCGGCAGCTGATGCGGGCGGCGCGGGCGACGTGGCCGTCGGCTGAACTCGATGCCCTGGCGCGGGAGTTCCCCAAGGGGGCGCATCAGCCTGTGGTGCTCGGGCTCGCGGCGCGGGCAGCGGGTCTCGAGGCCGTCGACGCGGCGTACTGTGCGGCGTACGAGAGTGTCAGCGGGGCCGCGAGTGCGGTCGTGCGGCTGCTGAGTCTCGATCCGTTCGACGCGACCGGGGTGCTGGCGCGGCTGGCGCCGGAGCTTGACCGTGTGGCGGATCGGGCCGTGGAGGCGGCGCAGGCGGCTGTCGTGGAGGGGCCGGATGCGCTGCCTGCCGCATCCGGGCCGTTGCTGGAGATCGGGGCCGAGCAGCACGCCTCGTGGCCCGTGCGGCTGTTCGCGTCGTAGGAGGTATTCGCCCCCGCCGCCCCTTCCCATTCCCGACCCTGGGGGGCTGCGCCCCCCAGACCCCCCTTTCGGCCTGAACGGCCTCGTCCTCAAACGCCGGACGGGCTGAGATTGCCCGGCTGGGCTGAACAGGCACCGTAAGAACTGGCTGGAAACAAGGAAACTGGAGCCGTTCCCATGCATCTCGATCACTCTCATGACGGGCCCGCCGCCGTCAGCGCCGACGCCCACCGGCCCGACGGCACCCGCCGCGCCCTGCGCATCGGCCTCGGCGGGCCCGTCGGGTCCGGGAAGACCGCCACCGTCGCCGCCCTGTGCCGGGCGCTGCGCGACGAGTTGTCGCTGGCCGTCGTCACCAACGACATCTACACCCGCGAGGACGCCGAGTTCCTGCTCCGGGAGGCCGTGCTGCCGCCGGAGCGGATCACGGCCGTGGAGACCGGTGCCTGCCCGCACACCGCGATCCGGGACGACATCTCGGCCAACCTGGAGGCGGTCGAGGACCTGGAGGACGAGGTCGGGCCGCTGGATCTGATCCTCGTGGAGTCCGGCGGGGACAACCTCACCGCGACCTTCTCCAAGGGCCTCGTGGACGCGCAGATCTTCGTGATCGACGTGGCGGGCGGCGACGACATCCCGCGCAAGGGCGGGCCGGGCGTCACGACCGCCGACCTGCTGGTGGTCAACAAGACCGACCTCGCACCGTACGTCGGCTCCGACCTCGCCCGGATGGCGGCGGACGCCAAGGCGCAGCGGGGCGACCTGCCGGTCGTCTTCCAGTCGCTGCGCGGCGAGAGCGGTGTCGCGGACGTCGCCGACTGGGTGCGGGCGCGGCTCGCCGCGTGGACGGCATGACCACGGCCACCGTCGGGGTACGGGCCACGGCACGGATCCGCGCCGTCGACGACGGACGCGGCGGTACGGCGCTGCCCGTGCTCGCGGGCGAGGGCCCGCTGGCGCTGCGGCGGACCCGGGGGAGCGGCAGCGAGGCGCGGGTCATGCTGGTCGGCGCGATGAGCGGGCCGCTGGGCGGTGACCGGTTCACTGTCGAGGCGGAGGTGGCCGAGCGCGCCCGGCTGCGGGTCGGATCGGCCGCCGCCACCATCGCCCTGCCGGGCCAGGCCAAGGGCGAGGCCCGGTACGACGTACGGCTCACCGTGGCCGAAGGGGGCGAACTGCACTGGCTGCCCGAGCAGTTGATCTGCGCCGCGGGCAGCGAACTGACCGTGCGCACACGGGTCGACGTCGCGGCGGCGGGGCGGCTGGTGCTGCGCGAGGAGCAGGTGCTCGGGCGGGTGGGAGAGGAGCCCGGGCGGCTGACCAGCCGGCTGACCGTGCGGGTCGCCGGGCGGACCGTGCTCGACCAGGAGCTGGCCTGCGGGCCCGGGGCGCCCGGCGGCTGGGACGGTCCGGCCGGGCTCGGCGGCCACCGGGCCGTGGGGCAACTCATCGTCGTACGGCCGGAGTTCGCCGCGCGGCCAGCGGCAGCGCGGGTGCTGGGGGAGGGGGCGGCGCTGATGCCGCTCGCCGGGCCCGCCGTGCTCGTGAGCGCGATCGCGCCGGACGCGCTGCGGCTGCGCCGGCTGCTGGACCAGGCGCTGGCCGACCTCCGCTGACGCACCTCGTGGGCTTTTGACGCGCCTCGCGGGTCTTCCGCTGAGCGGGATCGGCTGATCCGGTTATCGGATTGGCAAAGAAAACCCGGCCACCCCTGTTCCCCGCGGCCGCGCAGCCGCCAGGATCCCCCTGTCCATCGCAACGATGCAGGGGGAGGCTCCACTTGAGGGACAGCAGACCGAACAGGCGGACTACGGCACTCGGTTCGGCCGGTGTGCTCGTCGCGGCGACTCTGATAGCCGGCGCGGTCGCGGCACCGACGGCCAGCGCCGACGCGGGCGCCACCGCCGGCGCGGACGCGGGCACCACGGCCGGTGCCGGCCGGGCCGCCGCCGAGGCCCGCCACGGTCAGGACCGGGAGGCCCGGGGCGTCGCGATCGCCGCGGCCCGCGCCGCGCACAAGGGCATCGACTGGCAGGACTGCCCGGCCGACTGGGGACTGGAGAAGCCGATCCAGTGCGGCTGGGTCACCGTGCCGCTCGACTACGCCAAGCCGTACGGCAAGCAGATCAAGCTCGCCGTCGACCGCATCGGCAACACCGGCACGAAGGCCGAGCGGCAGGGTGCCCTCGTCTACAACCCGGGCGGCCCCGGCGGCTCCGGGCTGCGCTTCCCGCGCCGCGTCACCACCAAGGCCCCGGTCTGGCAGAACGTCGCCAAGGCGTACGACTTCGTCGGCTTCGACCCGCGCGGTGTCGGCAAGTCGGCGCCCATCTCCTGCGTCGACCCGCAGGAGTTCGTCAAGGCGCCCAAGATGGACCCGGTGCCCGACTCCGAGGCCGACAAGCTCGCCCAGCGCAAGCTGGCCCGCGAGTACGCCGAGGGCTGCTACGAGCGCAGCGGCGCGATGCTGCCGTACATGACGACCCCGAACACCGCGCGCGACCTCGACGTCATCCGCGCCGCGCTCGGCGAGAAGAAGCTCAACTTCCTCGGCGTCTCCTACGGCACCTACCTGGGCGCCGTCTACGGCACGCTCTTCCCGGGCCACGTCCGCCGCATGATCACCGACAGTGTGGTCAACCCGTCCCGCGAGAAGATCTGGTACCAGGCCAACCTGGACCAGGACGTCGCCTTCGAGACCCGCTGGCAGGACTGGCAGGACTGGGTCGCGAAGAACGACGCCACCTTCCACCTCGGCACCACCCGCGCCGAGGTCCAGGCCAAGTGGCTGCAGCTGCGCGCCACCGCGAAGAAGGAGCCCATCGGCGGGGTCGTCGGCCCGGCCGAGCTGATCGGCTTCTTCCAGAGCGCCCCGTACTACGACTCCGCGTGGGTGCCCGTCGCCACGGTGTTCAGCAAGTACGTCGCGGGCGACACCCAGGCTCTGGTCGACGCCGCCGCCCCCGACCTGACCGACACCGCGGGCAACGCCGCCTCCGAGAACGGCAACGCCGTCTACACCGCCGTCGAGTGCGCCGACGCCAAGTGGCCCACCAGCTGGGAGCGCTGGGACCGGGACAACACCCGGCTCCACCGCGACTACCCGTTCCTGACCTGGTCCAACGCCTGGATGAACCTGCCCTGCGCGACCTGGCCGGTGAAGCAGCAGACCCCGGTGGACGTGAAGACCGGCAAGGGCCTGCCGCCGGTGCTCATCGTCCAGGCCGAGCGCGACGCGGCGACCCCCTACGGCGGTGCCCTCGAACTGCACCAGCGCTTCAAGGGCTCCCGCCTGATCACCGAGAAGGACGCGGGCTCCCACGGCGTCACCAGCCTCGTGAACTCCTGCGTCAACGAGCGGGTGGACGCCTACCTGCTCACCGGCAGGCTGGACGCCGAGGACGTGACCTGCGCACCGCACGCCACGCCCAAGCCGTAAGCGCCGACGGTACGAGGTGAGGGGCGGCCGGCGCCGCCCCTCACCTCATCCGTGCGCCGCACACCAGGCGTCCTCCGCGGCGTAGTCGAAGAGGTCCGGGTAGACCCCGGCCAGCATCGGGAACGCCTCCCACCAGTCCCGCCCGTCGGCGAGCCGCTCCGCCAGCCACTCGACCGTCTCCGGCAGGCTCTCGGCGTAGGACACGACAGGCCGGTAGCCCAGCTCCCGCTCGGCGGCGGACATGTCGCACACCACCGGGTGTTCGGCCGACCACGGAGACTTGCCGACCGCCGGACCGGGCGGCGGACCGTCCACGAGGACCGTCTCCGTCCGCACCCCCATCACCGCGTCCACCGCCTCCCCCATCTCGGCCACCGTCGGCACGTCCGGGTCCACCGCGTTGAGCACCCGGGAGCCGGGCCGCGCCGCCGCCAGTCGCACCAGCTCGGCGATATTGCGCACCTGCGCCCCGTGGAACCGGCTCAGCCCGCCGTACGCGAGGACGCGCCGGCGCCGTCCGTCGAGGTTCCGCTTCACGAAGTACAGCTCGCGCGGCAGCGGGCTGTACGGGCCGTGCACCGCGCCGGCGCGCAGCAGCGTGGCCGGCAACCGGTCGCCCGCCGCGAGGAGTTCGTGCTCCAGGGCCGCCTTGCCCGTGCTGTAGGTGGCGTCGCCGGGAGCCACGGTCGGCTGGTCCTCCCGCAGCCACATCGGGTACTCGGGGAACCCGCCGGGCTCGCCCATCGTGTCGAAGCCACGGCCCTGGTCGTCCACGTAGACCGACACCGTGGAGATCACCACCGCCGACCCGATCCGTCCGGACAGGTCCGTCAGCTGCCGGGCGTGCCGTGCCCCGTACGCGACGACGTCCACCACCAGCTCGCAGCCGTCGCCGAGTACGGCGGCCAGCGCGGCGTCGTCCTCGCGGTCCAGCCGCACCGCCCGCACCCCGTCGGGCCACTCCGGGGCCCGGCCGCCGCCCCGCGAGGCGGCCGTCACCTCCCAGCCGTCCCGTACCAGCGCGGCCACCGCCGGTCGCCCGATCTGCCCTGTCGCTCCGATCACCACAGCACGCTTCATGTGCCGACCGTACGGTGTACAGGGCCGAGACGGCACGGGAGTCGGCCGACAGCAGAGCGTCAGCTCAGCGGCAGCCGCGGGAACCTGCGCTCCTTCGCGGCGGCCTCCTCCGCCTTCACGACGGCCGCGTACCGGTCGACGTACTCCTGTCCGGACAGCGACAGGATCGCGTACATGATCTCGTCCGTGACGGCGCGCAGGATCGCCTTCTCGTTCTCCATCCCGGCGTACCGGGAGAAGTCCAGCGGCTCGCCGAAGCGGATCACCACCGGGTGGATACGGGGCACCACCCGGCCGGGCGGCTGTGCCTCGAACGTGCCGATCATCGCGCACGGCACCACCGGCACCCCGGCCTTCAGCGCCATCACCGCGACCCCGACCTTGCCCTTGTAGAGCCGCCCGTCGTGCGACCGGGTCCCCTCCGGATAGATCCCGAGCAGTTCCCCTTTCGCCAGGACGCCCAGCCCTTCCCGGATCGCCACCTGCCCCGCGTCCTTCCCGGACCGGTCCACCGGGATCTGCCCCGCACTGCGGAAGAAGGCGGCGGTGAGCCGCCCCTTCAGCCCGGGCCCGGTGAAGTACTCCGCCTTCGCCAGAAAGGTGATCCGCCGCCTCAGCACCGCCGGCATCAGGAAGTGGTCGGAGAACGACAGATGGTTTCCGGCGACGATGGCCGCACCCGATGCCGGGACGTGGTCGAGGCCTTCGATACGGGGCCGGAAGACCAGTCTCAGCAGCGGGCCCAGCAGGACGTGTTTGAGCAGGCGGTAGAACAAGGGGAACGCTCCTCCCGGTCAGGGGTTCCCCATATGGTTGAAGAGACGGCGACCCAAGGGAAGGGCCCGGACTCAGCCCTGTGCCAGTACCTTCTCCAACGCCCCGATCGCCGACCGCAGTTCCTCGCCCGTGATGGTCAGCGGGGGCGCCAGGCGGATCGTCGAGCCGTGGGTGTCCTTGACGAGGACGCCCTCGCGCATCAGGCGTTCGCTGATCTCGCGGCCGGTGCCGATGGCCGGGTCGATGTCGACGCCCGCCCACAGGCCGCGGGCGCGGAAGCCGAGCACGCCCTTGCCGACCAGGTCGGTGAGGCCGCCCCGGAGGACGACGCCCAGTTCGGCGGCGCGGCGCTGGTACTCGCCGGTCTCCAGCAGGTCGACGACGGCCGTGCCGACGGCGGCCGCGAGGGGGTTGCCGCCGAAGGTGGAGCCGTGCTCGCCGGGGTGCAGGACGCCCAGGACCTCGCGGCGGGCGACCACCGCCGACACCGGCACGATGCCGCCGCCCAGCGCCTTGCCGAGCAGGACGACGTCCGGGACGACGTCCTCGTGCTCGACGGCGAGGGTGCGGCCGGTGCGGCCGAGGCCGGACTGGATCTCGTCGGCGATGAACAGGCAGCCCGCGCGGTGCGTCAGCTCGCGGACCCCGGCCAGATAGCCCTGGTCGGGAATGATCACGCCCGCCTCGCCCTGGATCGGCTCGATCAGCACCGCCGCCGTGGTCTCGTCGACGGCCTCCTCCAGCGCGGCCAGGTCGTTGTAGGGGACGATCCGGAAGCCCGGGGTGAAGGGGCCGAAGCCGGTCCGGGCCGTCTCGTCCGTGGAGAAGCTGACGATCGTCGTCGTCCGGCCGTGGAAGTTCTCCGCCGCGACCACGATCGTCGCCCGGTCGGCGGGGACGCCCTTGACGTCGTACGCCCACTTGCGGGCCACCTTGATGCCGCTCTCGACCGCCTCCGCGCCGGTGTTCATCGGCAGCACCATGTCCAGCCCCGTGAGCGCGGACAGGCGTTCGGCGAACTCGGCGAGCCGGTCGTTGTGGAAGGCGCGCGAGGTGAGGGTGAGGCGGTCCAGCTGGCGGTGGGCGGCCTCGATCAGCGCCGGGTGGCGGTGGCCGAAGTTGAGGGCCGAGTAGCCGGCCAGCATGTCCAGGTAGCGGCGGCCCTCGACGTCCTCCACCCAGGTGCCCTCGGCACGGGCCACCACCACGGGCAGCGGGTGGTAGTTGTGCGCGAGGACCGGCTGCTCCGCGGCGATCAGCTCGGCGGAGTCGCGGGCGGTACGGGCGGGTGCGGTCATGAACGGATCTCCTGAGTGCAGCACTTGATGCCGCCGCCGGCCTTGTGGAACTCCGACAGGTCGACGGGGACGGGGACATAGCCGTGGTCGTCGAGCCGCGCGGCCAGCGCCTCGGCCCGCGGGGCGATGAAGACATGGCGGCCGTCGGACACCGAGTTCAGGCCGAACGCCATCGCGTCGTCGCGGGTGGCGAGCACCGCGTCCGGGTACAGCCGCTGCAGCACCTCACGGCTGCCCGGCGAGAACGCCTCCGGGTAGTACACGACGTTGTTGCCGTCGGCGGAGTCGTCGAGGACGAACAGCGCCGTGTCCAGGTGGTAGAAGTACGGGTCCACCAGCGTCAGGCTGATCACCGGGTGGCCGAAGAACTCCTGCGCCTCGCGGTGCGCCTCCCGGGCCGTGCGGAACCCCGTGCCGGCCAGCACGTAGCGGCCCGTCCACACCAGGTCGCCCTCGCCCTCGCACACCGACTCCGGCCGGTACACGTCGTAGCCCGCAGTCTTGAACCAGGTCTCGTAGTGCACGGACTCGGGACGGCGCTCGGGGGCGTGGAAGAGGGAGCCGAAGACCCGGCCGCCGACGACGAACGCCGAGTTCGCGGCGAAGACCATGTCCGGCAGGCCCGCCACCGGCTCCACGCTGTCGACCGTATGCCCGTGGGCGCGGTAGGCGGCGATCAGCTTCTGCCACTGCTCCTGGGCGAGGTCGACGTCGACCCGGACATCGGGATGCATCCAGGGATTGATCGCGTACTGCACGGCGAAGTGTCTGGGTTCGCAGACGAGGAAGCGCCGCCGGCGCGGCACACGTGTTTCGGACACAGAGGGGTTCCTCCGCTTCCTGCGGTGTCGACTGAGGGTTGACACCACGGTAGAAAGAGCCCCGGACGCTCGACAAGAAACGAAACCTGCGCGTTCACGCAGGATCGCTGCGTTCTGATCAGGTGTGACGCACGTCTCCTGCGTCGTCCGGAGCGGGCTGGTTCGCGCCCGCCTCCGGACTCTCCGGCAGCAGATGGGACAGCACCATGACACTGATCGTCTTCCGGATGAACGGCTCGGCGCGGATCCGCTCCAGCACCTCCTCGAAGTGCTCCACATCCCGCGCCCGCACATGCAGCAGCGCGTCCGCGCCGCCCGTCACCGTCATCGCCGCGGCGATCTCCGGATGGTTGCGCACCACCTCCGCGAGGCGCCGCGGCGGGGCCGCGCCCTCGCAGTACACCTCGACATACGCCTCCGTACGCCAGCCCAGCGCCGACGGCTTCACCGTCGCCGTGAACCCGGTGATCACCCCGGTCTCCCGCAACCGGTCCACCCGGCGCTTCACCGCCGTGGCGGACAGCCCGATCGCCGCCCCGATCTCGGCGAAACTGGTCCGCGCGTTCGCCATCAGCGCGGTGACGATCTTCCGGTCGAGGTCGTCGAACGGTGCCGGCCTGCTGTTCATGGCGGCACTGTATCCAGCGGGAACGCCCCGAGGACCGGCACGCGACTGCCCGTGTGCAGGCGTACGAATTACTCCTACACTCCGGGTTCATGCTGCGCGCCCTGGCTGTCGACGACGAACGCCCCTCGCTGGAGGAACTGCTCTACCTCCTGCACGCCGATCCCCGCATCGGCAGTGCCGAGGGCGCCGGTGACGCGACCGAGGCGCTGCGCCGGATCAACCGCGCCCTGGAGTCGGGACCCGACGGGCCCGAGGCGATCGACGTCGTCTTCCTCGACATCCACATGCCCGGCCTCGACGGCCTCGACCTCGCCCGGCTGCTCACCGGCTTCGCCCGGCCCCCGCTGGTCGTCTTCGTCACCGCTCACGAGGACTTCGCCGTGCAGGCCTTCGATCTCAAGGCCGTCGACTACGTCCTCAAACCCGTCCGCAAGGAACGCCTGGCCGAGGCGATACGCCGCGCCGCCGAACTGCGCGGCACCGCCCCCCGCATCCCCGTGAGCGAGCCCGACCCCGACCAGATACCCGTCGAGCTGGGCGGCGTGACCCGCTTCGTCGCCGTCGACGACATCACCCACGTCGAGGCACAGGGCGACTACGCCCGGCTGCACACCGGCCAGGGCAGCAGCCACCTGGTCCGCATCCCGCTGTCCACCCTGGAGGAGCGCTGGCGCTCCCGCGGCTTCGTCCGCATCCACCGCCGCCATCTGGTCGCCCTGCGCCACATCGGCGAGCTCCGCCTCGACGCGGGCACGGTCAGCGTCCTGGTCGGCTCAGAGGAACTCCAGGTCAGCCGCCGCCACGCCCGTGAACTGCGGGACCTGCTGATGAGGAGGCCGTGACCGTGCCGAACAGCCCCGCCGACCGCCGCGTCGTCGTCACCGGCCCGCCCCGCCGCACCCGGCGCGTCCCCGGCGCCTACCGCCCGCGCACCGAGATCGACGAGCAGACCACCCTCGGCCACACCTACGTCCGCTCCCTGATGCGCACCCAGCTGCGCGCCGCCCTGACCGTCTGCGCCGTCCTCGTCCTGCTGATCGGCCCGCTGCCCCTGGTCTTCGCGGCGGCCCCGCACGCCGGCCGCCTCCAGTGGCTGGTGCTCGGCTTCTGCCTCTACGCCCCGCTGGTCCTGCTCGCCCAGTGGTACGTGCGCCGCGCCGAACGCAACGAACGCGACTTCGTCCGCCTGGTCGAGGACCGCTGACCGGGCCCCTGTGTCATGAACTCCTCGTACGCCGTCCCCGCCGTCGCCCTCGTCGTGCTGGCGACCGTGCTCGTCGGCGCCTTCGGCCTGCGCATCTCCCGCACCACCTCCGACTTCTACGTCGCCTCGCGCACCGTCGGCCCCCGCCTGAACGCGGCCGCCATCAGCGGCGAGTACCTGTCCGCCGCCTCCTTCCTCGGCATCGCGGGCCTGGTGCTCGTCCAGGGCCCGGACATGCTCTGGTACCCGGTCGGCTACACCGCCGGCTACCTCGTGCTGCTGCTCTTCGTCGCCGCCCCGCTGCGCCGCTCCGGCGCCTACACCCTGCCCGACTTCGCCGAGGCCCGGCTCGCCTCGCAGGCGGTACGGCGGCTCGCGGGCGCCTTCGTCGTCGGCGTCGGCTGGCTCTATCTGCTGCCCCAGCTGCAGGGCGCGGGCCTGACCCTCACCGTGCTGACCGGGGCGCCGGACTGGCTCGGCGGGATCATCGTCGCGGTCGTCGTCGTGGCCATCGTCGCCGCGGGCGGCATGCGCAGCATCACCTTCGTGCAGGCCTTCCAGTACTGGCTGAAACTGACCGCCCTGCTCGTCCCCGCCTTCTTCCTGGTCCTCGCCTGGCAGGCCGACGGCGGCCCCCGCCGCGCCTTCGACGAACCACCCGCCTTCCGCGACCAGCGCGCCGTCCGCGTCGACGCCACCCTCGACCTGCGCCTGGAGCGCCCGCTCACCGTCACCGTCGACGGCACCGTCGACGGCCGCGCCCACGACGGCACCGAGATCCGCCTGCCCGCCGGCACCCACCGCATCGACCAGGGCACCCGCCTCACCTTCGCTCCCGGCACCCCCGTCCCGGCCGCCGACCGCGGCAGCAACGGCGGCATGTCCACCTCGCTCGCCGAGGGCCGCGAGGACCGCCCGCTCTACGCCACGTACGGACTGATCCTCGCCACCTTCCTCGGCACCATGGGCCTGCCGCACGTGGTGGTCCGCTTCTACACCAGCCCGCACGGCGTCGCCGCCCGCCGCACCACGGTCGCCGTGCTCGGCCTGATCGGCGCCTTCTACCTGCTGCCGCCCGTCTACGGCGCGCTCGGCCGCCTCTACGCCCCCGAACTCACCCTCACCGGCGACGCCGACGCGGCCGTCCTGCTGCTGCCCGGCCGGATGATCGGCGGGGTCGGCGGCGACCTCCTCGGCGCACTGCTCGCCGGCGGCGCGTTCGCCGCGTTCCTGTCCACCGCCTCCGGGCTCGCCATGGCCGTCGCCGGAGTGCTCACCCAGGACGTGCTGCCCTCGCGCGGCGTCCGGCACTTCCGGCTCGGCACGCTGCTCGCCATGGCCGCCCCGCTCGTGGCGAGCGTGCTGGTCGGCGGACTGCCCGTCGCCGACGCGGTCGGGCTCGCCTTCGCGGTCTCGGCGTCCTCGTTCTGCCCGCTGCTCGTGCTCGGCATCTGGTGGCGGCGGCTGACCCCGCCCGGCGCGGCCGCCGGGATGCTGGTCGGCGGCGGCTCCGCGTTCGCCGCCGTCGCCGCCACCATGGCCGGCTTCCCCGGCGGCGGCCCGCTGCACGCCCTGCTCGCCTGGCCCGCGCTGTGGTCGGTGCCGCTCGGCTTCCTCACCATGGTGCTGGTGTCGCTTGCCACCCCGGCCCGCGTCCCGGCCGGCACCGCGGCCATCCTGGCCCGCTTCCATCTGCCGGAACAGCTGCGCACGGAGGTGAAGGCGTGATCGGCTTCCTCGCCGGGCTCTGCGTGGCCGTCCTGCCCCTGCTCGCCGCCGGTTTCTGGCTCGGCCGGCGCACCGCCCGCACCCAGAACCTCGGCGGCCTCGGCACCCCGGTCGAACACGCCACCTTCCAGACCCTGCACACCGCCTCCCTCGCCGCGCCCCCGCTGCGCGCCGGGCTCACCGAGGAGACGGCCCGCAAGTCGGCCCGCCGGCTGCGCACCCTGCTCGGCACCGACGCCCTCTGCCTCACCGACGACAGCCAGGTGCTGGTCTGGGACGGCGTGGGCGCCCATCACCGCGCCGAGGTCATGGAACGGCTCGCCGGCCCGCTGGAAACCGGCCGCGGCGAGGCTTTCCGGCTCGCCTGCGGCGCCCCCGACTGCCCGCTGCGCTGGGCCGTCGTCGCCCCGCTCACCGTCGACGACCGGGTCCACGGCGCCCTCGTCGCCTGCGCGCCCCGCGAGTCCGCCGTGCTGGTACGGGCGGCCGCCGAGGTCGCCCGCTGGGTCTCCGTGCAGCTCGAACTCGCCGACCTCGACCGCTCCCGCACCCGGCTGATCGAGGCCGAGATCAAGGCCCTGCGCGCCCAGATCTCCCCGCACTTCATCTTCAACTCGCTCGCCGTGATCGCCTCGTTCGTGCGCACCGACCCCGAGCGCGCCCGCGAACTGCTCCTGGAGTTCGCCGACTTCACCCGCTACTCGTTCCGCCGGCACGGCGACTTCACCACCCTCGCCGACGAACTCCACGCCATCGACCACTACTTGGCGCTGGTCCGGGCCCGCTTCGGCGACCGCCTCTCGGTCACCCTCCAGATCGCCCCCGAGGTACTGCCGGTCACCCTGCCGTACCTGTGTCTCCAGCCGCTCGTCGAGAACGCCGTCAAACACGGTCTGGAGGGCAAGGCGGACACCTGCCGGATCAGCATCACCGCGCAGGACGCGGGAGCCGAGGCCCTCGTGGTCATCGAGGACGACGGCGCCGGAATGGACCCCGACCTGCTGCGCCGCATCCTCGCCGGGGAGGTCAGCCCGTCCGGCGGCATCGGGCTGTCCAACGTCGACGACCGGCTCCGCCAGGTGTACGGCGACGACCACGGCCTGGTCATCGAGACCGCCCTGGGCGCGGGCATGAAGGTCACCGCCCGGCTGCCCAAGTACCAGCCGGGGGTGCACTCGGCGGGGCGACTCGCCCAGGAGTAGCCCGGAAACGGAATCTCAGGTGCTGCGGGTGGCCACCATGGCGAGGGTGATCAGGCCCAGCACGACCCAGCCGAACCACAGCCAGCCGTTGCTGCCGAGCGCCACCGTGTAGGCCGTCACCACGACGAGCCCACCCATGGTGAGCACCCCCATGGTCTTCGTTGAACCGTCCGTAGAACCGGGCATCGCAACACCCTCCTCATGGCTCGTCCCCCTCCATGGTGCCCCCGTTCTGCTTCCGTACGGTGCACACGACAAGATGTGTGCCCGATTTCCAGGCCCCCTGGCCGGTCCACGACCCCGCCTCGTACGCCGACGGATCGAATCCGTAGTCACCCGGAGGCACGTCCCGGGCACACGCCGCGTCCGACCGGCTGCGGGCCTGCGCCAGGGTGAGGCCCTTCGCGAGCCGGGTGAAGCCCAGCACCTGCTCGTCGTACCGCCGCGCACAGGAGGCCAGCCGTACGTCCCGCGGGGAGCGGACCTCCAGGCAGTCCCGCTTCTGCATGCTCGCCGTGTCGCGGAAGGTCATCCCCGGCTTGCGATGCCCGCCGAGCGGCCCGTACACCGGCCCGTACGCACCGAGCAGCAGACAGGCCGTCCGCCGCCCGGCCGCCTCGAACCCCTGCTCGGTCGGTACGACGGCGAGGCTCCGCACGTCCGCCAGCCGCTCCCGGGCCTCCCGGGTCAGCTCCTCGCACCGCTCCGGCCCCAGCTCCCGCGCCTGCGCGGCGGACGCGGCCGGCACGAACCCCATCACCTGCCCGTCCGGCACCGCGTCCCGGCAGCTCGGATCCAGCGACAGCCGGGGCGTCCCGGCGAACCGCTCCCCGGGCCAGTCGGCGAGCACACAATCCCCGTTCCGCAGCGGCCGGGCGAGCCCCACGCCCTCGCCGTACGGCGACCCCGTCTCCGCGCCCTTGCCGGAGGACCGGTCGGCGGTCGCGTACCAGACCCCGCCCAGCGCCAGCACCAGCCCGAGCCCACCCGCGAGCGCCGCCCGCAGCGCCCGGGGGAGCGGCCGGCGGCCCTCGCCGGGCGGGGCGGGCCCGAACCCCGGGCCGTCCGGCGTCCGGCTCCACGGGGGCTGCGACCCGAGATCCGTCTGCGTCCGGCCGTACCCCTGCGGCTGCGGGGTGACGATCCCGGCCAGCGCCGCCTCGGCCTCCGGCGCCGCCATCCGCCGCGCCGGATCCTTCGTGAGCAGCGCCCGCAGGACGGGCTCCAGGGCGCCCGAGCGCACCGGCGGGCGCGGCTCCTCGGCGACCACGGCGGTCAGCTCCGCCAGCTGCGACTCGCGCTCGAACGGCCCGCGCCCCTCGACGCCGTAGTACAGCGTGCAGCCCAGCGAGAACAGATCGGCGGCCGGGGTGGGCGGCCCTCCGGTGGCCCGCTCGGGCGCCAGATAGCCCGCCGTGCCCACCAGCGCGGACGCCAGCGTGTACCGCGGCTCCCCGGCGTCCGGCTGCACCGAGATGCCGTAGTCGGTGAGCAGGACGCGCCCGTACGGCGCCCCGGTGCGGTCCGGCGCGAGCAGGATGTTCGCCGGTTTCACATCCCGGTGCAGGACGCCCCGCTGATGCCCGGCGGTCAGCGCGTCCAGTACCGCGAGGCCGATCCGGGCGCACTCCGCCGGGGCGAGCGGGCCGCGCCGGGCGACCAGCTCCCGCAGGTCCACGGCCCCCGCCACGTACTCCATGACGATCCACGGCAGCCCCTCGTGCTCCAGCACGTCGTGCACGGTCACCACATGCGGATGCCCGCGCAGCCCGGCCGCGTGCCGGGCCTCCGCCCGCGCCCGCGCGACCCGCGCCTCCCGCTCGTGGTCCGCCTCCGCCGGATCCCGGAACACGATCTCCTTCAGCGCCACCTCGCAGGCGAGTCTCTGGTCGTGGGCCAGCCACACATGCCCCATCCCGCCGCTGCCGAGCCGGTGCAGCAGCAGATAACGGCCGGCGATGACCCGGCCCACTCCCGACGTCGGTGATCCAGAAGGCATCCGGTGACTCCCGTTTCTGCGGGGGACTACGGAGTGGCGGTGGCGGTCGATACGGCGGTGCCCGGGGTGCTGGAGGGCGGATCCGGTGACGGCGCCTGGGCCGGGGGCGGCTGGCCCGTCGGCGTCTGGTCGGCGGGCGGACCGCTCGGCGGGGCCGGGGACGCCGACGGCGGCGGCTCGGAGGAGGACGGCGACGAGGGCGGCTCCTGCCGGGTCGGGGACGAGGACGGAGGCCGCTCGGACGAGGGTGAGGGCGCGCCGGGCGCCGAGGGCGTCGGCGACGCCGGACCGGACGGCTCCTCCGGCGAGGCGGAGGGGGCTGGCGTGGCGGAACCGGGGGAGTCCGATGAGCCCGGCGAGTCCGAGGAGCTCGGTGAGCCCGGCGAGTCCGAGGGGTCCCCGGACCCGGACGGACCGGACGGCTCCGAGGAGCCGGAGGGCCCAGGGGACCCCGAGGACCCGGGGGAGTCCCCGACCCCTGCGGAACCCGATGAGCCCGGGGAGCCCGTGGAGCCCGGGGAGCCCGTGGAGTCCCCGGACCCCGACGAGTCCGGGGGAGTGTCCGACCCGCTCCCCGAGCCGCTGCCCCCGTCCACGCTCAGCGTCACGTACTCCCCGAACGGCAGCTCGGTCCCCGCCGGCGGATCCGACGCCGTCACTCGTGCGTCGTCCGGCGGCAGCCCGCCCCCGTCCACCGCGACCGCGAGCCCGGCCTCGGCCAGCAGTCGGCTCGCCCGCCCGAACGTCGTCCCGGCCACGCCGGGCACCGTGCGCGGCTCGCTCGCGTCGAAGGCGGAGTCGTCCGCGCCGGTCGTCCCGGCGGGCCGGTGGATGCCCCGGCCGGGGTCCTCGACGTCGACGAGGGCCAGCCGGTCCAGGGTCCGGGCGGCGGGCCGTACGGCGACCACGGACGAGCGGTCGAAGCCGGGCCACTTCTCGTTGCCGTCCTCGAACCGGACCGAAATCCTCCGGGCATCCCCCTCGAAGGGCCGCAGCGGATTTCCGCAGGAGCACTTCACCGCGGGCAGTCCCCGCTCATCGACGAGAATCGCGATTCCGGCCTGGAGCAGGGCGTCGAAGGGGACCGCTTTTCCCTTCTTGTAGTCGTGGTTCTTCACGAGCGTGTCGGTCCGGAGCAGAACCGGTGCCAGCCGATCGAGATATTCCGGAATCTCACCCGTGGTGATGTGGAGGGCATTGGCCCAGGCCTGTGCCTTATGGTCATTCCTGGGATCCCTGAGAAATTCCTCCAGCCGGTCGACATCACAGATCTCCGGCTGTTTCGTGCCGCCGTAGAGACCGGGTGTGTCGCCCTGCTGGACTCCGCCGGGCGCCGCCCTCGACCGCACGTCGGCGTCATGGCCGAGCCCCGCGTCCTCGTCGAAGAACGGCGCGAGGGACGGCACGCCCGCCGCCACGGCCTTTACTGCGAACACGTGTGCGTCGCGATCGCATCCGCTCAATGCCAGTACGAATACCAGCGTGATCACGGCCCTGCGCACGACAACGCGAACGGTCATCACCGCTCCCCCCGGCGGTCCCCCCGACGCGTTTCATGCTACTGAACCGAACCGCCCGGAAAAGAAGTTCAGCGGCTTCGTGCGTTCAGTGAGGCCAAATAGGCGTTATACGCCTCGAGTTCCTTGTCGCCGTCCCGGTCCGCCGCCCGGTCCTTGCGCTTGGCCTGCCGCTGCTCCGAGCCGTACCACTGGAACAGCAGCGCGATCAGCACCAGCACGGACGGGATCTCGCTGAACGCCCAGGCGATGCCGCCCGCCGCGTTCTGGTCGGAGAGCGCGTCGATGCCGAGGGAGGCGGGCGGGTTCTCGTACGTCTTCACCATCGGGGTGGAGGCCATCATCAGCGCGATGCCGAAGAACGCGTGGAACGGCATGCCCGCGAACAGCTCCAGCATCCGCATCAGATAGCCGGGCCGGTGCGGGCCCGGGTCCACGCCCATGATCGGCCAGAAGAACACCAGGCCGACCGCGAGGAAGTGCACCATCATCGCGGTGTGCCCCGGCTTGGACTCCATCAGGAAGTCGAACAGCGGGGTGAAGTACAGGCCGTACAGGCTGGCGATGAACAGCGGGATCGTGAACACCGGGTGGGTGACGATCCGCATGTACCGGCTGTGCAGCAGCAACAGCAGCAGCTCGCGCGGCCCCTTGCGGCCCCGCCCGGCCGGCGGCAGCGCCCGCAGCGCCAGCGTGATCGGGGCGCCGAGCAGGATCAGGATCGGCGACAGCATGCTGATCACCATGTGCTGCACCATGTGCACGCTGAACATGACCATTCCGTAGTCGTTCAGCTGGGTGTTCATCATCAGCCCGATGCTCAGCACACCGACGGAGAAGAAGGCGGTCCGCCCGACGGGCCACTTGTCACCCCGCCGGGTCAGCCGGACGACACCCCATGCGTAGAGCGCCAGCCCCAGCAGACAAGCGACGAGAAAGAACGGGTCCGCGGACCACTGAAGCCCCTGCCCCAGCGTGAACGGCGGCAGATCCATGGTCATGCCGTGCCCGCTGTGATCCATCCGCCGGCTCCTGATTCGTGGGGGGTTTGTGCTGATGTCCGCCCACAAGAGTAGAGCTGCCCCCGGTCACCTCTGCGACCGGGGGCAGCTATGCCAACTCAAGGGGCGCGGGGAACTGCGCGAGCACCACACACAACCCGCACCCGCCAGGACGGCTAAAGCACACACTCCGCTTCCGCGTACCGCTCCGACGGCACCGTCTTCAACGACGACACGGCCTCAGCCAACGGCACCATCACGATGTCCGTCCCCTGCAACGCCGTCATCTGCCCGAACTCCCCGCGATGAACGGCCTCCACCGCGTGCCACCCGAACCGCGTAGCCAACACCCGGTCATACGCCGTAGGCGTACCGCCCCGCTGCACATGCCCGAGGATCACCGGCCGCGCCTCCTTGCCGAGCCGCTGCTCCAGCTCGACGGAGAGCTGACGGGCTATCCCGGCGAACCGCTCGTGCCCGTAGATGTCCTTGCCGCCCTCGTCGAAGGCCATGGTGCCGGGCTTCGGCTTGGCCCCCTCCGCGGCGACGACGATGGCGAACCGCTTGCCCGCCTCGAACCGCTCGCCGACCCGCGCGGTCAGCTCGTCGATGTCGAACGGCCGCTCCGGCACGACGATGGCGTGCGCGCCCGCCGCCATTCCGGAGTGCAGGGCTATCCAGCCGGTGTGCCGCCCCATGACCTCCACGATCAGCACCCGCTGGTGCGACTCGGCGGTGGTCTTCAGCCGGTCCAGGGCCTCCGTGGCGACCCCGACGGCCGTGTCGAAGCCGAAGGTGACGTCGGTGACGGCGATGTCGTTGTCGATGGTCTTCGGCACGCCCACGATGGGCAGGCCGTTGTCCGACAGCAGCCGGGCCGCCTTCAGCGTGCCCTCGCCGCCGATCGGGATGATCGCGTCGAGGCCCAGCTCCGCGACATGCCCCTTGGCGCGCTCCACGCCGTCCCGCAGATGCTCGGGACGGACCCGGGAGGAGCCGAGGATGGTACCGCCGCGGGCGAGGATGCCGCCGACCGCGTCGAGGTCGAGCTTCAGATAGTCGCCCTCCAGGAGGCCTTTCCAGCCGTCCCGGAAACCGATGACCTCGTCGCCGTGGTCGGCGACGGCACGGTGCACGACGGACCGGATGACGGCGTTCAGACCGGGGCAGTCGCCGCCGGACGTGAGGACACCAATGCGCATAGCCCGAAATACCTTCTCAACGTGGGCCGGGGACCGGACCACGTTGTCCGGCGGGAATCCCCGCCACCCTAGCGGCACAAGGGGGCGGGGCCGAACCGTGCGTCCGCCTGCTGGACGACCCCGCTCACCTGTGCGGACGTACCGTCAGACGGGCTGGTGAACTGCGCGTCAAAACCCGGTTTACGCAGGCTGCTGCGCAGCCGCGATGCGCTCGTTGCGCAGCGCCTCGTACCACCGGTCGTCCACCGGCGGCAGCGCGTTGACGTCGAGCGCCAGCTTCAGCAGATGGTCCGCGATGAGCGGGTTGCGGGCGAGCACGGGGCCGTGCATGTACGTACCGAACACGGTGTCGTTGTACGCCCCCTCCGTGCCGTCGCCCGTGCCGTTGCCCTTGCCCAGCCGCACCTGCGCGAGCGGGCGGGCGGTCGGGCCGAGGTGGGTGACGCCCTGGTGGTTCTCGAACCCGGTCAGCGGCGGCAGCCCGAGCCGCGGGTCGATGTCCGCCAGCACGTCGCCGACGCACCGCTCGCCCTCGCCGCGCACCGAGACCACGTCGAGCAGGCCGAGGCCGGGCTCGCGCTGACCGAGGTCGTTGATGAACTCGTGGCCGAGGATCTGGTAGCCGGCGCAGACGGAGAAGACGATCGCGCCGTTCCCCACGGCCCGGTGCAGACCCCCGTCGCGGCGCAGCCGCTCGGCCGCGAGCCGCTGCGGCCGGTCCTCGCCGCCGCCGATGAGGTAGATGTCGCCGGAGGTCGGGATCGGCTGGTCGCTGCGTACGTCGAGCCGGGCCACGTCCAGGCCCCGCTGCCGCGCCCGGCGCTCCACGACGAGGACGTTGCCCTGGTCGCCGTAGGTGCTGAGCAGGTCGGGGTAGATCCAGACGATCCGCAGACTGTTGTCGCTCATGGTCATTGTCCTTCGACTCACTCAGTTGCCGACGCGGCGGCGCAGGTCCTGGAACGCGGTGTAGTTCGCGATGACCTCGATCCGGCCCGGCGGGCACATCTGCACGGCCTGGTCCAGGTTCTCGCAGACCTGGAAGTGCTGGTTGGCGACCTCCAGCCGCACCGCCAGGTCGAGCTTGCGGTCGCCGATGACGAAGATCGGGTGGCCGGTGAGCCGGGTGTAGTCGACGTCCCACAGCCAGGAGGTGTCGGTGCCGTCGGCGCTGCGCGCGTTCACGGAGAGGATCACCGGGGTGGGCGGCGGGTCGATCAGGGAGAACGTCTCCAGCCACCCGGCCGGGTTCTTCGCCAGCAGCAGCCGCAGGTCACGGCCCTCGAACTGGACGACGTCGTACCGCCCGGCCACCGCCTGCACCTGGTACATGCGCTCCAGGGCGACCTGCGGCGGCACGCCGAACACGGCGGCGACCGCGGCCGAGCTGGCCGCGTTGGCCTTGTTGGCGCGGCCCGGCAGCTGAAGGTGGATCGGCCACGCCGAGCCGTGCGGGTCGAGGACGTGGTCGCCGGAGAGCGCCCAGCTCGGGGTGGGCCGGCGGAAACCGCACTCGCCGCAGAACCAGTCGTCGCCGGGGCGCTGCATCACACCGCCGCAGGCGGGGCAGGACCAGGCGTCGTCCTTCCACATCTGCCCGGCCGCGACCCAGATCACATTCGGGGACGAGGACGCGGCCCACACGACGAGCGGATCGTCCGCGTTCGCGACGATCACGGCCTTCGACCCGGCGAGGCCCTCACGCCAGTTCTCCGCGAGCATGCGGGTCTCGGCGGCCCGGTCGAGCTGGTCGCGGGAGAGGTTCAGCAGCGCGATGCACTTGGGGTCGGTGTCCCGGGCGACGCCCGCGAGGTACTTCTCGTCGACCTCGATGACGCCGTACTTGGCGTCCGAGCCGCCCGCCAGCGCCGAGGTGATGCCGGCCGGCATGTTGGCGCCGAGCGCGTTGGACACCACCGGGCCCGCGGCCCGCAGGGCCTCGGCGATCAGCCGGGTGGTGGTGGTCTTGCCGTTGGTCGCCGAGACCAGGACGACGTCCAGGTTCTGGGCGAGCCGGGCGAGGAGGTCGGGGTCGAGTTTCAGCGCCACCCGGCCGCCGATCACCGAACCGCTGCCGCGTCCCGCGGCCCGCGATGCCGCAGCGACCGCCTTGCCCGCGGTCACGGCCAGCTTGGCCCGCGGCGTGAGCGGGTCCGAGTTGCCTGCCATCAGTTCTCGATCCTCCTTGCGTACGCGCCGCCCTCAAGCCTGTCGGCAACGTGGTGGTGGTCAGCCTATCGAGATCCATTCGCACTCCCGAATCCCGGCCCGTGCCACGTGGGCAGCGGCGGCTGAGGGAACCGTACCCTTGCGCCCATGCGACACGGCTCGATCCCGGGCGCCCACGGGCGCGTCCGGCCCCTCACCCTGCTCGGCGACCCCGCTTTGCACACCCCTTGCGCGGAGGTCACCGACTTCGGCCCCGAACTGTCCCGGCTCGTGGAGGACTTGTTCGCGACGATGTACGCGGCCCAGGGGGTGGGCCTGGCGGCGAACCAGGTGGGGGAGTCGCTGCGGGTGTTCGTGTACGACTGCCCGGACGACGAGGATGTCCGGCATCTCGGACATGTGGTGAACCCGCGCCTGGTGGAGACGGACGGGGTGGTGATCCGGGGCCCCGAGGGCTGCCTGTCCCTGCCGGGGCTGGAGGCGGGCACCGAGCGCTATGACCACGCCGTGGTCGAGGGCTTCACGATGACCGGCGAGCCCGTGACGATCCACGGCACGGGTTTCTTCGCCCGCTGCCTCCAGCACGAGTGCGACCACCTGGAGGGCAGGGTGTACGCGGACCGCGTGACGGGCTGGCGCCACCGCAGGTTGATGCGACAGGTGGCCCGAGCTTCCTGGCGCCGGTCAGGGTGACCTACTCAGGGGCGCGGGGCTGTATCAATATGCGGCTCCGCCGCGTGGGCGCGACCAGCCCCCACCGGCCCGCAGCCGAAAATGCGACCGTCAGAACCCCGGACCGCCCATCTTGTCCCCAGCCGCAGCAAGCCGTCCCCACAAGAGGTCAGCCAAAGCCCGCACCAACTCCTGCCGCGAACAGGGACGTTCACCCAGCCACCAGTCCCCGGCGGCGTGCATCATCCCGACGATCCCATGCCCCCACACCCGAGCCAGCCGCTCACTGTCCGGCCCGAGGTCCACCCGCTCCTGGATGACCTTGCCCAGCTCCTCGCCCATCCTGCGGAGCACCGGCGCCGAGTGCTTGCCCACGTCGAAGCCCTGGTCCCCGGCCTGACCGCCCTCCGCCGGATGCATCAGAAAGCGATACACCTGCGGCCGTGCCTCGATGGCCGCCAGATATGTGTCCAGGGTGGACTCCACCCGCTCCCGCCGGTCCGCGGGCGCGTCCAGCGCCGCCCGCAGGGAGTCCAGCAGCGCGTCCGTGTGCCGCTTGGCGAGCGCCGCGTAGAGCCCGCCCTTGTCGCCGAAGTGGCGATACAGGATCGGCTTGGTGATGCCCGCCTCGGCGGCGATGGCGTTCATGGACGCCTGTGGCCCGTCGCGCAGCACCACCCGGTCCGCGGCCTCCAGCAGCTCGCGCCGTCGGCGGTCGGCGGACCGCTGCTGCTCGGTCCGCTGCGTGGTGTCCATGAGCTCTCCCCACCCGTGTGAATCGGTGACGCCTGCGCAAACTAACACTCAACACGCCGAGACCATCGAACGGGCTGCCGGGGGCGACGGGTGAGTTGACTTTTCCTACCCGCCGGTAACAGACTGCGGTTACCGCAAGTAACACGCACGTGCGCCGCCGCTGGAGGGGACATGGCCGAGTTCACCATGGAGCTCAACGACGAACAGAAGGAGGTCCGGGACTGGCTGCACGGCTTCGCCGCCGACGTCATCCGCCCCGCGGCCGCCGAATGGGACGAGCGTGAGGAGACTCCCTGGCCGGTCATCCAGGAGGCCGCGAAGGTCGGCATCTACTCCCTCGACTTCTACGCCCAGCAGTACTTCGACCCCACCGGCCTCGGCATCCCCATGGCCATGGAGGAACTCTTCTGGGGCGACGCGGGCATCGCCCTCTCCATCGTCGGCACCGGCCTCGCCGCCGTCGGCGTCCTCGCCAACGGCACCGAGGAGCAGATCGGCACCTGGATCCCCCAGATGTACGGCGACGCGAACGACGTCAAGGTCGCCGCGTTCTGCTCCTCCGAGCCGGACGCAGGCTCCGACGTCGCCTCCATGCGCACCCGGGCCGTGTACGACGAGGCCAAGGACGAGTGGGTGATCAACGGCACGAAGACCTGGGCCACCAACGGCGGCATCGCCAACGTGCACGTGGTCGTGGCGGTCGTCGACCCGGAGCTGGGCTCCAAGGGCCACGCCTCCTTCATCATCCCGCCGAACACGCCGGGCCTGTCCCAGGGCCAGAAGTTCAAGAAGCACGGCATCCGTGCCTCGCACACCGCCGAGGTCGTCCTCGACAACGTCCGGGTGCCCGGCTCCTGCCTGCTCGGCGGCAAGGAGAAGCTGGACGAGCGGCTGGCGCGGGCCCGCGAGAAGGCGAAGGCCTCCGGCGGGGAGCGCGTGAAGAACGCGGCGATGGCGACGTTCGAGGCGTCCCGTCCGGCCGTCGGTGCGATGGCGGTCGGCACCGCCCGCGCCGCGTACGAGGTCGCCCTCGACTACGCGAGGACCCGCGAGCAGTTCGGCCGCCCGATCATCGACAACCAGGGCGTCGCTTTCCAGCTCGCCGACATGCGCACCCGGATCGACGCCGCCCGTCTGCTGGTGTGGCGTGCCTCCTGGATGGCGATCAACGGCAAGCCGTTCACCGCGGCCGAGGGCTCGATGTCCAAGCTGTTCGCCAGCGAGACGGCGAAGAAGGTCACCGCCCAGGCCATCCAGATCCTCGGCGGCAACGGCTACACCCGGGAGTACCCGGTGGAGCGGATGCACCGGGACGCCGCCATCTACACGATCTTCGAGGGGACGAGCGAGATCCAGCGCCTGGTGATCGCCCGCACACTGTCGGGGATGCCGATTCGCTAGCGCGGACGCCGGTGCGCCGGCCGGGGCGGGTGTCTGTCATGCTGACGCCATGATCTTCCCGTTCCTGGTCGGCGTCTCGGTGCTGCTCGCTGTCCTCATCGCGGGCACCTGGATCGTCTACGAGTTCCAGAAGGAGTGCAGGTCCAGGCGCCGCGCCTGAGCACCTGCTACGGCGTGCTCCCGCTGCTGTGCGCGATGCACGCCACATCGATACGGTCGGCCAGCTTCGCCAGCTCGATGGTCAACGCGGCCACCGTGTCCTCGTCGAGCCCCTCCTCGCCGGCCTCGACGAGATGCAGCCACCGCCCGCCGACCATGCGGAGCAGCTTGCTCACATCGGCCGCGGCCACCTGCAAGGTCCCGCGGTCGTCGACGATCAGAGGCAGAGTCACTTCGCGGTTCACACCCGGGATCGTAGCCGCGCGGCCCTCACGCACCGTGCCAAACCGTGGTGATGTTGCAGAACTCGCGGATTCCGTGCCCGGACAGCTCACGCCCGTACCCGGACCGCTTCACCCCGCCGAACGGGAACGCCGGGTGGGACGCGGTCATCCCGTTGACGTACACCCCGCCGGCCTCCAGGTCCCGTACGAACCGGTCGACCTCGTTCTCGTCCCGGGTCCAGACGTTGGAACTCAGCCCGAACGACGAGTCGTTGGCGATCAGCACCGCCTCGTCCAGATCGCCCGCCCGGTACAGCGTGGCGACCGGCCCGAACGCCTCCTCGCGGTGGATGCGCATCTCCCGGGTGATGCCGGCGAGCACGGTCGGCGGGTAGTACCAGCCGGGCAGCTCGGGCCGGCGGATCCGGTGGCCGCCGCACAGCACGGTCGCCCCGCTGCGCACCGCGTCGTCCACCAGCTCCTCCAGATCGGCCCGCCCCTGCTCGCTGGAGAGCGGCCCGACCTCGGTCTCCTCGTCCGTCGGGTCGCCGACCTTGAGCGCCTTCATCCCGGCCACGAACCGCTCGGCGAAGGTGTCGTAGACGTCCGTGTGCACGATGAACCGCTTGGCGGCGATGCAGGACTGCCCGGCGTTCTGGCAACGGGCGTTGACCGCGACCTCGGCGGCCCGGTCCAGGTCGGCCGACGGCATCACGACGAAGGGGTCGCTGCCGCCCAGCTCCAGCACCGTCTTCTTGACCATCTCGCCGGAGGTGGAGGCGACCGCGCGGCCCGCGGGCTCGCTGCCGGTGAGGGTGGCCGCCTTGATCCGCTCGTCCCGCAGGATGTCGTCGACCGCGGCCGAGCCGATCAGCAGAGTCTGGAACGTGCCCTCGGTGAAGCCCGCGCGGTGGAACAGGTCCTCCAGGTAGAGGGCGGTCTGGGGCACGTTCGAGGCGTGCTTGAGCAGGCCGACGTTGCCCGCCATCAGCGCGGGCGCGGCGAACCGGATCACCTGCCAGAGCGGGAAGTTCCACGGCATCACCGCGAGGATCGGGCCCAGCGGACGGTAGCGGACGCGAACGCGGGAGGCGCCGGAGTCCTTCACATCCGCCTCGGCGGGCTCCTCGTCGGCCAGCAGTTCCTCGGCGCGGTCGGCGTACCAGCGCATGGCCTTGGCGCACTTGGCGGCCTCCGCGCGCGCCTGCCGGACCGGCTTGCCCATCTCGGTGGTGATCACCTTCGCGATGTGCTGCTGGTCCTCGTCGAGGAGGTCGGCGGCCCGGTGCATCAGACGGGCACGCTCGGCGAAGGAGGTCGTCCGGTAGGTGCGGAAGGTGGCCTCGGCGAGCTGGATCCGGCGTTCGATCTCCTCCTCGCCCATGGCCTCGTACGTCTTGAGCGTCTCGCCGTTCGCCGGGTTCACCGTCGCGATGGGCATGGCTGACCTCCTGGCAAGGGACTGTGCTTCGACCTTCGCGCGCGGCGGCGGGAGCCGCAACGCGGGGCGTCTCCTCAGGGCGAGTGCTCCGCCAGCCGGTCGAGAAACGCGGCCTGGGCCGTCACGATCACGGCCCGGGCCGCGTCCAGGCCGAACCAGCGGACCCGGTCCAGCTCCGGGAACTCCGTCAGGCGTCCGCTCTTCGGCGGCCACTCCATGGTGAAGGTGCCCGGGTCGATGGAGTCGGGATCGAAATCCCCTTCCACCGCCCACACCGTGACGATCTTGCCGCCGGTCTGCCGGACCTCGCCCAGCGGTACGGCCTCTCCGTCCGGCGGCGCCACCCCCAGTTCCTCCCGGAACTCGCGGCGGGCCGCCTCCCAGGCGGGCTCGGCCGGGTCGTACTCGCCCTTCGGGACGGTCCAGGCCCCGGCGTCGCGCCGGGCGAAAAACGGGCCGCCCATGTGTCCGAGCAGCACCTCCAAGCCCTGCTCGGTGCGCCGGAACAGCAGCAGGCCCGCGCTCCGCCGGGCCGTCACCGCCGTACCTCCGGGTGGGCGGCCAGCAGGGTCTCCACGGTGTCGGCGTCCTCCGGCCGTTTGTCCTCGCGGTAGCGGACCACGCGGGCGAAGCGGAGGGTGACGCCGGCCGGGTAGCGGGTGGAGCGCTGCAGACCGTCGTAGGCGATCTCCACGACCAGTTCCGGTCGCACGGTCACCACGTGGCCGTTGTCGGAGACCGCCAGCTCGCGCAGGCGTTCGGTCTGCCAGGCCAGCAGGGCGTCGGTCATGCCCTTGAAGGTCTTGCCGAGCATGGCGTACGAGCCGTCCGCGCGCCGGGCGCCCAGGTGCAGGTTGGAGAGCTTGCCGGTGCGGCGGCCGTGGCCCCACTCGGCGGCCAGGACCACCAGGTCGAGGGTGTGCACGGGTTTGACCTTCAGCCAGGACGCGCCGCGCCGGCCCGCGCTGTAGGGGGCGGCGAGATCCTTCACCACCACGCCCTCGTGGCCCCGGGCCAGCGTCTCGGCCAGGAACTCCTCCGCCGCGGGCAGGTCGTCGGGGCCGGACACCACCGTGCGCCGCACCCGCATCGGCTCGGGCACCAGGCGGGCCAGTTCCGCGTGCCGTTCGGAGAAGGGCAGGTCGAGCAGGTCGCGGTCGTCGACGGCGAGGGCGTCGAAGAAGACGGGGGAGACGGGGATCTGCCGTGCGACGGTCGCCACGTCCACGCGGGAGCCGACCCGTCCGGCGGTCTCCTGGAAGGAGCGCGGCCGGCCGTCCTCGTCGAAGGCGATGACCTCGCCGTCCAGGACGAAGCGCTCGCCGCGCAGCTCCAGTGCCGCCGACGTCACCTCGGGCAGCCGGTCGGTGATGTCGTCGAGGGTGCGGGTGTACAGGCGTACGGTGTCGCCGTCCCGGTGGACCTGGACGCGGATACCGTCCAGCTTCTCCTCCACCGCGCACGCGCCCAGCTTGCCGACCGCCTCGGCCACCGAGGACGCGCTGTGCGCGAGCATCGGCAGCACCGGGCGGCCGACGGTGAGCCGGAACCGGTCGAGGGCCGCCGGTCCGTCGGTGAGCAGCGCCTCGGCCACCGCTTGCAGGGAGCCCGCCAGCATCACCGCGCGGCGGACGTCGGCGGGCGGCGCGCCCGTCGCCTCGGCCAGACCCTCCACCGCGGCCGCGTCCAGCGCGCCCTGCCGCACCTCGCCGGTGAGCAGGCCGAGCAGGAACCGCTGCTCCTCCTCGGTGGCCGCGCCCATCAGCTCCCCGACCAGCCGGGCCCGCTCGGCCTGCGATCCGGGCCCGGACACCGTGCCGAGTTCGGTGAGCCGGGCGTCCACCTCGCGCACGGTCAGGGTGGGTTCGGCGGCCGGGACGACCGGGCGGCCGAGCACCTTCCAGCCGACGCCGAGCCGCCCCTGCGGCAGCCGGCCCGCCAGATACGGGATGACCACCGGGACGTCCGCCGCCTCCGCCTCGCGGAACAGCTCGGCGAGCAGCGCGGTCTTACGGGACCGCGCCGAGGTGGCGGCGACCTCCCGGGACACCTGCGCGAGCCGGGCCAGCAACATGCGTTTCATGGTGCACCGGCGGGGGCGGTTGTACACCTGCGGGGCGGGGGCGTGGTGCATCGGCGGGGCCGGTTGTACGCCCGCAGGGCGGGGCTGTGGTGCATCGGCGGGGTGGGTTCTGCACCTGCGGGGTGGGGGCGTGGTGGACCGGTGGGGTGGGTTCTGCACCTGCGGGGTGGGGGCGTGGTGGACCGGTGGGGTGGGTTCGGCCCCCGCAGGGTGGGGGGCTGGTGCACCGGCAGGGCGCGTTCCGCACCCGCGGGGCGGGGAGCTGGCGCACCGGCGGGGCCGGTTCCGCGCCCGCGGGGCGGGAGCCGTGGCGCACCGGCCAGGGCCCGGTTACACCCGTACCGCCGCGTCCAGGTCCGCCATCAGCAGCTCTCCGTTGAGGGCCGCGGCGGCGCGGTAGCCGCCGCTCGCCGCGTGCACGACCTGCTCGGCGAAGCCGATCGCGTTGCCCGCCGCCCATACCCCGGGCACGGTGGTCAGGCCGTTCGCATCCACCACGGGGTAGCTGCCGAACGGGGTCTCGTGCAGTTCGGCACCCAGCCGTTCCAGCAGCCCGGTCTGCGGCACCGCGCGCGGCGAGACGAACAGCACCTCGCGCGGGTGCACCGTGCCGTCCGCGAGCCGCACCCCGGTGAGCCGGTCGTCCTCGGCCACCAGGCCCGCCACCTCGCCGGGCACGACGGCGACCCCGGCCGCGGCCAGCCGGCGCAGGTCGACGTCGGAGAGCTCGTCCTCGGCGACCGTGTGCAGGAAGAACGTCACGTCCTTCGACCACTGGGAGACCATCAGCGCCTGGTGCACGCTCAGCGGCGTCGCGGCGAGCACACCGAAGGCCCGGTCGCGGACCTCCCAGCCGTGGCAGTACGGGCAGTGCAGCACATCGCGCCCGAACCGCTCGGCGACGCCGGGCACGGCGGGCAGCTCGTCCTTGAGCCCGGTGGTGACGACGAGCCGCCGCGCGCGCACGGTCCGGCCGCTAGCCAGGGCCACGGCGAAGTCACCGTCGTCGGCGTCGCGCGTGACGTCCACCGCCCGGTCCCGGACGAGGTCGACGCCGTAGCGGGCGATCTCCTCGCGGCCGAGCGCCAGGAACTCGGCGGGCGGCATGCCGTCCCGCGACAGATAGCCCTGCATATGGGCGGCGGGCGCGTTGCGGGGCTCGCCCGCGTCGACGACCAGGGTGCGGCGCCGGGCCCGCCCCAGGACCAGCGCGGCGGACAGGCCGGCGGTGCCGCCGCCGACGACGATCACTTCGTAGGTCTCGGACTTCTCGGTCATGGTGACCACCTCCACGCCCGACGGTCGCCCAGCCTGTGCCGTATTGACAAACAAGTTTGCCGAAACTGCAATGTGGGGCCATGAGTACCGATGACGTTCTGGCGGGCGTGGGCCCGAGGCTGCGGCGGATCCGGAAGGAGAAGGAGGTGACGCTCGCGGCGCTGTCCGAGGCGACCGGCATCTCCGTGAGCACGCTGTCGCGCCTGGAGTCGGGGCAGCGCAAGCCGTCCCTGGAGCTGCTGCTGCCGATCGCCCAGGCCCACCAGGTCCCGCTGGACGAACTGGTCGGCGCACCGCCGGTCGGGGATCCCCGGGTGCGGCCCGCCAAGCCGATCGTGTGGCACGGCCGGACGATGATCCCGCTCACCCGGCAGCCCGGCGGGCTCCAGGCGTACAAGATCATCGAGCCACGCCGGCGTCTCGAACCGTCTCCGCAGACCCACGAGGGCTACGAGTGGCTCTACGTGCTGGCCGGAAAGCTGCGCCTCGTCCTCGGTGAGCACGACGTGGTGCTCACGGCCGGCGAGGCGGCGGAGTTCGACACCCGGGTGCCGCACTGGTTCGGTTCGACGGGGGAGGGGCCGGTGGAGTTCCTGAGCCTGTTCGGGCCGCAGGGCGAGCGCATGCATGTGCGGGCGCGGCCGAAGAGCGCGTCCAGGGGGTGACCCACGCGACCGTTCCCCCGACGGGTGACCCACGCGACTGTTCCCTGATCGGCAAGCGACCGCTTAGTATGCCGTCGACCCCGGTCGGACGAAGCAGTCGCGTGGAGGCACCGCATGCAGGCATGGCACGTGCACGAGAACGGCGAGCCGAGTGAGGTGATGCGCCTGGCGGAGGCCGAGCCGCCCACGCCCGGTGACGGCCAGGTCCTGGTGAGGGTGCGCGCCGCGAACATCAACTTCCCGGACGCGCTGCTGTGCCGGGGCCAGTACCAGATCCGGCCGCCGCTGCCGTTCACCCCCGGCGTGGAGATCTGCGGCGAGATCGAGGACGGCCGCCGCGTCATCGGGAACCCGGCGCTGCCGTACGGCGGTTTCGCCGAGTACGCCGTCGCGGACGCCGCCGCCCTGCTGCCCGCGCCCGAGTCGCTGGACGACGCCGAGGCCGCCGCCCTGCACATCGGCTACCAGACCGGCTGGTTCGGCCTGCACCGGCGGGCCGGGCTGGAAGCCGGGGAGACGCTGCTCGTCCACGCCGCCGCCGGAGGGGTCGGCAGCGCGGCCGTCCAGCTCGGCAAGGCGGCCGGCGCCACCGTCATCGGGGTCGTCGGCGGCGCCGAGAAGGCCGCCGTCGCCCGCGAGCTGGGCTGTGACGTGGTGATCGACCGGCGGGCCGAGGACGTCGTCGCCGCCGTCAAGGAGGCCACCGGCGGCCGGGGCGCCGACGTGATCTACGACCCGGTCGGCGGCGAGGCCTACACCCAGTCCGCCAAGACGGTCGCCTTCGAGGGGCGGATCGTGGTCGTCGGCTTCGCCAGCGGCACCATCCCGAGCCCCGCCCTCAACCACGCCCTGGTGAAGAACTACTCGATCCTCGGCCTGCACTGGGGCCTGTACAACACCAAGAACCCGAAGCTGGTCCGGCACTGCCACGACCAGCTCACCGAGCTGGCCGCCCGGGGCGCGATCAAGCCGCTGGTGAGCGAGCGCGTACCGCTGAGCGAGGCCGCGACCGCCGTGCAGAAGGTGGCGGACGGCCGCAGCACCGGCCGGATCGCCGTCGTGATGGAGGAGGCCCGATGACCGACGCCGCCGAACTGCGCCGCCGCACCCAGGAGCTGCTGGCCGCGCATCCGCCTGCCGGCACCGAGCGGCTGGACTTCCTGCGGGCCCGCTTCGACGCCGGACTCGCCTGGGTGCACTTCCCGGAGGGCCTCGGCGGACTGGGCGCCCCGCGCTCCCTCCAGGCCGTCGTCGACGCCGAACTGGAGGCGGCGGGCGCCCCCGACAACGACCCGCGGCGCAACGGCATCGGCCTCGGCATGGCCGCCCCGACCATCCTCCAGTACGGCACGGAGGAGCAGAAGCGGCGCTTCCTGCGGCCCCTGTGGACCGGCGAGGAGGTGTGGTGCCAGCTGTTCAGCGAGCCCGGCGCCGGATCCGACCTCGCCGCGCTCGGCACCCGGGCCGTCCGGGAGGGCGACGACTGGGTGGTCAACGGGCAGAAGGTGTGGACGTCCAGCGCGCATCTCGCCCGCTGGGCCATCCTCATCGCCCGCACCGATCCGGGCGTGCCCAAGCACAAGGGCATCACCTACTTCCTCTGCGACATGACCGACCCCGGCGTCGAGGTGCGCCCGCTGCGGCAGATCACCGGCGAGGCCGAGTTCAACGAGGTCTTCCTCACCGACGTCCGCATCCCCGACTCCCGGCGCCTCGGCGAGATCGGCGACGGCTGGCGGGTCGCCCAGACCACCCTGAACAACGAACGCGTCGCCATCGGCGGCATGCGCGTCCCGCGCGAGGGCGGCATGATCGGCCCGGTCTCGAAGGCCTGGCGGGAACGCCCCGAACTGCGCACCCACGACCTGCACCAGCGGCTGCTCACCCTGTGGGTGGAGGCCGAGGTCGCCCGCCTCACCGGCGAACGCCTGCGCCAGCAGCTCATCGCCGGACAGCCCGGCCCGGAGGGCGCCGGCATGAAGCTGGCCTTCGCCCGCCTCAACCAGGCGATCAGCGGCCTGGAGGTGGAACTCCTCGGCGAGGAGGGCCTGGCGTACGACGACTGGACCATGCGCCGGCCGGAACTGGTCGACTTCACCGGCCGGGAGGCCGGGTACCGCTATCTGCGCTCCAAGGGCAACAGCATCGAGGGCGGGACCAGCGAGGTCCTGCTGAACATCGTCGCCGAGCGCGTCCTCGGCCTGCCCGCCGAACCGCGCACCGACAAGGACGTCGCCTGGAAGGACCTCGCCCGATGACCGAACCCGACCTGCTGTACGCGGAGGAGGAAGAGGCGCTGCGCGCCGCCGTCCGGGACCTCCTCACCGACCACTGCGACGCGGCCGCCGTGCTCGCGCGCACCGAGTCGGACGCCCCGCACGACCTCCAGCTGTGGAAGGCGCTCACCGACGGCATGGGTCTCGCCGGGCTGCTGGTGCCCGAGGAGCGCGGCGGCCAGGGCGCCACCCACCGCGAAGCCGCCGTGGTGCTGGAGGAGCTGGGGCGCGCGGTCGCGCCGGTGCCCTATCTGACCAGCGCGGTCGTCGCCACCGAGGCGCTGCTGGCCTGCGACGACGCCGACGACCTGGTCGCGGAGCTGGCGTCCGGCCGGCGCATCGGCGCCCTCGCCGTCGCGCTGAACGTGGCGGCGGGCGGCACCGTGAAGGCCGTACGCGTGGAGAACGGGGCGCTGCACGGGGAGCTGACCGGCATCGCGGACGCCGCCGTCGCCGACGTCCTGCTCGTGCCCGGGGACGACGGCGGGCTGTACGCGGTCGACGCCGCCGCCGCGACCGTCACCCCGCAGGTGTCGCTCGACCTCACCCGGCCGCTGGCGACGGTCGCCCTCGACGCAGCCCCGGCCCGCCGGATCGGCGCCGCCGGACCAGCCGTACGCCGGGCCCTGCGCAGCGCGGCCGGGCTGCTCGCCTCCGAGCAACTGGGCGTCGCGGACTGGACGTTGACCGAGACGGTCCGCTACCTCAAGGACCGCAAGCAGTTCAACCGGCCGGTCGGCGGATTCCAGGCGCTCAAGCACCGCCTGGCCCAGCTGTGGCTGGAGATCGTCCATCTGCGGGCCGCCGCCCGCGCGGCCGCCGACGCCCTCGCGACCGGCGAGGACACCGAGACGGCGGTCGCGGTCGCCCAGGCCTACGCCGCCCCCGTCGCCGTCCGCGCCGCCGAGGAGGCGCTGCAACTGCACGGCGGCATCGGCATGACCTGGGAGCACCCGATCCATCTGTATCTGAAGCGGGCCAAGGCCGACTCGATCGCCTACGGCACCGCGGGCGCCCACCGCACGGCGCTGGCCGAACTGGTGGACCTCCAGGCGCCCTGACGTACCGCCTCCGGGAAAAGCCCGCCCGACCAGGGGCGGGCTTTTTCGTGTGCGCCCCTCCGGCGAAGTGAACACCTGACGGCACTCCGGCCAACTCACCGCCCGCACACGTTTGTTGGGGCCCCGTCAACCGCATACTCGCTGCGTCCCCGTCCGGCACCTCAAGGGAGGCAGCGCAATGGCCCTCACCACCCGCCGCAGAGCCCTCACCACCCTCGGCGCCGCCCTCGCGGGCACCGTCGCCCTGCCCGCGGGCAGCGCGCTCGCGGACGAACAGCGGTCCGGCGAACGGCGTCACAGTCCGCGCCCGTTGTGGCGCGCCCACGCCCACAACGACTACGAGCACCCGCGCCCCCTCCTCGACGCCCTCGACCACCGCTTCGGCAGCGTCGAGGCGGACATCTTCCTCGTCGGCGACCAACTCCTCGTCGCCCACGACCCGGAAGACCTCGACCCGGCCCGCACCCTGGAGGCGCTCTACCTCGACCCGCTCGCCGCCCGCGTCCGCGCGAACCGCGGCGCCGTGTACCGCGGCCACCCGGGCTCCCTCCAGCTGCTCATCGACCTCAAGACCGAGGGCTCCGCGACCTACCGGGAACTCGACCGGCATCTGCGCCGCTACCGGCACCTGTTCACCACGTACGCCCACGGCCATGTGCTCCCGGGCCCGGTGACCGCCGTGATCTCCGGCGACCGGGCGGCCCGCGCTCCCATGGAGGCGCAGACCGTCCGCCGGGCCTTCTACGACGGCCGGCTCACCGACCTCGGCGGCCCCGCGCCCGCCTCCTTCATCCCGCTGATCAGCGACAACTGGACGCGGCAGTTCACCTGGCAGGGCGTGGGCGCCTTCCCCGAGGCGGAGCGGAAGAAGCTGCACACCATCGTGCGGGCGGCGCACGCGCGCGGGCAGCGGGTGCGCTTCTGGGCCACCCCCGACCTGCCCGGTCCCGAGCGGGACGCGGTGTGGACCGAACTGCTCGCCGCCGGCGTCGACCACCTCAACACCGACGACCTCGCTGGCCTGGAGGCCTTCCTCGACGCCCACCGCCCGGCGTAGAACCACACGTTCGGAGGACAGGTCAGCCGCCCGGACGAACCCTCCGCTACGCCACACTTACGGCCGAACGCCGTGAACCGGACGCGTGACGGCGTGGCGGAGGAGGTTGACGATGGCCGTTTCCATCTCTGTGGTGCTGCTGCTCCTGATCCTGGCGGTGATCTTCCTGCGCAACGGAGGACTGAAGATCTCCCATGCGCTGGTCTGCCTGCTGCTCGGCTTCTACCTGGCCAGCACGAGCGTGGCCCCCACGATCCACAGCGGTCTGACGGCGACCGCGGACATCGTCAGCAGCCTCAGACCCTGAGATCTGGGGCATGCGGATCCCAGAGTGCCGCTGAGGGAAGATCCCCGTGCCGGACGGCTCTGAGGCTGCTGCGGTAGGGCGGTGTGCTTGCGGTCAGGCCATGTAGAGCGGCATCTGGGACGCTGTGTCGCAGTGCCCCGCCTGTGCCCGTGCGGGTGCAGTTGGACCTTTCCGTCACACTGGCCCGGCGAGTTGACTACCGTTGTGTGCTGTGTACGACAGTAGAGAGGCCGCGCCCGCCAATCTCCCCGATGAAGGGCTGGTACGCCGGGCGAAGGCACTTGCCTGCACGGCCCCCTTACAGGCGCTGGACGAGAACAAGGGCAGCCTGCGCTGGGTGGACGCGGGGATCTACCAGCTGGCCGAGATCGCCCTGCACACCATCGATCAGGTCACCATCTCGATGGATTTCGACTCCGGGGCAAGTCAAGACAAGGTCCTCGACCAGGTGGAGCGCTTTGTCGCACTCCAGGCACCGGACCGCGGAGTCGAGGAACATCGAAAGGTGGCGCGCCATGTACTGCAGCGACTGATCAACGTTGGCACCGTGGATCGGAGTTTCAGCGAGACCTACGGGTCGGTCGACGAAGATGGTGTCTACCGGCGCTACGCCTTCGAGTTCAACCTGCTGGTCGAGCGGGCGGGTCCGGAAGGAAACGTCTACCTCCGTGCCACGGACGAGGCGATCAACGTCCTGGTCGGTGCGCTCGACACGGACGTGGAGTCGGCGCAGATCGCAGCAGAGGTGAAGCTCGGCAGTCTGATCAAGCGTGGCAGGCTCGCCGAGGCGAAACTCGCAGCCGAGCAGGCCCGTTACCGTACGGTGCAGTACGGAGAGATGCTGCGCCAGCTGTTGGACGCCACCACGCGGGACGTGCGTTCGGTGGACTGGGAGCACGAGGTGCCGGAGCTGCTCGCGAACGCGCTGGAGCACATCGAGGAACGCTACGCGTACGAGCACCGCATCCTGCGCAACATCAGCGAGGCGCGCGACAAGTCCGACGAGCCCCTTCAGAAGCAACGCGCCGCGGAGCTGGTCAGCATCGTCCGTGACTGCATCCGCCGCCATATGCAGTTGCAGAAGAGGCTGCTCACGGCCCGCTCCTTATTCCGGGAGGAGCAGGACCGGCAGCAGTTCGCCGAGCTTCCTCGACGCGCCGTACTCGATCTCCACGGGCAGGTACTCAGACCGCTTCTGGGACTGTCCCTCAGAGACGCTCTTCTGGTCAGTGAGGGGTTCTTCCGGGCCGCCGTCGGTCCCGAACCTCCCGCTCTGCTTGGCCTGCCGTCCCTGGTCGCTCGGTTGCTCAAGCCTGCACCGGAACGTGAGCGGCTTGGCGAGGAGATTCCAGAGCCCCTCCTGGAGGAGACGGCGGAGAAGCCTCCTTTCACCCTGGAGGACTGGGCCGTCACCGATGCGTTGCTCGATCTGCGTGGCGCGCCGCGACCGCTGAGCGACCTACTGACTGAGGCCGGGCAGACGGCGCCCAGTACGGCCGCACTGCTTCTGCACCGTGCGGTCAACGCGTTCAGTCCGCCGATCGACGAACGGATCCAGCGGGGCGATTCCCACGTCCTCGTCGGAGTGCGCACTGGAGACCCGCTCGACTTTCCCCGTTTCGGCGGGGACGACCTGCTGCTCTACTCGGCTGCGATCACCACGCCGCTCGACGCCGACTCGGGCCACACCCCCGTTCCCGAGGACGCCGCCGAATGAGTGACACCATCACTGTCTCCGACGCGGAGGGCGCGGCCCAGCTGGTCGCTTACGGCATGCGCCCTCGCCTGCACCCCTCCCAGGACCACGACTACGGGAGCCTCGTCCGCCGCTATCGCGAGGACGACGGCTTCCGGTTCCTGACCGACCGGATCGCGTTCAGCCTTGGCCTCCACGTGGTCAACGTCAGCCCCGCCACCGGCGCTGTACTGGGGGCCGTGGAAGGATCGGCATTCGAGACGAAGATCGAGGACTACGCCCGTACATCACGCCACCGCGGAGACGGCGAAAAAGCGCTGCACGGAATCATCCACCTCGCGGTGGCTGCCCTGGCTTTTCCCCGCCCCGCCGACCTGGACGATGACGGCTACATCGGCAGGGTGAAGGCAAGCCTGGTGGACGAGACTGTCCGGGAAATCTGCCGGCAACTGCAACGACGGGCGGAGGAGACGGAGAGCCCCGAGGACGCCCCGTCCGACACACCGCAGCTGGAGCGAGCGTGGCGCGCCTACGCCCGTCGGCCCGAAACCTCCGAGACCAAGGACAAGCGCGCAGCCCTGAATTCGACCAGGGCGATGACGTCCCGCGCGCTGCGCTTCCTCGAGGACCATGGCCTTCTGGTGTTGGTCGAGGACATCGACGCCGAGGAAAGGGTCTACCGCACCACGCCGCGGTACCAGGTGCAGGTGCGTGACCTCGCGTCCACCACCGCCTTCACGGAACTGCTGCGCCTCGGCATCGTCCCTCCGATCACGGATCCGACCGGCACGCTGCGGGCCGGTGTTCCTGGTGCGCGGGACCCTGAGCCGAACGACGTGCCGAAGGCCGACGCCGATGTATGAGCTGTCCCGGGTGGTGCTCCAGTCCGTCGGTCCGGCCGGAGCCCGGTATCAGGACGTTCTTCTGGACTTCAGTGCAGTCGGACGACCCGTCTCAGGCCCCCAGATGTCGCTGTTCAGCGCCGGAGCTCCAGTGCGGCGTCCTTCGCCGGCGACCGTTCTCTTCCTCGAGAACGGAGGAGGTAAGTCGGTCCTGATCAAGTTGATCTTCTCTGTGATCCTTCCCGGACGGCGGCAGGTCGTCGGCGCGACCGGAGGCGGTGTCCTTGAACGCTTCGTTCTGCCCAAGGACACGGCGCACGTAGTGCTGGAGTGGACGCATGCCCGCAGTGGCCGGCGACTGATCACCGGCAAGGTGCTGGAGTGGAAGGACCAGCGGGAGTCTTCCGACCCGCGGAATCTGCTTGAACGCTGGTATCACTTCCGTCCCACAGCCAGGCTGGGCTTGGACAGCCTTCCCTTCTCGTCCAGCAACCGCTACCTCAGACAGGCCGCGTACCTGAACGAGCTCGCGACGGCCAACGCCGCCGATCCCACCATGGAGTACGACGACTTCGACCGTCAGGGCGAGTGGACCGAACGGCTGGCCGAACTGGGCCTGGACCCCGAGCTGTTCAGGTATCAGCGCAGCATGAACGCTGACGAGGGCGAGGCGGCGGAAGCGTTCTCCTTCACCAGCGACATGGCCTTCGTGAACTTCCTGCTGGGCGCTGTCCTGCCCGTCGGCCCAGCCCGGGAACTCGCGGATCTGCTGGACACCTATGCAGGCCGACTCCATCTGCGCAGCGAACTGCTTCTCGAACGTGACTTCGCCCAAGGGGCACTTGACATCCTGCAGCCCTTGGCCGAAGCGCGTCAGAGTGCCGACCAGACGCGCGAACAGAGGACGGCCGCGGGCCGGCGCATGGCCGTCCTGCTGCGGCGACTGAGCGCCCGCGCCGCAGCCGAGGCCGCCGCCGTCCAGCGCATCCAGCAGGAGAGCACACAACTTGCCGCCGAGCGGGGGAAGCAGCAGGCCGAGTACAACCGGCTGGCAGCGGTCACCGTGGAGCTGGAGCGTCTACTGGCGCGGCTCCGCTGGGAGGACGCGGCCTCGGAGTACGCGAGCGCGGAGTCCGAGGCCCGGCGGGCCGAGGCGGTGGCAGCGGCCTGGGCGATCACCCCGACGCTCCTACGGCAGCTCACGGCAGAGCAGCGGCTGAGCAACCTCCGCGCAGTGGTGGCGGCCGCCGAGGAGGCCGCACAGCCCGCGCTGGCGGCCCGGGACCGGGCGGCGGCGCGGCTCGTCGGCGCTCTTCGCGACGCCGTGCAGCGCCTGCTCGGCAAGGCGGGAGAGATCGAGTCCACCGCACAGACGGTCGCCGCTCAGGCTGAGGCCGACCAGGCGGAGCACAACGCGGCCCTCGGCCGCTCGATCGGCCAGCTGAAGGAGGCCGAGTCGGCCGAGCAGCGTGTGCGCGAGGTGCACGACGCGATCGCGACCGCCGTCCGGGACGGAGTGCTCCCGCCCGACACCCCCGCGGCGACCGCAGTGGACCAGGCCACTGCCGCCGCCGCGGAGAATGCCAGCCGACTCGACGTGCTGGAAGCCGAGGCCAAGCGGCTCGAAGCCGAGCAACAGGCCGCCGCGCAGGCCGTCCGGGAAGCGGAGGCGCGTCTGGCCCTACTGCACCGGTCGTTCGACGCGGCCACACAGGACTGGGAAGCTGCGGCAGCGCGGACGCAGGCGCTGAGCACGGATGCCGCCTTCACGGATCTGCTCGGGCACGGGCCCGGGGACCTGGACACGGCCGCAGAGGCGCTCCGGAGCCGACTGGCAGAGGTACACGACAAGGCCGTCGCTGAGATCACGGATCTGCGCGTGGCCGAGGCACAGGACGAGCGATCCCGGATCGCCCTGGAGAGCACCGAGCTGCTGCCCGCATCCCCCGAGGCGGTGCGTGTCAAGGCAATCCTCTCGGACGGTGGCATCACAGCCTGGACCGGCTGGGAGTACCTCGCGGCGATACCGGATGTGGACCGACGCCGTGCCCTCGTCCGGCAGGTGCCTCAGCTCGCCGGGGGTGTTCTGCTCAACAACCCGGCGCAGCTCGATGCGGCGCGGGAACTCATCAGCAGCCGGGAACCGCACCCGAGCGTGTTCCTGGCGGTGGGCACCACGGAAGCCGTGGACCAGGAGCATCTCCAGGTCAGCGGGGTCGACTTCGTTGTCCCGCCGCACCCGGCGCTGTACGACGAGCGGTCCGCCGATGTGGAACGCCGTCTGGTCAGGCAGCGCCACGAACGGCGCGAAGAGCGCCTGGCTGAGCTTTCCGAGCGGCGGAGCTCCGCCGCCAGACTGTCGGCCCGCCTCCAGGAGTGGCGCAGGGAATTCCCGCCGGGTCGCCTGGCCGAGCTTCAGGACCGGCTGCAAGCCCAGCGTCGGCTCGTCGACGGCGGTGAGCGCGAAGTCGAGGAACTGCGCGTGGCGCGTGATGCGGTGGCGCAGGCCCGTACGGCGGTCGTGGAGGAGGCCGAACCGGTCCGGGCTGCCCAGCGGGGCCTGGACGAACGGGTCCACCGCCTGCGCTCACTCGCAGACCAGGAGGCTCGGGTCCCCGGGTGGGAGAGCACCGCCACCCTGCATCGGGAAGCCGGCGCGCGCGAACGACAGGCGGCCAAGAATGCCGAAGAGAAAGCCCGGCACGGTCGCGAGCAAGCCGCCGGCCTGCTACGTGAGGCAGACGGACTACGTGCCTCCGCCAGTCGGCTCCGGGAGGAACTGGGCGGCCTCCCCACGGACGCGGAAGCGGCAGCAACACCGGAACAGGCCGGCGCACCGCTGGAGGTGCTGCGACGCGACTACGCGAACGCAGCCGAGGCCTACCTGCGAGCGTCGGTCGGGGACCAGCTCCTCGCGGACCTCCAGCAGGCCGAGGGCGAAGCGAGTCAGATCGCGACAGAACTCACCGATCACCCGCCTTCTGTCGTCGAGCTGGCCCGGAACCTGCTGGACGGCCCGGAAGGCGCAGACGCCGCCTCCCGCGAGCTGGCCCGCAGGCTCGCGGATCAGGCGGCACCGGAATTGCGGAGCCGGGCTGCCGAACTGAGCGCACGGGAGACCATCAGGAAGGAGGAGTTCGAGAAGTTCGTCACCCCCGTTGCCGAGGTCGACCTGACTCCGTTCGAAAGGCCGCGCCATGTCGGTCACGGTCTGCGGCTCGTCGAAGAGGCGAAGCAGGCGCGAGAGAGGGCCCGGCAGGTGGTGGAGGACTTGGACCGGCACGACCGGTGGTTGAAGGAGTCTCTGCAACATGCTCAGACTGCCCGTCTGGGGTTCGAGCACCTCTTGCTGGGCGGGGAGGAGTTCTCGGAGTTCGAACCCGCAGAGCTGATCGATCCGGAACCGTTCGAGGGCGACCTGTCCGCCGCAAGAGCGGACCACCAGGTAGCCAGGACGGCCCATGACGATGCGCGCAAACGGCAGGTGGCGGCGGAGGATGAGGAGCGCCGGTACGCCGACCGGCTTGTCCGCCATGCCAGCCGGGATCAGTTCCTGACACTGGAAACCAACAGCCGCAAGATCATTCTTGCCGGCGAGCGGGCGGAGCTCCCCAAGCGTGCCGCCGAGTGGGCCGCTGCCCTGCGCGGACGCCTCCGGTCGCTCACCGACGACCTGGAGACGATCGACCGCCATCGCAAGGCGATCGTCCAACAGCTGGCACAACAGGTCGCCGACGCGCTGGACACACTGCGGCGCGCAGAGCGGTTCTCCCGGCTACCGAAGGGACTCGGCGACTGGTCCGGCCAGAAGTTTCTCAGGATCAAGTTCGCAGAGATCTCCGAAGAGGCCCTGATGGACCGCATGGGCCTGCTCGTGGACGATACGGCCAAGAGCACTGTGCAAGCCGTCGCCGCGGGTCGTGAACCGAAGCGCGACGGTATCTCTCTGATCCTGAAGGGGGTCGCGGCGGCCGGAGCGCCGAAGGGATTCAAGGTGACGATCCTCAAGCCCGACACCGTACTGCGCACGGACCGGGTCTCCGTGTCCGACATCCGGGCGGTGTTCTCCGGCGGTCAGATTCTCACCACCGCCATCATGCTGTACTGCACCATGGCCGCGCTGCGTGCCAACGACCGAGGCCGGGTCGGCAACCAGCACTCCGGCGTACTCTTCCTGGACAACCCGATCGGCCGGGCGTCTGCCACCTACCTGCTGAGACTTCAGCAGTCCGTCGCCCGCATGCTCGGTGTCCAACTCATCTACACCACCGGACTCTTCGATACCACGGCGTTGGACACCTTCCCCTTGGTGATCAGACTGCGCAACGACGCCGACCTCCGCGCACGGCGCAAGTACCTGTCCGTGGACGAGGTCTTCGGGCGCTACCTGGACGAATCCCTGTCGACGGCGGGTGGTCCACAGATCTCGGCAGCCCGCTACTTCACCAAGGATGAAAGACCCGATGAGAGCGAATGACCTTCCTGCCCCGGCCGAAGACCCGAGCGAGGAGGCGCTTGAACTCCTGACCTTGCTGTATGAGCAACAGCTCGATCGCGGCTGGAAGGGAACCACGGAGAAACGCGTGTCGATTGCTGACGTAAAGACGTCATTTTATCGCATGGCGCGATTTACCGGAAACGAGAAGGAGCTGCCGAACCGGGTGCTCTCGGGATACCTACGTCAACTCGCTGATGCCGCCCGGATAAAGACCTCACCCAAGACAGATGGCGAAAGAATTCCGCTACCCCTGACAATCAGCCTGGCGCCCATGCGCTCCGCCGGCAAAAGCATCCCGCCGATGCCACCCTGGCACAGCAAACTGTCGTGGGTCGAGGACTACTGGGCCTTGCCGCACACCACGGGCAAGATCCGCGCCGCCTATGAGGCGCTGAACACCTGGCTGCACCGTGGGAACGAGGGCATGCGGATCCCCCTTCGCGAGCGGGCGTTGAAGATCTTCGGACAGCATCACTACTTCCAGCAGCCGAAGCACCCGGCGGAGAAAGTCTTCGACACGTTGAAGGCGAAGCCGCTCTTCTCTGACAAGAAGCGGTTGCTGAGCCTGATCAGTTCCTTCCAAGTCGATCCGCCGTTGCTCACCAAAGAATTCCGCTCGACCCAACTGGAAGAGGACAGCGGATACCACATAATCGGCAAAGGGCGTGTACTCCTCGTCGTCGAGAACTCCACCACCTATTGGTCGATCTCCCACATGCTCCGGCACATCGACCACCGGATCGGCCATGTCGCCTGGGGTATCGGCCGCACCTTCCAGAGGTCCATCGGGAGCATCACTCCGAAGAACCAGGTCTCCGACATCGTCTATTTCGGAGACCTCGACGTCAGCGGCCTGAGCATTCCGGTCGGAGCCGGTAGGCACGCCCCTGCCGGCCTCCCGCCGATCCGCCCGGCCGTCGAGCTGTACGACGCGCTGCTCCAGCTCGGCACACCGGGCCGCTGTCTGCCCAAGGAGGCGAAGATCGCGCCCGCAAGAGCACAGGAACTGGCCACCTGGCTCCACCCCAGGCACCGCGACGCGGCCTGTGCCCTCATGCTGCGCGGCGAGCGGCTGGCGCAGGAGTGGGTCAGCTTCGACCACCTGAGCACCGACCAGCGTTGGTACGCGGATGTGCGGTGACGTAACTCCCATGGTGCGTAAGGCGTTTACAAGCTGACCGGCGACCGGCGGCCAGACGCAGCCGGCTGAATCCTCGGCGCGAAGCCGAGCCCATGAGAGGCGAGTTGGGTGACCCTTCCGGAGGACTCGGCTGGTGGGATGTCCGGGCGGGGAACTGGACAACTTGCCGCTGTCAGACGCCCGGCACTCGCGAACATGATCGTCCAGCGGCTGAACCGCGACGGCATCGTGGTAGTGACCGGCGGTCCAGGCGTCGGGAAGTCGCATCTGATCCGATGCGAGGTGCTTCCTCAGTGCTCCGGGCAGTACCTGTCGAGCATCTCTTGGTCCGATGAGCTTCAGGCGCAACTGGAAGAGTTCACCAACGAGTTCATTCCCCGGCTGCGCCCTCCGGTGCTACTGCGCCTGGATGACGTTCCCGGCCCCGAGTCCCTTCCCGACACACTGCTGGACCACGGCTTCCAGCTCATCGTCGTCTCACGCGCGCCGGCCGACAGATGGCGGCACCTGGCCAGGGTCGTGGAGGTCGAACCCTTCAGCCGCGGGGAATCGGTAGAATTCCTGACGTCAAATCTGGAAGGGCTGTCCGAAAGGGACGCCGATCGGCTGGCCGAGCAGCTGGGCGATCTGCCGCTGGCGCTCACCCAGGCCCTCCGCTGGTTCTCACCGGGTGTCACCGTCGATGGCTTCCTCCGTAAGGCGAAGACCCACGCCCATGTGATGTTCGAAGCGGGACGGCCTGACGGCCCCTCTGCCTCACTGACGGGTGAACTCCGCCGCGCCGTGGGCCACGTGCCGCAGGTTGGTGGTCTCGCTCCCTTTGACGTTCTGGGCGCGCTCGCGCTGATGAACGGTGAGCCGTTTCCCGTGTCGCTTCTTGAGGAGCATCCGCTCCCGCACAGGTGGCGTTCGGCCCTCGACGATCTGCCTCCGACCCAGCGGATACCGATGTACAGCCTGGGCACGGTGCTGAACGACCTGGGGCGACGAGGGCTCGTCCGAGTCGTTGACGGTGAAGCCCGTCTCGACTGGTTCACCTGCCAGTTGTGGCGTCTTGACCTGTCACCAGCCGAGCTCGACCGGGCCGCGTGCCTGGCCGAGATGATGATGCTCGGCACGGTGCCCAGCAGCGAAGGCGTCGCTCAGTGGGATTACTGGCCCGCCTGGGAGGCGAGCGCGGCCGCCCTCCAGGCCGTTGACCCGAGGTTTCTGAGGACGTCGCCCGGACGCTACGCCCTGCTTGCCTCCTGCGACTACCTCCTGGAGCAGGGGCGTGCGGCCGCGGCGCGTGATCGTCTGCTGGAGCTCCGATCGGCTTGGAGGCGTACGCGGAGCGTCCCCTTGGATGTCCGGGTGAGGACCTACGACTTGCTGACGCAGGCCGCCTACCGACTGGGCGACGATGCGGCCCGCCGGTACGGTGCCACCGCTTTCCGAGCCCGGCGGGCAGCGGAGTCCGGTCGACCTCTCGACGCCATCGCTATCGCAGGTGCGGCGCACTGGGCCTTGGCCACTTCCCGTGTCGATCGGCTGGCGGAGCTTCAGCGACTCGCCGCAGGACTCCCGGACCAGCGGCTAGCGTTGCGTATTGCGTCCTTCGCCATGCTGCTGCGTGAGCGGTCATGGCACGGACCCTGTCTGGCCGATTCCATCCGCGAGATCGTCCACGCGCAGAGCGACCTCCTCCGCTCCGAGCATCCGCATACCCTCTTCACCATGGATCTTCTGGCCCGTGCCTACCAGAGAGCGGGCCGGGCCGAGGAGGCGCTTGAGTATTTCGCCAGGACGCTGGAGCTGCGGGTCAGGGCGCTCGGCCCCGGACACCCCGATACCCGGGAGACCGCTGACGCTCTGTACCGGCAGCGCCGTGACCTTGAGCGTGAAGCTTGAGATGATCGGCTGTGCGGGACGGCAGACACAGCCCGGACGGGCGAGTCACACCGTAATTCCGGGCTGCATGACGTGGTGCGCGCCGCGCTTACGGCCCTCACGGCTTCGAGAACACCCCGATCCCGTTCGGTACCGGCCGCTCGGCGCCGCCCGCCGGATGGTTGCGGACGGTCACGGCGGTCTCGCCCGGTGCGCGGGCGACCAGGGTGGAGGAGCCGCCGCCGTCGAGGCTGAAGGCGTCGACCGCGCCGAGCCGCCGCATGACCTCGGCCAGCTCGGCGATCGTCAGGCCGGTGCGGTATTCGGGGGAGCCGTCCAGCGAGAGCAGCAGCACCCGCCGTCCGCCGTCCGCGAGGCCCACCGCGGAGCGCACGGCCGCGGTCCGGTTGTCCAGGCCGGGCAGCGGCTGCCCGCCGGACAGCACCGGATACCCGCCGACGGCGAAGTGGTACGGCACGCCGTGGGACCGGGCCGCCACCAACCGGTGCCGTACCCGCACGGCATCGCCCACGGCGAGCTTGCGCAGCCACTGCGCCCCCGCCTCGCGCCCGACGAGCACGGTCGTGCCGCGGGCGATCGGCCCGCCGCCCGGATGCTGGTCGGTCGCCACCACCCGTCCGTCACGGACCGTCACCTCGTGGGTGTCCGTGCTGCACGGCGCGGCCCGCTCGGTGTCGGTGCCGCAGATGGCGCGCACCCGGGAGGCGTTGCCCCAGTCCGCGGTGAACGCGCCGACGGAGCCCACCGGCAGCGCGTACTGGTTGAGGCCGCCGAGCGGCACCCGCTCCTCGGCTGTGGTGATCGATCCGTCCAGGCTCAGGGAGTCCAGCCGGGCCCGCCGGTCGACGCCCACCCCGAACACATCCCGGGTGGAGGTGCCGGGCGGCAGGGCCGGGCCGAACCGCTGCCCGTTCGGCACCGCAGCCTTCAGCGTCCGGCCGCTCGCGATCGCCGGTCCGACGCTCGCGCCGGTCGCCTCGACGCCCGGGTGCTGGACCTCGGTGATGTTGAAGAAGTCGCCGTTGACGCCCGCGACGGCGCCCTGGGCGTCGGCGAGCCGCGACACGGTGGACCGCGTGGCCACCGCTCCCGGGTAGAGCAGATCGAGGCTCACCTTCGGATGCCGCAGGTCGACGTCCAGAACATGCGCGCGGGCCGGGCCCTTGGCCGCCTGGAGGTCGAACTCCTCGTAGACCACGCCCGGTGCGATGTCGACCGCCGCCGGTGCGGCGTCGGCCGGTGCCGCCCCGACCAGGGCCGCACCGGCCGTCGAGCCGAGTGCCATGAGGAGTGCCAGTACCGTTCTGCCTGCGTGGAAGCGCTTTTGACGTCTCGTCACACGTCCCCCCTGAGGTCTCGTCAACTGTCCCAGGAACCAGGGGAAGTGCACCAGACGGCGACGTCCGGCCGGGTGGCCGGACGTCGACGGCGCGGGGGCGGATGGGCGAACGAGACCCCCGAGCGGGTGACCCCAGGAGCCCCGGCGGCCTCATGTGGCACAGCGGCACCGGACGGCGGAGTATGAAAACGGCCCCGCGGGGCACTCGGGCGCCGCTCGCCGTCCATCCCTCCACAACGCGAAGTGGTCCCTCGTCGACGGAAGGGAGGCCGTGTCATGACGCCGATGGCGTTCTCCGCGATACCGCTGCCGATGTCACGGCCCGGCTGGAAACGGGCCCTGGTCACCGGGGGCGCCGGGTTTCTGGGCTCCCATCTGTGCGAACACCTGATCGAGGCCGGTGTCGGGGTCGACTGTGTGGACAACCTGTCGTCGGGGGCCGCCGACAAAGTCCGCCATCTGGCCGGACGACCCGGGTTCCGGTTCCTGGAGCGGGACGTGAGCGCCCCCGGCTGCCCGGATGCCCTTCCCGGGCCCTACGACCTGGTGCTGCACTTCGCGGGACCCGCCTCGCCCGCCGACTGCCTCGGCTGCCGGCTGGCCGCGCTGGACGCCGCCGGCCCCGGCACCCGCAACGCGCTGGCCGTCGCCGAGCGCGACGGGGCGCGGTTCCTGCTGGGCTCCGCCTGTCAGGTCTACGGCGACCCGGCGGCGCATCCGCAGCGCGAGGACTGCTGGGGGCAGGTCGACCCGGTCGGGCCGCGCAGCGCCCACGACGAGGGCAAGCGGTTCGCCGAGGCTCTGACCACCGCCTGTGCGACCGCCCGCGGCATCGACGCCGGGATCGTGCGGGTGTTCGACACCTATGGTCCGCGGATGCGGTCGGACGGCCGCCAGGCGCTGCCCACCTTCGTCCGGCAGGCGCTCGCCGGAGCCCCCGTCACCGTGGACGGCGACGGCAGCCAGACCCGGTCGCTGGCCTATGTGGACGACGTCGTCGAGGGCGTGCTGCGGGTGGCCGCCAGCCGGGCCGTGCGGCCCGTGAACATCGGCGGCGACGACGAGGCGACCGTCGAGGAGATCGCCCGCCGGGTGATCCGCCTGACCGGCTCCCCGTCCCGCCTGGAGTACCGGCCCGGCCGGGCCCACGGCCCCGCCCGGCGCCGGCCGGACACCACCTTCGCCCGGGAGGTCTACGGCTGGGCGCCGAGGGTCCCCTGGGAGGAGGGGTTCAAGCGGACCATCGCCTACTTCGCCGAGCGGGCCATGCCCGGCGGCCAGGGGGTGGCAGGGCCGTGAAGGCGCTGGTCGTACGGCTCGACGGATTCACCGGAGTCCTGCTCGCGGGCCCCGCCGTCCGCGCCGTCGCCACCGGGGCGCACCCGGTGACGGTGCTGTGCGGGCCCGGCGGCGCGCCCGCCGCCCGCCTGCTGCCCCACGTGGACGACGTCGTCGTATGGGAGCCGCCGTGGGAGCCCCCGGAGGACGCGGCGGCGGACGAGGACGCGCTCGTACGGCGGCTGCGGGCCGGGGCCTACGACGTGGCGCTCCTCGTCACCCCGGACGGGCAGAGCCCGCGGCCCGCCGAGCGGCTGCTGCGGATGGCGCACGTGGATCGGGTCGGTGCCTGCGGCGACCCCGGCGCCGGGGCGGCCCTCGACACCGCCGCCGCCCTGGGTTTCCGCCCCCGGGCCGGGGACGACGGCCGGCTGCGCGTCCTGCCCCCGCCCGACACCGCCGTCCTCACCGGCAACGGCCCGTACGTCGTGGTCCACCCCGGCGCCGGGCCGCCCGGCCGCGCCTGGGACCCGGACCGCTGCGCGGCGGCGGTCGCCGCGCTCGCCGACGCCGGGCATCGCGTCGTCGTCACCGGCGGACCGGAGGAGACCGCGCTGACCCGGCACGTCAGCGGGGACACGGCCGTCGACCTCGGCGGCCGTACCGACCCCCGGCGGCTGGCCGGGGTCCTGCGGGCCGCCGACGTGGTCGTGACCGGCGCGCCCGGCCCGGCCCACCTCGCCGCCGCCACCGGCACGCCGGTCGTCTCCCTCGTCCCCCCGGGCGCACCACGCCGCCCGGACGGCGTCCCCAGCGTGCTGCTCCCTCCGGACGACAGCACCGCCCAGGACGTGACGGGCGCCGTGCGCAGGCTTCTGGAGGAGAGGACGTGAGGCGATCTCCGGGTATCAGCAAGGCCCTGACTGTCGGTCCCTGTGGTCGGCGCCGTGTGCAGGCTTCTGGAGGAAAGGACGTGAGGCGATCCCCGTGCACCAGCAGGCCATGACCGATGCCGTCCCGCCGCGCGAGCCCGCGGTCGGGCGGATCACCGTCGCCGTGATCACGCGCAACCGCCGCGCGAGCGTGCTGCGCACGCTGGACCGGCTGGCCGAGCTGCCCGAGAGGCCGCCGGTCATCGTCGTGGACAACGACTCCGCCGACGCCACCGCGGCCGCGGTCCTGGACCATCCGGTGGGCGCGCGCGTCCTGAGCCCCGGCCGCAACACCGGGGCACTCGGGCGCAACCTCGCCGTACGCCACGCCACCACGCCGTATGTCGCGTTCAGCGACGACGACTCGTGGTGGGCGCCGGGCGCGCTGACCGCCGCCGCCGACCTCCTCGACGCGCACCCCCGGCTGGGACTGCTCGCCGCGCGCACCCTCGTCGGCCCGGACGCCGTCGAGGACCCGCTCAACTCCGTCCTCGCCGCCTCCCCGCTGCCCCCCGACCCCGGGCTCCCCGGCACCCCGGTGCTCGGCTTCCTCGCCTGCGCGGCCGTGGTGCGGCGCCGGGCCTTCCTCGACGCCGGCGGCTACCACCCGGTGCTGTTCTTCGGCGGCGAGGAGACCCTGCTCGCCTACGACCTGGCCGCGCGCGGCTGGGGCGTGTCCTACGTGCCCTCGGTGACCGCCCTGCACCACCCGGACCCCGGCGGGCGGCCCGGCCGCTCCGCCGTCCAGTGGCGCAACGAGCTGCTCACCGCCTGGCTCCGCCGCCCCGCCCCGGTCGCCCTGCGCGGCACCGCCCGCCTCGCCGCGGCGGCCGCCCGGGGCGAGCCCGCGGCCGGGGCCGCCCTGCGCGGCGTGCTCGCCCGGCTGCCCGCCGCTCTCCGGCACCGCGCACCGCTGCCCGCCCGGGTCGAACAGGCGGCCCGGCTGCTGGAGGGGAGGAGGCCGTGACCGACCACGCCGCCCGCCCCGACGGCCGTACCACCGTCGTGGTGATCACCCGAGACCGCCGCCCCGAACTGCTGCGCACCCTGCGCACCCTGCGCGACCTGCCGGAACGGCCCCCGGTGATCGTCACCGACAACGGCTCGCACGACGGCACCGCCGAGGCGGTCGCCCGGGACCACCCGGAGGTCCTGCTGCTGCGCCCCGGACGCAACCTCGGAGCCATCGGCCGCAACCTCGCCGTGCGGTACGCGCGGACCCCGTACGTGGCCTTCTGCGACGACGACACCTGGTGGGAGCCGGGCTCGCTGCGCCACGCGGCGGACCTGCTGGACGCCCATCCGCGGCTGGCCGCCGTGACGGCCCGGATCGTCGTCGAGCCCTCGGGCGAGGAGGACCCGGTCGTCGCCGAACTGCGCGACTCGCCCCTCACCGGCCCCGACTGGCTGCCCGGCCCCGCCCTCGGCTCGTTCCTCGCCGCCGCCACCGTGATGCGCACCGACGCCTTCCGCGCCGCCGGCGGCTTCCACCCCGGGCTGTGGCTCGGCGGCGAGGAGGAACTGCTCGCCACCGACCTGCTGCGCCGCGGGCACTGGCTCTGCTACGTCCCCGAGATCACCATCCATCACGCCGCCTCCCCGGTCCGCGACAGCACCCACCGGCGGGTCCTCGGCCTGCGCAACACCCTGTGGTTCACCTGGCTGCGCCGCCCCTGGCCGTCGGCGCTGCGCCGCACCTGGTACCTGCTGCGCACGGTGCCGCACGACCGGGCCTCGGCGCGGGCCTTCGCCCACGCGGCGGCCGGGCTGCCCTGGGTGCTGCGGCAGCGCGACCCCGTACCGCCCGAGCTGGAGGCCCGGATCGCCGCCCTGGAGGAGGCGCGGCGGTCGTCGCCCGCACGCCGGTACGTCGGCTGAACCGGTCGGCTACGTCGGCTGAACCGGTCGGCCGCTCCCGGCACACGACGCACACGACGGCGGCCGTGGCAGAGCGCCACGGCCGCCGTACGCGTGCGGGAGTCACTCGTTGCGGAACACCGCCTTGCTCACCTCGGCCGGGTTCTGGAACTCCTGCTTGCCCAGGTGCTTGATCCGGTCGGTGATCTCCTTGGGCGCGTGATTGTCCCGGGCGACCTTCGCCAGCTTCTTGGCGTCCGTCGGGTACTCCGCGCCGGACAGGGCCTTCTGCAGGTCGGGGGGTGTGATGCCGGCCATGACACCTCCATGGCGGTCGAGTGCGGGTGGGGGGTTCACCGAAGGACGTACGGCCCCGGTCGGGGCTCAGTCCTTCTTGCCGCGGCCCGTCAGCATGTCGCGCATCCGGTCGACGAATCCCATGCCGGGCGCGAGCAGCTTGTTGGCCGGGGGCTTGTCCGGGGCGGACGGGTGCGGACGGGTCGGCGCCATCTTCTTCGCCTGGCGCACCTTGTCGCCCAGCTCGTCGAGAGTCTCCGCGGGGCAGGACTGGCGCAGCATCGGGAAGAGGTTGCCCTCCTCGTCCGCCACATGCGAGCGGATCTCGTTCATGAGCATGCCGATCAACCGGTCGAACTCGGGATCGTCCGCGTCGCAGCCCTCCAGATCCTTCATGATCTGCTCGGCCTTGGCGTGATCCTCGAGCTCCTTGTCGGCCATGGCGTCCCCGTTCGCCACGTGCTCACGCACGGCCGGGTAGAGATGGGCCTCCTCGGCGACCGAGTGGCGCACCAGCTCCATGGTGACCTGGTCCGCGTAGACCTTGCGGTCCGTGTGGCCCGGCGGGAGCGCCTCGATCTTGCCGAAGAGCGTCTCGACCTCCCGGTGGTCCGTCACCAGCTCGTCGATGACGTTTCCTCCGTGTCCCATGTCCACTCCCTCCATCGTGGCTACGGCGGCTCCCGGGCGGGGGCCCGCCCAGAGACCCGGGTGCCCGTGCCGGGGCGGGCGTAACGCGGGCCCGGGGGTGTGAATGGGAGGGGGTGACAGGGGGAATTCCCCGGGATTCCCAGGGTGCTTGTGCACTCGCTCACAGGTCCCGGGAAGGCCCCCGCAGCCTTGTGAGGAAGTGCACAAGTTGCGCCAAATCCCCTGGCCAGCCCCGGATTTGCCGCCTCGGGGCCGCATCGGCACCGCTCCGGCGAGGGCGGCCGGTCAGGACCGCGGGGTCCCTTCTGCCACGATGGGCGACGCTCGTTCGAAAGATCCCGTGGAGTGACCGCGCAGCGCAGCCGGTGTTCCCGACTCCCACGGATGTCCCGATCCTCCCGAGTCCCCGGAACACCCTGCCGAGTACCGCCGTGTCTGATTCCTCCGCCGTGCCTGATACCAACGCTGCCCCCGTGCCCCCGACCGACCCCGCCCCGGCGTCCGACGACGCCGTGCCCCCGCCCAGCGCGTCCCGCTCGCCGTGGCGGTCCCTGCGCTACCGGAGCATGCGCTGGTGGTCGCTGGCGAACTTCGTCTCCAACGCCGGCACGTGGATGCAGCTCACCGTCCAGAACCTGCTGGTCCTGCAGATCACCGGGTCCGCCGCCGCGACCGGCCTGTCCATCTCCGTGCAGGCCGCGCCCGCGCTGCTGATCAGTCTGCTCGGCGGCGCCGCCGTCGACCGCTGGCCCCGGAAGCTGACCGCCCTGGTCAGCCAGGCGCTGCTCGGCCTCGTCGCCCTGACGACGGCCCTGCTCGTGGCGACGGACCGGCTCGACCTGACCGTGCTGCTGGTGCTGGCGGCCGTCACCGGCACCATCGCCACCGTCGACGGCCCCGCCTGTGCCCTGCTGGGCAACGACCTGGTCCGGCCGGAGGACGTCCCGTCCGCCATCGGCGTCGGCTCCCTGGTGCACAGCGCCGGGCGGCTCGCCGGCACCGCGTTCGCCGGTGTCACGGTCGGCTTCCTCGGCACGGCCGCCGCCTACGCCGCGAACGGTCTGTCGTTCTTCTTCGTCGCCTCCGTGATCCCGTTCCTGCGGCCGATCGCCGGGGCGGGCACCCGCGCGGTGATCCCCGCCCAGCGGGGCTCCCGGGCGAAGGGCAAGGGCCGCGAGAGCGGCGACATGACCGTCCGGGAGGGGCTGGCGTTCTTCGCGCGGCGCCCCCGGCTGGTCGCGCTCGCCGGGATCACCGGCATCAGCGCCGTCTTCGGCCGCAACTACGGCCTCACCCTCGCCGTCCTCGTCACCGGCCCGCTCGCGGGTGACGCCGGATCCTTCGGCACCGTCTCCACCGTGCTCGCCGTCGGCGGCATCCTCGGCGCGGTGCTCGGCGCCCGGCTGCGCAAGCCGTCCGTGCGGCTCGTCGGCACGCTGGCCGCGGCGGGCGCGCTGCTCCAGGTGGTGGCGGGACTGTCGCCGTCGCTCGCCGTCCTGCTGGTCCTGGTCCTGCCCATGGCCATCGTGGAATCCGTCTCCGACACCGCCGGCACGACCGTGCTGCAGACCGACCCGCCCGCCCACATGCGCGGCCGCGTCCTCGGCGTGTGGGGCAGCATCAGCACCGGCTGGGGCCTGGCCGGCCCGCCCGCCCTCGGCCTCCTGATGGAACTCGCCGGCGCCCGCGGCGCCCTCGTCGCGGGCGGCCTGATCATCGCCGGCGCGATCGGCACGGGCTTCCTGCTGCGGCAGCGCCGCACTCCGACGCCGGTCAGGCCGCTGCGGACCGGGGAGCGCCGGGCGGAGCTTCAGACGGCGGCCTGAGCCGGGCGGCGTCGGATTCGTCGCCGGGTGCGTCCCGGTGGGGCCCGTTCGCGCAGGTCCCCGCGCCCCTTCCAGGTAGAACCAGTGGACCCACCTCAAGGGACGCGGGGAACTGCGCGACCAGCCACCCACGCTCCGCACCCGGCAGCCCACGGGAGGTCCCGCACCGCCGCCAGCACTTCCCCCACGGTGATCCTCAGCAGCCGCTCGTCCGGCACCCGCCCGTGGGCGTCGCCCGGCCGGGCGGAGGTGTCGTCGCCGGGGTGCCAGAGCACGCGGTGCCGGGCATCGGGCGGCGGCCCCCACAGGCGGGGGGCGACCGGGCCGAACAGGACGACCGAGGGCGTGCCCAGGGCGGTGGCCAGATGGGCGAGGCCCGTGTCGCCGACCACGACACAGCGGGCGCCCGCGACCAGCGCGGCCAGCCGGTCGAACGGCACGTCGGCGCTGCCGCCCAGGACGGCGGAGGCGGGGAGCCCGGCCGCCGACGCGACCTGTGCGGCCAGGGCGGCCTCGCCCGCGCCCGCCGTCACCACCACCCGATGGCCCGCCGCGTGCAGCTCCCGTGCCACGGCCGCGAAGCGCTCCTTCGGCCAGCAGCGGGCGGGGGCGTCCGCGCCGGGGTGGATGACGATGGCCTCGGGGGCGGGCGACGGTGTCGCGGGCGGCGGGATGGACAGGTCGGCCGGGTCGGCCGGGATGCCGTACCAGGTGAGCAGGCGGCACCAGCGGTCCCGCTCGTGTTCGTCGTCGCGCCACACCGGGCCGGGGATTTCGGGCGTGCCGGGGTGCGCGTAGGCGAGTAGTCGGCGTGGGCGGAGCCGCTGGAGCAGCAGGTGGCTGGGCGGGCCGTTGCCGTGCAGGTCCACGGCGACGTCCGGGGCCGGTCCCGGCCATGCCAGCTCGGTGGGCACGGCCCGGCCCGGGGCCTCGGCGGGCAGCAGCCGGTCCACCAGGCCCGTCGCCGTGGCGGCCGCCGAGAGCCGGCCGGGGGCGGCCAGCACCAGTTCGTGGCCCCGCAGCCTGCGCCGCAGCGCCTTCAGGGCGGGGACGGCGGTGAGCAGGTCGCCCAGGCCCAGCGCGCGCAGCACCAGCACGCTCACGCCGCCGGCCCACCGGGTTTCAGCGACACGGCGGCCCGCGCGGCCCGGCGGGCCAGCAGGGTGGTCGACCGGCCGTCGAGGTACGGCAGTACGACCGCCTGCCCGCCCCACGCGCGCAGCGTCTCCGCCTCGGGCAGCTCCTGCACGGAGTAGTCGCCGCCCTTCACCCAGACGTCCGGCCGCAGCCGGCTGAGCAGCGCCTGCGGGGTGGCCTCGTCGAACACCGCGACGGCGTCGACGCTGCCGAGCGCCTGGAGCACCCGGGCCCGGTCCGCCACCGGGTTGATCGGCCGGCCCGGGCCCTTGAGGCGGGCCACGGAGGAGTCCGAGTTGAGGCACACGATCAGGCAGTCGCCGATCCGCCGGGCGCTCTCCAGCAGCCCGACGTGCCCGGCATGCAGCAGATCGAAGCAGCCGCCGGTGGCCACCACCGTGCCGCCGCGCGCCCGCACCTGCTCGGCGAGCGCGAACGCGTCGGTGCCCGGCACCGGACCGGCGGGGGCGTCGGGCTCCGTCCGCCACAGCGCCGGGTTCCCGGCACCGCCCGCCGCCACGAACGCGGCGGCCTCGGCGACCGCCCGCTGCAGCGCCTCCTCGGGCAGCGCGCCGTCGGCGAGCGCGGCGGCGGTGGTCGCGGCGAAGCAGTCGCCCGCGCCGCACGGATCACCGGTCGCCCGGTACGGCGGCGGGACCAGCATCGGCGTACCGGCGGCGGGCCGGGTCAGCAGTACCCCGCGCTCCCCGAGCGTCACGGCCACGCCCGCCGCCTGCCAGCGGTCCGCGAGCCGGGAGCCGCGCTCGGCGTACGCGCGCAGCGACTCGCCGTCGCCCGGGCACAGACTGCGCGCCTCGGCCGCGTTCGGCGTGACGAGCCGGGCGCCGGGCACCGGCGGGTCGCCCTTCGGGTGCGGGTCCCACACCAGCGGGGTGCGCGGGACGACGGCCTCCAGGTGCCGGCGTACGGCGCTCGCCGTGTGCCGCCCGTAGTCCGCGACGAGCACCGCGTGGGCCTGGGTCAGCGCCTCCCGCACCGCCTCGTCGGGCTCCCCGGGCTCACCGCCGCCCCGGTCGATGCGGACCAGCGGACGCCCGCCGGCCAGCACCCGCGTCTTCACCGGCAGACTGCCCCGCAGCGGGATCTCCACCAGCCGGACCCGGCCGCGCAACTGCCGCCGTACGGCCTCGCTGGCGGCGTCGTCGCCGAGCGCGGTCACCAGGGTCACCTCGCGGCCGCCGCGGGCCGCCAGCGCGGCGGCGAGGCCCGCCCCGCCGGGGTGGCGCCGGTCGTCGGTGACGTCCACGACGGGCGCGGGCGCGTCCGGGGCCAGCCGGGTGGCGACGCCCTCGACGTCCTCGTCGAGCAGCACGTCCCCGACGACCACCAGCGGCCGGGGCCCCGTCATGACACCCTCCCGGCGACGGTGGCCCGGTCCCGGACGGTGGCCGGGGTGCCGAGGGCCGCGTCGAAGCCCTCGCAGAGCAGGTGCACGGCGACCAGGTGGGCCTCCTGCACGGTGGCCGTGGTGTCCGCCTCCACGCACAGCGCCTCGTGGGCGGCCTCGGCCAGCGGGTTCGGCGCGGGACCGGTCAGCGCCCACACCCGCAGCCCCGCCCGGCGGCCCGCGACGGCCGCGCTGATCAGGTTGGCGCTGCGGCCCGAGGTGGACAGCAGCATCAGCACGTCCCCGGGCCGGCCGTGCGCGGCGACCTGCCGGGCGTACACCTGGTCGAAGCCGTAGTCGTTGCCGATGGCGGTCAGGCTGGAGGTCTCCGCGTGCAGGGAGATCGCCGAGAACGCGGGCCGCTCCTGCCGGTAGCGGCCGACCAGCTCGGCGGTCAGATGCTGGGCCTGGGCGGCGCTGCCGCCGTTGCCCGCGGCGAGCAGCCGGCCGCCGGCCGGGAGGACGGCGGCCAGCCGGCCGCCCCAGTCCGCGATCCGGCCGAGGCCGTCCGTGCGCAGCCGGACGAGGGCCTGCTCCAGGGACCGGCAGTGCGACCGGGCGGCGGCGAGTGCAGGGGATTCGCTCATGCTGGTCGGGCGTACCGCGTCGCGGCGACGGCGGCGGGACCCGCACCTCCTTCGAACGTCGGTGCTCGCAGCGGTGACGGCGTGGACGGACGGTGCTCGCTAGGAGCCCCTCGGACGCTCCTCAGACCACCTCCGTCACGGCCGTGGCGGCCTCCAGGACGGCGCAGTACGCCGCCTCGGTCTCGGCGGCGACCCGGCCCCAGGTGTAGCGGCGCAGCACCCGGCGGCGGCCGGCCGCCCCGCACGCCCGGCGGGCCTCCGGCCGGGCGAGGAGATCGGCGACCGCCCGGGCCAGGGCCCGCGGGTCGCGCGGCGGCACCAGGCGCCCGGTGCCGGGGTCCGCGACGGTGTCCAGCTGGCCGCCGACCGCGCTGGCCACGACCGGGACACCGCAGGCCATGGCCTCCAGCGGGACGATGCCGAAGGGCTCGTAGTCCGCCGGGCACAGCACCACGTCGGAGCCGCGCAGCAGCGGCGGTACCTGCCGGCTGGGCACCCCGCCGGTGAACCGGACCCGGTCGGCGACCCCGGCGCGGCGGGCGATCTCGCGCAGCCGGCGCACCTCGGGGTCCTCGTCGAGCCGGTGCGCGGGCGGGCCGCCGACCACCACCAGCTCGGTGTCGGGCAGCAGGGTCAGCGCGGCGACGGACACCGCGGCTCCCTTGCGCGGGACCAGGCGCCCCAGCTGGAGCAGCCGGTAGGGATGCGGGCCGCGCGGGACGGCCGGGCCCTGCGGGGTGAACAGGTCGGTGTCGACGCCGCACGGCACCACGCTGACCTTGTCGGCGCGCACGCCCATCCGGGCCAGTTCGACGACCTCGTCCCGGCAGGTGGCGATCACCCGGTCGCAGCCCAGGCCCACCTCGGTCTCCAGCGCGACGCGCTGCGGCGGGCTGGTGTCCGCGAGCTGCTGGTGGCGGCGCTTGACCGTGCCGAGCGCGTGATACGTGTGCAGCAGCGGCAGGTCCAGCGCGCGCACCGCGTGCAGGGCGGCGAGGCCCGACATCCAGAAGTGCGAGTGCACCAGATCGGGCGGCCGGGACCGCCACACCCGGGTGAGATACCGCCCGAACTCGTCCATGTGCGGCAGCAGTTCGTCCTTGGGCAGCGGCTCGGGCGGTCCGGCGGGCACATGGTGCACCTCGACCCCGTCGCGCAGCGGCACCCGGTCGGGCAGCTCCCGGCTGTCCCGGCGGGTGAAGACGGTCACCCGGTGCCCGCGGTCGGCGAGGGCGCCCGCGAGAGCGGCGACGTGCACGTTCTGTCCGCCCGCGTCCACCCCGCCGAGCGCGGCGAGCGGACTGGCGTGCTCGGAGACCAGCGTGATGTCGAGGGAGCCGGGGCCACCGGCGTCCGGTGCGGCGGTCAGGGAACCGACCGATGCGGTCATGAGCGCACCTCCGTGATCAGGCGCTCCCAGTCGTTCAGGAAGCGCTTGAGCCCGTACCGCGCGAGGGCCGCCTGGCGGGCCCGCGCCCCGTCCTCGGCCGCCGCCTCGGGCTCCGCGAGATAGCGGCGGGCGGCCTCGGCCAGCACCTCGGGACGGGTGGACAGCACGCCCGCGCCGGGGGGTACGGCCTCCACCGCCTCCGTGGTGGCCAGCGCCACCACCGGCATGCCGAGCTGCATGGCCTCCAGCAGCGACAGGCCGAGCGAGGTCCAGCGCACCGGGTGCAGATACAGCCGCCGCTCGGCCATTGCCGCGTGCAGCTCGCTCTGCGGCAGGTCGGCGGACCGGCACCGGTCCTCGGCCAGCCCGAGGTGGGCGGCGAGCCCGTCGGTGCGCATGCCGAAGACGTCGAGCGGCGCCGCCTCGGCCAGGGCGGGCAGCAGGTCCGTACCGGTGTACCGGCCGCGCCGTACAGGCTCGTTGACGACGACGGCCGCCCGGGAGAGCCGGCCCGTGTACCGGTGGCCCGGGTCGACCACGCCGTGCTCGATCACCTCGGCGCGGGTGCCGCCGTTGTCCCAGAACAGGCGGTTGAAGTGGGTGACGTGCACGAGCGTCAGGTCGTCGCGGTCGGCGAACGGGTGCCGGGTGTTCGGTACGCCGCCGTCCGGGGCGTTGTGCTCCAGGTAGACGGCGGGCACGTCGCGGCCGGGGCGCCGGCCGCCCAGCCAGCGCTCGGCCAGCGCCGGCTCGTGCGGGCGCTGGAGGACGGCCAGGTCGACCTCCGCCTCGCGCAGCTCCTCCGGGGTCGCCTCGCGCACGGAGGCCGGCCAGGAGAAGGTGCGGGCGCGGCCGCGGCCGTCCGGGCCGCGGTCGGGGAGCACGGGGACGAGGTAGGTGTGCGGGCCCTGGACGAACGCCGTCGTCCAGGAGCCGTGCACATGCCACAGAAGAATGTTCACAAGGCCACTCCTCGCTCATCTGCCCCTTTTGTTTCTGATGTCTGGTTGGCCGTCTTCCTTGTCTCCGTCAAGTCATTCATCCCGACTGGTCGGTCCGGGCGGTCCGCCGCCCCGTCGCCGCTCAGCGCGGCCACCGCGGCGAGCACCTCCGCGTCGCCGATCCCGTCCAGGCACGGATGGCCCGGCGTGGGACAGCGGCGCGCCCGGGTGCCCGCGCAGGCCGCCCGCTGGTCGCCGAGCAGCACGGACGGCACGCCGTACGGCCGCCACCGCTCGGCCGGTACCACCGGGGCGAACAGCGACACCACCGGAGTGCCGACCGCGGCGGCGAGATGCGCCGGACCGGTGTTCCCGGTCACCGTCACCCGCGCCCGGGCCAGCACCCCCGCCAGCTGCCGCAGATCGGTGGCCCCGCCGAGATCCAGGGCGTGCCGCCCGGCGACCCGCGCGGTCAGTTCACGCTCCCCGCGCCCCCCGGTGACCACCACCCGGTAGCCCTCCGCGGCCAGCGCCGCCGCGGCCCGCGCCGCCCGGGCGGGGCTCCACGCGCGGGCCGGGACGGCGGCGCCCGGATGCAGCACGACGTACGGCTCGGGGCCGGTGAGATGCGTGGTGTCCGGCGGCTTCCTCACCCGCAGCGCCCCGTCGTCACCCGGCGGCAGCGCGAACCCGGCGTCCTCCGCCAGATCCAGCGCGGCCAGCGCCTCGTGCCGGTGCGGCCGCCGGTGGTGGCGCAGATCGAGCAGCGCGCCCGGATAGTCCTCGCTGTCGGCCGCCGTCCAGCCGACCCCCGCCAGCTTCAGCAGCAGCGCCGCCGGCAGCGGGCTCTGGTGGTACGACACCAGGATCAGCGCCCGGTCGAAGCGCCGCTCCGTCAGGGCCTGGAGCAGCCGCCGCGTCCCCTCCCGCGACACCGCCGCCGGCTCAAGACCCACCCACGGCGCGTCGTGCACCAACACCTCGTCCACTCCCGGCAGCATCCGCCCCGCCTGCTCCCCCTGCGGCCCGCACAACAACGCCGTGTACGCCGACCCGGCGGCCACCGCCCGCACGGCCGGCCCCGCGAGCAGCACGTCACCGGCGCTGTCGAGACGGACGACGAGGGTCCGGGGGGCGGGGGTCATGAGGGGGCCGCCGTTCGGACGGGGGCGGGGGTGGGGACGGGTGTGGAGTCCCGCGTGGCAGCGGCCTTCGGGGCGCCGCCAGGGGACGCGGCGCCGCGGGCGCCGTTCGGTGTGCCGCTCGGGCCGGTTGTGTGCGGCGGCGTGGCGGCAGACGGCCTGGCGGCGGTCGGAGGCGCCGTGCTGCGGTCGTCGCCTTGTGCGCTGCCTCGGCCGGTTGTGTGCGGCGGCGTGGCGGTGGGCTGTGGGGAGTGAACCGGGGATGCCGCGCCCCGGGCGCCGTTCCGGGCGGTCGCGTGCGGGGCGGTGACCGGATGCGGGGCTTCGGTGACGGACACCGTGTCGGGTGCGTCGTGCGGCGCCTCGCCGGCACCCGGCGGGCACGTGGCGACCGGCATGCGCGGCGGCCTCGCGGAGGCGGGTCCCGGTCGGTCCAGGACCAGCCGTACCGCCGACAGCAGGTCCGGGGCCGTCTCCGGGGCGTGGGCCGTTTCCTCGGGGCGGGTCGCCGGAGTCGGGACCAGGATGCCCCGGGCGCCTGCCGCACGGGCCGCGGCCAGGTCGGCGCCGATGTCGCCGATGACGACGGTGCGGGCGGGGTCGACACCCAGCCGGGCGCAGGCGGCGAGCACCAGCCCCGGCGCGGGCTTGCGGCAGGCGCAGCCGTCGTCGGGGCCGTGCGGGCAGACCGCCCACACCCCGAACGGGCCGAGCAGCTCCTCCACCCGCCGCCGGACGGCCTCGACCTGGGCACGGGTCAGCAGCCCGCGCGCCACGCCCGACTGGTTGCTGACCACGCCGACCGCGACGCCCCGCGCCCGCACGGCGTCCACGGCCGCGCGCGCCGTCGGCTTCGGCTCCACGCGCGCGGGGTCGCCGTTGTAGGGCACGTCGACGACGAGGGTGCCGTCGCGGTCGAAGAGGACGGCGGCCGGGAGCGCGCCGCCGGGCGAGGGGACGGGCGGCGCGGGTCCCTCGTAGATCCACGGGCGGTCGCTCATGAGCCCACCCGCTCCCGTTCCGGCTCCCGCCGCGCCGACGGCGGCCCCGGGGTCCCCGCCGGGTCGAAGGGCGGCGTCCCCCGGTGCACGACCTGTCCCCGCAGCCAGTGCCAGATGGCGGCCGGCGGAATGGCGACGCTGGTCAGCGCCATCGTGACGATCTCGTCCCGGGTGCCCGGCCCCGGCCGGATCCGCGCCAGCGCGAACTCGGCCGTCCCGGCCAGCCACAACGCGCCGCACACCGCGGCTCCGCGGGGCCTGCGCAGCGCCGCGCACGCCAGCGCGGCCACCGCCGCCCCGGTCACCGCCAGATGCCGGGGGAGCCGGCCCCGGGGCGCCTCCGCCCGGTGCCACCAGGTACGGCCGTGCAGCCGCGTCATCAGGACGTCGTCCGCGTTGCCCGCCTGGAGCCGTACCGAGACCCACCGGTCGGCCGACCGCACCGGATGGGACGTCATCCGGCTCCCCTCGGCCACCTCCCACCCGGCACCGGTCACCCGCAGCGCCAGGTCCGCGTCCTCCCGGAACGCCCGCCGGAACCGCTCGTCGAAGCCGCCGGCCGCCTCCAGCGCCGTACGCCGGTACGCCATGTCGGCGGTGATCCACCGGGCGGTCGCCAGCCCGGCCGTGTTGCGCTCCCAGTCGGTGGGGCGCCGGTCGGCCGGCAACGGGACGTGGATCTGCGCGGTCACCGCGCCGGTGCGGGGCGTGGCCGCCGCCAGATCGCGGGCGAGATCGGCCGCCCAGGTGAGGCCGGGCACCACGTCGTCGTCCAGGAAGACGATCCACGGCACCGCACCGGCCGCCCGCCACCCGGTGTTGCGTGCCGCCGCCGGCCCCCGGGCGCCGCCCGGCACGACCGTGGTGCGCGACCGCAGCGGCTCCGGCACGTCGGCCGCGAGGGGCGCGCCCGCGGCGTCGCGCCGGTCGTCGACGAGGACCACCCGCTCCGGCGGGGGACCGTCGGCGGCGGCCAGCGCCCGCAGACAGGTGCGCAGGCTGGGGCGGCCGAGGGTGGGGATCACGACGGCGTACGCGGTCGCGGCGGTCTCCTCAGCCGCCGGCGACTCCTCCGCCGCCCGCGGGTACCGCGCCGCGTCCGGCTGCTCCGCTCCGTGCTCGTTCATCAGTTCCTCCCGTTCGCCCCGGTGCGGAAGAAGTCACCGCGCCGGATCGCGTACGGGCCGATGGCGAGCAGGTCGACGGGCGAGGAGCCGAAGCACTCCAAGGCATCGCGCGGGTCGTCCACCATGGGCCGGCCCGCCGTGTTGAGGCTGGTGTTGACCACGACCGGCAGCCCGGTCAGCTTCTCGAACTCGCTCAGCATCCGCGCCACCAGCGGCTCCTGGGCCGGGTCGACGGTCTGGATGCGGGCCGTGCCGTCCACGTGCACGACGGCCGGGATGCGGTCCTTCCACTCCGGCGCCACGTCGTGCACGAACAGCATGTACGGGCTAGGCAGCGGCCCGTCGAAGATCTCGGCGGCGCGGTCGGCCAGCACCATCGGCGCCACCGGCCGGAACTGCTCGCGGCCCTTGACGTCGTTGAGGCGTTCCAGGTTGCCCGCGTGCCCCGGGTGGGCCAGCAGCGACCGGTGGCCGAGCGCCCGCGGGCCGTACTCCGAGCGGCCCTGGAACCAGGCGACGATCCCGTTGTCCGCGAGCGTCCGCGCCACCGTCTCGGCGATGTCCGGCGGACGCTCGAACGGTACGGCCGCCGTCTTCAGCCACGCCCCCAGCTCCGCGTCGGACCAGTCCCGGCCCAGATCGGCGCCGGTCATCGGCTCCGGCGCCTCACCCGCCCCGGCGGACAGCAGCAGCGCGCCGCCCAGCGCGGTGCCCGCGTCGCCGGCCGCGGGCTGCACCCACACCCGGGAGAACGGGCCCTCGCGGGCGATCCGCGAGTTGGCGACACAGTTCAGGGCGACGCCCCCGGCGAGCGTGAGCACGCTGTGACGGGTCCGGCCGTGCAGCCAGCGCACCAGGTCGAGCAGGGTCTCCTCCAGCACCGCCTGGGCGCTCGCGGCCACGTCCGCGTGCTGTTGCGTCCAGGGCTCCTCGGCGCCCCGGGGCGGACAGAACTCGTGCCAGGGCACTCCGGTGGCCCGGAACCCGCCGTCGCCGGTCGGGTGGACGTAGCGGCGCAGCTCGGACAGCATGCGCGGGGTGCCGTGCGAGGCGAGGGCCATCACCTTGAACTCGTCGGAGGAGCGCAGGAACCCCAGATGCCCGGTCAGCTCCTCGTAGACCAGACCGAGCGAGTGCGGCAGCTCCTGGGCGTACAGCGCCTCCAGCTTGTCCCCGACCCGGCGCGCGGCCAGATGCGAGGCGCGCTCCCCGCGACCGTCCAGGACCAGCACGGAGGAGTCCTCGGCGCCGTCCGCGCAGAACGCGCTGGAGGCGGCGTGCGCCATGTGGTGCGGTACGAAGCGGACGATGTCCGGGTCGAGGCCGGGCAGCGCGGCCTTCAGGAAGCCCGGGGCCTCGCGGGCGTAGGTCTGCCGCAGATGGTCCCAGGGGTCGTCCAGGCCCATCGCGTCGGCGGGCCGGGCGAGGGCCGGGTCGTAGGAGTAGGCGACGGCGTCCAGGTCCTGCGGGCGCAGGCCCGCCCGGCGCAGGCACCAGGCGGCGGCCTTCTCCGGCAGCTCCCAGGCGGAGAAGGGCACGGGCCGCTTGCCGTGCTTGCGGCGGGAGAACCGCTCCTCCTCGGCGGCGGCGACGGTGCGGCCGTCGATCACCAGAGCGGCGGCGGGGTCGTGGAAAAGGGCGTTGATTCCGAGGATGCGCATGGATGGACCAGGCCTTTCGGCGAAGGGGCGGTCGGCTTCCGCGGTCGGCACCTGCGGTCGGCTCCTGCGGTCGGCTTCCGCGGGCCGCTTCCGCGAGGCCGCGGGGGCGGGCGGCGCGATGGACGACGGCGGAGTCAGTGGTCCCGGTGGTCCGCGCCGGAGCGGAACCAGGCGATCGTGCGGCGCAGCCCCTCCTCGGCGTCGACCCGCGGTTCCCAGCCGAGCTTGTCGCGGGCCAGGGTGATGTCCGGGCAGCGCACGGCCGGATCGTCGGTCGGCCGCTCGATGAACCGGATCTCGGAGTCCGACCCGGTCAGCTCGATCACCAGACGGGCCAGGTCGAGCATGGTGATCTCGGCCGGGTTGCCGATGTTCACCGGGCCGCGCAGTCCGTGCGCCGCCGCCGCGAGGACGCCGCGCACGGTGTCGTCGACGTAGCACAGGGACCGGGTCTGGCGGCCGTCGCCGGTGACCGTGAGGGGTTCGCCGTCCAGCGCCTGCCGGACGAACGTCGGCACCGCCCGGCCGTCATGGCCGCGCATCCGGGGGCCGTAGGTATTGAACAGCCGCACGATGCAGGTGTCGGTGCCCTCGCTGTCCGCGTGCGCGGTGGTCAGCGCCTCGGCGAAGCGCTTGGCCTCGTCGTAGACGCTGCGCGGGCCGACCGGGTTCACATGGCCCCAGTACCGCTCGTCCTGCGGGTTCTGCTGTGGGTCGCCGTACACCTCGGACGTCGAGGCGAGCACGAAGCGGGCGCCCGCGCGGTGGGCCAGCTCCAGGGCGTGACGGGTGCCCAGGCTGCCGGTCTCCATCGTGTGGAGCGGGAGACGCAGATAGTCGGCGGGGGAGGCGGGGGAGGCGAAGTGGAGCACGAGATCCGGCGGCCGGTCGACCTCGAAGCCCTCGGCGACATCGGCCTGCACCAGCGTGAATCCGGGGCGGTCGAGCAGCGGCGTCACGTTCTCTTGCCGACCGGTGCTGAAGTCGTCCACGCAGGTGACCGCGGCGCCCGACTCCAGCAGGGCGGCACACAGGTGCGAGCCGACGAACCCGGCCCCGCCGGTGACGACGGCGTGCTGCCAGGTCCGGGAAGAAAGGGTGCTCATTCAGGCCTCCTCCGTGGGGACGACGCGAACCGGTGCTCCGGGGCCGGACGCGGCGGTGACCGCGTGACCGCCGGCCGACGGGCGTGCCCGGCGGACCACCGGGGCACCCGAACAGCCTCCGTCCTCCGGGCGGCCGGGGCTCGGTGATGTACGGCAGCGGAGTGAACTACAGAGCGTCACCACTCCTCGCCCGACCGAGCGGCTCGATCTGCCGCCCCGGTTTCCCCTGTGGTCGCAGCTCATGTCAGGAATCTCATCGGGAACAGCCGGGCTGGGGGAGCGGAGGCAGCGGGGAGACCTGTCGGGGGCGCGCCCCCACCACGCCCGCGACGGGCCCCACTTCCTGCCCCTGTCCCCTGCGATGGTGGCCCGTCGGCACCCGTGGAAGGATGGGCGCGGGAGTCGGCCGCCGGGTGGCGGCCGGGCCGGTCCAGGGCGAAGGACGAGGTCCCGGCCGCGGATCCCGGCGGTGACGGGCTCCGCCGCGACGCATCTCGCGGCTGCCGTGCGTATGACATCGACGGCGTACCGGCCGTCGACCCCGACGGCGTACGGGCCGTCCGCCACCGCTCGGACCCGCCCGGACACCGTCCGCCGAAAAGTGCCTCAGCAGGGGGTTTCTCCCGACTTGTGACGGCAACTCGGGCCCGAACCCGCGGCAGCGACCCGCCACGGAACAGGAGTGCCGGATGATCACGACCGCACAGCCTCCCCGCTCCACCGAAGCGAGCCCGCGCATCGGCCTGCTCGGTTCCTACGGCGGCTACAACCTCGGCGATGAGGCCATTCTCACCTGCATGCTGAGCTGCCTGCGCACCCACCGCCCGCACGCCCGCCTCATCGCCCTCAGCCGCAACGCCGAGCACACCCGGGCCCACCACCCCACCCTCGACGAGGTGGTCGACTGGGAGGGCGTCCCGCAGCGACAGGTCCTCGACGTGATCTCCCGCCTCGACCTGCTGGTCCTGGGCGGCGGCGGCATCCTCTACGACGGCGAGGCCCGCCGCTACCTCCGGGTCGTCGGCGCGGCCCAGGCCCGCGGCGTCCGCACCTTCGCCTACGCCATCGGCGCCGGCCCGCTGCGCGAAGCGGAGGACCGGGAGGCGGTGCGCGCGGTGCTGCCGGCCATGGACGAGGTCGTGGTCCGCGACGAGGAGTCGCACCTCGTCCTGGAGGAGACCGGACTCGACCGCGACATCACCGTCACCGCCGACCCCGCCCTGCTGCTGGCGCCGGAGCCCTTCACCGACCAGATGATGCGCCAGGAGGGCATCCCCGCCGACGCCCACCGACTGGTCGGCATGTCGGTCCGGGAACCCGGCCGGGCCGCCGAGAAGCTCGACGAGGGCGACTACCACGCGCTCCTCGCCGACGTGGCGGACTTCCTCGTCCGACGGCTGGACTCCCATGTCGTCTTCGTCCCGATGGAACGCCAGGACGTGCACCACGCCCACGGTGTCCTGTCCCGGATGACCGCACCGGACCGGGGCCGCATCCTGCACAGCGTCTACAGCCCCGGCCAGGTCCTCGGCTTCATGAGCCACCTGGACCTCGTCGTCGGCATGCGCCTGCACTTCCTGATCTTCGCCGCGCTCTCCGGGCTGCCCGTTCTGCCGCTGCCGTACTCCGGCAAGGTCTTCGACTTCGCCCGCCGGCTCGGCGCCCCCGCCCTGGTCGGCGTCGCCCGCGAGCAGGCGGGGCTGCTGCTCGCCGAGGTGGACCGGCTCTGGGACGAATTCCCGCAGCGGCGCGGCGACTTCGAGGCGCGCGTGCAGCGGCTGCGCGGCCGGGCCCGGGAGACCTGCGCCCGCGTCGGCGCGGTGCTCGACACCCTGGACGCGGCGGCCCCGGCCGCCTCGGACGCCAGCGAGCCGGGCCTGCACCTGCTCAGGCCGGGTACCGGGACCACGACCTGACGTCCGCCGCCGGGCCCGCCCCTGCCGCGCCGGACGCCGGGCCTGCCGTAGCGCATCCACCTGCCGACGGGAAGAAGCGATGCCCATCCTGGAACCACCCGCACAGTCCCGGACCATCACCCTGCCGGAGCGCCCGGCCCGCGACGGCGGCCGGACGGACGTCCTGGTCGTCGGCGGGGGACCGGCCGGCACCGCCGCCGCCTGCGCGGCGGCCGAGGCGGGCGCGGAAGTCGTCCTCGTGGAGCGCTACGGCTTCCTCGGCGGCAACGCCACCGCGGCCCTCGTCATGCCGCTGATGTCGTTCCACAACGAGCGCAAACAGGCGGTGTTCACCGAACCCGGCGAGCTGGGCGACCAGCTGCTGCCCAACGACCACGGCGAGGGCGAGGCGGTGGTCGCCGGCTTCCTGTGGCAGCTCCTGGACCGGCTGAACGCGCGCGGCGGCTGCGTCCGGCCGTCCCTGAAGACCGGCTACACGGTGCCGTTCGACCCGGAGATCTACAAGCTCGTCCTCCTCGACCTGCTGGACGACGCCGGCGTCCGTCTGCTGCTGCACGCCTTCGCCTCCACCGCGCTGCCCCTCGACGACGGCTGGCGGGTGGTCTTCGAGACCAAGTCGGGACCGGTGGTGATCGACGCGGGCGTCGTCGTCGACGGCACGGGCGACGGCGACGTGGCCACGGCCTGCGGCGCGCCGTGCGAGATCGGCCGCCCGAAGGACGGACTGGTGCAGCCGATGACACTGATGTTCCGGGTCGTCGACTTCCTGCGCCCGCGGTTCTCCGAGTACGTCCGGGAACACCCCGACCAGTGGAAGGGCGTGCACGGCCTGTGGGACCTCGTCGAGGAGGCCACCAAGGCGGGCGAACTCACCCTGCCCCGCGAGGACATCCTGTTCTTCGGCACCCCGCACAGCGGCGAGGTGAGCGTCAACAGCACCCGCGTCACCGGCGCGTTGGGCACCGACGTGTGGGACCTGACCCGCGCCGAGTACGTCGCCCGCCGCCAACTGGAGCAGATCGAACGGTTCCTGCGGCTGCACGTGCCGGGCTTCGAGACGTCGTACGTCGTGCAGAGCGGCACCCAGATCGGGGTCCGCGAGACCCGCCGCATCCTCGGCGACTACCACCTGACCGGCCACGACATCATGGACGCCCGTTCCTTCCCCGACGTCATCGCGCACGGCGCGTACCCCGTCGACATCCACAACCCGAAGGGCTCCGGCACCATCCTGATGCGCGTCCCGCAGGGCCGGTTCTACGACATCCCGCTGCGCTGCCTGCTGCCCCGCGACACCGAACGCGTCCTCGTCGCCGGCCGCTGCATCTCCGGCTCCCACGTGGCGCACTCCTCGTACCGCGTCATGCCCATCTCCATGGCGACCGGTCAGGCCGCCGGTGTCTGCGCCGCGCTGGCCGTCCGCTCCGGCCGCACCCCGCGCGAGGTGCCCGTCGAACTCGTCCAGGAGGAACTCCTCCGCCAGGGCGCCCGGTTGCGCCTGGGCGCGAGCGCGCAGACCCGGCAGCGGCGCTGAGCGCGGTCTCACTCGCCGGGCTCGTCCTCGCCGGGCGTGTCGTTGTCCCGCCACCGCACGTTCACCGGCGGCGTGTCGAACCGCGTGGCCGCCGAGGCGTGCCCGTAGAAGTCGTTGCCGCTGACCCGCCCGCCGGTCATGGCGCCGTCGGCCGTGATCCACAAGCCGTGCATCTGGCGCGGCGACCGCGGGTCGTCCCAGAAGCGGTTGCCGGTCAGCTGGGGCCGGGACACCGGCGAGTCGAAGGTGATCCCGGCGCGCACCGCCGGGCTGTCGGGCAGGTCGTAGCCGGAGCCCGGCGCGGGGGTGCCGTGGATCCAGGCGGTCTGCGCGCCCGGCCGCCAGGGCGCCAGCCCCAGCTCCGTCTCGGTGTTGTACGTCACCCGCGCGCTCTGCCCGCCCACCGTCACGGGCTTGCCGCGGTGGCCGTTCGGCGGCCAGTGGGCGCCCTCGTCGACCAGCGCGAACGGGGAACAGCGCACCGTCGCGCCGCCGCCCGAGGTCCCCGGTGCCGAGCGGCGGCCGTTGGCGCGGATCCGGTTGCCGATCAGCGCCGGATCCCGCAGCCCGGCGTCGACGCGGATGCCGTCGAGCGCGTTGCCGCAGATGTCGTTGGACTCCAGCACCACGTCCGTGGCCGGCGCCTGGTCGCCGCCCTCCAGGTTGTGCCCCCAGTAGCCGTACCGGCCGTTGTTGCTGATGCGGTTGCCGCGGAAGGCGTACGGGCCGGGGGAGTTGCCGAAGCCGATACCGTCGCGGACGTTGCCGTCGATGACACAGCCGGTGACGATGCCGCCACGCCCGCCGACACTCGTGGTGCCCTGGGACGAGACGTCGAACCCGGCCTCGTGGTTGCCGACCATCGTGGAGGCGGACACCACCAGCCCGTCGGCGCCCCAGTCGGAGATGCCGAACCGGTTGTCCTCGCAGTGGCAGGCGGTGATGCGGATGCCCCGCGGCGGCGGCCAGTGCTCCTGCTGCAACTCCAGGAAGATGCCGTTGGTGCCGTTGCCGCGCGCGGTACAGCCGATGATCGCCGTCCGCTCGACGTCGCCCCAGCCGCCGACGCCGATCCCGATTCCCGCGCCGCCCATCTTTTCGCCGGGATCCTGCCGCCCGCACCGCTCGGTCAGCACCCCCTCCACGACGGTGTCCTGGAGGAAGTCGCAGCCGAACCCGGTCGCCGCCGTGTCGTGGATGTACAGGTCGCTGAACCGCCCGCGCAGCACGTACTGCAGCCCCAGCCCCTTGGCCAGCACCTCATACCCCTCCGTCCGCACGCCCGATCCGTCGATTTCGAAGTGCGCGAAGGTGATGTCGGCGATGTACCGGTCCCGGCCGGCACCGTGCTGCGCGGTCGTGAACCAGGCCAGCGGCACCGGGGTGTGCGGCGCGCCCGGATTCTCCAGGACGAAGCAGGTAGCGCCCCGCCCGGCCCCGATCAGCGACACCCCGCTGTACCAGAGCGTGGGCCGGTCCCGCATCAGATAGCGCCCGGCCGGCACCCGGATGGTCCGGGGCCGCCCGTCCGCGGCACAGGCCGCTCCCACCTCGCCCACCAGCCGCTCGAACGCCGGCTGGTCGTTGGTCACCCCGTCACCGGCCAGCCCGTGCTCCCGGGCGTCGACCGTCAGCGGCATCGACACAGACATGGACATACGTACTCCTGCCCTCTGTGGCCCCGGTGAGGACGATCACCGAGTACCAGTGATCGGCGTTGTCAATCCCCGGATCCCGCCCCCGCCGCCGGTCAGCTCTCGGCGGCCTGCTGCGTCCCGCTCCAGGCGTACTGGAGCCAGTCCGCCACCGTGGCCGCGCTCAGCCCCGCGCACACCAGGCGCGCGGAGCGCGGCTCCCACGCGTAGTAGCCGGTCAGACCGGCGGCCACCCAGGCGCCCATGCAGAACGGGCAGGACACCAGATCGCCGACCGCGCGGCGGGCCGTACCGCCCCGCGGCACGTCCGTCACCTCGCTCCCCTCGCCCTCCCCGGCACGGCGGGTGAACGGCGCCCGCAGAAAGCCGGTCACCTTGTCCCTGGACAGCAGCCGTGCCGCCTTGAACGTCGCCGTCCCCAGCAGCACCACGTCCCACGGCGGCACCTGGTCCGGCGCCCGCCGCCCGAGCCGCCGGAACGCCGTCGCATACGCCGCCGCGCCCACCGCGAACGCGCCCGCGATCCCGGCGTAACCCGCCGCCGGCACACCGCCCTCGTCGTCGTAGCGCCGATCCTCCACCGCGACCGCACCCTTCCCTCGGGACCCGACGGACCCGCCCCGAGTGCCCGGCCACGGCCACGACCACACGCCGGGCCGCGCGGCGGTGTCGTCAGGCGGGCGACCCCCAGGCCGTGGTGAGCCCCTCCAGCCACGCGGGCGGCAGTTCGGCGGCGTCCCACTCCCGCCGCAGCGCCGACGGGGCCGTGACGAGCCGTTCCAGTACGGCGACGCCGGTGGGGGAGTGGATGAGGGAGTAGCGGCCGTGGACCGGGACGGAACTGCCGGGTCCGTATGCCGCGTACAGCCGCGCCAGCCGTTCCCGGTGCTCCGAGACGAACCGGTCCAGCCGCCCTGCGTAGTCGGCGCGCTGCCCGGCGTTCATGGTGCGCAGGACCACGGTGAGCACATGCTCGGAGACCTCGGGATCGAGGTCGGAGTCGGCGGCGAACGAGCGGTACAGCGGTACGACCGCGACCTTGGCCCGCTCCACCTGCATCCTCGTGACGGGAGGGCGGGCGTCCGGGGAGTGATCCGCCACACCGGAGGCGACGGCGTCCCGCAGCGCCCGCCGGGCGAGCTCGTCGAGGTCGTCGACGACGGCCTGGGCGCCGTCCAGCCACCCGGCCGCGTAGAGTTCGCCCTTCTCCGCGGACGGCGTGCGCCCGGCCCCGCCGACGCTGCGATGCGCGAGGGCGAGGGCACCGGCCTCCACGAGCCCGATCAGCTCCGCCGCGTCGCCGGAGCCGACGCCCGCGCGGGCGAGGAACTGGAGGAGCGTCTGCTTCGCGTTGCGGACACTGACCGCGTCCAACTGCTGCCGTCCTTCGCCGGCGGCGTCCATGGGGCCCTCCTCATCACCTGACCCGGGTGGCGTACGTACCCTTCCACGTCCTGTGCTCCCCACTCATGATCGCGCACGGGGAGCGAGAGCGGGCCTCGCCGTGTGTGCGCTGCCGAGGAACGACGGGCGTTTTACGGTGGTCCGATGCGACGTGTTCCCGTATGGGCGTTGCTTTCGTCGGGGTGCGCGCCGGTCGTGCTGGCCGCGGGGTGGACGATCGCGGCGCTGCTCGAAGGGCCCGCCTACGACCCCGCCACGCAGACGATCAGCGTCCTGGCGGCCTACGGCGCTGCCGGATTCCGGGTGATGACCGCGGCGCTGCTCGTGCTGGGCGCCTGCCACCTGTTCACCGCCTGGGGGCTGCGTGCGGCGGCGCTCGCCGGACGGGTGGCGCTGGGCGGCGGCGGAGTGGCGGCGGTGGCGGTCGTACTGGTCCCGGCACCGAGCAGCGGCGGTTCCCTGCGCCACGGCGCCGTCGCCGCGGTCTGGTTCCTGCTCGGGATACGCCATCAGGGCGCCGCCGGGGTCGCGGAACGCCTGGTGACGTTCCTCCAGTCCCTGTGGCCCTTCGTGGTCGTCGCTTCCTGCCCGCGCCATCCCGACGGCGAGGGCTGAGGGGCGGGGCGGCTGACCGGCCGGCCTACGGCAGGCGGACGGACTGGTGGTGGCGGAAGACGTTGCGCGGGTCCCAGTGGGCCTTCGTGCGCTGCAGACGGGGGTAGTTGTCCTTGTAGTACAGGCGGTGCCAGGGCTGGCCGGTCTCCGGTGGGTTGAACGACGGGTCGCTGAGGTCCGCGTCGCAGTAGTTGACGTAGCAGCCGTCGGTGTTGTGGAACGGATCAGGCACGCCCGGCTCGGGGATGGCGGGTACGCCGCCGGTGCTCGCGTACATGGCGCGGTAGAAGCCGCGGATCCAGTTCAGGTGCGGCGCGGCGATGGTCGGGTCGGCGCGGGCGTCCTGGTAGTCGAAGACTCCGTCCCGGTTGGCGTCCTTGTCCCAGGTCCAGTAGGTCTGGAACTGGAGTTTGAGGACGGAGTCCCGCTGGGGGACCGCGGTCGCGTCCGATGGCACGTCGTTGACACGGCCGCCGTAGGAGTCGACCTGGAGCAGCGCCTGGTCGTTGCCGTACGCGGAGTCGGTGAGGTACTTGTGGATGACTCCCAACTGCTCTTCGGTGAACCCCGCGGTGTGGTAGGCGGACTTGTACTTCCCGCACCGGTTGGGCCCGGAGTCGTTGAGAGTCTGCGTCGCGGTCAGCCAGGGCAGGCGCGTCGGGATGTAGAGGGTGCCGAGCGGCGGGTGCTCGCCCGTCTGCAGGTCCAGCGGGGACTGCGGGTATTCCCGTTCGGGGGCGATCCACTCGAGGAACCGCCGCAGCCGCTCCAGCGAGTCCTCGCGGGTGCCGTCCATCTGCACGATCAGGCCGATCTTGCCGGCCTTGCGGTGGTTCAGTTTGAGCAGAGTGAACAGGTCACGGTAGTCGTACGGGCCGGGGAAGTCGCCGGCGGTGCCGCTGTGCTCCTGCTCGAAGAACTGCCCGTAGCGGCGCACCAGCGCGGTGAACCGCTCGGGGTGCTCATCGAACAGCTTCCACTCCCAGGCGATGGTGCGCAGCAGCACCTGGGCGGGCGGCTCGGGCAGGCCGCGGAACCAGAACCGTGTGACGACGCCGAAGTTGCCCCCTCCGCCGCCGGTGTGCGCCCACCACAGGTCCCGCAGTGCGGACTCCGAGGAGTCCTTGCGGGCCACGGTCACTTCGGCGCGGGCGCGGTCTCGTACCGTGACGACCTCCACGGCGTACAGATAGTCGATCGTCAGCCCGTGCAGACGGGACAGCAGACCGAAGCCGCCGCCGGTGATGTGGCCGCCGGCGCCGACGGAGTAACAGGAGCCGCCGGGCAGCGCGAGGCCGAAGTGCCGGTACAGCCGCGTGGCGGTGTGCCAGTTGCTCGCCCCCGCCTCGACGCAGAAGGCGTCCATCTCGGAGTCGTAGTACACCCGGTTCATGGAGCCGACGTCGATGATGACGGCCACGTCGTCGCCGCAGACGAAGTCCTCGTAGCAGTGGCCCCCTGACCGGACGGTGATCCTCCGTGGCGGTGTCTCGTCGCCGGGATGACGCTCCAGCCACGCGTTCACAGCGGCCACCACGTCCGCCGTGCCGGTCGCGATCACCACGTGGTCCGGCGTGGCGACCCATCGCTGGTTGAAGCCCCGGCGCAGCGCGTCGTAGCGATCGTCTCCCGGCTCGACCTCGATCGGTACGGACGTGCCGGGACGGGGGGACGTGGTGGCCATGCGGGAACCTCCACAGCAGATGACGGGCGTCTACGACGCAACGTAGTGGCGCGTCGCATCCCGCCTACTCCGCCATCCGGGCGACGGCCGCGGAGGTGAAGAGGCACTGACCGTCCCCACCGAACGCCGGAGCACGCCGGGCGCGAGGTGCACGAGTCGGGAGGGAGCGGTGAGGCGCAGTCGGTGCTTTCCCTCTACGGTGGGCCGGGGGGCCGAGCCCAGCGGGCGGTGTTGCTGAGGAGGCTTGTCATGGAGGAGCGGTTCGTTTGGGTCACGACCCGTCGTATTCGGCCGGACACCCTGGAGGACTTCGAGACGGCGTGGCGGCCGGACACCTCACCCCAGGGCATGCTCCGCGCTTTCGCTTACTGGTCCGACGACGGACAGGAGATCACCGGGGTGTCGTTCTGGGACTCCAAGGATGCATGCGACGCCTGGCGGGCCTCCGAGGCCGAGGCACAGCGGCGTGCGGCGATGGCCCCGTACGTCGTAGAGGAGAGCGAAGGCTTCTACCGCGGCCGTGAACTGGTCATTCCCCACCGGTAGCCGGTAGCCGGGAGCCGGGAGCCGGGAGCCGGTAGCCGGGGCGTGCGTCGCCTCGATCACCGGGCGCACCCGATGTCGAGCACGTCGACCACGTCATCCTTGACGGTGTAGACCAGCCAGCACCATTCACCAAAGGCTGCGGCGAGCTGCGGGGCCTGTGGCGTGCGGTCCCCGGCGACAGCTGTGATGAGCGCGATGATCTCCTCGTGCATGTCGGCCGGGACATCGAACAGCACGTTGGCAGCCTGTTGGATCAGTTCTACTTTCATGGCGTCGCTCTGCGGACGGCACGAGTGGCCCGGTACGGATCCGCACTCCGCGACCGGCCCGTCGGGAAATAACCCATGCCCATCTGAACATGGTAATTCCGCGGGCCGTCCTTGAGCGGTCAGCTCAGTCCTGGTCTGCCGAACAGTTCCGCGTAGCTGGTCGGCAGTTGGGACAGCAGATGGTTGACCTGTCCACCGGACACTGCGTCGGCGACAGTCGACAGCACGGCACTGGCATCCCATTCCGCGGTCCGCGGCCTGGCGCCGGTGTGCTGCGCTACGTGTTGCAGGAACTCTTCACGACCGAGGGACTGGGGCCGCCCCCGTTGCTCGTGCAGAACATCATCCAGGGGAGCGGGCAGCTGAGCCGCCAGGTCGTCGGCCTCCTCCGGCGTGATCCGCATGGCGAGCACGCGCAGCACGGCCTCACTGATGTGTTCGGCCTCCTCCTGGCTGTGGTACTCCCCGCGGTCGCGGACCTCGGCCAGAAATTCCGCCAGCTTCACGGTGCCCTCCTGCTGTCGGTCCGCAGATGACTACCGCACAGGTCGCCCGATGTGCGGCTGCCGCACCGGGTGCCCACCGGCTCGCCTGGGAAAACAGCCCTCGCGGGCGTTGGGACAGATTTCTCCTGCAGGGCCGGTTCCGCGGGCCGTCGTCGCCTTCGGGCCGCCGACCGGCCACCGCGTACGGAGCCGCCTCAGCCGTGCGCGGCGTTGTATTTCTCGATCACGTCCTTGGCGACGCGTCCGCGTGTGCTGACGTCGATGCCCTGCTCCTTGGCCCAGGCGCGCACCGCCGCGGGGTCGGCTCCGGCCTCAGCCACACGCGGCCTGGCCGGGCCGCGCTTCGCCGCTGTCCCGGTCTTACGGCCGCTGCTGATGTACGGCGAGAGCGCCTCGAGAAGCTTGTCATAGTTGTCGGCCCCGAGGTCGATCTCATAGAAAACACCGTCGACACTGAACGTGTGGGGGGAGACATCGTCGCTCGTTTCACCAGAAATATCGTCGGTGACCAGGGTGATTACTCGCTTGGCCATGGCCGCTATGCCTCTTTGTTGAATTTGTTGAAGTTGTTGACTTAGTTGGCTTTGTGTGGGGGGCGGTACTCACTTTCGTAATCCCCGGTGAGCTGCCCCGCAATGCGCTATTTGATTATCGCCTTCATGGCGGCGTACCCAGCCCCCCGCTGAGGGCAGCCGCCCATGAAGCCGCTCCCTGCTGCCGGCCGGCCCCTCGCGGAGCGTTTCCGGTGCGGCACCACGGGGACCCGGTAGTGCACCTGCGTGAAGGGAAGCCCGCCATGCCCGACACCGAGCAGGCCCGCATCCGCGACGCCGCCCTGCCCCTGACCGATCAGACGTCGCTGGATCCGCTGCTGGACCGCATCGGCGACGCCCGCTACGTGTTGCTGGGTGAGGCGTCCCACGGAACCGCCGACTACTACCAGGTCCGTGACGTGCTCACGCGGCGCCTGATCGAGGAGAAGGGCTTCTCCTTCGTCGCCGTGGAGGGCGACTGGCCCGACTGCCATGCCGTGCACTGCTCGGTGGTCGCGGCACCGGGCGCACCGGAGGATCCCGGGGAGGTGCTGGCGGGCTTCCGCCGCTGGCCGACATGGATGTGGGCCAACACGGACGTGGCCGCCTTCACCCGGTGGCTGCGCCGGCACAACGAGGACCTGCCACCTGACCGGCGCGTCGGCTTCTTCGGGCTCGACGTCTACAGCCTGTGGGAGTCGCTGCACGCCGTGCTCGACCATCTGCGCGAGCACGACCCCGACCGGGTGGCACACGCACTGGAGGCGTACCGGTGCTTCGAGCCGTACGCCGAGGACCCGCAGTCCTACGCCGTGGCCGCGAGCCTCACCCCCGAAGGCTGTGCGTCGCAGGTGGTGTCCCTGCTCACGGAACTGCGGCGCCGGGCCGCACAGGCGGCACCACCTGTCGGCTCGCTCGCGGAGTTCGCCGCGCGGCAGAACGCCGAGGTGCTCGCCGGAGCCGAGCGCTACTACCGGGCCATGCTGGACAGCGGCCCCGAGTCGTGGAACATCCGCGACCACCACATGGCCGACACCCTGGACCGGCTGATGGACCACCACGGTCCCACCGCCAAGGCGGTGGTGTGGGCGCACAACACCCACGTCGGGGACGCCCGCGCGACGGACATGGCCGACATCGGCGAGGTCAACATCGGCCAGCTGGTCCGCGAACGCCATATCGGCAAGGGCGTCGTGCTGGTGGGATTCGGCTCGTACTCGGGCACGGTGATCGCCGCGGACGCATGGGGCGAGGCGCCCAGGATCATGGAGGTCCCACCCGCGCGCACCGGCAGCCTGGAAGACCTGCTGCACCGAGCGCTGTCCGGCGAGCGGGCCCTGTTCCTCTTCCCCCATGTGCAGTTCCAGCGCCCGGCGACCACCGGCCGCGCCGAGTGGTTCCACGAGGAGCACGGCCACCGGGCGATCGGCGTCGTCTACCGACCGCAGTACGAGCGCTTCGGCAATTACGTCCCCACCATCCTGGCCGAGCGCTACGACGCCTTCTGCCACCTCGACCACACCCACGCCCTCACGCCACTGCTCCCCCTGGCCGCGGAGAGCCCGGAGGAGCAGACCTGGCCGGTCGGCGTGTGACCCGCTGCGCTACCCAGCCGGGTCCTCACGGTATGCAGGGTGCATCAGGCTTGCTCAACTCCCCTGACATACGGAGGACTTCGTGCGGCTTCTGCCCAGCTCTCTGTCCGGCTGGACCATGGCTGTGTTCGGCGTGCTCGCCGCCGCCATGGGCGTGCTGGGGCTCGTCATCCCGGACTCCCTGCTCACGATCATGGGCTTTGGGCCCGTTGAGGACGGCCGGCGCGCAGCCGGAGACCACACGCTGGTCTTCCTGACCGCCTCCTCCATGGCGGCGCTCAACATGGGCGTGTACTACGTACTGGCCGCCCTGTCCGACTGGAAGGCGTTCTTCCGCTGGACCGTTCCCTTCCGCCTGCTCACCTGCACGGTCTTCACGATCGCCGTGATCGGCGGCCGTGCACCGTCCGGCTTCCTCGGAGTGGGCCTGTGGGAGGGACTCGGCGCGGTGGCCACGGCTACGGCTCTCCGCCACGAGAGGAAACGCAACCCCGCCACCTGAGGCCCACGGACGGGGTAAGCAACCAACCATGACTGCAAAGCGATCAGCCGGCACAGCGCGATGGACGATTGACGGCACCGTCTATACGGTGCTGTCCTTCCTGACCGGCGCCCTTCTCCTCATCGGCCTGTGCGCGCTACTGCTCGGCGTGCACGCCGAGGCCGGCGACGGCACACCCCTCAAGTGCGGCACCGCCCTCACCGGAAGAGAAAGCGCCGTCGTCTACGACGCCACCCAGGCCGGACTGCCGGAGCGGGCCGTGGACTCCCGTGCCGCGACGTGCGACTCGGCGATCGCCACGCGGCGCGCCTGGGCGTGGCCCGCCACCGTCATCGGAGCGCTCGGCTCGTTCGTCCTCGTCTACCTCGCTCCGTTCGTGCACCCGAAACTGGACCGGATCCTCATACAGCCGCGCGGGCCTTGGACGGACCACCGATGAACGCGGCCCGGCGCAGCCGGGCTTGGGCGGCCATCCGGCGCCACGCAGCGCTCGAGCCGCGAAGGGCTGCTGCATCTGCCCGCAGTCTGGGAAAAAGATGGCCATCAGGTCGGTCGATAGCGCCCCCATGCCGCGAAGCCTGCGCGCTGCTGGCGGGGGCGACTCTGCTCGCCGTGGCTGCGTGTGGTGGGGGTGGCAATCCGCCCGTGAGCCGTGGCGGCACCCACCTGGCACAGGTTGTAACGACTGCCCATCGGCGTCCGGGCCCAGTCCAGTGGGCCCAGCTGGTGAGAGCTGTGTGAGCGCGCGCGTGAGAGCGCGTGATATGAGGAAGCCCCAGCGGGAACGTCCTGACGGGGTTTCTGGGCGACCGCCCAGGACTCCTGCGGTGACTGGACGGACGAGAAGGGCTCTGGACTCCGAGGCGAGGTGCTGTCTGACGTCTCATCCGCACTGGCACCATCGGGTCGCCAAGAGAAGGCGCGGCGGCCCGCCCGAAGAAGCCTGGCGGGCCGCCCGCGCCCTCGCCGAGTGAACCGCTCACCCGGTCATTCCCAAGGGTCGATCCCCTCGTCGAGGAGTCGGTCTTCCTCTTCCCTGCTCAGGAACTTGGCGCGCTGCTTTCGCCAGAGGGCGGCGTCACCAAGTGGGTTGCTGTCCAGTCCTCCTTGCAGCGTGCGGCGCAGGAATTCCACCATGCCGCACTCGTAGCGACACCACTCGTGGGAGCCACGCTTCCACACCAGTACGGACCATTTCTCCGGGACCGCACCCGAGGCATCCCAACAGAGGATGTCCGCGATAGCGTCGACTCCCCATGCGATGAGCACCGGTGGAGAGACCACCGAGAAGGCTTTCGTGGGCTCCCCGTCCCAGCCCTTACGCGCATTCTTCGCCCTCGATCGCGCCGGCACCGTAGGTCGAGAAGATCACCGACGACAAGACCACCAGGGTCCCTCGCGGCGCCGACGCCCGCACCGCCGCCCTGGCCATGGTCTTCAAGCTCGTCGAGTCCGCCCAGCAGCGGGGGCGAGCCGTGAACGCACCCCACCTCGTCAACCTCGTCCGAGCTGGGGCCCGCTTCGAACGCGGCCCACTGGTCGAGCGCCAAGCCACCGTCGCGGCGTAGGGTCTGGTGCACCATGACCGACCACCACACCTACGGCACCAGCACCCATACCGTCGGCGAGCTGGTCCAGCTCGTCGCTGACTGCCTCGGGCTGGTCTTCACCGAGCGCGACAGTGATTACCGGGGCGTCTACCATCTCGCCGGCAGCCCCAACGGACGGATCGAGATCCAGCCCAACCCGATCCCCGGCGACGACGGCGACGACGACCTCTACGCTCCGGAACACCCGACGGCCCGAGTGCTGTTGCTCACCAGCACCTTGACCCCGGACCCCGCCCTGCAGACCCGCCTGCGCGCCATTGAAGGGCTCATCCACCTGGACCACGAGACAGCGTGAGCAGCTACTGATCCACAGCTGTGGTAAATACCACGGCACTCTCATCGTGCGGCAACAGTTCCAGCTCAAGGACATTCGGACGCAGTGCCCAGAACTCGAGGCTCTCACCCGCCACGTCCGGTCGTTCGCGGCCATGCTCCCCGGACGCCGGAGCGGGCGTCTGCCGGACTGGCTCGACGCCGTCCGGCACAAATCGGGCGTTGTCGAAGGTCATGTCAACCGGATCAAGATGCTCAAGCGCCAGATGTTCGGCTGCGCAAGCTTTCGACCTCTGCGGAAACGTGTCCTGCTGTCGTGCTGATGTCGAGACTCGTCGGTCGACGGTGGAGGCTCTCGGACACCGCTGTGCTCAACAGTCGGATGTCGTATTCGGTCCAGCAATCGGAGATCTCGATGCCGACCTCGCTATTGCAGCGGGCGCACAGCAAGTTCGGTCCGTTGAGCCCGTCTAGTCTGCAACACCCGTAACGTCGAGACTGATCCGTATGAGGCCGCAGCAGTACACCGTCCAGCGGGTTGATCACCCAGGTGGCAGCCGAACCAGCGGGACCGTATGGTTCCGGGTCATCGGAGAAGGAACCCACCCGCACTGTCGATGGGCCGTAGGTGTAGTGCTCCCTGCCCCTCACTGGCGGCAGGGGCTTCCACTCACATTGCTGTAGCGGGTTGGACAAGGGAGCACCGCACGACCGACATCTGAAAACGATCAGCACTCTCGATACTTCTCCCGTTCGAAGCCATCCAGCTATTGCCATCCAACACCAGTCGGAGTCCCCCTCACCAAGGGACTTGCAGAGAGCCGACGTGCCAAGCTGATGACAGCGGCTCGTGACGGAGAGCCGTTTGATCCCGGGCCTGCCAGCGTGCGAGCTTCGCGCTACATCGAGCGGCGCTGGTTGGCGTGAAGCTCTGATCCGTGGGAGGAGTGGCAGGCGGCGCGCTGGACTGGCTGCAACGGCACTCCCTGTCGCACGCCTACTCCCAGCGGACAAGACCCTTCCCGCCGGCGAGGAGTGGACCGACGACGGTGCTGTCAATGAGGTCCAATCCTCGATGCGACGCGCTGTCAACGCCACACGGCCGGTTCCGATCTCATCGAGAACTCCATGCGACGGTGGGACGAGCAGGACGATGCCACAGGAGGCACGTTAGCCCGGGCTTGGCTCGGAAAGGCAAGGGCGCCTGCCTGGCACCTGCTCAGCTCAGGCGCCCTCTGTCGGTTCCTTAGAAGAAGCCGAGCTTCTGCAGTGAGTACGAGACGAGGAGGTTCTTCGTCTGCTGGTGGCACATCACGCGCATGGTCCTGACCAGCGTGAATGTGAGGTTCCAAGCGCAGATGGCGAGCTTTGGCCCGCGTATGGCCCGGATCTTGGTCGTGAGCGGGGCGAGGTGCCGATTAGACAGGTAGGCCGGCAAGCGGGCCACGTTTGGCGAAGCCGGGCACTGTGTGCTGACCTGTCACCCCGGAACACTCCTGAATCTGCAGGGTCACGGTCACGCCAAGAGAGCGGCATTCGTCGTTCGGAACAAAGCACCTCGCGTCGGCGGGGACCACCCCGGGTTCGGAAAGTCCAGCCTCGGCGTCGACGGAACACCCCCGCGTCGGCGGGGACCACAGGTGGATGTGGCAGATCACTGTGCGGCCGATCGGAACACCCCCGCGTCGGCGGGGACCACGTCGAATGCCAGTGGGGCTGGTGCGCGCTGATCGGAACACCCCCGCGTCGGCGGGGACCACCCTTCCTGACCTGCTCGTTATCGGGAGTTTTGCCATCCCTTTACTGAAGCTGCCTGAGCCTGCGTGGTGCGTGGTGTCTTCACAGGAGGACTGTATCGAGCTGTGTGTGAGGGTTGTCAGTGGCTTGTGGTTGAGTCGTTGGATTCGGGTGCACCTGAGGCCGGGGGAGGGAGCGCGTTGATGCGCAGGCCGGTTTCGGAAGTGGATGAGTCGGTGTGGGGGAAGGTGCGGGGCCTGGATCTGGGCCTTCCGCCGTATCCGTTGGTGCGGCATCTGCTGGATGTGGCGGCCATGGCGTTGTTCTTGTGGGATCGATATCTCTCGGAGAACCAGAGGCGCTGCATCGCAGCCGGTTTGGGCATGGCGGATGATCCCGCCCGGGCGCGGGCGGTGACCGGCTTGTGTGCCGGGCTTCATGACCTGGGGAAACTGTCGGGCTTTCAGCTGTGCGACGCCCGTGCCCGTGAGCGGTTGAGTGAGGTTCTGCGGAAGGACCGGGGCCGCATCGGGGTTGAGTGGATGCCACACGAGGTGGCCGGGATGCGCGCCGCTGCCGCGGTTCTGGCCGCACTGGGATTCCAGGACGGCGACACCTCTTTCAACGCGGCGATGCGCCGGGTCGCGGAAATCATCGGTGGGCATCATGGCCGGTTCCACGAGCTTGTGGATCTTCATCCGGTGAACATGGATCTGCTGGGTGGCCGGGCCTGGGCAGGCAACGGGAGGCGCATGCCGGCGTCGTATTCGAGGCGCTGGGCGCGCCGGTGCCGCCGGAGCGCATGGAGGCACCTGCGGCCGTGTTGGTGACCGGTGTGGTGATTCTGGCGGACTGGCTGGTGAGCCAGGACAAATATCTACGCCGTCGGCAGCGGGAGTTGAGCACCTCTTTGGCCGAGCACTTTGAGCGGTCGTGTGCGGACGCCGAGCACCTGGTGCGTGAGGCGGGTCTGCTGCCGGTGGAGCTGGAGCGGAAGGATTTCGCCCAGGCATACGGCATTACGGGGCAGCCGAATCCGCTGCAGCGGTCGGTGGCGGAGGAACTCGCCGCCGTGGGGGCGGAAGCCGAATGGAGGGCAGCGGGCGGCACGGTGGGATTTTGCTGGTGACCGCTGCTCCGGGCGATGGCAAGAGCGAGACCGCTCTGGAAGCCGAGCGGGTGCTGTCGGCGCGGTTCGGCACATCCAACCGGCTCAAGGGCCACCAACACCAATCCGGCGAACGTTCCGGTCACAGCACTAGCACCTTGCACTCGATCGGCGTCTGTGCTGGCCAGAGTCCCAAGGGTGGGTGGAACGGTGGCCGACAGATGTCGGGCATGGCAAGGACCCGATGTCTCTCGGCATGGCCGGGTTTCCCGGTACTTGGACAGCGCAGACCCAGCCGGACAGCTGGTGCTGTCCGGCGGTTCCTGACGGGCATACGGGAGATCATGGGCGCGGACCAATCGAGGAAGACACAGGGGTAGGGGAATCATGGTGGCGTTCCACGCATCCGCGCTGGACGGAGTCGCCCGCAATCCGGCGCTGCCGACACCGCTGCTACTGCGCCTGCTCGCCTTCGACGGGGGCGGTGACCTTCCGCCCCGTGACGCCCTCCAGCGGGCCGGACTCCCTGAGCCGGCCGTCGTGGTGATCCTGGCCCACCCGAACCCGCGCGCCCGGATCGACTTCGCCATGAGCGCCAAGGCGGAGCCTGCACAGCGGGCCCGGCTCGTGGACGATCCTTCTCCCAAGGTGCGGGCTGCTCTTGCGTACGGACCCGAGGGGTACTACCCACGCACAAAGGTCGCGCCGCTCCCGGACGCCGTGTGCGTCCGCCTGCTCGACGACCCCGCCCCTTCTGTCCGGACGGCGCTGCTGAACTCGCCCCATTTGGCGCCGTCATTCGTGGCCTCGATGGCTACTCATCACAGTTCGGCAGCGCGCCGGGAAGCGGTGCGTGCATGGGAGATCCTGCCGCCGGGCGAGCGGTCGACGCTGCTGACCGACCCTGACCCCGAGGTGCGGCGGGCCGCCGCGCTGTGGGAGTGCCGGCGCGACGCACGCGTCACCGCCGAACTCCTCCGCGATCCGATGTCCGCCGCCGAGGCGCTGCGCCGAGGGCTCCTCGTCCGCGCCGACGCCGAGCGGTGCGTCGCCGAGCGGACACACCTTGCGGCCCTCGCCGAGAACCCGTCGTTGCCCGCCGACCTCGTGGAGCGGCTCGCCGTCGACCCCGACGAGGCCGTACGGCTCGCGGTCTCCCTCAGGCCCGAGCTGGACGAGAAGCGGCGCATGGCGATCGACTTCACGGTCGGGGACTTCGACAGGGGCGACGGCGTGCAGTGGGTACGGGACGGGCTTGCCGACCCCGAGGTGCTGCGCCGGGCCGCGACCTCCGCCCACCCACTGCTCCGACGCGCCGCCGCCCAGAGCCCTCACCTGCCGCCCGACCTGCTGCGCCTACTCGCTCGCGTTGAGGACCCGGTGGTGGAGAACCGCCTGGGCATTCACCACCCCGACACCCCGGAGGAGGTCCTGATGCGTGTGTACGCGCGGCTCGGCGGGACGTTCTCCGCCTGGATGGCGGAGACACACCCCCGTTTCCCCCGCGAGGGCCTCGCCGCGCGCTACGCGGACCATCCGGACGGGAACTACCGCCGGCTGGCCGTACGGGACCCGGCCGCCACACCCGCGTTGATCGAACGGCTCAGCCACGACCCCTCGGTCTGGACGCGCCAGGCGGCGGTCGGCGACCCGCGCCTGCCGCTCCACCGGCTCCGCGAGGCGCTCCATGTCCCCGAACTGGCCTCCAGCGCAGGTGCCAACCCGGCGCTTCCCGAGGACGAGATGGCCGCCGTCCTGGACCGGGCCGGTGTTCCCGCCTGACCGCTGAGCAGAACCCTCCATCAGCGGAACACCCCCGCGTCGGCGGGGAGGATTCCGAGCCCGCTCGTTAGCGGCAGCTGCCGGGCGGGGGTTTGGTGAGTTGTCGAGTCAAGGTGCGTGCGGTGCGGGGGTTGGTCGACGTGGCCACAGTGGGCCGAAAGCGTGTCGTCGGGGGGCGGTGTGTGGGTTTGGATGGATGGGTGGTCGGTATTGAGCGTGGTGGGGTTGATGTTCGAGGTGGGTGGGGGAAGGCGGGTGGGGGGCGGGTCCCCCATCCGTTGATCTGCCATGTGCTGGATATGGCGGTGATGGCTGAGGGTTTGGTGGATGTGTTGGTGGGGCCGCATTGCCGTGTCGAGCTGGATCGGGCGTTCGGTCCGTTGAGTGATGCGGATGGCTGGGTGTCGGTTTTGTGTGGTGTGCATGATCTTGGGAAGCTGTCGCCGACGTTCCAGGGCTGCGGGACGACATCGCCGCGCCGACCATGGGGCCGGTGGCGGCCGCTCATATCCGGCGGTTGACGCGGTGGAGAGGGCCTGGGACGCGTACGGATTGTCACCACGGGGCTACTGACAGCGGTACACATGACACGGATCCTTAAGGCCTGGGGGCGGCGCCGGCGACGGCGCGCACGATTGCGTGGGCTCTGGGCGGGCATCACGGGGTGATCCCGTCGCGGCGTCGGTGCGCCAGGCGCGGGACGCGGTGGGGGACAACGGGGGGCCTTGGTGGGCTGCCGTCTGTGATGACCTGGTACGTCAGGTCATCTCCCTGTGGGGGCTGCCGGAGCCGGAAGGGCTGCCGTGGCAGGAGGTTCGTTTGAGCCCTGAGGCGGTGGTGGCGCTGGCGGGGTTGACGTAGGTCAGTGACTGGATCGCCTCGGCGCGGCCGGAGAAGGACTACGTCGGCACGGGCGTCGATCTGCCTGCGTATCTGCTGCAGGCGCGGCGGGATGAGGTGCGAAAGATCGAGCGGTTGGCGTGGCGGCCGTGGCGGCCGCCACGGGGAACGGGGTTTCGAGACCTGCTCCCGCTCGAGGAGCGGCCGCATCCGGTCCAGGAGGCGGTCGAGACGGTGGTTGGCCGGATGCGGGGGCCGGGGATCGTGGTGGTGGCCGCCCCGACAGGGGAGGGGAAGACGAAAGCCGCGCTGCAGGCGACGGCTGCCCTGGTGCGCCGGTTCGGTCTGCGGGGTTTCTACGTGGCGATGCCGTCACGGGTGACCGGCAATCAGGCTTTCGATGCCGTCGACCAGCTGCTGGCGGGACTGGGGGAGGAGGCGCCGCCCGTCCGGCTGTTGCATTCCACAGCTGGCGAATATCTCAAGGACCGCAAAATGCCGGCGGATGCGGCCGATGAGCTGCGTCCGGTCGGGGTCGATGTCGATGGCCAGGACGACGGTGATGGGGAGGCTGCCGAGTGGTTTGCTCACAAGCGGGGCCTGCTGGCGCCGCTGGGGGTGGGCACGGTGGATCAGGCGCTGATGGCCGCGCTGCGCTCCAGTCATGTGTTCGTGCGCCTGGCCGGGTTGTCCGGGAAGGTCGTGGTGTTTGACGAGGTCCACGGCTACGACGTGCACATGTCCACGTTGATGGACCGGCTGTTGTGGTGGCTTGGCAGGCTGAGGGTGCCGGTGGTCCTTCTGTCCGCGACGCTTCCGGCTTGTCGTCAGCATGCCCTGGTGGAGAGCTGGCGGGCCGGCGCGGCGGGCCGGGCGCCGCTCGATGTGGAGGTACCGGCGGGGCACGCGGAGGCGTTTCCGCGGGTGGTGTGGGCGGACACCGAGGATGAGTCCGTCGTGTCCACGTTCCAGGTCGGGGCCGGTCGGCCCGTCCTCGTCGCTGATGTCGAACTGGTGGTACTGAACCGGGACGGCGCCACTGCCCCGTTCGACCTCGTCGCTCATCTCTCAGTCCTCTGCCGGGCGCTGTCTGCCTACTTAATCCACACCAGGAACTTGTCCTTGAGGCTGCGTCCGCTGCCCTGCTGCTGACCGCCAGTGTCGGCGCCTTTCCATGCTCGACGGTCTGCTCTGGAGGGCATAACGGGAAACAGGCATCCACACCGGCGATGTCCACGTCACCGTCACCCTCCATCAAACCGAACCCGAACCCGACAGCGGTGACTGGCAGGAGATCGTGGAGGTCTCGACGCCCTCCACCTCCGGAGACCTACGGGTCCGCGGCCTGATGGACGACCTGGATGAGGAACTCCCCGTCCTGTCGTGCAACGGTCCCGGTTGCTACCGCCTGCGTGTTCACGCCCGCGGCCGGGACACCGCCGTCGACCTGACCCCCGACGAGGTCACCGAGTGGTACCTCATCCAGGCCTGGCCGGCGACAAAGGCGGATGTCGCGGTGCTCCGAGACCGACGACTACGGAGCGTCTGTCCGCCCTGACTGAGCTCAGACAGACACGGTGGCCGCCCTGCAGAGGGCGGCCACCGTCTTGTCCTGCTGAAAGTGCCCTGGGGTCCTGGCCAGTTCGCCCTGGCCTAGGCGGAGAGGTGCGAGGGCGCCTGCCGGGCATCTGCCCTGGTCAGGCGCCCTTTTTCTGCATCTAGAAGAAGCCGAGCTTCTGCGGCGAGTACGAGACGAGGAGGTTCTTCGTCTGCTGGTAGTGCTCCAGCATCATCTTGTGCGTCTCCCGGCCGATCCCCGACTGCTTGTAGCCGCCGAACGCCGCGTGCGCGGGATACGCGTGGTAGCAGTTGGTCCAGACGCGGCCCGCCTGGATGGCGCGGCCGGCGCGGTAGGCCGTGTTGACGTCGCGGGTCCACACGCCGGCCCCCAGGCCGTACAGCGTGTCGTTGGCGATCTTGACGGCGTCGTCGAAGTCGTCGAACGACGTCACCGACACCACCGGCCCGAAGATCTCCTCCTGGAAGATCCGCATCCGGTTGTCGCCCTCGAAGATCGTCGGCTGGACGTAGTACCCGCCCTTCAACTCGCCGTCGTACTCGACCCGTTCCCCGCCGGTGAGGACCTTGGCGCCCTCCTTCCGCCCGATGTCCAGGTAGGAGAGGATCTTCGCGAGCTGCTCGCCGGAGGCCTGCGCGCCGATCATCGTGTCCGTGTCCAGCGGATGACCGGCCTTGATCTGCTCGGTGCGGGCGACCGCCGCCTCCAGGAAGTCGGGATAGTTGCCGCGCTGGATCAGCCCCCGGGACGGGCAGGTGCAGACCTCGCCCTGGTTCAGCGCGAACATGGCGAAGCCCTCGAGCGCCTTGTCCCGCAGCTCGTCGTCCTTCTCCCAGACGTCGTCGAAGAAGATGTTGGGCGACTTGCCGCCCAGTTCCAGGGTGACCGGCTTCAGATGCTCCGCGGCGTACTGCATGATCAGCCGCCCCGTCGAGGTCTCGCCGGTGAAGGCGACCTTCGCCACCCGGGGGCTGGAGGCCAGCGGCTTGCCCGCCTCCTCGCCGAAGCCGTTGACGATGTTCACCGCACCGGGCGGCAGCAGGTCCGCGACCAGACTCAGCCAGTAGTGGATGGACACCGGGGTCTGCTCGGCGGGCTTCAGGATGACCGCGTTGCCCGCCGCGAGGGCCGGCGCCAGCTTCCAGGCCGCCATCAGGATCGGGAAGTTCCACGGGATGATCTGTGCCACCACACCGAGCGGCTCGTGGAAGTGGTACGCCACCGTGTCGTCGTCGACCTCGGCGAGCGAGCCCTCCTGGGCGCGGATCGCGCCCGCGAAGTAGCGGAAGTGGTCGATGGCGAGCGGGATGTCCGCGGCCAGCGTCTCGCGGACCGGCTTGCCGTTCTCCCAGCTCTCGGCGACCGCCAGTTGCTCCAGATGCGTCTCCATCCGGTCGGCGATCTTCAGCAGGATGTCCGAGCGCTCGGTCGCCGAACGGCGGCCCCACGCCGGCGCCACGGCGTGCGCCGCGTCCAGCGCCCGCTCCACGTCCTCGGCGGTGCCCCGCGCCACCTCGGCGAACGGCTGACCGTTCACCGGGCTCGGGTTCTCGAAGTACTGACCGCGGGCCGGCGGCACGTACTCACCGCCGATGAAGTGGTCGTAGCGCGACTGGTAGGAGACGATCGAGCCCGGCGTACCGGGTGCCGCGTATCGGGTCATGCTGGTGCAGCCTCCTGGTGCAGCGCCGCCCGCCGTTGGGCGGCTCTCTGGTGCGGGAGGGTAGGGAGGCGGACGTTGCACCCACGTTGCACGCCGGAGCCCGACGTCCCGTCCGGAGCGCTCAGCCGCGCGCCCCAGGCGCCCCCCGGCCGCGGCTTCTGGCCCGCACGCCCCCGGCCGGCTCCCGCTCCTATGCCCTTGCTCGTCGGCCGCCGATCGCCCGGCAGACGCCGATCGCCCGGCAGACGTCGATCGCCCGGCAGACGTCGATCGCCCGCGATCCCGGTCGTCACCTGCGATCCTCGGTCGCCTGGCAGTCCCGGGTCACCAGGCAGACCTCGATCGCCCGGCATCCCCCAGCCCTACGGTCCCAAGTCGTCCTGCCCGATCCTCGGGCGCCAGGCCGTCCCCGCTCGCCAGGCAGACCTCGATCGCCCGGCATCCCCAGCCCTACGATCCCCAGTCGCCCTGCCGTCCCTGGTTTCCCGGCATTCCCCGGTCGCCCAGCGGCCCCCAATGGCCCCGCATTCCCCGGTCGCCCCGCGGCCCCCGATCCCCCGGCACTCCCCGATGCTCCGGCGCCACCGGCCGGACCCGCTCCGGCGGTGCCGTCAGTTCCGTGTCCAGCGCTGCCAGCCGTGCCCGCACCGGGGCCGTCGGCCGTACCGCCGCCAGGGCGCGCCATACGTCGAGGTCGTCCTCACCCCACGGCGCGTGCGCCCAGTCGGCGAGGAGGTCCGGGTCCCGGCGGGCGATCAGGGCCGACCGTAGGCCGTCCGCCAGCAGGCGCCTGAGCCGGACCACCGCCGGAGCCCGGGAGGCGGGCAGCAGCGGCCCCGCGTACGCCGACGCGGCCGCTGTGACGGCCCCGGACTCCAGGCGCCGCTCGACGACGGCGACGTCCGACTCGACCTCGACGGTGAGCCGGTAGGGCCGCGAGGCCAGCAGCCCAGGGCCCAGCACTCCGCGCAGCCGGGCCAGTTCGGCGCGCAGGGTCACCGGGGTCACCGACTCGTCGTCGTACAGCGCGCACTGCAGCTCGTCGCCGGTGAGTCCCTCCGGGTGCCGGGCGAGCAGCACCAGGATCTCGCTGTGCCGGCGGCTCAGGCGGATCCGGCGGCCCCTGGCGCACAGTGTCGCCTCGTCCCGGCCCAGAGCGGTCAACTGCACGAGGTCGTCGGCCGGTTGGCCGGGATCCAGCAGCGCCAGCTGGGACTCGGCGGCCCGCGCGACCGCCTGCACGAAGGCCAGGCTGTGCGGATGCGCGAGCCCGTCCCCGCCGGTGATGTCCACGGCGCCGAGCACGCGCCCTGTGCGCGGATCGTGCACCGGTGCCGCCGCGCACGTCCAGGACTGGACCTGGCGTACGAAGTGCTCCGCCGCGAAGACCTGCACCGGACGGTCGAGGGCGACGGCCGTGCCCGGGGCGTTGGTCCCCACTACGCTCTCCGCCCACCGGGCACCCGGCACGAAGTTCATCCGCCCCGCCTGGCGTCGGGTCGCCGGATGCCCCTCGACCCACAGCAGCCGGCCGTGCGCGTCGCACATCGCGATGAGGTGTTCCCCGTCGAGGGCGAACGAGCCCATCAGCTCACGGCACAGCGGCATCACCCGGGCCAGTGGATGCTCCGCCCGGTAGGCGCCGAGGTCGCCGTCGGTCAGCTCCACTCTCGCGCCGCCGTCCGGTCCGACGCCGGCCCGCGCCGACCGCCGCCATGAGTCGGCAACCACGGCCCGCACCGGCCGGGGCACGGTGCCCGCCTCGGTGAAGGTCTCGTGTGCGCGACGCAGGATCCGCGCGCGCTCGACGGGGTCGGCTCCCGGCTCCAGAGCCACCCAGGGATCGGTCACCTCGGCCTCCCGGCAGTCGATGCGGCTGGCGTAGTGCTGAAGTGCGGCCCGCTCGTGCCGGTGGGGCGGCGGGGCCCGCAACATCGTCACTCCGGCCGGGCGGGCGGACAACCGTTTCGACCGTGCTCACCCGAACGGCTGTATGCGGCGCCCGCGCGGGTCACGCCCGGTTGACCAGCCGCATGTACCGTCTCCAGTCCCAGTGCGGTCCGGGATCGGTGTGGTCGGAGCCCGGCACCTCGTAGTGCGCGATGATGTGCGAGCGGTCCCTGGGGATGTCGTACTTCCGGCAGATCGTCGCGGTGAGCCGGGCCGACCGCTCGTACAGGGCGTCGGTGAAATAGCCGGGCTGGTCCACCCATCCCTCGTGTTCGATGCCGATGCTGCGGGTGTTGTAGTCCCAGTTCCCCGCGTGCCAGGCGATGTCGGACTCGCGGACGCACTGCGCGAGGTGGCCGTCGGCCGAGCGCACCACGTAGTGCGCGGACACCTCTTTCCTGCGGTTCTGGAAGACGCCCAGGGTGGTCGAGTAGGACGCCTGGGTGACATGGATGATCACGAAGTCGACGGGATGGCTCGTCGGCCGGTTCGCGGGCGTGTAGTTGGCGGTGTGCGCCGGATGCCAGACGGCGCGCGGGTGGTCGGGGGCCCGGGTCAGCGCGTCGGCGCGTGTCTCGGGCAGCAGCGTGTACGGGACGGCGGCGAGGGCGGCGCCTTGCAGGAGCCGTCGCCGGGTGGGGAGCGGTCGTGCCCGGTCCATGGAGAGTGCCTTTCAAGTGCTCTGCGGAAAGGGGCGGCCCGCGGGCTCAGCCCCGCAGCGTCGCCGCCGTCTCCCGCAGTCGGGCGTGCAGTCCGCGGTGAGTCTCGCGGGCGGGCAGCCATTCCTTGCGGAGCTTGGCCACGCAGGTGTAGTTCGTGTCGCACACGTTGGCCAGCGGGGATTCCACGGCCTGGGTGGCGAACTGGTAGGCGTCCAGCTCGCTGAACCCGTAGTCGCGGACCAGCCACCGCACCAGGTCGAGCTGGGATATCCGGAAGGCGTCCTCCAACGGGCGGGCGGAGCCCGTGGAGATGATGTGGGTGTCCGACTCGATGCGCGGCCAGGGTGTGTGCAGGTCCTTGAGGAGTTCGACGATCACCATGGTGTTCATCGCGCACTCGACCGCCACCCCGCAGGTCTCGCCCTCGCCCTGCCGGGCGTGGCCATCACCCAGGCTGAGCAGCGCTCCCTCGACGTTCACCCCGAGATAGCAGGTGACGCCGGCCCGCATCTCGGGCGTGTCCATGTTGCCGCCGTGCGCGTCGGGCACGAGGGCCGAGCGGACCTCCAGGTTGGCGGGGGCCACGCCCACGGTCCCGTGCATCGGGTCGAGGGGCAGCTCGACCTCGATATCACTGTCGTGCGCCCGGAACAGCGCCGTCCGGCGGGTCCGGTCGAGCTGCCAGATCCAGACGGTCTCCGGCAGCGGCGGCTGCAGGGTGGCCGTGGTGTGCGTCGAGGTGAGCGCGCCGAACAGCGGCACGGTCGTCGAAGCGGCCCAGTCCCGGGCCGGTTCGATCGACACGAAGTGCACCGCGACCGTGTCCCCGGGCTCGGCGCCGTCGATGTGGAACGGACCCGTCTGCGGGTTGAGGAACGGGAACTCGCACACCTCGGACACCAGGTCCTTCTCCGAGCGCACCCGCCCGGCGAAGCAGTCCTCGGTGTACAGGTCGAGCACCGTGCCCGGAGCGATCCGGGCGATGGGCGGCGCGCCGCCGAACGTCCAGGCGTACTCGCCCGGTTCGGGCCGTACCGTCAGAACGCGTGTCTGCTCGCCGGACATGTGCCGTCCCCCCCCGCTCGCCAGAAGATTGCCGTGGTCAGCGAGACTCGCAACGCCGTCCTCGCAGGACGGGTGCGGCTCGCACGAATCACGGTACGGCGCTTCCGGGACGGGCAGAAGGCCCTGGCGATCTTCCGTGGACGAACGTGCCGATGTGGACAACTCGCTCACCCACATGGGTGGTTGGCGTGCGAAGCCAGGCCACCCCCGCCCCGTGACCGCGCCGGGCTCACGCCCGCCCCGCCACCGCCGCCGGATCGTCCAGCACCGCCCGGATCACCGAGTGCGCGGCACCCAGCAACGGGCCTTCCGGTCCCAGCCGGGAGACCGCCACCGGACAGGGCGGACCCGCCGTGCGCCGGGCCAGTTCGGACCGCAGCGACGGCAGCAGCCAGGGCGCCAGGCCGGCCAGCGCACCGCCCAGCACCACGCTCTCCGGGTCCAGCAGATTCACCGCCCCGGTCAGCGCGATGCCCAGCGCCTCACCCGCGTCGCGCAGGGCCCGGCGTACGTCCTCGTCGCCCTCCTCGGCGCGGCCGGCGAGCAGTCCGACCCGGTCCTCGCCCGGCTCCAGGCCGGCCGCCCGGAGGACCGCCTCCTCACCGGCGTACTGCTCCAGGCAGCCACGTCCGCCGCAGGCGCACTCCGGCCCGTCCGGGCGGACCGGCACATGGCCCAGCTCGCCCGCGAAGCCGCGGGTGCCGCGCAGCAGGCCCCCGCCGACGACCACGCCCGCGCCGATGCCGATCTCGGCCGAGACGTGCAGGAAGTCGGACGGCGTGCTCTCGCCGAGCCACAGTTCGGCCAGCGCGCCGAAGTTGGCCTCGTTGTCCACGGTCAACCCGGCCTCGAAGGGCAGCAGAGCACCGAGGTCGGTGTCGTGCCAGTCGAGGTTCGGGGCGCGGACGACCGTGCGGCCGTCGCGCGCGACCAGGCCCGGCACGGCCACGGCGAGCCCGGCCGGCCACAGGCCCTCGCCCTCCGCCTCGGCGACGACCTGCCGCACCAGTCCGGTCAGCTCCTCGACCACCGGCTCGGGCGCGCGGCCCCGGTTGGTGCCGTGCCGCACCGCGCGGGCCCGCACCTCGCCGCGCAGGTCGACCGCGCAGACCGCGAGATGGTCGACGCCGACCTCCGCGCCGAACCCGGCGGGTCCCCGCGCGCTGACCGCGAGCGCGGATCCGGGCCGGCCGACCCGGCCCGGTCGCTCGGGGCCCAGCTCCTGCAACAGTCCGGAGCGGATCAGCTCGTCGACGAGGGTCGACACCGCCGCCCGGGTCAGCCCGATGCGCGAGGCTACGGCCGCGCGGGACAGCGGCCCCTCGGCGCTGACGGTGTGCATCACCCGGGCGAGGTTGCGGCGGCGCATGCCCTGCTGGGTGTCGGGCAGCGCCCGCCCGGGACCGGCCGGGTGGGTCTCGTGCAGCGGTGCGGTCATGCCTCCGTCCGTCCTCAGCTGGTCCGCGGGCTCCGCTCCAGCAGCGGGGCCGCGTCGGAGAGTACCCCGGCGATCCTGGCCAGCGTCTCCTCGTCCCGCTCCACGGCCTCCAGCACGGGGCCGCGGGCGGTGTCCCAGCGGCGGGCCACCGCCGCCGGATCCTCGCCGGTGAGCAGCCCGGCCGCCTGGGCGGCCGCGCCGAGCGCGACCAGCTCCCTGGCCTCGGGAACCTGCACCGGGCGCCCCGAGAGCCGTCGTACGGTCTGCTGCCAGGCCCTGCCGCGGGCGCCGCCGCCGATCAGCAGCAGCGGGGCCGAGGGGTCCGCGTCCTCGTCGAGGACCAGGTCCAGCGCGCCGAGCAGGGAGTGCACGGCGCCGTCGTACGCGGCCTGGAGCAGTTGCCCGGCGGTGGTGTCGTGCCGCAGGCCGTGCAGCAGCCCCGAGGCGTTCGGCAGGTCCGGGGTGCGCTCGCCGTCCAGGTACGGCAGCAGCGTGGCGGTCGTGCCGGGCTCGACGGCCTCGCGGTCGAGACCCAGCAGTTCGGCGACGCGGTCCACGGCGAGGGTGCAGTTCAGGGTGCAGGCCAGCGGCAGCCAGTCACCGCGCGCGTCGGCGAATCCCGCGACGGTGCCGGTCGGATCGGTGGGCCGGTGCCGGGACACCGCGTACACCGTGCCCGAGGTGCCGAGGCTCATCACCGGCGTCCCCGGGCGCAGTCCGAGCCCCAGCGCGGCGGCGGCGTTGTCGCCGGTGCCCGCCGCGACCAGGGTGCCCTTGGAGAACGGCAGGTCGTGGCTGTCGCGCACGGTCCCGGCCACCTCGCCGGGCCGCACCACGCGGGGGAGCAGCGCCGGGTCGAGCCCCACGTGGGCGAGGATCTCGCTGTCGTACGACTCGCTGCCCGACGCCCACCACCCGGTCCCGGAGACATCGCCGCGGTCGGTCGTGCCCTGCCCCGTGAGCCGTTCGGTCAGGTAGTCGTGCGGCAGGCGCACGGCCCTGGTGGCGCGGGCCGCCTCCGGCTCGTGCTCGGCGAGCCAGGCCCACTTGGTGACCGTGAAGGAGGCCGCGGGGACGAGCCCGGTGCGCTCGGCCCAGAACTTGGCGCCGCCCAGCTCCTCGGTCAGCCGGCGGGCCTGCGGTGCCGAGCGCACGTCGTTCCACAGCAGCGCGGGGCGCACCGGCTCACCCCGCTCGTCCAGCGTGACCAGGCCGTGCTGCTGTCCGCCGATGGACACCGCGGCGGCCTCGTGGGCGGCGTCACCGCACTGGCGCAACGCCTCGCACAGCGCGTCCCACCACTGCCGCGGGTCGCTCTCGCGGCCCGCTCCGGACGAGACGGTGTGCGGCGCCTGGCCGCTTGCCACGACCTGCCCGGTGGCCGCGTCGACGACCAGCGCCTTGGTGGACTGCGTGGACGTGTCCACGCCGACGACGAGCGGACCCTCGGCTGCTGACATCGGGGCTCTCCCTCTTCCGCGGCTCAGCGGGGATATGTGTGGATTGTGACTCGTTGCGATCGGGGACACCGTGTCTCTTCCCAGAGACGCGACCGCATACTAATTTGTAAACCGCCATGACGAAATAGTCAGCAAGCGAGCAAGGAGCCGCGGCATGAGCTACCAGCCCACCCCCGAGGACAGGTTCACCTTCGGCCTGTGGACCGTCGGCTGGCAGGGAAGGGACCCGTTCGGCGACGCCACGCGGCGCGCCCTGGACCCGGTCGAGACGGTGCAGCGCCTGGCCGAGCTGGGCGCCTACGGCGTCACCTTCCACGACGACGACCTGATCCCGTTCGGGTCCTCCGACACCGAGCGCGAGTCGCACATCAAGCGCTTCCGCCAGGCTCTGGACGCCACCGGTCTGACCGTCCCGATGGCCACCACCAACCTGTTCACGCACCCCGTCTTCAAGGACGGCGCGTTCACCGCCAACGACCGCGACGTGCGCCGCTACGCGCTGCGCAAGACCATCCGCAACATCGACCTGGCGGTCGAGCTGGGCGCGAAGACGTACGTCGCCTGGGGCGGCCGCGAGGGCGCCGAGTCCGGCGCCGCGAAGGACGTACGCGTTGCCCTCGACCGCATGAAGGAGGCCTTCGACCTCCTCGGCGAGTACGTCACCTCCCAGGGCTACGACCTGCGCTTCGCCATCGAGCCCAAGCCGAACGAGCCGCGCGGCGACATCCTGCTGCCCACCGTCGGCCACGCGCTGGCGTTCATCGAGCGCCTGGAGCGGCCCGAGCTGTACGGCGTCAACCCGGAGGTGGGGCACGAGCAGATGGCCGGGCTGAACTTCCCGCACGGCATCGCGCAGGCCCTGTGGGCGGGCAAGCTCTTCCACATCGACCTCAACGGCCAGTCCGGCATCAAGTACGACCAGGACCTGCGCTTCGGCGCCGGTGATCTGCGCGCCGCCTTCTGGCTGGTCGACCTCCTGGAGAGCGCCGGTTACACCGGGCCGCGCCACTTCGACTTCAAGCCGCCGCGGACCGAGGACCTCGACGGCGTGTGGGCGTCCGCCGCGGGCTGCATGCGCAACTACCTCATCCTGAAGGAGCGTTCGGCCGCCTTCCGCGCGGACCCCGAGGTCCAGGAGGCCCTGCGCGCCGCCCGCCTCGACGAACTGGCCCAGCCCACGGCGGCCGACGGCCTGCAGGCGCTGCTCGCCGACCGCTCGGCGTTCGAGGACTTCGACGTCGACGCGGCCGCCGCGCGCGGGATGGCCTTCGAGCACCTGGACCAGCTGGCCATGGACCACCTGCTGGGCGCGCGCGGCTGAGCCCGCTCCCACTCGGCGAGGCCCCGCGCGGAATGTCGCGGAATCATGCGGTCCACGGCATGAGTCCGTGTCGAACCCCGCGCGGGGGTCGCGCTCCGGCCGGTACGGCGGGGAGCCTGGCCGTATGGCCACGCCGCCCCCACCGCCTCAGCCACCCGGACCGCCGGCCGACGCACCGCCCCCGAGCGGCTTCGGACCGCCTCCCGGGGGCCCCGAGCCCCCGCCGAGGCGGCGCACACCCGTCCTCATCGCCCTGGCCGCGCTGGTGGCCGTCGCCGTCGTCGTGGCGGTCCTGCTGGTGGCCTCCGGGGGCGACGACACGCCGGACGACCGGCCATCCGCCGAGCCCGGCACCAGCCGCTCGCCGGCCCCGTCGTTCGGGATCCCGAGCGGCCTGCCCAGCGACATGCCGTCGCTGCCCTCCGAGTTCCCGAGCGAGTTGCCGAGCGGGTTCCCCAGTGAACTGCCGAGCGACTTTCCCACCGAGCTTCCCAGCGGCTTCCCCAGTCACCTCCCGAGCGGCCTCGAATCGCTGATTCCGTCCTTCGCCGAGGGCGAACTGCCTTAGCGCGAGGGCAGGATGCCGCGCGGCAACCGGGTCATCAGACTCCTTCCTCGGGCGCGGTCTGCGCCGAGGCCAGTGCGGTCGCCGGGTCCTGTGCCGGGCTGCCGGCCGGGATCCAGCGGCCGCGCTCCTTGCGGTACGGCCACCAGCGGCCGTCCCGGCCCAGACGCAGCTGGCTCGGCGCGCCGACGACCGTCCAGCGGTTGCCCCGCGCGCGCAGCGGCGGCCGCTCGTCCTCGTCCCAGGCCGATTCCAGGGCCGCACGCGCGCGTGCCAGGGCGTCCCCCTCGACCGCCCACTCCTCCTCGTACACCGACAGCGCGGCCACACCACCCTGCTCCCAGACCCGTACGGCCGCCGACAGTTCCTCCCGGCCGCGTCCCGAGCCCTCGGCCAGCCGCTCCAGCACCGCACGCCCGGGCCCTCCGGCAGCCAGTCGGACGGCGTCCTGAGCGACCGTGAGCTCGGCATCCCCGGCCTCCGCGCGGCCCTTCAGCGCCTCGGCCAGCAGGTGATGCGCCGCCACCGCGGTTCGGGCTGCCAGGAACTCCAGGGCGGCCGGGTCGACCCCGGGCGCGGGCGCGGCCTCGGCGTCCAGCGACGGAGGCAGCCCGGGCCCGTCCGGCAGCTCGGGCAGGGCGGGCAGCGGCGGCAGGATGTCGCCGGCCGCGTACGCCTCCGCGGCGTCCACGCCGGCCGGCGCCGGGAGCTCCTCGGCGCGTGCGGTGCCGCGCGCCTGGAGGTCGCCGACGAGGGCCCGTTCGCCGCGTCCCCGCATCAGCAGCAGGACGAAAGGATCCTCGTCGAGCAGCCGCGCCAGCTGATAGCAGAGCGCGGCCGTGTGCCCGCAGTGGTCCCAGGCGCCGCAGTCGCACTCCGGCTCCAGATCACCCAGCCCCGGCAGCAGCTCGATCCCCGCCGCCGCCGCGTCCTCGACGAGGTGCGGCGGCATCTCCCGGTCGACCAGCGCCGCGACATGCCCGGCCCGTTCGACGGCCAGCTCCAGGAAGCGGTCCCACTGCTCGGCGGACAGCTGCTCCAGCAGGACGTCGGCCCGGTGCGCGGTGCGGTCGCGGTCCTGGACGACCGCCGTGATGCGGCCCGGCCGCACCGACACCGCGCCCACGGCTCCCGCGCGGGCGAGCCGGCGGCCCGTCTTCACCTGCTCGGCGTCCAGCGCCGCGTCCTCCAGCGCCTTCAGCCAGGCCTGGCCCCACCAGGTCCGGGCGAAACCCCGCCCCCGCGCGGGCGGCAGCGCGGCGAAGGTGCGCTCGGTGTCGTCGTCGTTGCGGTTCATCGCGTGCTCCCTCGCAGTTCCACCAGGTCGGCCAGCTCGGCGTCCGTCAGCTCCGTCAGCGCGGCCTCGCCGGAGCCGAGCACCGCGTCGGCCAGCTCCCGCTTGCGGTTCAGCATGTCGGCGATGCGGTCCTCGATCGTGCCCTCCGCGATCAGCCGGTGCACCTGCACGGGCCGGGTCTGGCCGATGCGGTACGCGCGGTCGGTGGCCTGGGCCTCGACGGCCGGGTTCCACCAGCGGTCGTAGTGCACGACGTGTTCCGCGCGGGTGAGGTTGAGCCCGGTGCCCGCCGCCTTCAACGACAGCAGGAAGACCGGGACTTCGCCGTCCTGGAAGCGCCGCACCATCGCCTCCCGCTCCGCCACGGGCGTCCCGCCGTGCAGGAACAGCGAGGGCACGCCCCGCGCGGACAGGTGCCGTTCGATGAGCCGCGCCATCCCCACGTACTGCGTGAAGACCAGAACGCCCGCCCCCTCGGAGAGGATGGTGTCGAGCAGTTCGTCCAGCAGCTCCAGCTTCCCGGAGCGTCCGGCGATCGTCGGCCGCTCCTCCTTGAGGTACTGCGCCGGGTGGTTGCAGATCTGCTTCAGACCGGTCAGCAGCTTCACGATCAGCCCGCGCCGCGCCATGTCGTCGGCGTCCGAGATCTGCGCCAGCGTCTCGCGCACCACAGCCTCGTACAGGCCCGTCTGTTCCGGCGTGAGCGACACCGCGCGGTCCGTCTCGGTCTTCGGCGGCAGCTCCGGCGCGATCCCGGGATCGGACTTGCGGCGGCGCAGCAGGAACGGGCGCACCAGCCGGGCAAGCCGGTCCGCGGCGGCGGGATCCTGGCCGCTCTCGACCGCCTGTGCGTACCGCGCGCGGAAGGTGCCCAGCCTGCCCAGCAGGCCCGGGGTCGTCCAGTCGAGGATCGCCCACAGCTCCGAGAGGTTGTTCTCCACGGGGGTGCCGGTGAGCGCCACGCGTGCGCGTGCCCCGATGGAGCGCAGGGCGCGCGCGGTCGCCGAGTACGGGTTCTTCACGTGCTGGGCCTCGTCGGTCACCACCAGACCCCACGGCACCTCGGCCAGCCGGTGCGCGTCCAGGCGCATGGTGCCGTAGGTGGTGAGCACGAACTCCCCGTCTGCCAGGGCCTCCAGGTCCCGCCGGGCACCGTGGAAGCGGCGCACCGGGGTGCCGGGCGCGAATCTCTCGATCTCGCGCTGCCAGTTGCCCATCAGGGACGTCGGACAGACCACGAGCGTGGGACCGGCGGCCGAGGGGTCGGTCTGCCGGTGCAGATGCAGGGCGATCAGGGTGATGGTCTTGCCGAGGCCCATGTCGTCGGCGAGACAGCAGCCCAGCCCCAGAGACGTCATCCGGGCCAGCCAGCTCAGGCCGCGCCGCTGGTAGTCGCGCAGTTCGGCGGCGAGGGCGGCGGGCTGGGCGACCGGCTCCTGGCCCTCGGGGTCGGCGAGCCGCTCCCGCAGCCCGGCCAGCCACCCCGTGGCCCGCACCTCGACCCGGTGGCCGTCGACCTCCGTGGAACCGGTCAGCGCCGCGCCCAGCGCGTCGATCGGGGTGACCTTGCGGTCCCGCCGGTCACGGGCGCGGCGTGCCTCCCGAGGGTCGATCAGGACCCATTGGTCGCGCAGCCGCACGACGGGACGGCTGGCCTCCGCGAGCCGGTCCAGCTCCTCCCGGGTCAGCGGCTGGTCGCCGAGCGCGAACCACCAGCTGAAAGCGAGCAGCGCGTCGGCCGACAGGAACGACGGCGTGTCCGAGGAGAGCCGGCCGGCGCCCGGCTCGTCGTCCGGCGGGCCGACCACCGCGCGGGTGGTCAGTTCGCGGGCCAGTTCCTTCGGCCAGTGCACGTCGACACCGGCGGCCGCGAGCGCCGCCGCGCCCTCGCCCAGCAGCTCGGTGACCTCCTCGTCGGCGAGTTCCACGGCGTCCGGGACCGCGGCCGAGAGCAGCGGGCCGAGCGCCGGCCACGCCCGGGCCGCGCGGCGCAGCGCCACCAGGGCGTCCATCCGCGCGCCCGGGCCGAAGGCGCGGCTGGTGGCGTCCGTCGCGGTCCACACGTCGGCCGCGTCCGCGACGAGGGAGGGATCGCTCACCAGATGCACCTGCGGTACGGCCCGGAAGGCGGGCGCCGCCTCCTCCGGCGCGTCCGTCAGACCACTCACCTCGATCCGCAGCGAGATCCGTACGCCCGCGTCGTGGCCCGCCGCGACATCGGCGGCCCAGGCACGCTGCCCGGGCAGGTGCTGCGGTTCCGGCACGGCGTACGCCGGTCCGCCGGTGACCAGCGGCGCGGCGGGGGAGCGCGGCAGGGTGTCGGCGACGGCGTCCAGGAAGGACCGCAGCAGCCCTTCGGGGTCAGGCAGCCGCAGCGGCTCCATACCGTCCACGGGGACTGCATGCGCCTCGGGCGGCATCGCGGCGGCGAGCCGGCGCACCTGCTCGATCTCCTCCGCGCGGAGCGGGCCCGCGCGCCAGGCGTCGTGGTCGTTCGCGGAGAGGCCGGGCAGCAGCAGGCCGCGCGCCGTGCAGCGCAGGGCGAGGAGGGCCGCCGCACCCCAGAACACAGCCGCCCGGTGTCCCTGCGCGGCGACACGCGCGCGCGTGAGGACGGGCAGAGCCGCGCCCACCGGCAGCACGACGGCGGGCACGGTGACCGGCTCGACGCCGTCCTCACCGGGCAGCGCGACGGTCAGGTCCGTGACGGTTCCCGCGGCGACACCCGGCGGGGCCTCGCCGTCGGGCCGCCAGAAGGCGACACCGCCGGTGCGCGCCGGGTCGCCGGGCACGAACCCCGCGCAGCAGCGGGCCAGTTCGTGGATCTCGGAGGAGGTTGCCGGGGAAGTCCTCTGCACAGCGAGTCGCATTCCTCAAATTTGACTACCGGGGGTCGGAGCCGCCGAGAGTACAGCACCGCAGCCGCCGCCCCGGCATGCCAGGGCTGTGACCTGAGTCACTGATCGGGGAAGGCTTCGGGAAGCCCTAAGGGACGGGCGTCAGGGATGTCTCAGGGGCGCGGCACGGAACCGCCGACGGCGCGGGGCCGTTTTCCACAGCAGAGAGCGGCAGTGGCCGCGAAGGAGGCGACGCATATGTCGAAGAACGCGAAGATCGCCGCAGGGGGTGTGGCGGCCGGTCTTCTTCTGCTGATCTGGCTGCCCTGGTGGGCCGCCCTGCTGATCGTGCTGGGCGTCCCGGCCGCCGCGTATCTCGCGCTGGACCCCTCACAGCGGCGCAGGCTGCGCCGCGTCACCCGCAAGGAGCTCGGCCGCTAGCCCGGGGCGAGAGGGCTGAGTACGCCCGGCCACGGCGCCCCGCGGGAACACCGGCGCTGCGGCGCGGTCCGGCACGCTCAGCTTGGCCGTACGGCCATCTTGTCCAGCGCCTCCAGCAGCCCCGGCAGCTCCGGTCCCCGTCCCACCGGCAGCACCTCGCCGGGGGCCTCGTCGAGCAGCACGAACGCGATGTCGTCGGTCCTGGCCACCAGGGACCAGCCCGGACCGTCGGCGCGCAGCGTCCGCGCGTCGCCCGGGGCGAAGGAGGACCGGACACGGCCCAGCGGCGGCGGGGTGTCCACGTACGCGCGTGCCTCGGCGAGAACCCGCCGCACACTGCTCTGCCCGGCCTCCTTCCCGCCCCCACCGACCCCGCCTGGGACGGCGAATTCGGCGTCGTCGATCTGCTCCCGCCACTGCGCCCACTGGAGGGCGATCTCGTCGGCCCCGAGACGCCGCTGGGCGGAGCCCCAGACGCTGGTGTCGGGCGGGGCCAGCGGGGGGTGGTCGGCCAGCGCGGGGTCGGGATCGTGCGGCGCGGGCACCCCGGGCGCCGCCACGGCGACCGCCAGGGGCCAGCCGGGCAGGGCGGCGACCACACTGCGCTCGTCCGGCGACAGGTCGTACTCCATCCCGCAGTCCCAGGAGGCGATTGCGACGGCCACCAGAGACACGTCGTCGGTGACCACGGTCCACCGCGCGCCCTCGCCGTCCTGGCCCAGCACCAGGCCGTACCCGTCGGCGAGCGGCGCGAGGCCGAGCGCCGCACAGGCCTCCGGATAGTCGTCGCCCAGCACGCTCGGGAACTTCGCCGGCGTCAGCAGCACCGCCGTGAGCACATAGAGCGCATCGTCCGCGGCGGCGACGGCGTCCTCGTCCGTCCCGGCCATCACAGCCTCCCCAGGGGTTCGTCCAACGGCGCGCACCCTAGTGCGCCCGGGAGCCGCTTGTCACGACTCCTCCGGCCGCGCGGAGCTGCGGGGATTCGGTGGAGACCGGGCGAATCCGCCCCCGTCGCCCCCTCCGGCAACCCTCCGGCGATCCCCCGGCGCACCCCCGACGTCAGGCCGCCGGCAGCCCGAGGAGATCGCGGGCGACGGTCTGCGGCGACTCGCCGCGCTCCCGCGCGAGCGCGATGACGGCCCGGCACGCCAGCTCGTTCACCCCGAACGACAGCGCCTCCGGCGACACCCAGCCCGCCGCCTCGTCGCTGCGCTCCTGGTCGTTCTCCGCACAGGCCGACACGTAGACGGCGGCCGCCTCGAAAAGGTTGTGCGTCCGTGTGTCACGGCCGGCTGACCGCTCCTCCCGCGCGGCACCCTGAAACTTCCCCCATGCCTCCCGTACCTTGCCGAACATGCCGACCACCTTCCCCCTCGGAGATTTCCCTTGCTGATCGTTCAACCGCTCCCCCTCAACGTAGAGTTGGAGCTTCGGCGGCAGAAGGGGGAGGGCGCAGTGAAGCGCTTCGCGCGCCTGGAGCAGATTCGGCGGATGGATCCGCGCAAGGAGGCGACCGACATCCTCCGGCTCAGTTCGGCGTACGAGTTCCCCTGGGACTACACCCGCGCACTGGAACTCGCGCTCTACCGCACCTACGCCGTCCCGAGCATCGGCCGACTGCTCGCCGAGACCGCCGAGCTGACCGACCGTCCGCAGAAGCGCTACGACGATACCTCGCTGCTCCTCGACGCCGTCGTGGAGCACGGCTTCGACAGCACCGAGGGCCGCACGGCGATCCGCCGCATCAACCGGATGCACCGCTCCTACGACATCCCCGACGACGACATGCGGTACGTGCTGTGCACGTTCGTCGTGATGCCCCGGCGATGGATCGACGCCTACGCCTGGCGCCGGTTCTCCCGCCACGAAATCGTCGCCTCCGCCGTGCACTACGGCACCCTGGGGAGGTACATGGGCATCAAGGACATCCCCGAGACCTACGAGGAGTTCGAGTCCTGCCTCGACGCGTACGAGGCCGCTCACTTCGGCTGGGACGAGGACGCGCGCCGGGTCTCGGACGCCACCCTCGACCTGATGGCCTCCTGGTACCCGCGCCCCCTCGCCCCACTGCTGCGTACGGCCACGCTCGCGCTGCTCGACGACCCGCTGCTGCGGGCCTTCCGCTATCCGGTGCCGAGCACCGCCACTCGCGCTCTGGTGCGCCGCGCGGTACGGCTGCGGGGCCGGGCCGTCCGGCTGATGCCACCGCGACGGGCCCCGCACTTCGCGCGGCAGAACCGGGAGATCAAGGGCTACCCCGACGGCTACCGGCTGGCCGACCTGGGCACCTGGCCGACGCCGGGGGTGCGCGGCTGCCCGGTCCGGCACCTCGACGGGTCAGCCGCCGAGTGACGGCAAGGTGGTCCGCAGCCAGCTGAGTTCGGCCCGGGAGGTGGCCCGCGCGATGGTCAGGATGCCCTGCCGGAACGGGTCGTCCAGTTCCTCGGCGGCGAGCGGCCGGTCACCGTCGTAGAAGAAACTCGCGGGCTCCTCCAGGAAGGCCAGCCTGCGGCGCAGTACGGCCGCCTGGGCCTCGGCGTCGTCCAGGTGGCGGAGGAAGGCGAGCACCGTGAACCAGCGGTTCTCGTCGGTGATGTCGCGCTGCGCGGGCTCCACGAGGCGGCGGCGCAGCTCCCGCCTGCCCTCGTCGGTCAGGGACAGCACATGGCGTGGTGCGGCCACCGCACCGGGCTCCGTGGCGCGTACCAGGAGGCCCGCCTGCTCCAGACGCTTGATCGCGGGGTAGAGCGTGCTCTCCGCGACCGGCCGCACGTGCCCCGTCAGCGCCGTGATGCGTTTGCGCAGTTCATAGCCGTGCAGTGGGGCTTCGTACAGGAAACCGAGGATGGCGAGCTCCAGCATGCCCGCATTCTCCCGCACGCTCGCTGTACATCCAATCCGTAGTACTTCTGCTTGGTCATACTCCGGACACTCAATACCTCGTGATCGATGTATCTTCCTTGATGTGACGGCAGCGGACCACAGCCAGGGAGGGCGCACCATGCAGCAGGCCGAGTTCGACAGTGAGGGCAGTCGCATCCGGTGGACGGAGACGCCGGGTGCGGAACCCGCGCGGGTGTACGTCCACGGGCTCGGGGCGGCCTCGGCCGTCTACCACGCCCACATCGCCGCCCGCCCGGAACTCGCGGGCCGGCGCAGCCTGTTCGTCGACCTGCCGGGGCACGGCATCAGCGACCGGCCCGCGGACTTCGGCTACAGCCTGGAGGAACACGCCCAGGCTCTCGCGACCGCACTCGACGCCGCGGGAGTGAGCGGCGCCGAGCTGATCGCGCACAGCATGGGCGGCGCCGTCGCCCTGGTGCTGGCCCGCCGGCGGCCCGACCTCGTCTCCCGGCTGGTCCTCACGGAGGCCAACCTGGACGCCTTTCCGCCGCTCACGGCGGGGAGCAGCGGAATCGCCACCTATGAGGAGGACGAATTCGTCGACGGCGGCTACGGGCGCGTGCTGGAAAAGGTGGGTCCTGTGTGGGCGGCCACGATGCGGCTGGCCGACCCGCGTGCCCTGCATCGCAGCGCCGTCGGGCTGCGCCGCGGATCGGAGCCGATGATGCGCGACATCCTCGAGGACCTCTCCATCGACCGCGTCTACCTTCAGGGCGAACTCAGCGGGGACCTCGACGGCCGGGAGGCCCTGGAGGCCGCCGGGGTGCGGGTGGTGACCGTGCCCGGCGCCGGGCACAACGTGATGTTCGACAACCCTGACGCCTTCGCGGCGGCGGTCGCCGGGCGGATGTGACCCCTGGGCCCACCCGTCTCCGACGGCTCAGTCCTCGCGTACGGCGAGGGCCAGGAACCGGGCGTCCTCGTCGACGTACGACGTCATGCGCCAGCCCGCCGCGGCGAGCAGCGGGCGCAGGTTGGGCTCCGCGCGGAGGTCGTCCGGGGTGACCTCCCGCCCGTGCCGGGCCGCCAGCGCTGCGCGGCCGATCGGATGGAACAGGGCGAGCCGCCCGCCGGGGCGCACCACGCGCGCCAGCTCCCGCAGGTTCGCGGCCGGGTCGGGCAGGTGGGCGATGAGGCCCGCCGCGAAGACCGCGTCCAGTGCCCCGGTCCGCAGGGGGAGCGCGGCCACGTCGGTGAGGAGCAGCCGCCCGTCCCGGTCTCTGCCGGCCCGTACGGCGGCCTCCAGCATCGCCGGGGTCAGGTCCACCCCGAGCACCACTCCGGACGGCCCCACGGCCGCCCGCAGCGGCGGCAGAGCGCGTCCGGTGCCGCAGCCGGCGTCGAGGACGCGGTCGCCCGCGCGCAGCCCCAGCTCGGCGACCGCGGCGGCGTAGGCCGGGGCGTCATCGGGGAACCGGCTGTCCCAGCCGGCGGCGCGGGCGGTGAAGAACTCCTGGACGTGCGTGCGGTCGTCGCTCATGTTCCGCATGATCCCTCACCGACGCGGAGGACGTCTCGGCGCGCATGTTCGAGCTGGACGCGATCGTTCAGGTACATCTGTGCGTCATATTCCAACAGCTTTCGAAATGCGCCCCCTTTGTGCGCCCGTGCACCCCTAGCGTCCCGTGGCCATGGGACACCTGGACCACGCCGCCTTCGGCTGGCTGACCCCCGCGCTGTCGTACGCCATGTCCTGCACCGGCGCCGCCCTCGGGCTGCGCTGCACCGTGCGCGCCCTCGGTGCCACCGGGCGCTCGCGCCGCAACTGGCTGATCACCGCGGCCTCCGCCATCGGCACCGGCATCTGGACCATGCACTTCGTGGCCATGCTCGGCTTCAGCGTCGGCGGGACGGAGATCCGCTACGACGTACCGCTGACCGTGCTCAGCCTGCTGGTAGCCATGATCGTCGTCTGCGCCGGCGTCTTCGCCGTCGGCTACGGCCGGGACCGCACCCGCTCGCTGCTGCTCGGCGGACTCACCACCGGGCTCGGCGTCGCGAGCATGCACTACCTGGGCATGGCCGCCGTACGCCTGCACGGTGACGTGACCTACGACCCGGTGCTCGTCGCACTCTCCGTCGTCATCGCGGTGGTCGCGGCGACGGCGGCCCTGTGGGCGGCGCTGAACATCAAGGCGCCCGTCGCGGTCACCGTCGCCTCCCTGGTCATGGGCGCGGCGGTGAGCAGCATGCACTACACCGGCATGCTCGCCGTCCGCGTGCGTGTCACGCCGTCGGGCGACCTGCTGCCCGGGGCCACGGCGATGCAGTTCGTCTTCCCCCTCGCCGTCGGCCTCGGGTCCTATCTCTTCCTGACCTCGGCCTTCGTCGCCCTGTCGCCGACGGCGGGGGAGCGCGAGGCGACCGCCTCCGCCCAGCGGCCGGTCGAGACCGCCGCCCGCTGACCCCCGACCCCCTTTCCGAGCGAGGAGGCCATGCGCACACCCCGAAGGACCCCGACAGCAGGCGCCGAGACGCCGCCCCCGCCCGCCGTGCGCGGCCGCCGCGCGCACGCCGGACCACCCGCCGACGAGGGCCCGGACGACGGCGCGGGAACACCGGCGGACCGCCCCGCCGCCCGCGAGGCACCCTGGCGCATACGGCCGCGCACCGTCCGCGCCAAGATCGTCTGCCTGCTGATGGTGCCCGTCGTGTCCCTGCTGGCCCTGTGGGCGTACGCCACCGTCACCACCGCCCAGGACGTCTCCCGACTGCGCCAGTTGCAGCGCGTGGACGCCGAGGTCCGGGCCCCCGTCGCCGACGCCGTCGCCGCCCTCCAGGCCGAGCGAGCCGTCGCCGTGCGGTACGCGACGGACCCGGAGGCGGCCGGCGGGAGCGGTGAGCTGAAACGGCTCGCGGCGCACACCGACCGCGCGGTGGCGAAGCTCCGCCTCGGCGAGCACGGCACCGTCGCCGACGGCCAGGAGCTGCCCGCCGGAGTCGCCCGGCGCCTGGTCGCGTTCGTCACCGGCGCCGAGGAGCTGCGCCCGCTGCGCACCGCGGTGCTCGACCGCCGCGCGGGCTGGAACGAGACGTACGAGCGGTACACCGGCACCATCGCGGCAGCCTTCCGCGTGGGCGGCGCGCTCACCGGCATCCAGGACGCCGAACTGGGCTCCGACGCGCGCGTACTGCTGGAGTTCTCCCGCGCGGGCGAGGCACTGGCCCAGGAGGACGTCCTGCTGGCCGGCGCGCGCCTCGCCGACGGCCTCACCGGCGAGCGGCTGCGGTTGTTCACCGGTGCCGTCGACACCCGCCGCACCCTCACCGAGTCCGCCGTGGCCGACCTCCGCGGCGCCGAGCGCGCCGCCTGGCTCGACCTCGCCGAGAGTCCCGACTACGCCGCCGTCGCCGATCTGGAGGACCGGGTGCTGTCCAGCAGCGCGGGGGCCCGCGCGGTCGCGGCGGCGCCGGAGGCCGCCTGGCAGAAGGCACACGCGCGCGTGCAGGACGGCATGCGGAGCATCGAGCAGGACGCGGCCGGCGGCGTCGCGGACCGCGCCGACCCGTTCACCCGGGGGCTGCTCACCCCGGCCGGCGCCGCGGTCCTCCTCGGCCTCGCGGCTGTCGCCGCCTCCCTCGTCATCTCTGTGCGCATCGGCCGGGGCCTCGTCGTCGAGCTGGTGAGCCTGCGCAACACCGCTCTGGAGATCGCCCGCCGCAAACTCCCCGAGGCGATGCGGAGACTGCGCGCCGGCGAGGAGATCGACATCCGCGCGGAGGCCCCGCCCGGACCGCCCGCCGAGGACGAGACCGGACAGGTCGCCGAGGCCCTGGGCACTGTGCACCGCGCGGCGCTGCGGGCCGCCGTGGAACGCGCCGAACTCGCCAGCGGCATCTCCGGGGTCTTCGTCAACCTCGCCCGCCGCAGCCAGGTCCTCGTCCACCGCCAGCTGAGCCTGCTGGACAGCATGGAACGCCGCTCCGAGGACCCCGACGAGCTCGGCGACCTGTTCCGGCTCGACCACCTCACCACCCGGATGCGACGGCACGCCGAGAGCCTGATCATCCTCTCCGGCGCGGCCCCCGGACGGGCCTGGCGGATGCCGGTCTCCCTGACCAACGTGGTCCGCGCGGCCGTGTCCGAAGTCGAGGACTACGCGCGCGTGGAGGTACGACAGCTCCCGGAGGCCTCCGTCATCGGCACCGCCGTCGCCGACCTCACCCATCTCCTCGCCGAGATCATCGAGAACGCCGCCCAGTTCTCGCCGCCCCACACGCGCGTACGCGTCACCGGCGAGCCTGTCGGCAACGGATACGCCGTCGAGATCGAGGACCGCGGCCTGGGCATGGGCCCGGAGACCCTCGCCGAGGCCAACCGGCGCATCGCCCAGTCCGAGGCGCTCGACCTGTTCGACAGCGACCGGCTCGGCCTCTTCGTGGTCAGCAGACTCGCGGCACGGCACAGCATCAAGGTGCACCTGCGGACCTCGCCCTACGGCGGGACCACAGCCGTCGTGCTGCTGCCCAAGGCCCTGCTGCACAACGGCGCGGCGGAACGTTCCCCCAACGAGCCGGCCGCGGCCGAGCGGGTCGAGGAACACGCCTACGCGCGCGTGCCCGGCGGCCCCCGGGAGACACCCGTCCAGGCCGTCCCCTCCCCGGCCGACCGGCCCGCGCTCGTGGCCCAAGCGCCCGCCCCCGGCCAGGCCGCGGCGGAGCGCACCCCCGAACCCCCGCCCCCGGGAGTCACCGCCTTGCGCCTGCCCCGACCCCCCGACAGCCCCGAACGCCCCGACGACCTCCCCCGCCGGGTGCGGCAGACCCACCTCGCCCCCCAACTGCGCGACCGCCGCCCCGAGGAGCCCGCCCAGCCGTCCGGGCCCCGCGGTGACGACCGGCGCACCCCCGAACTCGTACGGGACCGTATGACGGCCTACCGCGACGGATGGGTCCGCGGCGGCGGCCGGCGACCCGGCCGTGGCCCCGTACCGGACCGCACACCCGGCCGCGACAGCAGCGAAGGAGACCCCGCATGATCCAGGACCCGAGCATGAGGGCCGACGTGGGGATCTCCCCGCTCGAGCGAAGCCGAGAGCGGGGGAGGTCCGGCGAACTCGACTGGCTGCTGGACGACTTGGTGCTGCGAGTGCACGAGGTGCGGCACGCGGTGGTGCTCTCCAACGACGGACTCGCCATCGGCGCCTCCAGCGACCTGGGCCGCGAGGACGCCGAACACCTCGCCGCCGTCGCCTCCGGCTTCCACAGCCTCGCCAAGGGCGCCGGCCGGCACTTCGGAGCCGGCGGCGTACGCCAGACCATGGTGGAGATGGACGACGCCTTCCTGTTCGTCGCCGCCGCCGGTGACGGCTCCTGCCTCGCGGTCCTCACCGCCGTGACCGCCGACATCGGCCTCGTCGCGTACGAGATGGCCCGGCTGGTCAAGCGGGTCGGCGAGCATCTGTACACCCCGCCGCGCGCCGCCGCGCGCCCGCCCGCCGGATGAGGCGGAAGGGCGGACCGCTGCCATGACCGAGGACACGACCGGCGCCCCGCGCGAGCGGGGCAGCCAGTGGTACGACCACGAGGCCGGGCCCCTGGTGCGTCCGTACGCCATGACGGGCGGACGCACCAAACCCGGCCCCACCGGGGTCCGCTTCGACCTCATCGCCCTCGTCACGCTCGTTCCGGACGCCGACGGACGCGCCGACGACAGCGCGCTCGGGCCCGAACACCGCGCCCTGATCGACCTGTGCCGCGTCGAGACCCAGTCGGTCGCCGAACTCGCCGCGGGGGCCGACCTCCCGGTCGGCGTGGTCAGGGTGCTCATCGGCGATCTGATGGAGCTCGGCCGCGTCACCGTCAGCCGCCCGGTACCGCCCGCACAGCTGCCCGACGAACGGATTCTGCGCGAGGTGATCGAAGGATTGCGGGCCCTGTAGACGGTCGGTCGCCATCCAGTCCCTCAGGGGCCAAGAGCGGTCGAAACCCCTGGAAAGCCACCGAAGTTGCCATGATGCACTCCCCACCTGACGTCGACCGTTGCCGGCACACCCGAGAGAAGTGATCGATGGTCTCCGAGAACTCCGACGCCCTGGACGGCGACAGCCCGGCCCTGGCGTTGAAGATACTGGTCGCCGGCGGGTTCGGCGTGGGCAAGACGACCTTGGTGGGCGCGGTCAGCGAGATCCGCCCGCTGCGCACCGAGGAACTGCTCAGCGAGGCCGGGCAGTCGGTGGACGACACCGACGGTGTGGACCAGAAGGTCACCACGACGGTCGCCATGGACTTCGGCCGGATCACCATCCGGTCGGGGCTGTCCCTCTACCTGTTCGGCACCCCAGGCCAGGACCGCTTCTGGTTCCTGTGGGACGAACTCTCGCAGGGCGCCCTCGGTGCCGTGGTCCTCGCCGACACCCGCCGCCTGGAGGACTGCTTCCCCGCGGTGGACTACTTCGAGCACCGGCACATCCCGTTCGTGGTCGCCGTCAACTGCTTCGCGGGCGCCCGCACCTACGGCGCCCACGACGTCTCCCGCGCCCTCGACCTCGACCAGGGCACGCCCGTCGTGCTCTGCGACGCCCGCGACCGCGACTCCGGCAAGGAGGTGCTGATCCGGCTCGTCGAGTACGCCGGGCGGATGCACACCGCCCGGCTGCTCGACTCCGTGGGCTGACCGGCCCCTCGGCGAAGGGCCCGGGTCAGCCGGCCACGTCCTTCTCCGCAAGGACCTTGTCGATGGTGACCCGCACCAGGAGTTCGCCGGGCACGCCGTTGCGCGCCCCGAACTCCTCGGCGCGGTCCTCGCCCATGTACCGAGCCCCGATCCGGCTCGCCCAGCGCCGCAGCTCGTCCAGATCCTCCGACAGCCGGGCACGGCCCCGCAGCACCACGTAGGCGTAGGGCGGCCGGTCGTCGTCCACACAGAGCGCGACCCGGCCGTCCCGGACCAGACTGCGACCCTTCACCGTGTCCTTGCCGGTGGTGAACACCACCTCGTCCCCGTCCAGCACGAACCAGACGGGCGTCACATGCGGACTCCCGTCGTCCCGGACGGTCGACAGCTTTCCGGTGCGGGTGCCGTACGAGACGAACTCCCGCCATTCCGCGTCGGTCATCTTCTGTGCCATGCCTCCTATCCTCCTTGCCCGCACGCCGGTCGTGGTGAAGGCTGGCGGAGAGATCTCCTCCGGCCAGGGGGAGACATCACACGGGGAGACGGAACATGGCGCACAACCGGGGACTCGGCTGGCTGCTGGACGACCTGACCGAGCGCGTCGAACAGGTACGGCACGCACTGGTCCTGTCCAACGACGGACTGGTGACGGGCGCGAGCACGGGACTGCGGCGCGAGGACGCCGAGCATCTGGCCGCCGTCGCCTCCGGGCTGCACAGCCTGGCGAAGGGATCGGGCCGGCACTTCGGCGCGGGCAGCGTCCGCCAGACGATGGTGGAGTTCGACGACGCGGTGCTGTTCGTCACCGCGGCGGGAAGCGGCAGCTGTCTGTGCGTGCTCAGCGGCGCGGAGGCCGACATCGGTCAGATCGCCTACGAGATGACCCTGCTCGTCAACCGGGTCGGCGAACACCTCGGCGTGGACGCCCGCCGACCTGAACGAACCCCGGCCGCAGACCTCTGAGCTGCGCCTTCAGCCTCTCCCGCGGAGTTATCCACAGGCCCGTCGCGGTGTCGGACGGACCGGTTACGTTGGTGTCATCGCGCACGCACAGAGCGTGAGCGTACGACTCCACGGGGGAGACCGACATGCAAGGCAACACCATCACGTCACCGGACCGCCTCACCTGGGCGCCGAGTCGGGCCGCCCGCGAACTCGGGCTGAAGCGCACGGAGTTCGATCTGGCGGTGAACCTCGGCCGCATCCGCACCGTGCCCGACGAAGGAGGCGGGGGCCGCCGCGTCCCGCGCGCGGAGGTCGACCGGCTGCGCTTGGCGGAGGGCTTCCCGGAAGCGCTGCTCGACAGCCTGCGCACGGTCGGCACGCGGGAAGCCGCGGCCCTCATGGGCGTGTCGGAGACCCGGTTCACCCGCCTCGCGCGTCTGGGGTTGGTGGTGCCGGTCCGCTTCTTCGTCAACCGCTACAGGGCCGTTGTCTGGCTCTATCTCGCCGACGAGCTACGGCAGTTCACCGTCGACGAGAAGAACGCGCCGCTGATGAAAGGCCGTATGCCCGAGGGGCTGCGGGCCCAGTTGGAGACCGGGCTCGATCTGCGGGCCCGCAACTGGCGGGGCCGCCACCTGGGATTCCTGCTGCGGCAGGCCGACGACCCCTGGGAGCGGGTCGGAGCCCTGGCCGCCCTGCTCGACCCGGTGCAGATCGCGGAACTCGTCAAGGACCCCCACGAACGAGCCCATCTGAACCGGTTCCGACCCGACCCGCCGGCCCGGAGTGCCCCGGGCTCACCGGCGGCCCAGCTCGCCGAGAGGATCACGACGGCGGACGATCCGGACGAGATCGCCTGGCTGCGGGCCGATCTGACCCGGGCCCTGGAGGAGGCCCGCGAGCACCGGCCCGCACCGCGCCCTGCGCCCCGGCGGACGCCGCCCACCCCCGGTCCTCACCGGCCCCCGGCGGAGCAGCCGGAGCCGGAGCGCGAGCCGGAGAGGCAGCGCGGCCTGCTCGGATGGCTGCGCCGCAGAAGCTCCTGACTGCGCGGAAGCCCCCGGACTACAGCGCCCGGAACAGCCCTTCCTGGACGACGGAGACCAGCAGACGCCCCTCCAGGTCGTAGATCCGCCCACGGGCCAGACCCCGGCCGCCCGTCGCGATCGGTGACTCCTGGTCGTAGAGGAACCACTCGTCCGCGCGGAACGGCCGGTGGAACCACATCGCGTGGTCCAGCGACGCCATGTCGAAGCCCCGCGGCCCCCACAGGGGCTCCACCGGGATGCGCACGGCGTCCAGGAGAGTCATGTCACTGGCGTACGTCAGCGCGCAGGTGTGCACCAGCGGGTCGTCGCCGAGCGGGCCGACCGCCCGCATCCACACCGCGCTGCGCGGCTCGGCGCCCTTGACCTCCTCGGGCGTCCAGCGCAGCCGGTCCACATAGCGGATGTCGAAAGGCTGACGGCGCGCCATCCGCTCCAACTGCTCGGGCAGCGCGCCCAGATGCTCGCGGATCTCGTCGGCGACCCTCGGCAGGGACTCCGGGTCCGGCACCTTCCGGGCCGGCGGCAGCTGGTGCTCGAAGCTCCCTTCCTCAGGCTTGTGAAAGGAGGCGGTGAGATTGAAGATCGTGCGGCCCTGCTGCACGGCCGTGACCCGGCGGGTCGTGAACGACCGGCCGTCGCGGACCCGTTCGACCTGGTACACGATCGGCACGCCCGGCCGGCCCGGGCGCAGGAAGTACGCGTGCAGCGAGTGCACCGGGCGGTCGCCCTCCGTGGTGCGCCCGGCGGCGACCAGCGCCTGGCCGGCCACCTGGCCGCCGAAGACCCGCTGGAGGGACTCCTCGGGGCTGCGGCCACGGAAGATGTTGACCTCGATCTGCTCCAGGTCGAGCAGGTCCACGAGTCTCTCGGCCGGGTTCGTCATGGGTGCCTTTCTCCTGCGCTCACAGCTGGCCGACGTCGGTGACACGGACAACGGCGCGGCCCTCCGCGTCGGAGGCGGCGAGGTCGACCTCCGCGCTGATGCCCCAGTCGTGATCGCCGTTCGGGTCGTCGAAGATCTGCCGGACGCGCCACAGACCGTTCTGCGGCTCCTCCTCGATCAGCAGCAGCTTGGGACCGCGGGCGTCCGGGCCCGTGCCCAGCTCCTCGTACTCGTCCCAGTACTTGTCCATCGCCTCGCCCCACGCCTCGGCGTCCCAGCCCGACTCGGCGTCCAGCTCGCCCAGTTCCTCGACCTGGTCGAGGGCGGCCAGTTCCACCCGGCGGAACATCGCGTTGCGCACCAGGACGCGGAAGGCCCGCGCGTTGGTGGTGACCGGTTTGACCTGGTCGGCCTTCTCCTGGGCCTCCTCGGCGGTCATCTCCTCGGGGTTGGCCAGCTGCTCCCACTCGTCGAGCAGGCTGGAGTCGACCTGGCGGACCATCTCGCCGAGCCACTCGATCAGGTCCTGGAGATCCTCGGACTTCAGGTCGTCGGGCACGGTGTGGTCGAGCGCCTTGTAGGCGCTGGCCAGGTAGCGCAGCACGATGCCCTCGGTGCGGGCCAGCTCGTAGTGCGACACCAGCTCCGTGAACGACAGCGCCCGCTCGTACATGTCGCGGATGACCGACTTCGGCGACAGCGGATGGTCGCCGACCCAGGGGTGGCTCTTGCGGTACGTGTTGTACGCGTGCGAGAGCAGTTCCTCCAGCGGCTTGGGGTAGGTGACGTCCTGGAGCCGCTCCATGCGCTCCTCGTACTCGACGCCGTCCGCCTTCATCGCGGCCACCGCCTCGCCCCGCGCCTTGTTCTGCTGGGCGACGAGGATCTGCCGCGGATCGTCCAGCGTGGACTCCACGACGGACACCATGTCCAGGGCGTACGACGGCGACTCCGGGTCCAGCAGCTCGAACGCGGCGAGCGCGAAGGTGGACAGCGGCTGGTTCAGCGCGAAGTCCTGCTGGAGGTCGACGGTGAGCCGGACGATCCGGCCCTCGGCGTCCGGCTCGTCCAGCTTCTCGACGATGCCGCCGTCCAGCAGCGAGCGGTAGATCGCGATCGCGCGCCGGATGTGCCGCAGCTGCTGCTTGCGCGGCTCGTGGTTGTCCTCCAGCAGATGGCGCATCGCCTCGAAGGCGTTCCCGGGCCGCGCGATCACCGACAGCAACATGGTGTGCGTCACCCGGAAGCGGGACGTCAGCGGCTCCGGTTCGGACGCGATCAGCTTCTCGAACGTGTCCTCCGACCACGCCACAAAGCCCTCGGGCGCCTTCTTGCGGACCACCTTGCGGCGCTTCTTCGGGTCGTCGCCCGCCTTGGCGAGCGCCTTCTCGTTCTCGATGACGTGCTCGGGGGCCTGCGCGACGACGAAGCCCGCCGTGTCGAAGCCGGCGCGTCCGGCCCGGCCCGCGATCTGGTGGAACTCCCGCGCCCGCAGCGTGCGCACCCGGCTGCCGTCGTACTTGGTCAGCGCCGTGAACAGCACCGTGCGGATGGGGACGTTGACGCCGACGCCGAGCGTGTCGGTTCCGCAGATGACCTTGAGCAGACCGGCCTGGGCCAGCTTCTCCACCAGGCGCCGGTACTTGGGCAGCATGCCGGCGTGGTGCACGCCGATGCCGTGCCGCACGTAACGGGAGAGGTTGCGGCCGAACTTGGTGGTGAAGCGGAAGTTGCCGATCAGCTCGGCGATCCGCTCCTTCTCCTCCCGCGAGCACATGTTGATGCTCATGAGCGCCTGCGCCCGCTCCACGGCCTGCGCCTGGGTGAAGTGCACGATGTAGACGGGCGCCTGCTGAGTCTGGAGCAGCTCGGTCAGGGTCTCGGTGAGTGGGGTGCGCTGGTACGCGTAGGAGAGCGGGACCGGGCGGGTCGCCGAGCGGACCACCGAGGTCGGCCGGCCGGTGCGCCGGGTGAGGTCCTTCTCGAACATCGAGACGTCGCCGAGCGTGGCCGACATCAGGATGAACTGCGCCTGCGGCAGCTCCAGGATCGGAATCTGCCAGGCCCAGCCTCGGTCGGGCTCCGCGTAGAAGTGGAACTCGTCCATGACGACCTGGCCGACGTCCGCGTGCTTGCCGTCGCGCAGCGCGATGGAGGCGAGCACCTCGGCGGTGCAGCAGATGACCGGGGCGTCGGCGTTGACGGACGCGTCGCCGGTCAGCATGCCGACGTTCTCGGTGCCGAAGAGCTTGCACAGCTCGAAGAACTTCTCCGAGACGAGCGCCTTGATCGGGGCGGTGTAGAAGGTCACCTCGTCCCGGGCGAGCGCGGCGAAGTGGGCACCGGCGGCGATCATGCTCTTGCCGGAGCCGGTGGGCGTCGACACGATCACGTTCGCGCCGGAGACCACCTCGATCAGCGCCTCCTCCTGGTGGGGATAGAGGGTGAGGCCGCGCTCCTGAGTCCACGACTCGAAGGCTTCGTACAGGGCGTCGGGGTCGGCGGTCGGCGGCAGCTGATCGATGAGGGTCACGCCCCCATCTTGCCTGGCCTCCCGCCCGATGCGGGAATCGGATGCCCGTACGAAGATCGCGAACGCTACGCTGTGTCGCCGACGTGGCGTCAGCGCACGCGGTCAACTGGACAGCGGCACACGAGGAACGGGGCGGGCAACGGCGATGATGGGACCAGCACACTCACTCTCCGGTGCCGCGGCCTGGCTCGGTGTCGGAGCGGCCGCCGCCGCGGCGGGGCACGCCATGCCCTGGCCGGTCCTGCTGGCCGGCGCGCTGATCTGCGCCGGCGCCGCGCTCGCCCCCGACCTCGACCACAAGGCCGCGACCATCTCGCGGGCCTTCGGCCCCCTCTCACGCGGCCTGTGCGAGATCGTCGACAAGCTCTCGTACGCCGTCTACAAGGCCACCAAGAAGCAGGGCGACCCGCGGCGCTCCGGCGGGCACCGCACGCTCACGCACACCTGGGTCTGGGCGGTGCTGATCGGCGGCGGCACCTCGGTGCTGGCGATCACCGGCGAGCGCTGGGCGGTGCTGGCGATCCTCTTCGTGCACATGGTGCTGGCGATCGAGGGCCTGCTGTGGCGGGCGACCCGCGGTTCCAGCAGCGACGTCCTGGTGTGGCTGCTGGCCGCGACCAGCGCCTGGATCATCGCCGGGGTGCTGGACAAACCGGGCAACGGAGCGGACTGGCTGTTCTCGGCGCCGGGCCAGGAGTATCTGTGGCTGGGGCTGCCGGTCGTGCTGGGCGCGCTGGTGCACGACGTCGGGGATGCGCTGACGGTCTCCGGCTGCCCGATCCTGTGGCCGATCCCGGTGGGGCGCAAGCGCTGGTACCCGGTGGGTCCGCCGAAGGGCATGCGGTTCCGGGCGGGCAGCTGGGTCGAGCTGAAGGTGCTCATGCCGGCGTTCATGGTGCTCGGGGGAGTGGGCGGCGCGGCGGCGCTCAACGTGATCTGAGGCGGGCCGCCCGGACCGCCCGGACCGCCCGGGCCCTCCGCTGCCGCCCGGCGCGGTCGGTCCCGAGGTCAGCCCTGACGGGTGCCCTCGCCGTAGCGCCGTTCGAAGCGGGCGACGCGGCCCTCCGTGTCCACCGTGCGGGCCTTGCCGGTGTAGAAGGGGTGGCTCTCGGAGGAGATCTCCACGTCCACCACCGGGTAGGTCTCGCCGTCGTCCCATTCGATGGTCTGGTCGCTGGTCGCGGTGGACCGCGTCAGGAAGGCGTAGCCGGCGGCCCGGTCGCGGAAGACGACGGGGTGGTAGTCGGGGTGCTTGTCCTGCTGCATGGCTGCTCCAGGTGGGGCGGGGGCAGGGGAGAGAGCCCGGTGACGGCGGGGTCAGCCGGACAGGGACTCCTCGTCCACGATGTGCACCGCGGCCTCCTCGGCGGAGGCGGCGGCGCCGTCGATCCCGACGTCCGTGGCGACCAGCGCGGCCTCGTCGTCCTCGTGCGCGCCTTCGTCGGGGGCGACGAGACGGCCCGAGCGGGCGGCGCCGACCTCGTTGTCCAGGAGTTCGCCGTCCGTGTCCGCGGAGTCGCCGAGGCCGTCGCCGTCCGGCACGGTGATGTCGGGCTGCTCCTCGGCCAGCCGCTGGTCCAGGGTCTCGCCGGCGTGGCGCTCGGCCGCCGTCACCCCGGTGTGCTCCACCGCCCACGGTCGCTCCGGAGGGGACCAGCCCCGGTCGAGGGGATCGTCGACACCGTCGTACTCGAGGGTGTCCTCCGCGTCGAGCACGCCCGTGTCCTCGCGTTGGTCGGACGCGTCGGGCTGGTAGACGTCGTCTCCCCATCCGTCGGCGCTGTTCACGGGTACCTCCAGGGGGTGGGGACGGGGCGGTTCTCACCGCGGTGGGCGGCGGACCGCGACCGTCCGTGCCGGGGACACAGGCTTCGCCCGCCACGCGCTGCGGGCGCGCCCCCGAGCCGGTGCCGCCGCTATCCAGACTTCCACCCCTGTTCGGAACCGCGCAACGGCAAGGGCCTGGGGGTGGGGCCCCGGGGCCGCGCCCGGGGACGGCCCGCCCCGTCGGCGCATGCCGCCGTCCCGGGGCGCGGGCTGCCGCCGTCGGGATCGGCCCCCGCCCTACGCCGTCGGGATCGGCCCCGGCCCTACGCCGCCGTCCGCCCCCGCCCTACGCCGCCGGCCGGCACCCGCCGCTACGCCCCCGGCCGGGTGCCCCTCGTCTCACCCGTGCCACGACCGCCACAGCGCCGCGTACGCTCCGTCCGCGGCGACCAGGTCCTGGTGGCTGCCCAGCTCGCTGATCCGGCCGTCCTCGACGACGGCGATGACGTCGGCGTCGTGGGCGGTGTGCAGGCGGTGGGCGATGGCGACGACCGTGCGGCCGTCCAGGACGCGGGCCAGGGAGCGTTCCAGATGGCGGGCGGCGCGGGGGTCCAGCAGGGACGTCGCCTCGTCCAGCACCAGGGTGTGCGGGTCGGCCAGCACCAGCCGGGCCAGGGCGATCTGCTGGGCCTGCGCCGGCGTCAGCGTGAACCCGCCCGAGCCGACCTCGGTGTCCAGGCCGTCGTCCAGGGCCCGCGCCCACCCGTCCGCGTCCACCGCGCCGAGGGCCGCCCACAGCTCGGCGTCCACGGCGTCGGTCCGGGCGAGCAGGAGGTTGTCGCGCAGGGAGCCCACGAAGACGTGGTGCTCCTGGTTGACCAGCGCCACATGGGAGCGGACCCGCTCGGCCGGCATGCGGGACAGCTCGGCGCCGCCGAGGGTGATCCGGCCGTCGCGGGGCGCGTAGATCCCGGCGAGCAGCCGGCCCAGCGTGGACTTGCCCGCGCCCGAGGGACCGACCAGCGCCAGCCGGGTGCCGGGAGCCACCTCCAGGGACACCTTGCGCAGCACGTCCACGCCCTCGAGGTAGCCGAAGTGGACCCGGTCGGCGTGCACGTCCCGGCCGTCCGGCAGCACGGACGCGTCCCCGGCGTCCGGCTCGATGTCGCGGACCCCGACCAGCCGCGCCAGCGACACCTGGGCCACCTGCAGCTCGTCGTACCAGCGCAGGATCAGCCCCACCGGGTCGACCAGCATCTGGGCGATCAGCGCACCCGTGGTGAGCTGCCCGACGCCGATCCAGCCCTCCAGGACGAACACCCCGCCGACCAACAGCACCGAACCGAGGACCGTCACATGGGTGAGGTTGATGACCGGGAAGAGCACCGACCGCAGCCACATGGTGTAGCGCTCCCAGGCCGTCCACTCGCGAATCCGCCGCTCCGACAGCTCCACGCGCCGTCGGCCCAGCCGGTGCGCCTCGATGGTGCGCCCGGCGTCCACGGTCTCGGCGAGCGCCGCGGCCACGGCGGCGTACCCGGCGGACTCGGACCGGTAGGCGGAGGGCGCCCGGCGGAAGTACCAGCGGCAGCCGGTCACCAGCAGCGGCAGGGCGAGCAGCACCGCGGCGGCCAGCGGCGGTGCCGTGACGACCAGTCCGCCCAGCAGCAGCCCGGCCCACACCACCCCGATGGCCAGCTGGGGCACGGCCTCGCGCATGGCGTTGGCGAGCCGGTCGATGTCGGTGGTGATCCGGGAGAGCAGATCGCCGGTGCCGGCCCGTTCCAGGACACCCGGCGGCAGTCCGACCGACCGGACGAGGAAGTCCTCGCGCAGATCGGCCAGCATCCGCTCGCCGAGCATCGCCCCGCGCAGCCGCACCTCCCGCACGAACGCGGCCTGGACGACCAGCGCCACGACGAACAGCGTCGCCGTGAGGCCCAGGTGCAGCTCCCGGTCACCGTCCGTCACCCGCTCGACGAGCCCGCCCAGCAGATAGGGGCCCGCCATCGAGGCGACCACGGCGACGGTGTTCACGCCGATGAGGAGCAGGAAGGCACGGCGGTGCCGGCGGAACAGTTCGGCCACGTAGGCGCGTACGGTCGCGGGGGCGCCGACGGGCAGAGTGCTCGCCGTGGTCGGGGCCGCCGGGTCGTAGTCCGGTGGCGCCACGCCGATCATGCGGTCTCCTCGATCTCTTCCAGTTCGTTCAGTTCGTCGAGTTCGTCGAGCACCTCGTCCTCGAGGCGCTTCACGGCGGTCCCGTTAGCCGTCTCGTCGTCGAGGCGCTTCACGGTGGTCCCGTCACCCGTCTCGTCGTCGGTCTCACGGGTCACCACCGCCCGGTACCGCGGCTCCTCGCGCACCAGCTGCCGGTGCAGCCCGACCGCCGCGACCTCGCCCTCGTGGACCAGCACCACCCGGTCCGCGCGGTCCAGCAGCAGCGGTGACGAGGTGAAGACGACTGTGGTGCGGCCGTCCCGCAGGTTCCGCAGACCCTCGGCGATGCGGGCCTCGGTGTGGGAGTCGACGGCGGAGGTCGGCTCGTCCAGGACCAGCACCTCCGGGTCGGTGAGCAGCGACCGGGCCAGCGCGAGCCGCTGGCGCTGGCCTCCCGAGAGGGACCGGCCGCGTTCGGTGATCCGGGCGTCCAGCGGGTCCTCGACGTCCAGCGAGCTCTGGGCGAGCGCCGCCAGCACATCCGCGCACTGTGCGGCCGCGAGCGCGTCCGCGGCGCGGACCGCACCCGAGGAGGGCACGTCGAGCAGATCCCGCAGGGTGCCGGAGAGCAGGACGGGATCCTTGTCCTGGACGAGGACGGCCGTGCGCGCGGTGTCGAGCGGCAGTTCGTCCAGCGGCACCCCGCCGAGCAGCACGGACGTCCCCGCCTCGGCGGGGTGTCCGCCGAGCCGCTCCGCCAGCCGTCCCGCCGCGTCCGGGTCGCCGCACACCACGGCGGTCAGCCGGCCCGCGGGGGCGAGCAGACCGGTGTCCGGGTCGTACAGATCGCCGGAGGGCAGGTCGGCGGCGCGCGACCCACCGGTGGCGGTGGCCCGCTCCAGCGACAGCACGCGCGCGGCCCGCCGGGCCGAGGGGCGCGAGAAGGAGTACGCCATCGCGATCTCCTCGAAGTGCCGCAGCGGATAAGTCATGATCATGACGGAGCTGTAGACGGTGACCAGCTCGCCGACGCTGATCCGGCCCTCGCGGGCCAGGCGGACGCCGTACCAGACGACCGAGATCAGCAGCAGTCCGGGCAGCAGCACCTGGATCGCCGAGATCAGCGACCACATCCGGGCGCTGCGCACGGCCGCGTGGCGGACCTCCTGGGAGGCGCGGCGGTAGCGGTCGAGGAACAGTTCCTCGCCGCCGATGCCGCGCAGCACCCGCAGTCCGGCCACGGTGTCGGAGGCCAGCTCGGTGGCCCGGCCCGCCTTCTCGCGCTGGATGTCGGCGCGCCTGGTTGCCCGGGGCAGCAGCGGCAGCACCGCGAGCGCCAGCACCGGCAGGCCCACCGCGACGACCACCCCGAGCGCGGGCTGGTAGACGACCAGGCCGACGGCGACCAGCACCACGGTGAGCGCGGCGGCGGTGAACCGGGAGACGGCCTCCACGAACCAGCCGATCTTCTCGACGTCACCCGTGGAGACGGCCACCACCTCGCCGGCCGCGACCCGCCGGGTCAGCGCCGCGCCCAGCTGCGCGGCCTTGCGGGCCAGCAGCTGCTGGACGCGGGCGGCCGCGGTGATCCAGTTGGTGACGGCGGCGCGGTGCAGGAAGGTGTCGCCGACCGCGATGCCGAGGCCGCACAGCACCAGCAGCCCGCCCGCCAGGGCGAGCCGGGAGCCGGAGCGGTCGACGACGGCCTGGACGGCGAATCCGACACAGAAGGGCAGCGCGGAGACGGACACGAAGTGCAGCAGGCCCCAGGCCAGCGACTTCAGTTGGCCGCCCAGCTGGTTGCGGAAGAGCCACCACAGGAATCGGGGTCCCGAGCGCGCGTCGGGCACGCCCGGGTCGGGATACGGAAGGTCTTGGATCTGCATGACGTCCCAGTGGCTCAAGTCGGGGGTGAACGGGGGCAGCAAGCCGTGAAAGGGTCGCGTCGGGACATGGTCAATAGCAAACGGTTTTCCACGGGACCGCACAGAACAGGCAAGCCGTGGCCGGAGGGAGGCCGGCAGGCGGCCGAGGGTGCCTCATTGCGGTCGCTCCCGAACAGCCGTAGAACACCCGCCATGAGAAACCGACTCATCATGTCCATGCTCGCCGGGGCAACCCTCGTGGTGAGCACCCTGCTCGGCGTGGGCGACGCCCAAGCGGCGGACGTTCCCGCCGAGTTCGGCACCGACTGGCACGACCCGGTCACCGCCGCCCCGCCTGTGCCCAAGCCGGACGCGAAGTCCTGCGAAGTCACCCTCGCCGAAGCCGAGTTCCGTGACTTCATCCCCTACCGCGGCACCTACACCCCGCCGGACGACTGCGGGGACCGCTGGAGCAAGGTGGTGCTGCGTCTCGACGGCAAGGTCAAGGGACGTCAGTACGACCGCCTCGGTCACCTCACCGTCGGCGGAGTGGAGATCTTCCGCACCTCGACCCCGCAGCCGTCACCGGACGGCATCGAATGGTCCGTCGAGAAGGACGTCACCCGTTACAGCGACACCCTGCGCCGCGCCCAGGACGTCGAGATGCTGATCGGCAACGTCGTCGACGACACCTACACGGGCGTCATCGACGTCAAGGTCACGCTGACCTTCTACCAGGGCACGGCCGGCACACCCGCCGCGCCGGACACCCCCGACCGCGTCCTCGCCCTCACCGGCGGATCGACCCTCACCACCCCGCGCAACAGCGAGCGCATCGTGGCCGAGGTGTACGCCACCGGCTCCGGCGGCGGCTGCGAGGAGTACTGGTATCTGACGGTGCCGTCCGCCGCGCCGTACTCCTGCCAGGCCGACGACGGCCCCTACCGCGAGGTCCAGCTCCGGGTCGACGGGCAACTGGCGGGAATCGCCGCGCCGTTCCCGACCGTGTGGACCGGCGGCTGGTCCAACCCCTTCCTCTGGTACGTCGTCCCGGGGCCGCGCGCCTTCGACGTCAAGCCGATCGCATACGACCTGACGCCCTTCGCCGGACTCCTCAACGACGGCCGCCCGCACCGGATCGAGGTCTCCGTCGTGGGTGTGCCCGAGGGCCGCCCCGGCTGGAGCACCCCCGTCAACGTCCTGGTCTGGCAGGACGAGAAGCGCACCCATGTCCCGGGCGCGCTCACCGTTCACGAGACGGGCGACCTCGCGAACTCCTCGACGTACACACCCGGCCGGGAGCACCGTGTGGACACCGAGGCCCGCCACCGGCTGACCGTCTCCGGGTACGTCGACACCTCGCACGGCCGCGTGACCACCACCGTCGGCCGCGTCCTCGCGCACACCTCCGCGCACCGCTGGACCGACGGCGAGACCACGGACGCGCTCGACGCCGAGTGGACCGACGCCGAGACGGTCACCGTCGATGGACGCGGACCGGCCCGGACGACGCGCGCCCACCGGACGTACACGATGGACGGCACGACCACCCTCGGCGCGGCGGACCGGTTGCGCACAGTGCTGACCCTCGGCGACCGGGCCACGGTCGTCGCCACGCGGGACGGCCGGCGCACCGCGTGGTCGCGGCTCGACGACACCCACACCGGCGACGCCACCTACACCATGAACGTCCCGCGCGACCAGCGGCACGCGGTCGGCACGACGAGCGAGCGCTACCGGCTGTACGGATCCGCGGCGGGCCCGTCCGGCTGTTACGACCGCACGCTGACGACCGTTCAGGGCGTGCTCACCGAGGACCGGCTGCGCTGTTGAGGTGAGTTGTGCGCGATGCGCCTGTGCGATGTGCGTGTGCGATGCGTCACATGGCGCGTGATTTACACGCCTGTCACACGCAGGTCGCAGGCGAGATCAAGAGCACCCCGAGAGTGATCGGCGCGGAAGCCGCTTTCCGTATGGCAGAAGTCCCATGGGGGCTTCTGTGTGCCGTCGTCCCCCTCAAGGAGTGCCCGTGCCGCCGTCCGTACCGTCCCTCCCGCGACGCGTCGCACGCATACTGCGTACCTCTCTCTTCGCGCAGGTCGTCTGCGCCCTCGTGCTCGGCATCGTCGTCGGAAAGCTGTGGCCCGACACGGCCACCGCCCTCCAGCCGCTCGGCGACGGTTTCGTGCGCCTGATCAAGGCGGTGATCTCACCGCTGGTGTTCTGTGTGGTCGTCGTCGGCATCGCCAAGGCCGGTGACCTGAAGGCCTTCGGCCGGATCGGACTGAAGGCCCTGATCTGGTTCGAGGTCGCCTCCACCGCCGCGCTGCTGATCGGACTGCTGGCCGCCAACGTGGTCCAGCCGGGCTCCGGGATGAACGTCGACCCGTCCCGGCTGGACGCCTCGGCCGTCGACGAGAAGACCGAGGGCGGCTCGCTGCCGTCGACAACCGAGTTCGTCCTGAACGCCCTGCCCCAGAGTTTCGTCGGCGCCTTCGCCGAGAACGCGCTGCTCCAAGTGCTCGTCCTGGCCTGCCTGGTGGGCGCCGCGCTGCTGCACCTCGGCCACACCAAGGTGCCCGCGATCCTGCCCGCCATCGAACAGGCGCAGGAGGTCGTCTTCGCGGTCGTCGGCTTCGTGATGCGCCTCGCCCCGCTGGCCGTCTTCGGCGCGATGGTCCACCTGGTCGGCAACTACGGCCTCGGTGTGATCAGGACGTACGGCAAGCTCATCGTCCTGTGCTACGCCGTCGCCGCGCTCTTCCTGGTCCTACTGGCCGTGGCGCTCAAGCTGCTCACCGGGCTCAGTCTGTGGAAGTTCGTCCGCTACACCCGCGAGGAGATGCTGCTCGCGCTCGGCACCGCGTCCAGCGAGACGGTCATGCCGCGCATGATGCAGAAGCTGCGCCAGGCCGGCTGCCGGGACGACGCGGTCGGCCTGGTGCTGCCCACCGGCTACTCCTTCAACCTGGACGGCGCCTCGATCTACCTCTCCGTCGGCACGCTCTTCATCGCCCAGGCGGTCGGCGTGGACCTCAGCGCGGGCCAGCAGATCACCGTGGTCCTCGTCCTCATGCTGACCAGCAAGGGCATGGCCGGGGTGCCGGGTTCGGCGTTCCTCGCGCTGTCCGCGACCGCGAGTTCCCTCGGCGTCATCCCGGCCGGCGCGGTCGCGCTGCTGCTCGGGGTCGACCGCGTCATGGACTCCATGCGCGTCGCCACCAACCTCCTCGGCAACTGCGTCGCCGTCTTCGCCGTCTCCCGCTGGGAGGGCGCGCTGGACGCCGTACGAGCGAAGAAGGTCCTGAACGGGGAGATCGCGTTCGTACCGGAGCCGGACGACAAGTCAGGCATCACGGAGCCGGATGACAAGGCAGGCATCACGGAGCCGGACCGCAAGGCCGGCACCGCGGAGCCGGTCCCGGCCCGGACCGCCAAGGAGCCCGCTCCCGACGCCGGTTGACGCCTCACCGCGCACAAAGGCCGCGGCCACCACTCCGGTGGCCGCGGCCTTCCCGTTCCCGGCTCGCGAAAGGTTTCAGCAACTCCGCTCGCCGCCCCCGTCGACCAACGTGTCCAACAACCCCTCGAGGACGGTCCGCTGATCATCCGTCAGCGGCGCCAGGATCTCCTCCGCCGCCGACCGTCGCGCGCCGCGCAGTTCGCGCAGCGCGTCACGGCCGTCGTCCGTGAGCTCTATACGGATCACTCGCCGGTTCGCCGGATCCGGCACCCGCCGCACCTTCCCACTCGCCTCCAGCCCGTCGACCAGCGTGGTCACGGCTCGCGGCACGACCTCCAGGCGCTCGGCGAGGTCGGCCATGCGGGGCGGCGAGCCGTAGTGCGCGAGGGTGCGCAGCAGCCGGGACTGGGCCGGGGTGATACCCAGGCCGCGCAGCTCCAGATGGCGCTTCTGGATGCGGTGCACCCGGCGGGTGAGCCGCAGCAACTGCTCGGCGAGCAGGGCGTCGGGATCGGGGGTGGTCATACGGGAACAATATCAGGACACCATTCATTGTGAGTATAGGTAACAATGAGCTACGATCCTCAATCGTCTCCGGTGGGCCGCGCGCCCGCCCGCCGCCCACCTCCGTAGGAGCCCATGCACCCCGACAACGAACCCGTCTGGAGCCCGCCCGCCGACGCCAAGGAACAGCCCCGGCAGGTGCGCCGGATCCTCGCGCTCTTCCGCCCCTACCGCGGCCGGCTCGCCGTCGTCGGCCTGCTGGTCGGCGCCTCCTCGGTGGTCTCGGTGGCCACACCCTTCCTGCTGAAGGCGATCCTCGACGTCGCGATCCCCGAGCGGCGCACCGGCCTGCTCACCCTGCTCGCCCTCGGCATGATCCTCAGCGCCGTTCTCACCAGCGTCTTCGGCGTCCTGCAGACCCTGATCTCCACCACCGTCGGCCAGCGCGTCATGCACGATCTGCGCACCGCGGTCTACGGCCGCCTCCAACGCATGTCGCTGGCGTTCTTCACGCGCACCCGCACCGGCGAGGTCCAGTCCCGCATCGCCAACGACATCGGCGGCATGCAGGCCACCGTCACCTCCACGGCCACCTCGCTGGTCTCCAACCTCACCGGCGTCACAGCGACGATCGTCGCGATGCTCGCTCTCGACTGGCGGCTGACCGTGGTCTCGCTGCTCCTGCTGCCGGTCTTCGTGTGGATCAGCCGGCGGGTGGGCAACGAACGCCGGAGGATCACCACCCAGCGCCAGAAGCAGATGGCCACCATGGCCGCCACGGTCACCGAGTCCCTGTCGGTCAGCGGCATCCTGCTCGGCCGCACCATGGGCCGCGCCGAGTCGCTGACGAAGTCGTTCGCCGACGAGTCCGAGCGCCTGGTCGACCTGGAGGTGCGCTCGAACATGGCGGGCCGCTGGCGGATGGCGGTCATCACGATCGTCATGGCCGCGCTGCCCGCCGTCATCTACTGGACGGCCGGCCTCGCCCTGGCCCTCGGCGGGCCCGACGTCTCCCTCGGCACGATCGTCGCCTTCGTCTCCCTCCAGCAGGGCCTGTTCCGTCCGACCGTCAGCCTGCTCGGCACCGGCGTGCAGATCCAGACCTCGCTCGCGCTCTTCCAGCGCATCTTCGAGTATCTCGACCTGCCGATCGACATCACCGAGCGCGAGCACCCGGTCCGCCTCGACAAGGTCAAGGGCGAGGTCCGCTTCGAGGGCGTCGCGTTCCGCTACGACGACGAGGGCGCCCCCGTCCTCGACGACATCGACCTCACCGTGCCGGCCGGCGGCAGCCTCGCGATCGTCGGCCCGACCGGCGCCGGCAAGTCCACGCTGGGCTATCTGGTGCCGCGGCTGTACGACGTGACGGGCGGCCGGGTCACCCTCGACGGCGTCGACGTGCGCGACCTGGACTTCGACACCCTCGCGCGCGCGGTCGGCGTGGTCTCCCAGGAGACGTACCTCTTCCACGCGACCGTCGCCGACAACCTGCGCTTCGCCAAGCCCGACGCCACCGACGAGGAGCTGTACGCGGCGGCCCGCGCGGCCCAGATCCACGACCACATCGCCGCCCTGCCCGACGGCTACGACACGGTCGTCGGCGAGCGCGGCCACCGCTTCTCCGGCGGCGAGAAGCAGCGCCTGGCCATCGCCCGGACCATCCTGCGCGACCCGCCGGTGCTGATCCTCGACGAGGCGACCAGCGCCCTGGACACCGGCACCGAGCACGCGGTGCAGCGGGCGATCGACGCGCTCTCCGCGGGCCGCACCACCCTCACCATCGCGCACCGGCTGTCGACCATTCGGGGTGCCGACCAGATCGTCGTCCTCGACTCCGGACGGGCGGTCGAACGGGGTACGCACGAGGAGCTGTTGGCGCTTCAGGGGCGCTATGCGGCGCTGGTGCGCCGGGATGCGCAACTGGAGCCGACAAGATGACGATATGCCGGGTTTGTGAGGTTGTGCGGGTTACCGTGCCCGCATGCAGAACAACACTCCGCCAGGGAGCAGGATTCGACTGACGCGCCGGGGCCGCGTGGCCCTCATCGCTTCCGGAGCCGTCGTGGCCGGCACCGCCGTGGCGGTGCCGCTGCTGACCCTCCAGGACGAGGAGGAGAAGAAGCCCGCGTCCCTCGTCATCCCCGAGGGCTGGCGCGCGTCCCAGGTCTACGAGGCCGTCGACAAGGCCCTCGAACTGCCGTCCGGAACGACCAAGAAGTCACTGACCAAGGCCAATCTGAAGCTGCCGCTCGACGCCGAGGGCAACCCGGAGGGCTATCTCTTCCCGGCGACGTACCCCCTGGCCGAGAAGACCACGCCCGAGCAGCTGCTGTCGGCGATGGTGGACACCGCGAACAAGAAGTTCAACGGCGCCCCGATCGCCGCCGGCGCCCAGCGCAACGCGATGAACGTCTACCAGGCCGTCACCATCGCCAGCATCGTCCAGGCCGAGGCCGCCACCAAGGCAGACATGGGCAAGGTGGCCCGGGTGATCTTCAACCGGCTGGAGCGCGGCATGCCGCTCCAGATGGACTCCACCATCAACTACGCGCTGAACCGGTCCACGCTGAGGACCACGCTGGACGACACCCGCATCGACAGCCCCTACAACTCCTACCAGCGCATGGGCCTGCCGCCCACGCCGATCGACAACCCGGGCGAGGAGGCGGTGCGTGCCGCGATCAGTCCCACGCCGGGCAACTGGCTGTACTTCGTCACGGTCAAGCCGGGCGACACCCGCTTCACCGCCGACTACGCCGAGCACCAGCGCAACGTGGCCGAGTTCAACGCACAGCAGAAGAAGCAGAGCCCGAAGCGCTGACCCGACGGGACATCACGCCGCGACCGGCTCCCCGGCCAGCAGCCGCCTGATGTCCCGTACGGCAGCGCGACCAGCCCGGTTGGCGCCGATGGTGCTCGCCGACGGGCCGTAGCCCACCAGATGGATCCGCGGATCGGCGACCGCGCGCGTCCCCTCGATCCGGATACCGCCGCCCGGCTCGCGCAGCCGCAACGGCACCAGGTGATCGATGGCGGCCCGGAACCCGGTCGCCCAGAGGATCACATCCGCCTCCACGCGTCGACGTCCCCCAAGCTCTCGGCTTCGCTCGAGCAGGGGGGACCCCCATGCCCACTCCACCCCCTCCGGGATGACCCGGTCGAACATCGGCTGCCGGTCCAGGACCCCGTCCGCCAGCCCCTGCCGGATCGCGTCGTTCAGCGGCAGCCCGGTGACCGACACCACACTCTTCGGCGGCAGCCCCTGCCGCACCCGCTCCTCGACCAGCGCGACCGCCGCACGGCCCGCGTTCTCGTCGAACGGCCCCTCCCGGAACACCGGCGGCCGGCGCGTCACCCAGGTGGTGGCCGCCGCGTACGGCGCGATCTCCAGCAGATGCTGCGTCCCCGAGGCACCCCCGCCCACCACGACCACCCGCTGCCCGGCGAACTCCTCGGGCCCCGGATACTGCGCGGTGTGCAACTGCCGCCCGCGGAAGGACTCCTGGCCCGGATAGCGCGGCCAGAAGGGGCGGTCCCAGGTGCCGGTCGCGTTGATCAGCGCCCGGGTCGCCCAGGTCCCCGCCGAGGACTCCACCAGCAGCCGCCCGTCCGGACCCTCCCGGACGGCCCGCACGTCCACGGGCCGCCGTACCCGCAGGTCGAAGGTCCGCTCGTACGTGGCGAAGTACTCGCTGATCACCTCCGACGACGGCCGCGCCGGATCCGCCCCCGTCAGCTCCATGCCCGGCAGCGCGTGCATCCCGTGCACCTTGCCGTACGTCAGTGAGGGCCACCGGAACTGCCAGGCGCCGCCCGGGCCGGGGGAGTGGTCCAGCACCACGAAGTCGCGGTCCGGTTCGAAACCGGACCTGCGCAGGTGAAAGGCGCCGGCCAGTCCGGCCTGACCGGCGCCTATGACGACTACCTCGACCTCGTGTGTGCTGTTCACGCTTCTCCCAACAGCGGCGAGGTCAGGGATCTTCCCCGGCCTGGTCCGCCCGAGGACAGCCCGGCGGGACGGTCATCCGGATTCCTTGTACACGCGGGGAGCGCTCGTCGACGCCGGGAGGTCGCCGTTGTACCGCGGGTCCACGAACCGGGAGAAGTCCACCTCGCGGGGGATCAGCTTCAGCCGGGCGAACGTGTCGGCGATCTTCTGCTCGGAGGCGATCAGCGGCTTGTCGACCGCGACCGGGACGCGGGGGGCGTAGGTGCGCTTCACCGCGGCGAGTGCCACCTCGTACGGCAGACCCGTCTCCTCGGCCCACACCTTCGCCCACTCCTCGGGGTGGTCGTACACCCAGGCGTAGGCACGGCGCAGCCGGTTCAGATAGTCCTCGACGGCCGCGGCCTTCTTCGCGTCCTTCAGCGCGCCCGGCGCCGCCACCTGGAAGGTCAGGCCGTTGGTGATGCCGTCACCGCTGGTCAGCACGCGACCCTGCTTCGCCTGGAGCACCTGCGAGGTGTACGGGTCCCACACCGCCCACGCGTCGACCTTGCCGGAGGTGAACGCGGCCAGCGCGTCGGCCGGCTGAAGGTACCTGACCTTCACGTCGGCGAAGCTCAGCCCGGCCGCCTCCAGCGAGGCGACCAGCTGGTAGTGCGCGGAGGAGCCCTGCGCCACGGCGACCGACCTGCCCTTGAGGTCCCGGGTGCCGGTCAGTTTCGAATCGTTCGGTACGAGGATGGTGTCGCCCCGGGACGTGCCGTGCCAGGCGGCCACCACCGTGATCCTCGACTCGGCGCCGGCGGCGAAGACGGGCGGGGTGTTGCCGACGCCGCCGATGTCCACGGCCTTGGCGTTGACCGCCTCCAGCAGCGGCGGACCGGACGTGAAGGTGGACCACTTGATCCTGTAGTCGAGGTTCTTCAGCTCCCCGGCGGCCCGCAGGACGGCCTCCGAACCGCCCTTCTGGTCACCGACGTTCAAGGTGAGGGAGCCCTGGCCGTCGGTGCCGTCACCCGTCGAGGTGCCGGCGGCCGAGGTGCCGCCGCAGGCGGTCAGCAGCAGGGCCAGCGGGAGCAGCAGGGCGGCGGGGGCGAGGCGTCGTCGCATGGTGGTTCCGTTCGTCATCGGGTGGTCAGGCGGCTTCCGCTGCGGTGTCGACGCCGAGCCGTTCCAGGAGTCCGGCACGCAGTCCGGCGAACCGGGGGTCGGTGATGTCGCGCGGGCGCTCCAGGTCGATCCGCTGCTCGTGCGCGATGACACCGCCGTCCATGACGAGCACCCGGTCGGCGAGCAGCACGGCCTCCTCGACGTCATGGGTGACCAGCACCACCGCGCAGCCCCGCCGCTGCCACACCTCGCCCACCAGCCGCTGGGCCTTGAGCCGGGTGAGCGCGTCGAGCGCCCCGAACGGCTCGTCGAGCAGCAGCAGATCGGGTTCGCGCACCAGCGCCCGGGCCAGCGAGGCCCGCTGTGCCTCGCCGCCGGAGAGGGTCTTGGGCCAGGCGTTCGTACGGTGGCCCAGGCCGACCTCGCCGAGCGCACGCTCGGCGACGGCGCGCTCCGGCCGGCCCGGCAGCCCGAGCAGCACATTGCGCCACACCCTCTTCCAGGGCATCAGCCGCGGCGCCTGGAAGGCCACCGCCTTGCGGCGCGGCACCAGCACGGTGCCCTCGATCTCGCGGTCGAGGCCCGCCAGCACACGCAGCAGCGTGGACTTGCCGCAGCCGCTGCGGCCGAGCAGGGCCACGAACTCGCCGGGCCGGACATCGAGCCGGAGGTCGTCGAGGACGGCACGTCCGTCGAAGGAGCGGCGCAGCCCCTCCACATGGACGGCCCGGGCCGGGGTCACCGGCCGGTGAACGTCGGTCGCCATTGCAGCAGCAGCCTTTCGAGGGAGCGGACGACGAAATCGGCGAGCAGGCCGAGGAAGGCGTAGACGATCAGGCAGACCACGATCACGTCGGTCCGCAGGAAGTCCCGTGCCTGCACCATGAGGAAGCCGATACCGGCGTCCGCGTTGATCTGCTCGGCGAAGACCAGCGCGAGCCAGGCGATGCCGAGCGAGTAGCGCAGACCCGTCAGCGCCCCGGGCAGCGCGCCCGGCAGCACGACGTGCCGTACCAGGCCCCACCGGGACAGGCCCAGGGACTCCCCGGCCTCGATCAGCTGGGCGTCCACGCCGCGGATGCCGGCGTAGACGTTCAGATAGAGCGGGAAGGTCACCCCGAGCGTGATGACGGCGATCTTCGGGGCCTCGCCGATGCCGAACCAGATGATGAACAGCGGGATGAGCCCCACGAACGGAACCGTCCGCAGCATCTGCACGGAGGCGTCCACCAGGTCCTCGCCGATCCTGAACAGACCGGAGACCAGGGCGAGTCCGGTGCCGACGAGGGTGCCGAGCAGCAGCCCGGCGGCGACCCTCTGGAGCGAGGTGCCCATGGCCGCGGGCAGCGAGCCGTCGGCGATCAGATCTCCGGCGACCTGGGCGATCCGGCCGGGGGAGGCCAGCACGTCGGAGGTCAGTACGCCGGTGGCGGACAGGATCTGCCACAGCGTCAGCAGCAGGAGCGGGCCGGTGGTGCGGCGCAGCCAGCGGGGGAGACGGGTACGGCGGGAGGAGGCGGGGAGGAGGGGTTCGAGGCCGGGGGTGGGGGCTTGGTCGCCGTAGGGGCCCTTTTGGTGGATTCCCGAAATATCGGGCTTAGTGGAATCGGGTGGGGCATGGCCGATGGTCATGGTGCTCCACGGTGGGGGAGGGAGACAGGGGTGCGGAGGAAGACAGGGGTACTGGGTACGCCTCGACGCCCGGCGTCACGCGTCATACGTCATGCCCCGGTCAGCGAACGCGGGTACACGAACGCGACCCGTAGGCAGGTGAGCCGGGGAGGGCAGCGAGAGAATGAAGAGGTGAAGAGGCGTCAGCGGCCGCGGCGACACGCGGCGGAGGCCACCCGCAGCAGGTCGATGTGACCGCGCGTGGTGAGCAGGGCTGAACACAACATGCCGCAGAACGTAGCCAGATGACCTGGTCACGGTCAACGGGCGTCTCGCCCACTGGACCCGCGGTATCAGGAGCCGGGCGGTCGGTCGGTCCGGGCACGCGCCCGATGGGCCAGGATGGAGGCATGTCAGATGCGTTCACCACCCGAGTGCTGCAGGTCGCCTCCGGCTCCACGGAGACCGTCGTCGACCTCACCCGCGACTGCGAGGCCTTCCTGGCGGAGACGGCCGCCGGGCGCGACGGGCTCCTCAGCGTCTTCGTCCCGCACGCCACCGCCGGCATCGCCATCATCGAAACGGGGGCGGGCAGCGACGACGACCTGCTCACCGCCCTGCACACCCTGCTCCCCGCCGACGACCGCTGGCAGCACCGCCACGGCAGCCCCGGGCACGGCCGCGACCACGTCCTGCCCGCCATCGTCCCGCCGCACGCCACGCTGCCCGTGCTGAACGGACGGCTCGAACTGGGCACCTGGCAGTCGGTGTGTCTGGTCGACACCAACCGGGACAACCCGAACCGTCAGGTCCGGCTCAGTTTCCTCGCGGGCTCCTGAGCGCCGTACGGCCGCACGCGCCACGCCGCTTCGGCTGGACCCCGCAGCCCCACGCCGCTTCGGCCGTGCCCCGCACGGCCGGCACCGCCGTCACGCCCGCGGCAGCGCCTCCAGGGCCTCCGGAAGGCCCGCCGGGTCGGTGCCGAGCTTGCGGTAGACGGCGGAGAGCAGCTGGCGCACCCCCTGCTCGGTGAGGTGCAGCTCCTTCGCGACCACCGGAGCCGGGTGGCCCTGGGCGGTCAGCTCCGCGGCCCGGCGCTCATGCGCGGTGAGCGTGTCCGTCTGGGCGTACCGCAGGGGCAGCGGCCGCAGCCCGGCGGTCGACAGCTCCTCCCTCGCCCGGGCGGCCAGTGCCTCCGCACCGCAGTGGACTGCGACCTCCAGGCCCTGGTAGAGCCGGTCGGCGGCGTCGTGCAGCCGGCCGTCGCGGGACAGCGCGGCGCCGTGCCCGACCAGCGCCCGGGCCAGCTCGTACGCCGACGGCGACTGCTCCAGGTGCTCCACCGCCTCCGCGTACAGCTCCAGCGCCGCCCGCCCGCCGGTCACCTCGGCCTCGGCGCGCAACGCCTGACCGATCACGGACGCCGCGCCGAAGTCCCGGGCGTGCGCCACGGCCTCCCGGGCGACCCGCACGGCCCGCTCCGGCGCGGTCCGGGCCAGCGCGGCCGACAGATCCAGCCGCCAGGGGCACCATGAGGGGTTGCGCCAGTCCCGCTGGTCCAGCCACTCGCCGACCTCGGACAGGAGCTGGGCGGCTTCGGCGCGGCGGCCTTCGGCGAGGAGGAGTTCGGCGTAGACGGTGCGCGGATCGGGGTAGATGACGGCGCTCGGCACCACGCGGCCGTACAGGTGGTGCTCGTCGGCGACCTCGCGGGCGGCAGTCGTCTGTCCGCGGGCCAGGAGCGTCTCGATGAGGACGCCGACGGCGAACCACTGCGCGGGCACGGCGCCTTCGACCCGCTCGGCGGTGCGCAGGCCCTCGCGCACCCAGTGCTCAGCCCCGATGAGGTCGCCCCGGCGATAGCGGATGTACCCGAAGAGCGTCTGGCCGAGGGCCAGATGGGAGCCGCGCCAGCCCTTCGACTGGCACTCGGCCATGCCCTTGGTGAACAGCTCCTCGGCCCGCCGCGGCTGGTCGCAGTACATGAACGCCAGGGCCACCGACACCGGCACCTCGAAGCCCCGGTTCTCGTCGGTCCAGCTCATTCCGCCGCGCAGGGCGTCCTCGGCACAGCGGAGGACGGATCGCCGTGGCTCGCCGTGCAGCAGGGAGTCCCAGGCCCGCAGGCCCAGGATCCAGCGCTCCTCAGGGCCGCGTCCGGTCAGCCGCTCGGCCAGCCGGGTCAGCCTGCGGGAGCGGGCGGCGGAGTCGCGTGCGTCGGTGCGGAGCATGCTCCAGACGAAGTGATCCGCCTGCATCCGCAGCCGGATCCGGGGATGTTTGGTCTTCTGTGCCTCCTCCTCGGCCACGGTCGCCGCCTCGGCCATCCGGTCGGTGTGGGCGAGCGCCTGGGTCAGCCGGTAGACGATGGAGGCACGCAACTCGGGGTCGAGAAAGGGTTCCGCCAGCGCCTCGCGCAGATGACTGATCGTGGCCGTCGGCTCGATGAGGAAGGTGGCGCCCGCCAGTTCGTGCAGGAGCCGGGCACGCTGTTCGGGCAGGGGCGGCTCCTGGAGTGCCCGGGTCAGCAGTTTGCGGGCGGCCTCCGGAGCCCCGGCCCGGAGGTATTCGTACGCGGCCTCCCGGAGGCTCTCGACCGCCTCCGGCTTGCCTTCGCAGGGCACCTCCATCAGGTGGCGGGCGGCGGCGGCCGGGCCGTAACCCGCCGCGCGGACGGCCAACGCCGCCGAGTTGTGGAAGCCGCTGCGGAAGTGCGGGGGGATGGAGCGGTAGATCGTCGTCTCGATGATCGGATGCGCGAAGTCCAGTTCGCCGTTGGGCGTCTCGCCCTCGGCCAGGATGCGCGCGGCGCGCAGCTTCTCGATCGCCTCGGCGGCGGCCTGGCTGCCGACCGCGGCGAGCGTGGTCGCGATGTCGGGTGAGAACGGGGAGCCCAGGACGGCCGCCGCGTGCGTGAATCGCACGGTGGTCGTGCCGAGCAGCTTCAGCCGGTCGAGCAGGCCCGGGCCCTTGACCGCGGCGGCGAGGTCCCGCATGGCCGGCAGGTCGTCCCGGCTGCCCTTCAGGTTCCGTTCGGCGAGTCCGACGGCGAGCTCGACGGTCTCGAACGGGCTGCCGCCGGTGGCCGAGCAGCACTCGGCGCAGAACTCGTCCTCGGCCTGCTCGCCCACTTCCTCCCGCACGATCCGCGCCACGGCCTCGGTGCTGAGCGGGGCGAGCGAGTAGGGGCGGCTTCCGTGGTCCTCGACCAGGGCTTTGAAGGCGGAAGCCTCGGGCGGCAGTTCGGCGGGCCGGTAGGCGGCGATGATCAGCAGCGGAAGGTCCGCGACGCGCGGGGCGAAGGAGGTGAGCCAGCTCAGGGACTCCAGATCGGCCCAGTGCAGATCGTCGAGGAGCAGGGCGAGAGGGGCCTTCTTCACCGCGAGGCGGGTCATCACCCAGTCCAGCCCGTCGCGCACCCCGGTCGGGTCCGGCAGCCCGTTGTCCGCCGCCTCCAGACCGAGGGCCGGGGCGACGATGGGATACCAACTTCCCAGGAACCTGCGCAGTTCGGACTCGTCCATCGCTGCCAGTGCGGGCTGGACGAGCTGGCGGACCAGACGGAACGCCAGATCCTGCTCAGACTCCCCGCCACGGCACGAGAGCACGGTGAATCCACGGCCCGTGGCGCGGGCGCGCGCCACGGTGAGGAGCGCCGTCTTGCCCATCCCGCCGGGACCGGTGAAGGCCAGCAGCCCGCCACGACTCGGTGTGACACCGTGGGCCGGGGCCCGCAGCTTCGACAAGGCGGCATCGAGCGCTTCGAGTTCCCTCTGGCGTTCGAACAACGGCCGGGAATGGGTGATCGATTGCCGTGACACAGGCGCCATGTGCCCTACCGCTTCCTGTCGCTGGTCCTCGCAGGCAGGCTGAGCGTACGCCCTGAAGGACACCCGATTGGCCGCATTGGGACAGGACAAGGACAGGGATGGGTGAATCAACGGCTTCAGGAGTTTGACGGCCCGCCCGTCTGGTAATGCCATATGACTGGCCCCCGTGAGGGAGCCAGTCACCGACATTCACATCAGCACGGGCGTGGTGGTCGCCTCCGCGTAGCGCGGGACGGTGCGGGACCAGTAGTAGCACCCCCGTATCCAGCCGATCATGCCCTCCACGTAGCCGATGCCGGCCGGGCTCAACTCCGGCTCGAACTCCGCGTAGAGCTGCTCGAACTCACTGATCGTGCTGTTGATCTGACGAATGGCCCGGGTGACGGCCGCCGGCAGCGAGCAGTGGTGTGCGTGCCGGTGGGCGAGGGCCAGGTTGATCATCTCGCCCGCCCGCTGCTCCTTCACCGCGGAGAACAGATCGGGGATCCAGACGGCCGCGTCGGCGGACAGCCGCTCCAGTCGCCGCATGACCGGATGATGCAGCTCGGTGGGGCTCAGTTCGCGGGACTGCGCCGCCTCGCACAGCGGGTAGAACGGCTCGACGCCCGCGGTGAGCGAGCGGATCGAGGTGCACAGTTCGATCCGCAGCGGCGCGGCGCGGGTCTGCGCCACCGCCTCGTACAGCAGACCGTGGACGTACTCGCGGCTCTTCCAGGCCCACCGGGCGGCCTGCGCCGGCGTGCACCGCTCCCTGACCTGGCGGTACAGGTCGGTCAGGGCCACCCCGAGGGTGGTGCTGGGTGCCGCGCCGTCGCGCAGGATCGCGATGCTCTCGCAGAGCATCGGCAGCAGCCGCTCCGGCCGGTGGCGGCCGACCGCCTCCGCTTGGTCGTCGTAGATGAATTGGTAGGCGATCTGATTGGCCACGATCTGGAGCATTCCGGAATCCATGGCCGAGCTGTTGAAGGAGGCCAGCTCGGCGGGCCGGGTGTACTCGATCATTTCCGGAATGCCCGGTTCCTCGCTCAGTCCGCACTCCCGCAACCATTTCTCCACCCCCTCCGCCGCTTCCGCCTCATGCCGGTTCCGCTGGAACGGAAAGGGCATATAGAGATGCGCGTCGATCAGCTCCTTCAGGCTGGAATTGCGAATTCCGCCCTGCCGGGGGACCGTGATTTCCTCATGCGTCGTCGACACCGTTGTCACCTGCCATTCGGGAGTCCGGTACGCGGATCGTCGTGCGATGCGCGGTGCCGACCCGCTCGCGCGTGCGCGGTACGCAGGTCATCCGCAGTGCCCTCGGCCCCAGCGTCACCGCGGGGCGGGAGTCGTGGGCCGGGCCGGGCCGGTGGGTCAGCCGCCAGCGGGCCGCGATGGTCGCCAGGGCGAGCGTCGCCTCCGTCATGGCGAAGCCGTCGCCGAGGCACTTGCGACTGCCCGCGGCGAACGGCACCAGGGCGTGGTCCCGCTCGGCGGCGGTCGATCCCGGCAGCCAGCGCTCGGGAAGGAACCGCTCGGGGTCCGGGAAGGACGCGGGATCGTGGTGCAGCAGATACGGGCTGTACAGCACGGTCGTTCCCCGGGGGAGCCGGCGGCCCGCCAGCTCGGTGTCCCGGGTGGTGAGGCGGGTGAAGAGCCAGCCCGGCGGGGAGTGGCGCAGCGTCTCGGTGACGACGGCGCGGGTGTAGTCGAGCCGGGGAAGGTCCCCGGGTCCGGGTCGCCGCCCGGCGGCCGGCACCGTGTCGATCTCGGTGTGCAGCCGGCGCTCCGCGTCCGGGTTCCGGGCCAGCAGGCTGAATGCCGAGGTCAGGCACAGGGCGGTGGTCTCGACACCGGTGAGCAGCAGGGTGATGAGCTGGTCGTGGACCTCCCGATCGGAGACCGCCCCGTCCTCGTCGCTCTCGGCGGCGGCCAGCAGCGTCCCCAGCAGATCGTCGCGGTGGGCTCCGTCGCGGCGTCGCTCGGCGACCGCCTGGGCCACGATCGCGTGCAGCCGGTCGACGGAGCGCCGGTAGCGGCGGTTCGCGGGTATGGGGAACGCGAAGACGGCGTCGACCGGCACGATCGTCCGGAGGAACAGACCGCGGACGACATCCGCGAGGCAGTGCCGCACTTCGGCGTGGGTCGCCGCGTCGAGGGAGTCGGAGAACAGCACCCGGCTCATCACGCGTGCCGTCACGGTCATCATGGCCGCGCTGACGTCCACCTCCTGTCCGGCCCGCCAGCCTGCGGCCACGGACTCGGCCTCCTCGCCCATCAGCTCCGCGTGGCCGGCCACGCGGGAGGGGCGGAAGGCGGGCTGGAGCAGCCGGCGCTGTCGGCGGTGCCGCTCGTGCGGACAGGTGACGACGCCGTCGCCCATCAGCGAGCGGAGTCTGTCGTACAGCGAGCCCCCCTTGTCGAACGTCTGCGCGTCCAGCAGCATCCGGTGCACCAGCTCCGGGTGGCAGACCACCCAGGCGCGCTGCGGCCCCAGCCGCACCTCCACCAGATCCCCGCGCGCCGGCAAAGAATTCAGAAACGCCAGCGGTCGGCGGAACAAGGCGATACCGTGGCCGAGCAGTGGGAATGCGCCAGGGGCACATCCCACTGTCCATGCCTGGTCTGGTTCCATAGCGGAACCGCTCATCGGATACCACCCGCCTCAGTCGAAACATGGAATTCGGTGATCATTCACCGAACGGCACTTGAATCATGTACTGCCCAGTTCAACCTGGTCGCGGATTGCGGAATCCTTTTTCCATGGGGGCGCACGGGTGCACGGCGAAGCACGGCAGGCATATGCGCGGAAAACCCAGGCGACGCAGGGGCTCGGCAGTGGCTCCGCGGGGGCTTCGGCCGGGGCTCACATACCGGATCCCCTGGGGCATCCGGCGCCCACTACCGAGCAGTGCGATCCGCTCCGGCAGACGTTCGGACCGGCAGACGTCCAGACCGGCGCGGCCGGTCAGCGGCAGCGCGTCCCGCCGGACGGACCGCAGTTCGTCCGGCGGGACGGCGGCGGCATCAGCCGGAAGACTCGCTGGGCCGCTCCTCGCCCAGCCGCTCCCGGAACCAGTCGCCGGCCACGGCGGCCACCTCCTCCAGGGCGCCGGGCTCCGGGAACAGGTGTGTGGCCCTGGGGACGACATGGATCCGGTACGGCACCGACAACCGCTCCGCCGCTTCCTCGTTGAGCCCCAGCACCATCTCGTCCGCTCCGCCCACGATCAGCAGCACCGGCGCCTCGACCTGCGGCAGATGGTCGCCTGCCAGATCCGGCCGTCCGCCCCGGGAGACCACCGCGTACACCCGCTCCGGCCGTTCCGCGGCGGCCACCAGCGCGGCGGCGGCGCCCGTGCTCGCCCCGAACAGACCCACCGGAAGATCCTCGGTCTCGGGCTGCCGCTCCATCCAGTCGATCGCGGCCACCAGCCGTCGGGCCAGCAGGCCGATGTCGAAGCGGTGCTCGGCCGTCCGGATGTCGTCCTGCTCCTCGCGCTCGCTCAGCAGGTCCAGCAGCAGCGTGCCCAGCCCCACCCGGTTCAGCTCCCGGGCCACCGCACGGTTGCGCGGACTGTGCCGGGAGCTCCCGCTGCCGTGCGCGAACAGCACGACCGCCGGGATCTCGTCGCCGGGCACCACCAGATCCCCCGCCAGTGCCACCTCATGGGCGGGCACCGTCACCATCTCGGAGATCATCCGCCTCACCTCCGGCTCTCCGCCGGCAGCCCACCTCCGGCTTTCAGCCGACAGTCGATAACCGGGCCTGGCCCCCTGCGGCCGGTCCGTCCCTCAGCGGGTCCGCTCGTCCGCCGACTCCTCGACACCCGTCAGCGGCTCGCCGCTCGCCGTCCCGCCGGACGGGCCGTACCCCTCCGCCGCGCTCGCCGTGCCCGGCACCACCCGCTCACGGGCCTGGCTCTCCTGGCCGGAGTGGGCCCCCGGCTCCTCCTCGTCACGGGCACGCGCGTACGCGTCCTGCCCTTCCACGCCCTGCCCCGGCGGAGCCTGCGTCACCTCTTCGACGTCGTCCACCCGCTCGCCCTCCGCCTGGGAGGGAGTGGTGCGCGGCGGATCGTAGGTGCCGGTGACGTCGTCGCGTTCGCCCTCGGCCTGGGACGGTGTCTGCTCGCTCATCATGTGCCTCCCGACGTCCGGTCGGTCCCCCCGTGTACCCGGTCCGGCCGAGCCCCATGCGAGGTCCCGGGCACACACCAGCCCGCCGCGAGCAGCGCGGCGCCCGACCGGGTCAGGGGAGTGTCGGCACGGCCCAGCGCGTGCGCCGCATCCAGCACCGCCGCGAGCCCCGGCCGGTCGTACCGCTGCACGCACACCACCAGCAGCGGATCCAGCTGAACGCCCCACACGGCCCGCTCCTCCACGGAGGCCCCCGGCACCGCGCCACGCACCGCCTCCGCCCAGCGGCGCACCGCCTCCGGAGCGGGGTCGGCGGGGAAGGGGCCCGGCTTCTCGCCGACGGCGGCCCCGGACGGATCCGGGTTCCTGTCACCGGCGGCCGGGGACCCACCCGCCTCCGCAGCGCCGGCGCCGGCGGACCCACCATCCTCCGCAGTGTCGGCGCCGGTGGACCCACCATCCTCCGCACCGCCGACAGCCGACGACGAGCCCGCCCCCGCCCAGCGGCCATCCTCTGCCCTCACCGCCCCCGAGCACAGCCGTACCGCCGCCGCGAGCCCCGTGGCCAGCGTTGTGTGGTAGCAGGTGCCGAAGAGATACGCCGCGGCCTTCTCGCCGCTCAGCGGGGTCGGGCCGGTCAGCAGGGCGGGGCGGTGGACCGGGCCGGGGACCGCCCCGTCGGGCCGCTGGGCGCGGGCCAGCGCGGTCCAGGCCCGGGTCGGCAGTGAGTCGTCCGGCCCGCCCGCCAGGTCCGTGCAGAGCAGCAGCTCCGCCACGAGGTCCAGGTGGCCACGGGCGAGCTGCGCGGCCAGCAGCAGCGCGATGGTCTCGGCGGGCGCGGGCGGGCCCGGTGGCAGGGGGCGGGCGCCGAAGTCGGTGGCGTAGAACAGGGCGTGTGTGAAGGCGTAGACCTCGCTCTCGTCGAGGGCCAGCGGGTCTGCGCCCAGCCCCGGCAGGCTCTGCCGGTACAGAGCCGTCCGGTCCGGCAGCCCGGGCGGGGCGGGGAGGCCGTACCGGTCGAGGAAGCAGCGCAGCTCCAGGCGGTTCAGCACCGGCCGGTGCGGACGGGCGTGCCCGCCGGCGCCCACCGCGAGCAGCGCCCGGCAGTCCCGGCGCAGCTCCGGTCTGGGGCGGCCCAGCAGCTCCAGCAGCGCGACCAGGTTGAGGTGGTACGGGAAGTACGGGTCGGCCCGGCGCAGACCCGTCACGAACTCGGGATCGTCGACGATCCGCTCCGCGAGGTCGAGGGCCCCGGCCCGCAGCCCGGCGTGCTGCGGAAGCGACAGCCGCGGCACCCGGTCCAGGAGCCGCAGAAACCCCAGCAGCTCCAGCAGCGGGCCGGGCCGGAACGGGCGGCGCGGCAGCCGCCGCTCCCACACGGCCGGGTCGAACCAGTCCAGGTGCCCGGTCAGCCAGCCGACCACCCCTTCCAGGACCAGGCCCGCCGTCACGTACAGATCGTCGGCGTCCTCCCGCCTCACCGGCCGCTCCGCAGCCGCAGCAGCCCCAGTGCCAGGGCCAGGACCGCGCCGAGGGCCCCGAAGTCGGCCCACCACGGCAGGATGCCCGGGCCGCCCAGCAGGCTCTGCCGGGCCAGGTCCACCGCGTACGTCATCGGGTTGAGGTGCATGGCCGCGGCCAGCCAGCCCGGGGCGTCCGCCGGGCTGAACACCGAACCGGACAGGAACAGCATGGGGAACATGGCCAGCTGCACCGTCGCCTGCAGCGTCTGCACCCGCTCGATCAGCGTCGCCAGACACAGCCCGATGACGCTGAACACCGCGGCGCTCAGCGCGAAACAGGCGGCGGCCGCCGCGAACCGGGACGGTGTCAGCGGCACCCCGGCGAGCGGGCTGAAGGCGAGCATCAGCACGCTCTGCGCCGTGACCATCCCGGCGCCCGCGGCCACCTTGCCGAGCGGCAGACAGATCCGCGGCACCGGCGCCACCAGCAGCTCCCGCAGCACGCCGTACTCGCGGTCCCAGGCATACGTCTGGCCGGAGGCGACACCGACCGACACCACCTGGATGGCGATGAGCCCCGGGAAGACGTACGCGCTGAACGGCACCCCGGGGCGCACGGCGCCGATCATGCCGTCGAAGCCGACGGCGTAGACCAGCACGAAGAACAGGATCTGCGCCGCCTGGCTGACCAGCAGACCCGGCCGCTTGACCTGGCGCAGCAGATCCCGGTGCGCGATGACCGCGACGGCCCGCGCGCCCGCCGCCAGCCGCTCCGCCGGAGTGTCCGCCCCGACCGGGAAGGAGAGGGTCACCGGGTGCTCACCCGCCCCTCGTCGGCCGCCGCCAGATAGACGTCGTTCATGGACGGATGCCGTACGGCGAGGGTGAGGCCGGGGACGTCCAGGGCGCGCACCACGTCGGCGACCCGGCGCTCCGGGTCCTGGCAGTGCACGACGACGCCGTCCGGGCCGGTCAGCGGCGCGAACCCGGCCGCGCGCAACTGGGCGGCGGCCCGCGCGTCGTCGGCGCTGCTCACCACGATGCGTGAGGAGTCCAGGCTGCTCTTCAGCCGCGCGGCACTGCCCTGCCGGACCACCCGGCCGTCGCGCAGGATCACGATCTCGTCGGCGTACTCGGCCTCGTCCATGTAGTGCGTGGAGTACAGGACCGTCACGCCCAGCTCGTCCCGCAGCCGGGTCAGGTCCGCCCACACCGTGCTCCGGGCGCTCGGGTCCAGGCCGTTGGTCGGCTCGTCGAGCAGCAGCAGGCCCGGCCGGTGCAGCAGCGCCCGGGCGATCTCCACGCGCCGCGCGAGGCCGCCGGACAGCTCCTCGACCGGCTGCCGGGCCCGGTCCTGAAGCCCGAACAGCTCCAGCATCAGGGCGATCCGGCCGCGCGCGTCGGCGCGGCGCATCCCGAACAGCCGGGCGTGGAACCACAGATTGCGTTCGACGGACAGCTCCTTGTCGAGGGTGCGTTCCTGGAAGACCAGGCCCAGCGCGCGCCGGGCCGCCATGGGGGAGCGGCGCACGTCGTGGCCGAAGATCCGCACGCTGCCCGCGTCCGCGCGGGCCGCCGTGGACAGCACCCGCAGCAGACTCGACTTACCGGCGCCGTTCGGGCCGAGCAGCGCGGTGATCCGCCCCGGCGGGGAGACGACGTCGACGCCATGTACGGCGGTGACCTTGCCGTACCGCACGACCAGCCCCCGCACCTCGTACGCCGGTACGCCCGCCGCGCCCGCCACCGACGCCCCGCCGGTCACCCCCGTCCCGCCGGTCATGCCAGCCCCAGACAGCGGTCCCACGGCAGCGGTTCGTGCCGTACGGGCAGCAGCGCCAGGGCCACCCCGGCGGCTCCCTCCAGCATCCCGGCCACGTCCAGCGCCCGGTGCGGCACCGGCGAGCGCGCGGCCGCCGGAAACCGCATCAGATGGCGGAACCCGAACGGGGCCTCCTCGTCCAGGCCCTCCAGCACCTTGCCGACGAGCCGGTCGCGGCCCGCAAGCAGCATCGGATCCGGCTCGGTGGCCGCGACGCGGGAGACGACCGCGAGCAGCCCGGAGAAGCCATGGCACACCGTCGGCCCGTCCACCGCCCACCGGCGCTCGTCCCGGCGCAGCGCCGCGCGCAGCCCCTCCACGGCGGCGGCCCGCCAGTGCGGCTGCCCGAACATCCGGCCCGCGCGGTGCAGCGCCGCGGCGACCCCAGGGGTGCCGTAGCACCACGCCGTACGGGTGAACAGGGTCGGCGGCCGGTCGGCTGCCGTCTCGTCGTCCCAGCTCACGCGCGCCGGCCAGTAGGGCCCCGCCTCGTCGTGCAGCGTCCAGCCCAGCAGCCAGCGCGCGATCCGGTGCACCGCCTCCTCCAGCCCCGGCACGTCGTGACCGCGCTCCGCCGCCGACGCCAGCACGGCGAGCGGCCCGGCGATCCCGTGCGCCATGCCGAGGTTGAAGTCGCCCCGGGGATACGTGCGCCGGTCCCGCTCGCTGATCTGGAGCCCGGCCGGCACCCACCAGCCGGGCACGGTGTGCCGGACCGGACACGCCACCGTCACCGGCTCGCTGACCGTGACCAGATGCCGCAGCGACGCCGTCAGCGCCTCCGTCACCTCCGGGCACCGCTCGGCCGGGTCCTCGGCCGCGTCGAGCAGCAGCCGCGCGGTGCCCGACAAGCCGTTGACGAGGTCGTACGACGCCCAGTCCACGCCCTGCTCGCCCCGCGCCGCGCGCTCCCGGAACACGGCGATCCGCTCCCGCTGGTCGCGCGCGACCCACTCCGCGAGGCGGCGCCGCAGCGACGCGTAGTGGCCCGCGCCGCCCGCGCAGGTCTGGGCCGCGGCCAGCAGCGCCGTCGGCCCGGAGAACAGCCCGCGGCTCGGCGCGGCGGCCATCGCCTCTCCGGCGGCGGCGAGATGACGGTGCGCCACCGCACGCCAGGAGTCGTCCACGCGGGCCAGCTCCCCGTACAGCAGCGCGGTCCCGGGCAGGCCGTTGGCGAGGGTGAGCGGCCCCCACATCACCGCGTCGTACACGGGGTCCCGGTTGTCGTCCCGGGAGGCCACGGCGGCGACCGCGCCGGGGTCCGCGAGCCGCCGCGCGACCAGCGTGACGGCCCGCTCGGCGGTCTCGGCCACGGCGGGGGAGCGGTGCCCGAGGGCGACGGAACTCATGACAGGTGCCTCCGGCGGTTGAGCTGGTCCTGTACGGCGCCCCGGGCGATGCCGAGCACGGCCGTCTCCCGCGCGGTCGAACCGCCCAGCAGCCGGTTGCACACCATGTGCAGCAGACTGCCCACGACCCGCCCCTCCGGCGTACGCCCGCTCGCCCGGACGGCGCACGCCAGCCGCCGCACGGCAGCGTCCCGCTCGCGCAGCGCCGCCAGCACGGGCGCGCCCAGCAGATCGGCGGACAGCGCGGGCCAGCCGCCGTGGGGATCCACCAGGCGGCGCCACCCCGCGGCCCGCTCCCGGTAGGCCTCGGGCAGATCGCGCCGGGAACCGGTCAGGGACAGCCAGGCCGCCGCGCCGTCGTCGCCGCAGTCCTCGGCGAGCAGCGGATGCCCCGGCGCGGGCGCTCCGAACGCGTGGGCGAGGGCGGCGCAGGAGAGCACGGCGAGGTCGTCGGGCAGGACCCCGGACGGTCCGGAGCGGACGCCGGACCACGGGCCGCCCGGCACGGAACCGCGGACCTCGTGAGCCAAGCGCAGCAGCGCCACGGCCGCCTCGCTGTCGCGGTGGAACACCTCCTCGGCCGCCTCCAGCGCGTCCACGCCGCCGTACCGCTCCACCTCCGGGTCGTACGGCGCCACCACATGCCCGCGCACCAGCCCCTGCCCCTGCCACTCGGCCAGCAGCCGGCCCACCGCCGGGGCCACCTCGCCCCACAGCGCGGCCCGGCCGCCGTGCAGCCGCACCCGCAGATGATGCCCCGCCTCGTCGGTGTAGCGGAGGAAGAACCAGCGGTCGGCGCCGAGTTCGCGGGCCCGGTCGACCAGCCCGGGCAGCGCGGTGCGCAGGAGGTCGTCCTGGGTGCGCGCGGAGCCGTACACCTTCAGGGAGAGCCACTCGCCGCCGAGTCCGTGGACCGGGCGCCGCGGGGTGTGGTGGCCGGTGTAGGGGCGGTACGCCGGAGGGTGTGCCGCGCGGCGGGTGAGGGGCACGACGATCTCCGTGGTGTGCCCGGCCAGCGGGCTGTCCAGCAGGCCCTCGTGCTCGCCCGGCACCTCCTGGGCGATCAGCTCGGGGTGCCGGGGGAGCCGGTCGCGCAGCAGCTCACGGTGCCAGACCTGATCCAGGTCGAGCAGCAGCCGCTGGTCGGCCGTCACGGCGAGGACATGGCGCGGTACGTCCCACCGCTCCCGCCACGCGGCGACCGCGCGGTCCCAGGCGGCCCCGCGCGCCCCCCGCGCCACGCCCCGCAGCTCGTCCAGCCGCCACACGGCGCAGGCCAGCACGAACCGCCCGGAGCGGATCCTCGGCACGAACGGCGCCTGGGCGAGCGGGCCCCAGTTCCACGGCTCCCACAGCCGCTGCCCCTCGAGGCCGATCTCCCACAGCAGCCGCGCCGCGTTGGGCGCCTGGGCCGGGGCGCTCACCATGTTGCCCAGCACGGGCACGATTTCCCGGCCCGTCGGCAGGTGTACGGCGGTCAGCCGGTCCAGGGTCGCGCCGACGGCGATGTCCGCGAGCCGTAGCTCCTCGACACCGGCCGCGTCCGGGACACCGACGGAGATCCGGCGCCGGGTCGCGGGCACGGTGTGCGCCAGGTTGGCGGCCCGGCCCGACCGGGTCCGGAACGCCAGGTCCACCGCCATGGCGCCCTCCACGTGCACCGGCGTCTCCCGGTGCAGGGCCGCGAAGGATTCGCGCCAGCCGGGGTCCAGATCGGCGAACCGGGCGAGCGTGGCACCGGCCCGGTGGGACCCCGGAGAGGGCGAGAGGAAGACGAGGAAGTCCCCGTCCGTGAGCGCGTCCGCGTCGGCGGCCACCACCTGGACGGTGATCTCGCACGAGTTCTGCGCGACGGCGGGATCCACGGCCTGCGGGCACAACTCGGCCAACTCCGCGTCGCCGAGCACCATCTCGCGCCGCCGCTCGCGCAGCGCCGTCGCCGCCAGCCGCGCCATCGCCCGGTCGACGCCGACGTCACGCGGGTCCTCCAAGGGCACCGGGGCGGCCTCACCATTGGGCCAGCCGTACCCGGCCGGCGCCCCCAGTCCGGTCGCCGGATCGAGCAGCTCCAGCACCGGCACCAGCCGGTCGGCGCCGTACACGTCGAGAAAGCGCCGGTGCAGGTTGCGCAACGCCCACAGCCCCCGCTTCGGCCGCGACAGCCGGACCATCACCTCCGCCGCCCGCTCCACCTCGTCCCGCACCGCGTACGGCAGATGCAGCACCGCGTCCAGCCGGGTGTCCACGTGCACCGGCGTGTCGTCCGCCGCGATGGCGCGCGCGTCCGCCAGCAGCCGCCGCAGCCGCTCCCGCCCGGCACCGGGAGGCAGGGCGTCGTATGCGGCGCGCTCGCGGTCGAAGCGGCGCAGCGCCGCGCGGACGGACTCGGTGGCGGGAGAGGGATCCGCCACCGAGTCCAGGACCGCCCGCACCCACCGCAGCGGATCACCGCCGTCGAGCGGCGGACGCAACGAGGTGATCAGGATCTCCTGCCGGACCAGCTCCGCCAGCAACGCCCGCAGCCGGTCGCCCGGCGCCTTCGGGAACGCCGCGGCGAGCCGGTCCACGAGCACCGGATACGGCACCGGCGTACGCGCCTCCGCCACCGCGCGGGCCACGACCGGGGTGTGGCGCACGGACACGGTGGCCCGCCCCTCGCCGTCCGGCGCCGGCGCCGTCCCGAGCGTGGACGGGGCGGTGAGCACCAGCCGGTCGCCGCGCACCGTCAGCGCCTGGTGCGCCTGCACGGACAGCACCTCCAGCACCGCCGGGTCCTGCTCCAGACGGTGCGTCACCTTGGTCAGCCACTGAACGTCCGCGTGGGTCCGCGTGCGGTGCCCCGGCCCCCGGACCGCCTTGGCGGTGGCGTCGAACTCGCCCACGGCGACGCCGGCGAAGAGACCGAACGGCGTCGGCCGCGTCCGCATCCGGATGTCGTACCGCAGCACCGCCAACGCGGCCCGCCGCAGCCGTCCGGCCGTCAGCCCGGCGCGCCCTCGTGCCGCCACCCGGTGCACCAGCGCGCTGAGCGCCGGAGAGGCCAGCATGAGGGCCTCGTCGAGCAGGGGATCTGCGGCGGCGGCGCGCAGCAGCGCCGCGCAGGCGTCGGGGTCGTCCGGCGCGCTGCCGTCCCCGGGGAGGGGCAGCCCCGGCACGGAGGGCGCCACCGGCGCGCGGAGCAGGAAGACGTCGGCCGCGCGGAACAGCGTGTCTCCCAAGGCCTGCCCCCTTCTGCCGTCCTGTGTCGGTGTCGTGCGGATGGTCGGTCGAGGTCACCGGCGCCGCCCGAGGACCGGCCGGGCTCCGTGGCCGGCCCTCGGGTGGTGGGCCGTCAGCAGCAGTGGCTGCAGCCCGACCCGCCGCCGTCGCTGGTGCAGCCCGGCGTGCAGTAGGAGATGGACGTGACGGCCGGTCCGGCGACCGACTTCTCCACGCCGATCTCCAGGTCGAGGTCGAACAGGTCCGCGTCGTCGTACTGAGCGGGTCCGTGGGTGCCCATGTGAGGCTCCTTCGTCCGGGAGTTGCGATCCGTGAAGCACGCAACCACGGGCGCGTCGGCGGGCTCAACGGCTTCCTGAAGGGCTGGCAGTAATGGCAGTTCAATGGCAGGACCGCGTTCCCTCATTGGAGGGATCAACCCCGGGAGCGGCTGAACCGCCGCCCCGCGAGCCGCTACGTACGTCGTGTGTGTTCGGACGAAGCCCTGCTGACCGCCGCCGCCCAAGGCGACCAGACCGCCCTGCGGACCCTGTACGACAGGCACGCGGCGGCCATGCTGCGCCTGATCCGCAGACTGACCTCCGAGCCGGCGGTGGCCGAGGAGATCCTTCAGGAGGCCTGGCTCGCGGTGTGGCGGTCCGCGGCCGGCTTCCGGGGCGAGTCCTCGGTCCGCGGCTGGCTGCTGGGGGTGGCGCGGCGCCAGGCGCACAACCAGCTCCGCCGGGCGCGGCCGCAGCTCACCGACCTCGCCGAGGCCGAGCACGTACCGCACCCCGACCCCGGAGTGGAGGAACAGGTCATGCTGGCGGCCGAGCGGACCGAGCTGCGCGCGGCGGTCCGCGCCCTTCCCGAACACCTGCGTGAAGTACTGGGCCTCGTCCTCGTGGACGAACTCGCCTACCCGGAGGTGGCCGCCGTGCTCGGCATCCCGGTGGGCACCGTCAAGAGCCGGATGTCCCACGCACGCAGGCGGCTGGGCAGCATGCTCGCCGCCTCGCGGCTGGAAGGAACGGGACGACGATGAGAGAACACCTCGCCGACGAAGAACTGATCCGGCTGGTGCACGGCGCCCCCGCCGGGCACGGCCCGCGGCACCACCTCGACGGCTGTCCCGGCTGCCGGGCCAGGATGGCGGACTGGCGGGCCATCGGCCGGGCGACCCGCGACCTCGAGACCGCGCCCGACCTGGTCCCGCCCGCCTTCGACGCCCTGCTCGGCGCCCGGCTGACCGCCGGACCCGCGGACGCGCCCGCGCCGGTCCCGTCGGCGCCGCCTCCCCTCCCGCCCGCGCGCCCACCCGCGCCCTGGCGGCTGGCCTGGCAACTGGCCCGCACCGAAGCCGCCCTGCTGCCCCGGCTGTGGGCGCCGCTCAGCGCCTTCGGACTGGTCACGGCCGCGCTCCTGGCGCCGCTGCTGGGCGACGAGCGGCTAGGGCTGCGGTTGTTCGGCGCCGCCTGCGTCCTGCTGGTCCTCTTCGCCTCCCTCGTCGTCGCCTCGCCCCGCCGCGATCCGCGCCGCGAGCTGCACTTCACGCTCCCCGTGTCGCCCGGGACCGTGTTCCTCGCCCGCATGGCCGTCGTCCTCGGTGCCGATCTGGCCCTGGCCGCGGTGTGCTCGGCGCTGGTCGGCGGGCCGGGGTGGTGGCCGGTGGTGACCGACTGGCTCGGCGAGGCCCTGCTCGCCTCGTCGCTCGCCCTCGCCCTCGCGGTGCGCGTCGCCCCGTCCGTCGGAGCGGCGGCGGGCGGATCCCTCTGGCTGCTCGGCGTCCTGACCGGCCCTCAGGGCTTCCTCACCTCCCCCGTCGGCGCCGCCCTCGGCCCCCTGCTGTCCACCACACCGTGGACGCTGGCCGCCTCCGCGCTGCTGCTCACCTGGGCCACGACCGCGATGCGCGGTCACCCGTCCCGCACATGACGCCGCCCGCGGGAACCGGTGCGCCCGGCTCGGAAGACGCCGTGAACCGCCCTGCCTCCCACCGCTACGTACCTGTCGTCCGCCGTCCCCTCGCCCGGGTACCCCCGACCCGGCGAGGGGTCGGCGGAGCCACACCCGTCGCAAGGGAGGACAGCACGCCATGACCGCCGTGCCCTGGAGCTCATGGGCCTACGAGGCCCGGCGCTGCGGCCGTGGCGCGCTGCTGCTGCCGCTGCTCGCCGCGCTCGCGGTCGGGGCGGCGATGGCCACCGGGCCGCACGGCGGCAGCCTGCTGGGCCGGGCCCTGCTCAGCACCGCGCTGCCCGCCGCCACCGCCCTGGCCTGCGGCTCGGTGCTGGCCCGGGAGGCGATGACGGAGCTGCATCTGACGCTGCCGACCGGCTATCCCCGCACCGTGCTGCGCCGGCTGTGCTGGCCCGCCGGGTCGACCGCCGTCGCCGCCGTGGCCCTGGTAGGCGCGCTCACCGCCGCCGACCGCGGCATCAGTCCCGGCACGGTCCTCGTCGAACTGGCCGGGCTGACCGTCCTGCTGACCGGCTGCGCGCTCTGGGCCACCGCGCGGGCCGGCTCCTCCGGCGCCGGAGCGGGCCTGGTCACCGCTGTCTGCCTGGCCAAACTCCTGCTCCTCGACCGGGTCGCCCCGCACGGCGCCCCGCAGGGCGTCGCCGCGGCCCTGGCCGGCGCCGTGCTCATCCTCCTCGCCCTGCGCCTCCTCGCCGACGCGGAACGCTCCGGCGTGCTCACGCACCAACGGGAGGAGGGCGGTTGACGGCGCGCACGGCACACCGCAGGCCCCTCCCGGCGCCCCGACCGCCGGGCAGCCCACCGCCGGACCGGACCCGCACGCGTGGACGCACCGGCACCGCCCCACCGACTCGTCCGACCAACCCTGGAGATCCCATGACCGCGCTGCTGTGGACCATCCGCTACGAGGCGCTGATGGCGGTCAGGCGGCGCGTCGTGTGGGCCGCGGTGCTGCCGCTGGCCGCGCTCACCCTGCTGCTCGCGGTCACCTCGCCCGTGGTCACCGGACCGGCGGACCCGGCCGAGCGGGTCGGCGTCACCGCCGTACTCGTCAACACCTTCTGCACGCTGGGACTGGCGCTCGCCCTGACCGACCGGCTGCGCCGCGGTGTGGAGAGCCACGGGATGCCGGAGCTGCTGGCCGCCACCGCCACCGGCCGGCTGCCCCGCGGCACCGGAGCCCTGCTGGGCCCGCTGCTCGCCGCACTCGCCCCCGTGGCCGCCCTGCTGCTGCTCTACGGCGCGGTGCTGTCCCTCGTCGAGACCAGCGGCAGACCCCTCACGGCGGCGCTGGTCGCTCTTGTCACTGCCGTACTGCCGGCCGCCCTGCTGGCCACCTCCTTCGCCGGCCTGCTCGGCCTGCTCATCCCGGTGTCCGCGGCCCGTGCCGTCGTCGTGGTGGTGTGGCTGTGGGCGACCCACTTCCCGCCCCGCTTCTCCCCGCTGCCCACCGTCACCGGCACGGTGTTCTCCCCGCTCGGCGGCTACCCCCTGGCCGCCTGGGCCGACGCCCCGCGCATCTGGGCGGCGCGCGGCGGCGCCGGACCCCTCCGCCCGGACGTCACCGGAGCCTCCGCCCTGCTGAACCTCGCCCTCGTGCTGCTCACCGCCGCGGTCTGTCACGCCCTCGGCCACCTCGCCGCACGCCCCCGACGACACGGAGCCTGACCGCGATGAACATCACGACGGAGCGACTGACCAAGGTCCACCCCGGCGGGCGGCGTGCCCTGGACGGCGTCGACCTGCACATCGAAGGCGGCACCGTCGGACTGCTCGGCGCGAACGGGGCCGGCAAGACCACCCTGCTGCGCCTCCTGACCGGGGTGCTGCGCCCCACCTCCGGCCGGATCGTGGTCGCCGGCCACGACCTGGCCACCAGCGCCGGCCTGACCGCAGTCAAACGCACCCTCGGCTATCTCCCGCAGGAACTCTCCCTGTACCCGGACCTGACCGCCCGTGAGTTCCTCGACTACATCGCCGTCCTGAAGGGCATCCACGACCGGCGCGAGCGGCGGCGGCAGGTGGAGATCCGGCTCGCCCAGGTCGGCCTGGAGGACCTGCGCCATGAGCGGCTGGGCGGCTTCTCCGGCGGGATGCGGCGGCGGATCGGCATCGCCCAGGCACTGCTCGGCAACCCGAGCGTGCTGATCGTGGACGAGCCCACCGCCGGACTGGACCCGCACGAGCGGATGCGGTTCCGGGCGCTGCTCGCCGCCCTCGGCGGCGACCGCACCGTCCTGCTCTCCACCCACATCCTCGACGACGTCGCCCAGACCTGCCCCGAGGTCGCCGTCCTCACCGCGGGCCGGCTGGTCTTTCACGACAGCACCGCCGCCCTGGTCAGCCAGGCCGCCGGCTGCACCTATCTGCTCCCGGCCGGCACCGCGGCCCCGCCGCCCGGCGCGGACGTGGTCAGCGCGGTCACCACCGCCGCCGGACCGGAGTACCGGGTCGTCGCCTCCACGCCACCGCCCGGAGCCCGACCCGTACAGCCCACCCTCGAGGACGGCTACGCGGCCCTCCTCAAGACCACCGGACCGTCCCCCTCTTCCGAGAGCGAGGTAGCCAGCAGATGACGCACGACGCCGACTGTCCCCCGACCGCCCGGACCCCCGACCTGACCCGGCCCGACGGCGCCCCCACCAGAGCGCGGTCCGGACCGCCCGGCCTGGCGGCCGTCGTCCTCGCCGTCTGCTGTCTGCTCACCGCCTGCGGCGGCAGCGGCAACTCCCAACCCGCCACCACCGATCCGGAGCCGCTGCCCAGCCCCACCTCCACCACACAGCGGATCAGCGAGAAGAACCTCGGCTACACCTGGCCGCTCACCGTCGACCACGGCACCGCCGAGTGCCGGGGCGACAACCAGGCCGTCTTCACCGCGCCCGACGGCACGACGTACGCGCTCAACGACCGGGCGCGCGACGCCGGATACCGCAGCATCGAGCCGCTGCGGGCCAAGGGGGACGACGGTGATCCGATCAGCCTCGGATCGCTGCTGACCAAGACACTCAAACTCTGCAAGGCCGCCGGCTGACCACCGCGGCCCGCACACCGCGCCGCCGTGACCGCGAGCGGCGCGGTTCCTGCTACGACCTCGCCGGACCAGCCGCCATGGTCCGGCATCGCGTATCACGGGGGATCACCGCTTTGCCGCAGCTCATCGTTACCAGCCGCCTCCATGTCCTCGCCCACACCGGGCTCGAGACGCCCTGCTCGACGCCGGGGACGCCGCTCAGTGCCCTGCTGGCGAGCCTCGACCGGGTCGACTTCGTCGACGACATCCAGCTCGCCGCGCCCGGCGAACCCCGGCTGCCCGTGCTCATGCCGGTCTTCAGCGAACTCCAGGCGGACCGGCTGCGGGCGCTGCGCGTCCGGCACCCGACGGCCCTGCTGGTCGCCGTCACCGACGACGTCTGCGGGCGGCTCACCTACCACGCCATGCGCGCCGGGGCGAACTTCGTCTTCAACCTCGCCATCACCGACGAACGGCAGATCGATCTGCTGCTGGCCCAGTTGAGAGCCCATCGCCCGCCGGGGGCTCGCCGCGCCGAGACACGGCTGTGCGCCCTGCCGGACGGCGCGTTATCCGCACCCGTCGTACCCGCCGCATCCCCAGCGGCACCCGCCGTCCCGGCCGGCTACGACGCGGATCTGCTGCGGATGCTCTGTTCCTCGGCGACGGTGTCCGAGATCGCCCGGCGCACCTACTGCTCCGAGCGCTCGATGTACCGCCGCATTCGCAAGCTGTACAACGCGTTCGGCGTCTCCGGCCGCAGCGAACTGCACGCCCGCGCGGCGGAGCTGGGGCTGATCGACGACGGAGGGGGGCCGGGGGCGCATATCCGCAGGGCGGGGTGACGCCACGGGGGCGGCGCGCGAAGGAGAGGGGCCGGAGGAAGCGTGCGGTGTGGGCCGGAGCCCGGTGACCACACCGCCGACACCCCTTGGGCACGGCACGCCCGATCGCCCGCCCCCAAGGCACGGCACTCCCGACCGCCCCGCCCCCAAGGCACGGCACGCCCGACCGCCCCGCCCCTCAGCGGATCCCCGCGTCCGCCGTCTCCACCAGGCGGAAGAAGCCCGCCTCCACATCGCCGTCGACGGCGAGCCCGTCCACGGTGCCCTCGTAGCGGGTGCGGCCGGCGACCAGGACCTGGACGCGGTCGCAGACCTGGGCGACCTCGGCGAGCTGATGACTGGCGATGAGGACGGCGACCTGCTGGTCGGCGAGCGAGCGGATGATGCCGCGCATCTCGCGGATGCCGACCGGGTCCAGGCCGTTCGTCGGTTCGTCGAGGACGATCAGCCGGGGCCGGGCCAGCAGGGCGACCGCGATACCGAGCCGCCAGCGCATACCGAGGGAGTACGTCCGGACCTTGCGCGCCCGGGCCCCGGTCATGCCGACCAGCTCCAGCGCCGGGTCGATCCAGTCGAACGGCACCCCGCGCAGCCGCGCGTGGACGCGCAGGGTCTCGTCGGCGGTGAGCTGCGGCCACAGGCCGGGCACCTCGATGAGCGCCCCGACCTCGGCGAGGCTGTCCCGGCCCACCGGCCGGCCGTGGATCTCGATCGTGCCCGACGTGGGCCGCTGGAGGCCGAGCAGGGCCTTCATCAGCGTCGTCTTGCCCGCGCCGTTCGGCCCGAGCAGGCCGTAGACCTCACCGGTCCCGACCGTGAGATCGACCCCGTCGAGGGCGCGGTGGGCGCCGTAGTGCTTGTGCAGATCGCGGATGAGCAGGGCGTGCGCCGCCTGCGCCTGGGACATCTCAGATCTCCTTACGGATCATGTGGAGCCGACCCACGAGGAGGAGGACGACGGTCAGGCCCGCGGCGAGCATCAGGGCCACCGGGATCGCCCCCGGGTCGGTGACGGGGCTGTCCTTCGGCAGCGGCACGCCGTTCGGCCCGATGCCGGCCAGGGGCAGCACCACCCGCATCGGCCAGGCGAACGGCACCAGGTACCAGAACGTCTTGTCCGACACCAGCGCCCCGCACAGCAGCCCCGCCACCCCACAGCCGATGCTGGGCCCCATGCCCCACACGATGGCCACCAGCGTCGCCATCGCCGTCATGGACAGGCCCACCAGCCAGGGCAGATACACCGCCGCGACGACCGTGCCGAGGGCGCCCGGGAACCGGCCGCTCAGCATGGCGCCCAGCGAGAGCATGACCAGCAGGACGGTCGAGGAGACGAAGCCGAGCACGCCCAGCGCGGCGACCTTCCCGAAGAAATACCGGCCGCGCGGGACGCCGTAGGAGAACAGGAGCCGCCAGGCGTCCTGGTCCGCGCGGACCGAGAGCGCGGCGGCGAGGCCGGCCGTCATCGGAACCAGGACGCCCCAGAACTCCAGGGTCACGTTCCGGAACACCTCGAAGGTCTGGCCGGCCTTCGCCTCGGAGGAGCCGAGCGCGCCGAGGAACAGCGGAACGGTGATGATCACCGGGGCCAGCAGGTGATACCAGGCGAGGAAGCCCCGGCGGAGCCGGACCAGCTCCGTGCCGGTCACGGTGACCAGGGAGGGATTGTCGCGGACCGGCCCGGGGCGGTCGCGCTCCGCCGCACGGGCGGCGGCTGTCGTGTCGTGTCGCATGCCCGGTACGTAGCCGGACCGACCGACCCGGTTCACGCCTCCCGGGACAGCAGGGGTTCGACCCGTTCGTACGCCGCCCAGTCACGGAAGTGCCGGGTGTACAGATCGGCGTCCTTGGCGAGGTCGGTGTCCTCGGCCTCCTTGACGTCGACGACCGCTTTCAGCCGCCAGGTGACCGTCTGCCCCTGGTCGTTGAGGTAGCTGGTCTCCGCGTCCCGCGCCCGCCGCTCGACCCGCGCGCGGGCGGACGCCTCGTCGGGCGCGTGCACCAGGACGAAGTTCTCCTGGTACAGAGGGCCCTCGGCGGAGCCCGCCTCCGCCGTGGTCGCCTCCATCACCACCAGGGCGACGAAGGGCAGGTCGGTCGGCTGGTCGATGCCGTGTCGGTCGGTCACGCTCGCTCCCGTGTGTCGCCGTATGTCGCCTTGTCCACTTGTCCACTTGTCGACGACTTGTCGTCTGCTCGTCTGCCGGTCTGCTCGCCTACGCGTCGTCTACTTGTCGAAACGGCGGTCGTTCAGCAGCTTCCACGCCTTCACGTCGTCGCGGTCGCCCCGCACCTTTCCCTCGTAGATCTGGCCGAGCGTGCGTGACAGGCGGTCGCTGGGGAACTCCCGGCGGATCGAGCCCTTCTTGCAGCGGGAGATGAACTTGGCAGCCACCTCGTCGAGATTGTCCCCCGCGCGACAGCTGGGGGCGGCCATCGCCACGGCCTCGGCGGCCGCCGGGGCCGCGACGGCTTCGGGAACCAGCAGACCGCCGAGCGACAGGGTGAGCGCGGCGGAGACCAGAACACGGCGCAGTGCCTTCATCCGAATCCTCCCATTGGAACGGTCGTCCCAGGACGGGGTGTCCCGGACGGTCGTCACAGGACGGATTCGAACCTTCCACCCCGGGCGCCGGCGCGGTGCGGATGGCAGGGAGGTTGGCAGTCCGATGGCAGTGCGCTGCCAGGGAGCGTGTCAGGCGCGCGTCAGGCGCGTGCGTCGCCCTCCTGCGCGCGCTCCGCGTCACGCTTCTTCAGCCGGGCCGCCTCCTTGCGGACCTCGGCCTGGGTGGCGCGCTCCTTCTCCAGCCACTCGGGCTGCTCCTGCTTCAGCGCCTCGATCTGCTCGCTGGTGAGCGCCTCGGTGACCCCGCCGCGGGCCAGGCCGGCGATGGAGACGCCGAGCTTCGCCGCGACCACCGGCCGGGGGTGCGGACCGTTGCGTCGCAGTTCCCGCAGCCACTCCGGCGGGTTCGCCTGGAGTTCGTTCAGCTCGGCGCGCGTGACGACGCCCTCCTGGAACTCGGCGGGGGTGGCGGGGAGGTACACACCCAGCTTCTTCGCCGCGGTCGCGGGCTTCATGGTCTGGGTGCTCTGGTGCGACTTCATGCCGTCCAGACTATCGGCCGCCGACGAGCCGTCCGACCACAGCCAGTACCGACCGCCGGCGGTCCCGACCACAGCCGGTAACCTGGCGGGATGACCGACTCGGCGGATTCCCCCTCCTTCCGGCTCGCGTACGTCCCCGGAGTGACGCCCGCCAAGTGGGTGCGGGTCTGGGAGCAGCGCTCGCCCGACGTCCCTCTCACGCTCCTCCAGGTGCCGCCCGCCGAGGCCTCCGACGTTTTGCGGGACGGTCGCGCGGACGCGGGCCTCGTCCGCCTCCCCGTCGACCGTACGGTCCTCAGCGCGATCCCCCTCTACACCGAGACCACCGTCGTCGTGGTCCCCAAGGACCACGTGATCACCGCGGCGGACGAGATCACCCTCGACGACCTCGCCGACGAGGTGGTCCTGCACCCCCTCGACGACGTCCTCGGCTGGGACCGGCCGCCGGGCGAACCCGCCTTCGAGCGCCCCGCCACCACGGCCGACGCGATCGAGCTGGTCGCGGCGAACATCGGCGTCCTGGTAGTGCCGCAGTCGCTGGCCCGGCTGCACCACCGCCGCGACCTCACCTACCGGCCGGTCACGGACGCCCCCCAGTCGAGCGTCGCCCTCTCCTGGCCGGAGGACGCCACCACCGACCTGGTCGAGGACTTCATCGGCATCGTCCGCGGCCGTACGGTCAACAGCACCCGCGGCCGCACCCGCCCGCAGTCCGAGAAGGACGCGCAGGAGGGCACGGCCCGGCGCAAGCCCGCGGCCGGGGCCCGCGCCGCCGGCGACAGCCCGCGCGGCGGCCGGTCCGGCAGCGCTGCCAAGAGCGGCGGTGCCAAGAGTGGCGGCGCCAGGAGCGGTGTGGCGAAGAGCGGTGCGGCCAAGAGCGGCGGAGCCAGAGGTGCCGCCGCCAAGGGCGGGGCAGCCAGAGGGGGCGGCGCGAAGGGTGCCCCGAAGGGCGCTCGCCGGGGCAAGCCGCGCCGCCGGTCGTAGCCGACGACCGGGCCGTCCCCCGGGCCCGACGACCGGGCCGCCCCCCGGACCCGCCCGGGGCATCGCCCCCGTTAGGACACGTACGACGCCTTCGCCGCCGTAGCGACGATCCTGTCGCCGTCGGCCCTGCTCAGCAGCCCCGCCGCGACCCACGCGTCCACCGTGGCCCCCACCCGCGCGACCAGCGCTCCCTTCCCCGCGAACGGCGCCCCCGCCCAGACCTCGTCGAGCAGCGTCGTGCCGTCCGCCTTCGCCGGGTTGGCCACGCCGGAGTCGGTGCCGCCGAAGACCACACGCGGTTCGGAGCGCCGGACGTAGGCGTGGGTCGGGTCCTCGGTGCCCTCGAAGAACGGGGCGAACTCCGTGCCGTCGAGGGTGTAGTGGAGCGGCTTCCCGGTCACCGCCGTGAACGTGGGCAGCAGATCGCCGGAGAGGGCGGCGTTGCGGTACAGGCCGAACTCCAGATAGCTCGTCGAGGAGTTGCGGGCGACCAGGTTGACGGGTCCGTAGAACAGGGTCTGCAGGGACGGGTCGTCCAGGGCCTTCTCGACGCGCAGCCGGAAGGGGATGCTCACCCGCACGGTGTCGCCGCTGCGCCAGGTGCGGCGGACGGTGAAGTAGCTGCCGGGCTTCGGGGTGCCGTCCACGGTGCGGCCGTTGACGGTCACGCGGAATCCGGCGGTCGCCCAGGACGGCACCCGCAGCTTCAGCGTGAACGCGGTGGTGCGGCCGCGCACGGTGAGCGTGGTGCCCTGTTCGCGCGGGTAGTCGGTGGTCTGCGTGACGGTGACGCCCTGCTCGGCCCAGGTCAGGGTGGAGGGGCTGTAGAGGTTGACGTAGAGGGCGCTGCCGTCGGCCTGGGCGAAGTACACCGAGTCCTGGTACTTGGTGGCGCTCTCCATGCCGGTGCCCTCGCAGCAGGTGGTGCCCTGCTTGGGGGTGTAGTCGCGGACATGGCCGGGCGTGAGCCCGATGAAGTACGTGACGAGTGGCTTCTCCGCGTCCGGCTTGTCCTGCTTGGAGCCGAGGACCTGGTTGTAGAGGGCCCGCTCGTAGTAGTCCATGTACTTCGGGTCCTGTTCGTGGAAGAACAGGGTCCGGCTGAGCTTCAGCATGTTGTACGCGCAGCAGGTCTCGGCGGTGGTGGCGCCGATCGTGCCCGCGATGACGTCCCGGGCCTTCCAGAACTCGCCCGTGCTGGTGCCGCCGATGCCGTACATGCGGTGCGGTACGACCATGCCCCAGAAGTTCTTCGCGGCGGTGAGGTAGCGCTCCTCTCCCGTGGCGTCGTACAGCCGGACGTATCCGGTGAAGATCGGGATGTGCTGGTTGGCGTGCAGCCCGTCGAGGATGTCGGTGTTCGCGGCGCAGGCGTCGATGAGCCGGTCGAGGTCGAACAGCCGGGCCAGCGCGAGGTGTTCGGCCTTGCCGGTGAGCGCGTGCAGGTCGACGATCGCCTCGACGATGCCGCCGAACTCGCCGCTGGAGAAGATCCCCCACATGCGCTGGAGTGTGGCGTCGGGCAGCTTGGACAGCCGGGAGTACATCCAGTCGCACAGGCCGGACGCGAGGTCGAGGGCCCGGTCGTCGTCGGTGGCGAGGTAGGCGTCGAGCAGGCCGCGCAGGATCTTGTGCGCGGTGTAGTAGGGCGCCCAGACCTTGGTGTAGTCGGGGGTGGTTCTCGATTCCAGGTCGATGAACTGCGTCTCCGGGTACGCCGCCAGGAACCCGGGGTGGCTCGGCCCGCCCCAGGTCCGGCGCAGCGTCGCGGTCAGGCCGCGGCCGGAGGCGTCGGCGAAGGTGGATCCCTCGGTCTCGTCGAAGGCGTACGAGGCCAGGTCGCCGCGTCCGGCCGGGGCGTCGGCGGGGCGGCTGTCCTGGAGGCCGGTGATCTCGGCGGCGGTCAGGGCGCGTGACCAGACGTCGAAGCCGGCGAAGGCGCCCGCGAAGACGGGGTCGGCGGAGAAGTGGGAGCGGCCCAGCCAGGCGTGGGCCGGAGTGCCGAGGCTCGCCGGGGTGAGGGTCATCGCGGTGTTGCGGGCCACGGCGGTGCCGTTGACGTAGAGCGTGCCCGTGCCGTCCGCGATGGTCACGGCGAGGTGGCTCCACTGGTTCAGGGGAAGAGGCGCGGTGCCGTTCATGCCCTGTTCCGCGCCGGGGCCGCCGGTGGTGAGGGCGAAGCGCGGGACGCCACCGCCGTTGCGGGCGGCCAGGTACAGGTAACGGGTGGTGTCGTCGCCGAAGTCGAAGACGCGGGCCCAGGTGCTGTCGTGGGTGGGCTTGACCCAGGCCGCGAGGGTGATGGCCGGGCTTGCGGCCAGGACGCCGGAGGGCAGGTCTATGTACTGGTAGGAGCCTCGTATGTTGTCCGCCGCCCCGCCGAATCTGCCCTCCGCGGGCAGCACCACCGGGTCCCGGCGCAGCGCCTCGCGGACCTCGACGAGGGCGCCGACCATGGTGCGGATCTTCTCCGCGTACGCCTGGTCGCCGGTGCCCGCGTAGGCCTGGGACAGCATGGTGAGGAAGTGGCCGGTGTAGTGGCCGCGCAGATTGCCGTTGGCCTCCCCGTCCAGGCCCTCCCAGCCGCCGGGGGCGACCGCGCCGCCGGTGGACAGCCCGGCGTTGGCGCGGAAGACCTGGAGCAGCCGGTTCACGTCGTAGCCGCGCGCGTGGTCGAGCATCAGCTGCCGCTTGGCGGCGAAGACGCCGTTCCCGAGGGCCACGTCCTTGAGGTGGAAGGGGCGCAGTCGCCAGGCGGCCGGTGGCGGGAGGGTGGCGGCGGAGGCCGTGGCCGTCGTCGTGGTGGCGGCGAGGCCGGGAGCGGCCGCGGCGAGGATCGCCGTCTGGAGAAGGGTCCGGCGGGAGAGGGGCGGTGCCATGTGCTGCTCCTCTGCGAAGTGATCAGCGGGGTTGCGAAGTGGTCAGTTGGTCAGCTCAGTTGGTCGATATTTCGAACGGCATTCGGCTTGTCGACCAGAAGGTAGAGGTGGGGCAGGAGTGCGTCAACGGTCCCGACCGATTCGGCCGGGACCGGAGGGTCAGGACGCCGGAACCGCGCGGGTGAGCCAGTCGTACGCCGCCCGTGCCGTGAACTCCGGCTGACCGCCGCGGAACAGCAGGCCGGCCGTGGCGAACCGGGGATCGTGGGCCTGGTCGGCGACGTACGGTACGGCGATGCAGCGCATGCCGGCCGCGTGCGCGGCGGCGGCGCCCGGGGCGGCGTCCTCCAGGACCACGCAGTCGGCCGGGGCCACGCCGAGCCGGCGGGCGGCCTCCAGGAAGACGTCGGGGGCGGGCTTGCCGTGCGGGACCTCGTCGGCGGAGACGGTCGTGCGCAGGAAGGTGTCCAGGCCGGTGGCGGCCAGGATCGCCGCGATGGCCTCGGGCGACGAGCCGGACGCCACGGCCGTCGGGACGCCCTCCGAGGCGAGCAGCTCCACGAACTTCCGCATCTCGGGGTAGGTGGGCGTCGCGGCGCGGGCCAGCTCCAGATAGCGGCGGTTCTTGGCGGCGAACAGCTCCTCCGTGGGTGCGCTCAGGTCGTACCGCCGCTTCCAGTCGGCGATGGTGTCCAGGGTGCTGATGCCGACGTACCGCTCGTGGTCCGCCCAGCTGTAGTCCGGGACGCCGTGCTCGGCGAGGATCTGCCGGCCCGCTTCGTAGTAGTTCGGCTCGCTGTCCACGAGCGTTCCGTCGAGATCGAAGATGACCGAGATGCCGCCGAGAGTGTTCATGGAATCAGGATGCCAAGGCGGATCTTCGGATCAGGATGCCCAGGGTCGATCTTCGGCCCGTCGAGCGGGAGCGGTGAGCCCCGGCTCAGGTCTTCGCCGCGCGCCCGATCGACTCCACCAGCGGCAGCAGCCGGTGCGGCACGCGTTCGCGGAGGGCCACCTCCGTGCGGGTGCGGACGACCCCGGGGAGGCTGATCAGCTTCTGGATCACATCCTCCAGGTGAGCGTTGTCGCGGGCCACGACGCGGGTGAGCAGGTCGCCGCCGCCGGTGATCGAGAAGGCCTCGACGATCTCCGGTACGCCGGCCAGCGCGTCGCCCACGTCGTCGAGGTGGCCCTGAGTGACCTCGATGTGGACGAAGGCGAGCACCGGATGACCGAGGGCGGCGGGGGAGAGCGTCGGGCCCGTGCCGGTGATCACACCGTCCCGCTCCAGCCGGTCGAGCCGGGCCTGGAGCGTGCCGCGGGCGACTCCGAGGATCCGGGCGTACTCCCGCACGCTCGTACGCGGCTGCTCCAGCAGCAGCCGCAGGATGCGGGTGTCCAGTTCGTCCACGGCCATGGTGCGCGGCCTCCTCCTCGGATGATCTTGAATGACTGTACCAATGGCCCAGGACGCCGACCGTCGGCTGAACCACTCGCCATGGTCCGATGGCCCGGTGCCGGACGCATCCCGAGCCTCAGCGTTGAGCCAATGGCACAGTGGTGACCGGGGCACTTGAGCCACTGGCGGCAGGGATGCTGTCATGGGGAGGTCGATGGCGCTGCGGATCCCGCGGCGCCTTTTTCATGCCGATCAGCTTCAGGGGGCGGTAAGCAGTGCTGAAGAGGGTGTTCGTGGCTCCGGACCCGGGGCGGACGCGGCTGCGGTTCGCGACGCGCGCGGTCCTCGGTGTCGGCCTGGCGGTCGTCGTCTGCGGACTCGCCGGCCACTCCCTCGTCGGCGCCGTCACCGGCGGCCTCGCCGCGCTGCTCGCCCTGTTCACCGTCACGGACGCCACCGTGCGCGGCCAGGCGGTCACCACGGCGCTGCTGCCCGCGGTCGGCCTGCCGGTGCTCACCGTCGCGGCCGAGGTGCACGACCAGCCCGTGCTCCGCGACCTCTTCTTCCTCGCCGTGGTCGGCGCGGGCGTCTACGCCCGCCGCTGGGGCCCGCGCGGACACAGCCTCGGCGTGTTCGCCTTCATGACCTACTTCATCGCGCAGTTCCTCCAGGCGACCCCGCGCCACCTGCCCGAGCTCTACGCGGCCGTCCTGCTCTCCGTGCTGAGCGCGGCGGCGGTGCGGTTCGGCCTGTGGTGCTACGAGCGCCGGCAGCCCCCGGCGCCCGCGGTCGCCCCGCCGGACGGCACCGGTCTCGCCCGGATCACCACCCGCCAGGCGGTCCAGGCGACCGCCGGCGCGGGCTTCGCGCTGGTCGTGGGCCAGCTGGTGTCCGGAGAGCGCTGGTACTGGGCCGTCGGCGCGACCTGGTGGATCTTCGTGAACACCACCTCGCGCGGCGAGACCCTGGTCCGCGGCTTCCGGCGGGTCCTCGGCACGGTGCTCGGCATCGGCCTCGGCCTGCTGGTCGCGATCCCGCTGCAGGGCGCCGCCGTGCCCTCGGCCGCCCTGGTCGCCGTCTGTGTCTTCGGCATCTTCTACACGGCCGCGGTCTCCTACACCTGGATGATGCTCTGCGTCACCCTGCTCGCCGAGCTGCTCTACGGCCTCCTCGGCCTGCTGGACCCCGCCCTGCTCGCGCTGCGCCTCGCCGAGACGGGTGTCGGCGCGCTGGGCGCCGTCCTCGCGGTGCTCTTCGTGCTGCCCGTCACCACCCACACGGTCACCGACGCCTGGATCCAGCGCGCCCTGCGCTCGGTGCACGCCTGCACCGCCGAGGCCGCCGCGCGGCTCGCCGGCGACCCGGCCGCCGACCCCGCCCCGCGCGTGGCCGACCTGGAGCAGCTGCTCGCCCGCGTCCGGCTCGCGGTCGCCCCGCTGGTGCATCCGCTGAACCCGATGCTCGGCCGCAAGCGGCGCGCCCGCCGGGTGCTCGCCCTGCTCGACGACTGCGCCCGAGAGGTCCGCGGGCTGGTTGCCGTCGCCGCCGACCCGGAGGCCTCCCATGACGCCCGGCTCGCCGCCGCCTGCTGGCGCGTGCAGGCCGCGGTGGAGGCGCTGACGGGCGGTCCGGCCGAACGCGAGCTCACCGGCCTGGCACCGCAGCCGTCGGCCGCGGAACCGGCGCTCGCCCATCTGCACGGCCTGGAGCGCGCGCTCGCCGAGCTGGCGACTCCGCTGCGGACGCCGTCCGGGTCGCCGCTCGTCGGCGCGTGAAGCGGCGGTCGCATGACGTTCGGCCGTTTGGTCTAGACCTTCACTGATCCGCTGCTACCGTCACCTGCGACAGCCCAGAAGGCGAGAGGGGACAGCGGTGGCGAACGGCGGACCGCGGCGGCGGGCGTTCATCGGGTCGTTCACGGCGGCGGGCGGCCCCGGGTTGGTGACGGCGGCCGTCGATCCGGACACCGGCGCCCTCACGCTCCTCGACAGCGCCGACGATCTGCCCGACCCCTCCTACCTGGCCCTGGCGCCCGACGGGCGCACGCTGTACGCGGTCAGCGAGACGGCCGAGGGCGCGGTGGCCGCGTACCGCGTGGACGGCACGGTTCCGAAACCCGCCGGGCCGCCGGTACCCGTCGGCGGCGGACCCACCCACCTCAGCGTGCACGCCGGACACGTCCTCACCGCCGACTACGGATCCGGCAGCGTCACCGTGGTACCGCTGCGCGCCGACGGCACACTCGCCTCCGCCGCGTCCGGAACCCTCCGGCACACCGGCTCGGGACCGTTCGCACCCCGCCAGCGGGGCCCGCACGCCCATCAGGTGCGGCCCGACCCCAGCGGGCGGTGGATCCTCAGCGTCGACCTCGGCACCGACTCCGTGCGCGTGTGCACCCTCGAGGACGGCGCTCTCGTCCCGCACCGCGAGACCGCCCTGCGGCCCGGCTCCGGCCCGCGCCACCTGGCCTTCCATACGGACGGCGGGCACGCCTACGTCGTCAACGAACTCAGCCCCACCGTGACCGTCTGCCGCTGGCACGCCGAGGACGGGGTGCTGCGCCCGCTCGCCGAGACGCCGGTGCTGCCCGGCGCACCGGCCGGTGACGCCTACCCGTCCGGCCTCGTCGTCTCGCCCGACGGCCGGTTCGTATGGACCGCCACCCGCGGCGAGGACGTGCTCTCCGTGTTCACCGTCGAGGGCGAGACCCTGCGGCCGGCCGGCACGGTGCCCTGCGGCGGCCACTGGCCCCGTGCCCTCGCCGCGTCGGACGGCTTCCTGTACGTCGCGAACGAGCGCTCCGGGGACGTCACCTGGTTCGCCGTCGACCCGGGGACGGGGTGGCCGCGGCGCGCCGGGGCGGTCGCGGTGACGGCGGCGTCCTGCGTGGTGTTCGACTGAGCGCCCGCCGGCGCGATGTGCGAAGGGCCCGCTCCGGGTGCGGAGCGGGCCCTTGTCGTCGTACGGCGATACCGGCCGGGTCAGCGGACCGGTGCGCCCTGTGCCTGCTGCGGGGCGATGCCCAGGGCCGTCGTGTACTTGGCCAGGGCGAGCTTGCCGATCGCCGGGTACGGGCCCAGCGCCTCGGAGGCGGAGCAGCCGGCCTCGGCGGCGGCCGCCTCGATCAGCGCGGCGTCGATCTCCGGGCCGATCAGGTACGGCGCCAGCGCCAGCTGCTGCGAGCCGGAGGAGCGCAGCTGCTCGGCCACGGAGGCGATCGAGCCCTCCTGGTCGAGCGCCGCCGCCATCACCGGCACGGCGAGCCGCGCGGCCAGCAGCATGCCGGTGATCCCGGCGGCCTGCACGGCCTCCTCGCCGCCGACGGAGGCCAGGATGATGCCGTCCGCGGCGGTCGCCACGGTGAACAGCCGGGCACGGTCGGCGCGGGCCAGACCGGCCTCGGACAGCCGGACGTGCAGCGCCTCGGCGAGCAGCGGGTGCGGGCCGAGCACATCGGTCAGCTCGGCGGCGACCCGGCTGTCCATCACGGCCTGGCGGACCTGGCGCAGCAGCGCGGCGTCCGGACCGGCCAGCAGGGGCACCACGACGGCGACGGGGCCCTCGGGCTCCTTGGCCTCCACGCCCGCGGCGAGCGCCTGCTCGTAGCGGGCGGTGCGCTCGTCGGCAGCGTGCGCCAGCACGGCCTGGAGCGTGGGGAACTCGGTGTCGTCCCCGTCGACGTACCCGATCCGGGCGTCGAGGCCGGGCAGCTCGGAGCGGGCGATGCTCACGATCTCCTCGGCGAGGCCGCGGGTGGCGGCGCTGGGCGTGCCGGGCACCGCGAGGACGAGCGCGGGCGCGCCCTCGGGAGCCGCCAGGGGCTCGGGTCGGCGGTGCCGCCCGGGCTGGCGGGGGCGCGGCATTCGTACTGGCAGGCCGGACGCGGGCCCAGTGGGGGAGCTCATGGCGCCGCATGTTACTGGCTTCCGTGGCTCCCCTGTTCGGGGAGGGTGCAGGTGAGCGGTATCCGTCCGGTTTTGTCTGATGAGTTACGCGGAAATCAGAACTGATCAGCGGGTTTTCCTCGCGGCGGGCCCCGAGGAGCCATGCCGGAGTGGCCGGATCCGTGCGGCCGGATCACCCCTCCCGAGAGGTCACGCAGAGCATCTTCTCGTCCCTCGGAAGGGTGAGCGTGCCCGTCGCCAGCGCGGTGGCGATCCGGACCGCACCGTGCAGGGGATCGCCTTCGGCCGGCACACAGCGGGCGTGCGGCAGCCGGTGCGCCAGTTCCTCCCGCACCGGGGCGAGCAGCGGCTCGCCCATCTTGAACAGCCCTCCGGTGAGGCCCACTTCCGGCGTGCTTCGCTCGGGACAGACCGCTGCCGCCGAGTCGGCCATGTGCCGGGCCGCCGCCCGCAGGATGTCCGCGGCGACGGGGTCGCTGCCGGCGCAGGCCGCCACTTGGGGCGCGAAGGAGGCGAGCACGGCGGGGCGGTCCGTCCGCGGATACAGCACGCCGGGGAGCCCGGGCAGCGGGCCGAACTGCTCCTGGGCGCAAGCCAGCAGCCGGGCCGAGCCGCACTCCCGCCCGTCGTGCGCCCGCAGCGCGGCCTCCAGCCCCGCGCGGCCGATCCACGCACCGCTGCCGCAGTCGCCGAGCAGATGGCCCCAGCCGTCCGCCCGCCGCCATCCGGTCAGATCCGTGCCGATCGCGATCAGACCCGTGCCGGCGGCGATCACGGCGCCGGGCCGCGGGCCGAGCGCGCCGACGTACGCGGTGACGGCGTCGGCGGCGAGGGCGACCCGGCGGATCCCGAACTCCCGCCGCAGGGCGTCCGGCAGTTCGGCGCGCAGCGCGTCGCCCAGGGTGCCGAAGCCGGCGGCGCCGACGACCGCGGCGCCCAACTCCGTCCTGTCGGCCTCGGCCGTCAACGCCCGGACCAGGGGCACCAGTTGTTCCATCAGATGCCCGGCGTCGATCCCCCGCGCACCGGTCCGCACCGGGACCCGCGACTCCCGCTGTCCGAGCGGCCCGGAGCCCGGCGTCCCGACGACGACCCGGAGCCCGGAGCCGCCCGAGTCGACGGCGAGGAACCCGGCGGAGCCGGCCTCGCCCGTCACGGCAGGCGCCAGTCCACCGGTTGGCCGCCCTGACGGATCAGCAGGTCGTTGGCGCGGCTGAACGGACGCGAGCCGAAGAAGCCGCGGTCCGCCGACATGGGGGAGGGATGCGCGGACTCCACCGACGGCAGGTCGCCGAGAAGCGGGCGGAGGTTGCGGGCGTCCCGGCCCCACAGGATGGACACCAGCGGCTTGCCGCGGGCGGCCAGCGCGCGGATGGCCTGCTCGGTGACCTCCTCCCAGCCCTTGCCGCGGTGCGCTCCCGGCTTGCGGGGAGCCGTGGTGAGCGCCCTGTTGAGCAGCAGCACCCCCTGCTGGGTCCACGGCGTCAGATCGCCGTTCGACGGCTGGGGGATCCCCAGGTCGGTGTGGAGTTCGCGGAAGATGTTGATCAGGCTGCCGGGCAGCGGCCGCACCTCCGGGGCGACGGAGAACGACAGACCCACCGCGTGCCCCGGGGTCGGATAAGGGTCCTGTCCGACGATCAGGACCCTCACCTCGTCGAAGGGCTGCTGGAAGGCCCGCAGGACGTTCTGTCCGGCCGGAAGATAGGTGCGTCCCGCGGCGATCTCCGCGCGCAGGAAGTCGCCCATCTCGGCGATCCTTCCGGCGACGGGTTCGAGGGCCTTCGCCCAGCCCGGTTCGACGATTTCATGCAACGGTCGTGGTGCCACGGGCGTCACCCTACTGCCGTACGGCAGCAGGCGATCAACCGGTGGCCAAGGCCCCTAGGCCGTGTCCGCAAAGTCCCGCCTGCCCCGCGACGCCTGGCACGTGCTCTCGCCGCACCGAGCGAAAGCCCAAGTACGTCCAGTACGAGGGCTTCCGCCCGGCACGCCGAGAGCACGCACCAGACGCCGCGGGGCCCGCCCTCCGGGCGGACGACGGGACTTTGCGGACACGACCTAGGCCCGGACGGCCGTCCCCGGCTCATCCGACCACCGCCGCCCGCACGCACAGCACGTCCGGCAGCCGCGAGGCCAACTGCCGCCAGCTGTCGCCGTCGTCGGCCGACGCGTACACCTCACCGGTGCGGTTGCCGAAGTAGACGCCCGCCGGGTCGGCGTCGTCCGTGCACATGGCGTCGCGCAGCACCGTGCCGTAGTGGTCCCCCTGCGGCAGGCCCGCCGTCAGCGGCTCCCAGGTCTTGCCCGCGTCCGCGGTGCGGAACACCCGGCAGCGCCGGTCGGCGGGCACGCGGTCGGAGTCCGCGGTGATCGGGAAGACGTACGCCGTGTCCCCGCGGTGCGGATGGGCCACGGCGGCGAAGCCGAACGTGGACGGCAGGCCCTCCCCGATGTCGGTCCAGTGCACGCCCGCGTCGTCGCTGCGGTACACCCCCCAGTGGTTCTGGAGATACAGCCGGTCCGGGTTGGCCGCGTCCCGGGCGATCTTGTGGACGCACTGGCCGAACTCCGGGTTCGGGTCGGGCAGGAACACCGCGGAGACACCGGAGTTGGAAGGGACCCAGGCGGCGCCGCCGTCGGTGGTGCGGAAGACCCCGGCGGCCGACACGGCGACGGTCACCCACCGTGGGTCGCGGTGGTCGGTCAGGACGGTGTGCAGGCACTCCCCGCCGAAACCCGGCATCCACCGGGACCGCGTCGGGTGCTCCCACAGGGGGCGGACGAGGGTGAAGCTCTCCCCGCGGTCCTCCGAGCGGTACAGCGCTGCCGGTTGGGTGCCCGCGTAGACCACGTCCGGCTCGGCCGCCGCCGGGTGCAGCTGCCACACCCGCTCCAGCGAAGCCTCGGTGTCCGGCGGGAACTTGACGGCCGGCCGCGCCGGCTCGGTCCAGGTGCGGCCGAGGTCGTCGGAGTGGAAGACGGAGGGGCCCCAGTGCGCGCTGTCGCCACCGGCCAGCAGCCGTGGGGTCGAGCCGCGGGTGTCGATGGCGACCGAGTACACGGCCTGCGCGTTGAAGTAGGGATTCTCGTCGAACTGCCAGGCGCCACCGCGCCGGCGCCCGATGAACAGGCCTTTGCGCGTGCCCACGGCGAGCAGTACCTCGGTCATGCCGATCACCTCCGCTGTGCTCTGACGTATTCGTCCCAGCCACCGGCCAGTCTGCACCCCATCACTGACAGTCACCCCTCAGGACGCCGTCGCCGCAGGTCGACGGCGGTGTCGGCGGCCGGACCGCTATCCCGCCGCCACCGCACGGCACAGCCGCAGCAGCTCCTCGTCGCCCAGGACGTCATGGCTGCCGTAGCCGTCCGTCCGCGCCGTGTGCCGGCGGCGGGTGGCCAGTTCCGCCTCGGCCAGGTCCCGCAGCGGCGCGGCGGCCGCTCCGAGCGCGGCGAGGCACTCGGCGATCGGCGGGCGGGTGTAGGGGTTCTCCTCCCAGGCGCCGCGCAGGACGGGCGCGACCGAGGCGGCGTCGCCGGTGATCCGCGCGAGCGCGCTCGCGGCGGCCGTCCGGTCCCACAGCCGCTCGGCCCCGGTCAGGCCCCGCAGCGCGGGCACCGCGGGACGGGCTTCGGGGCCCAGCCGCTCCAGCACCCGCGCGGCCGCCCGCACGTCCGTCTCCAGCGCGCGCACCAGCACCGGAAGGACCACGTCGGCGTCCCGCTCCACCGCCCAGCACGCCTCGGCGGCGGCGACCGCATACTCCGAGCGCAGCAGGCGCCGCATCAGCGGCAGGGACTCCCGGGCGGCCGGACCGAACGCGGCGAGCGTCCGGAGCGCGAGCGGGACGAGTGTGCCGGCGGACGGGTGGGAGCCGTTGTGCAGCCGCCGCAGCAGCCGCAGCACCGCCGGGGACGCCTCCGCGTCGCCCAGCTCACGGAGCGCCGACAGCAGCCACGCGATCCGGGTGACCGGCTCCGGCCCGTCGAGCGGGGACTCCTCGAGCCGGTGCCGCAGCGCCGGGGCGAGCGGGGCCGCGGCCGGGCCCAGGTGGACGACCGCCGCCGGTGTGTCGTCCGGCACGACCGGTCCCGCCAGCACCTCGGCGAGCAGCGGGACGGCCCGCACGTCCCCGGTCCGGGCCAGGGCCCTGAGCGGGTGGCCCAGGCTCGGCGCGCCGTGCTCCCACCGCCGTATCCACAGATCGGGGCGCGAGGTCACCAGCGCGGCGAGCGGGTCGGCGGCCGGGGCGGCCAGGGCGAACAGGTCCTCGAGCACGGCCACCGCCGCGTCCCGCAACCGGTCGTCCTCCTCGCCCAGTTGCTCCCCGATGAGCGCGACGGGGCGGGCGTAGTCGGCCCGCCAGGTGCGGAACAGGCCCGCGGACATCCACACCGCGTTGCACCGGTCGACGGCGTCGGGGCTCGTCAACTGCCCGTTGAGCAGGGCGATCCGGTCGTCCACGCGGTCGTCGAGCGCGTTGTGCAGGGTGCGCAGCAGCCGGGAGCCCTCCTCGTCCGAGGGGCGCAGCCGCCGCAGCCGGCCGACCAGCGTGTCGGTGTCCGGACGGTCGGGCTCGCCGGGACCGCCGGGCCGTCGCCCGGACCGCTCCCGCAGCAGCCGTACGACGGTGGGCACGAGGTCGGCCGGGAGACGGTCGGGCGCGCTGCCCGCGAGCTGGCCGAGCGCGGCGAGCCGCAGACCGGGGCCGTGCGGCGGCGCGGTCTGCCCGACCAGCAGCTCCACGGCGCCGTCGGCGTGCCCGGGGTGGCGCCGGACGAAGCGGCCCAGGCTCTCGGTGAGGGCGAGCAGGACCCGGTCGTCCCGCTCCGCCGTGATCCGCTCCCGCAGCAGGGCGAGCACGCGCGTGGGCTCGTCCAGGAACGGCACGAGCGCCTGCGCGGCGGCCTGCCGCACACCCGGGTCGGCGTCCCCGGCCAGCCGTGCGAAGACCTCGGCGCCCGCCCGCACGGCGGCCCGGGCGGCGGCGCGGTGCCTGCCGGGGTCGTCCTCGTCGTCTTCCCAGTCGTCGCCGTCGTCTTCCTCGTCGTCCCCGTCGTCCGAGTCGCCGGCCCCGTCCTCGTCGTCCCCGTCGTCCGAGTCGTCCTCCCCGTTGTCCCAGTCCTCGTCCTCGTCCTCGCCGTACCCTCCGATGCTGACCAGCAGCTCCACGATGCCGCCCCGGTCCGCCACCTCCTCGCTCGCGATCAGCGCGAACAGGAACGGCACACAGGCCAGCGTCGAGTCGTACACGTCTCCCTGGTGGTGCACCGCGCCGTACATCCCGTCGAGCGCGGTCTCCCGCTCGGCGGGGTCCGCGGAGGCGAGGCCCCGGAGCAGTCCGGGCACGTCCTGCGCGCTGCCGTACGCATGCCGCATCGAGGCCCAGTCGACCTCGTCGATCCCCGTGAACACGTCGTCCTCCCCCAGGCGTGGTGCCGGTCGATCGTGAGTCTGCACCACGGCACTGACAACGCGGGAAGCGACCGGCGACCGTGCGCCAAACCCCGCGCGGGCGGTCAGCCGTCGCCGGGGAGCGCCCGGTCGAGGATCGCGTCGAGGTCGGCCGCCTCGGGAAGCGTGCCGAACGCGTAGCCCCCGTCGCCGCCCAGCCGTGTCGCGCAGAAGGCGTCGGCGACGGCCGACGGCGCGAACCGGACGAGCAGGGAGGCCTGGAGGGCCAGCGCCATCCGTTCCACCAGCCTGCGGGCCCCGACGGGCGACGCCTCGGCGAGGCCGTCCTTCAGCCCGCTGACCGTCGCGTCCAGCCGAGGGTCCGCCCCGCGGGCCAGGGCGAGTTCGGCGAACAGGGCCTCTGCCACGGCGGGTTCGCGGCCCAGCGCCCGCAGGACGTCGAGGGCGTTGACGTTCCCGGAGCCCTCCCAGATCGACAGCAGCGGAGCCTCGCGGTAGTGCCGGGGCATCCCGGAGTCCTCGACGTAGCCGTTGCCGCCCAGGCACTCCAGCGCCTCGGCGGTGAAGGCCGGGCCGCGCTTGGTGACCCAGTACTTGCCGACGGCGGTGGCGATCCGGCGCAGCGCCCGCTCCCCGGCGTCCCCGCGCACCGCGCGGTCGGCGGCGCCCGCCAGCCGCAGGGTCAGGGTCGTCGCGGCCTCCGACTCCAGGGCGAGGTCGGCGAGCACGTTGCGCATCAACGGCTGGTCGAGCAGCCGCGCCCCGAACGCGGTCCGGTGCCGCACATGGTGCCCCGCCTCCACCAGGGTCTTGCGCATCAGGGTCGCGGAGGCCATCACACAGTCCAGGCGGGTGCAGTTGACCATCTCGATGATGGTCTTGACGCCCTGTCCCTCGGGGCCGACCAGCCAGGCCACGGTGCCGTCGAACTCCGGCTCGGAGGAGGCGTTGGAGCGGTTGCCCAGCTTGTCCTTCAGCCGCTGAATACGGAACGTGTTGCGGGTCCCGTCCGGCAGCACGCGCGGGACGAGGAAGCAGGAGAGGCCGTCCGGGGCCTGCGCCAGCACCAGGAAGACATCGCACATCGGCGCCGACGTGAACCACTTGTGCCCGCGCAGCGTGTAGACGCCGGGTTCGGCGGTGGGCGTGGCGGTCGTGGTGTTCGTCCGTACGTCGGACCCGCCCTGCTTCTCGGTCATCCCCATCCCGGCCAGCAGTCCCCGCTTCTCCGTGGGGATCCGCAGGCCGGGCTCGTACTCCCGGCTGGTGAGCAGGGGTTCGTAGAGCTTGGCCAGCCCGGGCTCGCGGCGCAGGGCGGGGATCGCCGCGTACGTCATCGACGTCGGACAGCCGTGGCCGGCCTCAGCGTGTCCCCACACCAGCCCGCCCGCCGTCCGCGCGACATGGGCGCCGGGCCGGTCGTCCGCCCAGGGCGCTCCGGCCAGCCCTGCGGCGACGGCCACCTCCATCAGGTGGTGCCAGGCGGGATGGAACTCGACCTCGTCGATCCGGTGGCCGTAGCGGTCGTGGGTGCGCAGCACCGGTTCGTGCCGGTTGGCCAGGTCGCCCCACTCCTGTGCCTGCTCGCTCCCGGCCCGCCGGCCGAGCCGCCGGATGTCCTCCTCGGCCCACCCGGCACCCTCGCGACGCAGGCCTTCCAGGAGGGCGACGTCGTCCGCCGCGTCGTACGGCGCGAGGGGCGGAGGCTGGTTGGTGACGGCGTGGGTTTCGGCGTGGGCGGCGTCCTGCTGCGGGTGCGCGACTGTCGAGGCCATGGAGGGAGTGTTGCACTTATGCTGCGACCGCAGCAATACTGCAACACCCAGCTCCGCCCCGTACAGTACGAGCCCATGCCGACGAACGAACCCGACCTGCGCCCGCTGTCCGCGCGGTCGGTCGTGCTGAGCCTGCTGCTGGGCGCGCACCCCCCGGAGCTGCCCGCGAAGGACCTCGCCCGCGTGGTGGCGCCGTTCGGCGTCGGCGGCTCGACGCTGCGGGCCGCGCTCAGCCGGATGACGGCCGCCGGGGATCTGCGGCGCACCGGCACCGGCTACCGCATCGGTGACCGGCTGCTGGAACGCCAGCGCCGCCAGGACGAGGCCGTACGGCCGCACACGCGCGCGTGGGACGGCGACTGGGAGATGGTGGTCGTCACGGCGACCGGCCGCGGGCCCGCCGAACGCGCCGAGCTGCGCGCCCGGCTGGCCTCGTTGCGCCTCGCCGAGCTGCGCGAGGGCGTCTGGCTGCGCCCCGCCAACCTGCGCCGCCCGCTGCCGGACGACCTCGACCGGGTGGCCCAGCACTACACGGCCCGCCCCGGCCGGCCCGCCGCCGAACTGGCCGCGGCCCTGTGGCCGCTGGACACCTGGGCGGCCACCGCGCGGACCCTGCTCGACCGGGTCGACCGCGCCCCCGGACCGGTCGAGCGGCTCACCGCGTTCGCGGCCGTCGTCCGCCATCTGCTGGCCGACCCGGTGCTGCCCGCACCGCTGCTGCCCGCCGACTGGCCGGGTACGGCACTGCGGGCCGCTTACACGGACTACCAGCGGGAGCTGGCGGCGCAGGTCCACGCGCGCGTGGAGCGCGGTTGACGCGCCGGACAGCGTGACGGCCGTACGAAGCGCCGTGCGGGGGCGCTTCGTACGGCCGGGTTCACCGGGGGACACCGCTCCTAGCGGTAGGTGATGTCCGAGGTGGAGTACAGGCAGTTGGTGCTGTCCGGGCCCGTGCCCACCGCCGTGTTGTTGTTGTACTTCTGGCAGGGGATGACCTTGCGGCTCGCGTCGTTGAGGATCGTGATGTTCCGCAGCGTCGCCACGTCGTTGCGGTTGACGTTGATGCCGACCAGCCGCGCGGTGGTGCCGGTCCCGGTCACCTCGATGGTGTTGAGGTTGACCTTGCGGGTGTACTGCGTGGAGCAGTCGCCGCAGGACCGGTACAGGGTCTTGAACTCCTGCACGGCGAAGTTGGAGATGTTCACCGTGCCGCCGCCGTTGTGCTGGAAGACCTTGTCGGTGGCCTTCTTCGCGCCGCCGCCGATGACGTGGTACGTCGCGCTGGTGCCGCCCCGGAAGGTGGCCGCGTCCTCGCCGACGTCCTCCCACCAGACGTTCTGCAGCGTGCAGCTGCCCATGCAGTGGATGCCGTCGGCGCCGGGCGCGCCGATGATGACGTTCTTCAGCGTGACGCCGTCGGCCAGCTTGAGGATCGGCTGCTGGTTCTCGTCCTGGTCACCCGTGCCGAGGGCGCCGCTGCCGTACAGGCGCTGCATCCCGTAGTCCTTGGAGGCGTTCAGGGTGATGGTGGCGGTCACCGGCTGACTGCTGGTCGGGGTCGGCCAGGTGGCGGCGTTCGCCGACGGAGCCCCGGTGGTCATGAGCATGCCAACCGAGACCCCGAGGGTGGCCAGCGCGCCGGTCAGTGCGCGCCGGCGGTCGCGCGGTCGTGTCGCGGAGGCCGTGCCCCGATTCCTCGTGTGGGGGTGTGTACGCATGCGGGTGCGTCCCTTCGGAAGTGCTGGCGTCGTTCCTGTATGTGACTGTCGTGCTCCTTGCTGAACGCCCGGTGTGACTGACTTGACCTTTTCGGCCTTGGCGGATGCCAGCCGGTCACACTGTTGAACGGACCGTAGAGGGCAAGCGCTTTCTGGTCAACGCTTCGCGCAGAACGGATTCGGCCAGTCCTGAGGCGAAGGGGGCCCGGTTGAACGTTGGCGCGGCGGCTCCCGTGTGACGGTGTGGGAGCGCTTCCACGGGATCGCGTTCCCTTCACCGATGACCCCGAGCCGCGATCAGGAAGGGACAACCACGTGTCCGCCACCGCCGGCAACACCGCGAGGAGACCTCTGCGTTCGGTACTCGTCGCGCTCTACGGAGCGCTGGTGCCGCTGCTCGCCGCGCTGCTGCTCACCGCGCCCCCGGCCGCCGCCCGCACCGACGCCGCCGCCGACGTGCCCTACGCGACCCTCACCGAGGTCACGAACTTCGGCAGCAACCCCAGCAACCTCCAGATGTACCTGTACGTCCCGGAGAGCGTCACCCCGAACCCGGCGGTCCTGGTGGCCGTCCACTACTGCACCGGCTCCGGGCCGGCGATGTACAACGGAACCGAGTACGCCTCGCTCGCCGACCGCTACGGCTTCATCGTCGTCTACCCGTCGGTCACCAGGTCCAGCAAGTGCTTCGACGTCTCCTCGCCCCAGGCGCTGCGCCGCGGCGGCGGCAGCGACCCGGTCGGCATCAAGTCGATGGTCGACTGGGTCCTCACCACCTACGACGCCGACCCGAAGCGCGTCTTCGCCACCGGCATCTCCTCCGGCGCGATGATGACCAACGTCCTGCTCGGCGTCTACCCGGACGTGTTCGCCGCGGGCGCCGCCTTCGCCGGCGTCCCCTTCGGCTGCTTCGCCACCACCGACGGCTCCGAGTGGAACAGCGCCTGTGCCAACGGCACCGTGACCCGCACCCCGCAGCAGTGGGGCGACCTGGTCCGCGGCGCGTACCCCGGCTACACCGGCCCGCGGCCCCGGATGCAGCTGTGGCACGGCACCGAGGACGACGTGCTGCGCTACCCGAACTTCGGCGAGGAGATCAAGCAGTGGACGAACGTCCTGGGCGTGAGCCAGACCCCGGCGTCCACCGACACCCCCGCCACCGGCTGGACCCGCACCCGCTACGGCGGCACCGGTGACCGGGCTCCCGTGGAGGCGGTCAGCCTCCAGGGTGTCGGGCACAACCTGTACGCCTACGGCACCATGGGCGCCCGCGTGCTCACCTTCTTCGGCCTGGACGGCCAGGGCCCGGCCCCGCAGCCGCAGCCGGCCGGCTGCAAGGTGACGGTGACCACCAGCGCCTGGAACACCGGCCTCACCGCCTCCGTGACCATCACCAACACCGGCACCACGGCGATCAACGGCTGGAAGCTGGGCTTCACCCTCCCGGCCGGCCAGACCATCACCAACGGCTGGGGCGCCACGTACGCACCGGCCTCCGGGGCGGTGACGGCCACGAACGCCGCCTACAACGGCACGATCGCGCCGAACGCGAGCGTGAGCATCGGCTACCAGGCGAACCACGGCGGCACCAGCGCGTCGCCGGGCGCCTTCACGCTCAACGGAACGGCCTGTACGACCGCCTGACCGACGGGAGCGTTCCGAAGGCCGCCCGGTCGACGGGCGCCGCGCGGAGTGGCCGGGGAAAGTGCCCCGGCCACTCGTGTTTCCTCCGCTCCCCACGGGTGACTAGGTGTTTTCCGGGAACTCGGGCCCGTGCACAAGCCGATCTGCAGGGAGGCGGGGAGCGTCATGACACGGCTGAAGCCGTCGTCCGTCATCACGGAGCCGGTGCGGTTCACCGGTTCGGCGTTGCGCCGGGTGCCCGGCGCGGGAATGGTGAGCAAGGCCGCCGAGAGCACGCTGGACACGGTCGGGGCCGTGTCACCGCGCGGGCGCCGGATCGCCGTCTACACGGGAGCCGGGCTGCTCGGCGTCGCGGGCGTCGTCGAATGGCCCGTCGCGATCGCCGGGGCGGCGGTGGCCTGGCTGACCCAGCCGAAGCCCGGACAGCAGGAGGAGAAGCAGGAAGCCGGAGCAGGCCGCGCGCCGGCCGCCAGGGCGACGACCAGCGCCGCCTCGCAGCGGGCGGCGTCCGGCGGCAGTACGACGTCGATGACGACGAGCCGGGCCATGGGTGAACCGCCGTCCGACACCCCTACGGCGGCATCCCCCGGCCGTACGACGCTGAAGACGCACGGGGCCGGTATGACGACCATCAAGGCGGCGACCGCCCACCGGCGCACGGCGTCCCGGCGGCACACCGCGACCACGAGCTGAACCCAGGTGACACACACGAACCGAGGATGGGCGATGGGGTTGCTGACGGGGCCGGTGACGGCTGTGTCCGGGGCCCTGCTGGCCGGGCCCCGGCTGCTGGCGCGCGGAACCGCGCCCGCCGTGGGCATGGCCGCGGGCGCCGCGGCGGTGGGCGCGCGGGCCGGAGTGCGCGGGGCGGACTCCGCCGTCCGGGTCGCCCGGGTGGCGCGGGCCGCCGCGCTGCCCGGCCAGCGGCGTGACTGGCGGTCGGGGCGGCGGGCGCACCTCGCGCTGAAGACCGCCGCACCCGAGCGGACGCGCGAGGAGGGCGGGACGGCGCACGCCGCCCGGCGGGTGGCCGCCGCCCTCATGGAGCGGCCCGACGTGGCCTACGCGTACTGGGACGGCGGGCTGTCCCGCCTGGTCGTGGCCGCGAGTGAGGCCGCCGTCGCCGACACGGTGCTGGAGAAGGCGGCCGACCTCGCCGAACGGTACGGGCTCACCCCCGACGACGAGTCGGTGGAGGAGTTCGCGCACCCCGGCGACCCGATCGGGGTGCGCACCGCCGTGGCCGCGCTGGGCGCCGACGCGCTCGGCCTCGGGGCCGCGTTCACCGCCTCCGCGCTGCGGCTGCCGCCCTCGCCGAAGTTCGTGACGGCGGGCAACACCCTGCTCCGTGAGCACCCCCGGTTCCGCTCCTGGCTGCGCGGGCGGCTGGGCGACTCCCGCGCGGACCTCGTGCTGGCCACCCTCAACGCGGTCGTCCACGGCGCCGGACAGAACCCCGTCGCCCTGCTGCTCGACGGCTCGCTGCGCACCTGCGCGCTGGCCGAGACGCTGACCCGGGCGGCCGCGTTCGACGCCGTCCACGACCGGCTGTGCGTGCCTTACCGGGACGGTGTGGCCATGGACCGGTTCCCGCGCCCGCCGCTGCGCCGGACGCCCGCCCAGGAGTACGCCGTGCACGCCGAGTCCGGCAGCCTGGTGGGCGCCCTCGCGACCCTGATGGTCAAGCACGACGCGACGGAGGCCGCGGAGGCGGTGCTCGCCGGTTCCCCGAAGGCCGCCCGCTACGGGCCCGCCGCCTTCCACGCCGCCCTCAGCTGCGCGCTGGCCCGCACCGGCGTCATGATCCGCGACCAGCAGCGGCTGCGCCGCCTCGAGACGGCCGGGACGGTCTTCCTGCACCCCAGCGCGCTGCGCACCGCGGACGGCGACGCGGACCCGTGGGCCGAGCCGGTCCTCGACGCGGCCCGCCGCGCGGGGCTGCGCGTGGTCGTGGGCGATGATCCCGCCCTCGCCGACTTCATCGGCCTCGCCGACCACATCGTGCCCGCCGGCCGACCGCCCGCCGAGGCGGTGGAGCGGCTGCGCGACGGCGGCTGTGTGATCACCGTGGCCCGGCCCGCGTCCTCCGACGACATCGACGTCCTGGAGGGACTGTTCGCCGGGGACCTGGCCGTCGCGCTCGCCGACCGCGACGCGGCCGTCGCCTGGGGCGCGGACGTGCTCACCCCGGACGGCCTGCCCGACGTGTGGCGGCTGCTGGCCGCGGTGCCCGCCGCCCGCCGGGTCGGGCGCCGCTCGCAGACGCTGGCCCGGTCCGGCGCCGCCCTGTCCGGGCTGCTCGTCGCCGTCGGCGAACAGCGGCGGCAGAGCGGCAACCCGTGGCTGCCCGGACTACGCCACGCGCCCGTCGACGCCGCGGCCGCGGCGGCCCTGCTCGGCGGGGTGCGCGCGGCCGTCGGCGTGGCGCTGGCGCGGGCCCCGCACCCCCGGCCGCGGGTGGCCTGGCACGCGCTGGACCCGCGCTCGGTGCAGGCCCGGCTGGCCGACCGGCTGGAGGCCGAGGAGACCGCCGTGGAGCAGGCGGTGGGCCGGGTGCGCGAGGCGGTCGGCACCCTCGGGCGGAAGCCGGCCATGGCTCCGGCCCGCTGGTCGTTCCGGCTCGCCCGCGCCGTACGCAACGAACTGGACGACCCGCTCACCCCGGTGCTGGCGGTCGGCTCGGCGGCGTCGGCGATCCTCGGCTCGGTCGCGGACGCACTGCTGGTGGTCGGCGCGCTCGACCTCAACGCCCTGGTCGGCGGCCTGCAACGGCTGCGGGCCGAGCGGGCCCTGTCCGGACTGGTCGCCGAGCAGAAGCAGAAGGCGCGGGTGACGGCCGACGGCATCGGCCCGGCCGTGGAACGCCGCGACCGGCGGCGGCACGGCCCGGGCACCGTGGACGCCGCCCGGCTGGTGCCCGGCGACGTGATCGAGCTGAACGCCGACGACGTCGTGCCCGCCGACGCCCGGCTGCTGTGGGAGGACGGCCTGGAGGTCGACGAATCGGCGCTGACCGGCGAGTCGCTGCCGGTCGACAAGCAGGTGGAGCCGACCCCGAGCGCCGCCGTCCCGGACCGCCGCTGCATGGTGTTCGAGGGGACGACCGTGGTGGCCGGGCAGGCCCGGGCCGTCGTCGTCGAGACCGGCGACCGCACCGAGGCCGCCCGCGCCGTGCACCTCGCCGCCCGCACCCCGCCGGCCGCGGGCGTCCAGGGCCGGCTGCAGGAGCTCACCCGCCAGGCCCTGCCGCTCACCATGGCGGGCGGCGCCGCCGTGACCGGGCTGTCGCTGCTGCGCGGTGCCCCGATCCGCGAGGCGGTCAGCGGAGGCGTGGCCGTGGCGGTCGCCGCCGTCCCCGAGGGCATGCCGCTGGTGGCGACGGTGGCCCAGCTGGCGGCGGCCCGGCGGCTCAGCCGGCGCGGCGTCCTGGTGCGCACCCCGCGCACCCTGGAGGCGCTCGGCCGGATGGACACCATCTGCTTCGACAAGACCGGCACTCTCACCGAGAACCGGCTGCGCCTGGTCCGGGTCGCCGAGGCCGACGGCACGGTCCGCAAGACGGGCGAGGCGGGCGACTCCGAGGTGCTGCGCATCGCCGTACGCGCGTGTCCGCAGCTCAACGGCGACGGGGAGAAGCCGGTGCACGCCACCGACGAGGCGGTGCTGGAGGCGGCGGGCCAGGACCCGGAGTGGACGCAGACCGAGGCGCGGCCGTTCGAGGCGGGCCGCGGCTACGCGGCCGCGGTGGGCCGCGCGGCGGACGGCGTCCGGGTGTTCGCGGTCAAGGGCGCCCCCGAGACCGTCCTGCCCGCCTGCCGCGACCTGCCCGAGCACGCGGCGGAGACCGCGCAGGCGCTGGCGCGCGACGGTCTGCGGGTGCTCGCCGTGGCCAAGCGGCGCCTGGCCGACGCCGAGAGCGACACGGACGTCTGCGACGAGCCGCCCCGCGACCTGGAGTTCACCGGGCTGCTCGCGCTGGCCGACGTGGCGCGCGAGACGTCCACCGCCCTGGTGCAGGGGCTGCGCGCGGCGGGCGCCCGCCCGGTGATGCTGACCGGCGACCATCCGCAGACCGCCCGGGCGATCGCCCTGGATCTGGGCTGGCCCGAGGACACCGCCGTCGTCACCGGCGACGACCTGGCCGCCGCGGACCGCGCCGAGCGCTCCCGGATGCTGCGGGACGCGGACGTCGTGGCGCGGGTCGCGCCCGAGCAGAAGCTGCAGGTCGTGGAGGCGCTGCGGGACGCCGGCCGGGTCGTCGGGATGGTCGGCGACGGCGCCAACGACGCGGCCGCCATCCGGGCCGCCGACGTTGGCGTGGGCATCAGCGCCCGTGGCTCGGCCGCCGCCCGCAACGCCGCCGACCTGGTGCTCACCGACGCCGACCTGACCGTCCTCGTGGAGGCGGTCGGCGAGGGCCGCGCCCTGTGGCACAGCGTCGCCGACGCCGTCGCCATCCTGATCGGCGGCAACGCGGGCGAGGTCGGGTTCGGCATCCTCGGCACGCTGCTCGCGGGCTCCGCGCCGCTGTCGACCCGTCAGATGCTGCTGGTGAACCTGTTCACCGACCTGTTCCCGGCGATGGCCGTGGCGGTCACCCCGAAGCAGGACCCGGCCGACACGCAGTCGGGCGGGCCGCTGGGCACCTCGCTGCTGGGCGCGCCGCTGATGCGGCAGATCCGGCACCGGGCGCTGACCACCTGCCTGGGCGCGGTCGCCGCCTGGCTGTTCGGCCGGTTCACCCCGGGTACGGCCCGCCGTACGACGACGATGGCCCTGTGCGCCGTGGTCGGCACCCAGCTGGTGCAGACCCTGCTCGACCGCCGCGACAGCCCACTGGTCCAGCTCACCGCCCTGGGCTCCGCCGCCGCCCTGGTGGTCCTCGTCGAGACCCCCGGCGCCAGCCGTCTGGTCGGCTGCACCCCGCTCGGCCCGGTCGCCTGGGCGGGCGTCGCGATGGCGATCACCCTCGCGGTGGCGGGGCAGCGGGTGCTGCCGGAGCTGGAGCGGACGGTGCTCCGGGTGGCCCGTGCGGGCGGTTCACAGAGCAGGTCCCAGGACCGACCGGCCCGCCTCGGTCCGGCGCGGCCGGCACCGGCCGTGACCGAGGTGTCCGCGGCCGTCGAGTGAACGGCGGGCGGGTGTTCAGACCGACCGGTGGTACTGGTCCGGCACCCGTACCTCCCCGCCGAGCTCCCGGGCGGCATGCCGGGCCCACGACGGGTTGCGCAGCAGTTCCCGGCCCAGGAGCACGGCGTCCGCCTCGCCGTTGGCGAGGATCTTCTCGGCCTGCTCGGCATCGGTGATCAGACCCACGGCCGCGACCGGCAGCGAGGTCTCGGCCTTCACCCGGGCGGCGAAGGGCACCTGGTAGCCGGGGCCGGTGGGGATGCGGACGGCGGAGGCGTTGCCGCCGGTGGAGACGTCGAGCAGGTCGATGCCGTGCGCCTGGAGGTCGCGGGCGAAGCGGACGGTGTCGTCGGCGGTCCAGCCGCCCTCCTCCAGCCAGTCGGTCGCCGAGATACGGAAGAACAGCGGCTTGTCGTCCGGCCACACCGCCCGTACGGCGTCGACGACCTCCAGGGCGAACCGGGTGCGGTTCTCGTACGAGCCGCCGTAGGCGTCGGTGCGGTGGTTGGAGTAGGGGGACAGGAACTCGTGGATCAGATAGCCGTGGGCGCCGTGGATCTCGGCGATCTCGAAACCGGCGGCGAGGGCCCGGCGGGCGGCGTCGGCGAACTGGCCGACGATCTCCCGGATCTCCTCGACCGTCAGCTCGCTCGGCACCGGGTGGCGCTCGTCGAAGGCGACCGGGCTCGGCGCGAGCGGCTGCCAGCCGTACGCGTCCGGACCGAGCGGCGCCCCGCCCTTCCAGGGTCGGTCGGTGGCGGCCTTGCGGCCGGCGTGGGCGAGCTGGATCGCGGGGACGGTGCCCTGGTCGGCCAGGAAGCGCGTGATCCGGCGGAACGCCTCGACCTGCGCGTCGTTCCACAGGCCCAGGTCGTACGGCGAGATACGGCCCTCGGGGCTGACCGCGGTGGCCTCGACGATGATCAGGCCGGTGCCGCCGGCCGCGCGGGCGGCGTAGTGCGCGAAGTGCCAGTCGTGGGGCACGCCGGTCTCCGGCCCCTCGGGGGCCGCGGAGTACTGGCACATCGGCGGCATCCACATGCGGTTCGGGATGGTGACGTCGCGCAGGGCGTAGGGCTCGAAGAGGGCGGTCACGGAGGGCTCCGTTCGTCATGGACCGGGGGCTTCACTCGTACGATAGGCATCGTAGTACGGCAGATGTCAAACTACGATGACTCTCGTACAATGGAGTCCCGACGAAGTGGAGCCAGCCGTGACCACCGCCAGTGCCAGCCGCACCCTGCCCCACCCGGCACGCGACGAGATCCGGCTGGAAGACGTGCTCCACGCGCTGTCCGACCCGATGCGGCTGCGGATCGTGCGAGAGCTCGCCGCCGACGGCGACGAGCTCTCCTGTTCGCACTTCGTGCTGCCGGTCACCAAGTCCACCACCACGCACCACTTCCGGGTGCTGCGCGAGAGCGGGGTCATCCGGCAGATCTACCGGGGCACGGCCAAGATGAACGGCCTGCGCCGGGACGACCTAGACGATCTCTTCCCGGGACTTCTCGACGCCCTCCTCGCCGCCGCCGCCCGCCAGTCCGCCCGGCTCGGCGACGGCTGAACCGCCCTTCGCGGGCACGCGGTCGCCCTTCCCGGGCAGGTGGTTGAAGAGCAGGTTGAGTACGATCGCGGTCAGGCAGCCGGCGCTGATGCCGCTGTGCATCACGGTCTGGAACCAGTCGGGGAACTTGTCGTAGACCGTCGGCACGCCCACCGGCAGCACGCCGACCGCCACCGAGACGGCCACCACCGTCAGATTGTGGTTGCCCCTGAAGTCGACCTCGGCCAGCGTCCGCAGACCGCTCGCCGCGACCGTCCCGAACATCACCAGACCCGCGCCACCCAGCACCGGCGCCGGAATCGCCGCCACCACCGCGCCCAGCTTGGGCAGCAGCCCGAGCAGCACCAGGATGCCGCCGGCCGCCGCGACCACCCAGCGGCTGCGCACCCGGGTCATGCCGACCAGACCGACGTTCTGCGCGTAGGCGGTGTACGGGAAGGTGTTGAAGACACCGCCGAGCACGGTCGACAGACCGTCGGCGCGCAGCCCGTCCGCGAGGGCGCGGGGCTCCAGCCTGCGTCCGGTCATCTCGCCGACGGCGATGAAGTCACCGGTCGTCTCCGTCATGCAGACCAGCGCCACGACCAGCATCGACACGATCGCCGACACCTCGAAGACCGGCGCCCCGAAGTGGAACGGCGTGCTGATGCCGACCCAGTCGGCGTCCCCGACCCCGTCGAAGTCCGTGAACCCGAACGGCACCGCCACCGCGAGCCCCACCACGATCCCGATCAGCACCGCGATCCGGCTCAGGAACACCGGCGCGAACCGCTGCACACCCAGCACCACCACCAGGACGAAGGCGGCCAGCGCCAGGTTCCTCGGCTCCCCGAAGTCCTCCGCCCCGACGCCGCCCGCGGCCCAGTTGCCCGCGACCGGCAGCAGCGAGACGCCGATGATCAGGATCACCGTGCCGGTGACCAGCGGCGGGAAGAAGCGCAGCAGCCGGCCGAAGACGGGCGCGAGCAGCACGATCGCGAGGCCCGCGACGATCACCGAGCCGTAGATCGCGGGCAGTCCGCCGCCCGTCGTCCCGATCAGCACCATCGGCGAGACCGCGGCGAACGTACAGCCCTGCATGATCGGCAGCCGGACGCCGAAACGCCAGAAGCCGATGCACTGGATGAGGGTGGCTATGCCGCACACCAGCAGGTCGGCGGTGATCAGGTACGCAAGGTCGGCGGGTGGCAGCCGCATGGCTCCGCCGACGATCAGGGGTACGGCCACCGCGCCGGCGTACATCGCGAGGACGTGTTGCAGGCCGAAGGCGGCGAGTTGGCGGACGGGGGGAACTTCGTCCACGGGGTGCGCAGGGGTGGTTTGAGCCATGCCCGAGACCGTAGGCGCGTTGAACAGTTTGTTGATTTCGGGGGTGTTGCTGATTGGTTTCCCGGTGCCGGTCGTGGATGGTTGCTCGCGCCCACGCGGCGGAGCCGCATATGGATACAGCCCCGCGCCCCTAAAGGGCGTTGCCGTGCGCCGCCGTCATGAGGGACTGCCAGTCGGGGAGTTTGACCACGCCGCGCCCGAGCGAGGCCCCCAGCTCCGCCTCCGCGCGCTCGATCGCCCGCCAGCCCTCCCACTCCACCGGCTGGACGCCCTCGGCGCGCAGCGCGGGCAGCGGATCATCCGGCACCTCACGGCGGACCAGCAGGGGGGCGTCCTCCAGCAGCGACGTCACCGTCTCCTTGGCGCACGGGCGGTTGGTGCCGATGACGCCCGTCGGGCCCCGCTTGATCCAGCCGGCGACGTACTCGCCCGGCGCGACGATCCCGCCGCGCAGCACCCGCCCGGCCTGATGCGGCACCGTGCCGCTGTCGGCGTCGAACGGCAGCCCCTCCAGCGGCAGTCCGCGATAGCCGACCGAGCGCAGCACCACCTGCGCCTCGACCACCTGGAACTCGCCCGTGCCCGTCACCCCGCCCCGCCCGTCCGGCACCGTCCGCTCGAACCGCACCGCGCCCACGCGCCCCTCCTCGGCGAGCAGTTCGACGGGGCGCAGGAAGAACCGCAGCCGGATCCGGCGCGGCGCGCCCCGCGGCACCTGGTCCGCCCAGCCGCGCAGCACCTCCACGTTGCGGCGCTGCGGCGCGGGCAGCGCCGACGGGTCGGCGTAGGCCGGGTCCAGCGCCAGCTCGGCCGGGTCGACGGTCACGTCGGCCTCCGGAAGCGCGCCCAGTTCGCGCAGCTCCTTGGTGGTGAACCGGGCCTGGGACGGTCCGCGCCGCCCGACCATCTGGATCTCGGTGACCCGGCTCGCCGCGAGCGCGCGCAGCGCGGCGTCCGGCATGTCGGTGGGGCTCAGCTCGGCCGCGCCGCGCGCCAGGATCCGGGTGACGTCCACCGCGACGTTCCCGACCCCGATGACCACGGCCGACCGGGCGTCCCGCACGAATCCGTCGTCGACGGCGTCCGGGTGGGCGCTGTACCAGGACACGAACTGTGTCGCCGACCAGCTGCCCGGCAGATCCTCGCCGGGGATCCCCAGCCGCCGGTCGGTGGCGGCGCCCACGCAGTACACCACCGCGTGGTACAGCTCCCGCAGCCGCTCGGCCGGCACCCCGCCGGCGCCGACCTGGACGCCGCCCAGGAACCGCACCCGGTCGTGCTCCAGCACCGTGCGCAGATTGTTCTGGAGCGACTTGATCTTCTCGTGGTCCGGCGCCACGCCGTACCGCACGAGGCCGTACGGGCACGGCAGCCGGTCGAGCACGTCGACCCGGGCCAGCGGTTCCTGCTGGACGAGGGTCTGGGCGGAGTAGACCCCGCTGGGCCCGGAGCCCACGACGGCGATACGCAGCACGGCGGAACTCCCTTGTCCCGTGTTCGCTGGTCGCTTCCAGCATCGCACCGCCGGGGCTGCGCTGACAGGGTGCCGTACCGGGGAGCGGCGCGTGTCCGTTCGTATGGAGTGTGATCATGCGGTTACGTTCCGTGTGTGCTTGAAGCATCCTTTCTTGATCTTTCCGACCGTCGGCCGGAGGACGGCGCGGTGTCCGTGTGGCCCGCGTGGGAGGTGCGGGAGGAGGGCGGCTCGACCGCCTGGTTCCAGGTGCGGCTGGCCTTCGCCGACGGTGCCGAGGTGGAGGCGCTGGCCGTGGCCGCGGACGGGAACGTCTCCCTGGAGGACGTCCGGGCCCGCCCCGCGCTCTCCCTCGACGATCTGGCGGTGCTCGCCGACTGGATCGAGGGGCCGCTGTCCGAGGCCTGCGGAATCGCGACCGAGGCCGTCGGCAAGCGCCGGACCGTGACCGAGGCCGTCGACGAGTTCCGGGCCGTGACCGAGGCCGTCGACGAGTGCCGGGTCGCGACCGAGGCCGTCGACGAGTGCCGGGTCGCGACCGAGCCCGCCGACACGTGCCGGACCGTGACCCAGGCCGCCGACAAGCGCCGGGTCCCGACCGGCGCCGTGGACGACTGCCCGGTCGCGTCCGAGGCCGCCGCCCAGGAAGACGGCTGCGACGCGGACGACGACTGCGCGGAGGCAGGCGAGGGCGCGGGGCCGCGCCGGGCCCGGCCGCCGTGGCCGCGCGGCATCGAGGGGCGGCGGCTGGTCGCGCGGCAGTACCGGGCCGCCCAGGAGGAAGGCGTCGACCCGGTGCTCGCGGTGATGTGCGCGACGGGGCACAGCCGCCGCAAGTCCCTCAGGCTGATCGCCCAGGCGCGTGACGACGGCTTCCTGACGCCGCGTCACGCCCGGCGCGGCTGAGGGAGGGGCGGAGCGGCGACGGCCGAGGGACGTCAGAGCATCCGCCGCATCCGCGTGATCTCGCTGGTCTGCTGCGCGATCACATCGTCCGCCATCTCCTCGATCTTCACGTTGTTCCCTTGGGACTTGGCGTCCGTGGCCATCGTGATCGCCCCCTCGTGATGGGTGATCATCAGCGTCAGGAACAGCTCGTCGAAGGCCTTCCCGCGCGCCGCGCGCAGATTCCTCAACTGCGCCTCGGTCGCCATCCCCGGCATGGCGTGGTGCTCATGCCCCTCGTCCGCCTCCTTCTTGCCGTGCTCCTTCAGCCAGGCCTTCATCACGCCGATCTCGGGCCCCTGGGCCGCCGCGATGCGTTCGGCCAGCTTCTTCACCTGCGTCGACTCGGCGCGGTCCGGGGCGAGTTCGGTCATCTCCAGGGCCTGCGTGTGATGCAGGATCATCATCCGGGCGTAGTCGACGTCCGCCGAGTTGGGTGTGTCGTCGTCGGCGCGCTGCTGAGCCGCCTCCTCCGCGGACAGCGTCCGGTTCGCCTCCCCGGGCTCGCCCGGGACGAGCACCGAGGGGCCGCTCGCCCGGTCCGGTTCGGGTGTCGACTGCGCGTCGCAGGCGCCGAGTCCGAGTACGGCCAGAGCGGTCAGCGGGACCGTGACACGCAACGTGCGGCGGAAGAGCACGACGACCTCCTGTGACGGGCGGGATGCGGGGCACCTCGTGAGTGCCGGAGACCGTCTTAACACGCCGGTGAGCAGTGTTCGTTGAAAACATTCATTACATCTCTGTTGCCCCCTGTTGATTTGTGCATGATGAAGACGATACTTCGGGGGTCCGTGAACCGTTCCCTTGCGAACGGAACAAGGGAGGATGCAGTGACCCTGTTGAGTAATCCCCGAACACGGCGCAGACGCCTGGGAATCGCCACGGCTGCCGCCGGGCTCCTGGCCGCGCTGATCACCGCACAGCCCGCGGTCGCCACCCCCGACCCGGGGGACTCGCCGGCCGCCGAGAAGCGGGTGTCGGAGAGCACCCGCGAAGAAGTGAAGGAGGCGGTGGAGAACGGGGAGATACCCGCCCAGGACCAGATCGTCCACTCCGCCAACATCCAGCACCTGACGAACATCCCCAAGGACGTGCTGCCGGGCACCAACTCGGACCTGGCCTTCCAGGGCAAGTACGCCTTCGCGGGCAACTACGACGGCTTCCGCATCTTCGACATCAGCGACCCGAAGGCCCCGCAGACCGTCGCCCAGGTGCTGTGTCCCGGCTCGCAGAACGACATCTCCGTCTCGGGCGACCTGCTGTTCCTGTCCACCGACTCCTCGCGCAGCGACAGCAGTTGCAACAGCACCACCCAGCCGGCGACCGAGAAGTCCTCGTGGGAGGGCATGAAGGTCTTCGACATCAGCGACAAGCGGAACCCGAAGTACGTCGCCGCCGTCGAGACCGCCTGCGGCTCGCACACCCACACGCTGGTGCCCGAGCGCCGCAACGTCTACATCTACGTCTCCTCGTACTCGCCGAACGCCGCGTACCCCGACTGCCGGCCACCGCACGACGGCATCTCGGTCATCAAGGTGCCGCGCAACGCCCCCGAGAAGGCGGCGGTCGTGGGCTTCCCGGTGCTGTTCCCCGGTGAGGGCCCCGACGGCGGCGGCAACCCGGGCGGGCCGACCAACCCCGGCGTCTCCAAGACCACCGGCTGCCACGACATCACCGTGCTGCCGTCCAAGGACCTGGCGGCGGGCGCGTGCATGGGTGACGGCATCCTGTTCTCCATCGAGGACCCGGAGCACCCGAAGGTCCTCGACCAGGTGCAGGACAACGTCAACTTCGCGTTCTGGCACTCGGCGACCTTCAACCAGAAGGCCAACAAGGTCGTCTTCACGGACGAGTTGGGCGGCGGCGGCGCGGCCACCTGCAACGCGGCCATCGGCCCGAACCGCGGCGCGGACGGCATCTACGACATCGTCGGCAAGGGCGACCACCGCAAGCTGGTCTTCCGCAGCTACTACAAGATCCCCCGGCACCAGGCCGACACCGAGAACTGCGTGGCCCACAACGGCTCGCTGATCCCGGTCAAGGGCAAGGACCTCATGGTCCAGGCCTGGTACCAGGGCGGCGTCTCCGTCTGGGACTTCACCGACTCGTCCAAGCCGAAGGAGATCGCCTACTTCGAGCGCGGCCCGATCAGCACCGAGCGCCTGACGAGCGGCGGCTCCTGGTCGGCGTACTACTACAACGGCCACATCTACTCGAACGACATGGCGAAGGGCTTCGACGTCCTGAGGATCGACGACCGGCTCACGGATCCCGCCAAGCGGGTGCGGATGAGCGAGCTGAACGTCCAGACGCAGCCGGACTACTTCGACTGATCGACGGCCGGGGACTCCGTCGCGAAGAACCGTGACAGATCCCGCTCACACTCCCCGCCGGGCGCCACGGTGTCCGGCGGGGAGCCCATGTCCCAGTCGAGACCGTAGCGCCGGAACAGCTCGGCGCGCAGCGGGGAGATCGGCATCCCCACGTTCGGCAGCACCATCGCGTAGACGGCGCCCATGAGCTGGGCCCGCAGCATCGGGTAGTCGGTGCCGGCGTCCCGTGAGCCGTGCCGGGCCACGGTGTCGCGCAGCAGTTCCGCGAGCCGCTGCTGCTCCGGGCACTGCACGAAGCCCTCCGCCTGCAACAGGCCCGCCATGTGCTGACGCATCAGCACCGTACGGTCGCGGGCCAGGCCGAGGATCGCGTCGATGGCCCGCGCCATCCGCTCCCGGCCGTCCTCGGTACGCGGTTCGCGTTCCAGCGCCTCTTCCAGCGTGCGGTGCATCAGCCGGTGCACGGCCGACTGCACCAGCTGGCGCTTGCCGGGGAAGTAGTACGACACCAGTCCGCGCGCCGAGCCCGCCCGGTCCGCGATGTCTCCCAAGGTCGTGGCGTCGTACCCGCGTTCGTTGACGAGTTCGACCGCCGCCTGAAGCAGGCGTTCCCGGGAACGACGCCGCAACTCTTCATTGACCGCGGCGCTTCGAGGGGACATCCTGTAACTCCTGCGTTGACTGGCTGCCAGCCAACTATACTCAGCGCATCCTGACCGGCCCGTGCCCGGGCCTGGTCGGGAGTGCCGACCGCCTCGGGCGACGCGGGGGATCGTCCGAGGCGGTCGGCGGCTGTCAGGGGATCAGGTCGAGGACCGGGCGCAGTCCGTCGGGGCGCCGGTCGACCGGCAGGTGGTCCACGAAGTGCACGGCACAGCCCAGGGCGGCGGCACCGCCGTCCGCGCGGCGGTCGTCGCCCACCATCAGCACCGTGCGCGGGTCGACGTCGAGGGCCGTACAGGCGACCTGGAACAGCCGCGGGTCCGGCTTGCGGACGCCGTGCTCGTACGACAGGACGTACGTGTCGACGAACCGGTCCAGTCCATGTGCGCGGAAGACGGGGCGCAGGTCCCAGCCGATGTTGCTGACCACCCCGACGGCGACGCCGCGTTCGCGCAGACCGGCCAGCACCTCGACGGCGTCCGGGTACGGCGTCCAGGCGGCCGGGCTCATATGACGGTCGTACAGCGCGTCGTGCAAGTCCTCGTCCGGCAGCGGCACTTGGCGGGAGAGGCCGGTGTAGGCGGCCCGGTGCCCCTCGGAGCTCTCGTCACGGACCTCCCACAACTCGGCGATCTCCGCGGGCAGTCGCCGCGGATTCGCCCCACCCGGCAGCGCCCCCGCCGCCTCCAACGCCCGCGCCACCTCGGCCAGTTCGGGCTCGGGCAGCGCGATGTCCCGCTCGGCCAGCACGGCACGCAGCCAGGACTCGGTGGACTCGATACGGAAGAGGGTCCCGGAGAAGTCGAAGAGTACGGCGGTCATGCGGTGATCCTACGGAGCCACGTTCCAGTGCGGGGGCAGGTCCTCGTCGCAGAAGACGCAGACCAAATGGGCCTCACGCACCACGTTGAGCTCCCGGCAGCCAACGCAGCGCCGGAACACGAGTTCCTGCGTGAAGCCTTCGGGACGGCCGACGCCGGCCCGGTCCAGGGCGGCGGCCACGGCGGCCCACGAGTCGAGGTCGGGGCAGTAGCCGGTCGACTGGTTGCTCACCTCGGACACGGTCCAGCGTCCCGCCGCGCGGCTGAAGGAGATCTCGCCCGCCGCGAGGACGTCTCCGCCGCCGGCGCAGGCGACGTGCTCGCTGCGGCGCGGGGCGAGGCGCAGCAGAGCGTCCGGCGTGACGACGAAGGTGAACGGCTCCGCCTGCTCCGCGCCCGCGCGTTCGACCGCCCAGGCGTCGAGGTCGGCGGCGGTGCGGAGCACGTGGCCCGTCGTGCCCGGGGGGACCGCGCGGTGCAGGTCCTCCGGGCCGACGTAGCGGTACCGCCGTGCCGGCGTACTCATGGTCGCAGTCGCTGGTGTACGGCGACCGCCAGGGCGGCCACCGTCGCGCCGAGCAGCCAGCCGCCGAGGACGTCGGTCGGCCAGTGGACGCCCAGCCAGATCCGGGTCAGGCCGACGCCGGCCACCGAGACGGCCACCACGGCGACCGCCGTACGCCACAGGGTGCGGCCGGCGCCGTGGCGGTGCAGGAGCCAGAGGAAGAGGCCCAGCACGAGGGTCGCGCTCATGGCGTGACCGGAGGGGAAGGCGGCGTAGTGGGCGGAGTCGACCGGGTCGGGCCAGACCGGCCGGGCGCGGCCCACCGCGGCCTTCAGGGACTGCTGGAGCGCGGTGCCGAGCGCCACCGTGACCGCCAGCCACACGGCCGTCCACCGGTCTCTGGCCCGCCACACCAGCCACACCACGGCGACCCCGCACAGGATCCGCATGGTGTTCGGATCCCAGACCCAGTCCGTCAGGATCCGGCAGGCATGAGTGAGTCCCGGCTCGTCGACCGCCCAGCGGTGGGTGGTGCGGGCGACATCGCCGTCGAAGGAGAGCAACGGCCGCCACTCGGCGGCGACGAGGACGAGGAGTAACACCGAACACAGCGCCAGACCGGAACCGGCGCGCACGGCGCGGCGCTGCCGCGGAGGACGGGGCGGGGCGTCGACGGAGCGGGTGTGCATGGTGCGATCCTCGCGGACGGGCGGGGCGGGCGGTCAAACCGGGGGGTACGAGGCCGGGCTTGGGCGCGTCCGCCCGGACCTCCGCGGCAGGGCCCGCCGTACGCCCTCCGTGCGCCTATCCCAGCGCCCGCAGCCCGGGGACGAACGCCACCAGCACCGGAACCACCGGTACCAGCGCCGCCGTCGCGGTCAGCCCCAGTCTCCGGGCCGCGGTGAGGCGGTCCGGGGGAGTGAGCAGGCGGTGCACCCGCTGCGGGACGTACGCCTGCGGGGCCGGGCCGGGCCCGAAGACGCCCCGGTCCTCGTTGAGTTCCACCAGCGCCAGCGCGGTCGTCAGCCGGCCGAAGCGCCGCGAGGCCATGTCGTCGGCGGCGAGCTCCACCAGCCGGTGCATCTCGTCCCGGAACGCCGCGAACACCGGCACCTGCGGAAACCCGCCTGCCAACGCGCCCGAGCAGTGCAGCAGCCAGTCGTGCCGCGCCCGCGCGTGGCCCTGCTCATGGGCGAGTACGGCATCCAGCCGACGCCCTTTCAGCCGGCGCAGCGCGGCGGTGGTGACGACGAGCCGGGGTGCCGTGCCCGGCAGCCACCAGGCGTCCGGCCGCTCGCCCTCCAGCACCACGAGCCGTCCCTCCCCGGCCTCCTCGCCGGGCAACAGCGGGGCCCGCAGGAGGAGTTCGGCGCGCCGGTGCCGACGCCGGGCGCGAGCCCGTACCACCTCGCGGACCAGCATGGCCGCGGTCCACACCCCGCCGAGAGCGAGCGTCACCGCGGTCGTCGCCGCCCAGGGGCCGGCCGCGCCGAGGGCGTAGGCCTCCACGACGGCGTGCGGCGCCGGTGCGAACACATGCCCGCGCACCGCCTGCCAGGCGGCCGCCGCGCTGAGGGTCATCGACAGCGCGCAGCACAGCAGCACCGCAGCCACCACGCACTGCCACACCCACAGGGCGACCACCGGTTCACGGTCCGGCCAGTCGGCCCGGGCGAGCAGCCGGGGGGCCGCCACGGCGGTCAGGGCGCCGAGCAGCAGCAGTGCCGCGGGGACCATCATGGGGTCAACCCTATGAGCGACGGCTACTCGGCGGTACGGCCCGGTGCCGCAAAGTGACGCAGACCACGACGGATTTCGTCGCGCGGCCCGCCCACGAGGCGGTCCTCACATCGGCATCAGCATCGCGACCATCGCGATCCCCATCGACAGCCGGCACGCCCGCGCCAGCTCCGGCCGGTCGCCCCAGCCCACGGCCGCGCGGGGCGCGCCCGCCGGCACGGGGACGGGGATCAGCCGGGCGCCGGTCAGCAGCACGTACCCGGTGAAGTAGAGCAGCAGGGCGCCCGTCACCAGCGGAACGCCGGAGCCGCCGCCCCCGTGGTGGCCCCCCGGGGCGACCGCCATGTAGACCATGGCCGCGGCTCCCACCAGATGGTGCAGATGGTGGGCGCTGCGCCGCGCCGCCCACAGGGCGTGCAGCACGGCCGCGCCGAACACCGCCGCGTAGACGGGTCCGGCCCACCCCGGCGGGGTGAACGCCGCCGACGGCACCGCCATCGAGGCCATGCCGAACCCCATCAGCGCCTCGGCACCCGCGGCCCGGCGCTGTTCCTCCACCGCGCTGCGCATCCTCAGCAGGCAGTACGCCCCGGTCGCCGCGCACAGCGCGACCAGCAGCCAGCCGGGCGAAGCCGGTCCGTGCACAGGCACCTCCCCGCTCGACGTCGGTCCACGGGAAGCGATGCCCGGGCCGTGCGGCGCGCATGCGAGCGCAAGGGTGTACACGGGGAGCGTTCGGCGGAGCGCGGGGAGCAGCTGATCACGGCCACTGAAGTTTATTCACAAGTAAAACACCTGCTAAATTTGTGAGTATGCCCGTCTGTCCCCTCCCGCTCGTCGCCGCCCTGCGCCTCGGCCGCCCGTCCGAGATCTGGTTCAAGCCCGCGCTCAGCGTCGTCGTCTCGATCGCGCCGCCCAACCTGACCCTGCTGGCGCTCGGCCGCCTCGACCTGGCCATGTACACGATGGCCGGGTCCCTCTGCGCGCTCTACGCCCACAACCGCCCGTACGCCGCCCGCGCCCGCGTCCTGGCCCTGGTGGTGCTCGGCATGCTGGGCGGCCTCGCGGTGTCCCTGGTCGCGGCCTCGCTCACCGGGAACGCGGCCGTGCTCGTCACCGTCGGCGCGCTGCTCGCCGCCGCGCAGAAGGCGCTCTGCGACGCCACCCGCCTCGGGCCGCCCGGCAACGTGGTGCTCACCTTCGTCAGCTCCGCCGCCCTGTTCGCCCCGCAGAGCCTCGGCCAGGTCCCCGGCCATCTGGCACTGGGCCTCGCGGCGGGCGGCTGGGCCTGGCTGGTGTGCATGGCGCCCGGGCTGCTGCGCCCGCACGGCCCCGAGCGCCGCGCCACCGCCCAGGCCCTGAACGCCGCCGCCGCGTACGCCGCCACCCGCGGCACCGGCGCCGGGCACGCCCGCGCCCGTACGGCCGCCACCGCCGCCGTCCTCGCCGCCCGGCAGGCCCTGCTCGCCGGCGGCGCCCGCTCGGCGTCCGCCCGCCCCGCTCTCGCGCACCTCCTCGTCCGCGCCGAGATCGCCCTCGCCGCCCCCGCCGACGCGGACCCGGAGCGGCTGCGCACCTGGGCCCGCTCGCTGCGCGGCACCGGCCCCATCCCGCACGACGGCGAGCCGGCGGCCCCCGAGCCGGACGCGGACGAGGGCCGCGCCGAACGGCTGTGGCACCGGCTGGTCCCGCTCGCGCCCATCGCCGCCCGCACCGCCCTCGGCTGCGCCCTCGCCGGATACGCCTCCCTCGCGCTCGGCATCGGCCGCCCCTACTGGGCCCTGGTCACCGCCGCCGCCCTCTACCAGGCCAACCTCGCCCTCACCTGGAGCCGGAGCGTGCAGCGGGTCGTCGGGAATCTGGCCGGCGTCCTCGTCTTCGCCGCCGTCGCCCCGCTCGCCCACCTCGGCCAGGCCGCGCTCGTGCTGTGCTGTCTCGCCTTCAGCTTCGGTGCCGAGGCGCTGATCAGCCGCAACTACTGGCTCGGCAGCGTCTGCGTGACCCCGATGGCGCTGCTCATCACCGAGTTCACCGGCTACCAGGACCCCGGCGACCTGGTCACCGAGCGGATCGTGGACACCCTCGTCGGCGCGCTGGTCGGCCTCGCCGCCGCCGTCGCGGTCACCAACCGCCGCGCGGGCGCCCGCCTCGGGCACGCCCTCGCCGCCGCCGAACGCGCCCGCGAGCGCGCCGCCCGGCTCCTCGCCGAACCGCACCCCGCCCCCGGCGCCCTGGAGGCCGCCCGCCGCGCCCTCGCCGCCGCCCTGGTCGAGCTGCGCGCCACGGCCGACGCCGCGTCCGGCGAATGGTGGCAGCGCACCCCGCCCCAGAACCGGGTCGACCGCGCCGAACAGGCCGGACACCGTACGCTCGCCGAGACGGTACGCCGCCGGGGCGTGATCCTGGAGGGGCGAGCGGACGACACCACGGAGGATGTACGGCCATGACGGCGACGAACGGGCGGCCGGATGCCGGAGAGGGCCGCGAGGCCGTGCGGGCCGACACCGTGTCCGCCGTCGTACGGCAGTGGCGGGCCGTCCACCCCGACCTCGACACCGGACCCATGGAGATCGTCGGCCGGGTCAACCGCTGCGCCGCCCTGCTCCAGCAGGCCGAGGACGCCCCGCTGCGCCGGGCCGGGCTCAGCCGTCCCGAGTTCGACCTGCTCGGCGCGCTGCGCCGCACCGGTCACGAGCTGACCCCCGGCGAACTGGCCCGGGAGACCTTCTCCTCGGGCGCCGCCGTCACCAAACGGCTGAAGCAGCTCACCGAGCGCGGACTGGTCGAGCGGCGCGGCGACACCCGCGACCGCCGGGTGGCCCACCTGCGGCTCACGGACGCCGGACGCGAGCTGGTCGACGCGCTCCTGCCCGACCAGCTGGCCTACGAGAGCACCGTCCTGTCCGGCCTCGGCACCACCGAGCAGGGCGAACTGGCCGCGCTGCTCGGCGACCTGCTCGCCCAGCTGGAGGGGCGCCTGGGCGGGTTGCGGACCTGAACCCGCCCGGCGCTCACCTCAGAGGACGTCGTGGGCGGTGCGCCGGTAGGTGGAGCGGCGCTCGTCGATCTCCGCCCACCGGTCGCCGTAGACGGTCCGGGTGACCTGCGGCTCCCGGAGGAAGTCGTGCGGGAAGCCCAGCGGTACGGCGCTCACCTCGTCGAGGCGGGCGACGGCGTCCGCGTCGAGCCGGACGTCGACCGCGCCCAGGTTGTCGGCCAGCTGGCTCTCCTTGCTCGCCGCGACGATCGGCACCACGTTCCCGGGCCGGCCCAGCAGCCAGGCCAGCGCCACCTGCGCCGGGCTCCAGCCGCCCTGCTCGGCGATCTCCACGACGGCGCGGACGACGGCCTCCTCCCGCGCGTCGGCCGTACCGCCCGATGCGCCGAGCCGGCCCGGCTCGCCCCGTAGGTACTTCCCGGTGAGCTTCCCGGCCGCCAGCGGCGCCCACGCCAGCACGGCCTGGTCGAACGCCCGCGCCTGCGGCAGCAGTTCCCGCTCCGGGGTGCGCTCCAGCAGGTTGTAGCGCAGCTGGGAGCCCGCGAACGCCGTCCAGCCGCGCAGCTCGGCCAGCGTGCTCGCCTGCGCGATCTCCCAGGCCGGCCAGTCGGAGACGCCGATGTACAGCACCTTCCCGGTCCGTACCAGGTCGTCGAGGGCGCGCATCACCTCCTCGACGGGGGTGAAGTTGTCGCGGGCGTGCACCCACAGCACGTCCAGTCGGTCGGTGCGCAGCCGCTCCAGGCTCGCCTCCACCGACTGCACCAGGTTCTTGCGGTGGTTGCCGGCGGCGTTGACGTCGCCCTCGCGGATCCCGCACGTGTACTTGCTGGCCAGCACGAACTCGTCGCGCCGCCCCTCCAGCACCTGGCCCAGGATCCGCTCCGAGGCGCCGCCGGTGTAGATGTTCGCGGTGTCGACGAAGTTGCCGCCGGCGTCCGCGTAGGCGTCGACGATCCGGGCGCTGGTGTCCTTGTCCGAGCCGTATGCGAGCCCGTCGCCCATGACCATGGCGCCCAGGCTCAGCTCGCTCACCCGCAGACCGGTCCTGCCGAACAGTGTGTACCGCACGTCGCTTTCCCCTTCGAGCCGTTCGTGCGGTCGACGCTAGGGGCTGGAGCGCACTCCAGCGCAAGCCCCGCCGCTCACCACCCGTGGGCGGCCCGGTACACGCCGAACACCGCAGCCTGCGGATCCCGCAGCACCGCGATCCGCGGACCCTCGGGTACCGAGGTGGGCTCCATGAGCACCGTGCCGCCCGCCTCGGTCGCGGTCGCGGCGGTGATGTCGACGTCGGCGACGGCGAAGTACGGCAGCCAGTGCGGGGGCACCTCGTGCGGGAACCTGTCGTCCATGGTGATCATGCCGCCGAAGTCGGCGTCGTCCACGCCCCACCGCGGATAGCGCTGCGAGGGGCGCACGGTCCAGCCGAGAACCGTGGTGTAGAAGCGCTCCGCCCGTGCGGGATCGCGGGTCAGCAGCTCCACCCAGCCGAGCGAGCCGGGCGCGTTGAACACCCCGGCGCCGCGGAAGTCCCGCGCCTGCCACAGCTGGAAGGCGGCCCCACCCGGATCGAGGGCCACCACGAAACGGCCCAGGTCGAACACGTCCATGGGCCCGACCAGCACCTTCCCGCCGGCCTCCTCGATCAGCCGGGCGGTGGCGTCCGCGTCGGCCACGGCGAACGACACGTTCCACGCCACCGGCTGCCCCTCCTGGTACCGCGGGGTCAGCGCCGCGACCGGCGCGTCGCCGAGGTGGGCGATGCTGTAGCCGCCCGCCTCCTGGCGCGGGTCCGTCTCACACCGCCAGCCGAACAGCCGCTCGTAGAACCGCTTGGCCGCCGCCAGGTCGCTGGTCCCCAGCTCCGTCCAGCAGGGCCCGCCGGTCACCGGCGCGTCGAGCTTCATGGCGTTCCCTCCGCAGGCGGGCAAGGACGTCGGGACGCCGAGGCGCCCCACCGTCCAGCACGCTAGCCGCGGGCCCGTCCGACGGCCATCCGGCTCAGCCGTTCAGGATGCCGGTCGCGCTGGTGACGGGGAGCGTGTCCGTGGCCTGCGGAACCGTTACGCGTACCGGCTTTCCGAGGTCCGACAGGGTCATGGTCGTCGTCACGCGCGCACCGGACATGTCCACGCTCATGCGCGTCTGCACCAGCCGCCCCTCGCCGTCGACCCACGCGTCGGCGAAGACCGGGAGGTCGCTGCCCAGCATGTCGCGGGCCTGGTCCATCTTCACGCTCACGTCCGGGGCCATGCGCAGGGTGACGGTCTCGTGGTCGAGGATGCCGCGGTAGCGCACGGCGCGGACACCGTGGACGGTCTCCTCGCCCTCCCGGGACGTCTCACGCATCGCGGCGATCTGCTGGAGGACGTGCTCGGGGTCGTTGAGCGGGGCCCGCAGCAGGTAGTGGACCTCCGCCTCGTCCCGGGGCATGACTCCCCAGGCGTCCTCGTCGATGCCCGCGACACCGCTGACGTAGATCTTGCCGCCCGCGAACACCTCGTCGCTGTGGTCGATGGCACCGCCCGGGAGGTCGACCCCGAGGTGCCCCTTGTCCGCCGCGAAGTCGAAGGCGCCCGTCACGGTGAGGCCGTACTCCTCGCCCCCGCCCGCCAGCACGATCTTCTGGTGGAACCGGGCGCTGTCCTCGCGGAGGCCCTTGACGGCCGCCCGCACGGTGGAGCCGGGGTCGGACGAGGGCGACGCGGCCGCCGGCTTGTCGCGCTTTCCGGCCTCGCGGTTCCCGGCATCGCGGTTTCCGGTATCGGCCGTGGAACAGCCGGCGCACAGCAGCGCGGCGGCAGCGGTCAGCACGAGAGGACGGCGCATGGGATTCTCCGAGGGTCCAGGGCGAGCACTCGGCCACTGCGGCACCGCCTCGCGCCGGGATCCTACCGGTGGCCGTACAACAGTGCGATCACGAAATCAGATCCCGGGCCGGTACCGCAGCGGGTGATCCGCCGGCACCTCCACCAGCACGATCGGCGTCCCGTCCGGATCCGCGACCCACATCTCGATCAGCCCCCACGGCTCCCGTACCGGCGGCTGGACGATCTCCACCCCCTGGGCGCGCAGCTCGTCGTGGGCCGTGTCGACGTCGGCGACCTGGAGCCAGAGCCGTACGGCGGGGGAGGGCGGGATGTCGGAGCGGCCGGAGAGCTCCAGGAAGCCACCGCCGAGGAAGTAGACGGTGCCCCGCTCCGGACCGGTGCCGAACTCCCGGTAGACGGCGAGGCCCAGCTGCTCGCCGTAGAAGGTCCGGGACCGCTCGGGGTCCATGGGGCGCAGCAGGATCCGGCTGCCGAGTACATGCACCATGTGGCGGAGCCTAGTCGCGGAGTTACCCTCGTCCCTGCCCGAGCCGCGCCGAGAATCGGAGACGCACCGCATGGACACCGCGACCACCGGACTGACCTTCCGCGACGCCACGGACGCCGACGTCGACACGTTGGTGGCGCTGATCGAGTCGGCGTACCGCGGGGACGCCAGCCGGGCCGGGTGGACCACCGAGGCGGACATCCTCGAAGGGCAGCGGACGGATCCGGAGGGCGTGCTGGAGGTCATCAAGTCGCCGGACAGCCGGCTGCTGACGGTGGAGCGGGACGGCACCGTCGTCGCCTGCTGCCAGCTCGAACACCGCGGGGAGCACGCCTACTTCGGCATGTTCGCGGTCAGCCCGACGCTCCAGGGCGCCGGGCTCGGCAAGGTGGTCATCGCGGAGGCGGAGCGGCAGGCGCGCGAGGGCTGGGGCGTACGGGAGATGCACATGACGGTGATCTCCGTGCGCGAGGACCTGATCGCCTGGTACGAGCGGCGCGGCTACCGCCGTACGGGAAAGACGTCCCCCTTCCCGTACGGCGACGAGCGCTTCGGCATCCCGCAGCGCCCGGACCTCCGGTTCGAGCTGCTGGTCAAGCCGCTGGTGTGAGTCCCGCGGTCACGCGGTGAAGCGGCCGGTGCGCTTGATGTCCGGGTAGTCGGTGGTCGCGCCGTCCAGTTCCAGGGCCCGGACCAGCCGCAGGTGTGTCTGCGAGTTGACCACCCAGCCGATGATCCTCAGGTCGGCCGCGCGCGCGTGCTCGACGATCTCCAGGGTGAGGCGGCGGATGTTGAGGCAGACCGTCCGGGCACCGGCCCGCACCGCGCGGTCCACGATGTCCGTGTTGTAGCGGCTGGCGATCAGCGCGGTGCGTACGCCGGGCAGCAGCCGGGCCGTCTCCGCGATCGCCTCGTCGTGGAACGAGGACACCTCGATCCGCCCGGCCAGCTCCCGTTTCCGGATCACCTCCGCCAGCGCCCGCGCCGCCGCCACGTCCTTGATCTCCGCCTGGAGCGGGGTGCTCACCGCGTCCAGGACCTCCTCGAAGACCGGGACCCGCTCGCCGTCGCCCGCGTCCAGGGCGCGCAGTTCGGCGAGAGTCTTGTCGGCGATGGGGCCGCTGCCGTCGGTCGTGCGGTCCACCTCGGCGTCGTGCATGACGACCAGGGCGCCGTCCTTGCTCAGATGGAGATCGAGTTCGATGACGTCGAGGCCCGCCCGTTCGGCGGCGACGAAGGACCGCAGGGTGTTCTCGGGCTCGACACCCATGACTCCGCGATGACCGATGGTGAGGAAGTTCAAGGTTCGCTCGCTTCCCGTCGACGGACAGGCCCGCCAGCCTAGTGGGCTTGCCCCGGAAGGGAGCCGAACGTGCACGCCTCCTGCCGGAGCGTCCCATTCCGCCGCGTCCGGCAGGAAAAAGTTCGGTGACCATGGGGGGTGCGCAGGATAATTTCCCGAGCCTCCTCTTGCTGGAAGAAACCCCGTATGCATACGGTGTCCTTACGCAAGGTTCTCCAGTGGAGGATGGGACATGACGGAAATTCTTGTGCAGGTGGGTGCGGAGGGCCAGGTTCCTCCGGCGGCGAGGGTGGTGGAGCACCCGGCGTGGCCCGTGCTCAAGGATGCCGTGGAGCGGATCCGGCCATGGCAGTCCACGGACGGATCGATCGACTTCGAGGCCGAGGGCGCCCCGCGGCGCGCGGACGCCGAGGCCGCCGTACGGCAGGTCGCCGAGGCCGTCGAGACGCTGTCCCCGCTGCTCCCGCACGACGCCGCCTACCACGCGGCCCTGGTGAAGGACCTGCGCCGCTGGGCCGACGAGGGCTTCCAGGTGCCGGACTTCCTCGACTCGCTGCTGGCCTTCCAGCCCGCCGCCCACCGCGCGGACGGCCTCCAGCACCTGGTCGTCTTCCCGATGTACACGCAGAACGGCAACCCCGACCGCAACCTCGAAGCGGTCGTGCTGCGCATGGTCTGGCCGGAGTGGCTGGCCGAACTGGAGCGCACCCGCTACGACAACCCGCTGTTCTGCGGCATCAAGTTCGAGGACTTCACGGCCGGCTACGACACCAACTCCGCCGTCCTGTTCCCCGAGACCATCGCCGTGCGCGAGGCGCCGGAACGGTTCACCTGGGGCGGCATCTTCTGCGACCGCGAGGCCGCCCGCTTCCGCCGGGTGACCGCCGCGGCCGTCGACATCCTCGGCCTGGAGCTGCCCGAGGACATCGCCGCGATGGTCCACGACCAGAAGCGCTGCGAAGAGGCCTTCGTGCTCTGGGACATGGTCCACGACCGCACCCACAGCCACGGCGACCTGCCGTTCGACCCGTTCATGATCAAGCAGCGCCAGCCGTTCTGGATGTACGGCCTGGAGGAGCTGCGCTGCGACCTCACCGCCTTCAAGGAGGCCGTGAAGCTCGAGGCGGACGGCGTCCCGCAGGCCCGTGACGTGCAGTACGCCGTCCTCTTCGACCGGATGTTCCGCTTCCCGGTCACCGGCGACCGCAACCGCAACTACGACGGCCTCGGCGGCCAGCTGCTCTTCGCCTACCTGCACAAGCACGACGTGCTGCGCTGGACGGACAACAAGCTGTCCATCGACTGGAAGCGTGCCCCCGAGGTCACCAACCAGCTGTGCGCCGAGATCGAGAAGCTGTACCGCGACGGCATCGACCGCCCGAAGCTCGTGCACTGGTTCGCCGGCTACGAGCTGGTCTCCACCTACCTCGCCCCGCACCCCGGCTCCAAGTGGGCCAAGGGCCCGGACGCCCTGGATCTGACCCAGCCGCCGCGCAAGCTCGTGGATGACGTGCTTCCGGACGAGTTTCCGCTGAGCATGTTCTATGAGGCACTGTCCAAGAAGCTGAAGAATGTGATCGCGTCGACGCGCGGCATCACGGCGGACAGCGCCGAGCGGATCGCCGCGTGAGCGACCGCCGTACCGAGAACACTGCTCAGCAGGAGGCGAAGGACATGGGGAACGGGGCTCTCAGCGGTGCGGTGATCGCGGTCGCCGGTGCGGGCGGCCCCGCCGGGCGGGCGACGCTGCTGCGGCTGGCCGAGGCGGGCGCGACCGTCATCGGCTCGGACAACGACCCCGAGCGGCTCGCGTCGGCCGTGGACGCGGCCCGCTACGCGCACGGCGGCGCCACCGTCGTCGGGGACACGGTCGACCTGCTCGACCTGAACTCCACCCGCGACTGGGCCACCCGCATCGAGAAGGACTTCGGCCGGGTCGACGGCCTCGTCCACCTGGTCGGTGGCTGGCGCGGCAGCGAGACCTTCACCAAGACCAACCTGGACGACTGGGACCTGCTGGAGCTGCTGCTCATCCGCACCGTGCAGCACACCTCCCTCGCCTTCCACGAGGCGCTCCAGCGCAGCGACCGCGGCCGGTACGTGCTGATCAGCGCGGCCGGCGCCAGCAGCCCCACCGCGGGCAACGCCTCGTACGCCGCCGCCAAGGCCGCCGCCGAGGCGTGGACGCTGGCCCTGGCCGACTACTTCCGCAAGGCCGGGGGCGAGCAGGGGCCCACCTCGGCGGCTGCCATCCTGGTGGTGAAGGCGTTGGTGCACGACGCGATGCGCGCCGAGCGCCCCAACGCGAAGTTCGCGGGCTTCACGGACGTCAAGGACCTCGCCGAGGCCATCGCCGACGTCTGGGACAAGCCCGCCGCGGAAGTGAACGGAAACCGTCTGTGGCTGACCGAGAAGCCGTGAACCCCCCGAAGACCGACGCGCGTCGTCATCACGACCCGGAGGTCCGCGGTTTCGCCAGTGACAACTACGCCGGGGCCCACCCGGAGGTGCTCGCCGCCCTGGCCCTGGCCAACGGCGGGCACCAGGTCGCGTACGGCGAGGACGCGTACACCGAGAACCTCCAGCGGATCATCCGCAGCCACTTCGGGGCGACGGCGGAGGCGTTCCCGGTCTTCAACGGCACCGGCGCCAACGTCGTCGCGCTCCAGGCCGTCACCGACCGCTGGGGCGCGGTGATCTGCGCCGAGAGTGCCCACATCAACGTCGACGAGGGCGGCGCCCCCGAGCGGATGGCCGGTCTGAAGCTGCTCACCGTGCCCACCCCCGACGGCAAGCTCACCCCCGAGCTGATCGACCGGCAGGCCTGGGGCTGGGAGGACGAGCACCGCGCCATGCCGCAGGTCGTGTCCATCACCCAGAGCACCGAGCTGGGCACCCTCTACACCCCCGACGAGATCCGCGCGATCTGCGAGCACGCCCACGCACACGGCATGAAGGTGCACCTGGACGGCTCCCGGATAGCCAACGCCGCCGCCTCGCTGGACGTGCCGATGCGCACGTTCACCAACGCGGTCGGCGTCGACATCCTCTCGCTGGGCGGGACGAAGAACGGCGCGCTGTTCGGCGAAGCCGTCGTCGTCCTCAATCCGGACGCGGTCCGGAAGATGAAGCACCTGCGCAAGATGTCCATGCAGCTCGCCTCGAAGATGCGCTTCGTGTCCGTGCAGCTGGAGGCGCTGCTCGCCAAGGACCTGTGGCTGCGCAACGCCCGCCACGCCAACGAGATGGCCCAGCGGCTCGCCGAGGGCGTCCGGGCGGTGCACGGCGTGGAGATCCTCTACCCAGTGCAGGCCAACGGCGTCTTCGCCAAGCTCCCGCACGATGTGAGCGAGCGCCTGCAGAAGCGGTTCCGCTTCTACTTCTGGGACGAGGCGGCCGGTGTGGTGCGCTGGATGTGCGCCTTCGACACCACCGAGGAGGACGTGGACGCGTTCGTGGCGGCACTCAAGGAGGAGATGGCCCGCTGACGCCGTATGCATAGATATGCGGCCGCCTGGAAAGTAATTGACTGCCAGGTGGTCGCATACCTATGCTCTGCGGGCATGGAGCTGATCCAGCAGACCCCTGACCTGTCCGCCTATCTGGCCGCCGACGAGGTCATCGACCACCACCATCCGCTGGTGCGGGACACGGCCGCCCGCCTCGCCCGCGATGTCTCGGACTCGTATGAATATGCGCGAGCCGCCTTCGAATTCGTCCGTGACGCCATCCCGCACTCCCAGGACTCGGGCGACATGCGGGTCACCTGGCGGGCCTCCGACGTGCTGGAGCAGGGGACCGGCATCTGCTACGCCAAGGCCCACGCGCTCACCGCGCTGCTGCGCGCGGAGGACATCCCCACCGCGCTCTGCTACCAGAAGTTCGACGTGGTGCACGGCCTGGTCGCCGTCCGCTTCCACGGCGCCTGGCACCGCCAGGACCCCCGGGGCAATGTGGGCGGGATCGACGCCCGGTTCTCCCTCGACGGCGAACGGCTGGCTTTCGCGACCGATCCGAAGTCCAACGAGATGGACTATCCAGTCCTGTATGCTGTACCTCACCCGGCCGTCGTCAGCGCCCTGAAGGCCGCCACCGACCGGGAGCACCTGATGCAGACCCTCCCCACCGCACTCTGAGGCAAGGCGGACCATGACCCTCACGCTCACCGTGTCCGACGAGGTGCGCGCCCTCGCGCCCGGCTTCACCCACATCGCCGTCGAGGCGCACGGACTCGTGGGCGGGCCGAGCACGGAGGCGAGCGCGGCACTCCTCGACGACGCCGCCCGCCGGCTCGCCGTACGCCTCGACGGGCGCGCCCCGCACGAGGACCCGCATATGGCCGCCTGGCGCGAGGCCTACACGGCCTTCGGGGCCAAGCCCTCCCGCACCCGCAACTCGGCCGAGGCGCTGGCGAAGCGGGCCCTCTCGGACGCCGGGCTGCCCCGGATCAACCTCCTCGTCGACCTCTACAACGCCATCAGCGTCGCCCATCTGATCCCGGTCGGCGGCGAGGACATCGACCGTATCGAGGGCGGGATGCGCCTCGTCCGGGCCACCGGCGAGGAGGACTTCGTGACCGTCGCGGGCGGCGAGGAGGTCGTCGAACACCCCGACGCGGGCGAAGTGGTGTGGCGCGACGACCTCGGCGTGACCTGCCGCCGCTGGAACTGGCGCCAGGGCCCGCGCACCCGGCTCACCGAGGAGACCGTCTCCGGGATCTTCCTGCTGGAGAGCCTGGCGCCGATGCCGGTCGCCGACGTGGAGACGGCGGGCGCCGAACTCGCCGAGCTGCTGGAGAAGTTCAGCCCCGGCGCGCGGATCACCGTGCACGCCCCCGCCTGACGGGCACCCCGCCGCGCCGCCGGTCCGTCACGGTCGCCGGTGTCCCCGCCATGCGTGATGGGGGAGTGGCAGCGGAAGTCATGCGTGATGGGGAGTGGCAGCGGACGAAACCGAGGCGACCGGCGGGCTGTTCGACCGGCTGAAGCGGCACCGGCTGCTCACCTCCGCCGTCGCACTCGCCCCGCCGGCCATCGGCACGGCCGTCCCGCTGGTCCTCGCCGACTCCGGTGAGGGCCGGCCCCTCGCGGGGGTGCGGTCAGCGTGCCTCGGCCGCCCGGACCTGCTCCGCCGTCGGGGCGGTGCCGCCGAGGTGGGCGGGCAGCCACCAGGGGTCGTCGGTGTCCTTCGGGCGGACGGGGTAGGCGCGCTGCGCGGCCTCCAGCAGCTCCTGCACGCGCTCGCGCAGCTGCCGGGTGATCGCACCGGCGTACTTGTCGCGGGACGCCTCGATCGCCTCGCCCACCCGGATGGTGATGGGGGTGTGGCTGCGCTTGAAGTTGCGAGGGTGGCCCTTGGTCCAGAGCCGCTGGGTGCCCCACACGGCCATCGGGATCAGCGGCACGCCCGCCTCCTGCGCCAGGCGCGCGGCGCCCGACTTGAAGCTCTTCAGCGTGAACGACTCCGAGATGGTGGCCTCCGGGAAGACCCCGACGACCTCTCCGGAGCGCAGGGAGTCGAGGGCGTGCGCGTACGCCGCCTCACCCTGCTTGCGGTCCACGGGGATGTGCTTCATCCCGCGCATCAGCGGCCCGGACACCTTGTGCCGGAAGACGGACTCCTTGGCCATGAACCGCACCAGCCGCTTCTGGGGCAGCGCGGCCAGCCCGTTGAAGATGAAGTCCAGATAGCTGATGTGATTGCTCACCAGCACGGCGCCGCCCGACCGCGGGATGTTCTCCGAGCCCTGGCAGTCGATCTTGAGGTCCCACACCTTGAACATCGTGCGGGCGAGACCGATGACGGGGCGGTAGACGAGCTCTGCCATGGACGAGGTGGACCCTTCCTTCTCTGCCTGGGAAGGGACTCCCAGTGGAAAGTTACGCAGCCGTAGGTTTACGGCATCTCGCAGATCGTGCCCCAAGAACGAACGCGGAGCCAGTCCTGGTGCCCGTCCACGGCGAGATCCTCGTCACGTCGACCCCATGATCACCTGGGCTTTTACGCGCCCTTTACTCCGCGCGTACCGTGACGCGCCGCGCGAGCAGGTACATCTCGCGAGGACCGGAGATGCAGCGGGAGACTCCGGGGGCCGGGAATCTTTGCGGTCTTGTGAACGCTGCAGGACAGTGATGACCGGACGCGGCGAGCGTCCACGGAGTGCTGCGACGACGGCGGAGCGGGAGAGTGCGCGTGCGCGTGCGGGACGAGGAAAAGCGGCTCGATGCGGCCGAGTTGGGCGCGGCACTCGGCGAGCGCGCCACGCTGGTGCAGTTCTCCAGTGCGTTCTGCGCCCCCTGCCGGGCCACCCGGCGGGTCCTCGGCGAGGTGGCCGGCATGGTGCCGGGTGTCCGCCATGTGGAGGTCGACGCCGAGGCGCATCTGGACCTCGTCCGACGCCTGGACATCCTCAAGACGCCGACCGTGCTGGTGCTCGACGCCGACGGCCGGGTCGTCCGGCGGGCCACCGGCCAGCCGCGCAAGGCCGATGTGATCGCGGCGCTCGGCGAAGCCGTCTGAGACCGGCGTGACCCAGCTCCCAGAATCCGGTACGCACTTGACTGTGCATGCCAGCTATCGTCAGCCTGACCTTATGCCTTCGGAACTCCTTCTCTTCGGGCGGGCGCACATCGACCTCGCCCGCACCGCGAGCGCACGCTGTCCGGGCTGTTGAGCAGCCACGGACCCGCTCGCCCTCACCCTCAGAAGGCCAACCCCATGACGGCAACCCCTGATCTGGCCAGTCCCGATCTGATCGGCCCCGACCCAGCCACACCTCAGCTCGCCTCTCCCGACCTGCTCCGCGCCGTCTTCAGGCGGCACGCGGCCGGCGTCGCGGTGATCACCGCGCGAGGCGCATCCGGCCCGGTCGGCTTCACCGCCACCTCCCTCACCTCCGTCTCCGCGGATCCTCCTCTGCTCTCCTTCGGTATCGGCACCGGCGCCTCCAGCTGGCCCGCCGTCGCCGAGGCGGACCACGTGGGCGTCCACATACTCGGCGAGCACCAGCGGGAGCTGGCCGCCACCTTCGCCCGCAGCGGCGCCGACCGCTTCGGCTCGCCCACCGCGTGGCGCGAGGGTCCGGAGGGCGTTCCGGTCCTCGACGAGGTCCTGGCCTGGCTGGTGTGCCGGGTCCACGCGCGGGTGCCCGCCGGGGACCATCGCATCGTGCTCGCCGAGATCGTCGTCGGCGACGCCGGCGGCACCGGCCGTCCGCTGCTCTACCACCAGGGCCGGTTCACCGCGCTGCGTGATTGATCACGCACGGGTCGGCCTGCGAAGGCGTCCAGTTCCGGTTACGCTGCGTTGCGAAGGTCACAGTTCAAAGCGCTTGCTTAGCGGGCACGAACTGGGTGTACTGACGAGTAATATTTCGGCTGGGAGCGCAGGTCGCCCCGGTCGGGAGCGGCCACTTGGGGCGCCTATGCTGCCTGCAAGAGGCAGCCGAGAAATGTCGATGCAGTAGGAGAGCCGGCGTGAGCTTGAGGATCGTTGTCACTGTGAAGTACGTGCCCGACGCCACTGGCGACCGGCACTTCGCCGATGACCTGACCGTCGACCGTGACGACGTGGACGGTCTGCTCTCCGAACTGGACGAGTACGCGGTCGAGCAGGCGCTGCAGATCGCGGAGGACGCCGACGACGCCGAGGTCACCGTCCTGACGGTGGGCCCGGAGGACGCCAAGGACGCCCTGCGCAAGGCCCTCTCCATGGGTGCCGACAAGGCCATCCACGTCGAGGACGACGACCTGCACGGCACCGACGCCATCGGCACCTCCCTGGTCCTGGCCAAGGCCATCGAGAAGGCCGGCTACGACCTGGTCATCTCCGGCATGGCCTCCACCGACGGCACCATGGGTGTCGTACCGGCCCTGCTGGCCGAGCGCCTGGGCGTCCCGCAGGTCACCCTGCTGTCCGAGGTCTCCGTCGAGGACGGTGTCGTGAAGGGCCGCCGCGACGGCGACGCCGCGAGCGAGCAGCTGGAGGCGCAGCTTCCGGCGGTCGTGTCCGTCACCGACCAGTCGGGTGAGGCGCGTTACCCGTCCTTCAAGGGCATCATGGCCGCCAAGAAGAAGCCGGTGGAGTCCTGGGACCTGTCCGACCTGGACATCGAGGCCGAGGAGGTAGGTCTCGAGGGTGCCTACACCACGGTCGACTCCGCGGCCGAGCGCCCGGCCCGCACGGCCGGCACGATCGTCAAGGACGAGGGCGAGGGCGGCAAGCAGCTCGCTGAGTTCCTCGCGGGCCAGAAGTTCATCTGAGCCCGGCTTCGCTGACCGCCCCTCAACTTCGCAAGCAGGAGAGAAGAAGTCCCATGGCTGAAGTCCTCGTCTACGTCGACCACGTGGACGGTGCCGTCCGCAAGCCCACCCTGGAGCTGCTGACCCTGGCCCGCCGCATCGGCGAGCCGGTCGCCGTCGCGCTGGGCAACGGCGCCGCCGACACCGCCGCCACGCTCGCCGAGCACGGCGCGGTGAAGGTCCTCACCCACGACGCGTCCGAGTACGCCGAGTACCTGGTCGTGCCGAAGGTGGACGCCCTGCAGGCCGCCTACGAGGCTGTCTCCCCGGCCGCCGTGCTGGTCCCGTCCTCCGCCGAGGGCAAGGAGATCGCCGCGCGTCTGGCGCTGCGCATCGGCTCCGGCATCATCACCGACGCCGTCGACCTGGAGGCCGGCGACGAGGGTCCGGTCGCGACCCAGTCGGTGTTCGCCGCCGCCTTCACCACCAAGTCCCGTGTCACCAAGGGCACCCCGGTCATCACGGTCAAGCCGAACTCGGCCGCAGTCGAGGCCGCCCCGGCCGCCGGCGCGGTCGAGGCCCTGTCCGTGACCTTCTCCGAGAAGGCCACCGGCACGAAGATCACCGGCCGTACGCCGCGTGAGTCGACGGGCCGTCCGGAGCTGACCGAGGCCGCGATCGTGGTCTCCGGTGGCCGTGGTGTCAACGGCAAGGAGAACTTCGCGATCATCGAGGCCCTCGCCGACTCCCTCGGTGCGGCCGTCGGTGCCTCGCGTGCCGCGGTGGACGCGGGCTGGTACCCGCACACCAACCAGGTCGGCCAGACCGGCAAGTCGGTCTCGCCGCAGCTGTACATCGCCTCCGGTATCTCCGGCGCGATCCAGCACCGCGCGGGCATGCAGACCTCGAAGACGATCGTGGCCATCAACAAGGACCCCGAGGCCCCGATCTTCGAGCTGGTCGACTACGGCGTCGTCGGCGACCTGTTCGACGTCGTCCCGCAGCTCACCGAGGAGATCAAGGCTCGCAAGGGCTGATCCCGCACAGCGCCTCCGAGGCCCCCGTGACCGCCGACGGTCACGGGGGCCTCGTCTCGTCCCGGCCCGGCGCGCGGGAGGGGTGGCGAGGGCGGACCATGCTGCGGACGGGTGTTGACCAGCGGGAAGGCCCCCGGATAACTTCGTTCTACGGATTGTTGATTCCGTACAGCGGAAAACAGGAGGGTGTTGGGATGGGTCAGGGCCAGCAGGAGCAGGTGGCGACGAGCCTCGCGGGCGCCGTCGGCGAGGAGATCAGCGCCTCCCTCGCGCCGGTCGACGCCGCACTGGAGCGCCTCTACCCCGGAGACCCCGGCACCCGGCAGCCCGTCCACACGGTCTACGTACCCGGTGACGTCTTCGCCGCCGACACCATCCGCTCCTGGGGCGACCAGGCCCTCGCCGCCCTCGACGAGCACGCCCCGGACGCCGCCTCCTTCGCCGCCGTCCTCGGCCTGTCGGACGACCTCGCCGAGCCCGTCTACTCCCGCGTCCGCGCCAAGCTGGAGCGCGAGCCCATCGAGGACCTGCGCGTCGACTTCGAGGACGGCTACAAGGGCGCGGACGAGGACCGGGACGCGGCCCGCGCCGCCCGCCTCATCGCCGAGGCGTACGCGAACGGCACCGCCGCCCCGTACATGGGCATCCGTATGAAGTGCATGGAGGCGGCCGTCCGCGACCGCGGCATCCGCACCCTCGACATCTTCCTCACCGGCCTGACGCGGGCCGGCGGACTGCCCGACGGGCTGGTCCTCACCCTGCCCAAGGTCACCTACCCGGAGCAGGTCACCGCCATGGTCCGGCTCCTCGAGGCCTTCGAGAAGGCGCACGGCCTGGAGCCCGGCCGGATCGGCTTCGAGATCCAGATCGAGACCAGCCAGTCCATCCTCGCCGCCGACGGCACCGCCACCGTCGCCCGCATGATCCAGGCCGCCGAGGGCCGGGCCACCGGCCTGCACTACGGCACCTTCGACTACAGCGCCTGCCTGGGCGTCTCCGCCGCCTACCAGGCCAGCGACCACCCCGCGGCCGACCACGCCAAGGCGATCATGCAGGTCGCGGCGGCGGGTACCGGCGTACGGGTGTCGGACGGCTCGACCAACGTCCTCCCGGTCGGCCCCACCGAGAAGGTCCACGACGCGTGGCGGCTGCACTACGGGCTCACCCGCCGTGCCCTGGCCCGCGCCTACTACCAGGGCTGGGATATGCACCCCGGCCACATCCCCACCCGCTACGCGGCCGTCTTCGCCTTCTACCGCGAGGGCTTCGAACAGGCCGCCGCCCGCCTCGCCCGCTACGCCAACCACACCGACGGCGACGTCATGGACGAGCCCGCCACCGCCAAGGCGCTCAGCGGCTACCTCCTGCGCGGCCTGGACTGCGGCGCCCTCGACATCGCGGAGGTCGCCAAGCTCACCGGGCTGACCCGGGCCGACCTCGAGGGCTTCGCCGCGCCCCGGCGAGGCGACCTGACGGCCTCCGCCCAGTAGCGACCGGGTCACGGCGGCCCCACCGGCCTACCGCTGTCACTCCTGCCCCGTACCCTGTACGCCACGCAATGACGTGTCACAGGGAACGGGGCAGCGGTGTCTTCGGGGGAGTACGGGGAGCACGGGGAGTACGGACAGCCGGACGGGGTCGGTCGGCTGCTGGCCGGGCGGTATCGGGTGACGGACCGGCTCGGGCGCGGCGGCATGGGCGTCGTCTGGAGAGCCGTCGACGAGGTGCTGGGCCGCGAGGTCGCCGTCAAGGAACTGCGCACCTACACCGACACCGCGGGTCCCGAACTGGCCGATCTGCGGCTGCGGATGCAGCGCGAGGCCCGCGCCGCCGCCCGGGTCCGCCACCCCGGGGTCGTCGCCGTGCACGACATCGCCGAGGTCGACGGCCGCCCGCTGATCGTCATGGAACTGGTCGACGGACCGTCCCTGGACGATGTGCTGCGCGAGCGCGGCACGCTCGACGCACGCGAGGCCGCCGGAATCGGCGCCAAGGTCATGGACGCCCTGGCCGCCGCCCACCGCGCCGGTGTCCTGCACCGCGACGTCAAGCCCGGCAACATCCTCCTCGACCGCTCCGGCCGCGTGGTCCTGACCGACTTCGGCATCGCCACCATGGACGACCCCGGGGACGGCTCCGCCACCCACCTGACCCGCAGCGGCGAGATCGTCGGCTCCCTCGACTACCTGGCCCCCGAACGCGCCCAGGGCGCCGAACCGGGCCCCGCCTCCGACGTCTGGGCCCTCGGCGCCACCCTCTACGCCGCCGTGGAGGGTGCCTCGCCGTTTCGCCGTACGTCGACGTACTCCACGCTCACGGCGATCGTGGCCGAACCCCTCCCGGAACCCCGCCGCGCCGGACCGCTCGCCCCAGTACTGCGGCAACTGATGGACAAGCACCCGGACTCCCGTCCCGACGCCGAACGGGGGCGCGACCTCCTGGAGGCCGTCGCCCAGGCCCCGGACAGGGACGTCCCCACGGCACCGCTCCACAGCGGTCCCGCCGACGGCCCGCCGCGCGTACAGACCGAACGCGCGGTCCCTTCCGTCCCACCGGGCTTCGGACCGCCGCAGGCCATAGCGGGGGAGCGGGGCTTCAACGCGCCCGAGGGTCAGGGCTTCGCCGCCCGTGACGGGCAGGGCTTCGCCGCTGACGGACCGCAGGCACACGCCGCCGGCGGAGGACCGGGCCACGGCACCCCCGGACACGGGCTCCCCGGCGCCCCGGGCGGGCAGGGATACGGCCCGACAGGCCCCGTCGGTGCACCCGGCGCCCCGGGGACATCCGGCGCGCCGGCCGTCACCGGCCCCATACCGCCCGGCACCCCGCCCCGTCGCAAGGGTCGTGCCCTGCTCGCCGCCGCGGCCGTCACCGCCGTCCTCGTCGCGACCGGCGTCACCGTCGCCCTCCTCGGTGACTCGTCCGGCGATCCGCAGGCGAGCGCACGCACCACCGCGCCCGTCGACTCCTCCGCGACCGGCACACCCTCGGCGACCGGCCGTGCCGACGCCTCCCGTTCGGCCGAACCCACGCCGTCCGGGCAGCGGGACGGCGCGGAGACGACCCCGGACGCGACCCGGAGCACCGGACGGACGACGGACCCCACGACCGAGGCCCCGTCCCGCGCGCCGTCCCCGACCCGCACCGCGGCCGGCGGCAGCGGCGGCGGTTCCGGCGACGGCGGCACGACCGGCGGAGGCGGTGCCACCGCACCCGCACCCTCCTGCCAGCCCATCGGCGGCGGCAAGTACAACTGCCAGGTCTGGCGCACCGCCACGTCCTACACCGCCTCCGGCGCCGAGGCGGGCGTCCTCAACGCGGGCACCAACTACTTCTACTGCCAGCAGAACCTGGGCCGCCGGGAGACCTACGGCGAGTGGACCAACGTCTGGTGGGCCAAGACCGACGACGACAGCGGCAACACGGGCGTGTACGTCAGCGACGTCTACATCGAGGGCGGCGACAACGACGCCCCGGTGCCCGGACTTCCGGTCTGCTGAGGCCGTACGTACCGCTCCAGACCGGACACCGTCACCAGCTTCTGTTCGGCGAACAGCCGGGTCCCCCGCTCGCACAGCCGCCGGTCGGCCCGCGCCCGCGCGGAGAACTCCTCCGGCGTCACCCCGAACAGCTCCCGTAACCGGGGCAGGGTGACGAGGAGTTCGCCGAGCAGGGTGTGCTGCCGGCCGGGATGCCGGCGCGGGGCGCCCGTGCCGTTGTGCAGGACTCCGCGCCGGTTCACATACGCGTACGCGCCCGGTAGCGTCGTGCCGTCCGCCAGGTCGATGCGCACCTCGGGAGCGGGCAGCCAGGCCCGCCTGAAGTTGCCGTCCGGCACCGGCACGCCCTCGCTGGCGTCGATGACCGCGAGCTGCTCGGCGTCCAGCCAGATGACGAACAGCTCCCGGACCACGCCGGGCGCCGCGAACGGGGACGCGGACACATAGCCCATGCGGCTCACATGCGCGGAGACGCCCACGTCGAGGCCGGTCACCCGGGTCTTCACCATGGGCACGGGCGAGTCGATGCCGAACTCGTCCATCTTGTGGCGCAGTTGGCCGGGGCAGGCGTTGGAGCCGACGGCCAGGACGGGGACGCGGTCCTGGTACACCAGCCGGTCCAGGGGTAACAGCCGGTCCCCGGTGAGGAGTCCGGACTCCTCGGGCCAGGCCCCTGGGTAGGTCAGCGGGTGGTCGCGCGGCGCGACGGCGAGGCCGAGCGCGCGCAGCGAACAGTCGTCAAGGTCACGGTGGTCAACCATTGGTCCCTTGGTCGGCCGGGGGCAGCTCGCCCGAGCCGCGCGTGATCAGCCGGGTCGGCAGCTCGATCCGCTCCGGGACGACCAGGGAGCCGTCCAGCTGGCGGAACAGCCGCTCGGCGGCGGTACGGCCGAGCGCGGCCGCGTCCTGGGCGACGACCGTGACACCCGGCTGGAGCAGATCGGCGAGCTCGATGTCGTCGAAGCCGACCAGCGCGACCCGGCGGCCGTGCTCGGCCAGCACCCGGATCACCGTGACGGTCACCCGGTTGTTGCCCGCGAAGACCGCGGTGACGGGCGCGGGGCCGGAGAGCATCTCCTCGGCGGCCCGGCGCACCCGCGCCGGGTCGGTGACGCCGAGGGATATCCAGGAGTCCTCGACCGGTATGCCCGCGTCCTCCATGGCGGCGCGGTAGCCGCGCAGTCGCTCCGCGGCGGTGTGGATGCGGGGCATGTCACCGATGAAGCCGATCCGCCGGTGCCCGTGCGCGATCAGATGGGCCACGCCGTCGCGGGCGCCGCCGTAGTTGTCGGACAGCACCACGTCGGCGTCGATCTTCCCGGCCGGCCGGTCCACGAAGACGGTGGCGACGCCCGCCCGGAGCTCCGGCTCCAGATACCGGTGGTCGTCACCGGCCGGGATCACCACCAGCCCGTCCACCCGCCGGGCGCACAGCGCCAGCACCAGCTCCTGCTCGCGGTCCGGGTCCTCCGCGCTGGATCCGTTGATCAGCAGGGCGCCGTGGGCGCGGGCCACCTCCTCGACCGCGCGGCTCAGCGGGCCGTAGAACGGGTCGGCGAGGTCCTCCAGGACCAGGCCGATGCTGGCGGTGCGGCCCTTGCGCAGCACCCGTGCGCTGTCGTTGCGGCGGAAGCCCAGCGCCGCTATGGCCTCCTGGACCCGCTGCTCGGTCTCCGGGGTCACGCCCGGTTCGCCGTTGACGACCCGGGAGACCGTCTTCAGCCCGACCCCGGCGCGCGCCGCGACGTCCTTCATGGTGGGCCGGTTGCCGTAGCGGTTCCCGGGGAGACGGTCGGCGGCTCGGCGGATGGTCTCGGGCACGGTGCGGTGTCCTGTCCTGTGATCCACGGGGTGCGTCGGTCCATGGGGTGGTGTGAGGATGTGGCGTCGAGCATAGAGCCTGGACAACGTTGTCATGCCCAGGAGACACTGTCCACCGCACACTCCGGACCCGCGCCCCACCGCAGGACCGGCCGGACCGTCTCCCCTGGTCGACGGGGAGAACACACCTGGTTGACGGGGAGATCCGACTCTGATGCACACCGACCTCGTGGCCGCGCTCGACATCGGCGGCACCAAGATCGCAGGCGCGCTGGTGGACGGCGGCGGCCGGATCGTGGTGCGGGCGCAGCGCCCGACGCCCGCACAGGAGGACGGCGACACCGTGATGCGGGCCGTCGAGGACGTCCTCGCCGAGCTGGCCGCCGTGCCGCTGTGGAGCAGGGCGGTCGCCGTCGGCATCGGCAGCGCGGGTCCGGTCGACGCCTCCGCGGGCACCGTGAGCCCGGTGAACGTGCCCGGCTGGCGCGGCTATCCGCTGGTCGAGCGGGTCCGCGCGGCGACCGGCGGGCTGCCGGTCGAGCTGATCGGCGACGGCGTGGCGATCACCGCCGCCGAGCACTGGCAGGGCGCCGCGCGCGGGCACGCCAACGCGCTGTGCATGGTGGTGTCCACGGGCGTCGGCGGCGGCCTGGTCCTGAACGGGCGGCTGCACCCCGGCCCGACCGGCAACGCGGGCCACATCGGTCACATCAGCGTGGACCTCGACGGCGACCCGTGCCCGTGCGGAGCACGCGGCTGTGTGGAGCGCATCGCGAGCGGCCCGAACATCGCCCGGCGCGCCCTGGAGAACGGCTGGCGGCCCGGCTTGGACGGCGACACCTCCGCCGCCGCGGTGGCCGCCGCGGCCCGGGCCGGGGATCCGGTCGCCGTGGCCTCCTTCGAGCGGGCCGCCCAGGCGCTGGCGGCCGGGATCGCGGCCACCGCGACCCTCGTCGAGATCGACATCGCGGTGATCGGCGGCGGTGTGGCCAACGCGGGCGACGTCCTCTTCGCACCGCTGCGCAAGTCGCTCACCGACTACGCCACCCTCTCCTTCGTCCGGCAGCTCACCGTGGCCCCGGCGCAGATGGGCACGGACGCGGGCCTGGTGGGCGCGGCCGCCGCGGTGCTGACCCGGCGCACGGACGCCGCGGCGGCGGGGGTGTGACGGAGCGGAAACGTTCGGCCGTCGCCACCTCCTGCCGGCCCGGGCGTGACCTCGGCCCGGCTTCGCAGTTGAACGGGGCATGAAGAAGCGCAGCATGCTCGCCATCGCCTCCCTCGCCGCCGGATTCGTCGTCGCGGCGGTCACCCCGTCGCACGCGCTCGGGGAACAGCTGTCCGACCTCAACGTGGGCGACACGGTCAGCAGCCTCGACCCGGTCCTCGCCACCGACAGCCTGGACACGTCAGATGACGACACGTCCGGCGAGCAGGAGAAGTAACCGAGCCGCTCAGGCCCGGCGGGCGCCGGTTCCCCGTGCCACGGGGACCGGCGCCTTCCGTTTGTGCCCCCTCAACGGGGGTTGGTTTCCGTGGCAGGGTGGAGCGGGCAAGCCACAGGGGGCCAACAGAAGAGGGGGAAACGTGACCGTCGTCTGGATCAACGGCACGTTCGGTGCGGGGAAGACCACCACCGCACGAGAACTGATCGAACTGATCCCGAACAGCACGCTCTTCGACCCCGAGGTCATCGGCGGCGCACTCGCACAGCTGCTGCCGGCCAAACACCTCGCCGAGGTCGGCGACTTCCAGGATCTGCCGATCTGGCGCCGGCTCGTCATCGACACCGCGGCCGCGATGCTCGCCGAACTCGGCGGCACCCTCGTGGTCCCCATGACCCTGCTCCGCCAGGAGTACCGCGACGAGATCTTCGGCGGGCTCGCCGCCCGCCGGATCACCGTCCGCCATGTGCTGCTCGCCCCGGCCGAAACGATACTGCGGGAGCGAATAGCCCAGCGCGAGGTCCCCCCGGACCTGCCCGACGGCGAGATGCGGATACGGCAGTGGTCCTACGACCACATCGAGCCGTACCACGCCGCCCTCGCCTCCTGGCTCACCGCCGACGCCCATCTCATCGACAACGGCACCCTCACCCCGTACGAGACCGCCGTCCGCATCGCGGAGGCCGTCGCCTCGGGCGCCGTACCCGTCTGCGAGATCGTGCAGACCCCCGAACCCACCGCCGAGACGCTGGCCGCCGGCGTCCTCCTCTTCGACGAGCAGGACCGCGTGCTGCTCGTCGACCCCACCTACAAGCCCGGCTGGGAGTTCCCCGGCGGCGTCGTGGAACCCGGCGAGGCGCCCGCCCGGGCCGGGATGCGCGAGGTCGCCGAGGAGACCGGCATCCGCCTGGAGGACGTACCGCGCCTGCTCGTCGCCGACTGGGAACCGCCCGCACCCCCCGGCTACGGCGGTCTGCGCCTCCTCTTCGACGGCGGACGGCTCGACTCCGCAGAGACCGGCCAGGTCCTGCTGCCCGGACCCGAACTGCGCGCCTGGCGCTTCGTCACCGAACAGGAGGCCGCCGGCCTGCTGCCCCCCGTACGCTACGAACGGCTGCGCTGGGCCCTGCGGGCCCGGGAACGGGGAGCCGCGCTGTACCTGGAGGCGGGCGTTCCGGTCGAGGACCGGCAGGTTGAGAGCTAGGCGACTCCTCCGCCGCCTCCCTGAGCGCCGCTCCGGACCGTCCGACCAGCGGATCACCGTGCCGTTCACCGGGGACTCGGCGACCGTGTCCCCGGTGAACAGCACGCCGTGCCGAAGGAGATGAAGGGCAGAACCGCGATCCCGCGTCAGCTCGCCGCGTAGTTGCGCAGGAACAGCGCCTCCGCCACCGACAGCCGCTCCAGCTCCTCCGGCGACACGCTCTCGTTCACCGCGTGGATCTGCGCCTCGGGCTCGCTCAGGCCGATGAGCAGGATCTCCGCGTTCGGGTAGAGCGCCGCGAGGGTGTTGCACAGCGGGATCGAGCCGCCCTGGCCCGCGTACTGCATCTCCTCGCCCGGGTACGCCACCGCCATCGCGTCGGCCATCGCCTGGTACGCGGGGCTGGTGGTGTCGGCGCGGAACGCCTGGCCCTGGCCGATCTGTTCCGTGCTCACCCGCGCGCCCCACGGGGTGTGCGCCTCCAGGTGTGCCTGGAGCAGCTTGGTCGCCTCGGCGGCGTCCACGCCCGGCGGCACCCGCAGGCTCACCAGCGCCCGGGCGCTCGCCTGCACCGACGGGGTCGCGCCGACCACCGGCGGGCAGTCGATGCCCAGCACGGTGACCGCGGGCCGCGCCCAGATCCGGTCGGCGACCGTACCGGAACCGATCAGCCGCACGCCGTCCAGCACCTTGGCGTCCTTGCGGAACTGCTCCTCGGCGTACTGCAGACCGTCCCACGACGCCTCACCGGTCAGCCCGTCCACCGTCGTCGAGCCGTCCTCGGCGCGCAGCGAGTCCAGGACGCGGATCAGCGCGGCCAGCGCGTCGGGGGCGGCGCCGCCGAACTGGCCCGAGTGCAGGTTGCCCGCCAGGGTGTCGATCCGCACGCGGACCAGCGTCATCCCGCGCAGCGTGGAGGTGACCGTCGGCAGACCCACGCGGAAGTTGCCCGCGTCGCCGATCACGATCGTGTCGGCCTCCAGCAGCTCCGGGTGCGCCTCGGCGTACCGCTCCAGGCCGCCCGTCCCCATCTCCTCGGAGCCCTCGGCTATCACCTTGACGTGCACCGGCACACCGCCGTTCGCCTTCAGGGCGCGCAGGGCCAGCAGGTGCATGATCACGCCGCCCTTGCAGTCGGCGGCCCCGCGGCCGTACCAGCGGCCATCGCGCTCGGTCAGCTCGAACGGCGGGGTGGTCCAGGCGGCCTCGTCGAGCGGCGGCTGGACGTCGTAGTGCGCGTAGAGCAGGACCGTCTTCGCGCCCTCGGGGCCGGGCAGGTAGCCGTACACCGACTGGGTGCCGTCCGGGGTGTCGAGCAGGGCCACGTCCTGGAAGCCCTCGGCGGTCAGCGCGTCGGCGACCCAGCGCGCGGCGCCCTCGCTCTCGCTCTTCGGGAACTGGTCGAAGTCCGCCACCGATTTAAAGGCCACCAGCTCGGTGAGCTCCGCCTTCGCCCTGGGCATCAGCGAGGCGACGGTCTCGGCGACCGGATTCGACGACATGGGCACGCTCCTTGTGGGTGCGACGTTGGTACGGGTGTGAGTACCGCCGATCCTCCCACAGCGGCCCTCGGTGATCTCCGCCGTAGGATGCGAGGGACAGATGCGGCGGCGGATCGGGAGCGGCAGACCATCGTGAGCAGCGAGAACTCTTCGGCGGACGACGTGCGGCAGGTGTGGGACGTCGTCGTGGTGGGCGCGGGGCCCGCGGGGGCCTCGGCCGCCTACGCGGCGGCGGTCGCGGGACGGCGCGTGCTGTTGCTGGAGAAGGCGGAGCTGCCCCGCTACAAGACCTGCGGCGGCGGCATCATCGGCCCCTCCCGCGACGCTCTGCCGCCCGGCTTCGAGCTGCCCTTCAAGGACCGCGTCCACGCGGTGACCTTCTCCCACAACGGACGCTTCGCCCGCACCCGGCGCTCCAAGCAGATGCTGTTCGGGCTGATCAACCGGCCGGAGTTCGACCAGCAGCTGGTCGAGCACGCCCAGAAGGCGGGCGCCGAACTGCGCACCGGCGTCACCGTGCAGCGGGTCGAGCAGCACGGGGCCGCGGTGCCGGACCGGCGCACGGTCGCCGTGGTGCTCCAGGGCGGCGAGACCCTGCTGGCGCGGGCCGTGGTCGGCGCCGACGGCAGCGCCAGCCGCATAGGGGCACACGTCGGGGTGAAGCTCGGACAGGTGGACCTTGGCCTGGAGGCGGAGATCCCGGTGCCGGAAACGGTCGCCGAGGACTGGAAGGGGCGCGTCCTCATCGACTGGGGGCCGATCCCGGGCAGTTACGGCTGGGTCTTCCCGAAGGGCGACACGCTCACCGTCGGCGTGATCTCGGCGCGTGGCGAAGGCGCCGCCACGAAGCGCTATCTGGAGGACTTCATCGGCCGGCTCGGCCTCGCGGGCTTCGAACCGAGCATCTCCTCCGGGCACTTGACCCGCTGCCGCGCCGACGACTCGCCGCTGTCGCGCGGGCGGGTGCTGGTGTGCGGGGACGCGGCGGGGCTGCTGGAGCCGTGGACCCGGGAGGGCATCTCGTTCGCGCTGCGCTCGGGGCGGCTCGCGGGGGAGTGGGCGGTGCGCATCGCCGAGGCGCACGACGCCGTGGACACCCGTCGGCAGGCCCTGAACTACGCGTTCGCCGTCAAGGCGGGGCTGGGCGTGGAGATGGCCGTCGGCAAGCGGCTGCTCCAGGCGTTCGAGCGGCGGCCCGGCCTGTTCCACGCGGCGCTGACCGGTCTCCGGCCGGCCTGGCGGGCGTTCATGGACATCACGCGCGGGTCGACGTCCCTGGGCGAGATCGTCCGCACCCGCCCGATCGCCCAGCGCGCCCTGACCGCGCTGGACCGCCGGTCGCCGGCCGAGGCCGGGGCGGGGGCCGGAGCCGAGGCCGAGGTCAGCCCGTCGTCCTGACCGACGTGATCTCGATACGGAAGACGGGGTGGTCGGGGGCGATACGGCGCAGCTCGGCGTCGGGGGAGTCCGGGCCGACGCCGTCGAAGAACACGCCCACCTCGGCCTTCCACCGCTTGAGGTAGGCGCGCAGGAGCGGCGGCTTGTCGTCGTCGGCGACCTCGGTCGCGGTGAAGACGTCGACGTTCCTGCCCAGCCGCAGCTCGCCGCCGCCGGCCGCGCGCATGTTGTGCGTCCACTGGACGTGGCCGCGGGGCGCGAGGAGGTACTGCCGGCCGTCGACGGTCAGCAGGTTGACCGGGGTGGTCCGCCACTGGCCGCTCTTGCGGCCGCGGACCGCGAGGACGCGGGAGCCCCAGATGCTGATGCCGCGGCGGGTCAGCCAGGCGACGGCGCGGTTGAAGACGTGGACGGTGAGCCAGCCGGGCTTTTTGACGTGGGTGGACATGGGGCTCCCCCGGGGAGTGGCGTGTGAGCCGTGCATTGTGAGCACTGCTCTCGGTTGAGAGCAGTGTGCACGAGAGCGGCGATCCGAAGCAAGAGCAGTGCTCACACTTGTGTGCACTGCTCCGAAAACATGGAAGACTTCCCCGCATGAGCACCAGCACCCCGCGCGGCGCCCGCGCCCGAGCCAGGATCGAAGTCACCGAGGCCATCAAGGACGAGGCCCGCCGGCAGCTCGCGGTCGACGGCGCCGCCAAACTCTCCCTGCGCGCGGTCGCCCGCGAACTCGGCATGGTCTCCTCCGCGCTCTACCGCTACTTCCCCAGCCGCGACGACCTGCTGACCGCGCTCATCATCGACGCCTACGACTCCCTCGGCGAGGCCGCCGAGGCCGCGCACGACGCGGTCGCCGACGCGGGACCGGTACGGCGCTGGACGGCCGTGTGCGAGGCGGTGCGCGCGTGGGCGCTGGTGCACCCCCACGAGTACGCCCTGATCTACGGATCGCCCGTGCCCGGCTACACCGCCCCGCAGGCCACGGTCCCGCCCGCCGCCCGCGTCGGGCACCTCCTGATCCGCATCGTGCGCGACGCCCACCAGGGCAAGGGCGTCGCCAAGACCCCGCTGCCCGCCGGACTCCGCACGGAAGCCGAGCGCATCGCCGCGGACCTCGCCCCCGATCTGCCGCCCGAGGTGGTGGCGATGCTCGTCGCGGCCTGGGCGCAGCTGTACGGGCTGGTGGGCTTCGAGGTCTTCGGCCAGTTCAACCGGATCGTCGAGGACCGCGAGCCGTTCTTCCGCCACGCGGTGGCTCAGCTGGCCCACTCCGTGGGCCTGGTCCACGCGTAGTCCGGCGACTGGCGCCGAAGCGGTTTTCTGCGGGGCGGGCTGGGCTCCTCAGGACGCCGCGACCGCGGCCCCCGGCACCACCTCCGGATCCTGCCGCAGGATCCGCGCGTGCAGGGACCGCAGTGCGGGCCCCGGATCGGTGCCCAGGGCCTCGGCGAGGCGGTGACGGGCGGCCTCGTAGGCGGTGAGGGCGTCGGAAGGGCGGCCGGTGCGGCACATCGCCAGCATCAGGAGTTCGACGAGGCGTTCGCGCAGCGGGTGCGCGGCGACGAGGCGGACGAGTTCGTGGACGTACTCGAAGGACCGGCCCAGTGCGATCTCGCCGCTCAGCCGCGCCTCCAGCACGGTGAGGCGCTTTTCCGCCCAGCGCAGGCGCTCCGCCGCCAGATACGGCGCCTGAAGCCCCTCGGCGAACTCGCCCCGCCACAACTCCTCCGCGCGCCGGGCGAGTTCCACCGCCCGCTCCACCCGGCCCGCGTCCCGCGCGGCACGGGCCGCGTCGACCAGGGCGCGGCGCTCCCGCAGGTCGTCGACGTCCGCGCCGGTCAGCCGGTACCCGGCGCCCGACTGGCCGGCCGCGCCAACTGGTGGGCACCGCGCCCGCTGCGCCGGGTCCGGCTGAAGGAGGACGGCGGGACCCGAGCGGACGTACCTCGTGAGGAGTACGTGTGATCACCTCCCGCGGGTGACGCCGACTACCTGGGCTCGGGTCTAGCGTGGCGGTCATGGAGGAGCAGCGCGTACGGCCGGGCGGGCCGCCGATGTGGTGGCGGCACGGGCCGCCGTGGTGGGACCGCGCCGAGCAGGAGGGGCGGCCGGCCCGGTGGCCGTGGCGCTCGACTGTGCTGCTCACCGTCTTCGTGCTGGTCGGCTCGAACTTCGCCGAGCGGGCCCAGGAGGGCGAGCGGGCGGCCCTCGATCCGTTCGCGCGGGTGCTGCTGCTCCTGGCGGCGGGGCAGCTGCTGTGGCGGCACCGGTATCCGCGGGCCGTGGTGTTCGGGACGGCGGCGACGGTTGCGGTCTACCTGGGCGCCGGATATCCGTACGGGCCGGTCCTGCTGACGGTCGCCGTCGCCTGCTTCAGCGCGGTCGTCACGGGGCACCGCCGGGCTGCCTGGGCGGCGCTGGGGACGCTGTGGGCCGCGCACATGCTGGTCGCGCACTGGCTCTACCGGTGGCTGCCGCCCTCCGGGGACGAGCCCGCCTCCTGGGGGCAGGAGGTGGTGGTCGCCACCTGGGTGGTGGCGATCGTGGCGCTCGCGGAGCTGGCCCGCGCCCGGCGCGAGCAGTGGACGCGGGAGCGGGCCGAGCGGGCCCAGGCGGCGCGGCGGCGCGCCGACGAGGAGCGGCTGCGGATCGCCCGCGAGCTGCACGACGTCCTCGCGCACAGCCTCTCCGTGATCAATGTGCAGGCGGGCGTCGGACTCGCCCTGCTCGACACCGACCCCGAGCAGGCGCGCACCGCGCTCACCACCATCAGGGGCGCCAGCAAGGAGGCGCTGGGCGAGGTCCGCCAGGTGCTCGACACCCTGCGCACCCCCGGGGACGCGCCGCGAGCCCCCGCCCCCGGCCTCGGCCGGCTGCCCGAGCTGGTGGAGGCGGCGGCGGACGCGGGCCTCACGGTCCGGGTCGAGGGCACGGCCCCGCGGCTGCCGCCGGCCACGGACCTCGCCGCCTTCCGGATCGTCCAGGAGGCGCTGACGAATGTCGTACGGCACTCCGGTTCCCGGCATGCGCGCGTGCGGCTCGCCCGGGAGGGCGGTGCGCTGCGGCTGCGGATCGACGACGACGGCCCGGCGACCGGCGCCGACGCGGGCGGCAGCGGCAACGGGCTGGCCGGGATGCGGGAGCGGGCCGCCGCGCTGGGTGGCACCATCGAGGCGGGCCCGCGCCCCGACGGAGGGTTCCGGGTGGACGCCGTACTGCCGCTGTCGCCGCCGTATCGCGAGGAGGAGGGCCGGTGATCCGTGTACTGCTCGCCGACGATCAGCACCTGGTGCGGGCCGGTTTCCGGGCGCTGCTCGACGCCCAGCCCGACATCGAGGTCGTCGCGGAGGCCGCCGACGGCGAGGAGGCGCTGCGCGCGGTCCGCGAACTGCGCCCCGACGTCGTCCTGATGGACATCCGGATGCCCGTGCTCGACGGCCTGGCCGCGACCCGCCGGATCACCGAGGATCCGGGGCCGGCGGATGTGAAGGTGGTCATGCTTACCACGTTCGAGCTGGACGAGTACGTCTTCGAGGCGATCCGCGCGGGCGCCTCCGGCTTCCTGGTGAAGGACACGGAACCGGACGAACTGCTGCGCGCGGTCCGCGCGGTGGTCGCGGGCGACGCCCTGCTCTCCCCGGGAGTGACCCGACGGCTGATCGCCGAGTTCGCCGCCCGCTCCAAGGAGCCCGCGGCGGCCGGCGCGCTGACCGCGCTCACCGAGCGGGAGCGGGAGGTGATGGCCCTGGTCGGCATCGGCCTGTCCAACGAGGAGATCGCCCGCCGCCTGGTCGTCAGCCCGCTCACCGCCAAGACGCATGTGAGCCGCACGATGGTGAAGCTCGGCGCCCGCGACCGGGCCCAACTCGTCGTGCTGGCCTACGAGTCCGGGTTGGTACGGCCGGGCTGGCTGGGCTGAGGGGCGGTCCGGAAGCGGACCAGCACCGCGATCACGCGTGCCAGGAACAGCACCGGCGCGATCACCTGGCCGGTGCGCAGCAGCAGGGTCTCCACGGTGTCCGGCAGCGAGAAGAGCCACACCGGCCCGGCCACCGCCCCGAAGACCACCGCCGCCGCGAAGGCCGCGCTGCACAGCGCGTACCCGATCTCGACGGTCATCGCATCCCGTGCGGCCTGGTCACGCCGTCCCCCGTGTTTCGTCATGACGGCGATTCTCACAGCCGCGGGGGGGGGGGGGGGGGGGGGGGGGGGGGGGGGGGGGGGGGGGGGGGGAGGGGGGGGGAGAGGGGGGGGGGGGGGGGGGGGTGTCCCGCGGGGGGGGGGTG
>NZ_JBVIED010000017.1:0-237869 GCF_055572035.1 Streptomyces sp. NPDC030838 | reverse complement strand
GTTGACTTTTGGCACGCTGTTGAGTTCTCAAGGAACGGACGCTTCCTTCGTACTCACCCTCTCGGGCTTTCCTCCGGGCGCTTCCCTTCGGTGTTTCCGACTCTATCAGATCTTTTCTCGATCCGATTCCCTGTCGGCGGGAGCGTCTTGGGCTTTCCGGCTTTCGCCCGTCGGCCTTTCGACATTCACTACGTTAGCCCATTCCCTCGGCAACTCATAATCGAGTTCCGCGGTTCTGAATTCCGATGTGCGGACACGTCGGAAGTCATCCCCACCGAGGGGATGTCGTAGGTAGTGGGTTGGCCGCTTCCGGCTGCTGTCGATGGCAGTACCCGTTCCAGCGGCTCGGGCTACATTACGGACCTCCGGGGCCCGAGTCAAGTGCGTCGGCGACGTGGGACGTGGGCCCGGTAGGGGCTCACCGTCGGGTCGTCGGCGACCCAGAACCGCCAGGGGTGGACGCCGCCCTCGCCGGAGACTCCGGTGCGCGGACCGTTGCGTACCTGATGGGAGGGGACAGGGGTGCCGGTCAGGACACGGAGAGGGGTGTCGCCGGCGGCGCAGGCGTCCGTGCCGTCCTCGGCGCGGTCCACGTCGAGGGCCGTGGCCAGCCGGGCCGGGCCTTTGGCCAGTTCCTTGTCGTTCCGGGCCGAGAGCCGACGTTTGCGCGCCAGCTCGGCGCCTTCGATGATCTCGCCCGCGCGGAGCAGGACGGCGCTCGCGGTGCCCTCCGGGCCGCACACCAGGTTCATGCAGTGCCACATGCCGTAGGTGAAGTAGACGTACACATGTCCGGGCGGGCCGAACATCACGGCGTTGCGGGCGGTGCGGCCGCGGTAGGCGTGGGAGCCCGGGTCGTTCTGGCCGTCGTAGGCCTCGACCTCGGTCAGGCGGAGGGCGATCGGACCGTCCGGGGTGGTCCGTACGAGGATGCGGCCCAGGAGGTCGGGGGCGACGTCGAGGACGGGCCGGTCGAAGAACTCTCTGGGGAGGGGCGTACGGTCGGGGGTCGCGATCATGCCGTCCGAGAGTAGTGCAGCGGGAGGGCGCGGAACCGGGCGTCGCCGGATCGCGTTTGTAGGGATCAAGGGTCCACTCGCTAGAGGGAGAGTCATGCCGTTCAAGAAGCTGCTCGCGAGCCTGGGTGCCGGCGGGGCGTCCGTCGAGACGGTGCTGACCGAGGTCAACGTGGTGCCGGGCGGGGTCGTCCAGGGTGAGGTGCGGATCCAGGGCGGGTCCGTGAACCAGCAGATCGAGGCGCTGTCCGTCGGTCTGCAGGCCCGGGTCGAGGTCGAGGGCCAGGACACCGAGTACAAGCAGGACATCGAGTTCACCAAGGTGCGCCTCGGTGGTGCCTTCGAGCTGCAGGCGAACGCCGTGCACGCGGTGCCGTTCACGCTGGACATCCCCTGGGAGACGCCGATCACGATGATCGACGGTCAGGCGCTGCGCGGCATGGACATCGGTGTGACCACCGAGCTGGAGATCGCGCGGGCCGTGGACTCCGGTGACCTGGACCCGATCAACGTGCACCCGCTGCCGGCGCAGAAGGCGATCCTGGACGCCTTCATCCAGCTGGGCTTCCGCTTCAAGAACGCGGACATGGAGCGGGGTCACATCCGGGGCACCCGGCAGAAGCTGCCGTTCTACCAGGAGATCGAGTTCCTGCCGCCGCAGCAGTACCGCGGCCTGAACCAGGTCGAGCTGAGCTTCGTCGCCGACGAGAACGCGATGGACGTCGTCCTGGAGATGGACAAGAAGCCGGGGCTGTTCAGCGAGGGCAGTGACACATTCCGGTCGTTCCAGGTGGGGCTGAACGACTATCAGGCGACCGACTGGGCGGCGTACCTCAACCAGTGGCTGTCCGAGGTCGGCAGCAAGCGCAACTGGTTCTAGGCTCGGTACCCACGGAACGAAACGATCAGGAGGTACCGAGGTGACCGAGCTCAGGCGGCGGCCTCTCCCCCACGACTTCCATCCGCCCGTGCCGTCCTTCACGGTGACGAGCGAGGACGTCCAGGAGGGCGCCACGCTCAAGGACGCCCAGGTCTACGCGGCCGGCAACACCTCGCCGCAGCTGCGGTGGGAGGGCTTCCCGCCCGAGACCAAGAGCTTCGCCGTGACCTGCTACGACCCGGACGCCCCGACGGGCAGCGGGTTCTGGCACTGGGTCGTGTTCGACATCCCGGCCTCGGTCACCGAGTTGCCGGCGGGCGCGGGCAGCGGCAAGTTCGAGGGGCTGCCGGAGGGCGCGGTCCAGGTGCGGAACGACTACGGCACCAAGGACTTCGGCGGTGCCGCGCCGCCGCCCGGGGACGGGCCGCACCGGTATGTGTTCACGGTCTACGCCGTGGACCAGGAGAAGCTCGGTCCGGACGCGGACGCGACGCCCGCCGTCGTGGGCTTCAACCTGCGGTTCCACACGCTCGCGCGTGCGCAGCTGATCGGTGAGTACGAGGTGCCCGCCGAAGCCTGACGTTCACGGAACGTTCGCCCGCCCCTGGCCCTGGAAGGGCTCAGGGGTGGGCATTTTTATTGCGTTGTCCATCTCGGCGCGCCCGGCCAGAGTTGATCCCAGCCCGCCGAGGGGTGGGTCGGTGCACACGGGAGGTGGGCTGGTCATGCGGGACACGCTGGTACTGAACGCGAGCTTCGAGCCGTTGTCGACGGTGACGCTGAACCGAGCCGTCGTTCTGGTGCTGCAGGACAAGGCTGTCGTCGAGCAGGCCCATCCCGAACTGCGGATGCGGGGCGCGGCGGTCGACATACCGGCGCCGCGGGTGATCCGGTTGTGCAGGTACGTGCGGGTGCCGTTCCGAAGACAAGCGCCGTGGTCGCGGCGGGGTGTGCTGGTGCGGGACCGGCACCGGTGCGCGTACTGCGGGCGCAGGGCGACGACGGTGGACCATGTGGTGCCGCGGTCGCAGGGTGGGCGGGACACGTGGCTGAACACGGTCGCCTCGTGTGCGGAGGACAATCACCGGAAGGCGGACCGGACTCCGGAGGAGGCGGGGATGCCGTTGCTCTCCGAGCCGTTTGAGCCGACTCCCGCAGATGCGATGCTCTTGGCTTTGGCGCAGGACGACTTCGAGGCACTGCCGGAGTGGCTGGCGTTGGATGCCGCTTAGACCGTAGGGGTATTGGTCGTCGTCGGTCTGCGGGTTGTGTGTGGCTGGTCGCGCCCACGCGGCGGAGCCGCATATCAAACAGAGCCCCGCGCCCCTTCAGGTGGGTGCGGGGAACCCTTGTTTCACAGCAGATGTCAGTCGAGCGTCGGCTTTTCGCGGCGTTCCGGCGTCGGGTTGCCGTTGGAGCCGTTGTTGCCGGAACCGCCCGCCGTCGGGCCGAAGTTGCCGAGGGCGCCGGAGAGGCCCTTGAGGGCGTCGCCGATTTCGCTGGGGACGATCCAGAGCTTGTTGGAGTCGCCCTCGGCGATCTTCGGGAGCATCTGGAGGTACTGGTAGGAGAGCAGCTTCTGGTCCGGGTCGCCGGCGTGGATCGCCTCGAAGACCGTACGGACCGCCTGGGCCTCGCCCTCCGCGCGCAGGGCGGCGGCCTTGGCCTCACCCTCGGCGCGCAGGATCTGGGACTGCTTCTCGCCCTCCGCGCGCAGGATCTCGGACTGGCGGACACCCTCGGCCTGGAGGATCGCGGCGCGCTTGTCGCGGTCGGCGCGCATCTGCTTCTCCATCGAGTCCTGGATGGAGGTGGGCGGCTCGATGGCCTTGAGCTCGACGCGGTTGACGCGGATGCCCCACTTGCCGGTGGCCTCGTCGAGGACACCGCGCAGGGCGGCGTTGATCTCCTCGCGGGAGGTGAGGGTCCGTTCGAGGTCCATGCCGCCGATGATGTTCCGGAGGGTGGTGACCGTCAGCTGCTCGATCGCCTGGATGTAGCTGGCCACCTCGTAGGTGGCGGCGCGGGCGTCGGTGACCTGGTAGTAGATGACCGTGTCGATGTTGACGACCAGGTTGTCCTGGGTGATCACCGGCTGCGGCGGGAACGGCACGACCTGTTCGCGCAGGTCGATGCGGTTGCGGATGGTGTCGATGAACGGGACGACGATGTTGAGGCCCGCGTTGAGGGTCCGTGTGTAGCGGCCGAAGCGCTCGACGATGGCGGCGCTGGCCTGTGGGATGACTTGGATGGTCTTGATCAGGGCGATGAAGACCAACACCACCAGAATGATCAAGACGATGATGATCGGTGCCATCGTCGCTTCCCCGTACCCTTCTCCGCCTCGGCGCTTTCGGAAGATCTTATGGTTGAGAAGATCTTGCTGGTCGAGTCTCGCAGACCGTCACCCAACTGGGGGAGTGTTCGACCGAGTTGCGTCATGCGAGGTCACATCACGATCGCCGTGGCCCCCTCGATGTCCACCACGTCGACCTGCTGGCCGACTTCGTAGGCGCGGTCGGTGTCGAGGGCGCGGGCCGACCAGATCTCTCCGGCGAGTTTGATGCGTCCGCCGGAGCCGTCGACGCGTTCCAGGACGACGGCCTGTCTGCCCTTCAACGCCTCCACGCCGGTGACGAGTTGGGGCCGCTGGGAGCGGTGCCGGGTCGCGATGGGCCGTACGACGGCCAGGAGGGCGACCGAGACCGCGACGAAGACGAGTACCTGCACCACGATGTCGCCGCCGAGGGCGGCGGCGATCGCGCCGGCGACGGCGCCCACCGCGAGCATGCCCAGTTCCGGCATCGCGGTGACCACGAGCGGGATTCCGAGCGCGGCCGCGCCGACGAGCCACCACACCCATGCGTCGATGTCGTTCACACGGCCATGGTAGGTCCGTGGGTCCCGCCGCCGACAGGGCGCGATCGGCGGGAACGCGCCCCGTCGCGGGGGGTGTTGGGGGCTCAGCCGAGCGGCAGGCCCTGGGCGGTCCAGCGGTCGCCGACCTGCTCGACGACGAGCGGGAGGCCGAAGCAGAGGGAGAGGTTGCGGGAGGTGAGTTCGAGCTCGAGCGGGCCCGCGGCGAGGACCTTGCCCTGGCGGATCATGAGGACGTGGGTGAAGCCGGGGGCGATCTCCTCGACGTGGTGCGTGACCATGAGCATCGAGGGGGCGATCGGGTCGCGGGCGAGCCGGCCGAGGCGGCGGACCAGGTCCTCGCGGCCGCCGAGGTCGAGGCCGGCGGCGGGCTCGTCGAGGAGCAGCAGCTCGGGGTCGGTCATCAGGGCGCGGGCGATGAGGGTGCGCTTGCGCTCGCCCTCGGAGAGGGTGCCGAACTTCCGGTCCAGGTAGTCGGACATGCCGAGGCGGTCGAGGAAGGCGCGGGCGCGCTGTTCGTCGATCTCGTCGTAGTCCTCGTGCCAGGTGGCGGTCATGCCGTATGCGGCGGTGAGGACGGTCTCCAGGACGGTCTGGCGCTTGGGGAGCTTGTCGGCCATGGCGATGCCGGCCATGCCGATGCGGGGGCGCAGCTCGAAGACGTCGGTGCCGGGCTTGCCGAGGGTCTCGCCGAGGATGGTGGCGGTGCCCGTGCTGGGGAAGAGGTAGCTCGAGGCGACGTTGAGGAGGGTGGTCTTGCCGGCGCCGTTGGGGCCGAGGATCACCCAGCGCTCGCCCTCCTTGACCGACCAGGAGACCTGGTCCACCAGAGCCCGGCCCTCACGGACCACGGATACGTCCTGAAGCTCCAGAACATCGCTCATGAGCGCGTTGTCTCCCCTTGCAGTGTCGCCGGTCTCGGCTGTCGCGTACGCCTGTGGCTCGGTCGGTCGCGCCGGTGGGCGCAGCCCTCCATGAAATCTACGCCACCGGTCGGCCCGGGCATTCCCTCGGTCCGGTCCTTAGGGTGGGGGCATGCTCACGGAACCGCGCTCTGGACGCCTTGCCGCTTGGGGAAATGCCCTTCTTGCCGGACTTGTCTCGCCGGACGACGCCGCGCTCGCCATCGTCGGGGACGACGCCGTGCACCGGGTGGCGGGGCTGCCGGGCGAGTCGGCGCCTGTCGGACTCACGCTCGCGCTGGGGCGGCTGCGGACGCTGGAGGTGACCGGTCTGCGGGTCGCGCTGCCCGCGCCGGGGCATCCGCTGGGGCTGAGCGGGCCGCCGGAGTTCAACGCGCGGGCGATGGACGCCGAGGAGGCGGTGCTCTGTTACGGCGCGGCGCTGGGGCTGGTGCCCGAGGTGTTCGAGGCCGGGCCCGCGGGCGATGTCCATGTGGAGGTCGTCTGGCACTGCCTGGCGGTACGGGAGGCGCCGCCGGCCGATGTGCCCTCGCTCGGCGAGGCGGAGCGGGAGCTGGCGGAGGCGTTGCGGGAGGCGACCGAGGTGCTGACCCGGCTGGACGTGGCCGCGTCGGGGCCGGTCGCGGAGGCGGCGATCGACGCCTACCGGGCGCGGGCGGAGCGGGGGCGGGAGGTGCTGGCGCCTGGGTATCCGCCGCGGGCGGTGCGGGTGCTGGAGCTTGCGCAGCGGGTCGGGACGCTCATCTCGGTGGCGTACGAGAACGGGCACGGGGGCGCGGTGAGCGCCGGTGAGATGGCGGCTCGGGCGCAGGCGCTGCGGCCGGTGGAGCGGACGGCGCGGCGGGCGCAGGTCGCGGCGTACAACTCGATCGTGGAGGAGCGGGAGAAGGGGGCGCGCTGAGCCTTGGTTGTGGTGGTGCCCGGCGCTACGGGGCGCCGCCGGACCGAAAACTGACCGGCCTCCCGGGCGGGGCGCCCGGGAGGCCGGAGGTCACTGCTCGCTGTGCACCGGACGTCAGTGGTTGACGCCCTGGTTGCCGAAGGCCGGGTTCAGCACGCCGATGACGTTCACGCTGTTGCCGACGTCGTTCAGCTGGACCTGCACCGGGGCCTGGACGAGGTTGCCCGAGACGACGCCCGGGGAGTGCTCGGCCTTGCCGGTCGCCAGCGAGCCGTCGGTGGCGGAGGCCATGCCCGCGCCGGCGGCCACCAGACCACCGGCCACCATCGTCACAGCCGCTGCCTTCTTCAGGTTCTTCACTTCTGAGCCCTCTCTAGCGATCACTGCGGCAAGTCGCCGCAGCACGCACTGGAGAACGGCCAGGGTTCGTGGAGGATGCGCCATCTGGGGGACATTCCCACGACGGTATGAATCTCAGCTTGGGGCGTAACCTTCCGTATTGCCGTACGGAGAGCTTGTCAGCCAGTCACACCATGGCGAACGGCCCACAGGGCGGCCTGGGTGCGGTCCGCCAGGTCAAGCTTCATCAGGATGTTGGAGACGTGCGTCTTGACGGTCTTCTCGGACAGCACCAGGGCGCGGGCGATCTCCCGGTTGGAGCGGCCGTCGGCGATCAGGCCCAGCACCTCGCGCTCCCGCTCGGTGAGCGAACCGGCTCTGCCGGGGCCGGAGTTGGAGTCCTCCTGGGACAGCAGGGCGCCCGCCACCTCTGGCTGGAGCAGGATGTGCCCGGCGTGCACCGAGCGGATGGCGCCGGCCAGGGCGTCGGGGTCCACGTCCTTGTAGACGTACCCGGCGGCGCCGGCGCGCAGGGCCGGGACCACCGTGCGCTGTTCGGTGAAGCTGGTGACGACCAGCACGCGCGCGGGGTTGTCGAGTTCGCGGAGTCTGCGCAGCGCCTCGACGCCGTCCATGCCCGGCATCTTGACGTCCATGAGCACGACGTCGGGCTTCAGTTCCTGGGCCCGCTCGACGCCCTCGGCGCCGTCGGCGGCCTCGCCCACGACCTCTATGTCGTCCTGGACCTCCAGGAAGGTGCGCAGGCCCCGGCGGACGACCTGGTGGTCGTCGACGAGCAGCACCTTGATTGCGTCAGCCACCGGGGACCTCCATCTCGATCGTGGTGCCCTTCCCGGGCGCCGATTCCACGGTCAGTCTGCCGCCGACCCCGCTCGCCCGGTCCCGCATGGAGACCAGGCCCAGATGGCGTCCGGCGCGGCGCACCGCGCGCGGGTCGAAGCCGCTGCCGTCGTCCGTGACGCGCAGCACCGCGCCGTTGCCGCGCTTCTCCAGGCACACGTCGACGTGGTCGGCGCCGGAGTGGCGCAGGGCGTTGTGCAGGGCTTCCTGGGCGACGCGCAGCAGGGCCTCCTCCTGAGCGGCGGGCAGGGCGCGCACTCCGCAGCTGTCGAAGGTGACGCGCGCGGTGTGGGCGCGGTCGAGGACCTGTGTCTGGGTGCGCAGGGTGGCGACGAGGCCGTCCTCGTCGAGCGCGGCGGGGCGCAGCTCGACGACGGCGGCGCGCAGCTCGTCGGCGGCCTCGGCGGCGAGCGCGGCCACCTGCTGGAGCTCGCCCTTGGCGCGGCCCGGGTCGCGGTCGACGAGGGCGGCGGCGGCCTGGGCGGTCAGGCGCAGCGAGAACAGCTTCTGGCTGACGGCGTCGTGCAGCTCGTGGGCGATGCGGGAGCGTTCCTCGGCGATGGTCAGCTCGCGGCTGCGTTCGTAGAGCCGGGCGTTGGTCAGGGCGATGGCCGCGTGCTGGGCGAGGATGGCGAGCAGTTCCTCGTCGTCCTCGGTGAAGCCGCAGCCGCCGTCCTTGCGAGGGCAGTGCTTGTTGGCGAGGAACAGGGCGCCGATGATCTCGTCGCCGTCGCGGATGGGCAGGCCCAGGAAGTCGGCGAGTTCGGGGTGGGCGGCGGGCCAGCCCTCGAAGCGGGGGTCCTTGCGGACGTCGGCGAGGCGTTCGACCCGGGCCTCGTGGAGCATCGAGGCGAGGATGCCGTGCTGGCGCGGCAGGGGCCCGATGGCCTTCCACTGCCGGTCGCTCACGCCGTCGACCACGAACTGGGCGAAGCCGCCGTGGTCGTCGGGGACGCCGAGGGCGGCGTACTCCGCGTCGAGCAGTTCGCGGGCGGAGGCGACGATCGTCTTGAGGACGTCGCGCACCTCCAGATGTCTGCTCATGGCCAGCAGCGCGGAACTCACCGCGGCGAGGCCGGACCGGGGGCCTTGACTCATGTCTCCACGCTACCGGCGGGGTGTGACAGCGCGGATCGGACCGGTGACGCGGTCGTCTGGTCCTGAGGTCCTAGGGCTGGGGTCCCAGAGAGCCTTACGCAGAGCGTTGCAGCGGCAACTGCGGGTGAGGCTGTTACCCGGCCGATGTGAGCCCGCGCATAGGGCGCAGATCACCTACGAAGGCTCGTAGGAGATACGCAGGCCCCGTATGAGCGGGACAGGCGGTCCAATCTGTCCCGATTTGCCCTTAGGTGATCCACTATCGGGCATCGTACGTCACACCTTTGCCTGGGATTTTTGCGCCAGCTAAGAATGGCTGCCGTCGCTCAGCGCCGCGGGTCCCGGCCCGCGGCGTTCGTGCGGGAAGAGCCCTGTCCCCCGCCGGACGTAGAGCGACCTCCGCGCTATTCGAAGAGGTCCATCCGCCATGCCCAAGAACACCCAGAACCCCGGTCGTAGTCGTGTGCTGACCAAGGCGCACAGGATCGCGCTCGCCGGTGTCGCCGCGCTCGGTGCCGCCGCCCTCGCGTTCACCGCCGTCCCGGCCGGCGGCGAGAAGACCACGGCCGAGGCCGGTTCCGCGGCTCCGGTGGCCTACGGCTCCGAGCCGGTCAAGGAGGTCTCCGAGCAGGTCAAGGACATCAAGGGGACGATCACCGACCAGCTGGCGACCGCCGGCGTGAAGGTCGAGGCGATCGAGGCGGTGCGGAAGGCCGCCGTCGAGGCCGCCGCCAAGGAGAAGGCCGCTGCCGAGGCCGAGCTCAAGGCCGCCGCGGAGGCCGCGCGGGAGCGCGCGGCGAAGCCGGCCGCGAGCCGGTCCGTGGCGCGCGTCGCCGCCAAGTCGGTCGCCGCCACGCCGGTCGCCGCCAAGAAGGCCTACACCAACAACCTCGACGGCTGGATCCGCGAGGCCCTCGACATCATGAAGGCGAAGGGCATCCCGGGCAGCTACAACGGCCTGCACCGCAACATCATGCGGGAGTCCTCGGGCAACCCGAACGCCATCAACAACTGGGACGTCAACGCCGCCAACGGCGTCCCGTCCAAGGGCCTGCTCCAGGTGATCCCGCCGACCTTCCAGGCGTACCACGTCCCCGGCACCTCCTGGAACATCTACGACCCGGTCGCCAACATCACGGCCGCCGCGAACTACGCGGCCGACAAGTACGGCTCGATCGACAACGTCTTCGGCGCGTACTGAGGCCGGCGCGGACCTCGTACCCCGTAAGGCCGAAGGGCGGCACCCCCAGCGAGGGGTGCCGCCCTTCGGCGTCGTACGGCCGTGACTACTTGCGCATGACCTCGGGCTCGTGGCGGCGCAGGAAGCGGGCCACGAAGAAGCCGCAGACCACGCCCAGGGCGATCAGGGCGGCCATGTCCAGGCCCCAGGTGCCCAGGCTGTGCTCCCACAGCGGGTCGTTGTCGGCGCCCTCCTCGGGCGGGCTGATCTTGTTGAAGTCCAGCGTGGCGCCCGCGGCGGCGACCGCCCAGCGCGACGGCATCAGGTACGAGAACTGGTTGACGCCGACCGTGCCGTTCAGGGCGAAGAGGCAGCCGGTGAAGACGACCTGGATGATCGCGAACATGACCAGCAGCGGCATCGTCTTCTCGGCGGTCTTCACCAGCGAGGAGATGATCAGGCCGAACATCATCGAGGTGAAGCCCAGCGCCATGATCGGCAGGGACAGCTCGACGAGGGTGGCGCCGCCGAGCAGCAGGCCCTCCTCCGGGATCTCCCGGCTGGCGAAGCCGATCACGCCGACCATCAGGCCCTGGAGCACGGTGATCAGGCCGAGCACGAACACCTTGGACATCAGGTACGCCGAGCGGGACAGGCCGGTGGCGCGCTCCCGCTCGTAGATGACCCGTTCCTTGATCAGCTCACGGACCGAGTTGGCCGCGCCGGCGAAGCAGGCGCCGACGGCGAGGATCAGCAGGACGGTGGTGGCCGTGCCGTTCGGGATGATCCGGCCGCTCTGCGGGTTGACCGGGTTGGGCAGCAGGCCGCGGTCCGGGTCGATGAGCAGGCTGACCGCGCCGAGGACGGCGGGCAGGATCACCATCAGGGCGAGGAAGCCCTTGTCGGAGGCGATCACCGAGACGTAGCGGCGCACCAGCGTGATGAACTGCGACATCCAGCCCTGCGGCTTCGGCGGCTTCATCGCCTGCAGCTGCGGCATCTGTACGGCCTGCGGGGCGACGGCGTCGATGTCCGCGGCGTACATCTGGTAGTGCTGCGAGCCCTTCCAGCGGCCCGCCCAGTCGTAGTCGCGGTAGTTCTCGAAGGCGGAGAAGACGTCGGCCCAGGTGTCGTAGCCGAAGAAGTTCAGCGCCTCCTCGGGCGGGCCGAAGTAGGCGACGGAACCGCCGGGCGCCATCACCAGGAGCTTGTCGCACATCGCCAGCTCGGCCACCGAGTGGGTGACGACGAGGACCGTGCGGCCGTCGTCGGCGAGGTCGCGCAGCAGCTTCATGACGTCGCGGTCCATGCCCGGGTCGAGGCCGGAGGTCGGCTCGTCCAGGAAGATCAGCGACGGCTTGGTCAACAGCTCCAGGGCGACGGAGACGCGCTTGCGCTGGCCGCCGGAGAGGGAGGTGACCTTCTTCTCCTTGTGGATGTCGAGCTTCAGCTCGCGCAGCACCTCGTCGATACGGGCCTCGCGCTCGGCCGCCGTGGTGTCGGCGGGGAAGCGGAGCTTGGCCGCGTACTTGAGCGCCTTCTTGACGGTCAGCTCCTTGTGCAGGATGTCGTCCTGCGGGACCAGACCGATGCGCTGGCGCAGCTCGGCGAACTGCTTGTAGAGGTTCCGGTTGTCGTACAGCACCTCGCCCTGGTTGGCCGGGCGGTAGCCGGTGAGCGCCTTGAGCAGGGTCGACTTGCCGGAGCCGGACGGGCCGATGACCGCGATCAGCGACTTCTCCGGGACGCCGAAGGAGACGTCCTTGAGGATCTGCTTGCCGCCGTCGACCGTGACGGTGAGGTGGCGGGCGGAGAAGGACACCTCACCGGTGTCGACGAACTCCTCCAGCCGGTCGCCGACGATCCGGAACGTCGAGTGGCCGACGCCGACGATGTCGGCCGGGCCGAGCAGCTGCGAGCCGCCCTTGGGGATCGGCTGGCCGTTGACGTACGTGCCGTTGTGCGAGCCGAGGTCGCGGATCTCCATGCGGCCGTCGGGCGTGGCGTGGAACTCCGCGTGGTGCCGGGAGACCTGGAGGTCGGAGACGACCAGATCGTTCTCCAGGGCACGGCCGATGCGCATGACGCGACCGAGCGCGAACTGGTGGAACGTGGTCGGGCTGCGGTCACCGTAGACCGGCGGCGCCCCCGCGGCACCACCGGGGACCTTCTGGGCGTAGTTCTCCGCCGGGGCCTGCTGCTGCGGCGGGATGTGCGCGGCGGGCTGCTGCGGCTGCTGCCAGCCGGCCTGCGGTGCCTGCTGCGGGACCTGCTGCTGCGGCGCCTGCGGCTGGGCCCAGCCGGCGCCGGCGCCCTGCGCGGCGTACGGCTGCTGCTGGGGCTGCGCCTGCGGTGTCACGGCGGCCGCGGCGCCGGAGAGCGTCACGAGCGGGCCGTCGGTCGCGTTGCCCAGGTGCACCGCCGAGCCCGGGCCGATCTCCATCTGATGGATCCGCTGGCCCTGCACGAACGTGCCGTTGGTGCTGCCGTGGTCCTCGATGACCCAACTGCGGCCGTTGAAGCTGACCGTGGCGTGCCGCCAGGAGACCCTGGCGTCGTCGAACACGACGTCACCCTGAGGATCGCGTCCGAGTGTGTAGGCCCTGGACGCGTCCAGCGTCCAGGTCCGTCCGTTTGATTCCAGTACGAGTTCCGGCACTCCATGCCCCACTGAGTTGTCCCCCGAGTTACCCCCATCGCAGGGAGTCTAGGGATGTCGAACATCGGGGGGAACTATTTCAGGAGCGGCCCCCTGACCGAAAGTCGGGCCTTGTGAAGACCGCGTACGGGCGCATCGAAGCACTGTCGTTGACGGGGTTGAAACCTGCCCGGAGAGTGGTAATCCCCCGCGAGGGGGACAAGCGCGGCAGTCGTGCCGCGCCGCGGATCGGGGGGTCTGCCATGAGCGTCGAGACCGCGCGGCACGGTACGAGGGTGCCCTGGGTGGATGTGCTGGTGTCCGCGATCGCCGCCGTGAGCTGGGCGTTGATCGGGATGGCGGGGACGGCCGCGCTCGGGCTGCGGCTGCTGGAGGCCGATGCGGCGGGTTCTTTGGGGCCGATGACCGCGGCGGTCGTGGCGCTCGGGGCGGGTGGTTCGGTCACGCCGTCCGGTGATGTGTCCGTGTTCGGCCTGGAGGGCGCGGAGGCCACGACCGCCATCGAGATCACGCCATTGGGCGTGAGCCTGGTCGGTGCGCTGCTGTTGTCATGGTTCTTTCTACGGTCCTTGCGGACGGCCGGAGTTGTCGTCGCGCCGGCCGAACTCCTCGCCCGCGCGGGGGCGGTGGTCGCGCTGTTCGTGGCGACGCTGGGCGGGCTGGCGTGGGCGGGGCACGACGTCATCACGCTCGACGGGGGCTCCCTCGGGCTCGACGACCTGACCGGCGGGAGTGGGAACGGGGGGCTTGAGGTTCCGGGGCTCGGGGACATCGGCGGGCTGCTGCCCGACCGGCTCGGCGACCTCGTCGGCGCGGAGGCGGCGGTCGGGTTCACCGTCGACACGGCGCCGACGCTGCTGGGCGGTGCGGTCTGGGTGACCGGGGTGCTGCTCGTCGCGTTGCTCGCCTCGCGCCGCACGCCCCTGCCGCGCGGCTGGGACGTGGTGCGCCGCGCGGTACGGCCGGCCGTGTCGGCGCTCGTCGCGGTACTGCTGGTCGCCGTGGCGGCGGGGTACGCGGCGGCGGGGTACGCGGCGATCGGCGACGACCACCCGAAGCGGATCGCGGGCGCCGCGCTGCTCGGGGCGCCGAACGGAGTGTGGCTCGGACTGTCGATCGGCCTGCTCGTGCCCTGGGACGGCGAGGCCTCGGGGGCGCTGACCCGTTTCCTCCCCGACCCGCTCGACGACCTGCTCGTCGACTCCGACCAGCCGGTCACGCTGGGTCGGCTCGCCGAGCTGGACGGGCGGGTGTGGCTGCTGGCGGTGGCGGCGGGGCTGGCGATGCTGCTGGCGGGGGTGGTGCAGGCGGTGCGGACGCCGGTCGCCTCGCGGGGTCTGGGGGCCGCCGGTTTCGCGGGCCGGTGCGCGGTACGGCTGGGCGCGGCGACGGCGCTCGCGCTGCCGCTGCTGGGATTGCTGACGGAGGTGTCGCTCGATGCCTCGCTGTCCGTGCTGGGGATCGACGCCTTCGGGGCCGGGGTGGACCTCCACGCCCACCTCGGCATGGCGCTGCTGCTCGGCGCGGTGTGGGGCGCGGCGGCGGGGGCCGGCGGGGCACTGCCGGCCTGGGCGAGCGGAGCGGCGGGGCGATGGGCGGCGCCGCCGGCAGGGGCTGACGCGCCCCGGGGTCGGGCTGTGTCCGCGCACGGGCCCGGCCCGTACGTCCCGGGCACCCCGTACCGCCCGCCGAACCCCGCCACCAACCCGTATCTGCGTCTCCCGGAGGGGCCGCGGGACCGGGACACGGAGGTGCTGCGAGCGCCGGAGGACCAGCCGCCGGCAGAGCACGAGCGGCAGGACCTGTACGGCGCCCCGACCATGGCGCGCCCTGTTGAGCCGCCTCCGCGTTCGCCCCGGCGGCCGCCGGGTGGGCGGGCACCGGGCTCGCCGGGGGGCGGGCCCCCGCCACCGCCGCCCCCTCCCCCGCCAGTGCCGCGGGGCCGGCCCAAGCCGCCACCGCCGGGCGAGTCCGAGTAGGGTCTCGGCGGGCTGCCGGTCCGGTCCGTGATCGGTATGTCAGGTGGACGTCACCTGGGCGACGCCCAGTGTTCCGTGTCCGCTAGGCGGACCTCGGGGGCGGGCGGCACTGGGTGCCGGTTACCGTGGGAGCACCATGAGCGCTTCGCAGACCTCTGACGTCCCCACTCTCCTGGTCAAGATCTTTGGCAAGGACAGGCCGGGCCTCACGGCCGGACTCTTCGACACCCTCGCCGCCTACTCCGTCGACGTGGTCGACATCGAGCAGGTCGTCACCCGAGGCCGGATCGTGCTGTGCGCGCTCGTCACCGAGCCGCCGCGCGGGACGGAGGGCGATCTGCGGGCGACCGTGCACAGCTGGGCCGAGTCGATGAAGATGCAGGCCGAGATCATCTCCGGCCTCGGCGACAACCGTCCGCGCGGGCTCGGCCGCTCCCTGGTGACCGTGCTCGGTCACCCGCTCACCGCGGAGGCCACCGCCGCCATCGCCGCCAGGATCACCAAGGTCGGCGGCAACATCGACCGTATCTTCCGGCTGGCCAAGTACCCCGTCACCGCAGTCGAGTTCGCCGTCTCCGGCGTGGAGACGGAACCGCTGCGCACCACTCTGGTCACCGACGCGGCGGCGCTCGGCGTCGACGTCGCGGTCGTCGCGGCGGGGCTGCACCGCCGGGCCCAGCGGCTGGTCGTGATGGACGTGGACTCGACCCTGATCCAGGACGAGGTGATCGAGCTCTTCGCCGCGCACGCCGGCTGCGAGGACCAGGTCGCCGAGGTGACCGCCGCGGCGATGCGCGGGGAGCTGGACTTCGAGCAGTCGCTGCACGCGCGGGTGGCGCTGCTGAAGGGACTGGACGCCTCGGTGGTGGACAAGGTGCGCAGCGAGGTCCGGCTGACGCCGGGCGCCCGCACCCTGATCCGTACGCTGAAGCGGCTCGGCTACCAAGTCGGTGTGGTCTCCGGCGGGTTCACCCAGGTCACGGACGATCTGAAGGAGCGCCTCGGGCTGGACTTCGCCCAGGCCAACACCCTGGAGATCGTCGACGGGAAGCTGACCGGCAAGGTCACCGGCGAGATCGTGGACCGCGCGGGCAAGGCGCGGCTGCTGCGCCGGTTCGCCGCGGAGGCGGGCGTACCGCTGTCGCAGACCGTGGCGATCGGCGACGGTGCCAACGACCTGGACATGCTGAACGCGGCGGGGCTCGGGGTCGCCTTCAACGCCAAGCCGGTGGTGCGGGAGGCGGCGCACACGGCGGTGAACGTGCCGTTCCTGGACACCGTGCTGTATCTGCTGGGCGTGACCCGCGAAGAGGTCGAGGCGGCGGACGCGCACGAGGAGAGCTGACCGGGCGGCTCCGGGGCCCGGGGCCGCCGCCGACAGCGTGAGGGGGCCGGCACCGCGGTGGTGCCGGCCCTTTTCAGCTGTGCCGGGGTCGGCTCACTCGCTCGGCGCCCAGTAGTCGAGCAGGGTGGCCACGCCCGGCTCCAAGGTCTTCCAGGAGCCGGAGAAGGACAGCACGGCGAAGGCGGCGGCAGGGAAGCCGCGGCGGGCCATGTGCTCGCGGGCCTCGTCGTCGGCCGAGCCGGCCAGCACCTCGGCGAGGCCGTGCACGCCGGGGTTGTGGCCGATCAGCAGGAGGTTCTGGGCGTCGTCGGGGGTTTCGTTGAGCACGGCGATCAGCTCGCCGGGCGAGGCCTCGTAGATCCGCTCCTCGTAGACCGTTTTCGGCCGGTGCGAGAACTCGTGGACGGCGAGCTTCCAGGTCTCGCGGGTCCGGGTCGCGGTGGAGCAGAGGGCCAGGTCGAAGGGGATGCCGGTGTCGGCCAGCCTGCGTCCGGCTTCGGCGGCGTCCTTGCGGCCCCGTTCGGCGAGCGGCCGTTCGTGGTCGTTCACCTGTGGCCAGTCGGCCTTCGCATGCCGGAAGAGGACGATCCTGCGGGGTTCTGCGACGCTCATGGCTCCCAGCTTCGCATGAAACAGACCATGAGGCGCAGGGAGTTGACGGGCGGCGGCGCCCGTGCTCAACGGGTCAGCAGCTGCTGCACGCGCTCCAGGAGCCGGGCTATGACCGGGTCGCCGGCCGCCGCGTGGGCGTCGGACGGGTTGAGGATCAGCGTCAGCAGGGCGACGAAGGCGAGCGTCGGCAGGGCGAGGGCCCACCAGGGCAGCCGCGTGTCGGCGCCACGCGGGGTCGCCGGGCGGGGGCGGGACTGGGTGCGGGCCGACATGATGCCTCCGGGGATCCGTCCTCGTCTGGGTGTGGTCCGCCTCCCGCGGCCACACTTCGACGCTACGGAATGGAGAGCCGCCAACCCATCCGGTGATCCACCCACTTGACCCTGAGCCTCGCCCCCTAGGGGATGGTGGGGCCAGCCCCACCATCGGCGGGACGCAGGACCTTCAGGCCGCCGGGCAGGCTGTCGGGCTCAGGGTGCGGCGATCGACGCGATGACGGCGATGATCACGAAGATGGCGAAGAACGAGCCGAAGACGAGCAGCATCTTCTTCTGGCCGTTCTGCGGGTTCGGGTCGAGCACTGGCATACGGCAAGTCTCGCACCCGCCATCCGCGCCCGCGCCGCCGGGGTCGGGTCAGCGCCCGCGCCACCGGGGTCGGGGTCGGGTCAGCGCGCGGCCGCCTCGTCCTCCACCGTGCGGTCGCGGCCCGCCAGCCAGCCCACCGCCATCTGCGGGATCATCAGGGCCACCATCAGCGCGATGGGCAGCCCCCAGCCGCCGCCGTGCTGGTAGAGCACGCCCACCAGGAGCGGGCCGGGGATGGAGATCAGATAGCCGGTGCTCTGCGCGAAGGCGGACAGCTGGGCCACGCCCGGACCGGACCGCGCGCGCATCCCGACCATGGTCAGGGCCAGCGGGAAGGAGCAGTTGGAGACGCCGAGCAGCAGGGCCCAGGCCCAGGCGCCGCCGGCCGGGGCGACGTACAGACCGGCGTATCCGGCGAGGCCGCAGACGCCGAGCGCGAGCACGATGGGCCCCTGGTGGGGCAGCCGGGTGGCCAGGCGCGGGATGACGAAGGCCAGCGGCACGCCCATCACCATCGTCACGGCCAGCAGCAGACCGGCCGTGCCGGCGGGAACGCCGGCGTCGCGGAAGATCTGCGCCATCCAGCCCATCGTGATGTAGGCGGCGGTGGCCTGGAGCCCGAAGAACACGGCGAGCGCCCACGCGGTACGGCTGCGGGTGATCCGCAGCGCGGGCGCCTGCGCCTCGCCCTGGGCGGCCCCGGAGTCGGCCTGCCCGGCACCGGAGGACGCGCCCCGGTCCCGCAGGACCGGCAGCCACGGCAGGACGGCCGCCGCCGCGAGCGCGGCCCACACGGCGAGCCCGGACCGCCAGTCGCCGCCCAGCGCGTCGGTCACCGGCACGGTCACGGCGGCGGCGGTCGAGGTGCCGAGGGCGAGGGCCATGGAGTACGCGCCGGTCATGGAGCCGACCCGGTCCGGGAACCAGCGCTTGACGATGACCGGCATCAGGACGTTGCTGACCGCGATGCCCATCAGCGCGAGCGCGGTGGCGGCCAGGAAGCCGGGCGTACCGCCGGTGTACGGCCGGATGATCAGGCCGGCGGCGATGGCGGCCATACCGGCGCACACCACCGCGGCGGGCCCGAAGCGGCGGGCCAGGCGGGGTGCCATGACGCCGAAGACGGCGAAGCAGAGCGGCGGCACGGAGGTGAGCAGTCCGGCGACGCTGCCGCTCATGCCGAGGCCGTCGCGGACCTCCTCCAGGAGGGCGCCGAGGCTGGTGATGGCGGGGCGGAGGTTGACGGCGGACAGCATGATGCCGACGACGACCAGGCGGATGGCCCAGGCGCGCGGGGTGCTCCCGCGCGTCGCCTCGTCGGTGCCGCCTGCCGCCGGATCGCGTACGTCCGGGTGCTTCCTCGTCTGAGTCTCCTCGCTTGCCATGCGGTCCATCATAGAATCATGGGATGATTGGTTGTCCATTCCCCCGGCGTCCGCTGCCGCCCGTCCCGTGCGAAGGTGTGCCATGCCCTTGAGCCACCCCCGTCGTTCGGCGCTGTCCGAGCAGGTCATCGCCGAGCTGCGCAACCAGATCACCTCGGGCGAATGGCCGGTCGGCTCCCGTATCCCGACCGAGCCGGAGCTGGTCGAACAGCTCGGGGTCGCCCGCAACACGGTCCGTGAGGCGGTCCGGGCGCTGGCGCACAACGGCCTGCTGGACATCCGCCAGGGCTCCGGCACCTACGTCGTGGCGACCAGCGAGCTGGCGGGCGTGATGCACCGCCGTTTCGCGGGCGCCGACCCGCGGCACATCGCCGAGCTGCGCTCCACCCTGGAGTCGGCCGCCGCGAAGCTGGCCGCCGAGCGGCGCACCGAGAAGGACCTCAAGCAGCTGGACGCGCTCCTGGTGCGGCGCGAGGAGGCCTGGGAGACGGGGGACACGGAGCTCTTCGTGACCGCCGACGCGACCTTTCACCTGGCGGTGGTCGCCGCCTCCCACAACGACGTCATGACCGCGATGTACGCGGACCTGGGCGAGGTGCTGCGGGACTGGCTGCGCGAGGACGTGGGCGAGGAGCTGACCCCGGAGACGTACATGGACCACACGCGGCTGGTGGACGCCATCCGCGCGGGAGACGCGGAGACGGCCGCGGCGGAGGCGGCGAGCTATCCGTTCCTGCTGTGCCGCCCGGGCCGGTTCAGCTCCCCTGGTTCTGGTGGCTGACCCACACCGCGCGGACCTCCTTCCAGCACCGGCCGGTCAGCCGTACGGTCATCGCGGGTTCGGTGTCGACCGGGGCGCTGTCGGTGTCCAGGTCCCACCAGCGGGCGCACTCGATGTGCAGCCGCACGCGATCGGTGTCGACATAGGGATTGTGGCAGTGGGCCGTCACCTCGGAGCCGCGGACACGGGTGCGGCATTCGGCGCCGAACAGCTTCGGGGCATCGGGATCGCGTACCTCCACGCGCGCGTGGGGCATCGCGTCGTACGGCAGGGACAGCACCAGGGCTACGGCTACGGTCACTGAGGCCAGGCTGCGGAACAGGCGCACAAGGGGGACCTCCTCGGCCGTGCTGGGGAGGGACGCGTGTGGTGAACGCGTAATCCAGAGTGCCCAGTTGCCCCGGCGCTCCGCCCGGCCGACTAGGCCGAACGGGGGACGCCCCGCTCCCCGCGCGGTGCGGGGAACGGGGCGTCGGCGGCGTACGGAAAACCGCCGGGAGGGTCAGGCGCCGATGGCGTGCAGACCACCGTCGACGTGGATGATCTCGCCCGTGGTCTTCGGGAACCAGTCGCTCAGCAGGGCGACGACACCGCGGCCCGCCGGCTCCGGGTCCTTCAGGTCCCACTCCAGCGGGGAACGGCTGTCCCACACCGAGGCCAGCTCGCTGAAGCCCGGGATGGACTTGGCGGCCATGGAGCCGATCGGGCCGGCCGAGATGAGGTTGCAGCGGATGTTCTGCTTGCCCAGGTCACGCGCCATGTAGCGGTTGGTGGCCTCCAGGGCGGCCTTGGCCGGGCCCATCCAGTCGTACTGCGGCCAGGCGTACTGGGCGTCGAAGGTGAGGCCGACGACGGAGCCGCCGTTCTGCATCAGCGGCAGGCAGGCCATGGTCAGCGACTTCAGCGAGAACGCCGAGACGTGCATGGCGGTGGCGACCGACTCGAACGGGGTGTTCAGGAAGTTGCCGCCGAGCGCGTCCTGCGGGGCGAAGCCGATGGAGTGGACGATGCCGTCGAGGCCGCCCAGCTCCTGGCCGACGACCTCCTCCAGGCGGCCCAGGTGCTCGTCGTTGGTGACGTCGAGCTCGATGACCTTGGTGGGCTTGGGCAGCCGCTTGGCGACGCGCTCGGTCAGCGTGGGCCGCGGGAACGCGGTCAGGATGATCTCGGCGCCCTGCTCCTGGGCCAGCTTGGCGGCGTGGAAGGCGATGGAGGACTCCATCAGCACACCGGTGATCAGGACGCGCTTGCCCTCGAGAATTCCGCTCATGGTGATCAGTGACCCATTCCCAGTCCGCCGTCAACGGGGATGACGGCTCCAGTGATGTACGAGGCGTCGTCCGAGGCGAGGAACCGCACCGTCGCGGCGATCTCCTCCGGCTGCGCGTACCGGCCGAGCGGCACCTGCGACACGATGTTGTCGCGCTGCTCGTCGGTGAGCGCCTTGGTCATGTCGGTGTCGACGAAACCGGGCGCGACGACGTTGAAGGTGATGTTGCGCGAGCCCAGCTCACGGGCGAGGGAGCGCGCGAAGCCGACCAGGGCGGCCTTGGAGGCGGCATAGTTCGCCTGGCCCGCGGAGCCGAGGAGGCCGACGACCGACGAGATGAGGACGACGCGGCCCTTCTTGGCGCGCAGCATGCCGCGGTTGGCGCGCTTGACGACCCGGAAGGCGCCGGTGAGGTTGGTGTCGATGACCGAGGTGAAGTCCTCCTCGGACATCCGCATCAGAAGCTGGTCCTTGGTGATGCCGGCGTTGGCCACCAGCACCTCGACCGGGCCGTGCTCGGCCTCGATCTCCTTGTAGGCCTGCTCCACCTGCTCGGGGTCGGTGATGTCGCACTTGACCGCGAGGCAGCCCAGTTCCTTCAGGGCAGCGGGCGGCTCCCCCGAGCGGTATGTGATCGCGACCTTGTCGCCGGCGTCGGCGAAAGCGCGGGCGATGGCGAGGCCGATGCCCCGGTTGCCTCCGGTGACGAGAACCGAGCGGCTCAACGGATCACCCTTTCCATAGCGGTCTGGATTCCCCCGCCCGGGCACCTGGACGACAGGCGGCGATGACAGGCGGCTTCACCGAAAACCTATCGGTCGGCTCCCGGGGTGGGACATTCGGGCACCGACAGTGGCATGGGGGACTCGCTGTGGGGTTTCTACAGTTCACGGCATCCTCGACCGCGCCGTGCGAGCCGGGTGACTAGGTGTCGTGCCCCCACCTGAGGTCGGCGGCCGTCAGCTTGGCACAGAGCTCGTCGAGGTGGTCGTCCTCCAGGACCTTGCGGTGGGACAGCGTGTTGCGGGCCTTGACCACGGTCGCCAGCAGCAGCCGCTCGTCGATCGGAAGGGATATGTGGCCCCTGAGGCAGGCGCGCTCCAGTTCGGATGCCTCCGCGCAGAGAAAGGTCCGCTCCGGGCGGGTGGTGTGATCCTGGAGGCGGTTGCGCACGTAGAGCTCCACCAGTTCGCGGACCGGCCGGTTCGCGTGGGCCAGCGCCAGCTCGGCGAGCCGTCGCCGCGCCTCCTCGATCCACGGCATCAGCACACGGGCCTGAGCCTGGCTGACCAGGATGCTGAGCTGGTCGGGGCGCCCCTCGCCGCCGTCGGTGTGCCAGAGGGCGGGGTGGAGCCTGGGTCTGCCCTCCCACGCCTGGACGGAGCCGCGCGCCCACGCCTCGCGGAGTACCGAGGGCGGTTTGTGCCGCAGGCCCGCCCCGCTGGGCACCGGTGGGCAGTCGGCACCGGAGGCGGGCGTCCGGGTCGCCAGGCAGGCGCGCAGGCAGTCGTCCAGGCTACGGTCGCTGCCGTCCCAGCAGCGGAACAGCTCCGCGGCGAGAACGAGGTCCGGGCCGCACAGCTCGCTCACCACTTCCGCGCGCAGCGCCCTGAGCACACGGGTGCGAAGGACGGTGCCGCCCATGGCGGTCCGGTGGCGGTCGGGTGCGCCGAGTCCGTGGAGAAGTGTGGCGCTGTCGAGCCGGCCCACGGTGCCCCACCACCAGTGCACCGAGGTCGTCGCCAGGTCGAGCTCCAGTTCGTCGGGGAGCTGCGGCGGCAGGTCGCGCAGCCGCCCGGTGATCATCACCCTGGGGCGCTGCTCCGGGAGCAGGCCGACGTCCTTGACCGCCGCGTCCAGGGCGCGCACGAGGCGGGCGATGTCGTGCCCGCGCTCTCCGTGCCGGGTGTCGGGCTCGGTCCAGGCGCGTACGCCGATGACGGGCCGCCAGTGAGCGGCGGGGTCGGTCAGCTCGTCGACCGCGCGCTCCGGGTCGACGGAGAGCTCCTTCGCGAGCCGGGTCACCAGCTCGGACGGCCCGCCGCCGACGGGTGCGGGCGGCATCTCCCGCCGGGGTCCCGGAAGGTCCCAGCCGATGTCGAAGCCGTCGTCGAAGCCGTCGAGCAGCGGGACGTCAGCGGTGACGTACGGGTGCGGGGCGGGCTCCGGGGGCACGAGTTCCGCCTGCACGGCCCCGGGCTCGGGCAACTGGATGTGTTCGGGCGCGCGGATCAGCACCGCGCGGTGCAGTTCCTCGGCGTGCCCGGCGACGACCAGGTCGTCCGGCAGCAGCCACACACAGTTCCGGCCGGCGGCCAGATCGGCCGCGACGCGCTCGATCTGGCCGCGCACTCCGGGAAATCCGACCAGCTCCTCCCCCGTCAGCCGCACCCGCTCACTCCCCCGCACGCGCGCGCACGGCGCGGAACGTCACCGGGTCGACCGCGATGCCGTCGGGCACGGCGTCGACGAGCCCCAGCCGGTCCAGCCGGGCGAGCCAGGTCTCGGTCTCCGGCTCGGGCAGTTCCACGGCCTCGGCGACCTGGTCGATGGGGACGCCCTGCCCCTCACTGACGTAGCCGTTCCACAGGGCGAGCAGATCGAGGTCCCGGATCTCCAGGCCGGCCGCCTCACAGTGGCGGTCGAGGTTGTCCGGCAGCCGGATGGCCCGGCCTATCTTGTCCAGGGCGCTGTCGAGCGTCGCGCCGTTGACGGTGACCTCGGCGATGGCGGGCTCGACCCAGGTGGCCCAGCCGCCGGTGACCTGGATCAGCCGGGTGCGGTCGGCCTTGGACACGAAGGGACACTCCGGCCACGCCCGCAGGCTCTCCACCGACCAACGCTCCGGACGCAGGAACCGGACGGGCAGAGGTTCCACGTCCTTCGGCTCCTGCACGGCGCCCACGGTGAGCGCGTCGGCCACGACGAACACCGAGCGGTGGTTCGAGCGTTTGCGTCCCTCGGCCTGGTGGACGAGGGCGTCGGCGGCCGGCCCCGCGTGCTCCACACACAGCCGTACGGCGTCCAGCAGCGCGTCGGCCTCGATGCCGCGCAGGTCGACGGCGAGGACGTAGTTCCTGCGCAGCCGGGAGGCGTCGGTGAGGACCGCGCGCAGGTCGTCCTGGGCGCTCACCCTGCGGACCTCCACGCCGCGCGCCTCGGCGAAGCGCTCGGTCGCCGTGATCATCAGTTCCGGGCGGTGCAGCCTGGTGGTGCCGATCACCGTGACGCCCGGCTGCGCGGCCTCGTGCAGCTGGCCCTCGGTGAGGGGGCTGTAGCGGGTCACGTAGCGGTTCGGGTCGCTGCCCATGTAGCGGCCGAGGAGGCGGCGCGCCGCGCGCGGGTCGTACTCGTAGGGCTGGCTGAACTCGGTCTCCCGGAGTTCCAGCAGCAGCTCGTCGCGGGTGCCCAGCATGTTGACGACGTTGGGGCTGCGTACCGCGAACCGGGAGCGGTCGCCGAGCTGCACCAGCAGGCCGAGGCCGACCATTTCCCTGAGGTAGATCTGGACCTGCTTGACGCCGAGTTCCTGGAAGCCCTCCTCCCAGGCCTCCCTCGCCCACTGCAGCAGTTCCTCGGCGGAGTAGTCGCCGCGGTAGCCGTCCTCGAGACTGCGCAGGGCGATGACCAGGGTCAGGACGCGGTAGCGGTCCTCCAGGTTGATGGTGAAACGCAGCCGCTCGGCCAGGCGGGTGCGCACGGTCTCCGAGGCCGCGACCTCCTGGACGTCCGACTCGGTGATCGGCGTGGGGCGGACATGGCCGCGCTGGGAGCGGCCCTGGAGGGTGCGGACGAGTTCGCTGCAGAAGATCTGCACCAGGTTGGCCTGGTAGTTGGTGATGGCGAGGATGCGCCAGACCAGCTCCGGCCGCTCGAAGACGAAGCCCAGGGCCGCCATGGGCTCGGTGACCAGCCGCACGGCCGCGGTCGGGTTCAGCGGTCCGACCAGGACGTCGGGGCCGCCGTGCGCGGTGGAGACATTGGACAGTTCGCCGAAGCGCTGCACCTGGTGGAGGCCCGCGAAGACCACCTTGAGACGGCGGTCCGTCTGCTCCATGAGGTGCTGGAAGCGCTTGACGTTCTGGAACGTGGACTCTCCTCCGGACCGGAAGACCCGGCGGGAGTCGGCGGTGAGGAACGCGTCCGCCTCGTCGGCGAGGATCAGCATCCGGCGGGAGTCGTCCGCGTCCAGCCAGCCGCGGATGGCGTTGGCCACGTGCTCGGGCTGGGCCTGGTCGGACACCTTCTTCGGGTCGATGACCCGCTGCCGCTTCAGGTCGTCGGCCAGCAGTTTCCAGATCCGCTCGGGGGACTCCGCCTGGCCGATCTCGGCCTTCACCAGGTCCAGGTACACGGCGACGTTGGCGTCGGAGCGGCGCGGGAACAGTTCGGCCACCCGGCGCAGCAGCGCGGACTTGCCGAGCTGGCGGCCGCCGTAGAGGAAGAGACCGCCGTCCGGGTTCATCACCTCCCGCAGCTCCTGGTCACGGCCGTAGAAGACTTCCGGCGGCACGGCGCCTGCGACGAACGGGGTGTAGGGGTCGTACGACGTCCAGGGCAGCGTGACGCGCTGCAGCGCACGGAAGGCGCCGGGCGCGCGGGCGGCCATCCAGCCGGCCACCGCCGGGTCGACCACCAGCGCCTGCTGGGCCTTGCGCCGCGAGGCCTCGGCGAGGGCCCGCCGCCCCTCCAGGCCGAGGGGGTGCAGGTAGAGCACGAGGTTGGCGTCGACGTCGGAGTCGTCGAGGTGGGCGAGGGGGCCGTCGGCGCGCTGTTCCTCCCAGATGAGCAGCACGGTGTACGACGTGGCGCGGGACCCGAGCGCGGCGACGTACCCGGGCGCTTCGATGACGCTCGCCCGTCCCTTGAAGCGGCGCACGCCCTGTCCCATCGGCTCGGCCTGGAAGTGCCCCAGGGGCTTCAGGCCGAGCAGCCGCAGCACGCGCGTGACGTGCTGGCTCCAGTCGCTGTTGCGCCCCTTCTTGGTGCACAGGGCCTTCCAGGAGGCGATGCCCTGCTCGGCGTTGGCGGTGACCTTCTCGCCGGAGCCGTAACGGTCGACCCACCAGCCGGCCGGCACGCCGTCGCCGCCGGGAGAGGGGGCGCCGGGGCCGGTCAGACCGGCCAGGAACTCGCGGAGTTCGGCGCCCTCGTCGTCCGGTCGCTCCGGCAGCCGCTGACCGCTCTCCGCGAGCGCGAGGAACTCCTGCGCGGTGACCGTGTCCCCCTCGTCGATCAGCCGCAGGATGCGGTCGTGGTCGGGGTCGGAGAGCGGGCGCTCCGGGTCGAGTTTCAGCGCGTCGAGCCGCTCGCGCAGGCGCTTGGTCGATTCCGCGACCCAGTCTGTCAGTTCGGCGACGAGGTCGCGCAGGGCGCTCAGCGCGTACCGGTAGCGCCCCGCCTCGTCGCCGTCCGCGAACTCCTGCAGGCGGCCGGTGAACTCGCGCTCCGTGTCGGAGGGCATCAGGTTGAGCGTTCTGATCTGCGCCAGGTGGGAGGCGGCCAGGCGATGGTGCTCGGCGATCTTCCGGCGCCATTCCTTCTCGGCCTCCCGGCAGCGCCGGACCGCGTCCTCCAGCCACGCCGCCTGGGCGGCGGGGTCCGCGGCGACGGTGTCACCGACCACCCGCACCAGGGCGCGGGCCAGATGCAGATCGCCGCGCGCCACGTACTCCGCCAGCGCCGACTCGGCGGACTCCGGGGTCAGCAGGCCGGCCAGGGCGGGAGCCGTGCGCGGGTCGTCGAAGTCGGGGCGGCCGTCGGCGTCGCGCGGCAGCTCCGGCAGGAACAGCAGGCAGTCGTCCGACGGGACGATGGCACCGTCGGCGTCGATCGTCGTCGCCGAGTGGCCTGTGGATTCGGCGGCCAGCCATCCGCGCAGCAGGCCGAGTGCGGCGCCGCCGACTCCCGACGGCTCGTCGTAGGACGCCAGCTCCGCCACCAGTGCCTCCCACCGGGGGGCGTTGGAGCCGGCGGCGGTGTCCTTGGCCTGCGCGGCCGCGGCCATCGCCTCGGCCTTCGCCACCAGCTCCCCCACCGACCTGATGGTCGCGTGCAGCTGGCGCAGCGCGCCGGAGTGGATGGCTTCCCTGGCCTGCTTGGGGGTGCGGAAGCGGCTGTCGGCGTCCTCGATGAGCCGGTCGACGTACTCACCGCGTCTGAGGTTCTCGCCGAAGGCCTTGAGCGCCGAGGCGTCGCCCGTACCGGTGGCCCAGTCCAGCACCGCGCGCAGGGCCTGGTGCAGTTGGCCCGAGGGGCCGGTCAGGTACTGCAGGGCCCGGGACGCACGCTGGTACTTGATCTTCCGGCGCGGGAGGTCCTCCAGGAGGACCCGCGCGGATTCCTCGATGTCGTCGACCGTGAGGTGGTGTTCCGGCTCGGTGGGCTCCTCCACCGAGCCGGGCACGAAGATGCGGCATTCGCGCACCGCCTCGTTCAGCGCCATCAGCAGGTGCTGCCAGGGCTGGGAGAGGCCGGACGGCATGGTGAAGTCGCTGACGAGGGCATGCGGCCAGCCGGCCGTGAGGCCGGAGCGCATCGCCGCGGCCAGGGCCACGAGGTGCGCGTCCCGGTCCTCGACGAGGTCGAGGGACGTGATGTCGTGCGCCATCTGCACCTGGGTGGCCCCGTCCACGTCGGTGCAGGAAAAGGCGGCCGCGAGGAAGGAGAGCGCCTTGGCGCGGTGGGGATGGTCGTCCGACGCCGCCGACATCCAGTACGCCTGCGGCAGGTCTCCGCGGGCCACGAGTCGCGCCACAGGAGAGGGGCCGTCGACAGCAGTCCAGGGCGAGGTCGTGTCGTCCGCGGGGAGTGGGGCGGAGGCCGGGTGGCCGTCGGAGGCGGGGGTGGGAGCGGTGAGGGCCGTGTCGCGGTCCTGCTCGGTCCTCGGCGTCGCGGGCTGCGCGGTGGCGACGGGCGAGGCTTCGGCGGGTGATGCTTCGGCGGGTGACTGTGGCTCCCATTGGGGCTGCGGCTGCGGCTGCGGCTGCGGCTGCGGCTGCGGGACAGACTCCGTGGGCGCGGGCGCGGGGTCGGGCGCGGACTCGAGGGGTCCTGGCGCCGGGATGACCTGCGGCTCGTTTTCCGGCTCCGCCCGCTGCTCCGGCTCCGGCTTCTCCTCCGGCCCCGGCTTCTCCTCCGGCTGCGGCTGCACGGTCGGCTGCGGCTGCACGGTCTGCTGCGGCTGCGACGTCGATTCCGAGGCAGACTCGACGGGCCCCGGCGACGGGATGACCTCCGGCTCGTCTTCCGGCTCCGGCTCCGACTTGTCCTCCGGCTCCGGCTCCACGGTCGGCTGCGCCCCCGATTCCGAGGCCGAGTCCGGGGCGACGGTGGACGACTGCTCCGACTCCGACTGTGCAGGCGGCTCCGGCAGGCTGCCCCGCAGAGCGGCCTCGAGCGCCGTCATCTGACCGCGGATGCCGTCCAGGGCCATGCGCAGCCCCTCGGCCTCCGCCTCGGCCTCCGCGCCCGCGATCAACTGCTCGTACTGGGTGGCGCGCCGCCGCAGCTTGTCCCTCTGGGCCAGGGCCTCCCTGACCCGGTCGAGGCGTTCGAGTTCCGCCTCCAACTCGGCATACCCGGCGTCGGAAGGCCAGTCGCCCCCCTGCTCGGAGAGCGTCTCCGCGAGAAGGGCGCGCTCGTGGACCCACGCGGCGAGGAGGTCGGTGAGCCGCTCCCTCGCCTCGGGCACCCTGCCGTCCCGCAGGGCGACGGCGGACCGCTCCAGGGCGTCGGCCAGTTCCCCGCCGGAGGAACGCAGGCCGGACAGGGCACGGCGGACGGTGTCGGCCCCTGCTCCCGCGTCGAGATGCGCTGTGGGCGCGGCGGCCGTCGTCGCCTCCCGGCTCTCCTCGTTTCGGCTGCCGTTCACGTCCGTCCTCTCCGAGCCCTCGTATCGCACCGCTGTTTCCCCCGCCTTCCCGAGCGCCCTCCGCCGCCGCATCGACGTTCGCGAGAGCCTCGGACCGATCTCCCGGGCGTCGGGCGGCGGTTCGCGATCGGCCGCGGCCCCGCACCGGGCCAGGTGCGCCATGGCCACCTCCGCCGCGGGCAGCTGACCCTGGGCCTCAGGGGCCAGCAGCCCGTACAGCGCGCAGCGAGCCAGTGCCGGGTCCAGCACCTCGAGCATCGTGACGAGGTCGGGCGCGGAGGGATCCTCCACGACGTCCCGTGGGAAACCGTAGGCACCGATGAGCGCGCGGGACGCCCAGGAAACGCCGCACGCGGCCACCCCGTGCAGCACCGGCTCCGTCGTGGTGGTCAACCACACGCGCACGGACTGTGCTTCGCGGCGCGATGCCACCTGGGCGTCTCCGCCCTCCTTGACGCGCCGTCGGTGCACACACCGCTTGCGGCGCAAGCACTGATGCTGCGTCAACAACCCCCGCATGCTTCGCTCATCGAGCGACAGCAGCCACGCACGGAACTCCCGCCCCCAACCCTGCATGGAGAGATACTGACACTTGCCGCTGACAATGACCCCCCGATGCCCGCAAAAGGCCCGGAGGCACGGGCGCGGGGGACCGGATTTTCAGCGGCTCGCCGCGGCGGGACATGATTCACTGCCTGGAACGGTCTTCGCAGGCGAGCCCGAAGGGATGCCCACCCGTGCCCCATGAAATCGATCAGTCCTTTCTGGCACTTCCGCTACGCGCCCTCGCCGACGCCGCCCTCGCCCGGGCCCGTGCCCTCGGTGCGGAGCACGCGGACTTCCGGTTCGAGCGGGTGCGCAGCGCGTCCTGGCGGCTGCGGGACGGCAAGCCGTCCGGGGCGTCGGACACCACCGATCTGGGATACGCGGTGCGGGTGGTGCACGGCGGGACGTGGGGGTTCGCGTCCGGCGTGGATCTGACCATGGACGCGGCCGCCAAGGTGGCGAGCCAGGCCGTGGCGATGGCGAAGCTCTCCGCGCAGGTGATCAAGGCCGCGGGGTCGGACGAGCGGGTGGAGCTGGCGGACGAGCCGGTGCACGCCGACAGGACGTGGATCTCGTCGTACGAGATCGATCCGTTCACCGTGCCCGACGAGGAGAAGGCGGGGCTGCTGGCGGAGTGGAGCCGGCGGCTGCTGGCGGCGGACGGCGTGGATCATGTCGACGCCTCGCTGCTCACCGTGCACGAGAACAAGTTCTACGCCGACACGGCCGGGACCGTGACCACCCAGCAGCGGGTGCGGCTGCATCCGCAGCTCACCGCCGTGTCGGTGGACGAGTCGAGCGGCGAGTTCGACTCCATGCGCACCCTCGCGCCGCCGGTCGGCCGCGGCTGGGAGTATCTGACCGGCACCGGCTGGGACTGGGACACCGAGCTGGCCGAGATCCCCGAGCTGCTGGCCCAGAAGATGCGCGCGCCGAGCGTGGAGCCGGGGCTGTACGACATCGTCGTCGATCCCTCCAATCTGTGGCTGACCATCCACGAGTCCATCGGGCACGCCACCGAGCTGGACCGCACGCTCGGCTACGAGGCGGCGTACGCCGGCACCTCGTTCGCCACCTTCGACCAGCTCGGCAAGCTGAAGTACGGCTCGGAGCTGATGAACGTCACCGGTGACCGCACCGCCGAGCACGGCCTGGCGACCATCGGCTACGACGACGAGGGCGTCGAGGCGCAGTCCTGGGACCTGGTGAAGGACGGCACGCTGGTGGGCTATCAGCTGGACCGGCGGATCGCGAAGCTCACCGGGTTCGAGCGGTCCAACGGGTGTGCCTTCGCCGACTCCCCCGGGCATGTGCCGGTGCAGCGGATGGCGAACGTCTCGCTCCGGCCGGATCCCGCCGGGATGTCGACCGAGGATCTCATCGGCGGCGTCGACCGGGGCATCTACGTCGTCGGGGACCGGTCGTGGTCCATCGACATGCAGCGCTACAACTTCCAGTTCACCGGTCAGCGGTTCTTCAAGATCGAGAACGGGCGGCTCACCGGACAGCTGCGGGACGTCGCCTACCAGGCGACGACCACCGACTTCTGGGGGTCGATGGCCGCCGTCGGCGGTCCGCAGACCTATGTCCTGGGCGGCGCCTTCAACTGCGGCAAGGCCCAGCCGGGCCAGGTCGCCGCCGTCTCCCACGGCTGCCCGTCCGCCCTCTTCCGCGGCGTGAACATCCTTAACACCACCCAGGAGGCCGGTCGATGAGCGCCCCCACCAACAAGCCGCACGAGATCGTCGAGCGGGCCCTGGAGCTGTCGGAGGCCGACGGCTGTGTCGTGATCGCCGACGAGCATTCCACCGCCAACCTGCGCTGGGCGGGCAACGCGCTCACCACCAACGGCGTCACGCGCGGGCGCACGCTCACCGTGATCGCGACCGTCGACGGCAAGGAGGGCACGGCGACCGGCGTGGTGTCCCGGTCCGCCGTGACCGCGGACGAGCTGGAGCCGCTGGTGCGCGCCGCGGAGGCCGCAGCGCGCGGCGCCGAGCCCGCCGAGGACGCGCGGCCCCTGGTCACGGACGTGCCCGCCTCCCCCGACTTCACGGACGCGCCCGCGGAGACCTCCTCGGCCGTGTTCGCCGACTTCGCGCCCGCTCTGGGCGAGGCGTTCGCCCGTGCGCGGGCGGGCGGCCGGGAGCTGTACGGCTTCGCCAACCACGAGCTGACCAGCAGCTATCTCGGTACGTCCACGGGGCTGCGGCTGCGCCACGACCAGCCCAACGGGACGCTGGAGCTGAACGCCAAGTCCCCGGACCGCACCCGCTCCGCCTGGGCCGGACGCTCCACCCGGGACTTCACGGACGTCGACCCGGCGGCGCTCGACGCGGAGCTGGCCGTACGCCTGGGCTGGGCCGAGCGCCGGATCGAGCTGCCCGCGGGCCGCTACGAGACGCTGCTGCCGCCGACCGCGGTCGCGGACCTGCTGATCTACCAGATGTGGTCGTCGTCGGGCCGGGACGCGAGCGAGGGCCGCACAGTGTTCTCCAAGCCCGGCGGCGGCACCCGGCTCGGCGAGAAGCTCAGCGAGCTGCCGCTGACCCTGCGCAGCGACCCGCACGAGCCGGGTCTGGAGGCCGCGCCGTTCGTGCTGGCGCACTCCTCCGGCGGTGACTCGTCGGTGTTCGACAACGGGCTGCCGCTCACAGCCACCGAGTGGATCGGCCAGGGCCAGCTGAAGCACCTGATCACCAGCCGGCACAGCGCGGACCTCACCGGGCTGCCGGTGGCGCCGGGCATCGACAACCTGATCCTGGACGGCGGCGACGACCGCTCTCTGGACGAGATGGTGGCGAGCACCGAGCGCGGGCTGCTGCTGACCTGCCTGTGGTACATCCGCGAGGTCGACCCGGCGACGCTGCTGCTCACCGGCCTGACCAGGGACGGGGTGTACCTGATCGAGAACGGCGAGGTGACCGGCGAGGTGAACAACTTCCGGTTCAACGAGTCGCCGGTGGGCCTGCTGGGCCGGGTCACGGAGGCCGGGCGCACGGAGAAGACGCTGCCGCGCGAGTGGAGCGACTGGTTCACCAGGGCCGCGATGCCGGCGCTGCGGGTGCCCGACTTCAATATGAGCTCTGTCAGCCAGGGCGTCTGAGCTGTCGGTGGCCCCCCATAGACTTCGGCGGCCCCCCATAGACTGGGGGGAGCCCTTTTCACCGTTCAAGGAGACATACGACCGTGACGGACATCGTCGACGAGCTGAAGTGGCGCGGGCTGTTCGCCCTGTCCACTGACGAGGACGCTTTGCGCAAGGCGCTCGCGGACGGTCCCGTCACGTTCTATTGCGGTTTCGACCCGACCGCGCCGTCCCTGCACGTGGGGCACCTGGTGCAGGTGCTCACCGTGCGCCGGCTCCAGCAGGCCGGGCACCGGCCGCTGGCGCTGGTGGGTGGCGCGACGGGCCTGATCGGCGACCCCCGCCCGACCGCCGAGCGCACGCTGAACGACCCGGAGACGGTCGCCGGCTGGGTCGGCAAGCTCCGCGCCCAGATCGAGCCGTTCCTGTCCTTCGAGGGCGAGAACGCGGCCGTGATGGTCAACAACCTCGACTGGACCGCGGGCCTGTCCGCGATCGAGTTCCTGCGGGACATCGGCAAGCACTTCCGCGTCAACAAGATGCTGACCAAGGACTCGGTCGCCCGCCGCCTGGAGTCCTCCGAGGGCATCAGCTACACGGAGTTCAGCTACCAGATCCTCCAGGGCATGGACTTCCTCCAGCTCTACCGCCGCTACGGCTGCACGCTCCAGCAGGGCGGCAGCGACCAATGGGGCAATCTCACGGCCGGTCTGGACCTGATCCACAAGCTGGAGCCGCACGCCAACGTGCACGCGCTGGCGACGCCGCTGATGACCAAGGCGGACGGCACCAAGTTCGGCAAGACCGAGGGCGGCGCCGTCTGGCTCGACCCGGAGATGACCACACCGTACGCGTTCTACCAGTTCTGGCTGAACGTGGACGACCGCGACATCTCCCGCTACCTGCGCATCCTCTCCTTCAAGTCCCGCGAGGAACTCGAGGAGCTGGAGAAGCAGACCGAGGAGCGGCCGCAGGCCCGTGCCGCGCAGCGCGCGCTCGCCGAGGAGCTGACCACGCTGGTGCACGGCGCCGACCAGACGGCCGCGGTGATCGCCGCGTCCAAGGCGCTCTTCGGCCAGGGCGAGCTGAGCGACCTGGACGAGCGGACGCTGGCCGCGGCGCTCTCCGAGGTGCCGCACGTCCAGGTCGCCGAGCTGGGTCCGGCCGTCGACCTGTTCGCCGAGGTCGGCCTGGTGGCCAGCAAGTCCGCCGCGCGGCGCACGGTGAAGGAGGGCGGTGCCTACGTGAACAACGTGAAGGTCGCCGCGGAGGACGCCGTGCCGGCGAAGGAGGATCTGCTGCACGGGCGGTGGCTCGTGCTGCGGCGTGGCAAGAAGAATCTTGCTGCGGTGGAGGTTCTGGGCGCGTAAGCGCTCCGCGGGAAGCGCCGTAGGGGTGCGGGTTGTCTGCGGGCCGCGGCTATCTTCGTGGTTTCTCGCGCAGTTCCCCGCGCCCCTTACGGGGCGCTCACACCCGGCGCCTGCGCTTGCCCAGGGTCGCCATGTACAGCATGTCGCCGAACGCCACGATGATGATGGCGGCCACGAGCTGGAAGGCGTGTCGGGCCCAGTCGATGCCCGGGGTCTCGTCGACGCCGAAGCCTCGCGCTATGGCGTTGCCCGCGATGGCGCCGAGCATGCCGAAGATGGTGACCAGCCAGAGGGGACTGTGCTGCTTGCCCGGGATGATCGCCTTGGCGAGCAGCCCCAGCACGAATCCCACGATGATCGCCCACAACCAGCCCATGGTTGCCTCCTCGTTCGGCTCGACGTGAGCAGTACGCCCAGTTTCGGCCCGTACGCCGTACGGCGCATGTCGGGTGCGGCCGTACGCGGGACGGGCGAGGACGTTCGCGCAGGCAGGAGGGTGACCCGGTCTCGTAGGCGGCGCAGGCGCGGCGTAACGTGGACCTGTCCGGGCCGGACGTCCGACCGGTGCGGCGGACGTTGGGACGGGCCGGGGAGAGTCCGATTGCGGGCGGATGGTGGAATGTGATGCGGAAGCTAGGGGACGGCGGCCATGCCCAGGTGTTCCGGATCACCGGAGCCCGGCAGAGCCTCCAGGACGACGTCCGCGGGCGGCAGCGCCGGTACGTCATCTCGATGAGCGTCCGTACGGTCTCGGTGATCCTGGCCGCGGTGCTCTGGAACGTTGAACGGCATGTCGCGGTCGTGGCGCTGGTGCTCGGCGCGGTGCTGCCCTATATCGCGGTGGTGATCGCGAACGCGGGGCGGGAGAACGCGCCGTCGCTGCCCTCGACGTTCGTCTCGGTGGCGCCGCCGCCGATGATCGCGCCGCCGCGGGCGGAAGCCGGTGCGGAGGACGCGGTGAACGATCCCGGAGCTAGGCCGGCGGGCGAGTCGCGGGACTGATCCCCGTACCGGGTCCGGTTGAAGCTCAGGAAAAGCTCAGATCAATCCTGTAGTTCCGGTGCCCGGCAACCGGTTACCCGTGACATACTGCGTACGCGCTCCGCATCCCCCGTCGGAGCGATGGACCGACGCCGGGCAGCTCCCCCCGTGGCTGCTCGGCGTCGTTTTTTCTGTGTTTTCTGTGTGTTCTGTGCGGTTTCTCTGTGCGGTTGTGAGACGAAGCGTGAGTGACGAGACCTCCCCCATCTGTTCCGCCAAGGGCTGCCGCGCCGCCGCGGTGTGGGTGCTGGCCTGGAACAATCCCAAGATTCACACGCCGGAGCGGCGTAAGACCTGGCTCGCCTGCGAGGAGCACCGGGAGCACCTGTCGCAGTTCCTGGGCGTGCGGGGATTCCTGAAGGACGTGGTCAGGTTCGAGGAGTGGGAGGCCCCCGAAGGGGCCTGACCGGTGTGCCCGGCGTCAGCCTCCGATGGCCGACATCGGGCGGTCCGGCTGGACGAACGTCGGGTCGTCCAGGCCCGCGCCCGCCTTCTTGCCCCACATCGCCAGGCGCCAGATGCGGGCGATCTCCTCGTCGGGGGCGCCGGAGCGCAGGGCCGCTCGGAGGTCGGTCTCCTCGGTGGCGAAGAGGCAGGTGCGGACCTGGCCGTCGGCCGTGAGGCGGGTGCGGTCGCAGGCCGAGCAGAACGGGCGGGTGACGGAGGCGATCACGCCCACGCGGTGCGGGCCGCCGTCGACCAGCCAGCGCTCGGCCGGGGCGGAGCCGCGGGCCTCGTCCCCCTCGGCGGTCAGCTCGAAGCGGGTGCGCAGGGAGGTCAGGATGTCGCCTGCCGTGATCATGCCCTCGCGCTTCCAGCCGTGCTGGGCGTCCAGGGGCATCTGCTCGATGAACCGCAGTTCGTAGTCGTGCTCGACGGCCCAGGCCAGCAGGTCGGGGGCCTCGTCCTCGTTGAGCCCCGGCATCAGGACCGAGTTGACCTTGACCGGGGTGAGGCCGGCCTCACGGGCCGCGTACAGGCCCTCGATGACGTCCTTGTGGCGGTCGCGGCGGGTGAGGGTCTTGAAGACGTCGGGGCGCAGGGTGTCCAGGGAGACGTTGACCCGGTCCAGGCCGGCGGCCTTCAGGGCGGGGGCGGTGCGCTTGAGGCCGATGCCGTTGGTGGTCAGCGACATCTGGGGCCGGGGCTCGAGGGCCGCGACGCGCTCGACGATGCCGACGAGGCCGGGGCGCAGCAGGGGCTCGCCGCCGGTGAAGCGGACTTCCGTGATGCCCAGGGTGCGCACCGCGATGTCGATCAGGCGGACGATCTCGTCGTCGGTGAGCAGGTCGGGCTTGGCCAGCCACTGCAGGCCCTCCTCGGGCATGCAGTAAGTGCACCGGAGGTTGCAGCGGTCGGTGAGCGAGACCCTTAGGTCGGTGGCCACCCGGCCGAAGGTGTCGATGAGCACGTGGCCCCCTCCCACATAGCGGATCGCGCGTTTTTCCGTCACCAGCGAGCCTACGTGACGACACCGACAACAACACCAGTCCCGATCCACCAGGTAAGACGCGGCCGTGTCGTAGAGAGCTACGACACGGCCGCGCCGCCGGTTGGTGCGATCAGTGGGCGCCGGTGCCGGTCAGGGACCGGACCTCCAGCTCCGCGTACTTGGCCTTGTCCGCCTCTTCCTTGGACAGGACCGTGCCGAGCCAGCCCATGAAGAAGCCGAACGGGATGGAGATGATGCCCGGGTTCTTCAGCGGGAACCAGGCGAAGTCCACGTCGGGGAACATCGCCTTGGGGTCGCCGGAGACGACGGGCGAGAACAGCACCAGGCCGACGGCGACGATGAGACCGCCGTAGATCGACCACAGCGCGCCCTGGGTGGTGAACTTCTTCCAGAACAGGCTGTAGAGGATCGTCGGCAGGTTGGCCGAGGCCGCGACCGCGAAGGCCAGGGCGACCAGGCCGGCGACGTTGAGGTCGCGGGCGAGGGCGCCGAGGAGGATGGAGACGGCGCCGATGCCGATCGTGGCGAGGCGGGCGGCCCTGACCTCCTGCTTCTCGGTGGCCTGGCCCTTCTTGATGACGTTCGCGTAGATGTCGTGGGCGAACGACGAGGACGAGGCCAGGGTCAGACCGGCGACCACGGCGAGGATCGTCGCGAAGGCGACCGCCGAGATCGTGGCGAGCAGGATCGCGCCCCAGGCCGAGTCGACGCCGCCCAGGTGCAGGGCGAGCAGCGGGGCCGCCGTGTTGCCGGACGGGTTGGACGCGATGATCTCGTCCTGGGAGATGAGCGCGGCGGCGCCGAAGCCGAGGGCGATGGTCATCAGGTAGAAGCCACCGATGATGCCGATCGCCCAGTTCACGGACTTACGGGCGGCCTTGGCGTTGGGCACCGTGTAGAAGCGGATCAGGATGTGCGGCAGGCCGGCGGTGCCGAGGACCAGGGCGATGCCGAGGGAGATGAAGTCCAGCTTGGAGGTGCCGGTCGCGCCGTACTGGAGGCCGGGCTCCAGGAAGGCGGCGCCCTTGCCGCTGTTCTCGGCGGCCTTGCCGAGCAGGTCGGAGATGTTGAAGTTGAACTTCAGCAGCACCAGGAAGGTGATCAGGATGGTGCCGCCGATCAGCAGCACGGCCTTGACCATCTGGACCCAGGTGGTGCCCTTCATGCCACCGATGGAGACGTACACGATCATCAGCACGCCGACGAGGGCGACGATGAGGATCTTGCCCGCATCAGAGGTGATGCCGAGCAGCAGCGAGACCAGGACGCCGGCACCGGCCATCTGGGCGAGCAGGTAGAAGATCGACACGACGATGGTGGACGTACCGGCCGCCGTGCGCACCGGGCGCTGGCGCATGCGGTACGCGAGGACGTCACCCATCGTGTAGCGGCCGGAGTTCCTGAGCGGCTCGGCCACCAGGAGCAGGGCGACCAGCCAGGCGACCAGGAAGCCGATGGAGTACAGGAAGCCGTCGTAGCCGAAGAGGGCGATGGCGCCCGCGATGCCGAGGAAGGACGCGGCGGACATGTAGTCGCCGGAGACGGCGAGGCCGTTCTGGAAGGCGCTGAAGGACCGGCCGCCCGCGTAGAAGTCGGCGGCGTCCTTGGTCTGCCGGCCCGCCCAGACGGTGATGAAGAGCGTCGCGATCACGAACGCGGCGAACAGGGAAATGATCAGCGGCCGGTGCTCGCTGGCCTCGTTGGCCGCGAGCTGGACCTGGGTCATCGCGGGGCTCATGCGCCGCCCTCCATACGGGTCTTGATGGCCTCGGCCTTGGGGTCGAGCTTGGCGCCTGCGTGCCGCGCGTACCACCAGGCGATGAGGAACGTGGTGACGAACTGGGCGATACCGAACACGAACGCGACGTTGATGTTGCCGAACAGCTTGGTGCCCATGAAGTCGCCCGCGTAGTTGGAGAGCAGGACGTACAGCAGGTACCAGGTGATGAAGGCGACGGTCAGCGGGAAGGCGAAGGAACGGTAGGAGCGGCGCAGTTCACCGAACTCCGCGCTCTCCTGCACCCTGGCGAACTCCTCGGTGGACGGGAGCCGGTGTTCGGTCTTCGAAGGGGGCGGTGCGTCGGTGGCCACGGAGTCTCCTCGCAGTGCGGGTTGTAACAGGGGTGAGCTGGATCACGTGAACCGGGCGGCGATGTTAGTGGCCCCCGGCGTGATCCGACAGGGGGCTCGCTCTGTGCTCGGCCTCTTGTCCAACGTCACGGCGCCGTCCGGGAACCGGTTCAACCCCGATCGCCGTAAATCTGTGAAGTCATCGCGGTGACAGCATTGCTGGCCAGCGAGTTCGGGAGATAGCGTCCCCCTGCACCATCGTCATGCACCTGCCCGAGCACCACCTGTGTCTCGGGCCGGTTTCGTTTCCGGATGATGTGGAGACCCCATGGCTCATCTGCGCTCCAGACGCCGACTCGCCCTCGCGGTGCCGGTCGTGCTGTCACTGACCGCCTCGCTCGGCTTCCTGCCCGCGACCGCCTCGGCCGCGCCGCAGCTGGACGCCGCGACGCAGGCGGCGGACGCGCCCGAGCTGGCCTACGTCGTGAACACCAAGGTGGACAAGGGCACGATCGCCGCGGTGAAGAAGGCCGTGACCGCGGCCGGCGGCACCGTCGTGACGACGTACGACAGGATCGGTGTCATCGTCGCGCACTCGGCGAACCCCGACTTCGCGAAGGAGATACGCACCGTCCGCGGCGTGCAGTCGGCGGGTGCCACGCGCACCGCGCCGCTGACCCCCGCGGGCACGACGGACGAGGGCGGCGCCGACTACCTGACCGCCGAGGAGGCCGCGAAGGTGAAGGCCGCGGCCGCTCCGGGCGCCGAGCCCCTCGAGGCCGACCAGTGGGACCTGCGGGCGATCGGCGCCGACAAGGCCGCGCAGATCAACCCGGGCAGCCGGAACGTCACCGTCGCCGTCATCGACACCGGCGTGGACGACACCCACCCGGACCTCGCCCCGAACTTCTCCAAGTCCCAGTCCGCCAACTGCACGGGCGGCGTGGCGGACACCAGCGAGGGCGCCTGGCGGCCGTACACCCCGCAGGACTACCACGGCACGCACGTGGCCGGTGAGATCGCCGCCGCCCGCAACGGCGTCGGCGTGGCCGGTGTCGCGCCCGGGGTCAAGGTCGCCGGCATCCAGGTGACCGACCCGAAGAACGGCCTGTTCTACGCGGAGAGTGTCGTCTGCGCGTTCGTGTTCGCCGCCGACCACGGCGTCGAGATCACGAACAACAGCTACTACGTCGACCCGTGGCTCTACAACTGCATGGACGACCCCGACCAGCGGGCCATCGTCGACGCGGTCAACCGCGCGCAGCTGTACGCGCAGAAGAAGGGCACGCTGCACCTGGCGTCCGCGGGCAACTCCAACCACGACCTCGACGCGGACGCGATCGTCGACGACTCCAGCCCGAACGACACCACGCCGGTCGAGCGCACCATCGACCCGCACGAGTGCTACGACGTGCCGACCCAGCTGCCGGGCATCGTCACGGTCAGCGCGACGGGCGTGAACAACCTCAAGTCGTACTACTCGTCGTACGGCAACGGCGTGGTGGACGTGGCCGCGCCGGGCGGCGACCGGCGCTACCAGCTGCCGGACACCCCGTCGAAGGACGGCCGCATCCTGTCCACGATGCCGAACAACGGCTACGCCTTCCTGCAGGGCACCTCGATGGCCTCGCCGCACGCCGCGGGCGTCGCCGCGCTGCTGAAGTCCGAGCACCCGTGGGCGACTCCGGCCCAGCTCCAGGCGCTGCTGAAGGCGCAGGCGGACAACCCGGGCTGCCCCGAGTCCTACGACCAGGACGGCGACGGCGACCAGGACGCGGTGTGCGAGGGCGGCAAGCGCGTCAACGGCTTCTACGGCTTCGGGATCGTCAACGCGCTGGACGCGGTGAACTAGCTCTCATCTGAGGGTTCTTGCGATGCCGGGCCGCGCGGGAGACCGTGCGGCCCGGCATAGTTCGTCCATGAAAAACATCTCTTACGCGTGGTCCGCGATCGGCGGCGATCCCGCACTGGTCGACCGGGTCGCGGTGACCGCCCGGCGGGGCGCCTTGGAAGCCCGGCTTCCGGTACGGGAGGAGGCGCGGGCCTGCGTCGCCGTGTGCGCGCTGGCCGCCGCCGAACTGGGGGCGCGCCGGGCCGGGCTCGCGCGGGTGCCCGGTGTACGGGTGGACGACGGGGCGGTGGCCACGGCGTTCACCAGCGAGCGGCAGCTGCTGGTCGACGGGCGCGCGCCGGTCAACTTCGCGCCGCTGTCCCGGTTCTGGCGCACGGCGGACGGCTGGGTGCGCACCCACGCCAACTACCCGCACCACCGGGAGCGGCTGCTGTCCGCTCTGTGGGTCCGGGAGGACGAGGTGGAGGCCGCGCTGGCCGAACGGTCCGCGCGGGAGGTCGAGGAGGCCGTGTACGCCGCCGGAGGACTCGCCGTCGCCGTACGGACGCCCGAGGAGTGGGCCGGGCACCCGCAGGCCGCGGAGGTGGCACAGCGGCCCCTGGTCGAGCGTGAACGCCTGGACACGGTCCCCGCGCGGAGGCTTGCCCCGACGGCCGGCACTCCCCTGCTGCCCGCCGCCGGGCTGCGCGTGCTGGACCTGTCACGCGTCATCGCCGGGCCCGTGGCCACCCGCACCCTCGCCCTGCTCGGCGCGGACGTGCTCCGCGTGGACCCGCCGCACCTTCCCGAACTCCCCGACCAGCACGCCGACACCGGCTTCGGCAAACGGTCCACGGCCCTGGACCTCCGCGCCGACCGGCGCGCCTTCGAGGAGCTGCTCGCCGCGGCGGACGTCGTCGTCACCGGCTACCGGCCGGGCGCGCTGGACCGGTTCGGGCTCTCCGCCGAGGCACTGATCGAACGGCGGCCCGGGCTGGTGGTGGCCCAGTTGTCGGCGTGGGGGGCGTACGGGCCGTGGCGCGGGCGGCGCGGCTTCGACAGCCTGGTGCAGGCCGCCACCGGTATCGCGGTCGTCGAGGGCACACCGGACCGCCCCGGCGCGCTCCCCGCGCAGGCCCTGGACCACGGCTCGGGCCATCTGCTCGCCGCGGCGGTCCTGCGGGCGCTGACGGAGCAGTCCTACGACGGGGGCGGCCGGTTCGTCCGGCTGGCGCTGGCGCGGACGGCGCGGTGGCTGACGGACGAGGTGACCGCCGACACCGCCCCGGCCGAGGCCGGGTACGACGGGGCCGGTCCCTGGCTGACCGAGCGGGACAGCCGTCTCGGCAGGCTGCGGTACGCGCTGTCCCCGGTCGCCTTCGAGGGCGGGCCGGGCGACTGGGCACGGCCGCCGGGATCGTGGGGAACGGACGCGGCGCGCTGGGCGTGAGCCGGGGCGGAATGCCCTCCATCCAGTTGTTTTCCGGGACTTGCCCGGTTCTGTGACACCTGGTGAAGATCCTGAGGTGACCTTGATACGACCGACCACCAAGGCCGCCGGCCCGGGCACCCCCGCGCGGCGGACCGGTACCGGCAGGGCCGTCTCCGTGCTGATCCTGGTGGCCCTGGGGGCGCTGATCCCGCTGCTCGGGCCGTCCACCGCCCTGCACGGCACCGGAGAGTCCGCCGCGCCCGGCGTCGGCGGCATCGCCCTGCTGCGCACGGTCCTCTTCGCGGCGCTCTGCGTTCCGCTGGGAGAGCTGTTCGCGCGTCGGCTGGCGCGTGCCGTGCCGGGCGCTCCGGCCGGACGGCCGCGCAGTTGGGCGGCGTGGGCGGCCGGTGCCGGGTTCCTCGCCGCGCTGGGGCTGGCCTCGGTGGTGGCGACCGGCAACCTGGTCCCGGACAGCCCCGGCCAGATCGACGTCGGCGGCCTGTACGCCTCCCGGGACGGCAAGCTCGCCCTGCTGGAGGTCAACGCGTTCGCGGCGGCGGGTCTGTGCGCCCTGTCAGGCCGCCCGGGGAGCCAGGTGTGGCCGCTGGCCGCGGTGGCGGTCGCGGAGGCGCTGCGCGCCCACCCGACGACCGAGCACAGCCCGCTCATCGGCGCGGGTCTGACGCTCGTTCATGTGGTGTGCGCGTCCCTGTGGGTGGGCGGTCTGCTGTACACGCTGCGCACCCTGCGCCTGTGGGGCGCGCAGCGAGCGGGCGTGGCCCTGTTGGGTCTCTACGCGCGCGTGGCGGCCGTGCTGCTCGCCGCGCTCACCGCGACGGGCCTGGTGAGCACCCTGCGCCGGATGCCGCCGGAGACGGTCCTTGAGCAGCTGACGACGACGGCGTACGGGCGCACCCTGCTCGCCAAGGTGCTGCTCGTGGCCGTCGTCGCCGCGCTGGCCCTGTGGGCGCGGATCCGGCTGTCCCGCGCGGCCGACCCGCTGACCGCCTGCGCCCCCGCACGCGCGGAGGTCGCCGTACTGGCGGTGGTGGTCGCGGTGTCGGGGCTGCTCACGGCGCTGCCGGTGCCGATCCGCTGGTGACGGCGCTTGGTGACGGCGCTTGGTGACGGTCAGGCCGTCACCATCACCTTGAGGGCGGTGCGCTGGTCCATCGCCTTGTAGCCCTCGGGGACGCCCTCGAGATCGACGGTCATGTCGAAGACTGGGGACGGGTCAATGGTGCCGTCCAGGACGTCGGGGAGCAGCTCCGGGATGTACGCGCGGACCGGGGCGACGCCGCCGCGCAGGGCGATGTTGCGGTCGAACATGACGCCGAGGTCGAGGCCGGTACCGCTGCCGTGCGGCACACCGACGAAGCCGATGGCGCCGCCGTCGCGGGCGATGTGCACCGCCGTCCGCATCGACTGCTCGGTGCCGACCGCCTCGACGACGGCGTGCGCGCCCTGCCCGCCGGTCAGTTCGCGGACGGCCTCCACGGCGGCGTCCCCGCGCTCGGCGACGACGTCGGTGGCGCCGAAGCGCCGGGCGATGTCCGTGCGTACCTCGTGCCGGCCGAGGGCGATGATCCGCTCCGCCCCGAGCCGCTTGGCCGCCAGCACCGCGCACAGGCCCACGGCCCCGTCGCCGACGACGGCGACCGTGGCGCCGGGGCGGGCGCCCGCGCCGAGGGCCGCGTGGTGGCCCGTGCCGAGCACGTCGGAGAGGGTGAGCAGGGCGGACAGCAGGTGGTCGTCGCCGGCCGCCTCCTTGGGAAGCCGGACGAGGGTGCCGTCGGCGTAGGGGACGCGTACGGCCTCGCCCTGCCCGCCGTCGTAGCCGACGGAGCCCCAGAAGCCGCCGTGCTCGCAGGAAGTGGTCAGCCCCTCACGGCAGTAGGCGCAGACGCCGTCCGACCACATGAAGGGCGCGACGACGAGGTCACCGCGCCGCACGCCCGTCACCTCCGAGCCGGTGTCCTCCACGACGCCCAGGAACTCGTGCCCGATCCTCCCCCAGTGCCTTAAGGGCCTGGGGGCACCCCCAGCCCGGGCTGCCGTACCGCCTCCCCGCGGTAGGCCCACAGGTCGCTGCCGCACATGCAGGCGCGCAGCACCCGTACGACGGCGTCGGTGGGCTGCCGCACCGCGGGGTCGGGCACGTCCTCCACGCGCATGTCGAAGGGGGCGTGGATGGTGGTGGCGCGCATGGCGGGGATCCTTCTCGTCGCTGACCTGCTGGGACCGGCACTCAGGGGGCCGGGCGCACCTCACCGCGCGGCCGCGCGGTCACGGGGTGCGCGTCGAGCGCCTTGAGTGTGCCACTGACGAGCAGGAACTGCGCGGCGATATACGTGAGCATGATCCACAGGTCGGGTCGCGGCGGCTGCGGCCAGTCGGCGACGCCGGTGGCGATGAGGGTGTCGGAGAGCACGAACAGCGCGCCGCCCACCCCGGCGGTGCGGCCGAACCGGGTCCCCGCGGTGTACGCCATGGCCGTCAGCAGCAGGCTGTATCCGGCGACGGGGACGCGCAGATCGGCGGGCAGGTCGGGCCAGAGCGCGGCGACGGTGCTGACGAGGACGACGGTGTAGGTGACGAAGAGGAAGGCGTGGTGGGCCCGGGGGCGGCCGTACGCCCGGAAGAGCAGCAGGTAGCAGACGTGTCCGGCGGCGAACGAGGCCATCCCGGCGAGGAAGGCGGGCTCCGCGTCGGACAGCAGCAGGACGTCGCCGCCCCACCCGCACAGCAGTGCCGCGACCAGCAGCCGGGGTGCGCCGGAGAGGGCGGCGTGGGCGGCCAGCAGGGGCATGAGGAGGGGCTTGGCGACCAGGTGCCCGGGGTCGTAGCCGGCCGCGAGGGAGACGAGGTCGACGAGGGCCGCGAGGCCGAAGGCCCCCAGCAGCGTGCGGCGAAGTCTCATGCGACGACGCTCTCCTCGGCGGCCTCCGCCTTTGGGGCTGCGGGCTGCCAGCCCGGCCCCCGGAACACGCGCCCCGCCCGTTCGCGCCAACCGGACGCGGCCTTCAGATCCTTGGCGATGGCGACGTACTCGTGGGTGGCGACCTTCAGCGGGTTGTAGGTGTCGATGTTCTTCGTCAGTCCGTAGACGGGCCGCTCGGTCTCGGGGGCGAAGGAGCCGAAGAGCCGGTCCCAGACGATGAGGATGCCGCCGAAGTTGCGGTCGAGATAGCCGCCCTGGGAGGCGTGGTGGACCCGGTGGTGGGATGGCGTGTTGAAGACGAACTCGAACCAGCGGGGCATCTTGTCGATGCGCTCGGTGTGGATCCAGAACTGGTAGACGAGGTTCGCGGAGGAGCAGAAGGCGAGCGCGGCCGGGTGGACGCCGGCGGCGATGAGCGGCACGTAGAACGGCCAGACGGTCAGCGAGGTCCAGGGCTGGCGCAGCGCGGTGGTGAGGTTGAACTTCCGGCTGGAGTGGTGGACGACGTGGCAGGCCCACAGGATGCGGATGACGTGGTGGCCGCGGTGCGACCAGTAGTAGAAGAAGTCCTGCGCGAGGAGCATCAGGGCCACGGTCCACCACAGCACGGGCACGCGTAGCGGGGTGAGTTCGTAGAGGGCCGTGTAGAGGGCGACGATCGGGAACTTCCAGAGGAAGTCGAAGAAGAGACTGCCGAGCCCCATGGTCACGCTGGTCGCGGCGTCCTTGGTCTCGTACCCGGCGTGGTCGTCGTCGGGATGGAGCCGGACGCTGATCATTTCGAGGATCGTGAGCAGCGTGAAGGCGGGTATCGACCACACCACGACGTTGGGGAGGTTCGGCATTCCTGCACCGTAGGACCGCTGTCCCGCCTGGTCCAGAGGTTGTTACCGATAAGTATTACCGGCGGTAAGCGCTTGTTTGTTGGCGATCTCCGCCAATGGCACACGAGACTCACACCCCCACCGCGTCCAGCAACGACCCCGCCGCGTACGTCACCGCCATCGCCAGCGCCCCGCCGCCCACGTTGCGGACCACCGCCCGCCCCGGCGCCGCCGCCCCCAGCCGGGCGCTGCTCCAGCCGGTGCAGGCGAGGGCGAGCAGTACGGACACCACGGTGACCGGCAGCCGCCACTCCCCCGGCGGCAGGACGATGGCGAGGAGCGGCAGCAGGGCGCCCGCCGTGAAGGCCAGGAAGCTCGCCCAGGCCGCGTGCCAGGGGTTGGTGAGGTCCTCGGGGTCGATGCCGAGCTCCACGCGCGCGTGGGCCCTGAGCGCGTCACGTTCCGTCAGCTGCACGGCCGCCTCGCGGGCCACGTCCCGGGACAGCCCCCGCTCCTCCAGCAGGTCCGTCAACTCCGCGAGCTCGGCCTCCGGCTGCTCTCTCAGCTCCCGCTTCTCGACAGCCAGCGCGGCCATCTCGGAGTCCCGCTGGGTGGAGACCGACACGTACTCCCCCGCGGCCATGGACATGGATCCGGCGAGCAGTCCGGCGAGGCCGGCCGTGAGGAGCGAGGAGCGGTCGTCGGTGGCGCCGGCGACGCCGACGACGAGACCGGCGGTGGACACGATGCCGTCGTTGGCGCCCAGGACGGCCGCGCGCAGCCAGTTCAGCCGCTCGCCCAGCGAGCCGCCACGTGCCGTGCCGGGCGTGGGTTCGGTCGGTTCGGTCACCTCCGGAGGATGACATTCCGGACATGGGCCGTCTCGTACCGACCCACGCGCACTCAGGTCCGGCGCTCGAACGGACAAGCCCGCCGGGGCACCTGAGGGACGGCGCTGTCAGTCCCGGCCCGTATCCTCAGTGACCATGCTCGAAGACCAGACGACCGCAGCGTCCTCCGCCACGACGTGGCCGGCCGCGTATCCGAACGGATACGCGGTCGTTGACGTGGAGACCACCGGCCTGGCCCGGGACGACCGGATAATCTCCGCCGCCGTCTACCGGCTGGACGGGCGCGGCCGGGTCGAGGACCACTGGTACACGCTGGTCAACCCGGAGCGCGACCCCGGCCCGGTGTGGATCCACGGTCTGACGAGCGAGGCACTGGAGGGCGCGCCGCTCTTCGCGGACATCGCCGACGAGTTCGCGACCCGACTGGAGGGCCGGGTGCTCGTCGCGCACAACGCCGTCTTCGACTGGCAGATGATCGCCCGGGAGTACGCGCGGGCGCGACGCGAGGCGCCGGTGCGGCAGCGGCTGTGCACCATCGCGCTGTCCAAGGCGCTCGATCTGCCGCTGCCCAACCACAAGCTGGAGTCGCTCGCCGCGCACTTCGGCGTCGTCCAGCGGCGGGCGCACCACGCGCTGGACGACGCGCGCGTGCTGGCCGAGGCGTTCCGGCCGAGCCTGCACGCCGCGGCCCAGGGCAACGTACGACTGCCGCTGCACGAGTGCCGGCCGCTGACCGAGTGGGCGGACCGGCCCGCGCCGCGTATCGGACAGCAGGCGACCGGCCCGGGCGGCTACGGCGGCTACCGGCCGACGAGTTGGCGCCCGTCCCGCAAGCGGCCCGCGTGCCCCTACCCCAACCCGGGGCGGTACGAAGAGGGCAAACGACTCAAACAGGGCATGCGAGTCGCGTTCTCCGGGGACACCTCCGTGGAGCGGGAGCTGCTGGAGGACCGGGCGACCGAGGCCGGGCTGCATGTCGCCACCAGCCTCTCCCGGCTGACCAGCCTGCTCGTCACCAACGACCCGGACTCGGGCACGTCCAAGGTACTGAAGGCACGGCAGTACGGCACACCGGTGATCGACGAGGCCGCGTTCGGCCAGCTGCTGAGAGACGTGGAACCGGCGTCGGAGCAGTGACCGTACGGACGGGTGATTGCCGCGCGACTCGCCCGTCGCCCGCTCGCCCGCGCGGCGGTGACGGCTCACCCTGTGGCGCATGGCGACTTGCGAAGTTTGCGGCAACAACTACGGAATGACCTTCGAGGTGCACGCGCAGGGCGCGGTGCACGTCTTCGACTGCTTCTCCTGCGCGATCCACCGCATGGCTCCGATCTGCGAGCACTGCCGGGTGCAGATCATCGGCCAGGGCGTCGAGGTCGAGGGCCACTGGTACTGCGGCGCCCACTGCGCCCGCGCGGAGGGAAAGGTGGGCATCGTCGACCGCGTCTGAGCCCGGCGCCCGGGCACCCCTGCCGACGGCACCCCACGAACCCCGAGGTACGGTCGTGGGGTGTACCGCTTCCTGTTGTCCCGGCAGTGGGTGATCCTCACCCTTGTCGTTCTCGCGCTCATCCCGACGATGATCGAGCTGGGCTTCTGGCAGCTGCACCGGCATGAGCACAAGGTCGCGCTGAACAAGGTGATCGCCGACTCGCTGGCGGCGAAGCCGGTGCCGGCGGAGTCGCTGACCGCGCCCGGGGCCGAGGTGAAGGACGCGGACCTGTACCGCCGGGTGACGGCGAACGGCCGCTTCGACACCGACCACGAGGTCGTCGTACGCCGTCGCACCAACGCGGACGACGAGGTCGGCTTCCACGTCCTGACCCCCTTCGTGCTCACCGACGGCACGGTCCTGCTGGTCAACCGGGGCTGGATCCCCTCGGGCGGGCTCGGCGAGACCACGTTCCCGAAGATCCCGGCGCCGCCGCGCGGCGAGGTCACGGTCACCGGGCGGCTGATGCCCGACCAGACGACCGCCGAGAGCGGCATCAAGAACGTCCAGGGACTGCCGGACCGCCAGGTCATGCTGATCAACAGCGAGCTGGAGGCGAAGCGGCTCGGCGAGCGGGTCCTCGGCGGCTACATCGAGATGACCGAGCCGCGGCCCCAGGGCGGCACCCCGCAGCTGATCGCCGCCCCCGACCACGACGACATCGGCCCGCACATGGCGTACGCCGTCCAGTGGTGGCTGTTCGCCGGTGCCGTCCCGGTCGGCTGGGTGGTTCTGGCCCGCCGCGAGGCCCGCGACCGGGCGCAGGCGAAGGAGCGGGAGAACCGGGAGAACGATGACGAGACTCCGGAGGCCGAACCGGCCACGGTGTGACCCCCGTCACTCGCCCGGCCGCAGCCCCGATTGGCCCCCCGGCCCGCCGGGAACCCGCACTCCGTGCATCCCCGCATCGAGGACTACGCGCTCATCGGCGACGAACAGACCGCCGCTCTGATCGGCCGGAACGGCTCCGTCGACTGGCTGTGCCTCCCCCGCTTCGACTCGCCCGCCTGCTTCGCCAAGCTGCTCGGCGACGAGGAGAACGGCCACTGGCGGCTGGCCCCCAAGGACGCCGACGGCCCCTGCACCCGCCGCGCCTACCGCCCCGGCACCCTGGTCCTGGACACCGAGTGGGAGACCGCACAGGGCGCGGTCCGGGTCACCGACCTGATGCCGCAGCGCGACCGTGCCCCGGACCTCATCCGCGTGGTGGAAGGCCTGAGCGGCAGCGTGACCATGCACGGCATGCTGCGTCTGCGCTTCGACTACGGCTCGATCGTCCCGTGGGTGCGCCGCTCCGACGGCCATCGGGTGGCCGTCGCCGGCCCGGACTCGGTCTGGCTGCGCAGCGAGCCCCCGGTGCACACCTGGGGTCAGGACTTCTGCACTCACTCCGAGTTCACCGTGCGGGCGGGCGAGCGGGTGGCGTTCGTGCTCACCTGGCATCCCTCGCACGAGCCGCGCCCGCCGCTGGTCGACCCGTACGCGTCGCTGAAGCACAGCGTCGCCGACTGGCAGGCGTGGTCGGCCCGCTGCCGCTACGACGGCCCCTACCGGGACGAGGTGATCCGCTCCCTGATCACCCTCAAGGCGCTCACCTACGCGCCGACCGGCGGAATCGTCGCCGCCCCCACCACCTCCCTGCCCGAGGAGATCGGCGGGGTGCGCAACTGGGACTACCGCCACTGCTGGCTGCGCGACTCCACCCTCACCCTCGGCGCGCTGCTCGCCGCGGGCTACCGGGAGGAGGCCGAGGCGTGGCGCGAATGGCTGCTGCGCGCGGTCGCGGGCGACCCGGCGGACCTGCAGATCATGTACGGCCTGGCGGGCGAGCGGCGGCTGCCCGAGACCGAGCTGCCATGGCTGCCGGGGTTCGCCGACTCGCGGCCGGTGCGGATCGGCAACGCGGCCGTCAAGCAGGTGCAGCTGGACGTGTACGGCGGGGTGATGGACACGCTGTCGCTCGCCCGCAGCGCGGGCATGCACCACGAGCCGCAGGCCTGGGACATCCAGCGGGCCCTGATGAACTTCCTGTGCCGGGTCTGGCAGCAGCCGGACGAGGGGCTGTGGGAGGTGCGCGGCGGGCGCCGGCACTTCGTGCACTCGAAGGTGATGGTCTGGGTGGCCGCCGACCGCGCGGTGCGGGCGCTGGAGCGCAATCCGAAGCTGAGGGGCGACCGGGAGGCCTGGCGTGCACTGCGCGAGGAGGTGCACCGCGAGGTGTGCGAGCGCGGCTACGACCCCGCGCGGAACACCTTCACGCAGTACTACGGCTCGCGGGAGCTGGACGCGGCGCTGCTGCTGATCCCGCGCGTCGGCTTTCTCCCGCCGGACGATCCGCGGGTGCTGGGCACCATCGAGGCGGTCCGCAAGGAGCTGAGCCGCGGCGGCCTCCTGCGCCGCTACACCTCCGACCGGACGACCGTCGACGGGCTGCCCGGCGCCGAGGGCACCTTCCTGGTGTGCTCGTTCTGGCTGGCCGACGCCCTGCACATGACGGGCCGTACGGACGAGGCCCGCGAGATGTTCGAACGGCTGGTGGGGCTCGTCAACGACGTGGGCCTGCTGGCCGAGGAGTACGACCCGTCGGCCGGACGCCAGCTCGGCAACTTCCCGCAGGCCTTCAGCCACATCGGGCTGGTGAACACCGCCCTCGCCCTGTACGGGGGCGAGCGGGCAGGATAGGGGCCATGGATCTTGGACTGAAGGACCGGGTGTACGTCGTCACCGGGGCCACCCGCGGCCTCGGCAACGCCTCCGCGCGCGAGCTGGTCGCCGACGGGGCGAAGGTGGTCATCACGGGGCGGGACGAGAAGACGGTGGCCGACGCGGCGGCGGCGCTGGGCCCGAACGCGGCCGGGGTGGCCGTGGACAACGCCGATCCGCAGGCCCCGGCCCGGGTGATCGCCGCGGCCCGGGAGCGGTTCGGGCGGTTCGACGGCATCCTCGTCAGCGTCGGCGGGCCGGCCGCCGGGTTCGTGGCCGACAACACCGACGAGCAGTGGCAGGCGGCGTTCGAGTCGGTGTTCCTGGGCGCGGTGCGGCTGGCGCGCGCGGCGGCCGCTGAGCTGGACGAGGGCGGCGTCATCGGGTTCGTGCTGTCCGGCTCGGTGTACGAACCGATCCCCGGGCTGACCATCTCCAACGGCCTGCGGCCGGGGCTCGCCGGTTTCGCCAAGTCGCTCTCGGACGAGCTGGGCCCGCGCGGCGTCCGGGTCGTCGGGGTGCTGCCCGGCCGTATCGACACCGACCGGGTGCGCGAGCTGGACGGCCTGTCCGCGGACCCGGAGGCGACGCGCGCGGCGGCCGAGTCGCGGATTCCGCTGCGCCGGTACGGCACGCCGGAGGAGTTCGGGCGGACGGCGGCGTTCCTGCTGTCCCCGGCCGCGTCCTATCTGACCGGTGTCATGGTGCCGGTGGACGGCGGGGCACGGCACGGCTTCTGAGCGGGGGCGCTCCGCTGGGTCCGGCCAGGTGACCGCGCGAGCGCCGTTGTGGGTTTCCCCTCGTGGGCGTCTGCGGGCCGTGGTGGTTGCTCGCGCAGTTCCCCGCGCCCCTGAGGTGGGGTACCGCGCCGTTGGTTTCAAGTGACACGCTCGGCGCGGTGCCTGACCCCCCGTAGGCGGACCTCCGTGGGCAGGCTCGCCAGGCCCGCCGACTCACGGGCGTGGGTCAGGGCCTGGGCCGAAAGGTGCTGGAGGGCGGCGCCCGGGTCGACGTGGGGCTCCAGCAACAGCCGTACTCGCGTCCTCGGCGCGCTGCGGCGGCCGGTGAGCTGGACGTGGGCGCGGGTCACGCCGTCCAGGCCGGCCGCCTCCGCCTCCAGGACGTCCTCCAGGGCCCGGCCGCGCAGCAGCGCGCCCTCGCCGTCGCCGGTGTCGACCAGGACCTCGGACAGCCGGCGCCGGCGCAGGACCGCGGCGAGCCACCACAGGGCGAGCAGGACGAGCACGGCGAGGACGGCGAGCACGGTGGGCCACCACCAGCCGGCGTCCCGCCAGCGGGTGCGTTCGGCGTCGCCGAGCAGCACGTCGTCGCGGCCGTGGTGGATCCACCAGGACGGTGCCGGAGCGCCGAGGCCGACGGCGAGGACGGAACCGCCCAGGACGACGAGGACGAGCCCGACGAGGCCGAGCAGTACGCGGTTGACGGTCCTGGCCACCGTCCTCACCCCTTCCGGCCCGGTCGCCGTACGCGCACGGACAGGGCGGGCGGCCGGGCCAGGCCCAGGGCCCTGATCGCGTCGGCGAGGACGGCGTCCAGGTCGTCGTGTACGTCGTCCAGGTCGCGGAAGTGGGACACCGCGCGGACGTCGGTTTTCCGGCGCCCCACCCGCACCCGCACCGACTGCACACCCGAGACCTCCATGGCCCGGTCGCGCAGCACCGTCGCGGCGGCCGGCCGGTGCAGGGCCGCGCGGACGTCGGGATGGGTGCGCCGCATCGGCAGCAGGCCGCGCAGACCGGGCGTGACGGCGAGGACGACGAGCCAGAGGCCGAGGGCCGCGGCGACGGCGGCGCCGGTGAGCGCCCAGATGTCGTCCAGGGGCCGTTCGGCGAGCTGCCGGGCGAGTTCGCGGCGCCAGCGCATGACCGGCTGGTCGGCGCGCACCGCGGCAATGTCGTAGAGGAAGAGACCCGCGCCGGCGAGCAGGAGCACGGCGACGACGCCCGCGGGGACGCGGCGCGCGGACCAGAAGCGGCGACCGCCGCCGTCCTCGCCGTCGAGCACGGGCGGCGGACCGTGGCCGGTGTCCGGTGCGGACCGGTCCGGTCCGTCCTTCTCGAGGACCGGCATCCGCCGTGTGGTGCCCTCGGAGCCCTGGGGCTCGCTCATCGCGTCCTCCCAAGTGCCGCGCCGGATGCCCTCGGCATGTGCAGCCGTTCCACCTGGACGGCGACCTCCGGCACTTCGAATCCCACCAACGCGCCTACCCGCTCCAGGACTTGGCGACGCACGTCCCGGCAGCGGGCGCCGACGTCGACGGGGTAGCCGAGTTCGAGGTGGACGCGGATGCGGGCGGTCTCGTGGTGCACGACCACCGTGGCGTGCGGGGGTGCGGCCTCGGCGGGCAGCGTGCCGACCGCCTCGCGGGCCGCCTGGGAGGCGATCTTCGCGACGACCCGGTCGGCGATCCGGGTCGCACCACGCTCGCCCGGCGGGACGACCGTGGGGGGTCGGGGGAACGCACCCGCCCCCTCGCTCACCGCGGTCACCGCCGCCGGTCGCCGCGCGGCCGGAAGAAGTCGCGGAGGTCCAGGTCTCCCTCCAGGAGCCTGCCGACGACGAACCCGACGGCGCCCAGGGCCGCCACCAGCAGGAACGCGCCGAAGCCGCCGAAATACCCGGCGAAGCCCAGCGCCATCCCGGCGATCATGCCGACCACGGCCATGCTCATGGTGCGCTCCTACGATGCGTCACTGGATCCGGGGCTCCGGCTCCTCTTCCTCTTCGTCCGGCAGTTTGACGTCGCTGACCGCGATGTTGACCTCGACGACCTCGAGGCCGGTCATCCGCTCGACGGCCGCGATGACGTTCTCGCGCACATCGCGGGCGACATCGGCGATCGAGACGCCGTAGACGACGACGATCTCCAGGTCGAGGGCGGTCTGCCGCTCGCCGACCTCGGCCTTCACGCCGCGCGTCACTGCTTTTGTGCCGCCGGGCACCCGGTCGCGTACGGCGCCGAAGGTGCGGCTGATGCCGCTGCCCATGGCATGCACGCCGTCGACGTCCCGGGCGGCCATTCCGGCGATCTTCTCCACCACGCCGTCGGCGATGGTGGTCCGCCCTCGGGTGCCGGGGTCGCCACCGCCGCGCCGGGTGGCCTTGCGGGTCTGCACCGGCGGCTCGTTCTCGCCCTCCGGGATCTGCGTCCGGTTCCGGTCGGTCATATCGGTCATCGCCGTACGTCCCTCTCGGTTCGTCGTTCTACGACCACCGTAAGCGCGGTTGCTCGGATGCGCGCCGGGAATGCGGCAGGCTGGAGGAATGACGGACCGGTGGACGCGGGCGGTGCGGGAGCAGCTGCGGCTCGGCAGGATCCTGCCGCTGGGCGATGCGCGCGACGGGGCGTGGATCGCGGAGGAGGCGGCGCGGGCGGTGCTGCGGGCCGCGGCGGACGAGGTGGCGGGGGTACGGCTGGGCGCGCTGCGGATCGCCCTGGCCGACCCGGAGCACACCTACGACCCGGCCGTACCGGCCCCGCCGAGCGCGCTGCCGCCGGGTCCGCTGCGGCTGACGGCGGAGCTCGCGGCGGCGGCGACCCTGCCGCTTCCGGAGTCCGCGGAGCGGGTACGCGCGGCACTCGTGGGGGCCTCGGCCGAGCGGCTCGGGCTGCGGGTCGCCGAGGTCGACCTGCGGGTGACCGACCTGCTGGACGAGGAGCCGGAACCGGTCGTCGTACGGCCGCCCGAACCGCCGGACGCGCAGGAGGCCACGGCGGGCGACGAGGCGCTCGTCGCGGGCGTGGCGCTCGCCGTGCCCGGGGTGGCGCGGCTGACCGGCACGCTGGGCGGGCTGGGCCGGGCCGTGCACATCGAGGAACGGCGGGGCCCGGACGGCGCACTGGCGCGCCGGCACGTGTGGCTGGAGCTCGCCCTGCGCGCGGACCACCGGGCCGTGGAGGTGGCCCGGGAGGTCCGCGCGCGGGTGGGTGAGGCGCTGCGGGATCACCCGACGGTGGCGGTGCTGGTCACCTCGGTGGGGTGATCCGTTGTGGGCCGCGCGGTGTGGATCGGTCGCGGCCCGCGCGGTGTGTCAGTCGCCGATGCCGGCCAGGTCGCGCAGGCGGCGGGCCTGGGCCTGGCGTTCGGCGGTGCGCTGTTCCTCGTAGGTGCGGTCCTGGGCGCCGTGCAGCAGGGCCTTGGTCTCGATCACGGCGTCGCGCGGCGCGGCCAGCAGTGCGGCGGCCAGGTCGCGGACGGCGGCGTCGAGCTGGTCCAGGGGCACGGCGATGTTCGCCAGCCCGGTGGTCACGGCCTCCTCGGCCTGCACGAACCGTCCGGTGGCGCAGATCTCCAGCGCGCGGGCGTACCCGACGAGGCCCACCAGCGGATGGGTGCCGGTGAGGTCGGGCACCAGCCCGAGGCTGGTCTCGCGCATGGCGAACTGCACGTCGTCGGCGACGACGCGCAGATCGCAGGCGAGTGCGAGTTGGAACCCGGCGCCGATGGCATGCCCCTGGACGGCGGCGATCGACACGAGGTCGCTCCGCCGCCACCAGGTGAACGCCTCCTGGTACTCGGCGATGGTGGCGTCCAGCTCGGCGTCCGAGCCACGCGCGAGGTCGAGGAACGACGGCTCGCCGTCGAAGCCCTCGGGCGTGAACGCCTGTCGGTCGAGCCCGGCCGAGAAGGACTTACCCTCGGCGCGCAGCACGACCACGCGAACGCTGCCCGGCAGCAGCCGGCCGGCCTCGGCCAGCGCCCGCCACAGAGCGGGGCTCTGCGCGTTGCGCTTGGCCGCGTTGGTCAGCGTCACCGTGGCGATCGCGTCGTCGACGGTGAGCCGTACGCCGTCCTTGTCGAGTACCGGATCGATTACCGGGTCGAGCGAAGCCATGGGGCGCCTCCGATGGGTGCGGTCATCGTGAGTGCCGTGCCGTGTGGCGGGCACTCCTAAGTGACTGCACAGTAACCACCCGACCGGTCACCTGAACGACCGGGTGGCCACCATCGTGGGCGCGGGCGCCCGGGGTCAGGCCGACTGGGCCTTCTTGCCCCGCGTCGCCCCGCCACGCCCACGGAGCGTGACGCCCGACTCGCTCAGCATGCGGTGCACAAAGCCATACGAGCGGCCGGTCTCCTCGGCCAACGCCCGGATGCTCGCACCGGCGTCGTACTTCTTCTTCAGGTCTGCCGCGAGCTTGTCGCGCGCGGCGCCGGTCACCCGGCTGCCCTTCTTCAGAGTCTCGGCCACCCGTGCCTCCTCATGGGAAGTGCGCTCTGGTCTCCTCATGATCACCCCTCCGGGGCTTCATGGCCACCCATTCGGCAAGGTCCGTGGATGAGGGTTGTGACGACAGGAGCGCATCCCCACAAGTGGAATCAGGGATTCAACTCGCTCGACCGCATACGTCCGAACGGGTTGTTCCGCGAAGTGCCAGGTCAGCGACGCAAGGCGGCCGACCCTTGTCGACAAAGGGATCGGCCGCGATATCGATGTAGGACACACCCTGGGATGAGGAGATCTCACACAGATGATGGATCACGGATCGTCCGAATGATCCATACGCCGTGGATCACTCCTTCGATCACGCCCGGGTGACAGGATCCGGGCCGGGTCCGGCCTGGATCCAGGCCGCGTCCGGGCCGGGATCCGGGTCAGGCCAGGGCGACCAGATCGGCGTAGTCCGCGCCCCACAGGTCCTCGACGCCGTCCGGCAGCAGGATGATCCGCTCCGGCTGGAGCGCCTCCACCGCGCCCTCGTCGTGGGTGACGAGGACGACCGCGCCCTTGTAGGTGCGCAGCGCGCCGAGGATCTCCTCGCGGCTGGCCGGGTCGAGGTTGTTGGTGGGCTCGTCGAGCAGCAGGACGTTCGCGGAGGACACCACCAGGGTGGCCAGGGCGAGCCGGGTCTTCTCGCCGCCGGAGAGCACCCGGGCCGGCTTGTCGACGTCGTCGCCGGAGAACAGGAACGAGCCGAGCACCTTGCGGACCTCGACGAGGTCCATGTCGGGCGCGGCGGAGCGCATGTTCTCCAGGACCGTGCGGTCGGCGTCCAGGGTCTCGTGCTCCTGGGCGTAGTAGCCGAGCTTGAGGCCGTGGCCCTCGATCACCTGGCCGGTGTCGGGCTTCTCGACGCCCGCGAGGAGGCGCAGCAGGGTGGTCTTGCCGGCGCCGTTGAGGCCGAGGATGACCACGCGGGAGCCCTTGTCGATGGCCAGGTCGACGTCGGTGAAGATCTCCAGCGAGCCGTACGACTTGGACAGGCCCTCGGCGGTCAGCGGGGTCTTGCCGCAGGGCGCGGGCTCGGGGAAGCGCAGCTTGGCGACCTTGTCGGACTGGCGCACCTCCTCCAGACCGGCGAGCAGCTTCTCCGCGCGGCGGGCCATGTTCTGCGCGGCGACCGTCTTGGTGGCCTTGGCGCGCATCTTGTCGGCCTGGGCGTTGAGGGCGGCGGCCTTCTTCTCGGCGTTGGCGCGCTCGCGCTTGCGGCGCTTCTCGTCGGCCTCGCGCTGCTGCTGGTAGAGCTTCCAGCCCATGTTGTAGATGTCGATCGCGGCGCGGTTGGCGTCCAGGTAGAACACCTTGTTGACGACCGTGTCCACCAGGTCGACGTCGTGCGAGATGACGATGAAGCCGCCGCGGTAGGTCTTCAGGTAGTCCCGCAGCCAGACGATCGAGTCGGCGTCGAGGTGGTTCGTGGGCTCGTCGAGCAGCAGGGTGTCCGCGTCCGAGAAGAGGATGCGGGCCAGCTCGACACGGCGGCGCTGACCGCCGGAGAGGGTGTGCAGCGGCTGGCCGAGCACCCGGTCGGGCAGGTTGAGCGCGGCGGCGATGGTGGAGGCCTCGGCCTCGGCGGCGTACCCGCCCTTGGTCAGGAACTCCGTTTCCTGCCGCTCGTACTGCCGCATGGCCTTCTCGCGGGTGGCGCCCTGGCCGTTGGCGATGCGCTGCTCGTTCTCGCGCATCTTGCGGATCAGGACGTCCAGGCCGCGCGCGGACAGGATGCGGTCGCGGGCGAGGACGTCGAGGTCGCCGGTGCGGGGGTCCTGCGGGAGGTAGCCGACCTCGCCGGAGCGGGTGATGGTGCCGGCGGCGGGGATGCCCTCGCCGGCCAGGCACTTGGTGAGGGTGGTCTTGCCGGCGCCGTTGCGGCCGACCAGGCCGATGCGGTCGCCCTTGGCGACACGGAAGGTGGCGGACTCGATGAGGACGCGGGCACCGGCGCGCAGCTCGATACCGGAGGCGGAGATCACGGACAGACTCCAGGGCGGATGGTGGGCGGGACGGGGGGCTGAGAGACGTTCCCGCTGTCTAATGCGCGAGGAGAATGGCCATGGGCCCAGTCTAACGGGGCGGTGCAACCACTTTTTCTGCGTTCGAGTGTTCGGTCCGGGCGCCGGGGACGCCGTCGGGCAGGTCGTTGCCGAGGGGGCGGCGGCGCGGGGCGATCCGGCCGAGGTCGTCGACGGCGATGAGCTGGGCGGTCCAGGCGGCGGACGGTCCGCAGGGCTGGGCGAGCAGCAGCACCCCGCTGTGACGGACGGCACGTCCGGGGGCGAAGGCGCAGCCCGGGCGGGCGGGCAGCACCCAGCGCAGATCGCCGTCGGCGATGCGGTACGCGGTGACGCGGCCCGGGGTGACGGCCGCGAGCATGCCCCGGCCGAGGGGGCGCAGGACGCCGGTGCCGCCCCGGGCGCGGAGCCACTCGGCGGCCGCCGGGAGGGCGCGGTGCCAGCGCACCCGGCCGCCGTCGGTGGCGGTGACGAGTCCGTCGTCCCACAACACGATCGCCTCCCCGCGCGCGGGGAGCACCGCGAGGGGGCGCCGGCCGTCCCGGGTGTGCCGCCAGTGGAGGGCGCCGGTGCGGGGGTCGCGGGCCTCCACGGCGGTCCGGTGGATACGGGGCCGACCGGCGTGGCCGTGGTCCACGCGCGCGTGGACGGTGAGGCGGTCCCCGTAGGGAGCGGCGGGCCGGGCCTGGTGGGCGGCGGCCAGGAGGGGCACGGCGAGGAGCAGGGCGAGGGCCGCGGGGAGCAGGCGCGGTACGCGGCGGAACCGGGATGGGGCGGGGCGGAACCGGGATGGGGCGGGGCGGAACCGGGAAGGGGCGGGGCGGAACCGGGGCGGGGCGGGGAGCGGGTCCCCGACGGGTTCCCCGGCCGGTTCGGCCGGTCGAGCCGTCTTCACCGAGAGAGCCGCCGTCACCGGCACACCGCCCACGACGCCCCCTTCCGGGCTTCCGGGCCCTGGGGCATGGGCGTTGGGCACCGCGCAGAGCGTAGCCACGCGGGCGCCGGGCGGCCGGGCGTACGGGGATGACACGCGGGCCTGCGGGGGTGCGTCGCCCGTTCGGCCGCAGGGGTTGGGCCGAGGGAACGGAAGGGCCGCGACGGCGCCGGAGCGGCCGCGGCGGCGGGGACAGGGCCGGGGGCGCCCTCCGCCGACGGCGGCCGACGGCCGGGGCGTTGTCAGTGGTGGCTGCCAGACTGATGTCGGTGGTGGTCGCCGGCTGCCGGTGACGGCCGGTGGCGATCGCCGCCGACTCGATGTCGAGCACGAGGGAGTGATCGATATGGCGGGGACGGGCAACGGACGCCCGAGTGTCTTCCCGGCGCTGCTCTACGCGGACGCGAAGGCGGCGATCCGGCAGCTCACGGAGGCCCTGGGCTTCACCGAGCTGTCGGTGTACGAGGGCGAGGACGGCGCGGTGCTGCACGCCGAGCTGGTGCAGGGCAACGGCGCGGTGATGGTCGGTTCCAAGGGCCGCGGCGGCGTCTTCGACTCGGCGATGAAGAGCGCGGGCCCGACCGGGGTGTACGTCGTGGTGGACGACGTCGACGCACACCACCGGCGGGCGGTGGACCACGGCGTGGAGATCCTGATGCCCCCGACGGACCAGGACTACGGCTCACGGGACTACATGGCCCGTGACGTCGAGGGCAACATCTGGACCTTCGGGACCTACGCCCCGCAGATACCGGCCTGAGCCGCCTCAGCTGCCGCCGGTGTGCACCTGGAAGGCAGCGCGGCGCACTGCCTTGGCCAGTGCCGGGTCGGGGTGGGCGGCGGCGAGGGCGACCAGGACCTGCACGGTGCGGGGGTGGCCGACGGCGCGCACCTCGTCGAGCAGCGCGGGCACGGTCGGCTGCACCGCGGACTCCAGATGCCGGACCAGCATCGGGGCCTCGCCGTGGTCGGCGACGGCGGCGGCCGTGTCGACCCACAGCCAGGTGGCCTCCTCCCGGGTCAGCACCTCGTGGGCGTCCTCGGGGTCGGTCCCCTCGTGCTCGGCGAGCCACAGCAGGGCGTAGGGCCGCAGCGTCGGCTCGTCCAGCACGGCGCGCACATCGGGCTCGGCGGGGGCGCCGACCACCCGCAGCGCCTCGAAGGCGAGGCCGCGCAGCAGGGCGTCGTCACCGCGGGCGGCGTCCAGCAGCTCGGTGACGGCGCTGCCCACGGGCCGGGCGGCGAGCCACGCGCGGTACTCGGCGCGGGCCGCGTTGGGGCGCAGCTGGGCGCAGCCGCGCAGCATGTCCTCGGCGGCGGCCTCGATGTTGCCGGCGGGGCTCTGGGCGGCGACGCAGATCTGCTCCAGCTTGACCCAGACCGCCCAGCTGCCCAGCGGGGTGAGGGTGGCCTGTCCGTCGCCGCAGGTGAGGGCGCCGACGGAGGCGAGGGCGTGCAGGGCCCAGTCGAGCAGCGGGGCGAGTTCGGCGTCGGCCGGGTCGGCGGGCTGCGCGAGGCCGGTGCCGGCGGCGGGGCGCGCGGGTTCGCGCTGCGGGCCGTACGGGACCTCGCAGCGCTCGGTGCGCAGTTCCCGCACCCGCTGCTGGAGCAGGTCGAGCAGCTGCTCGACGGGGACGGGTCCGGCGGACAGCTGGAGGAAGGAGAGCACCTGCGGCATGGCCGAGACGACTTCGGCGACGGCGGCGGGCTCGTGCTCGGCGGGTTCCGGGTGGGCGAGCGACCAGGCGTCGAACAGGGCGACCCAGCCCCGCAGGACGGCGCTGTCGTCGCGGTCCCAGGCGCGCAGCCGCCAGCCGGGGCGGGCGCTGTCGCCGTGCACCTCGACGAGGCCGGCCAGCCGGGCGGTGTCCCAGTCGGCGCGGACCTGGGCCGGTGTCAGGCCCAGCTCGGCGGCCGCCCGTTCGGCGGTCGCGTCGGCGAGGGTGGCCTTGCCGTCGGAGGCCCCGCCGGCTCGGCCGGGGCGCAGGGCGGTGTCGGCCCAGCGGGCGACACGGGCGGCGCCGGCCAGCCTTGAGCGTGCCATTCCGGCCAGCTCCGCGGGGGCCGGGGTGCCCTCCGGCGGGCGCGGGGCGGGGCGGCGCGCGGGCCGCTGGTTCATCGCTCGGGGGGCGGCGGCCAGGGGTCGCGGGCGGACGAGTCGAAGCCTGGAGTCGCGCGGGATACGGGACGTCACGGGGGCAGTCTTCCGGTTGACGGTCCGAAAACCCAAACGGAATGTCACGGGGGGCGACGGGACTGGCCAAGGGGCTGAGGTCCGTAGGGGGCTGAAGGGCGTGAACCGGACAGTGGTACGCCGTTAAACGGAATCACCGCGACCGGGCGATGAGGGGTGTTCGGGACGAATGGCCGAAAGCAGGCGGACAGGTTGGGCCGGCGGATCGGTTGGGCCGGTGCCGGCCCACGGACTCACATCGGGCGGCGGGCGGGCTCACATCAGGGGAGTCAGGAAACGGCGGAGGGCTTCCTCGTAGGCCTTCGGGTCGGCGTTCCACATGGCGCCGTGCGGGGCGTGCGGGACCGTCTGCAGGGCGACCAGGCCGGGGCGGCGCGCGACGAGCCGCCGGGAGAACTCCCAGGGGGCCACCGTGTCGTCGGGACCGTGGAAGATCAGCACCGGGACCTCGAGATAGCCGGCGTGCGCGGCCTCGTCGACACGGTCGCCGAGCAGGCCGGTGCGGCCCTGTGCGGCGCGCACCGCGAGCGGCAGCAGAGCCCCCGGCATACGGCGCGCGGAGGCCAGGGCACGCAGGGTGGACTCCCAGTGCAGCACCGGGGAGTCCAGCACCAGCCCGGCGATCCGGTCGCGGACGGCGGAGTGGGCGGCGGCGCGCAGCGCCATGGTGGCGCCGGTGGACCAGCCATGCAGGACGACGCGTTCGGCGCCGTACCGGGTGGCGTAGCGGATGGCGGCGTCCAGGTCGCGCCACTCGCTCTCGCCGAGGTGGTTCAGGCCGTCCGCGGGGCGGGGCGCGCCGAGGTCGCCGCGGTAGGCGAGGTCGAGGACCGGGAAGCGGTGGCGGTGCAGGAACTCCATGACGTTCATGGGGTGTTCCCGGGTGGTGCCGAGGCCGTGCACGGTGATGACCCAGGTGTCGCGGGCGCCGGGCACGAACCAGGCGGGCAGGGCGCCGAGTTCGCCGGGGACGTCCACGTCGGCGTGGTCGAGGCCGAGGGCGGAGTGCGGATCGCCGATGTACGCGTTCGGGGTCAGCCAGACCTTGTCGCCAGGCTCCAGGGTGCCGTGGGTGACGCGGAGCAGCCGGCGGACGACGGTGTCGGCGGGGTGCGGGGCGGCCTCCAGGACGGGTCCGACGACCGCGTGCAGGCCGTCCCCGGCCAGGCCGTAGGTGCCGGGGCGCAGCGAGGCGAGGTCACGGGTGAGGGTCACCTGGCCCGCGGCCGTGCCGTGCACGGTGAGCCGGGGTTCGGTGGGCAGCGGACGGCCCGGCGGCGCCTTGAGCGCGGCGTCGCTGGCGAACCGGCCGGCGGCCACCGCGGCGGCACCGGCGACTGTCATGGCGGTGACGGCAGCGGCCGTCGCTTTGACAGGGCGCACGGGTCCAGTGTCCGGGCGAAGGGGGCGGGCGGCCAGCGGGAGGACATGATCCGAGTGACGGTCGTGTGCGGCCGTGCCGGGCGTCAGCCCCGCTGTCCGTATCCCTTGAGCCGTTCCGTCACGTCCTTCAGCCGGCTCTCGGACAGCAGCGTCGGCGTCAGGCCCGGCACGGAGGAGGCCGTCAGCCACAGGCGGCACATCCACTCCAGCTGGGCCGTGCGGTCGTAGGCCTGGTCGAGGGTGGCGCCGTAGGTGATCGTGCCGTGGTTCTGGAGGAGGCAGCCGGAGCGGCCGTCGAGGGCGCGGAGCATGTTCTCGGCCAACTCCTCGGTGCCGTATGTCGCATACGGGGCAACCCGGACGGGTCCGCCGAGCGCGGCGGCCATGTAGTGGATCAGGGGAAGCTCCGGGACGAGCGTCGAGACGGCCGTCGCGTGCACCGCGTGGGTGTGGACGACGGCGCGGGCTTCGGTGTGGCGGTAGACGGCGAGATGCATGGGCAGCTCGCTGGTCGGCACGAGGGTGCCGCGCACCTGCCGGCCGTCGAGGTCGACCCCGGTGAGGTCGGCGGGGGTCAGCCGGTCGTAGGGCACGCCCGAGGGCGTGACCAGGACGATCTCCCCGACCCGTACGGACACGTTGCCGGAGGTGCCGACGACCAGCCCGTCGGCGACGGTCCGCCGGGCCGCCGCGACCAGCGCGTCCCACGCCCGGGCCTCCTCGTCGCGCACACCGCTCCCGCGCGGCTCCGTCACATCCGGTACGCCTTCCCGGCCATCCCGTACGTCCCGCTGGTCCCCTCGCTGCTCAGCCATGGCGCGATCCTGCCAGGCGGAGCCGGGAGCGGCGCGGCGCCGGGGCACTGTAGGCCGGAAGCCGCCGGTCCGGAAGTTCACATATCGGCATACATCCCTCTGTAGCCGTGCTTGGCCGGAGATCGACGAGCATGGAGTGATCTTCCACTACTGTCTGGCTGGATTTGTCATGCACGACGCCATTTCCGGGGGGACACATGGCCCGTGACCGCAGACCACCCAGCCGCCGCGCCCGCGCCGCCGCGACCTTCGTGGCGGCGCTCGCCCTGACCGGCACCGCCCTGGCCGAGATTCCGGCCGCGGCGGCCGGCAAGCCCAAGGGCCACGACGTCTCGTCGCACCAGAAGAACGTGGACTGGCAGAGCGCGAAGGCCAAGGGCGCCCGGTTCGTCTACGTCAAGGCGACCGAGTCCACCACCTACCGCAACCCGTATTTCAGCCAGCAGTACAACGGCTCGCGCGCCGCGGGCCTGATCCGGGGGGCGTACCACTTTGCCCTGCCGGACAAGTCGTCGGGCACGGCGCAGGCCGCCCACTTCGTGCGCAACGGCGGCGGGTGGCGGGCGGACGGCTGGACACTGCCGCCCGCACTCGACATCGAGTACAACCCGTACGACAAAGAGCACAAGTGCTACGGCCTGAGCAAGACACGTATGGTCGCCTGGATCAAGGCCTTCAGTGACGAGGTGAAACGACTGACCGGCCGTCGCCCGGTGATCTACACCACCACCCACTGGTGGAACACCTGCACGGGCGCGAGCCGCGCCTTCGCCGCCAGTCACCCGCTGTGGATCGCCCGCTACAACGCGGCGGGGCCGGGAACACTGCCGGCCGGCTGGTCGTTCTGGACGTTCTGGCAGTACGACAACGGCGGCAGCCTGCCGGGTGACCAGAATCTCTTCAACGGATCGACGGACCGGTTGAGAGCGTTCGCGAACGGCTCCTAGCCGTGCGGCGCGGGGGCCGTCGGGCCGTCCGGATGCAACCGGAACGCCGACGAATCGACGGCGGAACGACGGTCCCCCCTTGGCGACACCGTGATGCCCTCCCCAGTTCACCTTTCGTTCACCTGGGTTACCTACGTTCGTCCAGCCAATGACCTCGAACGATTGCCTGGGTAAATGGAAGGCATCTCGCTGATCCTCGCGATTGTGGTGGTAACCGCACTCGCGTTCGATTTCACGAACGGTTTCCACGACACCGCCAACGCGATGGCCACCACCATCTCGACCGGTGCGCTCAAGCCGAAGGTCGCGGTGGCCATGTCCGCCGTCCTCAACCTCGTCGGTGCCTTCCTCTCGGTGGAAGTCGCCAACACCATCTCCAAGGGCCTGGTCGACGAGAGCGGCATACGTCCCGAGGTCATCTTCGCCGCGCTGGTCGGCGCGATCCTGTGGAATCTGCTGACCTGGCTCGTGGGACTGCCGTCCTCCTCCTCGCACGCCCTGATGGGCGGCCTGATCGGCGCCACCATCGCCTCGGCGGGCGTCGGCGCCGTCCACGGCGACGTGCTGGTCACCAAGGTGCTGATCCCGGCGATCGCCGCCCCGCTGGTCGCGGGCATCGCCGCGATGATCGCGACCCGGCTGACCTACACGCTCGGCAAGAAGGCCGACGGCCAGGCCTCCGCCAAGGGCTACCGGGCCGGGCAGATCGCCTCCGCGGGCCTCGTCTCCCTCGCCCACGGCACCAACGACGCGCAGAAGACCATGGGCATCATCACCCTCGCCCTGGTCGCCGGCGGCACCCTCGCCCCCGACTCCGACCCGCCCATGTGGGTCATCCTCTCCGCGGGCATCGCCATCGCGCTCGGCACCTACCTCGGCGGCTGGCGCATCATCCGCACCATGGGCAAGGGCCTCACCGACCTCCAGCCGCAGCAGGGCTTCGCCGCCCAGACCAGCGCCGCGACCGTCATCCTGGCCTCCTCCCACCTCGGCTTCTCCCTCTCCACCACGCACTCGGTCTCCGGTGCGGTGATGGGCGCGGGCCTGGGCCGCAAGGGCGGCGTGGTCCGCTGGTCCACCGCGACCCGGATGTTCGTCGCCTGGGGTCTGACCCTGCCGGCCGCCGCGCTGGTCGGCGCGCTCGCCGAGTGGGTGACCAACTTCGGCGACTGGGGCACGGCGCTCGTCGCGGTCTTCCTCGTCACCTCCAGCTTCGCGATCTGGAAGATCTCGCGGCGCGAGGTCGTCGACCACACCAACGTCAACGACGTCGACGAGACCGCCGAGCAGGAGTCGCCCGGCGTGGTGACCGCCGCCATCGCAGCCGTCACCCCGCCGCCGGCCGGCGCCCCCGCCGAGGAACTGACGGCCACCATCCCGGCCCAGGCCAAGCCCGCCAGCACGGACCCGGCGCCCTCGCAGGCCGCGGTCTGAGCCCCGCGCACCCCGGTACGTAAGGAATCAGCAGCATGAAGATCGACTGGGCGGCCCTCGGCTCCGTCTTCGGCGTCAGCCTCGTGGTCACCGTGGCCCTCGTGGGCCTCTTCACCCTCGGCATCACCGGCCTCTCCCGCCGCGAGCGCGCGGCGGAGCGGGGCGACACGGCGGCCCTCGCGGTCACCGGCGCGTACGCGTGCTTCGCGGCGTGTGCGGCGGCGGTGGCGTACGGGATCTATCTGATCGTGGTCTGAGGCGTCGTGATCTGACGTACGGCACGCAGCGCACCGGGCGGGTGCGGGGACGGGGTTCCTCGCACCCGCCCGGTCGGCGTTCGCGGGCCGCTACGGCTTCTTCTCAGGACATGGATCGTCCGTCACCGCTCCGGCACGGTCGAGGATGCGCAGTTCGGCCTCGGTGTAGGGAACGGTCCAGTGGCGGCAGAGGGCGGCGTGCCAGTCCTCGGGTTTCAGGGGGACGGAGAACTCGTCGTTCTCCCGCTGGACGAAGAGCCGGTCGGGGGTGAGCCGGAGGTCTTCCGAGCGGGCGCCGAAGGGCAGGGTGACGTAGGGCTGGTCCGTGTCCTGCGGGCGCCATAGCTCCATGTAGTCGTCGTCGCTCAGCAGGGTGCCGTCGTCGGCCAGTGCGCTCACGTACATCTCGTCGCTGCTCGCGATCGTGGCGCCCACACGAGCGCCGTTCGTCACGTCCCGTCGGGCGATGGTCCTGCTGTCGAGCGACGCGGCGAGGAGACCGCCGTGCGGGGCGAAGACGAGCCACACGCCGGCCCAGTCGAACGCGATGGTGAAGTCACCGTCGGCGATCTTCTTCCTCTGGTCGACGTTCCAGAGGCTGACTCTTCCCTCGCCGTCCGCGATGGCCACCTGGTGCCGGTTGTCGGGGCGTACCGCGTATCCGAGGCAGCCCCCGTCGGCGCCGCATGGACGGTCGGCCACGGGCCACTGGTCCCCTGAGGCCGTGTCGTAGACGATCAGCCGGTCCCAGGTCAGCACCACGACCTCGCTGCCGTAAAGGGGGGCGGCGAACAGGATGCCACCGGGGAAGCGCTCCGCGCGCTGCTGCGCCCCGCCGTCCACGCCACGGACCGACAGCAGCTCGTATTCGGATTCCCACAGGACGACACGGCGACTGTCCGTGGTGAAGAAGGCGGCCAGGTCGTCGTTGTCTACGCCTTCCCATTCCCGGAGACGGACGGGCTCCGCCGTCATCTCCTCGCCTCGTCGGCTCACGATGAGCCAGTGTCTGAACCGGTCTCGCTCGCCCGAGCGATCCGTGCGTGCGCGATATGCGCCGTCAGGGCTTCTCTCATAGGTGTCGTCGGACGACCACGCCTCGGGCTCCATCTCCAGCAACGGGAGGGTGTTCTGCCGAGTCGTCCGCAGCACCAGCAGCTCGGAACCGACGGCCACCAGCACCCGCGGCGCACCGCCCTTGCCCGGGAGAACGGCGACAGGCGTCACCCACCCCCCTCTGAAGTCGGCTGGGGTGCGGTATCGCCGGCCCGTTCGCAGCTCGGTGACCCAGAGCATGGAGGTCCCGTCCGTGCCGCTGTTCTCCACCCAGTACCGTCCGGTGGCGTCGACGTCGCTCCCCATCGCGGGGAAGACGGGGCCGGGGGCACCAGATCCAGTGAGGGGCTGGAGCACATGGCGTCCGTACTTCCGGTCGACGACGACACCCGAGCCTCCCAGCGCGAGATCCTCCGCGTGGCGGACCGTGCTCAGCGGCTTCCCGGTCTTCAGATCGCGCACGGTGGCGACGCCCGGCTCCGGATCGCCGGAGTTGGTCAGGTAGACGGCCTTCTCACCCTCACCGACCAGCGCGGCGTTGTCCGGGGCGTCTCCCCTCGCGCCGACCGTCAGGGCCTCACCGGTGCCGGTGTTCCAGACCTCGGCGGTCCATTCCTCCCCGCCCGAGAGATCGTGAGCCACTCTCAGCAGACGACCCCCACTGTCCGAGAAGTCGAGTGCCACGGTGTACGGCATGCCGCCGTCCGTCAGCGTCCGCACCGGTCGGCGCCGCCGCAGGTCGTGGACGTGTACCGCACCGTCATCCGTGGCGACGGCCAGCAGGCGCCCGTCGTCGCTGACGGCCAGGTCCTCGGGCACGCCGTCCGGAACGTGCACGTGCCACGACTGCGCCCTGCCGTGGAAGACACCGGTCCACACCCGCACATGGGTGACGTTGGACCTGCCCTCGGCCAGCGACACCACCGTGGAACCGTCGGCCGTCATGTCGAGACTCTCGAAGCGCTCCGAAGCCGGCCGCGGAAGCCCCCTGCCCACGGAGAAACCCCGGAAATAGGCGTCCAGCAAAGCCTGTCGTGCCTCCTTGCTCGGCGCGTTGTGCCAGGCGGCCAGAGCCATGCGTACGGAGGTCAGCGGGTGCGCCTCGGCAAGACGCTGCGCCTCTTCCGCCAAGTTACGGGAGGCCAGGACCCGCACGCGTTCCTCGACGGCCTGCCCGCCACGCCATGTCTGCACCGCCAGATACCCCGCCAGCAGCGCCAGAACGACCATCACCGCCGTCGCCGCCTGCCAGCGCCGCAGCGCGCGTTGCTGGTGCCGGCGGCTCAGTTCGACGTAGTCGCGTTCCGCCTGGGTGATGTCCGCGCGGCGGACCGGGTCCGCCAGTTGTTCCAGTGACGTGGCCAGCATCGTCCCCCGCAGCAGCGCGCCCGGCTCCTCCCCCGTCTCCTTCCAGTGGGCGAGTGCCTGGAGCAGCCGTTCCTGCCAGGCTCGGAAGTCGCGGGACGCCTCCAGCCACTCGCGCAGGCGGGGCCAGGCGCGGACGAGTTCCTCGTGGGCGAGGTCGACGATGGGGTCGTCGTCGGGGCCGTGGGTGATGCGGACGAAGCGGGTGTGGGTGGCCAGGGCCTCCGCGGCCGACCGGAGGTCGGGGGGCAGGGGTGCGAGGCGTACCGGCTTGCGGGTGAAGCCGCCCGCCTCGTCGGGGCGGGCGAGTTGGGTGAACAGGCGGCGCACCGGGGCTTCGCCGTGCGCCGCGATGACCTCGCCGACCCGCTGCTCGGCGTGGGCGGAGAGGGCGCCGGCGACGCCGCCCAGGGCCTCGTAGCCGGAGTGAGTGAGGCGTACGCCCTTCTCGTGCGCCCAGAGTTCCGTGAGGGCGAACTCCACCAGGGGGAGGTGGCCCGGCTCGTCCTCGGCGTCGTCGACGATGCGTTCGGCGAGGCCGGTTTCCAGAGTCAGGCCGGGGACGCGGGCCGCCGGGCCCTCGATGGCACGCAGCAGGCCCGATCGGCCGAGCGGCGCGACGACTTGGGCGCAGTCGCTGAGGACGCGAGCGGTGGCGGGGTCGGCCAGGTCGTCCAGGCAGGCGGAGCGCAGGGTGGCGAGGACGCGCAGCCGTCGCCCTTCCGCCGGGACCGAGACCATGCCGGCCATCAGGGCCAGCAGGGCCCGGGCGGTGGCGGGGTCGGCCGCGACCGTCTCCTCCAGCTGGTTGAGGAAGAAGACATGGCCCTGCGGGCCGCAGTGGTCGAGCAGGCGGCGGCCGAGTTCGGCGGGGGTCGGGCCGTCGGCGGAGTCCAGCAGGTCGGCCAACGCCAGCGCCACGCGTTCGTGTTCCACGGTGGTCAGTGCAGGGTGGCGAGCGGGTTCGGCCCCCCGGGGCGCGGGCACGGCGGCGGGGCCGGAATCAGCGCCGGGATCGAGCGACGACGCCGAGGTGGCGGCGGAATCAGCCTCGGGCGCCGACGCCGAGGCGGCCCCGGCATCAACCCCCGCCCCCAGCACCCCCACCACCGCCCTCGCCACCGTCAGCGACGCCCGCGTCCCGGGCAACGGACGGATCTCGGACACGGTGAACCCCTCGGCCCGCAGGCGCGGCAGCACCCCCGCCCGGACCAGCGACGTCTTGCCACTGCCCGACGGCCCCACCACCGGTACCACCAGGTGCCGTTCGACCGCGTCCAGGAGGCGGTGAGTCTCCTCCTCGCGGCCGAAGAAGTACTCGGCGTCCTCCTCGCGGAAGGCGTCGAGGCCTCGGTAGGGGCAGCGGCGCAGGCCTGGCCGGAGGTCCAGCAACGTGGCCGCCGGGATGAGATACGACGTCACCGCCGAGGCGCCGCGGTCGGTGGCGACGGTCATGCCGATGACCGCGCCCACCTCCTCGTCCCAGACCGGCGCTCCGCTGCAGCCGGGGCCGATGCGGTGGCCGGTGCTGCCGTCCGTCTCCATCGAGATCCAGCCCTGGCCCACCGCGCCGAGCAGCCGTCCGCCGATCCAGGCGCCGTGCTCGGCGGTGGCGGGGAAGCCGAGGATGCGGAAGCGGTGGTGCCAGACGTCGCCGGTGCCGGCGAGCGGGACCGCTCCGGCGGGTGCGCCTTCCGGCAGCCGCAGCAGGGCGATGTCCCCGCTGCCGTCCCCCGCCACCGGCCGCCAGGCCGTCACCGACGCCTCGTAGGTGACCGTGCCGGGCAGGAGCGGGAATTCCACGGTCACCGGTGACGTGGGCGGCGTCGGCGAACCAGCGTCCGTGCGCAGCGCGTCCGCGACGACATGCGCGCAGGTGGCCACCGTCCCGGGCGCCAGCAGGAACCCGGTCCCGACGCGGCGCCCATCGCCGCCGCACACCCGTACCACCGCCGCGCCGAGGCCCTCCGGGGAACGCGCCGCCGCCCCCGGTACGCCCGCTTCATCAATGCTCATACGTTTTCGCCGAGTTCCCCACACCTCGTAGCACTTCGCACGACGTATTGGAGGCGCCCCCCGCCTCCCCCGCAACCGGCTTCACGGAAGGCCACCCGCACGGGGAGGAGCGCGGGCCGGTGCCGGGCATGTGGGGTTCTGCACACTCCCCCCTCGCAGGTCAACGGCAAGTTGACGGCCGTTCCGACCGCGTGGTGGACTGCCGGAGCCATGTACGGCGGCAGGAGAGGAAGCCCGGTGTGAATCCGGCGCGGTCCCGCCACTGTGACCGGGGAAGGACAACCCCCGGGAGCCAGGAACTCTCACCGCCGGTCTCGTCGAACCAGGGCGCGGACACCCTGAGTGAGGACATAACGCGATGCTCGGCTGCCGATCGAGGAACTCCAGAAGGCTCCCCCCCGTCCCCACGGTCGGCTGAGTCCCATGCGTGCCGATCGCGTCTTCGCGTACGGCGCCGCCGCCGGTCTCCTCGGTGATCTGCTCCTCGGCGATCCGCGCCGCGGGCATCCGGTCGCCGCGTTCGGGCAGGCCGCGGCCGCCGTCGAACGTGTCCTGTACCGCGACCACCGGGGGCGGGGCGTCCTGCACGCCGTGGTGTGCGCCGGTGGCGCCATCACCCTGGGGGCCGTGGCCTCGCGGGTCGTACGGTCCTCCCCCGCCGCCTCCGTCACGCTGACCGGCGCCGCCACCTGGGCCGTCGTCGGCGGCACCTCGCTCGCGCGCGAGGCCACCGCCATCGGGCGGGCGCTGGAGGCGGGCGACATCGAGGCCGCCCGGGAGCGGCTGCCCCATCTGTGCGGGCGGGATCCGCAGGCGCTGGACGCCGACGGGATCGCCCGGGCCGTCGTCGAGTCCGTCGCCGAGAACACCTCCGACGCCGTCGTGGGCGCGCTCGTGTGGGGGGCCGTGGGGGGCGTGCCCGGCCTGCTCGGGTTCCGGGCCGTCAACACCCTCGACGCCATGGTCGGGCACAAGTCGCCCCGGTATCGGCGTTACGGGTGGGCGTCCGCCCGGCTCGACGACCTCGCCGGGTGGCCGGGGGCGCGGCTGACCGCCGTACTCGCCGCGCTCGCCGGTGACGATCCGCGCGGGGCCGTGCATGCCTGGCGGGCCGACGCCGCCAGGCATCCGAGCCCCAACGCCGGGCCCGTGGAGGCCTCGTTCGCGGGGGCGCTCGGGGTGCGGCTGGGCGGGACGCTGTCGTACGGGGGGCGCGTGGAGCACCGGCCCGTGCTGAACCAGGCGGGGCGCGCCGTCCACGTCAACGACATCCGACGGGCCGTACGGCTCTCCCGGCGCGTGAGCTGGCTCGCGCTCGGCGTGTGCGCGGGCGCACGCCTCATCAGGAAGGGGCGTAAGCGATGAACGGTGGTCTGCTCGTCGCCGGTACCACCTCCGACGCCGGCAAGAGCGTCGTCACCGCCGGGATCTGCCGGTGGCTGGTGCGACAGGGCGTCAAAGTCGCGCCGTTCAAGGCGCAGAACATGTCCCTCAACTCCTTTGTCACGCGCGAGGGTGCCGAGATCGGGCGGGCGCAGGCCATGCAGGCGCAGGCCTGCCGGGTCGAGCCGACCGCGCTGATGAACCCCGTGCTGCTCAAGCCGGGCGGCGAGCAGAGCAGCCAGGTCGTGCTGCTCGGCAAGCCGGTGGGCGAGCTGAGCGCGCGCGGGTATCACGGCGGGCGGCAGCAGAAGCTGCTCGGCACCGTGCTGGACTGTCTCGCCGAACTGCGGGGCACGTATGACGCGGTGATCTGTGAGGGGGCCGGTTCGCCCGCCGAGATCAATCTGCGGCGGACCGACATCGTCAACATGGGCATCGCGCGCAATGCCGGGCTGCCCGTGCTCGTCGTCGGCGACATCGACCGCGGCGGCGTCTTCGCGTCCTTCTTCGGGACGGTCGCCCTGCTGTCGCCGGAGGACCAGGAGCTGGTCGCCGGCTTCCTGGTCAACAAGTTCCGCGGTGACGTCTCCCTGCTGGCGCCCGGCCTCGACATGCTGAACGGGCTCACGGGGCGGCGGACGTACGGCGTGCTGCCGTTCCGGCACGGGCTCGGCATCGACGAGGAGGACGGCCTGCGGGTCTCCCTGCGCGGGACCGTGCGGGAGTCGAACGTCGCCCCGCCCGTCGGCGAGGACGTGCTGCGGGTCGCCGTCTGTGCCGTCCCCCTCATGTCCAACTTCACGGACGTGGACGCGCTCGCCGCCGAACCGGGCGTCGTGGTGCGGTTCGTGGACCGGCCCGAGGAACTGGCCGACGCCGACCTCGTGGTCATTCCGGGCACGCGCGGAACCGTGCGGGCGCTGGAGTGGCTGCGGGAGCGCGGGCTGGCGGACGCCATCGTCCGAAGGGCCGCGCAGGAAAGGCCCGTCCTCGGCATCTGCGGCGGCTTCCAGGTGCTCGGCGAGCACATCGAGGACGACGTCGAGAGCCGCCGGGGGCACGTCGACGGGCTCGGGATCCTGCCCGTGCGGGTGCGGTTCGCCCGCGAGAAGACCCTGACCCGGCCGGAGGGGGAAGCCCTCGGCGAGCGCGTCGAGGGCTACGAGATCCACCACGGCGTCGCCGACGTCCTTGGCGGGGAGCCCTTCCTGGACGGCTGCCGGGTCGGCCAGACCTGGGGCACCCACTGGCACGGCTCGCTGGAGTCGGACGGCTTCCGGCGCGCCTTCCTGCGCGAGGTGGCCGCCGCCGCTGGGCGCCGCTTCGTGCCGGCCGCCGACATCTCCTTCGCCGCGCTGCGCGAGGAACAGCTCGACCGGCTCGGCGACCTGATCGAACAGCACGCGGACACGGACGCGCTGTGGCGGCTCATCGAGTCCGGTGCGCCGCAAGGACTGCCTTTCATTCCCCCGGGAGCGCCCGCATGAGCACTGGCACTGTGTTGTTGTTGTCGACCGCCGACACCGATCTGCTGGCGGCCCGTGCCTCCGGCGCGCCCTACCGGATCGGCAACCCGACCCGCGTCGACGTCGCCGAGGAGCTTCCGGCGCTGATCGACGGCTCGGACATCGCCGTCGTACGGCTGCTCGGCGGCAAGCGCGCCTGGGAGGACGGGCTCGCCGCGCTGCGGGCGTCCGGCGTCCCGACCGTGCTGCTCGGCGGCGAGGCCGTGCCGGACGCGGAGCTGATGGCCGAGTCGTCGGTGCCCGCCGGTGTGGTGGCCGAGGCGCTGAAGTACCTGGTCGAGGGCGGCCCCGCCAACCTCACCGAACTCGCCCGGTTCCTGTCCGACACGGTGCTGCTGACCGGCGAGGGGTTCGCCGCGCCGCAGAAGATGCCGGAGTACGGCGTGCACGGCGAGCGTCCCCTGGTGGACGGCCGCCCGACCGTCGGCGTGCTCTTCTACCGGGCCCACGAACTGAGCGGCAACACCGCCTTCGTCGACACCCTCTGCGACGCGATCGAGGCCCGGGGCGCCAACGCCCTGCCCGTCTACTGCGGTTCGCTGCGCGGCGCGGACGCCGGGCTGTACGAGATCCTCCGGCAGACCGACGCCCTCGTCGCCACCGTCCTCGCCGCCGGCGGCACCCACGCCTCGCAGGCCTCCGCGGGCGGCGACGAGGAGGCCTGGGACATCGGCGCGCTCGCGGACCTGAACGTGCCCGTGCTGCAGGGGCTCTGCCTCACCTCCTCGCGCGCCGCCTGGGACGAGTCCGACGCCGCCCTCTCCCCCATGGACGCGGCCATGCAGGTCGCGATCCCCGAGTTCGACGGCCGTCTGATCACCGTGCCGTTCTCCTTCAAGGAGCAGGGCCCCGACGATGTGCCCGTGTACGTCGCCGACCCGGAGCGGGCCGCGCGCGTGGCCGGGATCGCCGTACGGCACGCGGGGCTGAAGCACAAGCCCAACGCGGACAAGAAGATCGCACTGGTCTTCACCGCGTACCCGACCAAGCACTCCCGGGTCGGCAACGCGGTCGGCCTCGACACACCGGCGTCGGCGGTGCGGGTGCTGGACGCGCTGCGGGACGCCGGGTACAGCCTCACGGAGTACCCCTCCGGCGGCGACGAGCTGATCCACCGGCTCATCGAGGCCGGCGGCCACGACGTGGAGTGGCTGACGGAGGAACAGCTGGCCGCCGCGCCCGCGCGCGTACCGCTCGCCGACTACCGGGCGTGGTTCGAGAAGCTGGACCCGGAGCTGCGGGAGGCCATGCGGGAGGCGTGGGGCGAGCCGCCGGGCTCCCTCTACGTCGACGGCGACGACATCGTGCTGGCGTCCCTGCGGTTCGGGAACGTCGTGGTCATGATCCAGCCGCCGCGCGGCTTCGGCGAGAACCCGATCGCGATCTACCACGATCCCGACATGCCGCCGTCCCACCACTACATGGCGGCCTACCGCTGGCTGGAGAACAGCTTCGGCGCCGACGCGATCGTGCACATGGGCAAGCACGGCACGATGGAGTGGCTGCCGGGCAAGGGGCTGGGGCTGAGCGGGGCCTGTGCTCCGGACGCGGTCCTCGGCGACCTCCCCCTGATCTACCCGTTCATCGTCAACGACCCCGGCGAGGGCACCCAGGCCAAGCGGCGCGGCCACGCGACGGTGGTGGACCACCTCGTCCCGCCGATGGCGCGCGCGGACACCTACGGTGACCTGGCCAAGCTGGAGCAGCTGCTCGACGAGTACGCGCTGGTCAGCGACCTGGACCCGGCTAAGGCGCCGGCCGTGCGGGCGCAGATCTGGACGCTGGTCAAGGCGGCCGAACTGCACCACGACCTGCATGTGGACGAGCAGCCGGACGACGACGAGTTCGACGAGTTCGTCATGCACATCGACGGCTATCTGTGCGAGATCAAGGACGTGCAGATCCGCGACGGCCTGCACATCCTCGGCGGCGGACCGGTGGGCGAGCCGCGCGTGAACCTGGTGCTGGCCGTGCTGCGGGCGTCCCAGGTGTGGGGCGGGCAGGCGAACGCGCTGCCGGGACTCCGGGCCTCGCTGGCGGCCCATTTCGGGCTGGTCGAGAAGGACCTGCTGGCCGAGCCGGGGGCGCCGGTGAAGGTGCCGGTGGAACTGACGGACCTGGTGGAGGGTCCGGCGCGGACGGCCTCCGACGCGATCGACCTGCTGGAGCAGCTGTGCCGGCGGATCGCGGAGGGGATGGAGGAGCGCGGCTGGGACGCCTCTCAGAGCACCGCTCTCCTGAGGAACGTACTCGGCACCGAACTGCCCGACGCGGTCGCCGTCTTGGAGTTCGCCTGCACGGAGGTCGTACCGCGGCTCGCCCGTACGACGGACGAGATCGGGCACATCCTCAAGGCGCTCGACGGCGGATACGTCCCGGCGGGCCCGTCCGGCTCCCCCACCCGCGGTCTGGTCAACGTCCTGCCGACCGGCCGCAACTTCTACTCGGTCGACCCGAAGGCGATCCCGTCCCGGCTGAGCTGGGAGGTCGGGCAGTCGCTGGCGGACTCGCTGGTGCAGCGCTACCTCGCCGACAACGGCGAGTACCCGAAGTCCGTCGGTCTGACGGTCTGGGGTACTTCGGCCATGCGGACCCAGGGCGACGACATCGCCGAGATCCTGGCGCTGCTGGGGTGTCGGCCCGTGTGGGACGAGGCGTCCCGGCGGGTCACCGGGTTCGAGATCATCGGCCTGGAGGAGCTGGGCCGGCCCCGCATCGACGTCACCGTCCGTATCTCCGGCTTCTTCCGGGACGCGTTCCCGCATGTGGTCGGCCTGATCGACGACGCGGTGCGGGCGGTGGCCGAGCTGGCCGAGCCCGCCGACGCCAACTACGTGCGGGCGCACGTGGACGAGGACACCGCCGAGCACGGCGACCGCCGGCGGGCCACGGCCCGGATCTTCGGATCGAAGCCGGGGGCTTACGGCGCGGGCCTGCTGCCCCTGATCGACGCCCGCAACTGGCGCTCGGACGCGGATCTCGCCGAGGTGTACGCCGTCTGGGGCGGTTACGCCTACGGGCGCGGGCTCGACGGGCGGGCGGCGCGCGGGGACATGGAGACGGCGTTCAGGCGGATCGCGGTCGCGGCGAAGAACGTGGACACGCGCGAGCACGACCTCGTCGACGCGGACGACTACTTCCAGTACCACGGCGGCATGGTCGCCATGGTCCGGCACCTGACGGGCGCCAACCCCGAGGCCTACGTGGGTGACTCGGCGACCCCGGACCAGGTGAAGACGCGCACGCTCGGCGAGGAGACCCACCGTGTCTTCCGCGCCCGGGTCGTCAACCCGCGCTGGATGGCGGCCATGCGCCGGCACGGCTACAAGGGCGCCTTCGAGATGGCGGCGACCGTCGACTACCTCTTCGGCTACGACGCCACCGCCGGGGTCGTGGACGACTGGATGTACGAGAAGCTGAGCGCGGAGTACGTCTTCGACCCGGAGAACCGGGACTTCATGAAGCAGTCCAACCCGTGGGCGCTGCGCGGCATCACCGAGCGGCTGCTGGAGGCGGCGGACCGGGGCCTGTGGGCCGAGCCGGACGCGGACACGCTGGAGCGGCTGCGCGCCACTTACCTGGAGCTCGAAGGCGACTTGGAGGGCGACCAGTGACGACTCCCTTCCCTTTCACGGCCGTTGTCGGCCAGGACGATCTGCGGCTCGCGCTGCTGCTGAACGCCGTGTCCCCGGCGGTCGGCGGCGTGCTGGTGCGCGGCGAGAAGGGCACCGCGAAGAGCACGGCGGTTCGTGCGCTGTCGGCGCTGCTGCCGGAGGTGGCCGTCGTTCCCGGGTGCCGGTTCTCGTGTGACCCGGCCTCCCCGGATCCCGGCTGCCCGGACGGGCCGCACGAGCCGGGAGCCGGGGCCGCGCGCCCCGCCCGCATGGTCGAGCTGCCCGTCGGCGCCTCCGAGGACCGGCTGGTCGGTGCGCTGGACATCGAGCGGGCGCTCGCGGAGGGCGTGAAGGCGTTCGAGCCCGGTCTGCTCGCCGACGCGCACCGGGGGATTCTGTACGTCGACGAGGTCAACCTCCTCCACGACCACCTGGTCGACCTGCTGCTGGACGCCGCCGCGATGGGCGCCTCGTACGTCGAGCGCGAGGGCGTCTCCGTGCGGCACGCCGCCCGCTTCCTGCTCGTCGGGACCATGAACCCGGAGGAGGGCGAGCTGCGGCCGCAGCTGCTCGACCGGTTCGGGCTGACCGTCGAGGTCGCCGCCTCCCGGGAGCCGGAGCAGCGGGTGGAGGTCGTGCGGCGGCGGCTCGCCTACGACGACGATCCCGCCGGGTTCGCCGCGCGCTGGGCCGACGAGGAGGCCGCCGTACGGCAGCGGATCGTCGCGGCGCGGGAGCTGCTGCCGCAGGTGCGGCTCGGTGACGGGGCGCTGCGGCAGATCGCGGCGACCTGTGCCGCGTTCGAGGTGGACGGCATGCGCGCCGACATCGTGATGGCGCGTACCGCGACGGCGCTGGCCGCGTGGGCGGGCCGCACCGACGTGCTCGCGGAGGATGTGCGGCAGGCGGCGCTGCTGGCGCTGCCGCATCGCAGGAGGCGCAACCCGTTCGACGCGCCCGGCCTTGACGAGGACAAGCTCGACGAGACGCTGGAGCAGTTCTCCGGCGAGAGCGACGATGATCCCGACCCCGGCCCCGACGGGCCCGGTGGCGGCGGTGGGGAGCCCGCTCCCGACAGCGGCCCGCAGGGCGGTGACACCGCCGCGCGTCCCGAGGCCGGGGAGGGCGGCGAGCCGCAACCGTCCGGCGCGGGTGAGCAGTCCGCCGTACGAGCCGCCGAGCCGTTTCGGACCAAGGTGCTGAGCGTCCCCGGCATCGGGGAGGGCGCCGCCGGGCGGCGGTCGCGGGCGCGGACCGAGCACGGGCGGACGACCGGGGCCCGGCGTCCGCAGGGCGCGCTGACCAAGCTGCACCTGGCGGCGACCGTGCAGGCGGCGGCCCCGCACCAGCGGGCGCGCGGCCGGTCCGGTCCGGGGCTGGTGATCCGCCGGGACGATCTGCGGCAGGCGAGCCGGGAGGGCCGCGAGGGCAATCTCGTGCTGTTCGTCGTCGACGCCTCCGGGTCGATGGCGGCGCGGCAGCGGATGAGCGCGGTGAAGGGCGCCGTGCTGTCGCTGCTGCTGGACGCCTACCAGCGGCGGGACAAGGTGGGGCTGGTGACCTTCCGGGGGTCGGCGGCCGAGGTCGCGCTGCCGCCGACCTCGTCCGTGGACGCCGCCGCGGCTCGGCTGGAGTCGCTGCCCACCGGTGGGCGGACTCCGCTCGCCGCCGGTCTGCTGAAGGCGCACGACGTGCTGCGGGTCGAGCGGCTGCGGGATGCCGCGCGCCGGCCGCTGGTCGTCGTGGTGACGGACGGGCGGGCCACCGGTGGCCCCGAGCCGGTCGCCCTCGCCTCCCGCGCGGCGCGGCTGTTCGCGGCCGACGGGGTCGCGTCGGTGGTCGTGGACTGCGAGTCGGGGCCGGTGCGGCTGGGGCTCGCGGGGCAGCTCGCGGGTGAGCTGGGCGGTACGGCGGTCACGCTGGACGAGCTGCGGGCCGAGTCGATCGCCGGTCTGGTGAAGGACGTACAGAGGAGGGCCGCGTAATGCCGCAGGGACAGCCGAGTGTCATTCCCGACGATGGTCTGACGACGCGTCAGCGGCGCAACCGGCCGCTCGTCGTCGTGCACACCGGCGTCGGCAAGGGCAAGTCCACCGCCGCCTTCGGGCTGGCGCTGCGCGCCTGGAACCAGGGATGGCCCATCGGGGTGTTCCAGTTCGTCAAGTCGGCGAAGTGGAAGGTCGGCGAGGAGCGGGCGCTGCGGGTGCTCGGCGACTCCGGCGAGGGCGGTTCGGTCGCCTGGCACAAGATGGGCGAGGGCTGGTCCTGGGTCCAGCGCGACGCGCAGATGGACAACGAGGAGAAGGCCCGCGAGGGCTGGGAGCAGGTCAAGCGGGACCTGGCGAACGAGACGTACAAGCTGTACGTGCTCGACGAGTTCGCTTACCCCATGCACTGGGGCTGGGTGGACACGGACGAGGTCGTGGACGTGCTGCGCAATCGTCCGGGCACCCAGCATGTCGTCATCACCGGGCGGAACGCGCCGGAGAAGCTCGTCGACTTCGCCGACCTCGTGACCGACATGTCCAAGGTCAAGCACCCCATGGACGTCGGGCAGAAGGGGCAGAGGGGCATCGAGTGGTGAACCCCTCCTCGTCCGTCCCCCGGCTGGTCGTCGCCGCGCCCTCCTCGGGCAGCGGCAAGACCACCGTCGCCACCGGGCTGATGGCCGCGTTCGCCGCGCGGGGGCTCGCCGTGTCCCCGCACAAGGTGGGGCCGGACTACATCGACCCCGGGTACCACGCGCTCGCGACCGGGCGGGTGGGGCGCAACCTCGACGCGTATCTGTGCGGGCCGGAGCTGGTCGCTCCACTGTTCCTGCACGGGGCGCGGGGCTGCGACCTGGCCGTGGTCGAGGGCGTGATGGGGCTGTACGACGGGGCGGCCGGGGAGGGCGAGCTGGCGTCCACCGCGCAGGTGGCGAAGCTGCTGCGGGCGCCGGTGGTGCTGGTGGTGGACGCCTCGTCGCAGTCGCGGTCGGTGGCAGCGCTGGTGCACGGCTTCGCGTCCTGGGATCCGGAGGTGCGGATCGGGGGCGTGATCCTCAACAAGGTCGGCTCGGACCGGCACGAGGCGTTGCTGCGGGAGGCGCTGGACTCGTCCGGGGTGCCGGTGCTCGGGGTGCTCAGGCGCGTACAGCAGGTGGACACGCCGTCGCGGCACCTCGGGCTGGTGCCGGTCGCCGAGCGGCGTACGGCCGCGGTGGAGGCCGTGGCGGCGATGGCCGCGCAGGTCGAGGCCGGGTGCGATCTGGAGGCGCTGGCGGGGCTGGCGCGCGGTGCGGGCCCGCTGTCGTGCGCCGCCTGGGAGCCGCCGGAGGTCTCCGTCGGCGAGCGCGCGGTGGTCGCCGTCGCCGGTGGTCCGGCGTTCACGTTCTCCTACGCCGAGCACGCCGAACTGCTCACCGCCGCCGGTGCCGAGGTGGTGACCTTCGATCCGCTGCGGGACGAGGAGCTGCCGGAGGGGACGCGCGGGCTGGTGATCGGCGGCGGTTTCCCCGAGATGTACGCCAGTGAGCTGTCCGCCAACGAGCCGCTGCGCAAGGCGGTCGGCGAGCTGGCGATGAGCGGGGCCCCGGTGGCGGCCGAGTGCGCGGGGCTGCTGTATCTGTGCCGGGAGCTGGACGGGCAGCCGATGTGCGGGGTGCTGGACGCCTCCGCGCGGATGAGCGAGCGGCTGACGCTGGGCTACCGGGACGCGGTGGCCGTGGGCAACAGTGTGCTGGCGCCGGCCGGGACGCGGATGCGGGGGCACGAGTTCCACCGCACGGTCGTCGAGCCCGGCGCGGGGGCCGCCCCGGCGTGGGGGATGCGGGCGCCCGAGCGGCGCGTCGAAGGTTTCGTACAGCGCGGTGTGCACGCGAGTTATCTGCACACGCACTGGGCGTCCGAGCCCGGTGTCGCCCGTCGGTTCGTGGAGAGGTGCCGGACGTCATGAGCAGCAGGCTGATCGGAGTCGGGGTCGGTCCGGGCGACCCGGAGCTGGTGACCGTGAAGGGCGTGAACGCGTTGCGGGCCGCCGAGGTCGTGGTCGTCCCCGTGATGGACACCGGCGAGCGCGGGCGCGCGGAGGCGACCGTGCTGCACTACGTGCCCGAGGAGAAGGTCGTCCGGGTGGTGTTCGCGCTGAACGAGCGGACGGACCGGGCGCGGCGCGAGGCCGCCTGGGACGCGGCCGGCGAGCGGGTCGCCGAACTGCTGCGGGCCCGGGGCACGGTGGCGTTCGCGACCATCGGGGACCCGAACGTGTACTCGACGTTCACCTATCTCGCGCAGACCGTCGCCGAGCTGGTGCCGGGGACGGTGGTGGAGACGGTGCCGGGGATCACCGCGATGCAGGATCTGGCGGCGCGCTCCGGTGCGGTGCTGACGGAGGGCACCGAGCCGCTGACGCTGGTGCCGGTGACCGCGGGCGCGGCCGTGCTGAAGGACGCGCTGAACGGGCCGGGGACGGTCGTGGCGTACAAGTTCGGCCGGCAGGCGGGCGAGGTCGCCGAGGCGCTGCGCGACAGCGGGCGGATCGACGGTGCCGTGTGGGGTTCGGCGCTGGGGCTGCCGGAGGAGTCGATCCAGCCCGCCGCCGAGCTGGACGGGGCTCCGCTGCCGTATCTGTCGACGCTGATCGCGCCCGCGCGGCGGGACGGCGGACGGGGCGGCAAGCTGTGAGCCGTGGTCCGCGCGGGCGGTCACTCGGCGATGCCGACCACCAGCCAGATGAACCCCGCGCCCGCGACCGTGCACAGCAGGGTCGAGCGGGCGGGGTGCTCGTGGTGGGCCTCGGGCAGGATCTCGGCCGCCGCCAGATAGAGCAGCGCGCCGCCGAAGAAGCCGAGGTAGCCGCCGAGCAGGGGCTCGGGGATGGTGAACAGCAGCGTGGAGGCCGCGCCGGCGACGGGCGCGACCGCGTCCGCCACCAGCATGGCGATGGCACGCCGGCGGGCGTTGCCGTAGACGGTCGTCAGCGTGAACGTGTTGAAGCCGTCCGCGAAGTCGTGGGCGATGACGGCCAGCGCGACGGCGACGCCCATGCCGTGGCCGACCTGGAAGGCCGCGCCGATGGCGACGCCGTCCATGGCGCTGTGGCCGACCATCGCGGCGGCGGCCGTCAGGCCCACCTCGGGCGTCCGGCCGTCGTGCTCCTCGGCTCCGTGCGCAGCCTGCCGAGCCGCCAGCAGACGTTCCACCAGATGGGCTACGAGGAAACCGGCCACGAACAGCAGCAGGGCCGCCGGTACGCCGTGCACCTCGGTGCCCGCCGCCTCCAGCGCCTCCGGCAGCAGGTCCAGGCCGACGACGCCCAGCATCAGGCCGCCGGCCAGGCCCAGGACCAGATGGCGGCGGTCGGTCACGCGCTGCGCCGTCCAGCCGCCGGCCAGCGTCATCAGGAACGCGCCGAGCGCGACGAACACCGCCATGTGCCCTTGCTATCCGATCGGCGCCGGGTCGCGCACGTACGACCCGGCCCGCGTTGAACTCGCGTTGAACTCCCGTACGAGAGGAACCGACCCCATGGCCGACACCCCTACCGGCAAGGTGACCTTCGTCGGTGCCGGCCCCGGCGCCGCCGATCTGCTGACGTTCCGTGCCGCCCGCGCGATCGCCGAGGCCGACATCGTGATCTGGGCGGCGAGCCTGGTCCAGGCGGAGGTCCTGGAGCACGCGCGGGAGGGCGCTCAGATCCTGGACTCGGCGACGATGTCGCTGGAGGACGTGGTCGCCGTCTACGAGCGGGCGCACGCCGAAGGGCTCAAGGTGGCCCGGATCCACTCCGGCGACCCGGCCCTGTGGGGCGGCACCCAGGAGCAGCTGGACCGGTGTCACGCGATCGGCATCGAGACGGAGATCGTGCCCGGTGTCTCGTCCTTCTCCGCGGTCGCCGCGCTCGCCCAGCGGGAGCTGACGATCCCGGAGGTCGCGCAGTCCGTGGTGCTGACCCGGCTGGGCGGCGGCAAGACGCCGATGCCGCCCGGCGAGGAGGTGCGCGAGTTCGCCAAGCACGGCACGACCATGGCGGTCTTCCTGTCGGCGGCGCGCAGCGGGCAGCTGGTGCGGGAGCTGCTGGAGGGCGGCTATCCGACGACGACGCCGGTGGTCGTCGCGTACCAGGCGACCTGGCCGGAGGAGCTGGTCGTGAAGTGCACGATCGGCACGCTGGAGGAGACGGTCAAGGAGCACAAGCTCTGGAAGCACACGCTGTTCCTGGTCGGCCCGGCCCTCGACGCGCACGGCACCCGCTCGCACCTGTATCACCCGGGGCACTTCCACGGGTACCGCAAGGCCGACCCGGAGGCCCGCAGGGCGCTGCGCGCGCGGGGTGCCCAGCAGTGATCACCGTCATCGGGACGGGGACCGGGGCGCCCGTGCCGGAGGAGGCCGTGGCGGGGGCCGACCTGGTCGTCGGCGGGCGGCGGCACCTGGACGCCGTACGGCTGCCGGAGGGTGCCGAGCGGATCGTGCTCGGGCCGCTGGCGGCGGCGCTGGACGCGATGGAGGCATACCTCGAAAACGGCGCGAAGGACCGGCCGGTCGTGGTGCTGGCCTCGGGCGACCCCGGGTTCTTCGGGATCGTGCGGGCGCTGGCCGAGCGGTTCGGGGCGGAGCGGCTGGACGTGCGGGCCGGGGTGTCCTCGGTGGCCGCCGCGTTCGCGCGCGTCGGCCTGCCGTGGGACGACGCGGTGGTGGTCAGCGCGCACGGGCGCGAGCCGCGTACGGCGGTGAACGTGTGCCGGGCGCATCCCAAGGTGGCGGTGCTGACCGGGCCGGGCGCCGGACCGGCCGAGCTGGGCGCGGCGCTGCGGGACACCGGGCGGGTCCTGGTCGTCGCGTCCGCGCTGGGCGATCCGGAGCGGGAGCGCGTGGAGCGGGTGACGCCCGCCGAGGCGGCGGCCCGGGACTGGGGTACGGCGGTGAGCGTCGTGCTGTGTCTGGACCCGGCGCGGGCGCTGGGCGCGGTGCGTACGGTGGCCGGTGCCGCGCCGGGGCCCGCCGGCTGGGCGCTGGACGAGGGCGACTTCGCGCACCGCGACTCGATGATCACCAAGTTCGAGGTGCGGGCGCTGGCCCTGGCCCGGCTGGGTCCCCGGCTCGGCGACCTGGTGTGGGACGTCGGCGCGGGCTCCGGCTCGGTGGCCGTGGAGTGCGCCCGGCTCGGCGCGGCGGCCGTCGCCGTGGAGAAGGCGGCCGACGGGGTGGAGCGGATCCGCGCCAACGCCGCCGCGCACGGCGTGGACGTGCACGTGGTGCACGGCGCGGCGCCGGACGCGCTGGCGGGCCTCGCCGACGACCCGGACGCCGTGTTCGTCGGCGGCGGCGGGCGCGAACTGCCCGCCGTCGTCACCGCCTGCGCGCGGCGCGCCCGGCGCGCCGTGGTCGTCGCGATGGCCGCGCTGGACCGGGTGCCGGCCGCCCGTGAGGCCCTGACGAGCGCCGGGTTCTCCTGCGACGGGGTGCTGTTGCAGTCGTCCCGGCTCGCACCGTTGCCGGGGGACGTGACCCGGCTCGCGGCGACCAATCCCGTTTTCCTGCTGTGGGGCGAGCGGCGTCCCGCCTGTACCGAAGGAGTTGTCCAGTGATCGGCCTCATTTCCGCCACCGCGGCGGGGGCGGCGGCGCGGGACCGGCTGGCCGCGGCGTGGCCGGACCGCACGCGCGTGTACGACGGACCCGTGGGGGACGCCGTGCGGCGGGCGTTCGCCGAGTGCGAGCAGCTGGTGTGCTTCCTGGCGACGGGCGCGACGGTCCGGCTGATCGCGCCGCTGCTGGGCGACAAGACGTCCGACCCGGGTGTGGTCTGCGTCGACGAGGGCGGGCGGTACGCCGTGTCGCTGGTCGGCGGGCACGGCGGCGGCGCCAACGAGCTGGCCCGCGAGGTGGGTTCGGCGCTGGGCGCGGAGCCGGTGGTGACGACCGCGACGGACGCCGTCGGCATCGCGGGCCTCGACACGCTCGGGCTGCCGGTGGAGGGCGAGGTCGCCGCCGTGTCGCGGGCGCTGCTCGACGGCGAGCCGGTGGCGCTGCGGGCGGAGGTGGCGTGGCCGCTGCCGCCGCTGCCGGTCGCCGAGGACGGGGCGTACGCGATCCGGGTGACGGACCGTCTGGTGGAGCCCGGCGAGCGGGAGGTGGTGCTGCGTCCGCCGACGCTCGTCGTCGGGGTCGGCGCGTCGAAGGGCGCCCCCGTCGAGGAGGTGCTCGGGCTGGTCGAGGAGGCGCTGCGGGACGCGGGGCTGTCGGTGGCGAGCGTCGCCGAGCTGGCCACCGTGGACGCCAAGGCCGAGGAGCCCGGCATCGTGGAGGCCGCGGCCCGGCTGGGTGTGCCGCTGGTGACGTACGCCGCCGAGGAGCTGGCCGGGGTCGAGGTGCCGAACCCGTCCGACGCGCCGCTCGCCGCGGTGGGCACGCCGTCGGTGGCGGAGGCGGCAGCGCTGGTCGGCGGCGGGGAACTGCTCGTACCGAAGCGGAAGTCGGCGGCGCGGCCCGCCATGGCGACCTGTGCGGTCGTACGGCGGCCCGGGCGCGGTCGGCTCGCGGTGGTCGGGCTCGGGCCGGGCGCCCGGGACCTGCTCACCCCGCGCGCCAAGGCCGAACTGGAGCGGGCGTCGGTGCTCGTCGGGCTCGACCAGTACGTCGACCAGATCCGCGATCTGCTGCGGCCCGGCACCCGGATCCTGGAGTCCGGTCTCGGCGCCGAGGAGGAGCGAGCGCGGACGGCGGTCGCCGAGGCCCGCAAGGGGCAGGCGGTCGCGCTGATCGGCAGCGGGGACGCGGGGGTGTACGCCATGGCCTCCCCCGCGCTCGCCGAGGCGTCGGACGACATCGACGTCGTCGGCGTGCCGGGGGTGACGGCGGCGCTGGCGGCCGGGGCGATCCTGGGCGCGCCGCTGGGCCACGACCATGTGTCCATCAGCCTGTCGGACCTGCACACGCCGTGGGAGGTCATCGAGCGGCGGGTGCGGGCGGCGGCGGAGGCGGACATCGTCGTGACCTTCTACAACCCCCGTTCGCGCGGCCGCGACTGGCAGCTGCCGAAGGCGCTCGCGATCCTCGCCGAGCACCGGGAGCCGACGACGCCGGTGGGTGTCGTACGGAACGCCTCGCGGCCGGACGAGTCGAGCCGGCTGACGACGCTGGGCGAACTCGACCCGGCGACGGTCGACATGATGACGGTCGTGACGGTGGGCAACACGGCGACCCGGGAGATCGCGGGGCGCATGGTGACGCCGCGCGGCTACCGCTGGCAGGCATCGGAGCTGTCGGGGCTTTCCGAGGAGGACGCCAAGTGAACCGTGTGGTCCACCCGATCGAGCAGGAGTCCTTCCGGCGGCTGCGCGCCCGCCTGGACACCTCGCACTTCCCGCCGCTGACCCGGGCGGTGGTGGAGCGGGTCATCCACTCCGCCGCCGACCTCGACTACGCCACCGACCTCGTCACGGACGAGGCCGCGCTGGAGAAGGCGTACGCCGCGCTGCACGCCGGGGCGCCCGTCGTCGTGGACGTCGAGATGGTCGCCGCCGGGATCACCCGGCGGGAGACGGTCTGCCGTCTGAAGGACGCGAAGGCCGGTCCCGGCGGCCTGACCCGCTCCGCGCACGCCATGCGGCTGGCGTACGAGCAGGTCGGGCCGGGCGCGCTGTGGGTGATCGGCTGTGCGCCGACCGCCCTGGAGGAACTGCTCACGCTGGATGCCGATCCGGCGCTCGTCATCGGTCTGCCCGTCGGTTTCGTCGGCGCGGCCGAGTCCAAGGCCGCGTTGCGCGAGAGCGGGCTGCCCGCCGTGAGCAACGTGTCCGAGAAGGGCGGCTCGGCGGTCGCCGCCGCCGCGCTCAACGCCCTGCTGTACCACCCCACTTCATACTCCGAGGAGAAACCGTGACCACCCCGCCGCCCGCCCTGCTCATCGCCGGCCATGGCACCCGGGACGATGCCGGAGCCGAGGCGTTCCGCGACTTCGTCCGGGAGCTGGGGCGCCGCCACCCCGACCTGCCCGTCGCGGGCGGCTTCATCGAGCTGTCCCCGCCGCCGCTCGGCGAGGCGGTGACCGAGCTGGTGGAGCGGGGCGTACGCCGGTTCGCCGCCGTACCGCTGATGCTGGTGTCCGCCGGGCACGCCAAGGGAGACATCCCGGCGGCGCTGGCCCGCGAGAAGGAGCGGCACCCGGGGATCTCGTACACCTACGGCCGTCCGCTCGGCCCGCACCCCTCGCTGCTGTCGGTGCTGGAGCGGCGGCTCGACGAGGCGCTGGGCGGTGCCGGGCGCACCCCCGAGGACCGGGCGGACGTGACCGTGCTGCTGGTCGGGCGCGGGTCCACCGACCCCGACGCCAACGCCGAGGTGCACAAGGCGGCGCGGCTGCTGTGGGAGGGGCGCGGGTACGCCGGGGTGGAGACGGCGTTCGTGTCGCTGGCGGCGCCGGACGTGCCGAGCGGGCTCGACCGCTGCGTGCGGCTGGGCGCGAAGCGGATCGTGGTCCTGCCGTACTTCCTCTTCACCGGCATCCTGCCGGACCGGGTGCGGCAGCAGACGGAGGGCTGGGCGGCGGCGCACCCGGAGATCGAGGTGCGGTCGGCGGACGTCATCGGTCCGGAGCCGGAGCTGCTGGACCTGGTGATGGAGCGGTACGAGGAGGCCCTGAAGGGCGATCTGCGGATGAACTGCGACTCGTGCGTGTACCGCATCGCGCTGCCGGGGTTCGAGGACAAGGTGGGGATGCCGCAGCAGCCGCACTTCCACCCCGACGACGACGGCCACCACCACGGGCACGGCCACGGTCATCACCATCACGGGGGGCACGCACACACCCATGCGCACTGACGACGGGCACGACCTGCGCCACCACGGTGACGCGGAGGTACGCGACGACGGCTCGACGCTCACCGACCTGGCGGTGAACGTACGCTCCGACACGCCCCCGGCGTGGCTGCGGGAGGTGATCGCCGGCTCGCTGGACGGGCTGGCGGCCTACCCCGACGGGCGGGCGGCGCGGGCCGCGGTGGCGGCGCGGCACGGGCTGCCGGTGGAGCGGGTCCTGCTGACGGCCGGCGCGGCGGAGGCGTTCGTGCTGCTGGCGCGGGCGCTGAAGGTGCGGCGGCCGGTCGTGGTGCACCCGCAGTTCACGGAGCCGGAGGCGGCGCTGCGGGACGCCGGGCACTCGGTCGACCGGGTGCTGCTGCGGGAGGCGGACGGTTTCCGGCTGGAGCCGGGGCTGGTCCCCGAGGACGCCGACCTGGTGGTGATCGGGAACCCGACCAATCCGACGTCGGTGCTGCACTCCGCCGACGCGATCGCCGGGCTCGCTCGGCCCGGGCGGACGCTGGTCGTGGACGAGGCGTTCATGGACGCGGTGCCGGGTGAGCGGGAGGCGCTGGCCGGGCGGACGGATGTGCCCGGACTGATCGTCCTGCGCAGCCTGACGAAGACCTGGGGCCTGGCCGGGCTGCGGATCGGCTACGTCCTCGCCGCGCCCGAGACGATCGCGGAGCTGGAGCGGGCGCAGCCGCTGTGGCCGGTGTCCACGCCGGCGCTGGTGGCGGCGGAGGCGTGCGTGGCGCCGCGGGCGCTGGCCGAGGCGGCCCACGCGGCGCATCGCATCGCGGCGGATCGGGCGCATCTCGTCGCGGGGCTCGGCGCGTTCGCGGAGGCGGGGCTGCGGGTGGTGTCCCCTGCGGAGGGGCCGTTCGTCCTGGTCCGCCTGCCGCAGGCTGCCGCCGTGCGTCACCGGTTGCGGAAGCTCGGCTTCGCCGTGCGGCGCGGGGACACGTTCCCCGGGCTGGGCGAGGAGTGGCTGCGGGTGGCGGTGCGGGATCGGGGGACGGTGGATCGGTTGCTGGACGCGTGGGGGCGGGCCCTGGTGGGTGGCTGAGGCCGCGGTTCCTCGCCCCCGCCGCCCCTACCCATTCCCATCCCCAGGGGCTCCGCCCCTTCGCCCCCGCCAGGGGCTCCGCCCCTGAACCCCGGCGGGGGCTCCGCCCCCAGCACCCCCCTCGGGGGCTCCGCCCCTCCGACCCCGGCGGAGGCTCGGCCCTCAGCATCCCCCTCAGGGGCTCCGCCCCTCCGACCCCGGCAGGGGCTCGGCCCCCAGCATCCCCACCGGGGCCCTGCCTCAGCACCCCACCGGGGGCTCCGCCCCTCAACCCCGGCGGGGGCTCTGCCCCCAGCCCCCCTCAGGGGCTCCGCCCCTTCGACCCCGGCTGGGGCTCCGCCCCCAGCACCCCCCTCGGGGGCTCCGCCCCTCCGACCCCGGCGGAGGCTCGGCCCTCAGCATCCCCACCGGGGGTCCTGCCCCAACACCCCCACCGGGGGCCGCCCTCAGCTGGCTCCGCCCCGCCCGGCAGGGGCTCGGCCCCCAGCGCCCCCACCGGGCGTCCTGCCTCAGCACCCCACCGGGGGCTCCGCCCCCAGCACCCCCATCAGTGGCTCCACCCCTTCGACCCCGGCGGGGCTCGGCCCCCAGCACCCCCACCGGGATCCGCCCGCACCCCCACAAGGGTCCGCCCCCAGCACCCCCACCGGGATCCGCCCCCACCCCCACCAGGCTCCGTCCCCAGCAACCCCACCGGGGCCCCGCCCCCTGCACCCCTGTCGGCCTGAACGGCCTCGTCCTCAGGTGCCGGACGGGATGAGTGGAGTCCCGTCGGTCCGGAAGTCAGCCTCGGCGGCGGGACCTTGCGGCTGCTGCCGCTCCTGTGGCCAGGAGGGCTACCGCTGCTGCTGCCAGGTAGGGGGTCGTCGAGTTGCCGCCGGTGTCGGCGAGGTCGGCCTGGGCGGGGGCGCCCTGGGGTTTGACGTCGGGGGCGGGGCTCGGGTCGGCCGGGTGAGTGGGCGGCGGGGTCTCGCAAGTGGCCTTCGCCAGGGTGATCGTGCCCTGGACCTCGGCCACGTTGAGCTTCAGGGGGTTGACGGAGACCGTCAGTTCGAGGGCGGTGGCGGCGGCCGTGCGGGAGGTGGTCTCGCGTTTCGACAGGTCGAGGCGGACCTCGCCGACGCCCGGTACCTGGACGTCGGTCGTACCGCCCGTGGTGAGGGTGACCCGCTTGCCGAGGGCCGTCACCGAGCCGAGCAGGTTGGAGTCGGCCACCGGCGGCTTGCCCGCCTCGCAGGTCGCCACAGACGTGACCTGTTCCACCTCGATGAGGGACAGCAGTGGCAGGCCGGGGACGTGGAGTTGGGCGTGGGTGAGGTGGGTGCTGCCTTCCGCCTTGCCGTTCCCCACCGTCGCCTTCGCCTGGGCCACGTCCGCGCGCAGCACGCTGAACGGCCTGCCGCCGTCGACGCCGTCCAGTCGTGCTGTCAGCGCGGTCTTCTCCGCGCTCCGCGGTGCCTGGACCTCGTTGAGGGAGACCGCGAGGGGGACGGTCACGGTCTTGTTCAACAACGAGACGTCCAGTTCGGTACGCAGGACCGCCGCGGTGGCGCGGCCCTCGCCTCCGGTGTCGGGGGTCGCGTGAGCGAGGGCCGCCGGGCCGGTGGCCAGGGCCGTGGCGGTCGCCAGCGTGACGAGTCTGCGTGCGGGCATGCGGAAGCGGGTGGTGCCGTTCAAGGTGGGACTCCCTGGAGAGACGTGCTCGGGACCCGGAAAGAATTTCGTACCGCGGGTGAACCGTCAGCGATCCGACGGGAGTTCACCCCAACGGGGGTTCGCCGCATGTCTCTTCGAATCGGGTGTCCCTCAGTCGATCACCCGTCCGTTCAGCACCACCCGTCGCGGTGCCGTCAGCACCCGTACGTCCGCGCGCGGGTCCGTCTCGTAGACCACCAGGTCGGCCGGGGCGCCCTCGTCGAGGCCGGGGCGGCCGAGCCAGGCGCGGGCCGACCAGGTCCCGGCGGCGATCGCGTCCACGGCAGGGATGCCGGCGGTGACCAGTTCCGCGACCTCGGCGCCGGCCAGACCGTGGGCGAGGGAGCCGCCGGCGTCCGTGCCGACGAAGACCGGGATGCCGGCGTCGTAGGCGGAGCGGACCGTGTCGTAGCGGCGGGCGTGCAGGCGGCGCATGTGGTCGGCCCAGCGGGGGAACTTCGTCTCGCCGCCGTCCGCCAGCCTGGGGAAGGTGGCGATGTTGACCAGGGTCGGGACGATCGCGACGCCCCGGTCCGCGAAGAGCGGGATGAGGTCCTCGGTCAGGCCCGTCGCGTGTTCGATGCAGTCGATGCCCGCCTCGACGAGGTCGCGGAGCGAGTCCTCCGCGAAGCAGTGCGCCGTGACCCGCGCCCCCAGGCGGTGGGCCTCCGCGATCGCCGCCTCCGCCGCCTCGCGCGGCCAGCACGCCGAGAGGTCGCCGAGGTCGCGGTCGATCCAGTCGCCGACCAGCTTGACCCAGCCGTCGCCGCGCCGGGCCTCCTGGGCGACGTACGCGACGAGGTCCTCCGGCTCGATCTCCCAGGCGTAGTTACGGATGTAGCGGCGGGTGCGGGCGATGTGCCGGCCCGCGCGGATGATCTTCGGCAGGTCCTCGCGGTCGTCGACCCAGCGGGTGTCGGAGGGCGAGCCCGCGTCGCGGATCAGCAGGGTGCCCGCGTCCCGGTCGGTCAGCGCCTGCTTCTCGGCGACGTCGCGCGGCACCGCGCCGTGCGCGTCGAGGCCCACATGGCAGTGGGCGTCGACCAGGCCGGGCAGCACCCAGCCGGACACCGTGCGCACGTCGCGGGCGCCGACGGGACGGTCGTAGGAGATCCGCCCGTCGACGACCCAGAGTTCGTCCCGGATGTCGTCGGGGGAGACGAGCACCCGGCCCTTCACGTGCAGCACCGCTCCATCGCTCATGCACTGCACCCTAGTGAGCCGCTAGTCGGACTTCCCCACCTGGTCCGAGGTCTCCTCCTCCACCTCCGCCATCGCGGGGTCGAGGAGGCGGGAGAGGAAGTGGCGGGTGCGGTCGTGGGCGGGGCGGGTGATGACCTGTTCGGGCTCGCCGTCCTCGACGATCACGCCGCCGTCCATGAAGACGACCCGGTCGGCGACCTCGCGCGCGAAGGTCATCTCGTGGGTGACGACCATCATCGTCATGCCGTCCCGCGCGAGCATGCGCATCACGGCCAGGACGTCCCCGACCAGCTCCGGGTCGAGCGCCGACGTCGGCTCGTCGAACAGCATCACCTCGGGGCCCATCGCCAGCGCGCGGGCGATGGCGACGCGCTGCTGCTGGCCGCCGGAGAGGGAGGACGGGTAGGCGTCCGCCTTCTCCGCCAGGCCCACCCGGGCCAGGTTCTCGGCGGCGACCCGGGCGGCCTGCGCCTTGTCCCGCTTGAGGACCCGGCGCTGCGGCAGCGTCAGGTTCTCGGTCACGGTGAGGTGCGGGAACAGGTTGAACTGCTGGAAGACCATGCCGATACGGCGGCGTACGGCGTCGATGTCGACGTCCGGGTCGGTGACCTCCGTACCGCCGACGAACACCTGGCCCTTGGTCGGCTCCTCCAGCAGGTTCACGCACCGCAGCAGCGTGGACTTGCCGGAGCCGGACGGGCCGATGACGCAGACGACCTCGCCCTGGGCGATCTCCAGGTCGATGCCGCGCAGCACCTGGTTGTCGCCGAAGGACTTGTGCAGGTCGCGGATCTCGATCTCGGGGCGGCTCATTTCACGGCCTCCTGGGCCTTCGCCTCCATACGGCGCACGACGAAGCCGAGCGGGATCGTGACCAGCAGATAGCACAGGCCGGCGACGAGGATCGGCGTGGAGTTGGCGGTCTGGCTGGCCAGGTCCCGGCCGAACTTGGACAGCTCGCGCTCCTCCAGGGTGACACCGAGGAACAGCACCAGCGAGGAGTCCTTGAAGAGCAGGACCAGTTCGTTGGTGAGCGGCGGGAGGATGACCCGGAAGGACTGCGGGAGGATGATCGAGATCATCGCCCGGGCGTGGGAGAAGCCCAGGGAGCGGGCCGCCTCCATCTGTCCCTTCGGGATGGCCTGGATGCCCGCGCGGAACGTCTCCGCCATGTAGGCGGCGGCGACCAGGCCGAGCGCGAGGGCCACCTTGCCGTACGTGCCGCCGATGATCTCCGTGCCTGGGAAGGCCAGCGGGACGGCCACGCCGATGAAGATGAAGATCAGCAGGGCGGGCAGGCCGCGGAAGATCTCGATGTAGACGCCCGCGAGCCAGCGGTACGGCCCGACCGACGACAGCCGCATCAGCGCGATGACCATGCCGAGCACCAGACCGACGGCGAAGCCGGACAGGGTGTACAGCACGGTGTTCTTCAGCGCCAGCGTGATGACCTCGGGGAACATCTGCTCCGCGATCTCACGCTGGGCGAACTGGTTCTGCAGCCGGTCCCAGTCGGCCGCGACCGCGAAGGCGATCACGGCCGCGACGAAGACGACGTACTGGACGCCGCGCGACAGGCTGCGCTTCTGGCGCCGGGTCAGGCCCTTCTTCTTCGGCTGGAGTGCTGTGTCCGGGGTGTCCGGGCTCGTCATGAGGCGGACGGGGAGGCCGCGGACTCGTCGTACGGGCCGATCCACTGCTCGTAGAGCTTCTTGTACGTCCCGTCGGCCTTGGCGTCCGCGAGGGCCTTGTTGATGGCCTCGCGCAGCTTGTCGTTGCCCTTCTTCACCGTGAAGCCGTACTGCTCGCCGGTGTTGATGTTGTCGGCGATCTCGAAGGCGTCGGCGTTGGCCTTGTCCTTCAGCCAGCCCTGGACGACCGGGTAGTCGATGACGACCGCGTCGACCTGGCCGGTGCGCAGGCCGTTCAGGACGGCGTCGGAGGACTCGAAGGAGACCGGGTCGAGGCCCTTGCTCTTGGCGTAGTCCTCACCGGTGGTCTGCGCCTGGGCGCCGACCTTCTTGCCCTTGAGGTCCGCGAAGGAGGCGATGCCGCTCTTCTTGTCGGCGAGGACCGCCTGGGTGGCGTTGAAGTACGGGTCCGAGAAGTCGACGTTCTTCTTGCGCTCCTCGGTGATCGTCATGCCGGCGGCGGCGAGGTCGCACTGGCCGGCGTTGAGGGAGCCACCCGTCTTGAAGTTCTCGAACGGCTGGTCGAGGATCTCCTGCTTCACGCCCAGGTCGTCGGCGACCAGGTCGATCAGGGCGACGTCGAAGCCCTGCACCTTGCCGTCGATCTCCGACTGGAAGGGCGGGTACGGCAGGTGGGTGCAGGTGGTGAGCTGACCGGCCTTGACCAGTTCGACACCACCGGCGGCGGTCTTCGTACCGCCGTCGCCGTCGTCGCTGGACGTGCAGCCGGCTACGAGGACCAGCCCGGCCGTCGCGGTGGCGGCGACCAGGAAACGGGCCCGGCGCCCGAGGACGGTGTTCACGGGGGACCTCCTAAGGGAACTGTGCGTTCCGATGATAAGGAAATGTTTGGGTCACTCAAATCAAACCGATGGCTGTGGGGCGGTTCGACCTGAGAAGTCGGCGCTGGGGGCGGTCAGGGGGCGGGACAGGGGGCGGCCGGGAGACATGCCGCGGCTACCCTCGTCTGCGTCCACCCGTGAGCGAAGAGTGACCTGAGAGAGCGCCGCCGTGACCCACCCCTTCCTCGACCTGCCCCCGCTGACCGCCGCGCGCTTCGCCGCGATCGAGGACCGGGTCGCCCGGCTGCTGGACACCCGGCAGGACGTCGTGATCATGCAGGGCGAGGCGCTGCTGCCGCTGGAGGGCGCGATCCGGGGCACCGCCGGGCCGGGCACGACCGCGCTGAACGTGATCACGGGGCCGTACGGGCAGACCTTCGGGGACTGGCTGCGCGACTGCGGGGCGACGGTGTACGACCTCGCCGTGCCGTTCCACACGGCGGTGACCGCCGAGCAGGTCCGGGAGGCCTTCGCCGAGCACCCGGAGATCGACTTCGTCTCCCTGGTGCACGCCGAGGCGGCGACCGGCAACACCAACCCGGTCGCGGAGATCGGCGAGGTGGTCCGGGAGCACGGCGCGCTGTTCTACCTGGACGCGGTCGCTTCCGTCGGCGCCGAGCCGGTGCTGCCGGACGCGTGGGGCGTGGACCTGTGCGTCATCGGGGCGCAGAAGGCGATGGGCGGCCCGGCGGGTGTGTCGGCGGTGTCGGTGAGCGAGCGGGCGTGGGCCCGGATGGCGGCGAACCCGCGCGCGCCGCGCCGCTCCTACCTCTCCCTGCTGGACTGGAAGGAGCGCTGGGTCGACGGCGGCCGCAAGGCGCTGCTGCACGCGCCGGCGCAGCTGGAGATGCTGGCGCTGGAGGCGTGCGTCGAGCGGATCGAGGCGGAGGGCCTGGAGACGGTGATGGGCCGCCACCGGTCCGCCGCGGCGGCGGCCCGCGCGGGGGCGGTGGCCCTCGGCGGGGGCCTGGAGCCGTACGTCCACCAGGCGGCGGAGGCGGCTCCCGTGGCGACGACGCTGCGCGCCCCGGCGGGCGTGCCCGCCTCGGACCTGGTCGGCCGCGCCCTCGCGAGCGACCCCGCGCTGCCGCTGGCCGCGGGCGGCGGCGCCCTGGCCAAGGAGATGATCCGGGTCAACCACTACGGGCCCGACGCGACGCCGGGGGCGGTGCAGGCGAGCCTCGCGGCGCTGGGCGCCGCGCTGGCCGAGCAGGGCGTCACGGTGGATCTCGAGGCGGCTCGGCGTGCGGCGGAGGGTGCGTGGGCCTGACCGCGGCCGGGCCGTCGCAACGGCCACGCGTGCATCGTTCGGGAACATATTGACGGGTTTACCGGAGACTGAATTCCCGTCCTTTATATAAACCAAATCCGGGGTAGCTTCCCGTATTCTTCTGCCCCGTTTCCCCGACCCTAAACGCAAAGATTCTGCGAACGCGAACAGGCGTGATTCGGGCAGATCTCGTGAGGGTTACGCGGCTGTGACGCGTTCCACACCACATCCCTTTTGCGCGGTATGTGACGGGCAAAACCGCACATAGCGCACCCAGCTCGCGCGACCGTACGCGCCCGCGTGATAACACAGGACGCCTTCACACCCAACCCCCTGCGGCCATGCAATTTTGAATTCCACTCGCTAAATTCAATTCGCATGACTGCCGCACCAGCAGACACATCAGCAGACCTGCACATCGACCGCCCGTCGGTGGCGGACGGAGCCGCTTTCTGGCGGCTCGCCAAGGAATCCGGAACCCTCGACCTGAACTCCTCCTACAGCTATCTGCTGTGGTGCCGGGACTTCGCCGCGACCTCCGCGGTGGCGCGCGACGGCTACGGGGAGCCCATCGGGTTCGTCACCGGGTATCTGCGGCCGGACCGTCCGCGGACCCTGCTCGTGTGGCAGGTGGCCGTGGACGCCGCGCACCGCGGCCGCGGGATCGCGGCCCGGCTGCTGGACGGGCTGGCCGCCCGGGTGGCCGCGGAGCACGAGGTGATCTGCGTGGAGACCACGATCACCCCGGGGAACACCGCCTCGGAGCGGCTGTTCACCTCCTTCGCCGCCCGGCACGGCGCCCGCGTGGAGCGTGAGGTCGTGTTCGACACGCCCCTGTTCCCGGACGGCCCGCACGACCCCGAAGTCCTGTACCGCATCGGCCCGTTGACCCCCCACCTCTCGCACTGAGGAGCGATTCGTCGTGACCATCACCCAGCCCGACCTGAGCGTCTTCGAGACCCTGGAGTCCGAGGTGCGCAGCTACTGCCGCGGCTGGCCCACCGTCTTCGACCGGGCGCACGGCAGCCGTATGTACGACGAGGACGGCCACGAGTACCTCGACTTCTTCGCCGGGGCCGGTTCGCTGAACTACGGCCACAACAACCCGGTACTGAAACGGGCGCTGCTCGACTACCTGGAGCGGGACGGCGTCACCCACGGCCTCGACATGTCGACCACCGCCAAGCGCACCTTCCTGCAGACCTTCCAGGACCTGGTGCTGCGCCCGCGCGACCTGCCGTACAAGGTCATGTTCCCGGGCCCGACCGGCACCAACGCCGTGGAGTCCGCGCTGAAGCTGGCGCGGAAGGTGAAGGGGCGCGAGGCGATCGTGTCGTTCACCAACGCCTTCCACGGGATGTCGCTCGGCTCCCTCGCCGTGACCGGCAACGCCTTCAAGCGGGCCGGCGCGGGCATCCCGCTGGTGCACGGCACGCCCATGCCGTTCGACAACTACTTCGACGGCACGGTGCCGGACTTCCTGTGGTTCGAGCGGCTGCTGGAGGACCAGGGCTCCGGGCTCAACAAGCCGGCCGCCGTGATCGTGGAGACCGTGCAGGGCGAGGGCGGCATCAACGTGGCCCGCCCGGAGTGGCTGCGGGCGCTCGCCGATCTGTGCGCGCGGCAGGACATGCTGCTCATCGTCGACGACATCCAGATGGGGTGCGGCCGTACCGGCGCCTTCTTCTCCTTCGAGGAGGCGGGCATCACGCCGGACATCGTCACCGTGTCCAAGTCCATCAGCGGCTACGGGCTGCCGATGTCGCTGTGCCTGTTCAAGCCGGAGCTGGACGTCTGGGAGCCGGGCGAGCACAACGGCACCTTCCGCGGCAACAACCCGGCGTTCGTCACGGCCAGCGCCGCCCTGGAGATGTACTGGACCGACGGCTCCGCCATGGAGAAGCAGACCCGGGCGCGCGGCGAGCAGGTCGAGCAGGCGCTGATCGCCGTCACCGAGGAGAACCTGGCCGACGTCAAGGAGTACCGGGGCCGGGGGCTCGTGTGGGGCCTGGAGTTCCACGACAAGGGCCGGGCCGAGCGGGTGGCGCGCCGCGCCTTCGAGCTGGGGCTGCTGATCGAGACCTCCGGCCCGGAGAGCGAGGTCGTCAAGCTGCTGCCCGCCCTCACCATCACCCCCGACGAACTGGACGAGGGGCTGACCACGCTCGCCCGCGCCGTCCGTGAAACCGCCTAGCCAGGAGGCTGTGAAAGACCATGATCGTCCGTTCCTTCAAGGACATCGAAGGCACCGACCGGCACGTGAAGGCCGCGTCCGGCACGTGGGAGAGCAAACGCATCGTCCTCGCCAAGGAGCGGGTCGGCTTCTCGCTGCACGAGACGATCCTCTACGCGGGCACCGAGACGTCGATGTGGTACGCCAACCACATCGAGGCCGTCGTCTGCGTCGAGGGCGAGGCCGAACTCACCGACCACGAGACCGGGCAGAGCTACACGATCACGCCCGGGACCATGTACCTCCTGGACGGCCACGAGCGTCACACGCTGCGCGTCAAGGAGGACTTCCGCTGCGTCTGCGTGTTCAACCCGCCGGTGACCGGCCGGGAGGACCACGACGAGAACGGCGTCTACCCCCTGCTCACCGAACCCGAGGAGGTGTGAGAACCCCATGACCACCACCACGAACACGACCGTCACCGATCTCTACCCGACCCGAGGCACCAGCGAGGCGCTGATCCCGCGTCAGGACCCGGTCGTCTGGGGCGCCCCGGACACCCCCGGTCCGATCGCGGCGCCCGGCCTCCAGGCGTTCGAGCGCGACGGCTTCCTCGCCGTCGACCAGCTCATCACCGAGGACGAGGTCGCCGTCTACCGGCAGGAACTGGAGCGGCTGATCACCGATCCGGCGATCCGCGCCGACGAGCGGTCGATCGTCGAGCCGAAGTCGCAGGAGATCCGGTCGGTCTTCGAGGTGCACCGGATCAGCGAGGTCTTCGCGAACCTGGTGCGCGACGAGCGGGTCGTCGGCCGGGCCCGGCAGATCCTCGGCTCGGACGTGTACGTCCACCAGTCGCGGATCAACGTCAAGCCCGGTTTCGGCGCGAGCGGCTTCTACTGGCACTCCGACTTCGAGACCTGGCACGCTGAGGACGGTCTGCCGAACATGCGGACGGTGTCCGTCTCGATCGCGCTGACCGAGAACTACGACACCAACGGCGGACTCATGATCATGCCCGGGTCGCACAAGACCTTCCTGGGCTGCGCGGGTGCCACGCCGAAGGACAACTACAAGAAGTCCCTCCAGATGCAGGACGCGGGCACGCCGTCCGACGAGGCGCTGACCAAGCTGGCCTCCGAGTACGGCATCCGGCTGTTCACCGGGAAGGCCGGCTCGGCGACCTGGTTCGACTGCAACGCCATGCACGGCTCCGGCGACAACATCACGCCGTTCCCGCGCAGCAACGTCTTCATCGTGTTCAACAGCGTGGAGAACGCGGCGGTGGAGCCGTTCGCCGCGCCCGTGCGCCGGCCGGAGTTCATCGGGGCGCGGGACTTCACGCCGGTCCGGTGAACCCGGCCGGGGGTCCGGGGGTTGCCCCCGGGAAACACAGCATCGGGGCGCGGGACTTCACACCGGTGCGCTGACCGGACCGGTCAGCCGGACAGCGCGTCCAGCAGACGGTCCACGTCGGCGGCCGTGTTGTACAGGTGGAAGGCCGCGCGCAGGTTGCCCGCGCGGTTGGAGACCTCGATGCCCGCCTCGCTCAGCTCCGGCTGACGGGAGCCGAGGCCGGGCACCGAGACGATCGCCGATCCGGGAGCGGGCACGGGCTCGTGGCCGAGCGCCGCGAGCCCGGCCCGGAACCGGTCGGCGAGCGCCACGTCGTGGGCGTGGACGGCGGACACGCCGAGTTCCTCGATCAGGTCGAGGGAGCGGCGCAGGCCCGCGAAGGTGAAGAGGGCGTGGGTGAGGTCGAACCGCCGGGCGCTGTGGGCGTATTCGGCCACCGGCCCGTAGCAGCTGTCCCACGGCTTCTCCGCCGCGACCCAGCCCGCCAGCAGCGGGGTGAGCCCGCCGAAGTCCTCCGGGACGACGAGGAAGGCCGTGCCGTGCGGGCCGAGCAGCCACTTGAAGGACACCGAGACGGAGAAGTCGTAGGCGTCGGCGTCCATCGGCAGCCAGCCGGCCGCCTGGGAGAAGTCGACGTAGGTGCGCGCCCCGTGGGTGCGGGCCGCCTCGCGCAGGGCGGCCAGGTCGGCGATCCGCCCGTCGGCCGACTGGACGGCACTGACCGCGACGAGCGCGGTGCCGGGGCGGACGGACTCGGCGATCCGCTCCAGCGGGACCGTGCGGACCTTGAGGTCGCCGCGGACGTGGAAGGCGTTCAGCACGGAGGTGAAGTCGTCCTCGGCGGTGAGGACTTCGGCGCCGGCGGGCAGCGAGGCGGCGATCACCCCGGTGTGCGCGGCGACCGACGCGCCGGCGGCGACCCGCGCGGCCGGGACGCCGGCCAGCCGGGCGAAGGCGGCCCGGCAGGCCTCGACGTCCTCGTACAGCGAGGTCAGCGGCCTGCCCTCGGCCCGCAGCAGCGCCGCCTCGTGCAGGGCGGTGACGGTGCGGGCGGGCAGCAGGCCGTTGCTCGCGGTGTTCAGGAAAGTGGACTTGGGGCTGAACTCGGCACGGACGAGGTCGTCGAAGGCGCTCGCGGAGATCTCCATGGCTCCACTGTGGGCCCGGAACGTTCTCTCGTCCATTGCGAATTTTTTCGCAGTTTCTCTAAGAGACGCTTATGGATCAGCCCCGACCTGCGGCTTGGCCGCCGTCAGCTGCCGTTACGACGGCTGAGGCACCGCGCATCCGTCCGGACCGCACGCGTCGGCGTCCCCCTGGTCGATGAGGGTGAGCGGCGAACGCTCTCCCCAGGCCTGCTGGAGGGCCTGGCCGAAGACCTCGGCGGGCTGCGCGCCGGAGATGCCGTACTTCCGGTCGAGGACGAAGAACGGCACACCGGTGGCACCCAGCTGGGCGGCCTCCTGCTCGTCGGCGCGGACCTCGGCGGCGTAGGCCTCGGGGTCGGCGAGCACGGCACGGACCCCCTCGGCGTCCAGCCCGGCGGCGACGGCGATCTCCACCAGCCGCTCGGTGTCGTCGAAGACGGACCGCTCCTCGGCGAAGTTGGCCTCGTACAGCAGCTGGATCAGCTCGCCCTGGCGGCCGTACTCCTTGGCGTGGTGGAGCAGCCGGTGCATGTCGAAGGTGTTGCCGTGGTCCCGGCCGCGGGTGCGGTAGGCCAGGCCCTCGGCGGCGGCCTGGGCGCCCAGGTTGTCCTCGGCGGCCTCGGCCTGCGCCTCGGAGATGCCGTACTTGCGCGCCAGCATCGGAATGACCGGCCCGGTGTCCCCCTTGGCCCGCCCCGGGTCCAGCTCGAACGACCGGTGCACCACCTCGACCTCATCCCGGTGCGGGAAGGCCGCCAGCGCCTTCTCGAAGCGGGCCTTGCCCACATAGCACCAGGGACAGGCGATGTCGCTCCAGATCTCGACGCGCATCTTCTCGGCTCTCCAGCTCATCCGTACTCGGCACGGAGACTCCCTCCGCGAAAGTACGTGAACCTTCAACCGGCCGGATTCATTCCCCGCCGACCGCGAACCGCAGCCGCAGATGGTGTCCGGGCTCGCTCCCGGGATCGGGCACCCAGCCCTGCCGGGCGTAGAAGGCCTGGGCGCGCGCGTTGTCCCCATGCACCCGCAGTACGGCCGTGCGCCGGCCGTCGGCCCGCCACTGCTCGACGCAGGCGGCGTGCAGAGCCGTTCCGACACCGGTCCGCCAGTGATCGGGATCGACGTGGAACTGGAACAGTTCGACCGTCTCCGCGCCGGCGCCCTCCGGCGTCCGGAAGGAGGCGAGCCCGACCACGCGCCCGCCCTCCACGGCGCACAGCACATGCCCGTCCGGCCGTTCGACGGCGGCCCGCCAGGCGGCGGACCAGTCGGTGCCGTCGTCGGGGATCCCGTCCGGGTAGTACGTGGCCCGGGCGCGGGCGTGCAGCGCGACGAGGGTCTCGGTCTCGGCGGGCACGGCGGTACGGATCACCGGGGCGGCGCCGACACGATTGCTGATCATGCAGGGGAGGACGCGACTCCGGCGGGCGCGGTTTCAGCCGGGAGGCGCAAGGGGTGCGGGGCTGTATCGATATGCGGCTCCGCCGCGTGGGCGCGACAAGCCACACACAACCCGCACCCCGAAGCACACCGCACCCCTACGGCGCTACCGCTCCAGCACCCCGTTGAACCGCCGGGGCAGCCCCAGCGGATTCTCGTCCCGAAGCTCCTGCGGCAGCAGCGCCGCAGGCGTCCCCTGATAGACAACAGGCCGCAGCCACCGCTCGATCGCGGTCCCGCCCACCGACGTGGACGTCGAAGTCGTCGCGGGGTACGGCCCACCGTGATGCTGGGCGGGCGCCACCGCGACACCCGTCGGCCAGCCGTTCACCAGCACACGCCCGGCGAGCGGCGTCAGCTCGGCCAGGAGTTCCGCGCCCCGCCCCGCACCGGCGGCCTCCTCCGCCGACAGGTGAACCGTCGCCGTGAGGTTGCCGGGCAGCCGGGACAGCACGGCCTTGGCCTCGTCGGGGTCCTGATAGCGGGCGACGACCGTCACCGGCCCGAAGCACTCCTCCAGCAGCAGGTCGTGCTCCCCTTCCTCCGCCAGCTTCCCGGCCGGCACGGTCAGGAAGCCCGGGGCGACGGTGTGCTCCCCGCCCGCGCCCGGCGTCACCGGCGCCTCGACGTCCGGGAGTTCCGCCCGCTCGGCGACCCCGGCGACGAAGTTGTCCCGCATCCGGTGGTCGAGCAGCACTCCGGCGTCGACGGCGCTCACCGCGTCCGTGAGCGACTTGACGAGCTGGTCGCCGGCGTCACCGGCCGGCGCGAGGACCAGACCCGGCTTCACACAGAACTGACCGACGCCCAGCGTCATCGAGCCCGCGAGCCCGGTGCCGATCGCCTCCGCGCGCTCGGCCGCCGCGGCCTCGGTGACGAGGACCGGGTTGAGGGAGCCCAGCTCACCGTGGAAGGGGATGGGCACCGGACGGGCGGCCGCCGCGTCGAAGAGGGCACGGCCGCCTCGTACGGAACCGGTGAACCCGGCCGCGGCGACCAGCGGGTGCTTGATCAGTTCGATGCCCGCCTGGAAGCCGTGCACCAGCCCCAACACGCCCACGGGGATGCCGTGCTCGGCGGCGGCCTCCCGCAGCACCCCGGCGACCTGTTCGGACAGCGCCGGGTGGTCGGGGTGGGCCTTGACGACGACCGGGCAGCCCGCGGCCAGCGCGCTCGCGGTGTCGCCGCCCGCGACGGAGAAGGCGAAGGGGAAGTTGGAGGCGGAGTAGACGGCGACGACGCCCAGGGGGACCTTGTAGCGGCGCAGGTCGGGGATGGGCGGGGTGGCCGTGTCGTCGGGGTGGTTGATGACGACGTCGAGGAAGGCGCCCTCGTCGACGATGTCCGCGAAGGCCCGCAGCTGGTAGCAGGTGCGGGCGAGTTCGCCGGTCAGCCGGACCGGGCCGAGCGCGGTCTCGGCGTCGGCGGTCTCGACGAGCCGGTCCTTGGCGGCCTCCAGCCGGCCGGCGGCGGTGCGCAGGAAGGCGGCGCGGACCGTGCGGTCCGTCAGCGCGCCGCGGGCCTCGTGCGCGGCGCGGACGGCGGCGTCCACCTCCTGGGCTGTGGCCTCCACCGCAACCTGTTCACGCTGCTTCCCGGTACGGGGGTCGACACTCCAGACTGGTGCTGCTGCCACCGCGGGTCCCTCCACACATGTATTGCCGCAGTATTTGGGTCATCCACTGGGTCATCCACCAGGGTCGTTCGATATACTGAACGCTGTCTCTGATGATGAATACGCATGTCGGAGACTATTTCCCGTCGAACGAAGGGGTCAAGGGCGATGTCGGCAGGCGAGACGGGCGGCGGGGCGCAGGTCAAGTCGGCGGTACGGACGGTCGAACTCCTCGAGTACTTCGCCGGACGCCCCGGGATGCACTCCCTCGCATCGGTCCAGGAGGCCGTCGGGTACCCCAAGTCCAGCCTGTACATGCTGCTGCGCACCCTCGTCGAACTGGGCTGGGTGGAGACCGACGCGACCGGCACGCGCTACGGCATCGGGGTGCGGGCGCTGCTGGTCGGCACCTCGTACATCGACGGCGACGAAGTCGTCGCGGTCGCCCGGCCGACCCTGGACCGGCTCTCCGACGACACCACCGAGACCATCCACCTGGCCCGCCTGGACGGCACCAACGTGGTCTATCTGGCCACCCGCCAGTCCCAGCACTATCTGCGCCCGTTCACCCGGGTCGGCCGGCGCCTCCCCGCCCACTCGACCTCTCTGGGCAAGGCCCTGCTGAGCACGTACAGCGACGAGCAGGTCCGCAAGATGCTCCCGGAGACGCTGCCCGCGCTCACCGAGAACACCATCACCGACCGGGAGAAGCTCATCGAGGAGCTGCACCAGGTGCGGGAGCAGGGGTACGCCGTCGACCGCGAGGAGAACACGCTGGGGCTGCGCTGCTTCGGCGTGGCGATCCCGTACCGCACCCCGGCCCGCGACGCGATCAGCTGCTCGATCCCGGTGGCCCGGCTCACCCCCGCGCACGAACAGATGGTCAAGGACGCCCTGTTCGACGCCCGGGACCGGCTGACCCTGGCGACGCGGAGGCTCTGACCGTGAAGGTGGCACTCCGTCCGGTGCACGACAGCGACCTGCCGGTCTTCTACCGGCAGCTGAACGACCCCGAGTCCCTGTGGATGGCCGCGTTCACCCCCGAGGACCCGGCCGACTGGTCCGCCTTCGAGGCCCGCTGGCAGCGCCAGCGCTCCTCCCCCGACGTGCACGCCCGCACGGTGCTGCTCGACGGTGACGTCGTGGGGAACGCGGCGGTGTACGGCGAGCCCGGCGAGCGCGAGGTCACCTACTGGGTGGACCGTGCGTACTGGGGGCGCGGCGTGGCCACGGCCGCCCTGCGCGCCCTGCTCGCCGAGGTCCCCGAACGCCCGCTGTACGCCCGCGCGGCGGCCGACAACGCCGGGTCGCTGCGCGTGCTCCAGCGGTGCGGATTCCGGGTGCGCGCCCGGGAGCGTGGTTACGCGCAGGCGCGCGGCGAGGAGATCGACGAGGTCGTGCTGAAGCTGGAGGGCTGACGTCTCCCCCGTGCGGCGGAGGCGGATCGTCGTGGGGCAGGACGTGTGTGGTGCGGTCCGCGCGGGAGCGTAAGGCCATGACGCAGACAGTCGCCGTTTCCGCCCCGACCGGCAGCTCCCCCGCCCCCTCCGACCGGCCCCGCAGGATCCTGCGGGCCGTCGCCGTCGCCGCGTGCGTGCCGTATCTGAGCCTGAAGGTCGCCTGGCTCGCCGGGAGCCGGATCGGGATACCCGACGGCAGCGCGCTGCTGGAGCACCGCACCGCCGTGGCCGTGGCCAACGGCGTCACCGTCCTGATGGACGCGTGCGTGATCGTGCTGGCTTTGATGCTGACCCGGCCGTGGGGCCTGCGGCTGCCCGCGTGGCTGCTCGCGGTCCCCGTGTGGGTGGCGACCGGCCTGCTCACCCCGATCATGACCGGCTACCCGGTGCAGCTCCTCGTCAGCGCCTTCGGCGGAACCGTGGACACGACCGACGACGGGGGCGAACCGTTCCTGCACAGCTGGGTGTTCGGCGTCGTCTACGGCGGTTTCATCGTGCAGGGCCTCGCCCTCGGGGCGCTGTTCGCGCTCTACGCCCGGGACCGCTGGGGGCATCTGTGGCAGGGCACGGTGTGGGACCTGCCGCGGGCCGTCCTCGGCACCGCCGCCCAGAAGACGGCCGCCGTCGCCGCCGCCGTCCTCGCCCTGCCACCGCTGACCGCGCATCTGCTGTGGGCCTGCGGCGGCACCTACGGCCTCAACGACGATCTGATCGCCGACCGGTCCGGCGACTTCCACATCGTGGAGGCCCAGTCCGCCGTCTTCCTCGCCGTCGCCGTCGCCGCCGGCCTGACGCTCGCCTTCCGCCGCGGCCTCGCGCTGCCGGTGAAGGTGCCGCTCGCCCTCGCCTGGATCGCGTCCGCGGCCGCGGCCTGCTGGGCGGGCTGGCAGGCGGTGGCCTCACTGGTGCTCACGGAGAGCGCCGCGGAACGGCCCACGCCGCTGATGAACCTCACCTACGCTGGCGGCATGATCGCCGGCATCCTCGTCGCGGGCCTGGCCGTCCGCTTCCTCGTCGCGCGCTCGGCCGGCCGGCGTACGACGTGAGCGCGTTCACCCGGGCCCTGTTCGGGCGGCGGGCGCGCCGGCGCTGGATCCATCTGATCCTCGGCGGCGCGCTCGCCATGCCGTACGTCTTCGTCGGCCAGCTGATCGTCGGACCCGCCACCGACTCCCGGTACGTCTTCCAGGACCTGTTCCTGCAACTCGCCTCGTTCGCCCTCGGGCTGCCGCTCGCCGCCGTCACCGCGCTGTTCCCGCTGACCCGGCCCCTGGAGTCGGGCGCCGTGCGCTGGCTGTGCGGGGTGGACGCGGACCGGCTCGCCTACGGCCCCGCCCGCACCCGCGCCGCGAAGGGCAGGACGGCGGCCTGGTTCACCCTGCATCTGGGGCTGGGCGGGATCATCTCCGGGATGTCGCTGGCGGTGCCGCCGTTCGCCGTCTTCCTGATCCTGCTGCCCGCGCTCGCCGGGCTCCGCGTGGAACAGGCCGAGCTGCCCGAATCCCTCGACCAGGCCTGGGTGTTGGCGCTCTCACCGGTTGCGGGCGTGGCATGTCTGGTCGCGCTGGCGGCCTGCGCCGCCGGGTGCGGCGCGCTGCTCGCCCGCTGGGCGCCCGCGCTGCTCGGACCGGCGCCCGAGGACCTGCTGGCCGCCGCCGAGCGGCGCGCCGCCGACCTGGCCGTGCGCAACCGGCTCGCCCGCGAGCTGCACGACTCCGTCGGTCATGCGCTCAGCGCGGTCACCCTCCAGGCGAGCGCCGCCCGCCGGGTGCTGGACAGCGACCCGGAGTTCGTCCGTGAGGCGCTGGCGGCGATCGAGGACACCACTCGGCGCACGGTCGGCGAACTGGACGCGCTGCTGGGCGTGTTGCGGGACGGCGACGCGCCCGGCACGGCCCCCGCGCCGACCCTCGGCGCCGACCTGGACGGCCTGCTGCGCCGCACCCGCGCGGGCGGCCTGCGGGTGGCCTGCGACCTCGGCGTCGATCCGGCCGCGCTGCCGCCGCTGCTGTCCCGCGAGGCGTACCGCATCGTGCAGGAGGGGCTGAGCAACGCCCTGCGGCACGGCGGCGACGGCGCCCGGGTGGCGCTGCGGATCGCGCGGGCCGGCGACCGGCTGGAGATCACCGTCGAGAACCCACTGGCCGGAGACGCCCCGTGCCGCCCCGGCGGCGGGCACGGCCTGCGCGGCATCGCGGACCGGGCCCGGCTGCTGGGCGGCAGCTCCGAGGCCGGCCCGGCCGACGGGCTGTGGCGACTGCGCGTACGTCTGCCGATGAAGGGACCCGTATGAGCGACACCACCGATACGACCGGCCCTCTGCGCATCGTCCTCGCCGACGACGAGCGGATGGTCCGCACCGCCCTGCGCGCGATCCTCTCCGCCGAGCCGGACCTGGAGGTCGTCGGCGAGGCGGCGACCGGCGCGGAGGCGGTGTCGGTGGTCCGGGAGCTGCGGCCCGACGTCGTGCTGATGGACGTACGCATGCCGGAGATCGACGGCATCCGGGCCACCGAGCAGATCCTCGCCGGTCTCGACGCGCCGCCCCGGATCGTGGTCGTGACCACCTTCGAGAACGACTCGTATGTGTACGACGCGCTGCGCGCCGGTGCCGCCGGGTTCCTGCTGAAGCGGGCGGACGCGGACGCGCTGGTGCAGGCGGTCCGGCTGGTCGCGCGCAGCGACACCCTGCTCTTCCCGTCGGCCGTCCGGGCGCTGGCCGTACGGCACGCGGACGCGCACCCCGCGCCTGCGGCGTGGGTGACGAAGCTCACGGCCCGGGAGAGCGAGGTGCTGCGGCACATGGCGACCGGGCTCACCAACGCGGAGATCGCCCGGCGGATGGAGGTCGGTCCGGCGACGGTGAAGTCGCACGTGGCGGCGGTCCTGGCGAAGACCGGCGCCCGGGACCGCACCCAGGCGGTGATCGCGGCGTACGAGGCGGGGTTCCTCAAGCGCGACGGGTGAAGGATTCCGAGCGAGGGGTGAGCTTTCCTGAGCGAGGGGTGAGCGTTTCTGAAGAGCGGATGAGAAAACGGACGGAAGGGAACGTTCCGGCCGGTCCCGCTCGTCTGTCCGAGCGGCATGAACAAGACGATCAGGCGCGCGTCGGTCTTCACGCTGCTCCTGGTGCTCGCCCTGCTGGTCAGGGCGACCTGGGTGCAGTTCTACGAGGGCCAGGCGCTGGCGGACGACAAGGACAACCGGCGGAACGCGATCGAGCTGTACAGCGAGCCGCTCGGCAACATCATCGTGGGCGGCGAGGCGGTCACCGGCTCGGCGCGGACGACGAGCGGCGACCTCAGATACAAGCGGACGTACAAGGACGGCGCGCTCTACGCCGCGGTGACCGGCTACAGCTCGCAGGTCTACGGCGCCACCCAGCTGGAGGGCGTCTACCAGGACCTCCTGGACGGCACGGACACCCGGCTGAAGACCGTGCTGGACACGGTCACCAACAAGCGCGCCGACCCCGGTGATGTGATCACGACGATCGACCCGGAGACCCAGCGGGCGGCGTACGAGGCGCTGGGCGACAAGAAGGGCGCCGCCGTCGCCATCGACCCGAGGACCGGGCGGATCCTGGCGGTCGTCTCCACCCCGTCGTACGACCCGTCGAAGATCACCGCGGGCAACTCGGAGGTCTGGACGCAGCTCACCAAGGACGAGGACAAGCCGATGACCAACCGGGCGCTGCGCCAGCCGCTGCCCCCGGGCTCCACCTTCAAGCTGGTGGTCGCGGCGGCCGCGCTGGAGGACGGACTGGTCTCGTCGGTGGACGAGAAGACGGACAGCCCCGACCCGTACGACCTGCCGCTGTCCAGCGACGACCTGACCAACGAGAACCCGAACGCGCCCTGCGAGAACGCCTCGATCCGGGTCGCGCTCCAGTACTCCTGCAACAACGTCTTCGGCAAGATGGCCGTCGACCTCGGCCAGGACAAGGTGCGCGCGATGGCGGAGAAGTTCGGCTTCAACGACGCCGAGCAGGACGTCCCGGTGCGCGCGTACGAGAGCGTGTACCCGGAGGACATGGACGAGGCGCAGACGGCGCTGTCCGGCATCGGCCAGTTCGACGTCACCGCGACGCCGCTCCAGATCGCCATGGTGTCGGCGGCCATCGCCAACGGCGGCAAGCTGGTCGAGCCGCACATGGTGTCGCAGATCACCGACCACAGCGGCGATGTGCTGGAGGACTACGACGACCGGGCCTCCACCAAGGAGATCGTCAGCTCCGACACGGCCGAGCAGCTCCAGTCGGCGATGCGGACGGTCGTCGAGGAGGGCACGGGCAGCAACGCCCAGATCTCCGGCGCGACGGTCGGCGGCAAGACGGGCACGGCCCAGCACGGCGAGAACAACAGCAAGACGCCGTACGCCTGGTTCACCTCGTACGCCAAGTCCGACAGCTCGGACAAGGAGGTCGCTGTCGCGGTCGTGGTCGAGCAGTCGGACGCGGCCCGCTCCGAGGTCTCCGGCAACGGGCTGGCCGCTCCGGTGGCCAAGAAAGTGATGGAGGCGGTGCTGAACGGCTAGGGCCTGTCGTTTGGATCAGGCCCCAGGGGCGCCCACGCCCGGGGCGCCCCTTCCCCTCACCGCGCGCCGAGCAGCTGCTCGATCGGGTCGATCGCGAAGTACACCAGGAACAGCGCCGAGGTCCCCCACAGCAGCCAGTGGACCTCCCTGGCCTTGCCCAGCACCGTCTTGATCACGACGTAGGCGAGGAAGCCGGCGCCGATGCCGTTGGTGATGGAGTACGTGAACGGCATGACGGCGACGGTGAGGAACGCCGGGATGGCGATCTCGTACCGGTCCCAGTCGATCTGCTTGACCTGCGTCATCATCAGGAATCCGACGGCGACCAGGGCCGGGGCGGCCGCCTGGAGCGGGACGATGGTGAGCAGCGGCGTGAAGAAGAGGGCGAGGCCGAACAGGCCGCCGGTGACCAGGTTGGCGAGGCCGGTGCGGGCGCCCTCGCCGACGCCGGCCGCCGACTCGATGTACGAGGTCGCGGAGGAGGCGGAGGCGGCGCCGCCCGCGACGGCCGCTGCGCCGTCGATGAGCAGGACCCGGCTGAGGCCGGGCACCTTGCCGTCCTCGTCCAGCAGTCCGGCCTCCGCGCTGATGCCGACGACCGTGCCCATGGTGTCGAAGAAGTCGGACAGGATCAGCGTGAAGACCAGCAGGACCACGGTGACGACGCCGACCTCGGGCGCGCTGAACGCGCCGAACAGGCTGAAGTCGCCGACGAGTCCGAAGTCGGGGGTGTCGACGATCCGGTCGGGCCACTCGGGTGTGGTCAGGCCCCACGTCTTGATGTCGGCGAGGGCGTTGACGACGATCGCGACGACCGTCATGGTCACGATGCTGATGAGAATCGCGCCCTTGACCTTGCGGGCGAGCAGTCCGATCGTCAGCAGCACGCCGAGACAGAAGACGAGAATCGGCCATCCGGTGAGGCTGCCGGAGCCGCCGAGCTGAACCGGCACGGTGGTGTTGGCGGCGTCGGGGATGCGGCTGACGAAGCCGGCGTCGACGAAGCCGATGAAGGCGATGAACAGGCCGATGCCGACGCTGATGGCCTGCTTGAGCGGCTGCGGGATGGCGTGCATGACGGCCTCGCGCAGCCCGGTCACCACCAGCACGCAGATCAGCAGGCCTTCGAGGACGACCAGGCCCATCGCGTCGTCCCAGCTCATCAGCGGAGCGATCTGGAAGGCGACGACGGCGTTGAGACCGAGCCCGGCGGCGAGGGCGAGCGGCAGATTGCCGCCGATGCCCATGATGACCGTCATCACCGCGGCCACCAGGGCGGTGGCGGTGGTGAGTTGGACCGGGTCGAGCAGCTCGCCGTTCTTGTCCTTCGCCGTGCCCAGGATGATGGGGTTGAGGACGAGGATGTAGGCCATGGTGAAGAACGTGGCGAATCCGCCGCGTATCTCTCGGCCGATGGTGGATCCCCGTTCGGAGACCCGGAAGTATCTGTCGAATATGCCGGATGTGGCGGACATGGCGGCAACTCCTCGGCGCCTGCTTGATCGTGTGCGGATGCTGGCTGGATTGTTCCCGCGTTGAACCCGATTCAGGTTTTCTCCGTGTTACGGATTCAGGTTCGGTCCGCCATACGGCATTCGAAACCTCGTACGACCCGCTGGTACAGTTCCGGATCTCGTCCTGGCGTACGGCTGTTCGACGCCGGGGAATCGCTGCGAGGAGAGACCGCCCGTGGGCACAGTCGTCGACGACGCCGCCTCCGTGGAGTTCCATGCCTTCTTCGAGCGCCACTACGCCGAACTCGCCCGCCTCGCCCACCTGTTGACGGGTGAGGCGGACGCCGCCGACGACCTCGCGGCGGACGCGCTGCTGGCGCTGTGGCACCGCTGGGACCGGGTGCGCGCGGCCGACCATCCGGTGGCGTACGCGCGCGGGGTGGTCGCCAATCTGGCCCGCACCCGGATCCGCAGCGCGGTGCGCGAACGGCGCCGGATCGCCCTGTTCTGGTCGCAGCGCGAGGAGAAGACCGAGAACCCGGACGTCGCGGGCGTCGTCGACGTCCAGGACGCGCTGCGCCGGCTGCCGTTCCGCAAACGGGCCTGTGTGGTGCTGCGGCATGCCTTCGACCTGTCGGAGAAGGACACCGCGCTCGCCCTCGGCGTGTCGGTGGGTACGGTGAAGAGCCAGACCTCCAAGGGAATGGCCGAGCTGCAAAGATTGCTCGGCACACAGCAGGCTTCGCAGAAGGTGCATGCCGCCATGGCGCGGACCGGCCAGGCCGCGGGAAGGGACCGATGATGCAGCGGGACGTGCACGACGAGCTGCGCGCCCGGCTGCACGAGGCGGCCGAGGCGCACCAGCCGGACCGGGCGCGCATGCTGGCCCGGATCGAGCGCGGCATGACCGAGGAGGTCCGTCCGGCCGGCCACCGGGCCACGCTGCGGCCGGTGTTCGGCTGGCTGCGGGTGGCCGGGGCCACGGCCGCCGTCGCGGGCGTGCTCGCCGTCGGCGGGTACGCGGTGGCGTCCGCGGTGAAGTCGGACGACGCTCCCCCGCAGGGCACGGTCGCGGTCACCGCGACGCCCACGCCGTCGCCGGAGGCGACCAGCAGGCCGCCCGCCTTCCCGGCGGACCCGTCGCCGAGCGCCCCGCCGAGGCAGCCGGAGAAGCCCAGCGCGCCGCCGTCGTCGCCGCCGAGCTCCAGCCCTTCCCCGTCGGCGCCCGCGCGGCTGCCCGCCGACGCCGGCGTCGAGGACGGCCCGCTGTGGTCGGACGGCTCGGTGGACCCGCACAGCAACGAGTTCTGGGCGCAGAGCAACGTCACCCTGAAGACCTCCGAGCAACTGACCGCGCTGACCGTGCGGTTGCGGGTGGCGCAGACCGGCGGGGTGTCCTCCACCGGCGCCTGGCGCTCGCTGCCCGAGGACGACTTCGAGCTGACGGTCGGCGAGCGGGACGGCTTCCTCGTCTACACCTGGCGGCTGAAGGAGGGCCGTACGGTCCCGGCGGGCGAGTGGGTGTTCGCGGGGCAGTACGACCATGAGCGCGGCGGCCGGGACGCGAAGGACGACGGGTACGCGGCGACGGCCCGGACGGGGTCCGAAGAGCTGGCCGTGGCGGGCGACTTCGCGCCGCGGGACGGGGACGAGGAGTCCTCCGAGGGTGACTCCTGACGCACGCCGTCACAGAGGTCACAGAGGTCGTGAAAAAAATCTGAAGACGCGGCAACCCCTTCCTCACCGGTGGCGACCAGGAGACGCAAGGATCCCCCACGCAAGGAATGGGCATGACAGTACGAGCCGAACAGCGCGTCCGCCATCGCCGCCGGGTCACCACACGACGGGCGGCGATCGCCGGCGCCACCGCTCTCGGCATCACCGGGGCGGCGATCGTCACCACGACGATGCTGTCCTCCGCGGGCGCGGCCTCCTCCTGGCCGACGGCCAAGGGCACCAGGGCCGTCGGCAGCACGATCTCCGTCTCCGGCACCTACGACGGGGGCTACCAGCGCTTCTACGGCAGCGGCGCACTCGGCGGCACCGGCCAGGACGAGGGCCAGGACCCCATCTTCAAGCTCGCCGACGGCGCGGTGCTGAAGAACGTCATCCTGGGCTCCCCGGCCGCCGACGGCATCCACTGCCAGGGCAGCTGCACCCTGCAGAACGTCTGGTGGGAGGACGTCGGCGAGGACGCCGCCACCTTCAAGGGCAAGTCCTCCTCGGCCGTCTACACGGTGCACGGGGGCGGCGCGAGGAAGGCCGACGACAAGGTCTTCCAGTTCAACGGCGCGGGCAAGCTGGTCGTGACCAGGTTCCAGGTCTCCGACTTCGGCAAGCTGGTGCGCACCTGCGGCAACTGCTCGACGCAGTACAAGAACCGCCAGGTGATCATCAACGACGTCGACGTCACCGCGCCCGGCAAGTCGATCGTCGGGATCAACTCCAACTTCGGCGAGACGGCCGCCCTGCGCAACGTGCGGATCCACGGCGACAGCGGCAAGAAGATCAAGCCGTGCACCCGCTTCCAGGGCAACAACACCGGTGCGGAGCCCAAGGAGCTGGGCACCGGCCCGGACGGCACGCACTGCCGCTACACGGCCTCTGACCTCAGCTACCGGTAAGCATCCCGAGACGCCGGCCCGAGCCCCCCTCGGGCCGGTTCCCCGGTGCCGGTGCGAGCCCCCCTCGCCCGGCACGCGGAACGCCCCCGCCGGTGACGACCGGCGGGGGCGTTCTTTCCGCGTGTCCGGCTCACTTCATCGTCGCGCCGATGGTCGTGGAGCCGGTGGTCAGGAAGGTGGTCGCGGGCAGCGACCCGTCCGCCCCACGCGCCCCGTACGCGCTCACCGCACTGGTGGAGACGAACGCGGGCGTGGCCACCCCGGCGTCCCAGTTGTTGGCAGCCGAGACGGTCGACGACCCCAGCTTGGCCTTGGCGTCCCCGTTGCCCACGGCGAGGTTCCGGGCGAGCCGCGCCTTCCCCGTGGCGAAGTAGAAGCCGTCCTCCGCGTTGGCGTACGCGGTGTTGCGGTACAGCACGATCGCCCCGGTGTTGGAGTTCTCCGTGAACCCGTGCAGGGTGTTGTCCCAGGCGGCGTTGTTCCGCACCTTGTGGGCGACCGACGCTCCGCCGCCCCCCCAGCTTGAAGCCGTTGCCGTTGCCCTCGAAGGCGGTGTCGCTCCAGCGGTTCTCGCCGTTGCCGAACGCCCAGGAGTTCTTGATGGTGACCGGCGAGGAGAACTGCCAGAGGTCGAGGCCGTCGTCGGAGTTGTTGTAGAGGCGGGCTCCGTCGAGGACGTTGCCGGTGCCGGAGCCGAACTTGATGGCGATGCCGTCGGCGTTCTGGCCGTGCGCGGCCGGGTCGTAGTTGCCGTGGCTGTCGAGGTTCTGCACGAGGTTGTTCACCGTGCCGTCGCCGCGCAGGGTGAAGCCGGAGTCGCCGTTGTCCGCGGTGACCAGGTTCCTGAAGACGCCGCCGGTCGACGAGGTGATCACGAGGCCCTGGGCGGGGGCGTTGCGGAAGGTGAGGTTCTGGATGGTCCAGTAGCTGCCGTGGATCCCGGCGAGCCAGGAGCCGTCGGGCAGCCTGGAGCCGTCGATCGTCACCTTCTCGCTGCCGTAGGCCCTGAGCGTGATGCGGTTCGCGGCGGTGCCGTCGGCCGTGGACTTCAGGGTGGCGGTCGGCTGGTAGGTGCCGCCGCGGACCTGGATGACGGTGCCCGCGGCGGCGTTCCTGACGGCCGACTCCAGCTGGGCGGTGCTCGAGACGGTGACGGTCGTCGACGCGGCCTCGGCGCCGCCGTCCGACAGGCCGAGGTAGACGCCGCCCGCGCCCGCGGCCACGGCCACCGCCGCGGCGATCGAGAGGGTGCGGGTCCTGCGGTGGCGTCCGGTGCTCTGACGCACTGAGGCGTTCCTTTCCTGGGGAATGGGGACACCCACCGGTCGCCACCGGGCCGGGAAGGGTTGCCGTCACCGCGCGAAAGCACCCGAAACTTTCGCTCCCCGCTGCCCCGCCCGCACCGATTGACCCGCTGTCCCCCACCGGTGACACTCCGAAGGCACCGTCTTCCAACAGAATCCCCCAGACTCACACAGGAGTGCCATGAGCCGCCCCCGCCTGCTCCTGCTCCCCTTCCTGGCCCTCCTCCTCGCCCTGCTCACCGCCCCACCGGGCACCGCCGACTCTGGAGCACCACCCGTGAGAGCCCCGAAGTACGCCGGCTACCTCTTCGCCTACTTCACCGGCGAGGGCACCGCCGACGGCGAACAGATCCGCTACGCCCTCAGCCGCGGCAACGACCCCCTGCACTGGCGTGAGCTGAACGCGGGCAAGCCGGTCCTGACCTCCACCATCGGCGAGAAGGGCCTGCGCGACCCGTTCGTGATCCGCTCCCCCGAGGGCGACAGGTTCTACCTGATCGCCACCGATCTGCGGATGTACCGGAACAGCAGCGGCAGCTGGGACCACGTCCAGCGGCACGGCAGCAAGTCGATCATGGTGTGGGAGTCGACGGACCTGGTGCACTGGACCGACCAGCGCCTGGTGAAGGTCTCCCCCGACACCGCGGGCAACACCTGGGCACCGGAGGCCTACTGGGACGAGACGCTCGGCAAGTACGTCGTCTTCTGGGCGTCGAAGCTGTACGCCGACGACGACCCCGAGCACAAGGGCTCGACGTACAACAAGATGCTGTACGCCACCACCGAGGACTTCCGCACCTTCAGCGAGCCGAAGGTGTGGAACGACCCCGGCTACTCGGTGATCGACTCCACGGTGGTCGAGCACGAGGGCACGTACTACCGCTACACCAAGGACGAACGCGACCCGAGCAGCTCCAGCCCGTGCTCGAAGTTCATCACGGCGGAGAAGTCGACGACGCTGACGTCAACGACGTACGACTTCGTGGCGGACTGCGTCGGCAGCGGCGCGATGGACCGCGGCGAGGGCCCGACCGTGTTCAAGTCGAACACTGAGGAGAAGTGGTACCTCTTCATCGACGAGTACGGCGGCCGCGGCTACATCCCGTTCGAGACCACCGACCTCGACTCCGGGAAGTGGACGCCTTCGACGGACTACCAGCTCCCGGCCAGCCCCCGGCACGGCACGGTCATCCCGGTGACCCAGGAGGAGTACGACCGGCTGCTGGCCGCCTACCCCGTGACCCCCACGTCGGTCGTGGAGGCGACGGCGAAGGGCCAGAAGGGGTACGCCGTCGTCACCGAGGCCGCCTCGAAGGTGGTCCTGCCGATGAAGCCGAACGCTGACCTGCGGCACCTCGCCCCGAAGTTCGCCGTCGGCGCGGGCGCCACGCTCACCCCGCCGTCCGGCACCCGCCGGGACTTCCGCACCCCGCAGACGTACACGGTGACGGCCGCCGACGGCACCACCCGCACCTGGACGGTCGAGGCCGTCCCCACCCGCAGCCCGGTCCTGCCCGGTCTGTACGCCGACCCCGACGTCCGGTACATGGACGGCCGCTACTGGATCTACCCGACGACCGACGGCTTCCGAGGCTGGGGCGGCACCCGGTTCAAGGCGTTCTCCTCCAAGGACCTGGTCCACTGGGAGGACCACGGCGTGATCCTCGACCTGGGCCCGGACGTGGCCTGGGCGGACAAGTACGCCTGGGCCCCGGCGATAGCCGAGCGGAACGGCAGGTACTACTTCTACTTCTGCGCCGAGCAGCAGATCGGCGTCGCCGTCGCCGACTCCCCCGCCGGCCCCTTCAAGGACGCGCTCGGCAAACCCCTGGTCGCGAAGGGCCAGTTCAGCGGCCAGATGATCGACCCGGCGGTGTTCACGGACGACGACGGCACGTCGTATCTCTACTGGGGCAACGGACGCGGCTATGTCGTCCCGCTGAACGACGACATGACCTCCTTCGACGCCGCCCAGGTGAGGGACATCACCCCGGCGAACTTCCGTGAGGGCTCCTTCGTGGTGAAGCGGCAGGGCACGTACTACTTCATGTGGTCCGAGGACGACACCCGCAGCGAGAACTACCACGTCGCCTACGCGACCGGCCCGAGCCCGCTCGGCCCGTGGACCAAGCGGGGCACGATCCTCGCCAAGCGCCCGGAGTACGGCATCCTCGGCACCGGCCACCACTCGGTGGTGAACACGCCCGGCACCGACGACTGGTACATCGTCTATCACCGCTTCGGCCTCAACGGCCCCGGGCGGCCGGGCGGGGACGGCACGCACCGGGAGACCACGATCGACCGCATGGAGTTCGCGGCCGACGGCACGATCAAGCCGGTGGTGCCGACCCTGGAGTCGATCACGCCCGTGCGGCGATAGCTCAGTCCATCGTCGCGCCGATGGTGGTGCTGCCCGTGGTCAGGAACGTGGTCACGGGCAGCGAGCCGTCGGCCTGCCGGGCGTTGTACGTCGTCGAGGCGTCGGTGGACCGGAAGGCGGGGGTGGCGATCCCGCTGTCCCAGTTGTTGCCTGCGGAGACCACCGACGAGCCCTTGTTCACCAGCCCGCTGCCGTTGCCCACGGCGAGGTTCTTGCCGAGGCGGGCGGCGCCGGTGGCGAAGTAGTAGCCCCACTTCGCGTTGGCGTAGGCGGTGGTGCGGTTGATGACGATGGCGCCCTTGTTGCTGTTCTCGGTGAAGCCGTTGCCCGCGTTGTCCCAGGCGGCCGAGTTGTTGACGACGTGCGCGACGGTCTCGCCGTCGCCGCCCAGCTTGTAGCCGTTGCCGTCGCCCGCGAAGGCGGAGTCGCCCCAGCGGTTGTCGCCGTTGCCGAAGGCCCAGGTGTGCTCGATGGTGACCGGGGAGGAGAAGGACCAGAAGTCCAGACCGTCGTCCGAGTTGTTGTAGAGGCGGGCGCCGGTGATCAGGTTGCCGGTGCCGGAGCCGAACTTCACGGCGATGCCGTCGGCGTTCTCGCCGTGGGTGGCGGCGTCGTAGTGGCCGTAGGAGTCGATGTTCTTCACGGTGTTGTTCACCGTGCCGTCGCCGGTCAGCGTGAAGCCCGAGTCGCCGCCGTTGATGGTCTTGATGTTGTTCCAGTTCGTCCCGGTGCAGGACTGGCAGACGACCGCGCTGTCCGGGGAGTTCTGGAAGGTGATGCCGGAGACGTTCCAGTAGTCGGCGGTCAGCTTGAAGATCCAGGAGCCGGCCGGCAGCGACGAGCCGTCGATCTTCACGGTCTCCGAACCGTACGCGGTGAGCGTGACGGGCGCGGACGAGGTGCCGTTGGCCGTGGACTGGAGGGTGGCCGTCGGGTAGTAGGTGCCGCCGCGGACCTGGATGACGGTCCCGGCGGTGGCGTTCCTGATGGCGTTCGCCAGGTCGGTGGAGTTGCTCACGACCACGGTGGCGGCCTGCGCCTGGGTGGGGAGTACGGCGAGTGAGGCGCCGAGGGTGAGCGCCGCGACGGCCGTGAGAGCGGTACGACGAGACATGGAGTGCGGGTCCTTTCTCGTACGGGTGGGGTAAGGGGAGTCACAGGACGGTGTCGAGCCAGGCGAAGACCTCGTCCTGCATACGGGCGGTGAAGACATGGCCGAGGTGCGGCCAGGTCTTCAGCCGCAGCCGCTCCTCGGCGTGGTGGGACCGCCACACGGCGCGCAGCCTGTCGTGGGCCACCCGTACGCCGTCGGCGGTGAAGAGGGTGTCCAGGGCGCCGTGGAAGAAGAGCATCGGCCGCGGTGCGGCGATGCTCGCCACGTCGGGGATGTCGAGGTGCCGGGCGAGCCCGGGGTGAAGCATGTAGTACGAGGACTGCCCGCGCAGGGTGTTGTTGCCGGGCACCATCATGTCCTTCAGGCCGGTCATCCAGCACACGCTCGCCGCTGCGGCGATGTCGTCGCTGAGCGCGGCCGTCTGCCAGGCCCGGTAGCCGCCCATGGAGAACCCGAGGGCGGCGACCCGGCGGGCGTCCACGCGGTCCAGTCCGGCGAGGAACCCCGCGGCGCGGGCGTCCTCCCGGGCCATGAGGCCGGCCAGGGAGGAGCCCAGGTTGAAGAAGTGGGAGGCCAGGGCCTGCTGCTGTTCGTAGGCGAGGGGGCCGCGGTCGCCCCAGCCGAGGGCGTCCAGGCAGAGCACGACGTACCCGCGCCGGGCCAGTTCGTCGCCGACGAACCGGCCGCTGAAGTACCGGTCCGCCCAGGCCTGGGCGGAGGCCGGCCGGGTGTCGTCGTACCAGGGCCGGACCAGCTTCTCCTTGCCGATGTCGAACCTGGACCCGTGGTCGTGCAGGAGCAGGACGGCGGGGAAGGGGCCGGGCCCGTGCGGGGTGAGCAGGGCGCCGCGGACGCGTTCGTGGCGGGTGAGGGAGAGGGTCACCGACTCCCGTGTGTAGCCGTCGGCTTGGACGGGCGCGCCGTACGCGGGGTCGTACGGCGTCCCCTCCTGCCGGTCGACGAGCAGATGCTCCTCGACCACCGCGCGGGCCGCCCGCCGCCAGGCCCCGAAGTCGCGGACGGGAGAGGTCCCCCAGGCGAGCGGGAAGGTCAGTTCCTCCTTGAGCGCGGCCAAGGGCTCACGCATGAGGCTTCCCGGCGCCCGCGTGGTGCAGGACGTGGTGCTCGACGGCCGCCGGGGAGGTGAAGGCCCGGTAGGCGTAGACGTCGGCCGGGTGCCAGCCGACGTCGTCGGTGAGGCCGAGTCCGCTCGCCACCTCGTTCAGCCCGGCCGGGCGGCCGTCGAACCAGGAGCCGGTGTCGTGGAAGTGCGCGCCGCCGTAGGCCGCGACCGCGAGAGAGGGTCCCCCGGTGCCCGGGTGGCGGAAGACATTGCGCTCGGAGAAGATCGCCGACTCGACGCCGACCCCCAGGGCGTAGAGCGGCTCCCGCCCCCGGTAGACGTTGTTGACGACGTGCACCTGCCCGAAGCGGACGCGGGGAGCGCGCTGCGTGATGTCGGTGAAGAGGTTGCGGACGAAGGTCACCTTCAGATGCCCGCGGTCCCGGTCGCCGCGTCCGTCGCCGGAGCCGATGAGGATCGCCTTGTCGTGGTCGGTGAACCGGCTGTCGGAGACGGTGACGAAGTCGGAGCCGTCCTCGATGTCGAGCAGCCCGTCGTGCCGCTGGACGCGCTTCCCGTGGAAGCCGATCGGGGCCTCGCGGTCGGGGAAGCGGCCGTCGGTGAAGGTGCAGTGGTCGACCCAGATGTGCTTGCCGGTGATGACGGTCAGCGCGTCGAAGCGGGCGTTCCAGCTGCCCTGCGCGCCGTCGCCCGGGGACCAGCTGGTGAAGTGGTCCACGGGGGCTTCGAGGTGCAGGTTCCGCACGATGATGTTCGTGCCGGTGTTGACGGTGAGGAACACCCCGAGCAGCCGGGCGTCGTCGCCGACCCCGACCAGGGTGGTGTTGCTCGGCACGGTCAGCTGGATCTGCGCCTTCTCCCGGTTGGAGCCGGTCTGCCGCAGGGTGCGCTGCTGCTTGCAGTAGTCGTACCGGGTGTCGGACCAGACGGCGCCGTCCTCGCCGAAGCACGACATGTACTTGGCGAGGTCGTAACCGGGAGCGTAGTCCTGCTCGCCGAGCAGCGAACCGTCGTCCGCCTCATGGCCGTCGATGTCGCCCACGACCCGGATCACCTTGGGCGCGGTGGGGTCGCCCCCGTTCGCCAGGGCGGCCTTCAGCTCGGCGCGGGTGTGCACGGTCCAGGTGGTGCCGCCCGCCCCGCCGGTGGTGCCGGGGCCGGTGGCGGCCCAGCCGACGGGACCGTGGCGCGCGGCTTCCGCGGCGGAGGCCGGACCGGACGCCGGCCAGAGCAGACAGACACAGGCGAGGAGAGCGGCGAGCCTACGCATACGGCCGCCAGTCGCCCAGGTAGGTCCGCCGGGTGTGCAGGTCCGCCTCGGCGGGCGTCAGCTGCGGCCGGTTCTCGGGGACGGAGACGACCGAGCCCGGCCCGGTGTTGCGGTACTCCCGGAACCGCATGGTCTGCCAGGGGTAGGCCTCCCGCATGTTGGTGTACGGCGCCACCGCGTCGACGCCGGGCCCGATCCGGGTCTCCCGGACGACCAGCGACGGCCAGGCGGTGGTCTCGTACGACGGCACCCACGGCCGGGCCAGCTTGTACGCCCCGTCCTCGGCACCGGAGGTGATCCGGCAGCGGACGGCGAGGATGCCGTAGGGGTTGGCGCGGGCCGTGGCGGGGGCGAAGACCATGCCCTTGGGGGTGAAGTCGACGTCCCGGGGCAGCGTGTGGAAGTGGCAGTCGTCGAAGACGGCGGTGGCCCGCCCGAAGACGAAGTCGACGTCGCCCTCGACGTGGCAGCGGTGGAAGTACTGCCGGTCGAAGGAGGCGAGGGCGGTGGTGTCGACGAAGAGGGTGTCCTGGTGGCCCAGGAAGCGGACGTTCTCGAAGTGCGACCGGTCCCCGGTCACATAGGCGGCCACCGCCTGGGTGCCGGTGATGTCGGGGTGGTCGGCGCGCAGCCAGTCGTTGGCGAGGGTCAGATCGCGGACGGTCAGCCCGGGGGCCGCCGAGGTGAAGGTGGCGGAGCCCGCGGTGCCGTAGGTGGTGCCGTCGGGCTTCTTCGTGCCGTTGGCGTTGTCGAAGACGATGACGGCGTCGCGAGGATCACGAGTGGCACCGCGCAGAGTCAACTCACCCTTGCTCGCAGGGATGTTGACGACTTCGCGATAGGTCCCCGGGTGCACGACGATCGTCCAGCCCGGCCCGTCGACCGCGTCCACGGCGGCCTGGACGGAGTCGCCGGGCCGGACGTGCAGCACCCGGCGGCCGTGGGCGAAGGCGGCGGGCTGGGTGCCGGCGGCCACGAGTCCGCCGGCGAGGCCGGTGAGAAGGGTCCGCCGGCGCATGCTCAGCACACCTCCTTCCAGGGCTCCCAGTCGCCGAGATAGTCGGCGCGGGTCGCCGCGTCGGCCTGGTCGGCGGTGAGCTGAGGCCGGTTCTCGGGGACGGTGACGCGGGCGCCGGGGCCCACGTTGCGGTACTCGGCGAACCGCTGCTCCTGCCAGGGGAAGGCGTCCGACATGTTGGCGTAGGGCGCGGCCGCGTCGATGCCGGTGCCGAGCCAGGTGTCCCGGACGACGAGGGAGGGCCGGGCGGTGCGGTCGGAGCTGGGCACCCAGGGGCGGGCCAGCTTGTAGGAGGCGTCGGGGGCCTCGCTGGTGATCCGGCTCCTGGTCACCAGGTAGCCGCGTGGGTTGGCGCCCGCGGTCGAGGGCGCGAAGACGAAGCCGTATGGGGCTCCGGCCAGGTCGGTGCGGTCGAGGGTGCGGAAGTGGCAGTGCTCGAAGACGGCCGTGGCGCGGCCGAAGACGAAGTCGACGTCGCCCTCGGCGTAGCAGTGCGAGAAGTACTGGCGGGCGAAGGCGGTCAGCGCGTTCGAGTCGGCGTAGAGGGTGTCCTGGTGGCCGAGGAAGCGGCAGTGGAGGAAGGCGGACCGGTCGCCCATCACCTTGATGGCGACGGCCTGGGTGCCGGTGATCTCGGGGTGGTCGGCGCGCAGCCAGTCGTTGGCGAAGGTGATCCGGTAGGCGGTGAAGCCGTCGGCGCGGACGGTGGTGGTGGCCGAGCCGGTGGTGCCGTAGGTGCCGCCGCCGGGCTTGGGGGTGCCGGCCGCGTTGTCATAGACGATCACCACGGCACGCGGGTCGTCGGCGGCACCGATCCAGGTCATCTCGGTCCGGGTGGCGTCGACGGAGACGGTCTCCCGGTAGACGCCGGGCGCGAGGACGAGGGTCCGGCCGCTGCCGGTGGCGGCGTCCACGGCGGCCTGGACGGTGGTGAAGTCACCGCGGCCGTGCGGATCGACGTACAGGGTGTCCGGGGTGCGGCGGGCGGCCGGGGAGCCGTGGCGGCCGAACGGGCGCGGCTCGTCCGCGGCGCGCGCGGGGAGGGCGGTGAGCCCGAGCGCGGCGCCCGCGCCGGCGCTCGCCATCAGGAATCCCCGTCTGGACAGGGGGTAGCGGAGGTGGGGCAGCGAGGGCATGCGGGTGCTCCTTCGGGGACGGCCCGGTCGGGGCCGGGGCTGCGGCACGCCCCGGCTCCCGACGGGTGGGCGGAAGGTCGTCAGCAGACGCGTCCGGCGCCCGCGCGGTGGTCGACGATGCCGGGGACGGCCCGGGGGTGGTCGACCCGGGTGCGCAGGGCGGGCGTCCAGCCGGCGCCGGACTGGAGGGTCTCGGCGGGGATCTCCGCGTTGTGCACGGCGATCAGATCGGTGAGCTTGCCGTTGACGTAGTTGTTCTCGGCGGTGAGCGGCGCCTCGTTCCACTTCTTCAGCACCTTGGCGGTGCTGACGCCGTCCGCCAGGGAGAAGGCGTTGTCGGTGGCGTACAGCCGGGAGTTGGCGCCGATGCCGAAGACGTAGCCGAACTTCTGGTCCTCGGTCACCACGAAGTGGTTGTTGTACGAGTCGACCTGGCCGAACCGGACGCGCGGCGCCCGCTCCACGATGCCCTCGAACCGGTTGTGGTGGAGGGTGACCCGCAGCTTGCCGGAGTCGGTGGCGCCCGCGCCGTCGCTGTTGCCGATGAGCATGGTCTTGTCGTGGTCCTTGAAGGAGTTCCACGACACGGTCACGAAGTCACCGCCGCGCACGACGTCGACGAGTCCGTCGTGCTGCTGGTAGACCTTGCCGAAGTACTCCGGCAGCGAGCTGTCGGGGTAGCGCCCGTCGGTGAGCGTGTTGTGGTCGATCCACACATGGGTGGAGCCGTACACCACGACACCGTCGTACTCGGAGTTCCAGGCGCCGGTCTTGTTGTCGTCGGTCGGGTCCCACTGCGGGAAGCAGTCGATCGGGGCCTCGATGGTGAGGTTCCGGATGATGACGTTGTCCACGCCGCGGATCTGGAGGCTGCCGCCACGGATCCCGGAGTTCTTGCCGACACCGACGATGGTGGTGTCGGCGGGGATGTTCGCCTTGATGACCTTGTCCTGATTGGCGGCGGACGCGGCCCGCAGGTCCTCCTGCTCCCCGCTGACGGGCTTGTCGTGGCCCCAGACGGCCGGGTCGTAGTCGGCGAGGTACCGCTGGAAGTCGTATCCCTCGGCGGCGAAGGCGTCGCAGCCCTCGGCGACGGCGTCGATCATCCCCTTCACCTTGATGATCCGCGGCGCGCTGCCACCATCCGTCAGGGCGGCCTTGAACTCCGCCCAGGTGGTCACCGTGTACACATGCGCGGCGTCGGCGGCCGACCCGCCGGTCGTGCCCGCGCCCTCGGAGGCCCACCCGTCCCCGGCGGCCAGCACCTCACGGCCGAGGTCACGGGACCCGGCGTGGGCGGTGGCGGTCCCGGCGACGCCGAGGACCAGGGCGACACACCCGGCGAGGGCGACGCCCTTCACACTGCTAGCGGCATGCCCATGCCATCTCTGTACGTCCATACTGCGGCTCTCTCTTCTGCCATCTGCTGATCGGACGGATTACGCGGCGGCCGGCGGCCAGCTGATCCAGGACTCCGGGATCTCCTCGTCGAGCCGGCGCACGTCCTGCGGGCCCAGCACCCGCGTGCGCAGCAGCTCCCGCACCACCAGCCGTGCCACGGCGATCGCGCCCGGCGGGTTGAAGTGCGTGTTGTCCTGCTCGGTCGCCGTCCAGTTGAAGTACTTCTTGCTCTCCTCGACACCCAGCTCCTGCCACAGCGCGAGCGACAGCGCCTGCACGTCGAGCAGCGCCACCCCCTCCTCCTGGGCGAGCGCGCGCATGGCCGCGGGATACTCACCGTGGCTCGGCAGGGCCTTGCCCTCCGCGTCGAACCGCCGCCGCTCCACGGCGGTCGCCAACACGGGCCGGGCCCCACGCGCCCGGGCCCCGTCGACGTACAGCCGGAGATGGTCCTGGTAGGTGGTCCAGGGCTCGGTGTACCGGGCGGGGTCGCTGCTCTTCTCGTCGTTGTGCGCGAACTGGATGATCAGAAAGTCCCCCGGCCGGATCTCCCCGAGAATGACATCCAGCCGGCCCTCGTCGACGAAACTCTTGGAACTCCGCCCATTCACCGCATGGTTGGCGACGGGCCGGTCCTTGTGCAGAAAGAAGGGGAACGCCATCCCCCACCCGGTCTCCGGCGCCGCGTCCGCGTACTTCTGCGCGGCGGTGGAATCCCCGGCGATGTAGATGGTCCGACGACGCTGCCCAGAGGAGGAGGCCTGCGCCACACCGTTCGCGGCAAGTGCGAGAGGAACAGCGGCGAGCGCCGCAGAAGCAACCTGTCTACGAGAAATGGACACAAGGGTGCCTTTCAAACAGGGGGTGATGGTCCTACCTAGGGGCGCGGGGAACTGCGCGAGAAACCAGGGACGGCCCGCAGCCTGCAAAACACAGGCCGCCCCACGGCGAATCCCAGAACTAACCGTTCCGCTGCTTCCACTCAGCCTGAGCCTCGTTCAACTGCTCAGCCAACGTGTCCAGAAACTCCTTCGCCGACATGTCCCCCAGCAGCACCTTCTGGAAGTTCGGCTCGTTCTCCGCCTTGGAAATCGTGTTCCAGTCCGGCAGGTAGTACGGCAGCTGCACGATCGTGGTGGAACCGTCACTCAACGCCTCCGCGGCCAGCTTCGTCGGCTCCGCCTCCGAAACCCACGCATCCTTCGCCGCGTCCGTGTTCGCCGGCACCTGCCCCGCCGACTCGTTGAACTTCGAGTTCTCCTCGTGCGACAGCGCGAACTCGATGAACTTCCAGGCGGCTTCCTTGTTCTTGGAGCTCTTGAACAGCCCGAGCCCGTCGACGGGGTTGGACACCTGGACCCGCTTGCCGCCGGAGCCGACCGGCTGCGGAATGCCCCGGAACTTGTCGGTGCCGAGCGCCTTCACGTGGTCCTGGTACGACCCGAGGTTGTGGTTGAGCATGCCGATCGTGCCGGAGTCCCACTGCGCGACCATCTTGGTGAAGTCGTTGTTGAGGTCGGCGGACGGCGTGACCTTCTTGTACAGCGCCGCGTACTTCTCCAGCGCCTCGACGTTCTTCGGGTCGTTGACGGTGGTCTTGTCGCCGTTCCAGAACGAGGTGATCCCGCTCTGCCCGTACATCGCGTCCAGGGCCTGCGCGATGGACCCGGCGCCACCGCGGATGGTGTACCCGAACTCGTTCTTCTTCGCGTCGGTCAGCTCTTCGGCCGCCTTGTAGAAGGCGTCCCAGGTGGTCGGCTCCTCCAGGCCCGCCTTCTTGAACAGGTCGGTGCGGTAGTACAGCACACCGTTGTTCGCGGAGGTCGGGATGGAATACAGCACCCCGTCACCGCCACCGGCCGCCTTCATCGACTCGACCATGTCCTCGTTGAGCTTGCCGTTCAGCGAGGACTTGCCGAGCCGGTCGTCCAGCGGCTCCAGCGCGCCCTGGGCGGAGAACCCGGCGAGCATCGCCGCGCCGACACCGCCGACGTCCGGCAGGCCGCCGCCCTGGATGGCGGTGTCGACCTTGGACTGGTACTCGGTGGAGGAGATGCCGACATACTCGACGTCGATCTCCGGGTTGGCCTTCTCGAAGTCGGCGATGACCTCCTTCCAGATGTCGGTGCGGACACCGCCGTTGTTGTCCCAGAAGACGATCTTGCCCTTGCCGCTGCCCTCGGAGCCCTCGCTGCCGCCCCCACCGCTGCCGTCGTCGCCGCAGGCGGTGGCGGTGAGCGCGAGAACGGAGCCCAGGGCGACGGCGATGGCAGCGCGCCTGCTTCTGCGGATGCTGTTCTTCATTGGTCGGCTCTCTTCTTCTGGTTCCAGCGAGATATGAAGTTGTGGGGGGTCTGTCGAGGCTCCACCGGGCCTCAATGGCGCTGTCGAGGCTCCACCGGGTCTCAGTGGCGGGTGTGCGGCGCCCAGCCGTCCGTGCCCCGGAGGTAGTGCGCGACGGTGTGCGTCGCCGCGTCCGCGTCGCTCATCTGCGGCCGGTCGTCGGTCACGGCCGCCCCCGGGCCGACGTTCCGGTACTCGGCGAACCGGGCGTCCTTCCACGAGAAGCCGCTCATGTCGGTCCACGGGGAGGCCTTGATCGCGGCGGGCAGCTCGGTGTTCCGGATGAGCACCTGGGCGATCGCGTCCGGCTCACCGCCCGGGTGCCAGGGCCGTCCCAGGTGGAAGGTGCCGGCCGGCGCGTCGCTGACGATCCTCGAGTCGGTGATCAGGAACCCGTAGGGGTTGCCCTTCCAGGTCGAGGCGGCGGTGATGTACCCGTTGTTGGTCGCGGACCCCCGGCTCAGCGCGCGGATCACGGACCGCTCGATCACCGTGGTGGCCCGCCCGTAGACGAAGTCGACATCGCCCTCGATGTACGAGTCGCGGATGTACACCCGGCTGACGGTGGTCAGCTTGGGGCTGTCGGTCATCAGGGTGTCCTGGTTGCCCAGGAAGGCGGTGTCCTCGAAGACGATCCGGTCGCCGGTCGTCTTCACCGCCAGCGCCTGCTCGCCGTTCAGCTCGTGCGCGGCCTCGTCGAAGTCGTTGCTGAAGGTGAGGTTGCGCGCCGTGACGTCATTGGCGGAGATCCGTACGGTCGCGCTCCCGGTGGAGCCGCCGTACGCGGCGGGCGTGTCGTAGACGATGACGGTGTCGGAGCGGTCCTGTCCAGTCCCCTGCAGCACGATGTTCGGCTTGCTCGCGGGGATGTGGACCTTGGCGCGGTAGGTGCCGGGCGCGACGGCGATGGTCACCGGGACGTCGTTGCCGTCCGGCACGGCGTCCACGGCGGCCTGCACGGTCGGGTGGTCGCCGGGGACGTGCAGCACGGTCCCGATCTGCTGCTGCGGCCCGGAGAAGCGCTGCACGAGCGCCGGCACGGCGGCCGCCGGGTCCAGCCGGTAGTCGTAGAAGTCCCGGGGATCGAAGGCGGCACCCCACGCGTCGTGCCGCCCGGTGGTGTTCTTCAGGATCGACCCGCGCTGCACCAGCTCGGCGGTGGCGTCGGCCTGGTAGGGATGCTGGACGTCCTCGTAGTACGAGTTCTCGATGACCATCCTGGTCCTGCCGCGCGACCAGTTCCCGTACGTCCACACGGGGTCGCCGCGGTCCGCCTGGGCCGTCAGGTAGTTGTTGTACAGATGGGCGTAGGCGGCGTTGTCGACCGACGGGTTGCGCTGCTTGGTGTTGCGGAACCAGTTGTGGTCGATGGTGATCTGCGTCTTGACGTTGGTCGTCCAGCCCAGGCCGAACGTCTTGTTGTTGTTCTCGAACCGGTTGTAGGAGACGGTGACGTACTCGCTGTCCTTGCGGACGTCGAGCTGCCCGTCGCAGATGTTCGAGAAGCGGTTGTGGTCGACCCAGACGTGATGGACGGTGTCCATCTGGATGCCGTCGAAGTCGGTGTCCTTGCAGTCCCAGTTGCCTTCGACGGCCGAGTCGCGGATCGTCAGATTGCGGATGATCACGTTGTGGGTGCCGGGGCTCAGATGGAACTCGCCCTGCACCAGCTCGCCGGTCGCCCCGACCCCGAGGATGGTCTTGTCCGAGGCGACCTCGATGCTCGCCCCGAACGGCTGCGCGGTGATGCTGCCCTTGACCCGGATGATGTACGGCTCGGGCGCGGCGGCGTACTTCGCCAGCGCGGCCTGGTCGGTGACGGTGACGACCTTGCCGCCGGCCCCGCCGGTGGTGCCGCCGGCGAGGGAGGCGAAGCCGTGCGGGCGGTCGGTCCAGCGGGACGGGCTCCCCGTCTCGGCGGAGGAAGGGGCGGCGTGGGCCTCCCCGAGGGACCCGAGACCCAGCGCGGTGACCAGGCCGAGCACGGCGGCCACCACCTTGCCGTGCCCCGGTCTCGACAAGCGCTTGCCAGGGGGGTACGTCATTGCGGCTCCCAACAGGCGTACGGATGAGGTGGGTTAGAGCGTGGTGATACGGAATCGCGTGAAGGTGGCCGCGCCCGCGTGTCCCCGCCCGTCGTCGCCGGGCGCGAGCGCGAAGAGACCCAGCAGGGCGCCGACCCAGCGCCACGGGGTGGCGGCGAAGACCTGGCCGGACGGACGCGGGCCGTCCCCGACGTCGTAGAAGAAGCGGCAGCGCGCTCCCGGCCGGATCTCGATCCGCAGCGTCGCCCGCCCGTCCGGTGCGAGCCTCGGGTGATCCGCGTCCCGCTCCCGTTCGGCGACGGCCTCGGCGAACCGGTGCACCAGGTGGACCGTCCCGTCGGCCCCTCGTTGCAGTCCGATCCAGCCGAACGCGTCCCCGAGCACCGCCAGTCCGGCTCGGGCACCCGGTTCCTCGCTGTCGAGGCGCAGCTCGACCTCGACGACCGAGGGGATGCCGGGCAGTCGCTGGGTGAGGATGTTCGGCAGTCTGCGCAGGTCGTGCGCGTCGGCCGAGCGGACGCAGGTGAGCCGGAGCCCGTCACCGGAGTGCTGGGTGGCCCAGCCGTCGCGCGGGTTGGCGGTCCACTGCCACTGGCGGCCGTACCGTCCACCGGGGAAGTCGTCGTCGGTGGCGGGCGCGGCGGGCGGCTGCGGCGGCAGGTCGGGCCTGCGGTGTACGGCGACGGGTGCGCCCTCATCGCCCATCACCGGCCAGCCGTCGGCCCCCCAGCGCACGGGCTGGAGGTGGACGACCCGGCCGTAGGCGCCCTTCTGCTGGAAGTGCACGAACCAGTCCTCGCCGGACGGGGTGCGCACCCAGCCGCCCTGGTGGGGGCCGTTGACGTCGGTGTCCTTCTGTTCGAGGACGACCTTCTCCTCGTACGGCCCGAAGAACCCTCGCGAGCGGAAGGCGCCCTGCCAGCCGGTCTCCACTCCCCCGGCGGGGGCGAGGATCCAGAACCAGCCGTCGTGCTTGTAGAGCTTGGGGCCCTCCAGGGTGAACCAGCCGGGGATGCGGTCGGCGTCGACGATCAGTTTGCCCTCGTCGAGCAGGGAGGTGCCGTCGGGGTGCATACGGTGGCCGGTGAGGCGGTTCTTGACGCCGGAGCGGGACTTGGCCCAGGCGTGCACCAGGTAGGCCTCGCCGGTCTCGTCGTCCCACAGGGGGCAGGGGTCGATCAGGCCCCTGCCCTCCTTCAGAAGGTGCGGGCGGGTCCACGGGCCGCGGATCTCCGGCGCGTTGACCTGGAAGACGCCCTGGTCGGGGTCGCCCCAGAAGATCCAGAAGCGGTCGTCGTGGTGGCGGATCGACGGGGCCCAGACACCGCAGTCGTGGCGCGGCCTCTCGAACTCCTCCGCCGGTTCCAGGCGGTCCAGGGCGTGGCCGACCAGCGTCCAGTTGACCAGGTCGCGGGAGTGCAGCAGCGGCAGTCCGGGGACGCGGCCGAAGCTCGAGGCGGTGAGGTAGAAGTCGTCGCCGACGCGGACCACGTCCGGGTCGGACCAGTCGGCGTCGAGGATCGGGTTGGTGTAGGTCTCGTTCGTCACTGGCTGACCGCCTTTCGCACCAGGGCCGCCGCCTCGCCCCGGTCGAGGCGGCCGTCGGCGACGACGGTGACGATCCGCCGGACGACCGTCTCGCCGGCCGGTACCGGCAGCCGCGCGTCGTGGGCCAGGGAGGAGCCGACGCCCGGGTACTCGGCGGTGCGCACGAACCACGGGTCGCGGCGGGTGGCGCCGGTGGCTCCGGCGAAGACCAGGGTCCAGGCGGAGCCCGCCAGCGCCAGCCAGTCGGCGGACCGGCCGTGCACCGCCGTCTCGCCCTCGGTGTCGGCGGTGAAGACGTCCGGCGCGGCCGCCTCCTTGCGGGCCCGCCAGAAGAAGCCGCCGTACGCCGCGCCGGGGCGCCCGTTGGTGGCGGGGCTGCCGATGGTCAGCGGCCCCGCGGTGGGGTTGGTGAGGGCGAAGGTGAAGTCCAGCGCCCAGGCGGTGTCGGTGAGCGCGGTGGCGGCGACGGTACGGCGCTCGCGCAGCACCTCCGTGCCGCCGGCCACCCAGCGCAGCTCCTCGACGAAGCCGTCCGGGTCGCGCAGCTGGAAGCCCACGTGCCGCTGGGCGCCGTGGTTGTCCAGCTCGGTGGGGCCCTGGTCGCGGACGAAGGTGCGGCCGCCCCAGAAGTTGTGCCCCTCGACGTCGGGAACGGCGACACCGACGCCGAGGTGGTGCGGGTGGTCGGCGGGGCTCAGTTCGGTGACCGAGACGCCGGACAGGGTGGTGACGGGGTGAAGGTAGGGGCGCGGGGAGAGCCGGGCGGGCAGTTCCGGCCGGGTGACGTACCGGCCGACGGGCCTGCCCGCGACTCGCAGCACTGTGGTGTCCACGCTGGTCATCGGGTGCTCACCTCTCTCGGGGCGGCCCAGGGGGCCGCCAGCTCGGAGTACAGGGCGAGGGTGTCGGCGGCGGCCGCGACCAGCCCGTCCACCCCGGGCACGACCCGGCGGTCCTCGCCCGGCGGCCGGTGCCAGGCGGACTCCGGCAGCGGGGCGGGGTCGGGGGCCAGCCGGATCGCCTCGACGACCTTCATGAAGGCGCCGGTCCGCGAGGGCGGGACCAGCAGCTCGGTGCCGTTCGCCAGGTGGCCGGCGAGGTTCTCCAGCAGGTCGGTGCGGCCGTACTCGAACTCCTCGGGGCCGTGGTCGGCGCGCTGGAGCAGCACCCGGTCCTGCTTGTACCAGAAGGTGATCCGGCCGCGGCTGCCGTGCACCAGGACGTACGGCTCGTCCGGGTGCTCGGCGCACAGGGTCGCGGCGACCGTGACCGGGCGGCCCTCGGCGGTGGTGATCCGGACGCAGGAGGTGTCGTCCGACTCGATGGCGTTGGCGCGCCACAGCTCGGTCTCGATCGCGGCGACGTCCTCGGCGCGGGTGCTGCCGGCCAGGGCGAGGGCGGTGGCGACGGCGTGCGCGAGGGGGTTGGTGAGCGCCCCGTCGATCACGTCGACGCCGTTCAGCCGCCGCTTGCCCGCCCACAGGGCCCGGCGGTAGTACGCCTCGTCGCGGGCCCAGGCGCCCGCCCCGCCGACGCCGGTGAGCGTGCCGATCGCCCCCTCGGCGATCAGTTCCCGGATCGCGGGCACGGCGTGCGAGCCCAGCGACTGGAACCCGATCTGGCAGGCCACGCCCGCCTCGGCGACCCCGTCCGCCATCCGCCGGAACTCGGCGTAGGAGGGCGCGGGCGGCTTCTCGAGGAGCAGGTGCACCCCGCGCCGGGCGGCGGCCAGGGCCAGGTCGGTGTGGGTGGGGATCGGGGTGCAGATCACCGCGGCGCGGGCGCCGGTGGCGTCCAGCAGGGCGCCGAAGTCGGCGGACTGGGGCGGGAGTTCACCGCCGAACTCCTCCTCGGTGAGCGGATGCAGCTCGCAGATCCCGACGAGCCGTACGACGCCCTTGTCCTGGAGGCGGCGGATGTTCGCCACATGCCAGCGGCCGTGGCCGCGGGCGCCGGCGAGGACGAGGGGCAGGGGTTCGGTCAGGGCACCGGCCTTGGCATCGGTCATGGGATCCTCCCCGCTCCCGCACCGCGCGCCACCGCCCGGTCGGCCGCTTCCGCGCCGTCGATCGTGCCGTGCAGGACGGGCGTCCAGCCGACGTCCGCGGTCAGATCGCGCTCGCTGCCCGAGTTGTAGGCGTTGTGGATGGTGAGCAGGTCGACCGGGTAGCCGTTGAAGACGTTGCCGTCCGTGTGCAGGGCGCTGCCGTTCCAGCTCTTGACCAGGTCGGCGGCCTCGATGTGGCTCGGGGTGTGGAAGGCGTTGTGCTCGGCGTGGACGGCGGACTCGGTGCCGACGCCGATCGAGTAGCGGTAGTCGTGGGCGTCCTCGGGGACGACGTACCGGTTGTTGTAGACGTGCACCTGCCCGAAGCGGACGCGCGGGGCGCGCTGGACGACGGACTCGAACTCGTTGTGGTGCAGGGTGACGCGCAGCTTGCCGCGGTCGCCGGTGGCGGTGTCGCCGTTGCCGATGAGCATCGCCTTGTCGTGGTCGGCGAACCGGCTCCAGGAGACGGTGACCAGGTCGGAGCCGTTGGTGATGTCCAGCAGGCCGTCGTGGCGCAGGTGGTTGCGGGCGAAGTAGGCGGGCTCGTCCTCGTCCGGGTGGCCCTTGTCGCTCAAGGTGACGTGGTCGATCCAGACGTGGCTCGCGCCGCGCAGCCAGATGGTGTCGTAGGCCGCCTTCCAGTCGCCGAGGCCGCCGGAGTTGGGCTGCCACACGGGGAAGCAGTCGTAGGCGTCGCGGATCTCCAGGTTGCGGACGATGACGTTGTCCGCGTCGCTGATCTGGAGGCTCGCGCCCTTGAGCACCGCGTCGTCGCCGAGGCCGACGAGGGTGGTGTTGGAGCCGACGCGCAGCTCCACCCGCTCGGCCTGCTGCGCCGCCGACGCCCTGCGGGCCTCCTCCTGGGGGCCGCTCGGCTTGGCGGAGCCCCAGGTGCGGGGGTCGTAGGCGGCGAGGTACTTCTTCAAGTCGTAGCCGCCGGTCGTGTAGTCCTCGCAGTCGAGGCGGCGGCCCCGGTCGTCGGTGTTGGCGTCGATGGTTCCGGCGATGCGGATGATCTTCGGGGTGGCGCTGCCGCCGTCGAGGGCGCGGACCAGCTCCGTCCGGTTCGTGACCGTGAAGACATGCGCGTCGTCGGCCGCCGCGCCGCCGGTGGTGCCGCCGGCGGCGGCCGCCCAGCCGTCGTTCGGGGCGAGGGTGTCGCGGCTGATGTCGCGGGTGTCCGCGTCGGCGTGGGCGGGGACGCAGAGCACGCCCACGAGGCCGGCGGCCAGGGCCGCGTGACGGAGTCTCATCCCTTCACCGCCCCCGCGCTGAAGCCGGTGATCAGCCACTTCTGGATGAAGGCGAAGACGATGACGACCGGGACGGCGGCGATGATGCCGCCCGCCGCGAGGGCGCCGAGGTCGACGCTGTCCGCGCTCATCAGGGTGTTCAGACCGACCGGGATGGTCTGCTTGGCCTGGTTGTTGAGGAACATCAGGGCGAACAGGAAGTGGTTCCAGGAGTGCACGAAGGCGAAGGAACCGACCGCGATCAGCCCGGGGCGCAGCAGCGGCAGCACGATCACCCGGAAGGCGGTGAGCCGGTTGCAGCCGTCGACCCAGGCCGCCTCCTCCAGGGAGTACGGCACGTTCTTGATGAAGTTGCTGATGAGGATCATCGACAGCGGCAGCTGGAAGACCGTCTCGGCGAGGATGACACTGCCGAGGGAGTTGATCATCCGCAGCTCGGCGAAGATCTCGAAGAGCGGGACCAGCAGCAGCGCGCCGGGCACGAACTGGGAGCACAGCAGGGCGAGCATGAAGCCCCGCTTGATCTTGAAGTCGAACCGGGCGAGGGCGTAGCCGCCGGCCAGGGCGACGATCGTGGTCAGCACCAGGGTGGCGAGGCCGACGAGCACGCTGTTCTGGAAGTAGACGCCGAAGTCCCGCTCGGTCCACACCTTCTCGAAGTGGTCGAAGGTCATGGGCCAGGGCACGAGCGAGGTGGAGCCGGCCGGGCGCAGGGCGAAGAGCAGGATCCAGTAGAACGGGATCAGGGTGAAGACCAGGTAGATCGACAGGGGCAGGTAGATCTGCCAGCGGGGGACCTCGTCCCAGGCGCGGTGCTTGTTCACCGGGCGCTGCGGCTCGGTCGCGGTCCGGCGGGGTGCGGGGACGACCGGGGCCTCCTTGATGGTGCTCACTTGGACTCGCCTCCGAACTTGCTCAGCCGCAGATAGACGATCGAGCAGAAGAGCAGGATCACGAACGCGACCGTGGTCAGGGCCGACGCGTAGCCGAAGTCATGGGCGTCGACGCTGGTGTTGGCGATGTACAGCGGCAGGGTGGTCGTCTCGCCGGCCGGTCCGCCGCCGGTCAGGGTGTAGAGCAGGTCGACGTTGTTGAACTCCCACACCGCGCGCAGCAGCGTGGACAGGACGATGGCGTCCTTCAGGTGGGGCAGGGTGATGTGCCAGAACTGCTTGATGCGGCTCGCGCCGTCGACCTCGGCGGCCTCGTACAGGTCCTTCGAGACGGACTGGAGGTCGGCGAGGATGAGGATCGCGAAGAAGGGCACGCCGCGCCACAGGTCGGCGACGATCGCCGCCGGGAACACGGTCTCGGTGTCGGACAGCCAGCTGGTGCCGTAGGAGCCGATGCCCACGTCGGCGAGGTAGCGGGTGATACCGGTCTGGGAGTTGTAGAGCAGTACCCAGATCGCGGAGGTCAGCACGCCGGAGACGGCCCACGGGGAGAAGACCAGGGCGCGTCCCAGCGCCCGGCCGACGAAGGTCTGGTTGACGATCAGGGCCAGCGCGAGACCGAACAGCAGCTGGAGTCCGACCTCGACGACGACCCACTTGGCGCTGAAGACGAGGGTGTCCCAGAAGACCGGGTCCTCGGTGAAGGCGTGGACGAAGTTGTCGAAGCCCGCGAAACCGTTCCGCCATGGCTTGGTGGGGTTGTAGTCCTGCAGGCTGTAGTAGAAGACGCTGATCACGGGGTAGGCGATGAAGCCCAGCATCAGCAGGGCCGCCGGCGCGATCAGCAGGTACGGGAGCCTGCGCGGCGTGGCGGAGGCACGGCGCCGCCGGGGTGGCGCGGGCGGTTTCGCCACGGCTGCGGCTTGGGCCATGACTGTTCTCCGTTCGCTTGCGGTGGGTCGTGTTCGGGTGAAGCGCTTTCTCGACGTGCGGAGTGGTGCCGGGTTCGTGAGCCGTCGTGACGGGGGCTCAGCCCGCGTAGGGGTCCGCCACCTGGCCCGGCCGGGCCAGGAACTCGAAGTCGCAGCCGGTGTCGGCCTGGGTGATCTGCTCGTTGTAGAGCGCGCCGTAGCCGCGCTCGTAGCGGGTGGGCGGCGGGGTCCAGGCCTCCCGGCGCCTTCGCAGTTCCTCGTCGTCCACGTGCAGGTGCAGGCTGCGCGCCTCGACGTCCAGGGTGATCAGGTCCCCGGTGCGCACCAGCGCCAGCGGTCCGCCGATGTACGACTCGGGCGCGACGTGCAGCACGCACGCGCCGTAACTGGTGCCGCTCATCCGGGCGTCGGAGATCCGCACCATATCCCGCACGCCCTGCTTCAGCAGATGGTCGGGGATGGGCAGCATGCCGTACTCGGGCATGCCCGGACCGCCCTTGGGGCCGGCGTTGCGCAACACCAGCACGCTGTCGGCGGTGATGTTCAGCGCCGGGTCGTTGATGGTGCGCTGCATGGTCTTGTAGTCGTCGAAGACGACCGCGGGGCCGGTGTGCGTCAGCAGGTGCTGCTCGGCGGCGATGTGCTTGATGACCGCGCCGTCCGGGCAGAGGTTGCCGCGCAGCACGGCGACCCCGCCCTCCTTGGCCACCGGGTTGTTCCGGGGGCGGATGACGTCGTCGTCGTGGACGAGCGCGCCGTCCAGCTGCTCGCGCATCGTGTCGTACGACACCGTGGGCCGGTCCAGGTGGAGCAGGTCCGGGATGCGGGAGAGGAACCCGGGCAGTCCGCCCGCGAAGTGGAAGTCCTCCATCAGGTACGTCTGGCCGCCGGGCCGGACGTTGGCGAGGACCGGGACCGTGCGGGCGATGCGGTCGAAGTCGTCGAGGGTGAGTTTCACGCCCGCGCGGCCGGCCATGGCGATCAGGTGGATCACGGCGTTGGTGGAGCCGCCGAGACCGAGCACGGTGGTCACCGCGTCCTCGAAGGCGTCACGGGTGAGGATGTGGCTGAGCCTCCGGTCCCGGTGGACCAGTTCGACGGCGATCATGCCCGCCTTGGCGGCCATCCGGTCGTGCCCGGAGTCGACGGCCGGGATGCTGGAGGCGCCCGGCACCGTCACGCCGAGGGCCTCGGCGGCGGCGGTCAGCGTGGACGCCGTACCCATGGTCATGCAGTGGCCGGGCGAGCGGGCCAGGCCGCTCTCCAGCTCCTGCATCTCGCAGTCGCCGATGAGACCGGCGCGCTTGTCGTCCCAGTACTTCCACATGTCGGTGCCGGAGCCGAGGACTTCGTTGCGCCAGTGGCCGGGGAGCATCGGACCGGCGGGGACGAAGACCGCCGGGAGGTCGACGCTGGCCGCGCCCATGAGGAGGGCGGGCGTCGACTTGTCGCAGCCGCCCATCAGCACCGCGCCGTCGACCGGGTAGGAGCGCAGCAGCTCCTCGGTCTCCATGGCGAGCATGTTGCGGTAGAGCATGGGGGTCGGCTTCTGGAAGGTCTCGCTGAGGGTGGAGACCGGGAACTCCAGCGGGAAGCCGCCCGCCTGCCAGACGCCGCGCTTGACCGCCTGGGCGCGGTCGCGCAGGTGGACGTGGCAGGGGTTGATGTCGGACCAGGTGTTGAGGATCGCGATGACCGGCTTGCCCAGGTGCTCCTCGGGGAGGTAGCCGAGCTGGCGGGTGCGGGCGCGGTGGCTGAAGGAGCGCAGTCCGTCGGTGCCGTACCACTGGTGGCTGCGCAGGTCCTCGGGACGCTTTCTCGGCTCGCTCATATGGACCACCCGGCGGCGATGGCGGCGACCTCGGCCCGCTCGTTCTCCGGCAGCGGCCTGCTCGGCGGGCGCACCTCGCGGCGGCACAGGCCGAGCGAGGCCAGGGCCTCCTTGACGACGGTGACGTTGTTGGCGGAGCCGTTGGCGGCGCGCAGCTCCTCGAAGCGGCGGATCTGCTCCCAGACCTTCATGGCGGCCGGGTAGTCGCCGGATCGAAGCGCTTCGATCATGTTCAGCGAAACGGACGGGGCGACGTTCACCAGCCCCGAGGTGAAGCCGGTCGCGCCCGCGGAGAAGTACGAGGGGGCGTACGGCTCGGCGAGCCCCGCCACCCACACGAACCGGTCCAGACCCGCGTCCCGGGCGAAGGCGGCGAAGCGGGCGGCGTCCGGGACGGCGTACTTGACGCCGATCACGTTCGGGCAGGCGTCGGCCAGCTCGGCGAGCCGGTCGCCGTGCAGCTGCGCGTTGCGGATGTAGGGGACGACGCCCAGCTCGGGCACGGCCTCGGCGATCGCGCGGTGGTAGTCGACCCAGCCGCTCTGCGAGACGTACGGGTGGACGGGCTGGTGCACCATCACCATCTGCGCGCCGTGCTCGCGGGCGTGCCGGGCGGAGGCCACGGCGGTCGGCACGTCGTGGCCGACGCCGACCAGGATCACCGCGCGGTCGCCGGCCTCGTCGATGGTCAGCTCGGTCACGAGCTGCCGCTCGGGTGGCGTCAGGGCGTAGAACTCCCCGGTGTTGCCGTTGGGGGTGAGGGTGGTGATGCCCCCGTCGAGCAGACGACGCAGCAGGGCCCGGTGGGTGTCCTGGTCGACGGAGCCGTCCTCGGCGAACGGTGTCACCGGGATCGCGACCACGTCGGCCAGGGCCGCCCGCTGGGTCTCGAACGTCGTTGTCATGCCTGACCGTCCTCTCCCTGGGCCTCGCCCTGCGCGTCGGGGAAGGCCCGCTCGACGAAGGACGCGATATGGGCGTGGAGGGCGCGCGCCGCGCCGTCGGCGTCGCCGTCCAGGGCGAGCCGCAGGATCTCGCGGTGCTCGTTGGCCTCCCGCTCCCAGGAGGGATCGGCGGCCCAGGCCACGGCGGAGACGAGAGCCGCCTGGTCGCGGACCTCGTCGAGCATCCGGCCGAGCAGCGGGTTGCCGCACGGCACGTACAGGGCGCGGTGGAACTCCCGGTTGGCGAGCGACCGTTCGGCGGTGTCCGTGGCGTCGTCCGCCCTGGTCAGCGCATCACGGGCGGCGTCCAGGGAGGCGCCGCGGCGCACGGTGCGGCGCAGCGCCTCGGGCTCCAGGAGCAGCCGCACGTCGTAGACCTCGCGCGCCATGTCCGCGTCCACCATGCGCACCGTGACGCCCTTGTACTGGCTCATCACCACCAGTCCGGTGCCGGCCAGGGTCTTCAGCGCCTCGCGCACCGGGGTCTTGGAGACCCCGAACTGCGCGGCCAGCTCGGTCTCGACCAGGGCCTGACCCGGCGTCAGCTGTCCGGTGAGGATGCGGTGTTTGATCCCTTCCAGCACGTATTGCGTGCGGGAGGGGATCGGCGTGGGCACAGAGGTCATGCGCGCCTCTCGGATATCGCGTATCGCGTCTCATATATGACGTACGAAGTACGACGCGTTGAAGGTAGGAGTGGCCCCGTGTTTCGTCAATGCTTCTGACAAAGGAAGTTGAGGTTGCTTCAGAGGTGATGCGTGGCGCCCGCGCGTGCGGTGCGGGTGGGTCCGCCGAAGGCGGCACCGGCGCGGGCGGTCGCCGACTCCGGGGTGAGCGTGGGCCCGACATGGGTGACGAGCAGCTCCCGTACGCCGGCCGCGCGGGCGGCGGCACCGGCGTCCTCCGGGGTCAGATGCACCTGTTCGCCTTCGCGATGTGCGTCGATGTCGGCCTCGCAGAGGAACAGGTCGGCGGCACGGGCCAGTTCGGTGAGCGCGGGGCAGGGTCCGCTGTCGCCGGAGTAGGCGAGGGCGCGCCCGTCCGACTCGGCGCGCAGCCCGTAGGCCTCGACGTCGTGCACGACCGCGCGGGAGGTGAGGAGCAGATCTCCGTGGCGGGCGGTGTGGCCGTCGGACAGGGGACGGAAGTCGAAGACACCGCCCAGGAAGTCCGGGTCCGGGCGGCCGAAGAACCCGGCCAGCCGCTGTGCGCAGCCCGTCGGCGCATACACGGGGATCGGCGCGGGCGGGGTGAGACCGCCGTACGCGAGGGCGTAGAAGGCGGCCAGGAGATCGGCGTTGTGGTCCGCATGCAGATGCGAGATCCAGATCGCGCTCAGCCGCGCCGGATCCGTGTGCCGCTGCAACTCCGCGAAGGTTCCTGTGCCGGCGTCCACCCACACCTCGGTGCCACCCGGGGCACTCAGCAGATAGCCGGAGCAGGGGCGGCCGGGGGCGGGGTGCGGGGAGGCGGTGCCGAGGACGGTGAGGGTGAGAGACATGCGGGGAGGGTACGTTTCGGCAATCGAGCCTGCTTGCTGATTCCGGTGCCTGGGACTGGGTGGCACGGTGTCCGGCCGGGCGTCTGGTGTGCGGCGTCCGGCCCTGGCGGTTGGCTTGCGGCGTCGAGCCCGGGCGGTTTGGTTTGCGGCGTCAAACCCGGCGGTTTGGTTGATACGGCATCCCGCCCGGGGGCCGGCTCAGGGCGTCCAGCTCCGGCTTCTGATGTGCGGCGGCTGCCCCGGGCATCCGGCCTACGGCTCCCACCCCGGCGCTTGGCCTACGTCGCCCGGCCGGGCCGTGCGGCTTACGACACCCAGTCCCGGCTTCCGACCTACGGCGTCCAGCCCGGGCGTCCTGCTGACGAGCCCCCACCCGGGCGTCTGACTTACGTGGCTCACGGCATCCAGCCCGGACGTCGGCCTACGGCATCCAGCCCGGGTCCCGTCCGCTGAGGCCCACCGCCTGGTCCAGGAGGGGCGCGTCGGCCGGGACGGGTACGACGGGGCCGAAGATGTCGCCGCGGTCGGGGTCCTCGGCGGCCTTCGCGAGGAAGGCGTGGCAGGCCTCGAGCGCGGCGGGGTCGGGGGCGTAGTCCTGGCCGGTCGCGCGGGCCAGGTCCCAGCCGTGGATCACCAGCTCGTCGACGGCGACGAGGCCCGCGACCGCGCCGGGCAGGTCGACTCCCCCGGCGCGGGTCATACCGGTCCAGGCGGCCGGGTCGCGCCAGGCCTCGGCCAGTTCGCCGAGCAGCTCAGGGAGTTCCGTGCGCCAGCCGGGTCCGAGGACGGGCCCGGCAGAGTTCGGATCGGTGTCGGTCGTGACGCCCAGGTCCTTGCGGGCGGCGTCGCGGAAGGCGGCGGCCAGCCCCGCCAGGTGGCCGAGCAGGTCGCGCACCGTGTACCGCGGGCAGGGGGTGGTGTCCGCCAGTTGCCCGTCGCGGACGCCGACGGCGAGGCCGGCCAGGATCGCCGTCTGCGGTCCGAGGTCGAGGGTGGTGCCGGTCGGATCGGTCATCGATGCTCCTCAGGTGTGGTCCTGGGAGGTAGACCGGCGACGACGACGGGACTCATCGCCGCGGCCCCGCCCGGCTCAGGTCTCCTCAGCCGATGCCGACCTTCTGGTAGGCGTCGTCGATGGCGGTCAGCGTGGCTGTCCGTGCCGTGGTGTTCCCGGCGAGATAGGTCTGGGTCACGTCGTGCAGCGCCTGCCGCATGTCAGCGAAATCGGACTGCTTCAGCAGCCGCACGAGGGCGAGATAGATGAGCAGCGCCCATTCCTCGCCCTTCAGGACGGGGTTGCCCGCCTCGTCCACCGAGGTGAGCAGGTGGTGCATCGCCTTGTTGTGGATGTTGCTGTTGGTGTGCACGCCCCCGTAGTCCCCCGTGGTGCGCAGGTAGTCGCGCATGTGGGCGGGATCCCCGGTCCGGGAGGGATCGCTCATGTCGCGCAGCGGCACCCCCCGGCCGCGCAGCCCGGCTCCGATCTCCCAGTTCCATGTGCGCACATCGCCTCGGTCGGCCGCCTGGTACCAGTTGGCGATGATGACGCCCATGGTGTCGGCCAGCGACTCGTTCAGGGCGCCGGACTGGCTCTGGTAGATGAGGTCACTGGAGTGGTCGATCACCCCATGGGTCAGTTCGTGGGCGATGATGTCGAGGTGGCGGGCCAGACTGACCAGCCGCGTCCCGTCGGAGATCTGGCCGTACCACATCCGCCCGTTCATCCAGACGGCGTTGCGCCACTCGGGCCCCGGCTCGTCCCTCTGGTAGATGCAGTTCACCACGGAGACCAGAGCCATGCCGGCGTCGTCGATGCCGTCGCGGAACAGCTCCTCGCGGTAGAAGCTCTCCACGCGCTCCGCGTTGACGTGGGCCGAGACACCGGCGCGGTGGGCGGCACTGAAGTCCGCCTGCGCCGAGCCGATCGCCGAGGCGGGTAGCTGGGTCACTCGCTCCACGTCGGCGAAGCCGAGGTCGTAGGTGGCGATGTCCCGCCACCTGTCGTGGAGCAGGTAGGAGCCGTCCTGCCGACTGCCCCGGAACTGGTGGCGCGCATCGACCTCGTCCGCGCCCTCCAGCCGGGTGGGCACCGCGATCGTCGGCGTCATGCCGTACGACTGGAGGATCTCGCCGGAGTACGCATCGACGAGATAGCCCGTGAGCGGGAAGTCGTCGCGCGGGGATCGCCCGAGGCCGTGGCCGGGCAGGTCGCCACGGCGCGTCTCCGGCAGCTGGGCCGGCACGCCGCGCAGATGCCAGGCGAGGTGCCAGCGGTCGTCCTGGCTGACGTACGTCAGTGCCGGCGGCGGCAGTTCCTCGGCGGTGACCGTGCTCCCGGTCGCCTCCTTCACCCGCTCCAGCGCCTGGGTGCCCGACACTTCGGGCACGGAGCCGACGTCGGTCACCTCGCCGAGCCGGCAGTCCATCGAGACCAGCTGGTTGTTCTCGTCGACCTCGACCAGGGCCTCTGCGCCGAAGACGGGGATCTCCTTGCGGGTCTGCTCGAAGCGGACCAGGGTCGTGCCCGTGCCGGCCTGGCGGCGCGTCCCGCGCAGCGCGAGATCCGGGGCCTTCTCGGGACGGTCCTCCCGGACGGCGGCGCGCAGGCCGGGCACGTCCTGCTGGACGAGCTTCTCCTCCAGATAGAAACGGGCCGCGGACTCGGGCGAGTTGAAGGTGTCGTACCCCTCGGGCCCCTCATAGCCCTCCATGGCCCGGATCGCCGCCGGTCCCACGTGCGCGCCGGGAACCCGCGGGTCTTCCCCCGCGTGATAGTGGAACCGTTCCAGCTGTGACATGGCCATAACCTCTCGTCGCGGTCCCCCCCCCGGTGCCCTCTCGTCGAGCCCCCTCTGTGGCCGGCCCTGTTTTCGCACACGCGCGTACGCTCCCCTTCGATCGTCACGCGGGGCAGTGAGGGCTGCAACCGGGCCTCTTGTACGGCACCTTCCCGATCCCGGCCCCCGGTCCTTAGGCCCACGATGGCCAGGCATGACGAAGAAGACGACCGAGATGTCCGGGGCCTCCCGGAGGACTGCCTGGCCGCTGACCCGCGTCCTGCGCGACCGCAACGCGGCGCTGTATCTCTCGGGAGTGGTGGTGTCCGGCTTCGGCACCTCCGCGCTGTGGCTGGCGTCCGGCGTGTGGGTGAAGGACCTCACCGGCTCGGACGGGCTGGCCGCGCTGTGCCTGCTGGCGATGTGGGCCCCGACCCTGGCCGGCCCGCTCCTGGGCACGCTCGCCGACAGCACCCGCCGCAGACCTCTCCTGATCGGCAGCAGCCTGCTCCTGGCCGCCCTCCTGCCGACCCTCTTCACGATCGACGCGCCGCAAGACCTGTGGCTGCTCTTCGCGGTCCTGACGGTCTACGGCGCGGCGGGCGTCGTCCACGACGCGGCGGAGTCGGCGCTGGTCGCCGCCGCGATCGACGGCCGGCTGCTCGGCGACTTCAACGGGCTGCGCATGACGGCGACCGAGGGCATGAAGCTGCTGGCCCCCCTGGCGGGCGCGGGCCTGTACGCGGCGTACGGCGGGGCGGGCGTGGCCCCGCTGGACGCGGTGACCTTCGTGGTCGCCGCGGGGCTGTACGCGCTGCTGCGGGTGCGCGAGGAGCGGCCGGAGCCGCCCGTCGGCGGGCGCCGGGCGCGGACGGCCGAGGGCACGCGGTATCTGTGGTCACACCCCGGGCTGCGCCCGCTGGTGCTGGCGGGCGGGGCGACGATGCTCTGCGCGGGCCTGAGCGGGGCACTGCTCTACGCCGTGGTCGACGACCTCGGGCACTCGCCCGCGTACGCCGGGGTGCTGTACGCCGCTCAGGGCGCGGGCTCGGTCGCGGTCGGGCTGCTCTGCGGGCCCGCTCTGCGGCGGCTGGGCGAGCGCCGCTTCGCGGCGGCCGGTATCGCGCTGACGGCCGGTGCCGTGGCGCTGCGGGCGGTGCCGTCCGACCCGCTGGCCCTGGTGTGCGGCGTGGCGATCGGCGCGGGGCTGCCGGCCGTGCTGATCGCCACGCTGACCGCCGTGCAGCGCGGCACACCGGGGCCCCTGCTGGGCCGGGTCACCGCGACCGCCAACACGCTGGTGTTCACGCCGAACGTGGCCGGCCTGGCGGCGGGCGCGGCCCTGGTCGAGCTGGTCGATCACCGGCTGCTGCTGGCCGCCCTGGGGCTCGCCTTGGCGGCGACGGCGGCCCCGCTGTTCCCACACCCGGCGAGCACCGACCGCACCACCGCCAAGCCACCGTCCGACACCGACCCCGCGTGACGAAGCCGCGGTCCGGTCAAGCCCACCTCACAGCCCGGCGAGCGCCGAGCGCACCGCGGCCAGGTCGCCGTCCGACGCCAACCCCACGTGACCAAGCCGCGGTCCGGTCAAGCCCACCTCACAGCCCGGCGAGCGCCGAGCGCACCGCGGCCAGGTCGCCGTCCGACGCCAACCCGGCGTGGTACAGCCGCAGTTCCGTCGCTCCGAGGTCTCGGGCACGGGCGGCGTCCGTGGCGAGGGTGGCGGGGCTGCCGCCCATGCCGGAGACGACGGTGAAGTTGGCGGCGAGGACGGCGCCCGCGCGGCGCTGCTCCGCGAAGGGGGTGAGCAGGCCCGCGCCGCCCGTGCAGGGCACGACCACGCCGTCCGCGACGGACAGGATGTGCGCGGGTTCGACGCCCGCGTTGGCGCCGCAGTGGTAGGAGACCGGGTCGGCGTGGAGGAGGATCCGGAAGCCGTCAGGGGCCTCCGCGCGGACCGCCGCGACGGCCGCCTCCTGAAGCGTGCGGGCGGTTTCGTCGCGCCACGCGCGCGTGGCGTTCGCGGTGGTGTCGCCGAGCAGTTTCTCCACGGCCGTCCAGCCTCCGTCGTCCGCGGACGAGGACGAGGACGCCCCTTGCCACAGCGGCTCCAGCGCGGTGCGTACGGCGGCGGCCAGCTCGTCGGGGTCGAGGCCCTGGGCGGCGTATCCCGCGCGGCAGTCGGAGCAGAAGCACAGGGACATCAGGTACTGGCCCGCCTCGCCGAGGCCGACCCCGCCGGTCTTGTCGTGGGCGTGCAGATGGGCGAGGCCGTACCAGCCGAGGGACTCCAGCTCGGTGCCGCGTGCCCCGGGCCGTACCGCCGCCTCGGCGGCCAGGTCGACCAGGTACGCGCGCGTGGCGGGCTGCGCGATGCACGGCGCCCAGGGGTAGCGGTCGCCGTAGGCGTTGACGACCGAGGTCTCCGGATGTTCGGCGCCCAGGCGGGAGTTGTGCGCGAGGACGACCCAGGTGTGCGTCTCCAGGCCGGCGTCGGCGAGCGCGGCGGCGGCCTCGCCGTAGGCGTCCGCCTCGGGCGCCCAGGCACCGGCCGGGTAGGGGCGCAGGGTGCGGTCCGCCCAGCGGGCGCCGGTGGGGTAGAGCACGGCGGCGTGTTCCGCGGTGACGATGCGATGGGCGGGGTGGCGGGGCGTCAGGGCGCGCGTCGAGTGATAGGCGGAGGCCAGCGTCACCTGACGTACGCCCAGGTCCGCCAGGAGTGCCGGGGCCTGCGGGTCGCCGTTGACGTCCCAGGGGTAGACGAATGCCGACGCCTTCACTTGGTCTCCTCCAGCAGCGCATGTCCCCGCTCGATCAGCTGAGCGAGCTGCTTGACATGATCCTCGCTCGGCTCGTGCAGCGGGGGCCGCACCTCACCGACGTCCAGCCCGCTCAGCCGTACGCCCGCCTTGACGAGGGCGACGGCGTAGCCGCGGCCCTGGGCGCGCAGTTCGACGAAGGGCCGGTAGAAGCCGTCGAGCAGGCGGTGCGCGGTGGTGTCGTCGCCGGTGCGCAGGGCCCGGTGGAAGGCGAGCGCGATCTCGGGGACGAAGCAGAAGACGGCGGAGGAGTAGAGGGTGACGCCGATGCCCCGGTAGGCGAGCTGGGTCTGCTCGGCGGTCGGCAGGCCGTTGAAGTAGAGGAAGTCGCCGGGGACTTCGGTGCGCACGGCGCTGACGATCCGCTGCATGAGGTCGAGGTCGCCGAGGCCGTCCTTGAGGCCGACGATCCCCTCGGTGCGGGCCAGTTCGACGACGGTCGCGGGGGTGAAGACGGCGTTGTCGCGCTGGTAGACGATCACGGGCAGCGCGGTCGCCGCCGCGATCTCGCGGTAGTGCCGCAGCAGCCCCTCCTGTCCGGCGACGACGAGATACGGCGGCATGGCGAGCAGTCCGTCGGCCCCGGACTCCTCGGCGAGCCGCGCGTACCGTACGGCGAGCGCGGTGCCGTAGCCCGCCCCGGCGACGACCGGCACCCGCCCGGCGGTCTCCTCGACCGCTGCCCGTACGCACCGCTGGAACTCCTCGGGCGTGAGCGCGTGGAACTCCCCCGTCCCGCAGCAGGCGAAGACCGCCGCGGCGCCGGCCTCCACCCCGCGGCGCACATGCGCGCGGTAGACGTCGAGGTCGACGGCTCCGTCCGGGCCGAAGGCCGTGACGGGAAAGAACAGCGGGCCGCTGGGCAGGGTGAGGCGGGCGGCGAGAGGGGCTGACGTCACGGGCTCTCCCAGGGATCCATGAGGTCCTGCATATCTATATGCTTGATCTACGTCCACATTTCTGAACCCGCCCACGCTAAGCCGCCCCCAGGAGGCGGGTCAAGCACGCCAACCCCCGACACACCAGCGGATTTCGCGCTTCCGCGCGACACTTGACGGGCGGTGCGGCCCCTCTTAGCGTGTCCACGAATATGAATGCCGTACGCGCATGTGCACGACGCGCGCATGTGCACGGCTGGCGATGCAAGGAGACCCGAGGATGCCCGCTCCCCGCACCGTTCTGCTCACCGGCGCCGCCGGCGGGCTCGGCACCCTGATGCGGGACCTGCTCCCGGACTACGGCTACGAGCTGCGCCTGCTCGATCTGCGCCCCATCGAGGACGCGCCGGACGCGATCGTCGCCGACCTCGCCGACAAGGACGCCGTCCGGGAGGCCGTCCGGGGCGTCGACGCGATCATCCACCTCGCGGGCATCTCCCTGGAAGCCCCCTTCGAGAAGATCTTGAAGGCGAACATCGAGGGCACCTACCACCTCTACGAGGCCGCCCGCGAGGAGGGCGTCCGCCGGATCGTCTTCGCCTCCTCCAACCACGCGGTGGGCTACACCCCGCGCCCCCAGGGCGACGACCCCCTCATCCCCGTCGACACCCCGCGCCGCCCGGACACCTTCTACGGCCTGTCCAAGTCCTTCGGCGAGGACCTGGCGCAGTTCTACTGGGACAAGCACGGCCTGGAGACCGTCTCGGTGCGCATCGGCTCCTGCTTCCCCGAGCCGACCAGCGTGCGCATGCTGTCCGTGTGGATGAGCCCGGCCGACGGCGCCCGCCTCTTCCATGCCGCCCTGACCGCCGAGAACGTCGGCCACACCGTCGTCTACGGCTCCTCCGCCAACACCCGCCTGTGGTGGGACCTGTCCACCGCGCGGGCGCTCGGCTACGACCCGCAGGACGACTCCGAGCCGTACGCCGAGAAGCTCATCGCCGAGCAGGGCGAGCTGGACCCGGACAACCCGGCGCACGCCTGCCTGGGCGGCCACTTCGTGACCGAGCCGCCGATCTGGCCGTACTGACCGAAAGACATCGGCGGAACGGGCGGGCGGGCACGAAACGGGCCCGCCCGCCGCCATGTTCGGGCACCGCATCCGCCCGCTCCCACACCCGGCGCCGCGATCCCGCAGGTCCGAGGCGGGCACCCGGCGCGCCGAACGGGCACACACGGGCAGCATCACCCCCGCAACAGGCCTGGTCACCACCCCCCACCCGCTGTAGAACTTCACCCATGGCCCCACCGAGGGCCCGAACGGGCAGCACAGCGAGAAGGCGGGTGACGGCCATGAACAGAACCGCGGAAGAACGCCAGCGCGAGATCGTACGGGTCGCCCGCGCCACCGGCTCGGTCGACGTCACCGCGCTCGCCGCCGAGCTGGGCGTGGCCAAGGAGACCGTACGGCGGGATCTGCGCGTCCTGGAGGACCACGGCCTGGTCCGCCGTACGCACGGCGGGGCCTACCCCGTGGAGAGCGCCGGGTTCGAGACGACGCTCTCCTTCCGCGCCACCAGCCACGTCCCCGAGAAGCGCCGGATCGCGGCCGCCGCGGCCGAGCTGCTCGGGGACGCCGAGACGGTCTTCGTCGACGAGGGCTTCACCCCGCAGCTCATCGCCGAGGCCCTGCCCCGGGACCGGCCGCTGACCGTGGTCACCGCGTCCCTGCCGGTCGCGGGCGCGCTCGCCGGGGCGGACCACGTCTCGGTGCTGCTGCTCGGCGGCCGGGTCCGGGCCGGCACCCTCGCCACCGTCGACCACTGGACGACGAAGATGCTGGCCGGCTTCGTCCTCGATCTGGCGTTCATCGGCGCCAACGGCATCTCCCGCGAGCACGGTCTGACCACCCCCGACCCGGCGGTCGGCGAGGTAAAGGCGCAGGCGGTCCGCGCCGCGCGACGCACGGTCTTCGCCGGGGTGCACACCAAGTTCGGCGCGGTGAGCTTCTGCCGGTTCGCGGAGGTCGGCGCGCTGGAGGCGATCGTGACGAGCACCCTGCTGCCCGCGGCGGAGGCGCACCGCTACGCGCTGCTGGGCCCCCAGGTCATCCGCGTCTGAAAATCCAACTCACCCACTCACCACTCCCCACTCAGGTCTGAACTCAGGTCTGAAAATCCAACCCACCCCTATAGGGCACCCCCTTGCTTGCCATTGCCCTATATCTCCCCATACGTCCAGGAGCGATCCATGCGAACCCAGAGCCGACGACGGCCCGCGCGAGCCACGCTCGCCATGGCCGCCGCAGGGACGCTGCTCGCCCCGCTGCTCTCCGGCTGCTGGGTCGGAGCGGGCGGGGCCGGATCCGGCGGCGACGCCATCAACGTCCTCATGGTCAACAACCCGCAGATGGTGGAGCTGCAGAAGCTCACGGCCGCCCACTTCACAGAAGAGACGGGCATCAAGGTCAACTTCACCGTCCTCCCCGAGAACGACGTCCGCGACAAGATCAGCCAGGACTTCGCCAACCAGGCGGGCCAGTACGACGTCGCCACCCTGTCCAACTACGAGATACCGATCTACGCCCGCAACGGCTGGCTGAAGGAGATGGACTCATACGTCGCGAAGGATCCTTCGTACGACGAACAGGACGTCCTGAAGCCGATGCGCCAGTCCCTGACCGGCGACGACGGCAAGCTCTACGGTCAGCCCTTCTACGGCGAGTCGTCCTTCCTGATGTACCGCAAGGACGTCTTCGCCCGCGCGGGCCTGACCATGCCCGAACGCCCCACCTGGCAGCAGGTGGCCGAGCTCGCGGCCAAGGCCGACGGCGCCGAACCCGGCATGAAGGGCATCTGTCTGCGCGGACTGCCCGGCTGGGGCGAGGTCATGGCCCCGCTGACGACGGTGGTGAACACCTTCGGCGGCACCTGGTTCGACCAGGACTGGAAGGCCCGGCTCGACAGCCCCGAGTGGGAGAAGGCGACAAAGTTCTATGTCGATCTGGTCCGTGAGCACGGCCAGTCCGGCGCCGCCCAGTCCGGCTTCGCCGAGTGCCTGAACAACATGACCCAGGGCAAGGTCGCGATGTGGTACGACGCCACCTCGGCGGCCGGTTCCCTGGAGGCGGCGGGCTCCCCGGTCAAGGGCAAGGTGGGCTACGCCCCCGCCCCCGTCGAGAGGACGGACTCCTCCGGCTGGCTGTACACCTGGGCCTGGGGCATCCAGGACGCCTCCCGCAACCCCGACAAGGCGTGGAAGTTCGTCTCCTGGGCGTCGGGCAAGGAGTACGAGCGGCTGGTCGGCGAGGAGATCGGCTGGTCGAACGTCCCGGCCGGCAAGCGGGCGTCGACGTACGCGAACCCGGCGTACCGCGCGGAGGCCGCCGCCTTCCAGGAGATGACCAAGGAGGCCATCGAAGGCGCCCGGCCTGACGACCCCGGCGTCCAGCCGCGCCCCGCGCCCGGCATCCAGTTCGTCGGCATCCCCGAGTTCACCGACCTCGGCACCCAGGTCTCCCAGGAGATCAGCGCGGCCATCGCCGGACGCCAGTCCGTCGAGACGGCCCTGAAGAAGTCCCAGCAGCTCGCCGAGCGCATCTCCGAGGAGTACGAGGGACGATGACCGCGACGACGGCCCCCGTGGCCACGACTCCCGCACGCACCGCGGACGCGCCGCACTCCCGCCTCCGCGCCTGGGCGACCAGAGCCCCTCTGCTACCCGCCCTGATCTTCATGATCGTGGTGACCCAGCTGCCCTTCGTGGCCACCCTGGTGATCTCCTTCTTCGACTGGAACGCCCTCTACCCCGACGCCCGCCGCTTCACGGGCGTGGACAACTACCGCCAGGTGCTCACCGACGCGGACCTGCGCCAGTCGGTGGGGACGACGATCCTGCTGACGGCGACGGTGGTCCTGGTCAGCCTGGCCCTGGGCCTGCTGCTGGCCCTCCTCCTGAACCGCGGCTTCCGGGGCCGGGGCGTGGTCCGCACCCTGCTGATCGCCCCGTTCCTGGTGGTCCCGGTCGCCGCGGCACTGCTCTGGAAGCACGTCCTCTACAACCCCGAATACGGCCTGCTGAACGGCCTGTTGAGCTACGTCGGCGGCCCACAGCCGGACTGGGTCTCGAACACCCCGCTGCTCGCCGTCGAGGCCTCCCTGATCTGGCAGTGGACGCCGTTCATGATGCTGATCCTGCTGGCCGGGCTGCAGAGCCGCGACCCGCAGCAGCTGGAGGCCGCGCGGGTGGACGGCGCGAGCGACTGGCAGATCTTCGTCCACCTGACCCTCCCCCACCTGCGCCGCTACCTCGAACTGGGCGCCCTGCTGGGCTCGATCTACATCGTCCAGAACTTCGACGCGGTCTTCACGATCACCTCGGGCGGTCTGGGCACGGCCAACCTCCCCTACACCGTCTACCAGAGCTTCTACCAGGCCCATGAGAACGGCCTCGCCTCGGCCGCGGGCGTCCTGGTGGTGCTCGGCTCGATCGTCATCGCGACCTTCGCGCTGCGGGTCGTGTCGTCCCTCTTCCGCGAGGAGGCCTCCCGCGCATGAGCACCGTCCGCCGCATCGGCCCCGGCCTCCTGGCCTGGCTCGCCGGGATCACGTTCTTCCTGCCCATCGCCTGGATGGCCCTGACGTCCTTCCACTCGGAAGCGGACGCGGCCACCAACCCGCCGTCCTTCACGGCGCCGCTGACCCTGGACGGCTACCGCGAGTTCTTCGGCCTCTCGGGCGGCGCGAGCCCCTGGCCGGCGCTGATCAACTCGACGGTGGCGTCGCTGACATCGACGCTGCTGGTCCTGCTGCTGGCCCTGCCGGCGGCCTACGCGCTGTCGATCAACCGCGTCCGCAAGTGGACGGACGTCATGTTCTTCTTCCTGTCGACGAAGATGCTCCCGGTGGTGGCGGGCCTGCTCCCGATCTACCTCTTCGCGAGGAACGCGGGCCTGCTGGACAACATCTGGCTGCTGGTCGTCCTCTACACCTCCATGAACCTGCCGATCGCGGTGTGGATGATGCAGTCCTTCCTCGCCGAGGTCCCGGTGGCGGTGATCGAGGCGGCGCGGATGGACGGCGCCCGCCTGCCGACCATCCTCGCGCGGGTGATCACCCCCATCGCCCTGCCCGGCATCGCCGCGACCGCCCTGATCTGCTTCATCTTCAGCTGGAACGAACTGCTCTTCGCCCGGGTACTGACCGGCGTGGTGGCCGAGACGGCCCCCGTCTTCCTGACCGGCTTCATCACCAGCCAGGGACTGTTCCTGGCCAAGGTGTGCGCCGCGTCGCTCGTCATCTCCCTGCCGGTGCTCGCCGCGGGGTTCGCCGCCCAGGACAAACTCGTCCAGGGCCTGTCGTTGGGAGCCGTGAAATGAAGGCCGCCGTCATCGAGTCCGTGGGCCGGGCCGTCGTCGCCGAGGTCCCGGACCCGACGCCGGGTCCGCGCGACGTGGTGGTGGAGGTCGCCGCATGCGGCCTCTGCGGCACCGACCTCCACATCCTCCAGGGCGAGTTCGCGCCGAAGCTGCCAATCGTGCCGGGCCACGAGTTCGCCGGCGAGGTGGTCGCGGTGGGCACCCAGGTCACGGAGCTGTCGGTGGGCGACAGGGTGGCGGTCGACCCGTCCCTGTACTGCCACGAATGCCGCTACTGCCGCACCGGCCACAACAACCTCTGTGAACGCTGGGCGGCGATCGGCGTGACGACGGCGGGTGGCGCGGCGCAGTACGCGGTGGCCCCGGTGGCGAACTGCGTGAAACTGCCCGACCACGTGCGCACCGAGGACGCGGCACTGGTGGAGCCCCTGTCCTGCGCGGTACGGGGTTACGACGTACTGAACTCGAGGCTGGGAGCCCACGTCCTGATCTACGGCTCGGGCACCATGGGCCTGATGATGCTGGAACTGGCCAAGCGGACGGGTGCGGCGAGTGTGGACGTGGTGGACGTCAACCCCTCCCGCCTGGAGACGGCCCGCCGCCTGGGCGTCTCGGCGTCCGCCGCGACCCCGGACGAACTGGACCGCCCACAGGGCTGGGACGTGGTCGTGGACGCCACGGGCAACGCCGCGGCGATCCAGGACGGCCTGGACCGGGTGGCGAAGGCGGGGACGTTCCTGCAGTTCGGGGTGGCGGACTACGCGACCCGGGTGACGATCGACCCGTACCGCATCTACAACCAGGAGATCACCATCACCGGTTCGATGGCGGTCCTGCACAGCTTCGAGCGAGCGGCGGAACTCTTCGCGAACGGCGTCCTGAACCCGGAGATCTTCATCAGCGACCGCGTCCCGCTGGAGCGGTACCCCCAGGCACTGGAGCAGTTCGCGGCCGGGGTGGGCCGAAAGATCGTGGTGGTCCCGTAGCCGAGGCCTCCCCCTCAGCACGCCGACGTCCACTTCCCAGCACCGGCTGGCAAATCAGCCCGTCCGGCGTTTGAGGACGAGGCCCGTTCAGGCCCGAAGGGGGTCTGGGGCGCAACCCCAGTGGGGGCGCGGGAGGCCGAGCCCCCGCCGGGGGTCTGGGGCGCAACCCCAGTGGGGGCGCGGGAGGCCGAGCCCCCGCCGGGGGTCTGGGGCGCAGCCCCAGTGGGGGCGCAGGGGGCGAAGCCCCCGCCGGGGGGCTGGGGGCGGCAGCCCCCAGCGGGGCTCCGGGGCAGCGCCCCGGGATGGGACGGGTAGGGGCGGCGGGGGCGAAATCCGCTGGGCCCGCACGCCCCCGCGGCCGTAGCATCCGCGGCATGCCCCGACCCCACAGCTTCACCTACGAAACGCACCGCGACGGCACCGTCCACATCGCCCACCACGGCCGAACCGCCACCACCCTGCGCGGCCCCCGAGCGGACGCGTTCCTCGCCGAGGTGGAGTCCGGCGACCCCCAGCTGGTGATGGCCCGCTGGACGGGGAACTACCGCCGGGGCAACGAACGCCAGGCCCGGGACCACCCGCGCAACCGACGGTGACCCGATCGGCGGGTCGGTAAGGGAACGGTAAAACGCCCTCGCTCGTTCAACGGGGCATGACAGCTATGACCCCCGGCTCGAACATCCCGCTCTCCGCCGCCCGCGTGTCGGTGGACGTCGCCGCCCCGGTGCGGCTCGACGTTTCGGGCCTGCTGCTCACCGCCGACGGCAAGGTGCGCTCCGACGACGACTTCATCTTCTACAACCAGCCCAGCGGCCCGGGCGTGACGTACCGGTCCGGCGGCGGTATGGCCCCCGACGCGATCACGGTCGACACCACGGCCGTCCCGCCCGGCATCGAGAAGATCGTCGTCACCGCGAGCCCGGACGCGCCCGGTCAGACCTTCCAGGGCATCGAGCCGACGGCGACCATCCGCAACGCGGACGACAACAGCGTCCTGGCCACGTTCACACCCCCGCAGCTCGGCACCGAGACCGCGCTGGTGGTCGTGGAGATCTATCTGCGAGGCGGCCAGTGGAAGGCCCGCGCGGTCGGCCAGGGCTATGCCAACGGCCTGGCCGGCATCGCCACCGACTTCGGCGTCACGGTGGAGGAGCCCGCCGCGGCGCCCGCCGCCCCGGCCCAGCCGGTCACCCCGCCCCCGGCGCCCATGCAGCCCCCGGTCACCCCGCCGGCCCCGCCGATGGACCCGCGTCTGTCCGCGCCCCCGGCCCCGGCCGCCCCTCCGGCCGCCCCCGCGCCCGGCGCCGGGAAGATCAACCTGGACAAGGGCCGGGTCAGCCTCCAGAAGAACCAGACCGTCTCCCTGGTCAAGGGCGGCCGCCCGCTGCTCTCCCAGGTCAAGATGGGCCTCGGCTGGGAGCCGGCGTACCGCGGCAAGGACATCGACCTGGACGCCTCGGTCATCGCCTACGGCCCCCAGCGCAACCACATCGACAGCTGCTACTTCGGCAAGCTGACGATCGTCGGCGGCGCGATCCGCCACTCCGGCGACAACCTCACCGGCGAGGGCGGCGGCGACGACGAGGTCATCACCGTCGACCTCGGCCGCCTCCCGCAGGAGGTCACCGGCCTGGTCTTCACCGTGAACTCCTTCTCCGGCCAGAAGTTCACCGAGGTCGCCAAGGCGTACTGCCGCCTGATGGACGCCGCCACCGGCGAGGAGCTGGTCCGCTTCGACCTGACCAACGCCGAACCGCAGACCGGCGTGATGATGGCCAAGCTGATCCGTCAGTTCTCCGGCGAATGGGAGATGACGGCCATGGGCGACTTCGTGAAGGCCCGCACGGTCCGCAACATGGTCAAGCCGGCGGCGCAGGCGCTGTAGCGACGCGTACGAGCCCGTGGGCGCCCCCGTCCAGGGGCGCCCGGCGGCTCACGCCACCCACGGCCAGTCCGCGTTCCGCCCGGCCTCCAGCAGCGGCACCATGCGGAACGCCGCGTCCGAGAGGCCGCCGAAGGTGTGCCGGTTCCCCGTCCCGGATGGTCCGTGGCCCGCGCGGTACCCCGCGAGGTTCCAGGTGTAGACCGGGATGTCGGCCGGGATCTGGTCGGTCGGGGCGCCGTGGCGGCTGTGGGTGTACTGCTCGTCGGTGACGATCAGCACCCGGTCGTGCCCGCGGTAGTGCCGGCGCACGGCCTCGGTCGTGTCCGTGCCGCCCAGGTCGCCGAAGCGCTCCAGGATCCTCAGCACCGACTCGCCCTTGCGGAACCGCACCTCGTTGCTGGTCGTGCCGAACTCGACGAGGTCCGCGTGCGCCGCCCGCAGCGCGAGCGCCGTACCGAAGACCGCCGCCGCGTCGGCGCGGTTCAGCTCCGAGCGGTCGGACAGACGCGACCAGAACATCGAACCGGAGCGGTCGACGAGCACCAGCGTGCGGCCGGGCAGCGCGGGCACGTTGGCCAGCGAGTGGCCGAGCGCCTGCTCCAGCGGGTACGACCAGCGCAGCGAGGGCGCGTGCTGGTACGCGGCCAGGTACCGGAAGGGGAACTGCCGCGAGCGGCGCACCTCCTCCGGGTCGCTGATCCGCGCGGCGACCCGCGCCGCGACCTCGTCGGACACACCCGCCTCGTCGAAGTTCCGCAGGTTGCGGACGAGCGCCATGGTGCCCATCGACGGGATCACGGCCTCCCAGGCCGCCTTGTCCATCGGACCCTGCAGCCAGCCCGCCAGCGCCTCCCAGGTCATCCCGGCCGCCGCCAGCCGCTCCGCGCCGTCGGGCGCCGTCACGATCGCGCGCCGCTCCTCGACCGGCACCGCCATCAGCTCACGGTGCGCCGTCAGCGTCCGGTTGGACGCGGGCGGCACCGCCGTGTCCGGGTGGTGCCGGCGGTCGAGGGCGTACTGGAACAGCTCGCCCTGCCACGGCTTGTCCGGGTGCGGCGCCGCATGCACCAGGTTGAGGATGTCGCCGAAGCGGTAGCCCTTGGACGCGGTGTCGTACTTCAGCAGCGCCTTGCCGGTGTAGAGGCGGCGTACGGCGTCGGCGACGCCCCGCTTGACCGGCTTGGGGATCGCGCGGCCGTAGCTGGCCGTCCAGTACGCGAGGAGTTCGCCGGGCTCGTCGGGGCGCTGGAGCACCGAGTCCACCACCTGGCGGTTGGCCGGGCCGTCGGTCGTGCCCGCGTCGAGCCGTGCCTTCACATACTCGGCGGCGCCCACCAGGGAAGCCGTCCGCAGGTTTCCCTCGCCGCGCAGCCAGCCGAGCAGACCGGCTGTCCAGGCGGGGTCGGTGACGGCCAGTTCGCGCACGAGCGTCGCGAACCGGTCGTCGCGGGCGGCGCCGGACTCATAGAAGGTCTGCTGCGAGACGAAGTTGGCGACGGCGAGCAGGAAGAGCTCGGAGCGCGCGTCACGCTCGTGGCCCCGGCCGCCCTGGTGGGTGCGCAGTGCCCGTCCGGTCGTCGCGACCGGCGAGGTCGGCTGCGCCTTCGCGCGCCGGACGTTGAATCGCGCCATGCTGAATTCCCCCCGAATTCTTTCGTGTTACGGAGGGAGGCGCAGCAAAAGGAGGGTGCCCGAGATCAGGAGTCGGCGACGGAACTTATCCTGGTGCTCTTCCGATTGAGCTACACCGACCCGAAGTCGATGACGGGGCTCGAACCCGCAACCGCCAGATCAAATGAAGTAACCGTTGCCTGCGCACCGGGCACCCACCATGAGCTGCGCCTCCCGAGATCAAGTCGGCTGCGGCTGGGATTCTTTTGAGAGAAGAAGTAACCGCCGCCTTCGCACCGGGAGGTGCGTGACGTTGTGATCTCACTGTAGGAGGCGCAGCGGGAGCCGGGCGAGTGAATTAATCGGCGCCCATCGGTTACCGCCGCTGACGCTTCCACGGCCCGGTGATGGCGAGCATGATGCCGGGCTCCTGGATGTTGGCGTACAGCGTGCGGCCGTCGGGCGAGAAGGTGACGCCGGTGAACTCGCTGTACTCCGGCTCGGCCTCGGTGCCGATGTTGAGCTGGTTGCGGGCGATGGGGTAGGTACGGCCGCTGTCGGTGGCGCCGAAGAGGTGCTGGACGCCGTCTCCGTCCTCCGCGATGACGAGGCCGCCGTACGGGGAGACGGTGATGTTGTCGGGGCCGTCGAGGGCTCCGTCGCGGGAGGGGGCGGGGTTCACCCCGAGCAGCACCTTCAGGGTCAGGGTGCGGCGACGCGGGTCGTAGAACCAGACCTGGCCGTCGTGCGCGGGGCCGGGGCTCTCGTCGCGGGCGTAGGAGGAGACGAGGTAGGCGCCGCCGTCGGCCCACCACATGCCCTCCAGCTTGCGGGCCCGGGTGACCTGGCCGGGGCCGAACTGCTCGCGCACGGCGACGGTCCACGCGTCGCGGTCGGGGACGTCCACCCAGTCGACGCCGTAGACCGTGCCGGTCTTCACCGCGCGGGAGAGGTCGTCGACGAACCGGCCGCCGGAGTCGAAGCACCGGGGGGCCTGGAGGACGCCCGCGTCGTCGGCGAGGGTGCGCAGCCGTCCGCGGCCGTGGGTGAAGCCCTGCGGCGGGACCCAGCGGTAGAAGAGGCCGTTGGGCTCGTCGTCGTCCTCGGTGAGGTAGGCGTGGCCGCGCCTGGGGTCGATGACGACGGCCTCGTGGTCGTAGCGGCCGAAGAACTTCAGCGGCTTGGGGTCGCGGTTGGCGCGCCGGTCGGCGGGGTCGACCTCGAAGACATAGCCGTGGTCCTTGGTCATGCCGTTCTCGCCGGCCCGGTCGGAGTTCTCCTCGCAGGTCAGCCAGGTGCCCCAGGGGGTGCGGCCGCCCGCGCAGTTGTTGGCGGTGCCGGAGATGGCGACCCTTCCCCAAGCTCTCAACTACGTTCGAGCAGGGGAGACCCCAATCGCGACCTGTCCGTCGGGCCGTACCTCGACGACGGTGCAGCCGCCGGGCGCGGCCGGGTCGTAGACCAGGCCCTCGGCGAGCGGCACCGGGTACTCCTGCTCGGTGCGCGGTCCGTCCATCTCGTGGTTGTTGACGAGCAGGACCGTGCCGCGCGGCCCCTCGAAGGCGGCGGTGCCGTCGTGCTCGGCGGGGGTGAACTCGCCGGACTCCAGCCGGGTGCGGCCGGTGTGGGTGAGGACGCGGTACGAGAATCCGGCGGGCAGCGCGACGATGCCGTCGGGGTCGGGGAGCAGCGGGCCGTACCCGATGTCGTCGGTCCCCTGTGCGGAGCCGGCCGTCTCGGTCTCCGTGGTGGCGAGGGCGCCCGGCGCGCTGCCGAGCGCGGCGACGCTGCCGGTGAGTGCCACCCCGGCACCGGTGAGCGCGGAGGTTCTGGCGAAGTCCCTGCGGGTGAGCGACATGCCCCACAGACTCCCGGCCACCTCTGAACTCCGGTTGAACAACTCCCCAAGGGGCGCGGGGCTCCTGTCGACATGCGACTCCGCCGCGTGGGCGCCAACAGCCACACCAAACCCGAACCCGCACCCGCACCCGCACCCGCACCCGCCGAACAGACATCAACCCCCGTGCTGGGAGCGCGCCTTGAACGCGGCCTTCCGCGCCTCCTTCGCAATCCTCTTGTCGGGATGAATCCGCCCCATCGCCTCCAGCACATCCGCCGTCGCCGGATGCTCCACCCGCCACACCGCCGAGAAAAACCCGCTGTGCTGCTCGGCCAGCCCCTCGACCAGAGCCCGCAACTCCACGGAGTTCCCCTCCGCGGCCAGCTGCGCCGCCACCGTGTCGATGGTCAGCCAGAACACCATCGCCTCGGACGGCGGCGGTACGTCCACGGCACCGCGCTCACTGAGCCACACCCGGGCGAGCCCACCCAGCTCGGCGTCGTCGAGCACCTCCCGCAGCGCGGGTTCCGCCTCCGCCCCGACCAGCGACAACGCCTGCTGACACCGCAGCCGCCGCAGCGGCGCCCCCGCGTCGGAGCCGCGCGCGGCGGCCAGCAGCTCCCGGGCCGCGGCCAGCGGTTCGCGCCGGGCGAGCCACTGCTCGGTCTCGGCCTGCGCGGCGCGCGGCCCGAACCCGGCGGTGCCGTCGAGGAGGGCGTCGGCGCCCTTGTCGGCGAGTTCTCCGACGGCGGGCGCGTCGAACCCGGCCTCCAGCAGCCGGGCGCGCAGGCCGTACCGGCCGAGCGGGGTGAGCCGGACCATGCCGTAGCGAGCCACGTCGGTGTCGTCGACGGATGCCCCCGGCTCGTCATCGGCGTCGGCGTCGGCCATCAGCGCCTCGTCGACGGGCCGGTACTCGACGAGCCCGACCGGCTCCAGGAGCCGGAACTGGTCGTCGAGCCGCATCATCGCCTCGGAGACCTGCTCCAGGACGTCGTTGGTGGGTTCGCCCATGTCGTCGGGGACGATGGCGGACGCGGCGAGCGCGGGCAGCGGCACCGGGCCGTCGCCGGGGCCGTCCTCGCTGACGGTGAGCAGGTAGAGGTTGGCGAGCACGCCGTCGAGGAACTCGGCCTCGGCCTCGGGGTCCCAGTCGAGCGCGGAGAAGTCGACCTGGCCGCCTTCGTCGAGGGCGTCGACGAGGTCGTCGAGATCGGGCACGCTCGCGTCGGCGAGCACGGTCTCCAGGGCCCCCTGCCAGACGGCGAGGACGTCCTGCGGGGAGCCGCCGGTGAGCAGCGCCAGGTCCTCGCCGGCCACGACGGTGCCCTCTTCCTCGTCGACGATCTCGACGAGGCCGGTGTCGACGGCCACCCGCCAGGCCTCGCTCGCGTAGGCGGCGGCGTCGTCGCCGCTCAGGCCCAGCGCCTCGGCCGCGGCGGGCAGCTGCTCCTCGACCAGTCCGCCGCCGGCGTCGACCCGGGTGCCGGGTCCGGCCCAGCGGGCGAGCCGGGCGGCGCGGGAGAGCAGCGGGGTGGAGAGCGCGTCACGCGCCAGCTCCGCGTCGGAGGTCAGCCGTACCGGCGGCAAGGGGGAGCTGTCTGACATCGGCTGGTTCTCCTAGGGGCGCCTGGACGGCGTACGACCAGGCGTACGACCAATGGTTCAGCCACTCAGCCTAGACGGATTTCCACCCATGCCGCCCGGTTCATCTCCTCGTCGACGGCTGTACATGGCCGAAACCTTGACAACTGGCCGGACCAGGCAGGAGATTGACGCGCGTAGAAGTCGGCGGACATCTGTTCACCGATCGGGGGGCGACATATTCCTCTTTCCGGGCACACCGCTTCCCCTTTTCTACGCGCGTCGCCACCGCCCCACCGGTCGCGGCTCCGACCTTCCGTTCCACCCTCGTCCCGGCGCCCAGAACGTCCCCGGAGGGATCCCGTTGCCGAGCAAGTCTTCCGCGCGCCTCGCCGCGCTCACCGTCGCCGCCGTCTGTTCCGCGGCGTCCACCGTCGTCCTCACCTCCCCGGCCCACGCGGACAGCGTGCGCATCCGGGACATCCAGGGCACGACCCGGATATCGCCGTACGCCGGCAAGCAGGTCACGGACGTGGCCGGAATCGTCACCGGCATACGGACCTACGGCTCGTCGCGCGGCTTCTGGATCCAGGACCCGGACGCGGACGCCGACCCGGCCACCAGCGAGGGCGTCTTCGTCTTCACCAGCTCCACGCCCAAGGGTGTGGCCGTCGGTGACGCGGTGAAGGTGTCGGGCACGGTCTCCGAGTACGTCCCGGGCGGCACCTCCTCCGGCAACCAGGCCATCACCGAGATCACCCGGCCGACGGTGACCGTCGTCTCCAGCGGCAACCCGGTCCCCGCGCCGGTGGCGATCGACGCGGACTCGGTGCCGGACGCCTACACCCCGGCGGGCGACCCGGCCGCGAACGGCTCGGTCAACGGTCTGCCGCTCCAGCCGTCGAAGTACGCCCTGGACCACTACGAGTCCCTGGAGGGCATGAACGTCCGGGTCTCCGACGCCCGCGTGGTCGGCGCCACCGACCCGTACACCGAGCTGTGGGTCACGGTGAAGCCGGACGAGCACGCCAACCGGCGTGGCGGCACGGTCTACGGCTCCTACACGTCCCAGAACACCGGCCGGATCATGATCCAGTCCCTCGGCAAGGTGGCGGACTTCCCGGACGCGAACGTCGGCGACAGCCTCACCGGTGCCACCACCGGCCCGCTGGACTACAACCAGTTCGGCGGCTACACGCTCGTCGCCAACGAGATCGGCGCCCTGAAGAGCGCCGGTCTGGAGCGCGAGACCACCCGCAAGCAGAAGAACGGCGAGCTGGCGGTCGCGACGTACAACGTCGAGAACCTGGACCCGTCCGACGACACCTTCGCCGCGCACGCCTCCGCGATCGTGAACAACCTGCGCTCGCCCGACATCGTGTCCCTGGAGGAGATCCAGGACAACAACGGCGCGACGAACGACGGCACGGTCGCGGCCGACCAGACCATGACGAAGCTGATCGACGCGATCGTCGCGGCGGGCGGCCCGCGCTACGACTGGCGCGCGATCGACCCGGTGAACAACACCGACGGCGGCGAGCCCGGCGGAAACATCCGCCAGGTGTTCCTGTTCAACCCCGAGCGGGTCTCCTTCACCGACCGCGCGGGCGGCGACGCGAACACCGCCGCCGGCGTGACCCGGGAGCACGGCAAGGCCGCGCTGACGGTCTCCCCCGGCCGGATCGACCCGGCGAACGAGGCCTGGAAGAACAGCCGCAAGCCGCTGGTCGGCGAGTTCGTCTTCCGCGGCCGCACGGTGTTCGTGATCGCCAACCACTTCAACTCCAAGGGCGGCGACCAGGGTCTGACCTCGCAGTACCAGCCGCCGGCCCGCAGCTCGGAGACCCAGCGGCACCTCCAGGCGACGGCGGTGAACACCTTCGTCAAGGAGATCCTGGCCACCCAGAAGAACGCGGACGTGGTCACCCTCGGCGACATCAACGACTTCGAGTTCTCCGGGACCACGAAGGCGCTGGAGGGCGACGGAGAGCTGTGGTCGGCGGTCAAGTCGCTGCCGCGGAGCGAGCGCTACTCGTACGTCTACCAGGGCAACAGCCAGGTCCTGGACCAGATCCTGATCAGCCCGTCGATCCGGCGCGGCTGCGACTTCGAGTACGACAGCGTGCACATCAACGCCGAGTTCCACGACCAGATCAGCGACCACGACCCGCAGGTGCTGCGGTTCCGTCCGTAGCCGTCCCGGAGTCGGTCAGTCGGGCAGCAGGCCCACGGCATGCCGGTACCGGGCGCCGGTGAAGCTCTTCACTCCGGGGTACGCCCGCACCCGCATCCACTGCTCGGTGGGTGCGCCGGGTGCGGCGATGGCGTCGTCGTAGGCCTGCTCGCTCTCCCACTCGGCGTAGTTGAGGACGTGGCTGCCGTCCGTGCTGAGGTGGAAGTGGGCGGCGATCAGCCCCCGGTGGCCGACGGGGTCGTCGGCCAGGGCCCGGATCACGTGGCCGATCCAGTCGGCGCGCCGCTGCTCCGCGTGCGGTTCGAAGTCGATCCGCACGGTCACGATCAGGCCCGGCACCCGGGTGTCCCCGACGGCGCGCTCACGGCTGCGGTGGCGGCGGTAGCGGTCGAGCCGGAGGCGTTCGATGCCCGGGACGGCGGCGTCGATCTCGTCGACGCGTTCCTGGCGGTGGGTCGTGAGGAAGTCCTCGTAACCCTGTTCGCTCGTCCACTGCGAGTAGTGCATCAGGGTGGAGCCGTCGCGGCCGGTGTAGACGTGGTAGCCGAGCAGTCCGTCGTCCGGCCAGGGGCGGCGCTCCCAGGCCGCCGCGACCGCCTCGACGGTCGCCCGTTGCCGTTCGGGTGTGCCGACCCGCCAGGTACTGAAGAACGGCGCCCCGGCGTCCGGGCGGGTGAGGTCGGGGTGGGCGCCGGTACGGCGGGTCATGTCGGCCTCCGGAAAGGACTGGTCGGTGTGTGTACCGACCAGCCTTCAACCTCAACCAAGCTTCAGGTCAAGAGCGCTCCGGAGGAGCGAGCCGGAGGAGCGCGCCAGGGAGGTTCTCACCGCCCGTCGCACTCAGCGCCGGCCGCGCTCAGTGCCCGCCTCGCCGCCGGCGCAGCACCCCGGCCGCGACCATCGCCGCGCCCGCCGCCCCGGCGACGAACATGGGCCGCGGGTGCCGCAGGGCGGCCTGGGCGGCCCTGCGCACCGGCTGGGGCGCCCGGTGTTCCACGGCGTGGCCCGCCCGCGCGGCCCCGCCCTGCACGGCGTGTCCCGCCTGCGCCGCGCTGCTGCGCAGCTGGACGGTCATCGCGCCGGCCTTGTCCCTGAGATCGGCGGCACGGGCGAGGGCGCGTCCGCGGACGTCCGCCTTGGCGGCCGTTTCCCCGGTCCGGTGAGTCATCGGAGTTCCCTTTCCTGAGGTCTGCGGGGAACCCGGGTACCCTGACCGGCCGTCACTACCCCTGCGCCGTATCGCCCGCGCCGCCGCGCTCCTCCCCCAGCTGGGCCAGGCGGCTCTGGAGCACATCGAGCCGGGCCTGCAACAGGGCTGCCTCGGCGACGAGTTCGGGCAGGCCGAGATCCACCGTCGCCGGCGTTCCGCCGCGCCTGGCGACGACCCGCAGCCCGTCCCCGGCCAGCCGGGCGAAGGAGGCTAGGGAGACGGACGTACGGCCGCGCAGGCAGCCCGCGCACGAGGGGGCGAGCGCCCGCCACCCCGGCCGTCCCCAGCCGGCGTCGGCGAGGGCGGCGGCGGCCGCGCCGCATCCGCACGGGCCGACGGTCGCGGTGCGCACCCGCTGGCGGGCGTAGCGGAAGCCCCGCTCGAAGCGGATGTACCGGCCGAGGACGGAGACCTCGAGGAGCAGCGCCGTCCGGTGCTCGGCCGCGCACAGCAGCGCCTCGGCCGCGGAGCGGTCGTGCACGCAGTGGAAGCCGCAGTCGCAGCGGCGGTGCGGTGCCGCGTGCCGCAGCCCGTAGACGCAGGACGCGTCGGCCACGACTCCGTACGGCAGCGCGCCGCCCAGCGACACACCGGTGAACCCGGCCCGGCCGCCGTCCTGGGACAGCACCGGGTGGGCGATCTTGTAGCCGGTCGGCGGCTCCGTCGGGCGTTCCTCCGGAAGCCGCAGCCTCATCGGGCGGCCGGTACCTCTTCGGCCGCGGAACCCTCGACGGTCTCAACTGTCTCAACGGTCTCGACGCCCTCGGGCAGTTCGAGGGTGTCGTCGTCCCGGGTCCGCGGCTGTTCCTCGGCGACTCCGGTGGCCAGTGCCTTGCCGAGCTTCATGACGCCTCCCTGAGCGAGGATGCAGGACGGTCCCCGCCATGGTGACCCATAGGAGGCCGAGTTGGACATAGGGCACCCACCCCTCAGACCTCGAAGCATCCCTTACAGCTACGTCGTAGCAGATTTAAGTGGAGCTACACGATCTACCCGCCGACACTACTCCCATGACCTACGCAGCTCTCGTGCCCTCGCCCCCGCCCTTCGGCCGCGCCCTGTGCGCGATGGTCACCCCGTTCACCGAGGCCGGCACCCTCGACCTCGACGGCGCCCAGCGGCTGGCGGACCGACTGCTGACCGAGGGCTGCGACGGCCTGGTGCTGAACGGCACGACCGGCGAGTCGCCGACCACCACCGACGAGGAGAAGGCGGCGCTGGTACGGGCCGTCCGCGAGGCGGTGGGCGACCGGGCGACGATCGTGGCGGGCGTCGGAACCTTCGACACCCGGCACACCGTCGAACTGACCCGGCAGGCGGAGAAGGCGGGCGCGGACGGCGTCCTGGTGGTGACCCCGTACTACAGCAAGCCCCCGCAGGACGCCGTCGAGGCACACTTCCGCGAGGTCGCGGACGCCTCCGGCCTCCCGGTCGCGCTGTACGACATCCCCGGCCGCACCGGCACCCGCGTCGAGCCGGAGACGGTGCTCCGCCTCGCCGACCATCCGAGGATCGTGGCGGTCAAGGACTGCTCCTACGACTTTCTCGCCACCCAGAAGATCCTCGCGCGCACCGATCTCGCGTACTACGCGGGCTGCGACGAGCACAACCTCGCCCTGTACGCGGTGGGCGCCGCGGGCTACATCAGCACGGTGGGGAACGTGATCCCCGGTCGGCTGCGGGCGGTGCTGGACGCTTTCGACGCGGGCGAGACGGCGCGCGCGGCCCGCCTCCAGCAGCGGGCGACGCCACTGATCGAAGCGATGATGTCGGCGGGCCTGCCCGGCGCGGTCACCGCCAAGGCCCTGCTCGGCGAACTGGGCCTGCCCGGCGGCGGCCCGGTCCGCACACCGCTGCGGCCCGCCGGCCGGGAGGCGGTCGACGGGCTGCTGGCGGCGTACGAGGAAGCCGTCACCGGGATCTGATCAGCGCCGGGCGTCAGCGCTCGGCGAAGACCGGCTCCCACTCCGTACGGGCGATGGTCTGGTTGGGCTCCCGGACACCGGTGAGCGGGACGACCTTCTCGCTGCCGATGGTGACCAGGACGATCCGGGGCCGGTAGGTGTCCGTGCCCGAGCCGGGCAGACGCTCCCACGTGATCAGACGCCGGTCGTCGGCCCAGGCCATCGCCCCGCTGCCGCGCACCTCGCCGACCCGCTTCCCGGTGCGCGGATCGAGGAGATCGGTATAGGCCTTCTCACCCTTCTCGCGGCCCAGTCCGCCCGCGGCGAGCCGGCCGTCGGGCGAGAGCCCCGCGGGCGCGTCCCACACCAGATGCCGCTCGGCGGCGGGCGCGGCGATCTCGTCACCGTCCAGGTCGTGGTACTGCCGGACGGAGTTGCCCGGCACCACCCGCGACCACACGGTCGTACCGTCGGCGCCGAAGGCGAAGTCCTCGCGGAAGTTGACGTCGTCGCGGGGTTCGACCGCGCTCCAGGTGCTCTTCCCTGAAGGCAGCTGCACGATGTGAAAGCCGAGCCGGTTGGGCACGCCGATCCGCCCCATCCAGTCCTTGCCCTTCTCCCCGTACACCGGGTCCCGCAGGTCCGGGTTCTCCGCGTACGCCGTGGCGACGAGCCGCTTCCCGTCCAGCGAGAAGGCGAGCCCCCCAACCCCGTGATCGACGGGAATCCAGCTCTCCACTTCCCGGGTCGCGAGGTCGAGGAGCCCGATCCTCCGCGCGGGCAGCTCCCGCTCCAGCACGGCGGCCGTCTTCAGCCCGGGCGCGACGGCGACGAAGGACCACCGGTCGTCTTCCCGGTATCGTCCGGTGCCCGGGTCGAGCAGGTGATACGTCCGCTCGGCGACCCCGACCGACTCCGACCGCGGGACGACCTCGGTGGTGTAGTACGCGGCGAGGGCGACGTCACCGGCGGCGACCATGTCCCGCGGCGGAGACTGATCCGGATGGGCGTGGATGTCCTGCTGCCCGGTGACTCCGGCGGGCCGTACGTCGTCCTTCTTCCCGGAGTCCAGCAGCGGCACCCCCACCGAGACGGCGACCACGGCGGCGGTGGCCGCGGCGACGGCGGCGAACCGGCGGGTGCGGCGACGCCGGCGGGCGGCCAGCACCCGTTCAACGAACCCCGGCCCCATCGGCGTCTGCCCCTCGGCCTGCTCACGCAGCGCGTCCCGCACCAGTTCCTCGACGTTCACGGACGTACCTCCAGGGTCTCGACGGGCGCGAAGTCAGGGGCCGCCGGCCGGCGCCCGGCCTCCCCGTCGTGGCCGAGCCCGGCCAGCTCGGGGGCGAGGGCGCGCAGCCGGGCGAGGGAGCGGTGCGTGGTGGACCGTACGGTGCCCACGGAGCACCCCAGGATGCGCGCCACGTCGCCCTCCGGCAGATCCTCGAAGTACCGCAGCACCAGCACGGTCCGCTGCCGGGCGGTCAGCCGCGACAGCGCATCCCGCATCACCAGCCGCAGCTCGGCGGCGCCCGAGCCGTCGCTCGCGGCAGCCGCCGAATCGGGCGGCTCGGCCACACTCAGCTCCCGCCGAGGCCACTTCAGCCGCCACCGGCTGACCTGCTGCCGATACAGCACCTGCCGGACATACGCCTCGGGCTCATCGATCCGGTGCCAGCGCCCGGCCACCTTGATCAGCGCGTTCTGCAACAAATCCTCGCCCGCGTGCCGGTCGCCACCGGCGAGCAGAACCGCCGTCCTCAGCAGCGCGGACGACCGGTTGGCCACAAAATCCCGGAAGTCCTCCTGCGCCTCGGCATCCATCGTCACCTTCTCTTCCCCCGGGGCGGACCCGGTGTCGGCCCCTGTGCCCCTTGGGACGGGTGCGGGGCCCGGCCACTATGCCTGCTCCCGAAGAAAAGTCGTCCAGCGACGAGAACGGCCCGGGGCCCGTACCGCAGGTGGTCGCGGTACGGGCCCCGGACCGGACGGCGGGGTGGGCGGTGCCGACTACTCGGCAGCGGGCCCGGCGGCGTGCCCGCCGCCGAGCTGGAGGAAGTGCTGCAGCACGTCTTCCATCGGGTCGTCGACCTGCCCGACATTGACGAGCCCGATCCGGGGACCGTTGTGCGAGGCGGTGTTGGTCTCATCGGCATGCGCGGCTCCACCCGCCATGCCCCAACACACCGCCACCAGAACGCCCACCCCGGCCAGCCGGCGCACCGCACCCCTCGCCCGTTCGTTCCTCATACCTCAGCCCTCATCTCACCGTTCCGGCATCTGATCGGACAGAACTGCGTCCACCCGTTCATCTGCCGAATCGACCGCAAGGTCACGGCCGGTAATCCGTTTACGTGATCGTCGCGAAGACGGCCGAGCGCACGATGCGATACTTGCCGCAAACCAGGGGGGTGGGCTTCCATGCGGTTCGACCAAGGCCTGGCGGACAAGCTCGACGCGGCGATGTTCGATCAACTTCTGCCAGGAGACGCCGTGGAGTCACTGGTCGGTTGGCTGGCTGACCCGGGGAGAGGCGGGCGGTACGCGAACGGAAGTGGCCCGCACACCATTGCCTACACACCCTCCAGTTGGCCGGCTGCAACTCCCTGGCCCGCCACCTTCGCCGACCGGACGACGGCCGGTCCGGCCACCGTGAGCCGGGCCGACGTCGTGACCGCTGTCAGGGCTGCGAGGCAGTCGGAGAGCTGGGCGGAGGCGTTCGTGGCCACCCAGGTGTGGGGGTACGGCGTCACGGGATACGGCCCGTATCGCACGGGCCGGGTACTCACCCAGCCAGGCGCTGAGGCCGTCATCGCTGAAGCGGTGTCCTTGCTGGTCACCCAAGGGGCGATCGCGGCGTACGAGAGGCTGAACACACTGGACGGCCTCGGACCGGCGTTCCTCACCAAGTTCCTGTACTTCGCCGGCCTGGCGCTGCCAGAGGTACAGGGTCCGCGTCCGCTCATCCTCGACAGCGTGCTGGCCGGTGTTCTCCGTCGCCACGCCACGAAGGCCGGGCGGGCGGCAGGCCACGAGTGGTCCGAGACGATCGCCAACCGGATCTGGCGCGACGGAAACTGGACTCCACACCGTTACGACGTCTACCTCCGATGGATGTACGCAGCCAACGACCGTCTCAGAGCCGCGTCGGTGGACTGGCCCGCAGCCCCCGACGTCCTGGAACTGGCACTCTTCAGTCGAGCCTGGGATCCCGCGTGATCAACACTGTAAGGTGACCCCATGGTGACTGCGACCGTCCGCGAATGGCACGACGAGGAGGGGTGGGGCGTCCTCGACTCCCCCGAGACTCCCGGCGGTTGCTGGGGCCACTACTCCAACATCCAGACGGAGGGCTTCCACACCCTGTCGCCGGGCCAGCGAGTGGAACTCCAGTGGGAGGCGCCCGGCTTCGAGCAGGACGGGTACACGTACCGAGCGGTGAACATCGTGGCGCGGCCCGCCTGACAACCACCACACGTCACGTGCTGCGTCGGCGCGGCGTGTGGTGGTTGCGAATCTCCACGTTGCAGTCGGAGACCCGCGAGTAGTCTCCGCGCCGGGCCGCCTCCTCACGCTGCCTGGCGAGACCCTGGCACACCCACACTCCAGCGCGGCAGTCGCCAGACGAGCGGCAGAGCAACGTCGAGCGGCTGCTCCTGGAACGTCACAGCCGCCCCCCGCCTCACGCCGGTGGCGGAGGGATCATGCTGCGCTCGCCGATACACCTCGTAGAGCTGATCGGCAGCCGCGCACGGCAGGTTGGCATTGGCTCCGGTCTCATCCCTGGCCATGCAGGTCTCGCAGTGGATGCAGTGGTTCCCTAGAGCGAGGAGCGCTGCCCGCTCGGGGTCGAGGACGACAGGCTCCCCGCTGCTCAGGTTCTCGTAGTGGTCACACAGGGCGTTGACGGACTGGGCGAGGCGCTGGACATGCGCAACCTGGGCGGTCAGGGAGCGGCGGGGCTCCAGACGAAGTCGGGTGCGCGCCTCCATGATGGCGGCGTACGCGCAGGCACTGGGCACGTCGTCCTCGGGGAACTGGTCGGCCAGTGCCTCGACGACGGGGATGGCCAGTGCGAGGTGCCCGCGCAGCTGGAGCTTCAGCGTCCCCAACTCATCATCGGGCGGCAGCTCTGCGTCCTCCGCCAGCAGGCGATGCGCGGCTGCGCACATGGACCCGATGTCCAGCGGCGGACACTGCTTTTCCGTCGCAGCGGACGCTGCGACTGTACGGTGCGTCATGTCGGCTCCAAGCCCAGTCGGCCATCCCCGGGGTCGTCCACGCGACCGCCGGGGCTCGGCGATGCATTCAGGATCTTGTGACGCACCGTGTCGACACGATCCCTCAGCGGTAATCTCACGGTGAGATGACTTGCCATCCCATTCGTGGATACGGGGGCCGCGCCATGTCTACCGCACTGGCACCAATCGAGTTGCCGGACTGGGCCTGGGAGCGCGCTGAAGTCCGCCAGGCCCTCCGGGCCCGTGACATCGGCACGGTCTTCCGGCACGTCCAGCATTACGGAGGGGCGAGCCAAGCGCGCATCGCCACAGCCACCGGAATGACTCAGGCCCGCGTCAACGAGATCATCAACGGCCGCCGCGAGGTGTCGCGCCTCGATGTGTACGAGCGGATCGCGGACGGACTACGCATGCCCGATGACGCACGCCACCTGCTCGGGCTCGCAGCCGGCAAGGAGAAGCGCACCGGAGGGGCCGCGTTCGACCTCGCCGCCTTCCCAGAAGTCGTCCGCGTATACGCAGCCCAGAGTTCAGCGGCGACGGAGATCCAGCAGCAGGCCCGCGAGGCACACGAGCTGGATGTCCTGGCGGTGCGGGGCCTTGGGCTCCTCGGACTGAATGACAGCCTGCTGCGAGCCTGCTTACCGGGTGACCGGGGAGGGAAAGGCCTGCGCGTCCGGGTGGCGCTGCTCGACCCTGAGTCGCCTGCGCTCACGCGACGCGCAGCCGAGATCGGTGAGTCCCGCGAGTCGCTCGCCAACGGCGTGCGCTTGACCGAGGCCCGGCTGCGGGAGCTGGCCGACGTGTGCGACGTCGGCGTATGGCGCTACAAGATGCTGCCTACTTGGCGAGTGATCCGCACGGACGCCACGATGTTCGTCGGTGCCTTCGACGCGGGATGGGAGGGCCACGAGTCGGCCACCTACAAGGTGGTGGAGACGCCCCACGGACCCTTCTTCCGGGGGTTTCGGCGCATGTTCGAGGCGGTCATCGACGGTGCAGAGCGCACGGTGTGAACGGAGAGGGGAACGGCGTGATCGAGGCGGAGTTGAAGGCGCACGTAAACGCGCCGGAGGCGGTCATGCGGCAGTTGGACGTACGCGCGACCGCCCGGATCGAGGTGTACCGCGATACATACTACGACCGCCCTGACGGCTCTTTGGAGAAGGCGGACCAAGAGCTGCGCGTCCGCACAGTTCACGGCGCAGACAGCACCCGGACGGTGCTGACGTTCAAGGACGCCGCAGTCGACGAAGCCTCCGGCTCGAAGCCTGAGCACGAGACCATCGTCGAGAGCGCCGAAGCGGCACACGCGATCCTTCGCGGGTTGGGCCATGTCCCCGTCATCGCCTTCGAGAAACGGTGCCGCAACTACGAGTTCGAGGCACGCGGCCGGCGGCTGCTCGCCACGTTCGTGCGGGTGCCCGAGATCGACGGCACGTTCCTGGAGGTCGAAACACTCGTGGACGAGGCGGACATGAAAGCGGCATTGGACGACATCCGAGCCGTCCTCGCCGACCTCGGCATTGACGACGAAGACCTGACGAGGGAGACGTACACGGGGGCAGTCGCCGCACAACGCAGCTCACGCCGCGCGTGACCCAAGGCCCTCTCCCTCATGAGGGCGGAAAGGGGGGTCCTTCTTCTGGACGAAGAGGTCGTGGGTTCAAAACCCGCCGCCCTGACGGGGAAGTACCAGGTCAGAGCCTGATCCGCAGCGCGAGTCGGGCCCCTGAGTGGTTCCGGGGCCAATCTGGGAGCCATTAGGAGCCGAGCGGGATCCGGCTCCCGGGGGCTTTGTAGCCGTGATTCCCCCCCGGCTCCCGCAGCGGTGGTCCCGCTCAGCACGTTCTGCTACTTCGACCTGTAGCGTGGTCCCCGCGCCCGCGGGAGTGGTCCCCCTTCTGCCCCCTGTGGGGCGCTAAAGGTCGGTGCTCCCCGCGCCTGCGGGGGTGATCCTTGGGGATCCGCACCGCCAGCGTGGCTGTGAACGTGCTCCCTGCGTCTGCGGGGTTGGGAAGCTGCGGGCATCCATCTCCATCGGAGCGTAAGTGCGTGTGATTGACACTGCTTCGAGGGGCCAACTGGGGGTCCGCCCCTTCAACAACTCTCTTTATTCAACTGACGATTGCGGCTGAGCCAGCGCTGGTAGCGTGATGCCGCCTGGCCCCTCGGGGGACCAGGCGGCGTCAAAGAAGAATGGCCGGAACCCATGCACCCGCTGACAACGAGAAACACGGGTCCGGCCCTGCCAAGGCACCAGTGGTGACCAATGACAGGAGAATTCTACCTGTGAGTACCGCAGTCACATCAGGCCACTCATCCGAACCATCACCGACGCAGATCTGGCACAGCCTGTTGGTCGCCATGATCACCGTTTTCCCGTCCGCCTCCTCCCCCAACGCACGCTGGGTGTGGGGGTTGGTCGTAGTGATCGTGGTCTTGTTGCTTCGTTCGGAGGCGTTGAAGCAACGCTTCGCCTGACGTACGTGGTGTGGGTGTCCAGCGTCGGCCCTCATCCGAGCTGGTCACCCACTCCCTCGCTGCTCCCGCTCGCGTCGTCATCCAGTTACCACCTCGCCACGCGCGCCCAGACAGTTCTGCCATGCCGCGCAGGAAGGGTGAGGCATGCCTCATGCAGCCAAGGATTCAGGTTCTATGGATGTCGGACCACCGTTCGGCCAGTTGTCCGCTGCCACCAGGTCGGTGTGGGCGAAGTACGACCGGAAGACGAGCGGTTGGCTTCCCTTGTGGCGCCACATGGCGGACAGCGAGGCCGCCGCCGTCCGGTTGTGGGAGCAGTGGGTACCCCGTTCCATCAAGGAGTTGGTGGCCGAGGCTCTGCCCGGCGGAGATGCCGATGCTCACAAGCTCGTTGGGTTTCTGGCCGGCGTGCACGACGTGGGGAAGGCCACCCCTGCTTTCGCCTGTCAGGTCGAGCCGCTGGCCGTAGCGATGCGGGACGCGGGGCTCGATATGCCGCTCGCTCGCGAGTACGGGCAGGATCGGCGGATGGCACCGCACGGGCTGGCCGGACAGTTGCTGCTGCAGGAGTGGATGGCCGAGCGGTTCGGGCTCCGCGGCCGGGTGTCGGGGCAGTTCGCGGTTGTGGTGGGTGGCCATCACGGAACGTTTCCCGAGCACCAGCAGATCCACGACCTCCAGCTTCGTCCTCATCTGCTACGTCACGCCGGGCCGAGTGAGAGCGTGTGGCGCAGGGTTCAGTTCGAGTTGCTGGACAGCTGTGCCGCATCGGCAGGGGTGACGGACCGGCTGCCGCAGTGGGGGGAGGTTCGGCTGCCACAGTCGGTGCAGGTCGCACTGACGGCGGTCGTGATCCTTGCGGATTGGGTTGCCAGTTCGCCCGAGTTGTTTCCCTACGATCCCGAGACCTGGCAGCCCATTGGGCCCGTGGGCGAGCGGCGTCGGCTGGCAGCCGCCTGGAGTGGGCTCGACCTGCCACGCCCATGGGCTCCTCGGGAACCGGAGCAAGACGCCGACGAACTGTTCAGGCAGCGGTTCGCCAAGCTGCAGCAAGCAGTCATCCGGCCGGTTCAGGCCGAGGCGGTACATATGGCGCGGACCGTGCCGATGCCCGGGATCCTGGTGATCGAAGCGCCCATGGGCGAGGGGAAGACCGAGGCGGCGCTCGCCGCCGCGGAGATACTGGCGGCACGGTCCGGTGCAGGCGGTCTTCTCATGGCGTTGCCCACGCGCGCCACGGGGGACGCGATGTTCCCCCGGCTGCTGGACTGGTTGGACCGCCTTCCGGACGCTGAGGAGGAAGGAGACGGCCGGCGTTCTGTCGTGCTCGCCCATGCCAAAGCTGCGCTCAACGAGCTGTGGGCGGGGCTGCTGCGGCGCGGACGGCGGGCGATCGTCGCCGTCGACCCCGACGGGCGAGAAGAGAGCTCGGGGCGGCATGCCAAGCCGGCCGGATTCCATGCGCATCAGTGGCTGCGGGGACGCAAGAAGCAGCTGCTGGCCTCGTTCGCCGTGGGCACCATTGACCAGCTTCTCTTCGCGGGATTGAAGAGCCGGCACCTGGCGCTGAGGCATCTGGCGGTGGCTGGCAAGGTCGTGGTGATCGACGAGGTGCACGCCTACGACGCCTATATGGGGCGGTACCTGGACCGCGTGCTGGAGTGGCTGGCGGCCTACCACGTTCCGGTCGTTCTGCTGTCGGCGACGCTCCCGTCCGATCGCAGGCGCGCGCTCGTAGCCGCGTATACGGGTTCGTCGGGCGACGGTGTCGAGACGAGTGCCGATGCGTACCCGCTGATCACTGCTGCCTCCCCGGGTAACCCGGTCCTTAGTGCTCGTCCCAAACCGGCCTCCGGGCGGCGGGTCGAAGTAGTGCTGGAGCGGCTCGACGACGATGTCGTCTCGCTGGCGGACCGCTTGGAAAGAGAACTTGCCGACGGCGGCTGCGCGCTGGTCGTGCGCAACACCGTGGACCGGGTGCTGGAGACCGCCGATGTCCTGCGGGCACGGCTGGGGGACGGGGCGGTCACCGTTGCGCACTCACGGTTCCTCGCCGCCGACCGGACGGCTCGGGATGCCGACTTGCTGCGGCAGTTCGGACCGGACGACCAGCGGCGTCCACATCGGCACGTGGTGGTGGCCAGCCAAGTGGCTGAGCAGTCACTCGACATCGATTTCGATCTGCTGGTGACGGACCTGGCCCCTGTGGACTTGGTTTTGCAGAGGATGGGCCGATTGCACCGGCATGCCAGGCATAGGCCCTCACACCTCACGCAGGCCCGCTGCCTGATCACCGGTGTGGACTGGCAAGCCATGCCTCCCCAACCGGTGTGCGGAACACGTGCCGTCTATCGCAGTGAGTACACCCTGCTGCGCTCGCTGGCCGTGCTCGGCCCGTATCTGGACGGACGTGTGCTGGAGCTTCCTGGCTGTATCAGTCCGCTGGTGCAGGCCGCCTACGGAGACGAGCAGGTCGGCCCTCCGCAGTGGGCGCAGCGGCTCGCTGAGGCGTACGTCGTACATGAGCAACTGTTGGCCGAGAAGCGAGAGAAGGCCGAAGCCTTTCTGCTCGACCCGGCCCGGCGGGCTGGGCGGCCGGTGTACGGGTGGCTTGAGGCTGCGGCAGGTGATGTGGACGACAGTCCTGGGGGGCGCGCTCAGGTACGGGACAGTGCGGAGACGCTGGAGGTCCTGGTCGTCCAGCGGCATGCCGATGGACAGCTGACGACCGTGCCGTGGCTGGACAACGGGCGGGGTGGTCTGGAGCTGCCTGTCGACTTCCCGCCGAGTCAGCGCGCTTGCGAGGCAGTGGCCGCGAGTGCCCTCACTCTGCCAGGGCGCTTCAGCACGCCCTGGTTGATCGACCGAACTATTTCCGAACTGGAGGAGTTCCTGGTCCCGGCCTGGCAGGCGAAGGAGTGCCCATGGCTGGCGGGTGAGCTGATTCTCGTTCTCGGCCCGGATTGTCAGACCCGTCTGGCAGGCTTCGTGCTCACCTACAGCCGCGCAGACGGTCTGCGGGTGACGTCCCCTGACGCGCCCGCAACCAGCGCGGGTGCAGCTGGGCAGAGAGCAGTTGGGCTCGAGGACGGACGCACGGGGGGAGAGGGGAATCAGGGTGAGCACAACGAGCAGCCGATCCAGTCGGGCACCCGGACTCTTAGCCGAGCTCGTACGGGGCACACGGAGGAGAGCACGATGAGCGAGGAGCCCGCGGAGGCACCAGGGCCGCCCTCGTTCAATCTGGCCACCGAGCCGTGGCTGCCCATACAGCGCACGGACGGAACGGTCGACCTCGTCTCCCTGATCGGCCTCTTCGAGCAGGCAGATTCCGTGCGAAGGCTGGTGGGAGACGTACCCACGCAGGAGTTCGCGCTGCTGCGGCTGTTGCTCGCCATCCTCTATGACGCGCTGGCCGGTCCAGCGGAGGTGGAGGATTGGGAGGATCTGTGGCTGTCGGCCGAGCCGTTCGCCACTGTGCCGGAGTACCTCACTCGTCACCGGGACCGATTCGATCTGTTCGATTCGGAGCGCCCGTTCTACCAGGTCGCCGACCTTCGAACTGTGAAGAACGAGGTGGCGCCGCTCAGCCGGATCGTCGCAGACGTACCTGTGGGCGAGCCCTTCTTCGCCATGCGCCGCCCTGGTGTCGACTCGCTGTCGTACGCGGAGGCCGCCCGATGGCTCGTGCACGCCCACGCCTTCGACACCTCCGGGATCAAACCCGCCATGGTGGGCGACGAGCGGGGCAATGCGGGAAAGGTCTATCCCCTCGGGGTGGGGTCACTCGGTCATCTCGGTGGGGTGTTCGCCGAAGGATCCGTTCTCCGGGAGACCTTGCTGCTCAATCTCATTGCCTTCGAAGAGGCGTCGGCAGCGTTCGATGGATCGGCCGGGGAGGACGTACCTGTCTGGCGTCGGCCGGATCCCCTCGGATCCGGGGAACGCAAGGATGCCTCCGGCCAGGCGCGTCCTGCCGGGTTGCGGGACTTGTACACCTGGCAGTCCCGCAGGATCCGGCTGCATGCGGAATGCGGCGCCGTGACCGGGGTGGTCCTCGGCTACGGCGACCCCCTCACCCTCGCCGCCCCATGGAAAGTCGAGCCTATGTCGGGCTGGCGGCGCAGCGAAACGCAAGAGAAAAAGCAAGGCCGTACTCCCGTCTACACGCCGCTCAGGCATGACCCCAGCCGAGCGGCCTGGCGGGGACTGGGCTCGTTGCTTCCTGCCCGTCGGCAGCCACTGGACGACGCAAGGCGTGGTGAGCCGGCGCGCATCCTGCACTCTGGCATCGCACAGTGGTTCACACATGTGATCACGGCGAGCGAGATCGACCCGGGCACGTTGGTGCGGCTGCGTCTGGTCGGCGTGGTGTACGGCACTCAGCAGTCCGTGGTGGACGAGATCGTGGACGACTCCGTGGTACTGCCCGTGATCACCTTGCACGAGGCAAACCCGGTCTTCGGCGCCGCGGCGGTCGACGCCGTCAGTGACGCGGAGGGAGCCGTCAGCGCTCTCGGCCAGCTCGCCGGAAATCTGGCCCGAGCCGCAGGCACGGACCCGGCTACTCCGGTCACTGCCGCACGTGACCTGGGCTTCGGCACGTTGGACGGCCCATACCGGGCATGGCTGAAGGATCTGCTGGCCTTCGCTGACCTGGACACAGCACGCCGCGAGTGGCGGGCCACCGTTCGCCGCCACGTGCTACGGCTTGGCCAGCAGTTACTCGACTCCACTGGCCCCGCCGCGGACGAGGGCCGATTGATCGAAGTTCCCGGCGCCGGTACTCGGCTGATGGATGCCGGTCGCGCCGAGCAATTCTTCCGCATGCGGCTCTACAACGTCCTGGGCTCACCGACAGATCGGGCTGAAAGCAAAGCTTCTCTCCCGCATCAGCCTGGTCCCCGATCCGTTCTCAACCACCGTACGGGGAGCGCATCATGAGCACGACCGCGGAACCGACCGGCGCCAACCGTGCGGTACGGCAAGGCGACCGGCCCCATCCGTCTCTCGTCCGAACGGCTGCTCTGCGCACCATCAACCGGCTGCAAGGGGGATACCGGAAGGACAGTCCGGCGGCCGTGGCTGCGGTGGCTCGACTACGACGCGAGGCTGGACGTGAGGCCCACACGTCGCCCACAAGCTGGGGGCTAGACGATCTCGAAGCGCTCACCGAACTTCGGGAAGAGCACGGTCGGCAGAACAATGACACCGCCCGATTCCTGGTGCCGGAGGCGCGGCGCCGGCACGAACAGCGCGAGGAACGCGAGGATCGGGCGGTTCATCTGGCCGTGACCCTCTGGGCACTTCATCAGCAGTCGCTGCGCGACGAACCGATGCATGTCCCCGGCTGGTCCCTGGGCCGCGCCGTACGACGGCTGGCCCAGGAGAAGACCCAAACGCCCGAAGCTGCGACGCAGCGCACTGCGGGCGAAGCCACAAACGAAGAGGCGCGGGAGAACGAGAAGCCGAGAGCCGTAGAGGGTGTCAGTGCCACCATTCGCAAGCGCTTCGTACGCATCGGAACGTCGCCCGACGTCGAAACCTTGGGCCGTCGCCTGCGCGAGATGGTGCTGCTGCTTCGGAACGCCCGTATCCCGCTGGATTACGGGCTGCTCGCCGACCAGCTCAACCGCTGGCAGTACGAGGCGGGCCAGCCTGACGTCAGGCGCTCCTGGGGGCGTGACTTCCACCGTGCGTATGGAAGCACCGCGCCGGACGACGGTGAGAACGTGCCAGCGTCTCCTGTGCGCGCCCCGGACTATGCGGTCGAAGACGGGGGCGAATAACCCTCAATCCAGATCACTTCTTACTGCTGTTCACTGACGCCTGCCCGCCCTCCGTACAAGTGAATGCATCGCCGAGAAGAACGGAAGCACAGTGACCCGGACCATCTTCGACGTCCATATCCTCCAGGTCGTCCCGCCGAGCAACCTGAACCGCGATGACACAGGAACGCCGAAATCGGCATATTACGGTGGGGTCCGCCGGGCGCGCGTCTCAAGCCAGGCATGGAAGCGTGCTACTCGGCAGGCATTCAATGAACTCCTCGCTCCCGAAGAACTCGGCGTCCGCACAAAGAAGATCGCCGAGGCCCTTGCCGAGCGCATCATCGCTAGGAACGACTCGCTGCGGCCGGTTGCCATCCAGCTGGCCACGGAGACGCTGAGAGCAGCAACAGGAACGAAGATCGAAGCCCCGAAGCGTAGGGCGAAGGACGATGCAGAGACGTCCGCCGCGCCCGTGTCCTCGTACTTGATGTTCCTCAGCAGGCTACAGCTGGACGCTCTCGCCGATGTCGCAATCGAAGGCAGCGGACCCGGCGGGGATCTCAAGACGCTCCAGGACCACCTCAAGAACAAAGAGAACAAGGCCCGGGCTCGGCAGGCGGTGGACTCTCGGCACTCAGTGGACATCGCGCTCTTCGGGCGCATGGTCGCCGACTCCGCCAACCTGAATGTGGAGGCCGCTACACAGGTGGCGCACGCCATCAGCGTGCACAAGTCGGACATCGAGTCCGACTACTACACCGCGGTCGACGACCTCAGCTCCGACGGCGAGTCTGGCGCCGGCATGATCGGCACCATCGACTTCAACTCCGCGACTCTCTACCGCTACGCCGCCGTGGACGTCGACGAGTTGCAGCGCAACCTCGGACTCGGGCTGCGGGAGAACGAAGCACCGAGCGCCCCGGTCGAAAAGGCGGTCACCGCGTTCCTGGAAGCCTTCATCACCTCCCTCCCAACCGGTAAGATCAACACCTTTGGCAACCACACTCTGCCCTCCGCCGTGATCGTGAAGCTCCGCGACCGCCGACCGGTGAGTTTCGTCGGCGCCTTCGAGGAACCGGTGCCGCAGGGGCCGGGCGGCGGATATCTACGGGAAAGCTGCCGCCGACTTGCCGCGTATGTGCCCGACTTGGAAAAGCAGTACGGACTCGAATCGCGCGACCGGAGCTGGGTCTTCCGCGTCGGCAAGGAGACGGAAGAACTCGCCCTTCTCGGTCAGCAGGTCTCGCTGGACGTTCTGCTACGGGATGTGCGCGCGTCAGTAGCTCAGCGGTTGGCGCCCGGAGAAGACGCATGACTGTGCTGCTGTTGCGGCTCGCCGGCCCCATGCAGTCCTGGGGCTCGGCCGCCCGCTTCGCCCGCCGCAGCACCGAAAACGCGCCCACCAAGAGCGGTGTGCTCGGTCTGCTTGCGGCTGCCGAAGGCCGCCCCCGGAACGCAGACCTTTCCGACCTGGCCGCGCTGCGGTTCGGAGTACGAATCGACCAGCCCGGCTCCCGTCTGCGGGACTTCCACACCGCGCACCACGCCGACACCGGCAAGGCTATGCCCCTGTCTGAGCGGTTCTACCTCGCCGATGCGGTCTTCGTCGCCGGAGTCGAAGGGGAGACGGCACTGCTGCAACGCCTGTACGAGGCGTTGCGTGCGCCGCGCTTCCTGCCCTACCTCGGACGGCGCTCCTGCCCTCCATCAGGGCCCCTCGACATGGGCCCGCCACTACCGGAGGCCCGTCTGGAAGAGGCCCTACGCGACGCCCCCTGGCAGGCATCCACCTGGTACCAGCGCCGTAGCCACCGTGCCACGGACAGCGGCCAGGGACCGGTCGGTCCCCCTCCTCTGGACCTGCTGATCGACTGCCCACCGGGCGAAGTCCCGCATCTGTCTCTACGGGACACCCCAGTGAGCTTCGACCCACGACACCGGCAATTCGGGCTGCGGGGCGTTATCACCGGCCACGTCGACTGGCCTGCACGCGCGCCCAGGAGCGCTGCCGCACAGCACGACCCGACTGCCTCGCTCCGTGCCCTGACCTCGCCACCGGGCGTCAGCACGACAGACCACCTTCCGAGGACCATCTGATGTACCTGACCCGCTTCCGAATCAACACCGCGCGGTCCGGCGCGAGTCGACTGCTCGGATCACCGCACCTCATGCACGGCGCCGTGAACATGGCCTTCCCCGACCCACCACCTCGCGACGGGACCGAGCCACGCGTTCTGTGGCGAGTAGACGCAGCCACTGCCGGACGCGCCGATCTGTTCATCGTCAGCCCGGATCGCCCGGACCTGACTCACTTGGTCGAACAGGCGGGCTGGCCCGGCCTGGACCAGCCTGGATGGACTACTTTCGCCTACGGCGAGTTCCTCGACAGCCTGACAGCAGGCAGCACTTGGGGCTTCCGGCTCACCGCCAACCCGGTGCACCACATCCACAGGCCAGTTGACCCCAAAGGGACGCCGACGAAGCGGGCGGCACACGTCACCCCCCGCCACCAAATCGGCTGGTTGCTCAAACGGCAGGAACGCGCCGGCTTCGAAGTGGTGCGTACCCCCGCATCACGCCGATTGACCGATCACGGCCACGATCACGAAGTGATCGTGCACAATCGGATGCCTCTGGAATTCGTGAAGAGGGATAGGGATACGGTGAACTCCTCCCGTCACCAAGTCCGCTTCACCCGGGTCACCTTCGACGGCCGACTGCGCGTAACCGATGTCGACGCCTTCCGCCGCACACTTACCCACGGCCTTGGCAAAGCGAAGGCATACGGATGCGGCCTCATGACCCTCGCCCCCGTGAGGACATCATGAGCACCATCAGCCGTCGCAGCGCCTCTTCTCCCCGCGAACTCACTCGGGTCGGCGACCGAGTCTCCTTCATCTACCTGGAACGCTGCACGGTCCATCGCGAGGACAACGCGATCACTGCCTCGGACGCGGACGGCGTCACTCACATCCCCTCCGCCACCATCGGAACACTCCTCTTGGGCCCCGGCACCCGCGTGACCCACCAAGCCATGTCCGTGCTGGGGGAATGCGGGGCCAGGCGTGGTCTGGGTCGGCGAGCACGGCGTGCGCTTCTACGCGGGCGGCCGGGCCCTCACCCGCTCCTCTCGCCTCATTGAAGCGCAGGCCACAGCCTGGGCGAACCGCCGCACCCGCCTCGACGTCGCACGGGCCATGTACCAGCTACGGTTCCCCGAGGACGACCCCTCCACCCGCACCCGGCAGCAACTGCTCAACATGGAGGGTCGCCGGGTCAAGGAGTGCTACCGACGCGAATCAGCCCGCACCGGCGTCCCCTGGCGGCGACGCGAGTACCACCACGGCGACTTCTCCGCCGGCGACCCCGCAAACCAGGCCGTCACCGCTGCCGCCCAGTGTATGTACGGAGTGGCCCATGCCGTGGTGGCAGCTCTCGGCTGCGCACCAGGGCTGGGCTTCGTGCACTCCGGGCACGAACGCTCCTTCGTCCTCGACATCGCCGATCTCTACAAGACGGAGATCGGCATCCCGGCAGCCTTCGACGCAGTCGCCGAGGGCGAAGAAGACGTTGCAGTCCGCACCCGCCGCGCCCTCCGAGACCGTATCAACACGACCAGCCTGCTCGACCGCTGCGTACGAGACATCAAAGACCTGCTACTCGGACATGACGACCACGAGGGGGCAGACGAAACGAGAGACCAGGTGACCCTGCAATCGGACGGCGGCCTGCTCGTCGAAAGCGGCCGCAACTACGACCACTCAACAAACAGGGATCACTCCCAGGAGGAGCCCATCTGGTGACCGTCATCGTCCTCGCCAACTGCCCTTCGGGACTACGCGGATTTCTCACCCGCTGGCTCCTGGAAATCTCCCCCGGCGTCTTCCTGGGCGCTCCAACCGCCCGAGTACGTGACATCCTGTGGGAGGAAGTCCGCCAGTACCGCGGCAAGGGCCGAGCCTTGCTCGCTTACCAGACCAACAACGAACAGGGCTTCGCATTCGCCACCCATGAACACGCGTGGCAACCCACCGACCACGAGGGCCTCGTACTCCTGCATCGCCCATCCGCGCAGTCACCGGCGGCCGACACCAACTCTCCCAGCCCGCCGCGCCAAGGCTGGAGCAAGGCAGCCAAGAGACGACGCTTTGGAAGCCAGTGAAGGGCATCCCATCCGCTGTCCTCCGGCGTTCAATAAACCAATGGACAGAATGTCCGTTTACCCAGAAGCAGTCGAAATCCGCTCGCTGGCTCTATAAATGCCCAGGTCACCACCTGTGGTCCCCGCGCACGCGGGGGTGGTCCCTGGGCCGTCACGGCCGCCTTCCAGCCCACCACGTGGTCCCCGCGCACGCGGGGGTGGTCCCAAGATCGCGGGCGCGTTCGGCGCCCCGAAGCTGTGGTCCCCGCGCACGCGGGGGTGGTCCCGAGCCGCGCAGCTTCTCCTGCAGGTTGAACTCGTGGTCCCCGCGCACGCGGGGGTGGTCCCCTGCCCGTTGTCGCCGTCAGCCTCGGGCCAGGGTGGTCCCCGCGCACGCGGGGGTGGTCCCTATGACAACCCCTCCACCGAAGACACCGTGCAGTGGTCCCCGCGCACGCGGGGGTGGTCCCTCGACGAGAAGTCGGCCGGCGAGCGCCGGACCGTGGTCCCCGCGCACGCGGGGGTGGTCCCGGCGACGGCCGCCGCTGGAACTCTGGTTCCAGGTGGTCCCCGCGCACGCGGGGGTGGTCCCCGGCGTCCCGCACTCTCCCACAGCTCGGCCCGGTGGTCCCCGCGCACGCGGGGGTGGTCCCGCCTCCCAGGTGTCGGTGATGGGGCCGACGTCGTGGTCCCCGCGCACGCGGGGGTGGTCCCGGTGCGTCGGTCGGCGCGCACCCGAGCGGTCCGTGGTCCCCGCGCACGCGGGGGTGGTCCCCCGTGCCGCCGCCCGGCGCCTGAGCCAACCGCGTGGTCCCCGCGCACGCGGGGGTGGTCCCTGCACCTTCGTCACCCGCGTGAGCGAGGTGCTGTGGTCCCCGCGCACGCGGGGGTGGTCCCCGAGTCGTACGTGCCGGTCCGGTACGGACAATGTGGTCCCCGCGCACGCGGGGGTGGTCCCCTGTTCGCCTCCCAGTACCACCTCGTCCTCGGGTGGTCCCCGCGCACGCGGGGGTGGTCCCCCTCCGTGACGGCTCGGGGAGTTGGCCACCCGGTGGTCCCCGCGCACGCGGGGGTGGTCCCGGGGTGACCTGCACCCGGTACGCCGACCGCGAGTGGTCCCCGCGCACGCGGGGGTGGTCCCGACAGCTACCGGGCCGCCTACTACGGGTCGGTGTGGTCCCCGCGCACGCGGGGGTGGTCCCAGCAAGTTCTTCTCGGCATTCTCGGAGGCGCTGTGGTCCCCGCGCACGCGGGGGTGGTCCCGTGGCGCCGTCGAGCCGGGCCAAGTCGTCGACGTGGTCCCCGCGCACGCGGGGGTGGTCCCGACGTCAAATGGGTGCCGCCGTCCGCCGCCTAGTGGTCCCCGCGCACGCGGGGGTGGTCCCATCTCCGCGTCAATGGACAGGGACTCCGCCGTGTGGTCCCCGCGCACGCGGGGGTGGTCCCCCATGGCACTCCTTCGAAGGAGTCGTCAAGCTCGTGGTCCCCGCGCACGCGGGGGTGGTCCCTGATGGGCTACGAGTTGCGCCGCTGGTTCGAAGTGGTCCCCGCGCACGCGGGGGTGGTCCCTCCTTCGGGTCACCGCCGAAGTTCAGCGCATGGTGGTCCCCGCGCACGCGGGGGTGGTCCCAGGGCGCCGCCGTCGGCGTACCCGACCCGTAGGTGGTCCCCGCGCACGCGGGGGTGGTCCCTCGCGCTTCGGTGCCGGGGGGTTGTCGCGGTCGTGGTCCCCGCGCACGCGGGGGTGGTCCCGCGAACCCGACCTGGCCGGCCGGCTGCCCGACGGTGGTCCCCGCGCACGCGGGGGTGGTCCCGGGCCGAGGTGCCGTTCTTCCCCACCGTTTACGTGGTCCCCGCGCACGCGGGGGTGGTCCCCGGCACGCCAAGGCGTCCAAGGACGCCGAGATGTGGTCCCCGCGCACGCGGGGGTGGTCCCGCCTATCAGGCGTCCATCACCCAGGATGCCGAGTGGTCCCCGCGCACGCGGGGATGGTCCCGGCATCGCGGGCTGAGCCATGGCAGCACGCACGTGGTCCCCGCGCACGCGGGGGTGGTCCCCGGTAGCCTTTGTCCGTACCCATGACGGCGAAGTGGTCCCCGCGCACGCGGGGGTGGTCCCCCGGACCCCAGGGCCCGCAAGGCGAACCCGGGGTGGTCCCCGCGCGCGGGGGTGGTCCCGAGCGGGCGTCGATCCGATTGATCTCCTCTTCGTGGTCCCCGCGCACGCGGGGGTGGTCCCGCCGCGCCCTTGCCGGTCGAGTCGATGGCGTCGTGGTCCCCGCGCACGCAGGGGTGGTCCCTCCCGCGCCGACGTGGACACACCCACGGCCATGTGGTCCCCGCGCACGCGGGGGTGGTCCCCTGTCCGGCCTGCACGGTTTCCCGCTGTGGGCGTGGTCCCCGCGGACGCGGGGGTGGTCCCGAGATCGCTCCGGACCAGATGGTGCGGGGGATGTGGTCCCCGCGCACGCGGGGGTGGTCCCTGGTCCACCCTTCCGGACGTCCTTGGCCAAGGCCTTGGTGTGTTCCCCGCCCACGCGGGGTGGTCCCCACGCCCGTTGCCACGAACCGGAGCCGAGTGTGTGGTCCCCGCGCGCGGGGATGGTCGGGCGCTGCTCAACGGGCTCGAGGGCAGCATGCTGTTAGCAGCGTCGGCCCGCGTGGCCGTCCTCTCAATCGAACTCCCAATGCGATGCTCACGCACGAGCGCCCTCCCGGGCCTTCTTCGGGCCATGGAAGGGCGCTCAGCCATGACCAACGTCGACACTTGCCGACAGCTCAGCAGCAGATCAGTACGTTGGTCGATGAGGCGGCCGCAGATCACGACCGCCCATGATCAGTTGTGGCTGTGCAGGATCTCGTTCAGCCCGCCCCACTCCGCATTGTTGGGCCGGGCCTCGACCGTGCCCGTCACCGAGTTGCGGCGGAAGAGGATGTTGGACGCGCCGGAGAGTTCGCGGGCCTTGACGATCTGGCCGTCGGGGAGGGTGACGCGGGTGCCGGCGGTGAGGTAGAGGCCGGCCTCGACGACGCAGTCGTCGCCGAGGGCGATGCCGATGCCGGCCTCGGCGCCGATGAGGGAGCGCTCGCCGATGGCGACCCGCTCCTTGCCGCCGCCGGACAGGGTGCCCATGGTGGACGCGCCGCCGCCGATGTCGGAGCCGTCACCAACGACGACGCCCTGGGAGATGCGGCCCTCGACCATGGAGGTGCCGAGGGTGCCGGCGTTGAAGTTGACGAAGCCCTCGTGCATGACCGTGGTGCCCGAGGCGAGGTGGGCGCCCAGGCGGACACGGTCCGCGTCGGCGATGCGGACGCCCGCCGGGGCGACGTAGTCCGTCATGCGCGGGAACTTGTCCACGCCGAAGACGGACAGGTGCTGGCCGCGCGCCCGGGCGGCGAGGCGGACCGTCTCCAGGGTGTCCACGGCGACCGGGCCCAGCGACGTCCAGGCGACGTTGGCGAGGAGGCCGAAGATGCCGTCGAGGTTCGGCTCGTTCGGCTTGACCAGGCGGTGCGAGAGCAGGTGCAGCCGCAGGTAGGCGTCGTGGGTGTCGAGCGGCTTGTCGTCCAGGGACGAGATGACCGTGCGGACCGCCACGATTTCCACGCCGCGCACCTCGTCCTTGCCGAGGGCCGCGACTCCGTGCTCGCCGAGCAGCTCGGCGGTGCGGTCGGCGTCCAGGCGCTCGGTGCCGGCCGGGCCGGGCTCGGCGGTCAGCTCGGGCGCGGGGAACCAGGTGTCGAGAACGGTGCCGTCGGCGGCGATCGTGGCGAGGCCGGCGGCCACGGCGCCGGTGGTGCGGGGAGCAGTCGTGTCGGTCATGAGGGAAACCTAACGCGGCCCCGCCCACCCAAGCGAACCGGCCCGGCCCTCGTCTCACGTGCCGGGCGATCACCTCGGGTGTGTCTCAGGGCCGCTCGCTCAGGGTGTCTCAGTCACGGGGCCTCCGGGGGGCCCAGGGGTTCACGCCCTCAGTGCGCCCCTCCCATGTTCAGCACCACGACCCCCACGATGATCAGCGCGATCCCCGCCGCCTTGGCGATCGTCATCCCCTCGCCCAGGAAGACGATCCCGATCGTGGCGATCGCCGCCGTGCCCACCCCCGACCAGATCGCGTACGCCGTGCCCACCGACACCGTCTTCAGCGTCTGCGCCAGCAGGCCGAAGGACACCACATATCCCAGCAGCGTCAGCAGTGAAGGCCACAGCCTGCTGAAACCGTCGCTGTACTTCATGGCGGTCGTCGCCGCGACCTCGGCGGCGATGGCTCCGGCGAGCAGCAGGTATCCCATGCGGTGAGCCTAGCCAGGGCCGGACGCAGCACAGTGGCCCCCGGCCGGTTTTCCCGGCGGGGGGCCACTGTGACCGTCGTAGAGGCGGCGGCCTCAGACGTTGAACCCGAGCGCCCGCAGCTGCTCGCGGCCGTCGTCGGTGATCTTGTCCGGGCCCCACGGCGGCATCCAGACCCAGTTGATGCGCAGCTCGCTGACCAGGCCGTCCGTGGCGGACTTGGCCTGGTCCTCGATGACGTCGGTCAGCGGGCAGGCCGCCGACGTGAGGGTCATGTCGACCGTGGCCACGTTCGAGTCGTCGATGTGGATGCCGTAGATCAGGCCGAGGTTGACGACGTCGATGCCCAGCTCGGGGTCGACGACGTCCATCAGGGCCTCACGGAGCTCTTCCTCCGAGGCCGGCTTCATCTCCGCGATCTCGCTCATGCCGTCTTCCTTTCGGCCTCGGCGCCCAGCGCCTGGGCCGTCGCGTCCTTCCACGCCATCCAGCTCAGGAGGGCGCACTTGACCCGGGCCGGGTACTTGGAGACACCGGCGAACGCGACCGCGTCCTCCAGCACCTCCTCCATCGCGTCGTCGGGCTCGATCTTGCCCTTGGACTGCATCAGCTCCAGGAAGGTTTCCTGGATCTTCCGCGCCTCGGCCAGCTCCTTGCCGACGAGGAGTTCGTTCAGTACGGAGGCGGAGGCCTGGCTGATCGAGCAGCCCTGGCCCTCGTAGGAGACGTCGCTGATCGTCGTGCCGTCGTACTTCACGCGCAGCGTGATCTCGTCGCCGCACGTCGGGTTGACGTGGTGCACCTCGGCGTCGCCATCCCTCAGACCACGCCCGTGGGGGTTCTTGTAGTGGTCCAGGATGACTTCCTGGTACATCGAATCCAGCTTCACCGATCAGCCTCTCAGCCGAAGAAGTTCCGTACGTGCTCCAGGCCGTCCACCAGAGCGTCGATCTCGGCCGGCGTGGAGTACAGATAGAACGACGCTCGCGTGGTCGCAGGAATTCCGTACCGGAGGCAGACCGGGCGGGCGCAGTGATGACCGACACGCACCGCGATGCCCTGCTCGTCGAGGACCTGGCCCACGTCGTGCGGGTGGATGTCACCGAGCGTGAAGGAGATCGCGGCGCCGCGGTCCTCGGCCGTGGTCGGGCCGATGATCCGCAGGTCGGGGACCTCCGCCAGACGCTTCACCGCGTACTCGGTGAGCGCGTGCTCGTGGGCGAGGATCTTGTCCATGCCGATCGAGTTGAGGTAGTCGATCGCCGCGCCCAGGCCCACCGCCTGCGCGATCGGCGGGGTGCCCGCCTCGAACTTGTGCGGTGCCGGGGCGTAGGTCGAGGAGTGCATGGACACCGTCTCGATCATCTCACCGCCGCCCAGGAACGGGGGCAGGTCCTCCAGGAGTTCCTGGCGGCCCCACAGCACGCCGATGCCCGTCGGGCCGCACATCTTGTGGCCGGTGAAGGCCACGAAGTCGGCCTGGAGGGCCTGCACGTCGACCGGCATGTGCGGCGCGGCCTGCGAGGCGTCGACGCAGACCAGCGCGCCGACCTCCTGGGCGCGCCGGACTATCGCCTCGACGGGGTTGACCGTGCCCAGGATGTTGGACACCAGCACGAAGGAGACGATCTTCGTCTTCTCCGTGATGATCTCGTCGATGTTGGACAGGTCGAGGCGGCCGTCGTCCGTCAGGCCGAACCACTTCAGCTTCGCGCCCGTGCGCTGCGCCAGCAGCTGCCACGGCACGATGTTGGAGTGGTGCTCCATCTCCGTGATGACGATCTCGGTGTCCGAGTCCACCCGGTAGGGCTCGTCGGCCCAGCCCAGCATGTTCGCCACGAGGTTCAGCGACTCCGAGGCGTTCTTGGTGAAGATCACCTCGTCCCGCGAAGGCGCGTTGATGAACTCCGCGACCTTGTCGCGCGCGCCCTCGTACAGCGCCGTGGCCTCCTCGGCGAGCACATGCACACCGCGGTGGACATTGGCGTTGTAGCGCTCGTAGTACTCGCTCAGGGCGTCCAGCACCTGGCGCGGCTTCTGCGAGGTCGCCGCGTTGTCCAGGTACACGAGCTTCTTGCCGTCGTGGATCACGCGGTCCAGGACGGGGAAGTCCTTGCGGATCGCCTCGGTGTCGAGGAGGCCCGGCAGCTGTGTCACGCGGATGCGCCACCCTTCGTGTATGCCTCGTAGCCCTCGTTCTCCAGCTTGTCGGCGAGCTCGGCGCCGCCGGACTCGACGATGCGGCCGGCGGAGAACACGTGGACGAAGTCGGGCTTGATGTAGCGCAGGATGCGCGTGTAGTGCGTGATCAGCAGGGTGCCGACCTCGCCGGTCTCGCGGACGCGGTTCACACCCTCGGACACGATGCGGAGAGCGTCGACGTCCAGGCCCGAGTCGGTCTCGTCCAGGATCGCGACCTTCGGCTTCAGCAGCTCCAGCTGAAGGATCTCGTGGCGCTTCTTCTCACCGCCCGAGAAGCCCTCGTTGACGTTGCGCTCGGCGAAGGACGGGTCCATGTTGAGGCGCTCCATGGCCTCCTTGACCTCCTTCACCCAGGTGCGCAGCTTCGGGGCCTCGCCGCGGATGGCGGTGGCGGACGTCCGCAGGAAGTTCGACACGGAGACACCCGGGACCTCGACCGGGTACTGCATCGCCAGGAACAGGCCCGCGCGGGCGCGCTCGTCGACGGACATCTCCAGGACGTCCTCGCCGTCGAGGGTGACGGTGCCGCCGGTGATCGTGTACTTCGGGTGACCCGCGAGGGAGTAGGCGAGGGTCGACTTGCCCGAGCCGTTGGGGCCCATGATGGCGTGCGTCTCGCCCTGCTTCACGGTGAGGTCGACGCCCTTGAGGATCTCCTTCGTGGCGTTGTCGGCCTCGACGGTGACGTGCAGGTCTCGGATTTCAAGCGTTGCCATGGGTGCCTCAGGACTCCTGGGTGAGGGAGACGAGCACGTCGTCCCCTTCGATCTTTACGGGGTATACGGGGACGGGGCGCGTCGCGGGAAGGCCGGACGGCTTGCCGGTGCGGAGGTCGAACGCGGAGCCGTGCAGCCAGCACTCGATCTGGCAGTCCTCCACCTCGCCCTCGGAGAGCGAGACGTTCGCGTGGGAGCAGATGTCGTAGATCGCGAACACCTCCCCCTCGGTACGGACGACCGAGACCGGCGTGCCGTCGAGTTCCACCCGCTTCGGGGTGTCCTCCTCCAGCTCGCTCAGCCCACAGGCGCGTACGAACGTCATGCGACCGACGCCTCCAGCTCCTCTTCGATCTTCGCGATCAGACGCTCCTCGATGTCCGCGACGCCGATCTGCTGGACCAGCTCGGCGAAGAAGCCGCGGACGACGAGGCGGCGCGCCTCGTGCTCCGGGATACCGCGGGCCATCAGGTAGAAGAGCTGCTCGTCGTCGAACCGGCCGGTGGCCGAGGCGTGCCCCGCGCCGACGATCTCGCCGGTCTCGATCTCCAGGTTCGGCACCGAGTCGACCCGCGCGCCGTCCGTCAGGACGAGGTTGCGGTTCATCTCGTAGGTGTCCGTGCCCTCGGCCTTGGCCTCGATCAGCACGTCGCCGATCCACACCGCGTGGGCGTCGTCGCCCTGGAGCGCGCCCTTGTAGACGACGTTCGACTTGCAGTGCGGCACGTTGTGGGTGACCAGCAGACGGTGCTCCTGGTGCTGGCCGGCGTCGGTGAAGTACAGGCCGAACAGCTCGGCCTCGCCGCCGGGGCCCGCGTAGGTGACGCGCGGGTGCAGGCGTACGACGTCGCCGCCGAAGGTGACGACGACCGACTTGAAGGAGGCGTCGCGGCCGACCAGCGCGTTGTGCTGACCGACGTGCACGGCCTTGGCGTCCCAGTCCTGGACGGAGACGACGGTCAGCTTGGCGCCGTCGCCCAGCAGGTAGTCGACGTTGGCGGCGAGCACGGCGTCACCGGTGTGGTCGATGACGACGACGGCCTCGGCGAAGGCGCCCAGCTCGATGACCTGGTGGCCGAAGGCCACGCCGCCCTCGCCGTGCACGGCGATGCGGATCGGCTCGGTGAGGACGGTCTCCTTCGGCACGGTCACGACCGAGGCCTTCTCGAAGGCCGAGTACGCCTGGGCGGCGACGCGGTCCACCGGGGTGCCCGCCTTGCCGAGCCGCGCGTCGTCGCGGCCGACGGTCTCGACGACGACGCCCTCGGGGGCCTCGACGGTGACCTTCACGCCCTCGCCGTCGGCGACGGCGGTGCCGTCGTGCAGCCCGCGCAGGCGCTCCAGCGGGGTGAACCGCCACTCCTCCTCACGGCCGTGCGGGACCGGGAAGTCCGCGACGTCGAAGGACGGGGGCGCGCTCATGCGCGAGACGACGGTGGACTCGGCGGCCACCGCGATCGAGCCGGCGGTGGTGGAGCCCACCGGGATGTTCTGAGCCTCAGCCATGGCTGTCGTAATGCTCGCTTTCCGTTACGTAAGGGGCCTGATGGGAATCGCGGGCCGGTGGTTAGCCGACCGCGCCTTCCATCTGCAGCTCGATCAGCCGGTTGAGCTCGAGGGCGTACTCCATGGGCAGCTCCTTGGCGATCGGCTCGACGAAGCCGCGCACGATCATGGCCATCGCCTCGTCCTCGGAGAGACCGCGGCTCATCAGGTAGAAGAGCTGGTCCTCGGAGACCTTGGAGACGGTCGCCTCGTGGCCCATGGACACGTCGTCCTCGCGGACGTCGACGTACGGGTAGGTGTCCGAGCGGGAGATCGTGTCGACCAGCAGCGCGTCGCAGAGCACGTTGGACTTGGAGCCCGGGGCGCCCTCGCCGATCTCGATCAGACCGCGGTAGGAGGTACGGCCACCGCCGCGCGCCACCGACTTGGAGACGATGTTCGACGAGGTGTTCGGGGCCATGTGGACCATCTTGGCGCCCGCGTCCTGGTGCTGGCCCTCGCCGGCGAAGGCGATGGACAGGGTCTCGCCCTTGGCGTGCTCGCCCATCAGGTAGACGGCCGGGTACTTCATCGTCACCTTGGAGCCGATGTTGCCGTCGATCCACTCCATGGTCGCGCCCTCGTAGGCGACGGCGCGCTTGGTGACCAGGTTGTAGACGTTGTTCGACCAGTTCTGGATGGTCGTGTAGCGGCAGCGGGCGTTCTTCTTGACGATGATCTCGACGACCGCGGAGTGCAGCGAGTCCGACTTGTAGATCGGGGCGGTGCAGCCCTCGACGTAGTGCACGTAGGCACCCTCGTCGACGATGATCAGGGTCCGCTCGAACTGGCCCATGTTCTCCGTGTTGATACGGAAGTAGGCCTGGAGCGGGATCTCCACGTGGACGCCCGGCGGCACGTAGATGAAGGAGCCACCCGACCACACGGCGGTGTTCAGCGCGGCGAACTTGTTGTCACCGGCCGGGATGACGGTCCCGAAGTACTCCTTGAAGAGCTCCGGGTGCTCCTTCAGCGCGGTGTCGGTGTCGAGGAAGATGACGCCCTGCTCCTCCAGGTCCTCGCGGATCTGGTGGTAGACGACCTCCGACTCGTACTGGGCCGCGACACCGGCCACGAGGCGCTGCTTCTCCGCCTCGGGGATGCCGAGCTTGTCGTACGTGTTCTTGATGTCCTCGGGCAGGTCCTCCCAGGACTCCGCCTGCTTCTCCGTGGAGCGCACGAAGTACTTGATGTTGTCGAAGTCGATGCCCGACAGGTCCGAGCCCCAGTTCGGCATGGGCTTCTTCTCGAAGAGCTTCAGACCCTTGAGGCGCAGCTTGGTCATCCACTCCGGCTCGGACTTCTTGTCCGAGATGTCGCGGACGACAGCCTCGCTCAGGCCGCGCTTCGCTGCGGCACCGGCCTCGTCGGAGTCGGCCCAGCCGTATTCGTACTTGCCCAGACCCTCGAGCTCAGGGTGGGCAGTCTCCGTGGGGAGAGTCATGCGGGGTTCCTCCCGGCCGTGCTTGCAGGTGCGTTCTGAGTGGTTTTGGAAGTCTTCGGGATAAACGTCGTGCAGACACCGTCGCCGTGGGCGATCGTGGCCAGCCGCTGTACGTGAGTACCGAGCAGCTCGGCGAAAAATTCCGTCTCGGCCTCGCAGAGCTGCGGAAACTGCTCGGCTACGTGAGCGACCGGACAGTGGTGCTGGCACAGCTGCTCGCCGGTGGGCGCGCTGCGCGCGGTAGCAGCGTACCCGTCCGCGCTCAAGGCCTTGGCCAGTGCTTCGGTCCGCTGCTCGGGGCCGGCCTGCTCGACCGCCTTCCGGTAGGCGGCGGACTGGGCGGCGAACCGGGCGCGGGCGAAGGCGGCGACCGCCTCGCTGCCGCCCTCCCGCTCGGCGATCCAGCGCAGGGCGTCCATGGCCAGCGTGTCATACGACTGGTCGAAGGCGTCCCGGCCGCAGTCCGTCAGCGCGAACACCTTGGCGGGTCGCCCTCGGGTACGGGCGCCGTACACCCGCCGCTCGCGGGCCTCCACGACGCCGTCGGCGACCAGCGCGTCCAGGTGCCGGCGGACGGCGGCCTGGGTGAGGCCCAGCCGGCCGGCGAGTTCGGCGACGGTCGACTGACCGTGGTCCAGGATCGACCGCGCGACCCGGTTGCGCGTCGAGCGCTCCCCGGTCGCGAGCTCCTCCTGCGGGGCCCCCGTGGGGGTCTCCCGAGCCGTGCCGACGTTTTTCACAACGCCATTGTTGCGTAATTCCTCAGAGCGTGACAAGCGGCGTCCGGGCGGCCGGACGGTGCCCTACGTCACTTAGGCATACCTAATCTGACCTGCGGAAACGATCTTTGATCGATCAAACCACAGATCAAATCGGTGGCATGGCCCGACCGCATCCGGGACACTCCCGAACCATGCCCACACCCCCTCCGACCGGCCCTCTTGTCACCCGTGACGCCCTCTGCGCACAGCTGCGCGCATGCGGCGTCCGGCCCGGCGAGACCCTCCTCGTGCACTCCTCACTCAGCTCGGTCGGCTGGGTGTGCGGAGGCGCCGTCGCGGTCGTCCAGGCACTGCTCGACGCGCTCGGCCCGGAGGGCACTCTGGTCGTCCCCACCCAGACCGCCGACCTCTCCGATCCCGCCGTGTGGTCGAACCCGCCGGTTCCCGAGGAGTGGTGGCCGGCCATCCGGGCCACGATGCCCGCGTACGACCCGCTGATCACGCCCACCCGAGGGGTCGGGGTGATCCCGGAGACCGTGCGCACCTGGCCCGGCGCCCTGCGCAGCGCGCACCCCCAGACGTCCTTCGCGGCGGTCGGACCGCGCGCGGCGGAGGTGATCGAGGGCCACGCCCCCGACTGCCGGCTCGGCGAGCACAGCCCGCTGGCGAAGCTGGAGGCGATGGGCGCCCGCGTGCTGCTGCTCGGCGCCGGCTACGACTCCTGCACGAGTTTCCACCTGGCCGAGTACCGGATACCGTCCCCGCTCGTCGCGGTGGGCCGACCGGGGCCCGATGGCTGGGAGTCCGTGACCGAGGTGTCGATCTCCTCCGACCGGTTCGACGAACTCGGCCACGACTTCGAGCGGGACCGTCCCGTCGTACGGGGCACGGTGGGGGCGGCCGACGTACGGCTGTTTCCCGTGGCGGACGCGGTGGCCTACGCCGAGCGGTGGCTGTCGCTGCACCGTCCCCGTGCGGAGGAGTTCTGAACCCCCCGGTCTGAGACCCCGCGGCCGTACCTAGACTCTGGAGCCATGCGAAACGAGCCCGTGCTCCAGGTCCAGGCCCTGGTGAAGCGGTACGGCGACAAGACCGCGGTGGACGGCCTCGACCTGGTGGCCCGGGCGGGCGTCACCGCCGTCCTCGGCCCCAACGGGGCGGGCAAGACGACCACGGTCGAGACCTGCGAGGGGTACCGGAAGCCGGACTCCGGCACGGTGCGCGTCCTGGGCCTCGACCCGGTCCACCAGTCCCGCGAGCTGCGTCCCCGCATCGGCGTGATGCTCCAGTCCGGTGGCGTCTACTCCGGGGCGCGGGCCGACGAGATGCTGCGCCATGTCGCGAAGCTGCACGCCCACCCCCTCGACGTGGACGCGCTCATCGAACGGCTCGGACTCGGCTCCTGCGGCCGTACGTCCTACCGTCGGCTGTCCGGCGGGCAGCAGCAGCGGCTCGCGCTGGCGATGGCCGTCGTGGGCCGCCCGGAGCTGGTCTTCCTGGACGAGCCGACCGCCGGACTCGACCCCCAGGCCCGCCGCGCCACCTGGGACCTGGTCCGCGACCTGCGCGCCGACGGGGTCTCCGTCATCCTCACCACCCACTACATGGACGAGGCCGAGCAGCTCGCCGACGACGTCGCGATCATCGACGCGGGCAAGGTCATCGCCCAGGGCTCCCCCGAGGAGCTGTGCCGCGGCGGCGCCGAGAACACCCTGCGCTTCACCGGCCGCCCCGGCCTCGACGTCGCCTCGCTGCTCAAGGCACTGCCCGCGGACTGCGCGGCGGCCGAGCTGACGCCCGGCTCCTACCGGGTGGTCGGCAAGGTCGACCCGCAGCTGCTGGCGACGGTCACCTCCTGGTGTGCCCAGCACGGGGTGATGCCGGACAGGATCTCGGTCGAACGGCACACCCTGGAAGACGTCTTTCTCGAGCTGACGGGCAAGGAGCTGCGCTCGTGACCACCCCCACCGGGACCTACACCCCCAAGCCCGGCGCCGCCCCGCTCCCCCGCATGATCGCCGCGCAGGCCGCGCTGGAGACGAAGATGCTGCTGCGCAACGGCGAGCAGCTGCTCCTCACGGTGATCATTCCGACGCTGCTGCTGGTCCTGTTCGGCACCGTCGACATCGTCGACACCGGCGCGGGCGAGGCCGTCGACTTCCTCGCGCCCGGCATCCTGGCGCTCGCCGTGATGTCGACCGCGTTCACCGGCCAGGCCATCGCCACCGGATTCGAACGCCGCTACGGCGTGCTGAAGCGGCTCGCCTCCTCCCCGCTGCCGCGCTGGGGGCTGATGACCGCCAAGACGGCGTCCGTGCTGGTCACCGAGGTGCTCCAGGTGCTGCTGGTGACGGTGATCGCCTTCGCGCTGGGCTGGTCGCCGCACGGCAACCCGCTCGCCGTCCTGCTGCTGCTCGTCCTCGGCACGGCCGCCTTCTCCGGGCTCGGCCTGCTCATGGCGGGCACGCTCAAGGCCGAGGCCACGCTGGCCGCCGCCAACCTGGTCTTCCTGCTGCTGCTCGTCGGCGGCGGGGTGATCGTGCCGCTGGACAAGTTCCCGCCCGCCGCGCAGGACGTCCTCGGGCTGCTGCCGATCTCCGCCCTGTCGGACGGACTGCGCGACGTCCTCCAGCACGGGGCCGGCATGCCGTGGGGGAACCTGGGGATCCTCGCGGTGTGGGCGGTCGTGGGGCTCGCGGCGGCGGGGCGGTTCTTCCGCTGGGAGTAGCCGAGCGGACGGTTCCGGGAGGAGCCGAGCGGACGGTTCCACACCCCTCGTGAACGCGTGCACAAGCGGCCCCCTACGATGGTGCGCGTGCCAAAGTTGACCCGCGCCGACGCCGAAGCGGCAGTGCGCAACCCGCTCGCCTTCATCGCCGCACGCTGGACCCCCACCACCAGGACGGTTCAGCGGGCGGCCCTCATCGCGCTCGTCATGTCGGTGGTCATCGTGGTCACCGGCGGCGCGGTACGGCTCACCGGTTCCGGGCTCGGCTGCCCGACCTGGCCGAAGTGCACGGACGACTCGCTCACCGCGACGCGGGAGATGGGTCTGCACGGGGCCATCGAGTTCGGCAACCGCATGCTGACGTACGTGCTGTGCGCCGCCGTCGGCTGGGCGATCATCGCGGCACGCTCGCAGAAGCCGATGCGGCGCGGCCTGACCCGGCTGGGCTGGGCCCAGTTCTGGGTCGTCATGAGCAACGCGGTGCTCGGTGGCATCGTGGTCCTGGTCGGTCTGAACCCGTACACGGTCGCGGCCCACTTCGTGGCGACGTCGGCGCTCATCGCCATCGCCACGGTGATGTGGCAGCGCACCCGGGAGGGCGACGCGGCGCCCCGGCCGCTGGTCGGCACGTCCGTACGGCAGCTCGTGTGGTGCATGGTCGCCGTCACCGTCCTGCTGATCCTGGTCGGCACGGTCGTCACCGGCTCGGGCCCGCACGCGGGCGACTCCAGTGACGTGCCGCGTATGCCGGTGGACTGGGAGATGATCAGCAAGCTGCACGCCGTGCTGGCGTGGATCGTGGTGACGCTGACGTTCGCGCTCTGGTTCGTACTGAAGGCGGTCGACGCGCCGCGGGGGCCGCTGAACCGGACGCGGGAGCTGTTCGTGATCCTGCTGTTGCAGGGCGGGATCGGCTATGTCCAGTACTTCACGGACCTCCCCGAAATCCTGGTGGGCCTGCACATGCTCGGCTCGTCCGTGATGTGGATCTGGGTGGTGCGCGTGGTTCTGTCGCTGCGTGAACGGCCCGAGACCTCGCCGACGGATCTGCCGGAGCAGACGGACCGTGCGCTGACCAGCGCCTGAGCGGGCGTGTGCGGGCGCTCACTCCAGCCCGTACACCCGCCCCGCGTTCCCCGCCGCGATCATCCCCGCCACCCGCTGGGCGTCCGTGAGGGACCACGCGCCCTCGGCCACCCAGCCGCCGAGCACCCGGGCCAGGGCCTCGCGGAACAGCCGGGCGCCCACCACGTGCAGTTCGGGGAGCCCCTGGGCGCCGCTGGAGAAGAGGATCTTGCCGAAGGGGGCGAGTTCCAGGATCTCGGCGAGGACGGTGGCCGCCCGGGCGCCGGTGCGCACCAGGGCGGCGCCGGAGTCGGCGTAGACATGCGGGAAGACCCCGGCCAGGTGGGCCGCGTGCCGGTGGTAGGGGTAGCCGTGCAGCAGGACCAGGTCCGTGCCCAGGCCCGCCGTCGCCCGGACGAAGTCGGTGAGCAGCACCGGATCCGTGCGGTCGATCCGCAGCCCCGGCTCGCCGAGCCCGGCGTGCAGCTGGAGCGGCCGGCCGGTGGAGACCGCGATCCACAGCAGATGCCGTAGCAGCACCGGGTCGGTCAGCTCCCCGCCGACCGGGCGGGCCGCCAGCCAGCGTCCCGCGGCGCCGCGCACCTCCCCCGGGCCGGGCGGCTCGGGTGCGAGTGCGAGACCGTGCCGGACGCCGGCCACGGAGGTGAAGGCCACGGCGTTCGCGGCGGCGCCGTGCACCGACTCGGCGAGGTTGGCGAGAAACGACTCGACGGTTCCGGAGGTGTCGGCGACCTGCTCGGCCAGCAGTTCGAGACGGACGATCTCCCGGGCCTCGGCGGCGGATGCGGAGGCCAGCTCGGCGGGGCCGGTGAGGTCGCCGGGCAGCCCGGTGTCGACCAGGTAGGTGGTGATGCCGCTGCCGCGCAGCAGCCGCCGGCCGGCCTCCAGGACGCCGAGTTCACGGCGCCGGGCGAGATAGCGGGCGGGCGGGCAGTGCGGTTCCAGGCCGAGCAGGGGCGGGCACCAGCGCCGTACGGCGAAACCCGTCTGGGTGTCGAACAGGGTGGTGCCCGGGGCGGGCGGTCCCTCGGTCCGGGCCAGCTGAGCCTCGAAGGTGCCGAGGCCCAGCTCCGTTCTCAGGACGCCGTGGCAGTACTGGTCCACGAGGGACGGCGTTTCGATCATCCGGGCTCCCGTGACTGGACCGCGTACTCCTACGAGTCCTAACGGGTGAACCGGGTGTCGGGTACTGCGATCGCACACCCCGTGCGAACCGCCGACGACTGTCGGCCGCCGCTCAGTCGTTCGAGGGGCCGCCGATCTGGATGCCCGCCATCCGGGACCACTCGTAGGGGCCGGTCTTCACCTTGGCCGCGAACTCGCCGTCGAAGGCCTCGTGGACGGTGATCCCGGCCTTCGCCACGGCCTTCTCGGCGATCTCGTACGAAGGGGCCACCAGGTCGCCCCAGCCGCCGTCCTCGCCCACGAGGACGATCCGGGCGCCGCGCTGCCCGATGTACGCCACCTGGCCCTCGGCCCCGCCGTGTGCCTTGGAGAAGGCGCCGATCCGCTTCGCGAGCCGCGCCGCCGTGCGCTCGGCCTTCGCGTCAACCTGCTGCGTGTCTGCCATGGTCAGGATGCTACTCGCGGGTAGATCAAACGGCGACGGGCGGGGCGCGTGGCCTTGACCACGCACCCCGCCCGCCACGAGAAAGTCAGCGCAGGAAGGGGTCCACCGCCACTGCGACGAACAGCAGCGAGACGTACGTGATGGACCAGTGGAACAGCCGCATCTCCTTCAGCTTCGCGCCCGTGACCTCGGCCTTCGCCCGGTTCTGCAGCGCGTGCGCCTCCCACAGCCACCAGCCGCCCGCGGCCAGCGCGACCGCCGTGTAGAACCAGCCGGTGTAGCCGAGCGGGGTGAGCAGGAGCGAGACGGCGACCATCACCCAGCTGTAGATCACGATCTGCTTGGCGACGACCTTGTTGGAGGCGATGACCGGCAGCATCGGCACGCCCACGCGCGCGTAGTCCTCCTTGACCTTCATGGACAGCGGCCAGTAGTGCGGCGGCGTCCAGAAGAAGATGACCATGAAGAGGATGACGGGCGCCCAGGAGAGGGAGTCCTTCACGGCCGTCCAGCCGATCAGCACCGGCATACAGCCCGCGATGCCGCCCCAGACGATGTTCTGCGAGGTGCGGCGCTTCAGGATCATCGTGTAGACGACGACGTAGAAGAGGAGCGCGCCGAGGGAGAGCCAGGCGGACAGCCAGTTGACGGTGAGGCCGAACAGCAGGGTGGAGACCACCGCGAGGGTGATGCCGAAGGCCAGGCACTCGCGCGGGCTGACCATGCCGGTGACCAGCGGACGCTGCGAGGTGCGGTCCATCAGCGCGTCGATGTCGCGGTCGATGTACATGTTCAGCGCGTTGGCGCCGCCGGCCGAGAGATACCCGCCGATGCAGGTCAGCAGCACCAGACCCATGTCCGGCACGCCCTGCTCGGCGAGGAACATCACCGGCACCGTGGTGATGAGCAGCAGCTCGATGATCCGCGGCTTGGTCAGCGCCACGAACGCCTTCACACGGGCCCCGAACGGCCGGTGGGTCGGGCTCTGGCTCGTCCCGATAACTCCCGCAGGACGGGATTCAACGGCCGTCACGCACACCCCTGACAGAGACATCCCAGCAAGCCTCCCCGTGTGAAGTCCCGGTAAAGGCTCGCGCGTACCACGCCACTGTAGACGTTGCCCATACCTCGGCCTTCGCGGGGGTGGGGTCGTGTTGGGCGGCGTGCTCCGACGTGCGTACGAGGGTGCGGTCGCCGGGTCGGCCGGCGGTCGGATCCGACGCTCGGATGAGCGGCGGGTTACTCCGAAATGAGCAGCGGCTGAGCCGTCAGATGAGCGCCCTCGTATTCACTTGGCGAAGCCGGTCCGGCCCAGTCGGGAGGCGGATCCCCGAGAGTCCCGGCAGTCTGTAATGACTCGAAAAAATGCACGTTCTCACGGGGGTAGGCTCGACAGCGGCCGGTGGGCGCGGAGTGCACCGGCGGTCGGTGTACGCCCACACCGGCATTCGACATGTGGAGAGGAGCCCTGACCCAGGGTGAGCACCAAGCCGACCACCACAGACCTCGAGTGGACCGAGCTGGACCAGCGGGCCGTTGACACCGCCCGCGTCCTGGCCGCCGATGCCGTACAGAAGGTTGGCAACGGCCATCCGGGTACGGCGATGAGCCTGGCGCCGGCCGCCTACACCCTCTTCCAGAAGGTGATGCGGCATGACCCGGCGGACGCCGACTGGGTCGCCCGCGACCGGTTCGTGCTGTCCGCGGGCCACTCGTCCCTGACCCTGTACACCCAGCTGTACCTGGCCGGCTTCGGCCTGGAGCTGGACGACCTGAAGGCCTTCCGCACCTGGGGCTCGAAGACCCCGGGCCACCCCGAGTACGGCCACACGGTGGGTGTGGAGACGACCACCGGCCCGCTGGGCCAGGGTGTCGCCAACGCCGTCGGCATGGCCATGGCCGCCCGCTACGAGCGCGGTCTGTTCGACCCGGAGGCCCCCGCCGGGGAGTCCCCCTTCGACCACTTCGTCTACTGCATCGCCGGTGACGGCTGCCTGCAGGAGGGCATCTCCGCCGAGGCGTCCTCGCTCGCGGGCCACCAGAAGCTCGGCAACCTGATCCTGCTGTGGGACGACAACCACATCTCGATCGAGGGCGACACCGAGACGGCCGTCTCCGAGGACACCGTCAAGCGTTACGAGGCCTACGGCTGGCACGTGCAGCGCGTGGAGCCGCAGGCCAACGGCGACCTGGACCCGGCCGCGATCTACGCGGCGATCCAGGAGGCCAAGAAGGTCACGGACAAGCCGTCCTTCATCGCGATGCGGTCGATCATCGCCTGGCCCGCCCCGAACGCGCAGAACACCGAGGCCGCCCACGGCTCGGCGCTGGGCGACGAGGAGGTCGCGGCCACCAAGCGCGTCCTCGGCTTCGACCCGGAGCAGAGCTTCGAGGTCGCGGACGAGGTCATCGACCACACCCGCAAGGCGATCGAGCGCGGCCGCCAGGCCAAGGCCGAGTGGGAGAAGTCCTTCCAGGAGTGGCGCAGCAACAATCCGGAGCGCGCGGCCGAGTTCGACCGCGTCAGCGCCGGTGAGCTGCCGGCCGGCTGGGAGGAGAAGATCCCGGTCTTCGAGCCCGGCAAGGGCGTCGCCACCCGTGCCGCGTCCGGCAAGGTGCTCCAGGCCCTCGGCGAGGTCATCCCCGAGCTGTGGGGCGGCTCCGCCGACCTGGCCGGCTCCAACAACACCACGATCGACAAGACGTCGTCGTTCCTGCCCGAGGGCAACCCGCTGCCCGAGGCGGACCCGTACGGCCGCACGATCCACTTCGGCATCCGCGAGCACTCCATGGCCGCGGAGATGAACGGCATCGCGCTGCACGGCAACACCCGCGTCTACGGCGGCACCTTCCTGGTGTTCTCCGACTACATGCGCAACGCGGTGCGCCTGTCGGCCCTGATGCACCTGCCGGTGACGTACGTGTGGACGCACGACTCCATCGGTCTCGGCGAGGACGGCCCGACCCACCAGCCGGTCGAGCACCTGGCCAGCCTCCGTGCCATCCCGGGTCTGAACATCGTCCGCCCGGCGGACGCCAACGAGACGGCCATCGCCTGGCGCGAGATCCTCAAGCGCCACACCAAGGAGTTCGGCAAGGGCACGCCGCACGGCCTCGCGCTGACCCGCCAGGGCGTGCCGACCTACGAGCCGAACGAGGGCGCGGCCAAGGGTGGCTACGTGCTGTTCGAGGCGGATGGCGGCGAGCCGCAGGTGATCCTGATCGCCACCGGTTCCGAGGTGCACATCGCCGTCGAGGCCCGCGAGCAGCTGCAGGCCGCCGGTGTGCCGACGCGCGTGGTGTCCATGCCGTCCGTCGAGTGGTTCGAGGAGCAGGACCAGGGGTACCGGGACAGCGTCCTGCCGCCGCAGGTGAAGGCGCGTGTCGCGGTCGAGGCCGGTATCGGTCTCACCTGGCACAAGTACGTCGGGGACGCCGGCCGCATCGTTTCCCTGGAGCACTTCGGCGCCTCCGCCGACGGCAAGGTCCTCTTCCGCGAGTACGGCTTCACCGCGGAGAACGTGGCCGCCGTGGCCCGGGAATCGCTCACCGCCGCCCAGCGCTGACGCTCATATACGACACGTAGGAGATGCAATTTCCATGACAGACGCACTCAAGCGCCTCTCCGAGGAAGGCGTCGCGATCTGGCTGGACGACCTGTCGCGCAAGCGGATCACCTCGGGCAACCTCTCCGAGCTGATCGACCAGCAGCACGTCGTGGGCGTCACCACCAACCCGACCATCTTCCAGAAGGCCATCAGCAGCGGTGACGGCTACGAGCAGCAGCTCGAGGACCTCGCCGCCCGCAAGGTCACCGTCGACGAGGCCGTCCGCATGATCACCACGGCGGACGTCCGGGACGCCGCCGACATCCTGCGCCCGGTCTTCGACGCGACCGGCGGCCAGGACGGCCGGGTGTCGATCGAGGTCGACCCGCGCCTGGCGCACAACACCAAGGCGACCATCGCCGAGGCCAAGCAGCTCGCCTGGCTGGTGGACCGGCCGAACACGCTGATCAAGATCCCGGCGACCAAGGCGGGCCTGCCTGCGATCACCGAGGTCATCGGCAACGGCATCAGCGTCAACGTCACGCTGATCTTCTCGCTGGAGCGCTACCGCGAGGTCATGGACGCCTACCTGGCGGGCCTGGAGAAGGCGCGCGAGAAGGGCCTGGACCTCTCCCTGATCCACTCGGTGGCGTCCTTCTTCGTGTCCCGCGTGGACACCGAGATCGACAAGCGGCTCGACGGGCTCGGCACGGACGAGGCCAAGGCGCTGCGCGGCAAGGCCGCCGTCGCCAACGCCCGGCTCGCCTACCAGGCGTACGAGGAGGTCTTCTCCTCGGACCGCTGGAGCAAGCTGGAGAGCGCCGGCGCCAACAAGCAGCGTCCGCTGTGGGCGTCGACCGGTGTGAAGGACCCGGCGTACAAGGACACGCTGTACGTGGACGACCTGGTCGCCCCGAACACCGTGAACACCATGCCGGAGGCCACCCTGCTGGCCACCGAGGACCACGGGCAGATCTCCGGCAACACCGTCGCCGGCACCTACGAGCAGGCCCGCGCCGACCTCGACGCGGTCGCGGGGCTCGGGATCTCGTACGACGACGTCGTCCAGCTTCTCGAGGACGAGGGCGTCGAGAAGTTCGAGGCGTCCTGGAACGACCTGCTGGCGTCGACCGAGGCCGAGCTGAAGCGCCTCGCCCCCGTGGAGGGCTGACACCTTGTCTCCCTCTGTCACAGGAGCGAACCCGCTTCGTGACCCCGCAGACCGACGGCTCCCGCGTATCGCGGGGCCGTCGGGCCTGGTCATCTTCGGCGTCACGGGCGATCTGTCGCGCAAGAAGCTGATGCCCGCGGTGTACGACCTCGCCAACCGTGGTCTGCTGCCGCCGGGCTTCTCGCTGGTCGGCTTCGCCCGCCGCGAGTGGCAGCACGAGGACTTCGCGCAGGAGGTCCACGACGCCGTCAAGGAGCACGCCCGTACCCCCTTCCGCGAGGAGGTCTGGCAGCAGCTCATCCAGGGCATGCGGTTCGTCCAGGGCACCTTCGACGACGACGAGGCGTTCGAGAAGCTGCGCGCCACCATCGAGGAGCTGGACAAGGCGCAGGGCACCGGCGGCAACTTCGCCTTCTACCTGTCCGTGCCGCCGCGCTCCTTCCCCGTGGTCATCCAGCAGCTGAAGAAGCACGGGCTGGCCGAGCAGACGGGCGGCTCCTGGCGGCGCGCGGTGATCGAGAAGCCGTTCGGCCACGACCTGAAGTCGGCCGAGGAGCTGAACGCGATCGTCCACGAGGTCTTCGCCCCGGACCAGGTCTTCCGGATCGACCACTACCTGGGCAAGGAGACCGTCCAGAACATCCTGGCGCTGCGCTTCGCCAACACGATGTTCGAGCCGATCTGGAACCGGTCCTTCGTGGACCACGTGCAGATCACCATGGCCGAGGACATCGGCATCGGCGGCCGGGCCGGCTACTACGACGGCATCGGGGCCGCCCGTGACGTCATCCAGAACCACCTTCTCCAGCTGCTCGCGCTGACCGCGATGGAGGAGCCCGCCTCCTTCGACGCGGACGCGCTGGCCGCGGAGAAGACCAAGGTGCTCGGCGCGGTCAGGCTGCCGAAGGACCTGGGCCGCGACACCGTGCGCGCCCAGTACTCGGCGGGCTGGCAGGGCGGTGCCAAGGTCATCGGCTATCTGGAGGAGGAGGGCATCGACCCCGCCTCCAAGACCGACACCTACGCCGCGATCAAGCTGGGCATCGACAACCGCCGCTGGGCGGGCGTCCCCTTCTATCTGCGCACCGGCAAGCGCCTCGGCCGCCGGGTCACGGAGATCGCGGTGGTCTTCCAGCGGGCCCCGCACTCCCCCTTCGACACGACGGCGACGGAGGAGCTGGGCCAGAACGCGATCGTCATCCGCGTCCAGCCCGACGAGGGCGTGACGGTCCGCTTCGGCTCGAAGGTCCCGGGCACCTCCATGGAGATCCGGGACGTGTCGATGGACTTCGCTTACGGCGAGTCCTTCACCGAGTCCAGCCCGGAGGCGTACGAGCGGCTGATCCTGGACGTGCTGCTCGGCGACTCGAACCTCTTCCCGCGCACCGAGGAGGTCGAGCTGTCCTGGAAGATCCTCGATCCGATCGAGGAGTACTGGGACACGCACGGCAAGCCGGCCCGGTACCCGGCCGGTACCTGGGGTCCCGTCGAGGCGGACGAAATGCTCGAGCGAGACGGACGGAGCTGGCGCCGGCCATGAAGATAGACCTCACGGACACCACGGCCAGCAAGATCAACAAGGCGCTGGTGCAGGGCCGCCGGGCCATCGGCACCCCCGCCGTCGGCATGGTGCTCACGCTGGTCATCGTCACGGACGAGGAGAACGCGTACGACGCGCTGAAGGCCGCCAACGAGGCGTCCCGCGAGCACCCCTCGCGCACCCTCGTGGTCATCAAGCGCGTCTCACGCACCCCGCGCGACCGCACCCAGTCCCGGCTGGACGCCGAGGTGCGGGTCGGCGCGGACGCCGGCACGGGTGAGACGGTCGTGCTGCGGCTGTACGGCGACGTCGTCGACCACGCCCAGTCGGTGGTGCTGCCGCTGCTGCTGCCCGACGCCCCCGTGGTCGTCTGGTGGCCGGTCAACGCGCCGCTCGACCCGGCGAACGACCCGCTGGGCGCGCTCGCCCAGCGCCGGGTCACCGACACCTACGCGGCCGAGCAGCCGGTGCAGGAGCTTGCCGCTCGTGCCAAGACCTACACCCCCGGCGACACGGACCTGTCGTGGACCCGCATCACGCCCTGGCGTTCGATGCTGGCCGCGGCCCTGGACCAGGTCGTCTGCGAGGTGCGGGGCGTCGAGGTCGAGGGCGAGGAGTTCAACCCGAGCTGCGAGCTGCTGGCGATGTGGCTCGCGGACCGGCTGGACGTGCCGGTCCGGCGCTCGGTGTCCGCCGGGCCCGGTCTGACCGCGGTCCGCATGGACACCGACTACGGCCCGATCGTCCTGGACCGCGCCGACGGCTCGCTGGCGACCCTGTCCATCCAGGGCCAGCCGGACCGGGCGGTGGCGCTCAAGCGGCGCGAGACGGCCGAGCTGATCGCGGAGGAGCTGCGGCGGCTGGACCCGGACGACACGTACGCCTCGGCGCTGCGGTTCGGGGTGGAGCGGCTGAACGCGGCGCCTCCCGTGGCCGAGGAGCCGGAGGCCGTGGCGGACCCCGTCGCGACCGAGGAACCGATCGCGGTCCCCGAGCCCGTCGAGGAGGCCGCGAAGGCCCCCGCGAAGAGGGCCACCAAGAAGGCCCCGGTGAAGAAGGCGGCGGCGAAGTGAGTACTCCGCAGCTGGTCGTGCACCGCGACAAGGATCTGATGGCGCAGGCCGCGGCGGCGCGGCTGATCACGAAGATCGTGGACGCGCAGGCCTCGCGCGGCTCCGCGTCGATCGTGCTGACCGGCGGCCGCAACGGCAACGGTCTGCTCGCCGCGCTGGCCGCCGCGCCCGCGCGGGACGCGATCGACTGGTCCCGTCTGGACCTGTGGTGGGGCGACGAGCGGTTCCTGCCCGAGGGCCATCCGGACCGCAATGTCACCCAGGCCCGCGAGGCCCTGCTGGACTCCGTCCCGCTGGACCCGAAGCGGGTGCACGCCATGCCCGCCTCGGACGGCCCGTACGGATCCGACGTGGACGCGGCGGCCGCCGCCTACGCCGAGGAGCTGGCCCACGCGGCCGGCCCCGAGAACCACGGCGGGGTCCCGACGTTCGACGTGCTGATGCTGGGCGTCGGCCCGGACACGCACGTGGCCTCGCTCTTCCCGGAGCTGCCCGCGGTGCGCGAGACCGAGCGCATGGTGGTCGGCGTGCACGGCGCGCCCAAGCCCCCGCCGACCCGGGTCACCCTCACCCTCCCGGCCATCCGGGCGGCCCGCGAGGTGTGGCTGCTGGCGGCCGGCGAGGACAAGGCGAACGCCGCGGCGATCGCCCTCTCGGGCGCGGGCGAGATCCAGGCCCCGGCGGCGGGCGCGTACGGCCGCTCCCGCACCCTGTGGCTCCTGGACGCGGCGGCGGCTTCGCAACTGCCGCGCTCGCTGTATCCGCCGGCGTCACCCTGAGCACGTGAACACGTGAGCACGTGAACGAGGGGCGGCGGAGGTTCTCACACCTCCGCCGCCCCTCGTTGTTCCGGCTATTTCACCGACCCGGCCATCACACCCTGCACAAAGTGCCGCTGGAAGGCGAAGAACACCGCCACCGGCACCACCAGCGACAGGAACGCTCCGGGGGCCAGGACGTCGATGTTGCTGCCGAACTGCCGTATCTGCGACTGGAGTTCCACGGTGAGCGGCTGGGCGGTGCTGTCGGCGAAGAGCAGGGCGACCAGCATGTCGTTCCACACCCACAGGAACTGGAAGATGGCGAGGCTGGCAATGGCCGGCCGGCCGACGGGCAGGACGAGGCGGGTGAAGATGCGCCACTCGCTGCCGCCGTCCATGCGGGCCGCCTCCAGCATCTCCTTCGGGATCTCGGCGAAGTAGTTCCGCAGCAGGAACACCGCGAAGGGCAGGCCGTAGGCCACGTGGAAGAGGACCACGCCGGGGATCGTGCCGAACAGGCCCAGCTGGCCGAAGAGTTTGGCGACCGGCAGCAGGCCGATCTGCACCGGCACCACCAGCAGGGCCACCACCAGCAGGAACAGCGGCTCGCGCAGCGGGAAGTCCAGCCAGGCGAACGCGTACCCGGCGAGCGCGGCGACGACCACGACGAGGGCCGTCGCCGGTACCGAGATCAGCACCGTGTTCCAGAACGCCTGGGTGATGCCCGAGTTCTCCAGCAGCGCCGAGTAGTTGTCGAAGGACAGCTGCCCGGGGCTGGTGAACACCGTCCACCAGCCGCCCTGCGCGGTGTCCTCGGCGGAGCGCAGCGAGGACAGGAACAGTCCGGCCAGCGGCGTCATCCACACCAGGCCGATCACCACCAGGAAGGCCTGCACCAGGCCGTTGCCCAGGCCCCGCCTGACCGCGTTCATCGCTGACTCCTTCGGAAACGGCGGACGTTGAAGACCATCGCCGGGATCACCAGCAGCAGGAGCAGGACGCCCAGCGCGCTGCCCAGGCCCTGGTTGTTGCCGCCGCCGAACGACACCAGCCACATCTGGGTCGCGAGCACCGTCGCGTCCTCCTGCACGGGGCCCGGCGCGATGATGTAGACGAGGTCGAAGACCTTCATCACGTTGATCACGAGGGTCACGAAGACGACCGTCAGCACGGGCGCGAGCAGCGGGACCGTGATCCGGCGGAAGATCTGCCACTCGTTGGCGCCGTCCATCCGCGCCGCCTCCAGCGCGTCCCGGGGCAGCGTCGACAGGCCCGCGCCGATCAGCACCATGGCGAAGCCCGTCCAGATCCACAGATACGCCCCGATGATCGCGGGCGTGACGAGCGCCGGGCCGAGCCAGGAGACGCCCTCGTAGGGCGGGGCGAAGTTGGCCGCGGGCAGTTTCACGGCGTACGAGCCGTCGGCGAGGCCTTCGAAGCGGAACGAGCCGTCGGACGCCGTGGTCGTCGAGGCGACCACCTCGCCGTCGCGCACCGCCTCGACGTTCATCTCCGGCAGCCCGCTCTCCCGCGGGTCGACCCTGCCCTGCTCCCCTCCCCCGCCGGGCGTGAAGTCCAGGTAGACGACGCCGCGCAGTTCGCCGGGGGCCGCCTTGCGCTCGGCCGCCGCGTGGGCCGGCTCGGCGCCGCCGGGCAGGTCCTTCGGCTGGACGCCGACCAGGCCGAGCGTCACCGTGTCCCCGGGCGAGACCCCCGCACTCGTCCGGTACGAGCCGTCCGCCTCCTTCGTCAGCCCCTGGCCGTCGCGGGCCCGGGCCGTGGGATAGGAGGAGGTGCCCTGGAAGGCGTCGTGGACGGAGACCACGGCCGCGTTCAGCACGCCCTTGTCCGGATCCTCGTCGTAGGCGAGCCGGAAGATGATGCCCGCGGCGAGGAAGGAGACCGCCATCGGCATGAAGAGCAGCAGCTTGAAGGCGGTGGCCCAGCGGACCTTCTCCACCAGGACGGCGAGGATCAGACCGAGGCCGGTCAGCAGCGTCGGCGCGACGACGACCCAGATCGCCGTGTTGCGGACGGCCTTGAGGGTCGCGGGGTCGCGGAACATCTCGGCGTAGTTCTCGCCGCCCACGAACCGGGTCCCGGAGGCGTCGAAGAAGCTGCGGCCGATCGAGAACAGGACCGGGTACACGACCAGCGCGCCCAGCAGGAGCAGCGCGGGGAAGACGAACAGCAGGGCGATGATCCGGCCCCGCCGCCGCGGGCGCCGACGGACGTCGGCACCCGCGGCGGCCGGACGGCTCGCCTCCTTCACGAGGGTCGCGGTCATCTCAGCCCCGGTACGCCTTGGCCGCCGCGGCTTCCAGCTTCGCCGCGGTGCCCTTCGGATCCGACGAGTCGCGCAGGAAGTCCTGGAGGATCTTCCACTCGCCGCTGCCCTTGGTGCCGCCGAAGGCCGCGGGGGCCTGGTCGGACATGTCGAAGCGGACCGAATCTCCCGCCGCGACGAGGGACTTGGCGGTGGCCCGCGTCACGTCGTCGCCGTAGGAGGCGAGGTCGAGCTTCTTGTTCGGGGAGAGGAAGCCGCCGGCCTCCGCCCACACGGCCGCGGCCTCGGGGGTCGCCAGGTACTCCAGGAGCGCCATGGCGGCCTTCTGGTTCTTGCCGTCCTTCAGGACGACGGCCGCGTCGCCGCCGCTGACGACGGGCGCCTGGCCGTCACCGACCGCCGGGAACGGGAAGAAGTCCGCGTCCTCGCCGATCGTCCTGCCGAACTGGTCCTTGGCGACCCCGGCCACGAAGTCGCCCTCGTAGACCATGCCCGCCTCGGGCTTCGGGCCGAACACCTTCTCCACCGAGCCGGGGAAGTCGGTGTTCAGGGCGCCCTTCCGGCCGCCCGCGATCAGCTGCTTGTCCTTGAAGAGCTTGCCGAGCGTGGTGAGCGCCTCGACGACCGACGCGTCGGTCCACTTCATCTCGTGGGCGGCGAGGGCGTCGTACTTCTCGGGGCCGGCCTGGGAGAGGTAGATGTTCTCGAACCAGTCGGTGAGGGTCCAGCCGTCCTGGCCGGCGACCGAGAAGGCGGCGAGACCGGAGTCGGAGACGGTCCGACCGGCCTTCAGCATCTCGTCGTACGTCTTCGGCGGCTTGACGCCCGCCTGGGCGAGGGCGTCGGGGCTGTACCAGACGGTCGACTTGTGGGCGGCCTTGAAGTAGAGACCGTAGAGCTTGCCGTCGACGCTGCCGTACTCCTTCCAGACGGGCGCGAAGCCGGCGTCCACGGACTGCTCGGTCTTCTCCGACAGGGGCTTGAGCCAGCCCTGCTCGGCGAACTGCTTGAGCACGCCGACCTGCGGGACCATCACGACGTCGGGCGCGTTGCCGCCCTCGATCTTGCTGCCGACGACGGTGGAGACGTTGTCGCCGGTGGAGACGAACTGCGTCTTGGCGCCGGTCTTCTCGGTGAAGGCGTCCAGCACCTTCTGGAAGTTCTGCTGTTCGGTGCCGGTCCAGACACCGGCCACGGTGACCGTCTGGCCGCTCAGCGCCTGGTCGCCGACGCCGGCCGTGACGGGACCGCCGCCGCAGGCGGTCGCGCCGAGGGTCAGGGCGAGGGCGGTACAGCCCGTGAGCAGGGTGGTACGTCGTCGCATCATCGTTGATGTCCCTTCGCAGGTTGTCTCGGGAGGAGACGGGATGTCTCAGGAGGAGACGGGGAGGTCGTTGATCCACCAGGCCGCCGTCGAGCCGGGCAGCTCCCCGGCCGGACAGGGGCCGCTGGACAGCAGCGGGGTGCCGGAGAGCGGCGCGGGCACGGGGGCCGTACCGAAGTTGACGGCGCAGACGAGGTCGTCGCCGCGGACGAAGGCCAGGACGCCGGGCGGGGTGTCCAGCCAGCGCAGGGTGCCCTCGCCCAGCTGGGGCAGGGCGGCGCGCAGCTGGAGTCCGTCGCGGTACAGGTGCCAGAAGGAGCGGGTGTCGGCGAGGGCGCGGTCGGTGGCGTACTCGGCGAACCAGTCGGGCTGCGGCAGCCAGGGTTTGGCGTCCCCGGCGCCGGAGGTGAAGCCGAACGGCGAGGCCTGTCCTGACCACGGCAGCGGCACCCGGCAGCCGTCGCGGATCCGGGCCCGGCTGCCGGTGCGGTGGAAGATCGGGTCGGTGAGCACGTCGTCGGGCAGGTCGACGACCTCGGGCAGGCCCAGCTCCTCGCCCTGGTAGATGTACGCGGCGCCGGGCAGCGCCAGCATCAGCAGTGCGGCGGCGCGGGCGCGGGCGGCGCCGAGGCCGCTGCCGTGCGGGGCGGGTTCGCCGTAGCGGGTGACGGTGCGGACCTGGTCGTGGTTGTTGAGGACCCAGGTGACCGTGGACCCCGTGCCGGCTATGTCCTCCATGGCCTCGGAGATGACCTTGCGGAAGGCGTCCGGGTCCCAGGGGGCGCCGAGCAGGTCGAAGAAGAAGGCCTGGTGGAGTTCGTCCGGGCGGACGTACAGGGCGTGTTCACGGGCGGTGGGCACGGACACCTCGCCGACCAGCAGGCGTTCCCGGCCGTCGCGGGCGGCGTACTCCTCGCACACGGACCGCCAGTGCCGCCACACGTCGTGCACCTCGGGCTGGTTCCAGGCCAGCGGGTTGACCGAGTCGCGGGTGCGGGCGTCGGCCTCGGGGTCGTCCGAGTCGGGCAGCTCGGGGTGTTTGAAGAGGCCGGCGGCGACGTCGATGCGGAAGCCGTCGACGCCCCGGTCGAGCCAGAAGCGCAGGATCCGGTCGAACTCGGCGCGGATCTCGGGGTTGCGCCAGTTCCAGTCCGGCTGTTCGGGGGTGAACATGTGCAGGTACCACTGGCCGTCGGGGAGCCGGGTCCAGGCCGGGCCGCCGAACATGGCGTGCCAGTTGTTGGGCGGTTCGGCGCCGTCCGGGCCACGCCCGTCGGCGAAGTGGAAGCGGGCCCGGGCCGCGCTGCCGGGCGGCGAGGCCAGCGCCTCGCGAAACCACGGGTGCGCGCTGGAGCAGTGGTTGGGGACGATGTCGAGCAGCACCTTGATGCCGAGCCGCCGCGCGGCCCGCACCAGCTGGTCGAACTCGGCGAGGTCGCCGAAGAGCGGGTCGACGTCGCAGTAGTCGGCGACGTCGTAGCCGTGGTCGTGCTGCGGCGAGGGGTAGAAGGGGCTCAGCCAGATCCCGTCGACGCCGAGCTTCTTCAGATACGGCAGCCCTGCCCGGACGCCCGCCAGATCGCCGACGCCGTCACCGGTGCTGTCCAGAAAGCTGCGGACGTAGACCTGGTAGATCACCGCGTCCCGCCACCAGCTGTACTTACTCAACATGCATGCATGTTAGGTAGACGTTTCATCGAGGTGTCAATGAACAGGCGGTAAGCTACTGGGCAGTTGACCGGCTAAATCAGGACATAGAGGGTCAATGCGAGAGCAGATGAGATGTTGGCGTTACTTAACGAGTAACTAGCCGCGGGCGACGGCGGCCAGCTCGCGCGCCAGTCTGCGCACCGCGGCCTCGGGCGTCGCCCGCCCGGTCATCGCGTCCTGCACGGCCGCCTGCACCACCAGGCTGACCTGGTCGTAGTGCGGGCTCTTGGGGCGCGGCGCGGCCCTGAGCACGCTCTCGCGCAGGGTCGGCAGATACGGGAACGCGCGGACGAGTTCCGGATCGTCGTAGAGCGCGGCCCGGACCGGCGGCAGGGCGCCGCGGGTGAGGACCTGGCGCTGGACGGGCTCGCTGGTGAGGTACGCGATCAGGCGCGCGGCGGTGTCGGGATGCCGCGCATGGCTGCTGACGGCCAGGTTGGAGCCGCCGAGGACACTGGTCCCCGGCCCGTCCGGGCCCGGCAGCGGTACGGCGCCGACCTTGCCGGCGACCCGGGAGCCCTCGGCGGAGGCGGCGACGTAGGCGTACGGCCAGTTGCGCAGGAAGAGCAGCCGGCCGTCCTGGAAGGCCTGCTTGGACTCCTCCTCCTTGTACGTCAGGGCCTCTTTCGGTATCCAGCCCTCGGCGGCGCCGCGCGCCAGGAACCCGATGCCCTCGCGGGCCGCCGCGGAGTCCACGGTGACCCGTTCGCCCTCGTCGCCGAGGATCGTGCCGCCCGCCGAGTAGACGGCCTCGGCCGCGTTGACGGTCAGGCCCTCGTAGGGCAGGAACTGGCCGGCGTAGCCGTCGAGTCCGTGCTTCGGTGCGATGGTCTTGGCGTACCGCTCCAGTTCGGCCCAGGTGCGCGGCGGCGGGACGCCCTCCGCGGCGAGGACGTCCTTGCGGTAGAGCAGCAGGCCCGCGTTGGTGACGTACGGGACGGCGTACAGCCGCCCGTCGTAGGTCGCGGTGTCGACGACCGGCCGCAGGAAGCCGTCCAGCGCGAACCGCTCGCGCGGCAGCGGCCGTATCCAGCCCGCCGCGGCGAACTCCGGGGTCCAGTTGACGTCGATGTTGAGGACGTCGAACCGGCCGCGGCCGCCCGCGCGCAGGTCGGTGGCCATCTGGGCGCGGGTCTCGTCGGCCGAGTCGGGCAGCTCGACGAGGGTGACCCGCTCGCCGGGGTGGGTGCGGTTCCAGCCCTCCAGCAGGGGGCCGAGATAGCCGGTGAGGTCGCCGGCGGTGGCGAGGGTGAGCGGGCCGCGCCCGCCGTCGTCCCGCCCCTCCCGTGCCTGCGCGCCGGAGGTGACGTAACCGGTCAGCAGGACCACGAGAACGAGAAGGCCCCTACCCGCGGCACGCGTCCACCGCATAGGTTCCTCCCTGTACACCGGCCACGGGCGCCCTCGCCCGGGTCAGAGGCCATGTATACCTGTTAGGTATGGGCGATACTAGGGCCTGGAGCACATTACGCACATGGCGAGGACAGGAGGACTGCACGAGTGCGCCTGCCCCTCCTGGCACTCCTCGCGCGCGGCCCGGCCCACGGCTACGAGCTGAAGCAGGACCTTGAGCAACTGCTGGGGTCCGCGTACCCTCAGCCGAACGTCGGCCAGATCTACGTCACCCTCGGCCGCCTCGAGAAGCAGGGACTGATCGAGGGCGAGGACGTCGCGCAGTCCAGCCGGCCCAACAAGAAGGTCTACCACCTCACCGACGCCGGGCGGGAGGCGCTGCGCGCCTGGTTCGAGGAGCCCGAGGACGAGCCGCGGGTGCGGGACGAGTTCTTCATGAAGCTGGCGCTCGCTCCGCAGAGCGGTCTCGCCGACCAGATCGCCCTCATCAACAAGCAGCGGCGCCAGTATCTGAACACCATGCGGCAGCTGTCGAAGCTGGCCGCCGCCGAAGACCGGGACAACCGCATCGCCCATCTGCTGATCGAGGGCGCGATGCTGCATCTCCAGGCCGACCTCGACTGGCTGGAGAGGTGCCAGGAAGAGCTGGAGGAGCTGGAGTGAGCGACGGTTCGGCTCCCGTGCTGCGCGCCGAGGGCCTGGTGAAGACGCACCACGGCGAGGGCGCGCCCGCCCATGCCGTGCGCGGGGTCGACCTGTCCGTACGGCGCGGCGAGTTCGTGGCGATCACCGGGCCGTCCGGCGCGGGCAAGTCGACACTGCTGCATCTGCTCGGCGGGCTCCAGCGGCCGGACGCGGGCCGGCTCTGGCTGGACGGCGAGTGCGCGGACGCGTGGAGCGAGGCCCGCTGGGCGGTGGAGCGGCGCAGGCGGATCGGGATCGTCTTCCAGTTCTTCAACCTGGTGTCGAACCTGTCCGTGGCCGACAACGTCGAGCTGCCCGCCCTGCTCGCCGGGGTCCCGCCGAAGCGGGCGCGCGCCGAGCGGGAGGAGCTGCTGGCCGAGCTGGGGCTCGCGGGCAAGGAGCGCAGCATGCCCGGTGAGCTGTCCGGCGGCGAGCAGCAGCGGGTGGCGCTCGCCCGCGCCCTGGTCAACCATCCCCCGCTGCTGCTCGCCGACGAGCCCGCGGGCAGCCTCGACAGCAAGGGCACCCGCGAGGTGATGCGGCTGCTGTCCCGCTTCCACCAGCGCGGCCAGACGATCCTGCTGGTCACGCACGACGCCCGGCTGGCGAGCGCCGCGGACCGGGTGATCAGCTTCTTCGACGGGCGGATCGCCGACGACGCGGAACTGGACGGCGGCGCGCCGCCGCGCCGCTCGGGGATATCCGGCGTGCTGGAGCTGAAGGACTGAGATGCCGATGTACGACGGCCGCCTCCCGTCCGGGCCGAGGGGCTGAGGCCCGTGCGAGCCACCCTGCGCTGGGCGCACTCCGATCTGCGCACGCACCGCGGCGAGGCGGTGTTCCTGGTCCTCGCCACCGCGGGCATCGTCGTCTCGCTGCTGCTGGCCACGGCCCTGTTCGGGTACGCCACCAACCCCTGGCAGCGGGTCTTCACCCAGGCGCGCGGCGCGCATGTCTGGCTCCACACGGACAGCTCGGCCGACGCCCGGGACCTGGCCGGTCTCGACGGCGTCGAGTCCGTCGCCGGCCCCTACCCCACCGACTCCGTCACCGTCGCCTCGCGCGGCAGCCGGGCCTCCGTCGAACTGCGCGGCAGCTCCTCCGAGGTGCCGTCCGTCGGCCGCCCGCTGCTCGCCTCCGGGCGCTGGCTGGACCCGGCCGTCCCCGACGGCGTGGTCCTGGAGAGCCGCCTCGCCCGCGCGCTGCTCGCCGAGCCGGGCGACACCCTGACCGTGCCCGGCACCACCCGCAGGCTGACCGTCGTCGGCGTCGCCGACAGCGCCGAGCCGCGCTACCGGCCGGGCGAGCGGCCGGGCCTCGTCTGGGCACTGCCGTCCGCGCTGCCCGACCCGGACGCCCAGGTGATCGGGCTGCGGCTCACGGACCCCTCCGACACGGGGTACGCCGTGCAGCGCGCCGTGACCGTGCTGGGCGCCGGGGCGATCGGCGAGGTCTCCACCTGGCAGCAGGCCCGCGCCGAGGCGCAGGGCGACAACCGGCTGCTCGGGCAGGTGCTGGGGCTGTTCGGACTCGGTGCGCTGATCGCCGCCGGACTCGCCGTGCACGGCGCCATCGGCACCCGGATCCGCGGCCATCTGCGGGACATCTCCGTACTGAAGGCGATCGGCTTCACCCCCGGCCAGGTGGTCCGGGTCTTCCTGCTCCAGCATCTGGCGTACGCCGTGCTGGGCGCCGTGGCCGCCGCCGCGCTCACCGAGGCGCTGGGCAGCCGGATTCCGGGCCGGCTCGGGGACGCGGTCGGCGTGTGGCAGGGACTGCCCGGGCACACGGCGGCGCTCTTCGCGGTCCCGGTCGCCGCCGTCCTGTTCATCGGCGCGACCACCGGACTCGCCGCCTGGCGGGCGGGCCGGGTGCCGCCGGTACCGGTGCCACGGCCCGCGGCGTCGCCGGGCGGGCGGCCGACCGGGATGACGGGCCGGGGCGCGGGATCGCTGCCCACGACGGGCGAGCGGTCTCCGCGGACGGTGCACCGCCTCCCCGGTGCGGAGCCGGCGGTGCGCCGGTTTCTCCGGGCCCGGCGCGCGGAGCCGTCCAGCGGTCGGCTGTCGGGAATGGCGCGGCGCGCCCTCGGCGGTCGGGTGCTCGGAGTGCGGGTGTCTCCCGCGCTGGTGCTCGGCTGGCACCAGGCGTTCACCCGGCGCCCGCGGTCGCTGGGCACGGTCGCCCGGCTCGCGCTGCCGCTGCTGCTGATCGTGGTCGCGATGAGCGCGTGGACCACCATCGACCGCTTCCACCGCAGCCCCGAGCGGATCGGCCTGCCGACCGCGCTCACCGTCCGCGCGGACGCCGGTCTGAGCGACCGGGACGCCCGTGAGCTGCTGGAACGCGACCCGCAGGTCGCCGCCGCCTACCCGGGCGTCGAGGTGGCGGCCCTGGTCCCCGGCCAGACCGCGACCATCGCCCTGCGCGGCCTCGGCACGCGCGCGGAGCCCTACCCGTACACCCTCGCCGAGGGGCGCCCGGCCCGCGGACCCGACGAGGCGGTGGCCGGGCAGGGGCTGCTCGACCTGCTGGACGTACGCGTCGGCGACTGGGTGCGGATGACCGTCGGCGACCAGCCGCAGATCCTGCACATCGTGGGCCGCGGCATCGAGCCGGAGAACGCCGGCCGGGTCGTCTCCACGTCCCTCGACACCCTCCGCGAGAACGACCCCGGCCTGCGCCCGACCCTCTACCACCTGCGCCTGGACCCCGGCGCCGACCCGCACGAGGTCGCCGGCCGCCTGGCGGCCGCCGGGCGGGGCCACCTGGACGTGCACACGGTGACGAACCCGGCCGACGGTCTGTCGCCGTTGCGCGGGGTCATCCTGGGGCTGATCGCCGTGCTCGCCCTCATCGGGCTGGTCGAGCTGCTCACCGCGATCGGCGGCGCCGTCCGCGAGGGCGAGCGCGATCTCCTGGCACTGAAGGCGATCGGTCTGTCCCCGCGCCAGATCACCGCGATCACCGTGACGGCCACCGGCTGCACCGCCCTGGCGGCCGTCCTCGTCGGTACCGCCCTGGGTCTGCCGCTCGCGCACTGGCTGATCGACGCCCAGGGCAGGTCGAGCGGCATCGGCGCCGGGATCGCGCAGGGGCCCTCCCCCGGGCTGCTGGTGCTGCTCGGGGTGGGCGCCGTGCTGGGGGCGGCGGCGCTCGCCGCCCTGCCGGCGGCCCGTGCGGCCCGCCGACGGCTCGCGGACACGCTCAGCGCGGTGGCCTGAGCCGGGGCGGCATCCTCGCGGGTCAGCCGCCGTGGGAGCCGGGGCCGTAGGGATTGCCGTACGGGTTGCCCTGCGGGGGCGCGTACGGGGTGCCGTACGGATTCCCCTGGGGCGGCCCGTACGGATTCCCCTGGGGCTGCCCGTACGGGTTGCCGTGGGGGGTCCCGGGCGGCGGCGCATACGGGGCGTTGCCGTAGGGATTCCCCTGCTGCGGGATGTACGGCGGTGCCGTCGGCGGCATCGGGGGCGGCGGGCCCGGGACGCGGGGCAGGGTGCCCGGGTGGGCGGCCAGGCGGATGCCGTAGCGCTGCTTGAGGCGGCCCATCTCCAGCAGGGCGATACCGGTCACCGTCAGCGGGGCGCCCAGGATGAAGACGATGCCCATGGTGAGGCTCAGGCCGTGCAGGTCACCGGTGATCAGGTCGGGGATGGCCATCAGCCAGGTGGTCACCGTGGCCAGCAGCGGCGGCAGACAGCGGTGGACGCCTGCGGTGCCGAAGAAGTTCCCGGAGACGTGCACCGCCCCGCGGATCACGACGGCGGTCAGCCAGAGCGCCACCGGCGCGAGCAGCAGCACCAGGAACCCCGCCCCGCCCGCCAGCCGCCACACGAGCACGGTGCCGACGATCGTGCCGACGAACGCCAGCAGCAGCTTCAGCGAGTTGAGCAGCGGTGTCCTCAGCGCCCGCACCGTGCCGCCGCCGCGCCAGACGAAGAGCATCACACCGACCGTCAGCGGGGTGATGAACAACAGCACCGCGGACGCGGTGAGCATGTTCTCCAGCACCTCGTCGAAGGCGAACCCGCCCTCGACGAAGGTGTAGACGCCGACGGCGGCGATCGTCCCGGCGATCAGCCTTACCCGCTTGAGCGTGTCCACGGCCGGGTCCAGCGAGTCCGGGATCCAGGCCGGGTGGAAGACCGCCCGCGCGACCTCCTTCGGCCGCAGCCAGTCCCGTGGCGTCAGGGTGCCGTCCGTCCAACGGCCCTGTCCCATAGTCACGTTGTGCTCCCCCGAGCGATCGTGTTCATGATCGCCGGGGAGTCTACGGGAAGCGGGGACCCGCGCGCCGCCCGCTTCCCGTGGCCCGGGCGTCAGCTCCGGCCGCGCAGCTCCCGGTACTTGGCGACCAGGGCCTGCGTGGAGGGGTCGAGGCCCGGTACGTCGGCCCCTTCGGTGAGCGCGGGCTCGACACGCTTGGCGAGGACCTTGCCCAGCTCGACGCCCCACTGGTCGAAGGAGTCGATGTTCCACACGGCGCCCTGCACGAACACCTTGTGCTCATAGAGCGCGACGAGCTGGCCGAGCACCGACGGGGTCAGCTCCCGGGCGAGGATCGTGGTCGTCGGGTGGTCGCCCTTGAACGTCTTGTGCGCCACCAGCTCCTCCGGCACGCCCTCGGCCCGCACCTCGTCGGGTGTCTTGCCGAAGGCCAGCGCCTGGGTCTGCGCGAAGAAGTTGGCCATCAGCAGGTCGTGCTGTGCCTTGAGCTCGTCGTCGAGTTCGGCGACCGGCTCGGCGAAGCCGATGAAGTCCGCGGGGATCAGCTTGGTGCCCTGGTGGATGAGCTGGTAGTAGGCGTGCTGGCCGTTGGTCCCGGGCGTGCCCCACACCACCGGCCCGGTCTGCCAGTCCACCTCCTGCCCGCTCCGGTCCACGTACTTGCCGTTGGACTCCATGTCCAGCTGCTGGAGGTAGGCGGTGAACCTGGAGAGGTAGTGGCTGTACGGCAGCACGGCGTGCGACTGGGCGTCGTGGAAGTTGTTGTACCAGATGCCCAGCAGGCCCAGCAGGAGCGGCGCGTTGGCCTCCGGGGGCGCGGTGCGGAAGTGCTCGTCGACGAGGCGGAAGCCGTCCAGCATCTCCCGGAAGTTCTCCGGGCCGATGGCGATCATCAGGGACAGGCCGATGGCCGAGTCGTAGGAGTACCGGCCGCCGACCCAGTCCCAGAACTCGAACATATTGGCCGTGTCGATACCGAACTCCGCCACCTTCGCGGCGTTCGTCGACAACGCCACGAAGTGCTTCGCCACCGCCGCCTGGCCGGCGTCCAGCTCGCGCAGCAGCCAGTTGCGGGCCGAGATGGCGTTGGTGACCGTCTCGATGGTGGTGAAGGTCTTCGACGCGACGATGAACAGCGTCTCGGCCGCGTCCAGGTCACGGGTCGCCTCGTGCAGGTCGGCGCCGTCGACATTGGAGACGAAACGGACCGTCAGGTCGCGGTCGGTGTAGCTGCGCAGCACCTCGCACGCCATCGCCGGGCCGAGGTCGGAGCCGCCGATGCCGATGTTGACGACGTTCCGGATGCGCTTGCCGGTGTGGCCGGTCCACGCGCCGGAGCGCACTCTCTCGGCGAAGTCGGCCATCTTGTCGAGGACCGCGTGCACGGCGGGGACGACGTTCTCGCCGTCGACCTCGACCACCGCGTCGCGTGGGGCCCGCAGCGCGGTGTGCAGCACGGCCCGGTTCTCGGTCGTGTTGATGCGCTCGCCGCGGAACATGGCGTCCCGCAGCCCGAACACACCGGTCGCGGCGGCCAGCTCGCGCAGCAGCCGAAGCGTCTCGTCGGTGACGAGGTGCTTGGAGTAGTCGATGTGCAGGTCGCCGACCTGGAGCGTGTACCCGCTGCCGCGCCCGGGGTCGGCGGCGAACAGCTCGCGCAGCCGCACCTCGCCGAGCTCCTCGCGGTGCTTGGCCAGAGCGGTCCACTCGGGCGTCTGGTTGAGCCTGGTACGGCCGTCTGCGTTCATGTCCGACGTCAGCCTTCTTTCGTGCCTGTTCCAGCCGTTCCAACCTAATTGATCAGCGCGCGGCGTGAGCCGTCGTGGCGTCGTCGTCCGGCGCAACAACAGGTACGTCCGCCTTGCGCGCCGGTATCAGCGAGGTGACGGACAGGATGAAGAAGGCGGCGGCGAGCAGCGCGGGGGTGTTGAGTCCCCAGGCGGTGGCGACGGCTCCGCCGAGCAGCGCACCCAGCGGTGCCCCGGCGACGGCGAGGGTACGGAAGGCCGAGCTGACGCGTCCGAGCATCTCGGCGGGGCTGCGCCGCTGCATCAGTGTCGTGGTGTTGACGTTCCACACCATGCCCATGCATCCGAAGACGGCCATGGCGGCCACCACGGCGACCAGGCTGCGCACCGAGCCCATCACGACGAGCGCACCGATCTGCACGGCCCCGGCCAGCAGCACCGCGCGCATGCGTCCCACGCGGGCGACAAGCCGGCCGTTGACCGCTGCCCCGGCCAGGTTGCCGACGGTGTACGCCGTGGCCGCCGCCGCGTATCCCGCGGCGCCGGCGTCCAGCCAGCCGGTCACGAGGACCACCAGGGTGGCGATGAGCGCGCCCATGCCGATGTTGCACAGGGCCGTGGCGGCGCACAGCCCCCGCAGCGCGCCGTCACGCCAGAGGTGGCGCAGTCCGTCCGCGATCTCCCGGCGCAGGGTGCTGCCCGGGGGTCTCGGCTTCCGCTCGGGTGCGGTGGTCCGCAGTGAGGCCACCAGCGCGGCGGCGGCCAGGAAGGTCGCGGCGTCGGCGGCGAACGGTACGGCGGCCCCGGCCGTCAGCAGCAGCGGCGCGGCGGGCCCGCCCAGCAGGCCGCCCGCGATGCGCTGGCCGGTCATCAGGCGCGCGTTCGCGCCGTCGAGCTCCGCGTGGTTCACCAGGGCGGGCAGCAGGGCCGTGGAGGCGTTGTCGAAGAGGGTCTGCAGGGTGGTGAGGATGACGGCCAGTGCGATGAGCAGGGCGATCGAGGCATGACCGAGGGCGACGGCGGCCGCGAAACCCGCGACCAGCAGCCCTCGTACGGCATCCACCGTCCACATGGCGCGCCGCTGGTCCACGCGGTCGGCGACGGCGCCGCCGAGCAGCCCGAAGACGATCCACGGCAGATAGCCGCAGGCGGTGACCGAGGCGACCAGCAGCGGCCGGTCCGTCAGTGTCACGGCGAGCAGCGGCAGGGCGGCCGTACGCAGGGAATCCCCGAAACCGGAGAGCACGGCGGCGGTCCACAACCGCCCGAATCCCCCACGCCACGCGGGCGCACGCACGCCCACCGCCTCAGCCGTCGCCACAACTCCCCCTCGCGATTCGCCCGATGCACAAACCGTAGAGGGCACCACTGACAATCGGTCCGCGAGCGGTCGGCCACCCGTGGGGAAACGGCTCCGGCCAGGCACCTCGCGGTACCCGGCCGGTCGTCAAGTCCTAGATCTCGCCCCGGAGTTTGGCGAGCGCCTCGGCGAGAATGGCCTCGCCGTCCGCGTCGCTGCGCCGCTCCCGGACGTACGCGAGGTGCGTCTTGTAGGGCTCGGTGCGCGGCGGGTCCGGCGGATTGTCCCGGTCCTGTCCGGCCGGGAAGCCGCAGCGCGGGCAGTCCCAGGTGTCGGGGACCTGCGCGTCACTGGCGAAGCTCGGCTGCGTCTCATGCCCGTTGGAGCACCAGAAGGAGATGCGCAGACGCGGCGCGGACTCACCGCGCTCCGCCTCACCCATCGGCCCCGCCCCGACCCGGCTTCCTCGGATCGCGTTGCCACTTGCCACGGTCGTAACTCCCTGCGTGATGGTGCCGCGAAGCGCGTCGGCGTTTCGCTTCGCTGCGAGCGCCCCAGTCTACGTAAGGCCCAACGCGCGTCCAGTGATTGGAGTTACAGACCCCTCACATAGACGCAAGCCCCATGATAGGCCGCGCCCGAAGGTGCGTACCGAACATGGGGCGTTACGTGCGGAATCGTGCTGACCTGCGGGATGTCGGTCGGTCGCCGGACGTCAGCCGACCTTCATCAGGATGCCGAGTACGACAATGCACGCGAACCACAGCAGACCGACCACGATGGTGATCCGGTCGAGGTTGCGCTCGGCGACCGAGGAGCCGCCGACGGACGACTGCATACCGCCACCGAACATGTCGGAGAGGCCGCCGCCCTTCCCCTTGTGCATCAGCACCAGCAGCATCATCAGCAGGCTGAAGACGATCAGGGCGATCGAGAACCCCATAACCACGGCTGGACCAACTTCCTCGGCTTCGGATGAACGACGGGGGCCGGGCCTCGTCCTGTGAGCCTCACGCTCACTTTCTGAGCCCGACCCCCGCAAGGGTACGACGTATCGCCGCTACCGCATACTCACTGGTCGCGGAAGCGCACGATCTTGACGAACTCGTCGGCGTCCAGCGAGGCGCCGCCGACCAGGGCGCCGTCGATGTCGGCCTGCGCCATGATCTCGGCCACGTTGCCGGCCTTGACGGAGCCGCCGTACTGGATGCGGACCTTGTCGGCCACGTCCTGGGAGTACAGCTCGGCGATCTTGCCGCGGATGGCGGCGCAGACCTCCTGGGCGTCCTCGGCGCCGCAGACCTTGCCGGTGCCGATGGCCCACACCGGCTCGTAGGCGATCACGATGGTCTCGGCCTGCTCGGCCGGGAGGTCCTTCAGACCGCCCTCGACCTGGGCCAGGGTGTGCGGGACGGCGTTGCCGGCCTCGCGCACCTCCAGCTCCTCGCCGACGCACATGATCGGGGTGAGGCCGTGCTTGTAGGCGGCCTTGACCTTGGCGTTGACGATCTCGTCGGTCTCGGCGTGGTACTGGCGGCGCTCGGAGTGGCCGATCGCCACGTAGGTGCACTTCAGCTTGGCCAGCATCGGGCCGGAGATCTCGCCGGTGTAGGCGCCGGAGTCGTGCGCCGAGATGTCCTGGGCGCCGTACTTGATCTTGAGCTTGTCGCCGTCGACCAGGGTCTGCACGGAGCGCAGGTCGGTGAAGGGCGGCAGGACGGCGACCTCGACGGCCTCGTAGTCCTTGTCGGCCAGGGCGAAGGCGAGCTTCTGGACGTGGGCGATGGCCTCGAGGTGGTTGAGGTTCATCTTCCAGTTGCCCGCCATCAGCGGCGTACGGGTGGTCATGCGGGGTCAGTCCTCCAGTGCGGCGAGGCCGGGGAGCGTCTTGCCCTCGAGGTATTCGAGGGAGGCGCCGCCTCCGGTCGAGATGTGGCCGAATGCCTTCTCGTCGAAGCCCAGGGTGCGGACGGCCGCGGCGGAGTCGCCGCCGCCGACCACGGTGAAGCCCTGGGAGTCGACGAGGGCCTGGGCGACCGCCTTGGTGCCCTCGGCGTAGTCGGGGTGCTCGAAGACGCCCATGGGGCCGTTCCAGAAGACGGTGGCGGCGTCGGCGAGCTTCGAGGCGTACAGCTTGCGGGTCTCCGGACCGATGTCCAGACCCTCCTGATCGGCGGGGATGGCGTCCGCGGCGACGGTGGTGGGGTTGGCCGGGGCCTTGGTCTTGAGGTCGGGGAACTCCGGGGAGACCAGGACGTCCACCGGCAGGACCAGCTCGACGCCGTTCTTCTCGGCGCGCTCCATGTACTCGGTGACGGCCGGGATCTGGTCCTCCTGGAGGAGGGAGATGCCGACTTCGTAGCCCTTGGCCTTGAGGAAGGTGTAGGCCATGCCACCGCCGATGAGCAGGCGGTCGGCCTTGCCGAGGAGCTGGTCGATGACGGCGAGCTTGTCGGAGACCTTGGCGCCGCCGAGCGCGACGACGTACGGCCGCTTGACGTCCTCGGTGAGCTTCTTCAGGACGCCGACCTCGGTGGCGATGAGGTGGCCGGCGTAGTGCGGCAGGCGGGCCGGGAGGTCGTAGACCGAGGCGTGCTTGCGGTGGACGGCGCCGAAGCCGTCGCCCACGTAGACGTCGGCGAGGGCGGCCAGCTGGTCGGCGAAGGCGGCGCGCTCGGCGTCGTCCTTGCTGGTCTCGCCCGCGTTGAAGCGCAGGTTCTCGATGACGGCGACCTGGCCGTCGGCGAGGCCGGCGACGGTGGACGTGGCGGCGTCGCCGACCGTGTCGCCGGCGAAGGCGACGTCCGCGCCGAGCAGTTCGCCGAGCCGGGCGGCGGCCGGGGCGAGCGAGAAGGCCGGGTCCGGGGCGCCCTTGGGGCGGCCGAGGTGCGAGGCGACGACCACGCGGGCGCCCGCCTCGGCGAGGGCCTTGACGGTCGGCAGGACCGCGCGGATGCGGCCGTCGTCGGTGATGGTGGTGCCGTCCAGCGGCACGTTGAGGTCGGCGCGGACGAAGACCCGCTTGCCCGCGACCCCTTCGGCGAGGAGTTCGTCGATCGTCTTCATGTCAGGGGACTCCTGAGGAGGCTCGTTCTGCTCGTGACCGGATGGCTCGTGACCGGTGACCAGGCCTGATCCTAGAGAGGAGGGCCGGTCGCGACGTGAGTCAGGGCCCGGGCCGCGCGTCCCTGCGCCTGGCCCGAGCCCTGCTCTCACTTCAATGTGTCCGCTTCAGCCGATCAGAGCTGGCCGCCGACGAAGACCGTGAGGTCGACGAGGCGGTTGGAGTAGCCCCACTCGTTGTCGTACCAGCCGATGACCTTCACGTTCTTGCCCTCCTGGACCATGGTCAGGGAGGAGTCGAAGGTGCAGGACGCCGGGGCGTTGACGATGTCCGAGGAGACGATCTCGTCCTCGGTGTACTCGAGGATGCCCTTCAGCTCGCCCTCGGCGGCCTTCTGGAAGGCGGCGTTGATCTCTTCCTTGGTGACCTCGCGGGACAGCTCGACGACGAGGTCGGTGACCGAGCCAGTGGGGACCGGGACGCGCATGGCCATGCCGTCCAGCTTGCCCTTGAGCTGCGGCAGGACCAGGGCGGTGGCCTTGGCGGCACCGGTGGTCGTCGGAATGATGTTCTCGGCGGCGGCACGGGCGCGGCGCAGGTCCTTGTGCGGGAAGTCCAGGATGCGCTGGTCGTTCGTGTACGCGTGCACCGTCGTCATCAGGCCCTTGACGATGCCGAAGTTCTCGTCGAGAACCTTGGCCATCGGCGCCACACAGTTGGTGGTGCAGGAGGCGTTGGAGATGACGTGGTGGTTCGCCGGGTCGTAGGTGTCGTGGTTGACGCCCATGACGATGGTGACGTCTTCGTTCTTCGCCGGGGCGGAGATGATGACCTTCTTGGCGCCACCGTAGATGTGCTTCTCGGCGTCTTCCTTCTTGGTGAAGATGCCGGTCGACTCGATGACGATGTCGACGCCCAGCTCGCCCCACGGGATGTCGGCGGGGTTGCGCTCCGACAGCACCTTGATCGTCTTGTCGCCGACGGTGATGGTGTCCTCGGTGTGCGAGACCTCCTGCTTGAGGCGGCCGAGGATGGTGTCGTACTTCAGCAGGTGAGCGGTGGTCGCGGTGTCACCCAGGTCGTTGACAGCCACGATCTCGATGTCTGCACCCTGCTCCAGCAGCGCGCGGAAGTAGTTACGACCGATGCGGCCAAAGCCGTTGATGCCTACGCGGATCGTCACGAACCGATCTCCTCGTTGGTACGCCGGCTCCGTTGTCGCCGGCGAGCTCTATTTGGGATGTCCCCGACCGCCTCCGACCCTACCTCCCCGGAGCCTCCGGAGTGACATCGAGACGGCCCATACACGGCACGCCGGTCCGTACCCGCCAGTAGGGGTACGGACCGGCTCAACTGTGGCAGGTCCCGCTCAGGTGCGCTCAGTCGGTTTTCAGTCGTCGAGCGCGGTGAGCGCCCGGCCGATCAGCTTCGTGCGGTCGGCCGCCGCGGTGACGTGTTCCAGGCCGAAGCCCAGCAGCACGGTGTCGTCCGTGGTGACCGCGCCGTACGTCTTGAACAGCTCCCCGGACAGGCCCCAGTCCTTCACCACGGCGGGGCTGCCGGGGGGCGGGCCGGGGGTGCTCCAGGCGCCGAGCGACGTCTCGAAGCCGTCCGTCTGCCCCGCCGCGCCGCCGATGACGACAGTGGCGTTGTCGGCGAGCACACCGTGGCCGCCGGAGCCCGGGTCGGTGATGTAGCCGAGCGACAGCTCCACCGTCTTCCCGGCGTACGCGGAGAGGTCGAAGGAGACCTCCTGCCAGCCCGCGGAGGCGCCGGTGAAGCTGTTCCAGGAGCCGCTGGTGCCGGTGGGCGTACACCCGCCGTCGCCGAGCGTCAGATACCGCTTGAGGGCGGGGTGCGCCTGGATGAAGTACCCGGCCTCGCACTCGGCGGGCACGGCGGTGCCGGTGGCGCCGCCCGCCTCCGGGAGCGTGGTCCAGTCGTTCCCGCCGGCGGTACGGGCCTCCAGCACCGCGTGGTCGTAGCCCTCCTCGGTGTCCCACAGCAGGCGGGTGCGCAGGGTCGGCTTGTCGGAGGCGCTGACACCGGTGAGGTCGACGGTGCGGGTGAGGCGGTTCCAGGCGTAGTCGGAGTGCGTGACGGCCGCCATGGAAGTGCCTTCGTACGGCCCGTACGGGTTGACCGTGCCCGGGTACTGACCGGCGCCCGCGCTGTCGAACTGCGGGAACGTCTCAGCGGGCAGCGTGTCGGAGGTGACGCCGAACGAGCCGGCCGTGTTCAGCGGGTTGCCGGGCGCGTCGCCGAGCGAGGCCTTGAGGCCCGCGAGCGAGCCGGCGCCGTCGAAGCCGGTGACCTTCGGCAGGGTCGTACGGGTGTAGGCGCCCAGGTAGTACTGGCTGAAGTCGTTCGACAGGGTGCCGCCGCCGAGGTCGACGGAGCCGCCGGCCGTCTCGCCCGCCTCGATCAGCTTGCCGCCCTCATTGAGGTGGGCGCGCAGCTCCAGCTGGGTGGCGTTGCCGGGGCGCACGGCGCCCGTGTAGTGGACGACCTTCTCGAAGTGGCCGAGCACGCCGAGCGCGTCGGGCGCGCCCTGCGTGGCCACGTCCCAGACGACGGCCTTCTCGCCGTTGGCCTTCAGCGCGTCCACGTAGGCCTGGGCGTGGGTCGCGGTCTGGCCCTCCTCGGCGACGACGAGGACGTCCGCGCGGGGGCGTTCGGCGACGGTGTAGGTGAAGTGCTCGCTCTCGGTCGGCTTTCCGGACCTGGTCTCGCCGGTGAACCAGACCTCGACCTTGTCGCCCGGGTCGCCGTCGGCGACCTTCGCGCGGTACTCGTCGAAGTACAGGTTGTCCTCGCCGCCGTAGGTCTCGCCGCCCTTCCAGGGCCGCAGGGCCATGTCCTCGACGCGGCCGCCGTTGACGCGGTACTTCAGCTCCTTGTCGCGTACCGACCTGCGGACGACGACGGAGACCTCCTGGTCGGCGCCGCGCGAGTAGGAGGTGGTGAACGCCGCCGGGGTGAAGTCGGGGGCGGCCATGCCGACCGCGGACTTCGGCTGGTCGGGGCGCGCGGCGGACTCGGCGACGGAGAGCGCGAACGGGATGTTCTTCTCGAACTCCTGCTGGATCAGCTTCTCGTCGTCCGGGAAGGTGAAGATCGACGCGCAGTCCTCGGGCTTCCAGGCGTCGTTCGGGTCGGCGTTGGACGCGGTCTGGCAGGTCGACATCTCCGGGGTGAACATCGCGATGCCGTTGACGTTGGCGGCGTGGCCGTCCGCCTCGCCGTTGGTGGTGTACAGCTCGGAGGAGACCTGCGGGTGGTAGCCCGGGATCGCCGGCTTCTCGGGGGTGCCGGCGAGCGCCTTGTAGAGCACGTCGTCCGGGGTCTCGGTGGCGACCTGCCAGCCGACGCCGTAGAGGATCAGCTCGGCGGCGGAGTGGTAGTTGATGCCGTACTCGAAGCCGATGCGCTTCTGGAGGGCGTCCAGGGCCTGGGTCTCGGGCTCGGAGTTCGGGCCGGCGCCGCGGTAGGTCTGGCTGGTGGGGTACGGGGACGAACCCTCGTCGTCGTAGCCCCACTTGTAGGCGAAGTTGCGGTTGAGGTCGACGCCGTCGCCGATCGTGTGGGCGCCGTCGCCGTTGATGTCGCGCATGTTCTTGCGCCACTGGCGGTCGCCGTCGGGGGCGTGCGTGAAGTCGTAGCCGTCCGGGTTGGCGGAGATGACGAACCACAGTTCGGTGGTGTCGACGATCTTCTTGATGCGCTTGTCGGTGCGGTAGTTGTCCAGATAGTGGTGCATCAGCCGGCGGGTCATCTCCGGCGTGATCCACTCGCGCGCGTGCTGGTTGGACAGGTACAGCACGGCGGGCCTGGCGCCGTCCTTGGTCTTCCTGGCGTTCTTGGTGAGCTTCAGGGCGAGGATGTCCTGCCCCTGGAGGGACTTGCCGATGGAGACCACCTTGGTCAGGCCGGGGTGCTGCTGCCCCGTCCTGATGATCTCCTCCTTGATGTTGTCCGGTCCGCTGTACGGGCGGTAGACGCCGTCCCCGGCGGCGGCCACGCGCGCGCGTGCCGTGGCGGAGAGCGTGTGCTCCTCGAGGTCGACGCCCTTCTTCTCCAGCTGTGCGGCCTGTTTGTCGGTGAGGTAGACCTCGACGGAGGCGGTGCCCCGGTCGGGGGCCTGCTCGCCGAGTTCGTGGGCGTCCTGCCCGGCCGCGAGAAGCAGCGGGATCTGCTGCTTGGTGACCTCGGCGCGGAAGACCTTGACCTCCTCGGCGTCGGATCCGGAGGAACGTCCGTGCTGCGCCTGGGCGATGGGTGCGATGCTCGCTCCGCCGATGAGGAGCGTGCCGATAGCGAGGATCGATCTCGCTCTGTGTCTCATGAACCCCCCTGCTGGTGGTTCGCCACAGCGGCGAATAGGTGCCAGGCTCATGACACTTCATGATCGAGTCAAGGGTGCCGCAACGACGCGAACACGCCGGTGCCGACGCCCGTTCGGACGTCGGCACCGGTGTGTTGACGGAGGATCAGCCCGCGAGGTTGTCGGCCAGCTCCTCGGTGAGGTTGGCCTCCGTGCCCGGGATGCCCAGGTCGGCGGCGCGCTTGTCGGCCATCGCCAGCAGGCGGCGGATACGGCCCGCCACGGCGTCCTTGGTGAGCGGCGGGTCGGCGAGCGCGCCCAGCTCCTCCAGGGAGGCCTGCTTGTGCTCCATGCGCAGCCGGCCGGCGGCCGCCAGGTGCTCGGGGACGTCGTCGCCGAGGATCTCCAGGGCGCGCTGGACGCGGGCACCGGCGGCGACGGCCGCGCGGGCCGAGCGGCGCAGGTTGGCGTCGTCGAAGTTGGCCAGCCGGTTGGCGGTGGCCCGCACCTCCCGGCGCATCCGGCGCTCCTCCCAGGCCAGCACCGACTCATGGGCGCCGAGCCGGGTGAGCAGGGCGCCGATCGCGTCGCCGTCCCGGACCACCACGCGGTCCACGCCGCGCACCTCGCGGGCCTTCGCGGCGATCGACAGCCGGCGGGCGGCGCCGACCAGGGCGAGCGCGGCCTCGGGGCCCGGGCAGGTCACCTCCAGGGAGGAGGAGCGGCCGGGCTCGGTGAGCGAGCCGTGCGCCAGGAAGGCCCCGCGCCAGGCCGCCTCGGCGTCACAGGTCGCCCCGGAGACCACCTGCGGGGGCAGACCGCGGATCGGGCGACCCCGGCCGTCCACCAGGCCCGTCTGCCGGGCCAGCTGGTCGCCGCCCGCGACCACCCGCACCACGTAGCGCGAGCCGCGGCGCAGCCCGCCCGGGGCCATCACGATCAGCTCCGAGCTGTGCCCGAAGATCTCCAGGATGTCCCGCTTGAGCCGGCGGGCCGCCATCGCGGTGTCCAGCTCCGCCTCGATCACGATGCGCCCGCTGACCAGGTGGAGGCCGCCGGCGAACCGCAGAATGGCGGAGACCTCCGCCTTCCTGCAGCAGGTCCGGGTGACGGGGAGCCGGGAGATCTCGTCCTTCACCGCTGCCGTCATCGCCATGGGCCGATCCTTCCATGCATCCGAAAAATACGGTCGTACGCGGCGGCCAGCAGCTCGGGGTCGTGCCGCGGAGTTCCGTCCCTCCGGGCCACCGGCGCCAGCTCGACCGCGGCCCCGAAACGCTTGGCGGCGTCGGTCAGCGAGTCGCGGTCGGGCACGGCGGCCTCGTCGGCCAGCACCACGTCCAGGGCGAGTTTAGGGGCGTGTCGTCCCAAAACCTCCAAATGACGCTGCGGGGAGAAGCCGTCGGTTTCCCCGGGCTGCGGGGCGAGGTTCAGGGAGAGGACGCGGCGGGCCTTGGTCTCCATGAGGGCGTCCAGCAGCTCGGGCACGAGCAGGTGCGGGATGACCGAGGAGAACCAGGAGCCGGGGCCGAGCACCACCCAGTCCGCGTCCAGCACGGCCGCGACGGCCTCCGGGACGGCGGGCGGGTCGTGCGGGACGAGGTGCACGGACTGCACCTCGCCCGGGGTGAGGGCGACCGTGGCCTGCCCGCGGACGGTGTCGACGTCGTCCGGCCGGTCCGGGTCGTGACCCTTGACCAGGGCCTGGAGCTCCAGCGGTACGGCCGACATGGGCAGCACCCGGCCGTGCGCGCCGAGCAGCTTGCCGACCAGGTCGAGGGCCTGGACGTGGTCGCCCAGCTGCTCCCAGAGGGCGACGATGAGCAGATTGCCGACCGCGTGGTCGTGCAGCTCGCCCTGGGACTGGAAGCGGTGCTGGATGACCCGGGCCCAGGTCTGGCCCCAGTCGTCGTCCCCGCACAGCGCGGCCAGCGCCTTGCGCAGGTCGCCGGGCGGCAGCACGCCCAGCTCGTCGCGCAGGCGCCCGCTGGAGCCGCCGTCGTCGGCCACGGTGACGACGGCGGTGAGGTCGCCGGTGATCCGGCGCAGCGCGGCGAGCGAGGCGGACAGGCCCATGCCGCCGCCGAGGGCGACCACCTTGGGCTGGGCGCCCCGCCGGCGCGCCCTGCCGCCACGGGGCTCGGCGGACCGGCCGCCGCGCCCCTCGGGGAGCGCCCGGCGCAGCCTGCTCAGCCGCGGAGTACGTCCGGTCATTCGCGTCCCATGTCCCGGTGCACGACCACCGTCTCCACGCCCTCGGCCGCGAGGCGGGCGGCCAGCTTCTCCGACATGGCGACCGAGCGGTGCTTGCCGCCGGTGCAGCCGACCGCGATGGTCACGTACCGCTTGCCCTCGCGGCGGTAGCCCGTGGCGATCAGCTGGAGCAACTCGGCGTACCGGTCCAGGAACTCCTTGGCGCCGGGCTGGTTGAAGACGTAGCCCGACACCTCCTCGTTCAGACCGGTGAACGGGCGCAGCTCCGGGACCCAGTGCGGGTTGGGCAGGAAGCGGCAGTCGACGACGAGGTCGGCGTCGACGGGCAGGCCGTACTTGTACCCGAAGGACATCACGGTGGCCCGCAGCTCGGGCTCCTCCTCGCCGGCGAACTGGGCATCCATCTTGGCGCGCAGCTCGTGCACGTTGAGGCTGGAGGTGTCGATCACCAGGTCGGCGTCGCCGCGCAGCTCGCGCAGCAGCTCGCGCTCGGCGGCGATGCCGTCGACGATCCGGCCGTCGCCCTGGAGCGGGTGGGGGCGGCGCACCGACTCGAAGCGGCGCACCAGGGCCTCGTCGGAGGACTCCAGGAAGACGATCCGCCGGGTGACGCCCCGGGTGTCGAGGTCGGCCAGGGATTCGCGCAGATTGTCGAAGAAGCGGCGGCCGCGCACGTCGACGACGACCGCGATCCGCGCCACGTTGCCCTGGGAGCGGGCGCCCAGCTCCACCATGGTGGGGATCAGGGCGGGCGGCAGGTTGTCGACGACGAACCAGCCGAGGTCCTCCAGGCACTTCGCAGCGGTGGAGCGGCCGGCGCCGGACATGCCGGAGATGATCACCAGCTCGGGGATGGCCGCCTCGGGGACGCCGGTGGCCTCGGCGCCCGTGGTCGCCTGTGCGCCGTTGCCCTGGGCGGGCTCACGGGTCTGGTCGTCGCCGGTCTCCTGGCGCGTTTCCTGCGCGTCGGCCGTCTGTTCCGGCCGCGCGGTGGGTTGTGTCTCGTGCTCGGTCATGTCTCCTGCCCCCGTCGCTCGTCCGGGGCGCCCGTGGGCACGGGCTCCCCTGGGGCATCCGCCGTCGTCTCGGGTGCCCCGTCTTCCACGTCATCCATGATCTCTCCAGTCGCCGTGTTCACGGCGGGCGCGGCCGGAGCCGCCTGGGCGAGGGCCGCGGCGATCGTCTCGGCCGTCTTGCGGCCTATGCCGGGAACCTCGCAGATCTGGTCGATTGTCGCGGATCGCAGCTTCTTCACCGAACCGAAGTGCTTGATCAGCGCCTGTTTGCGTGTCGCGCCGAGGCCGGGCACGTCGTCCAGCGGGCTCGTCCGGATCCGCTTGGCCCGTTTGCTGCGCTGGTAGGTGATCGCGAACCGGTGGGCCTCGTCACGGACGCGCTGCAGCAGATAGAGGCCCTCGCTGGTGCGGGGCAGGACGACCGGGTCGTCCTCGCCGGGCAGCCAGACCTCCTCCAGCCGCTTGGCGAGGCCGCACACGGCGATGTCGTCGATGCCCAGCTCGTCCAGGGCCCGCTGGGCCGCCGCGACCTGTGGCTGCCCACCGTCGACCACGACGAGCTGCGGCGGGTAGGCGAACCGCTTGGGCCGCCCGTCGTCCTCGGTGAGCGAGGGCGCCTCGTCCGTACCGCCCGCGAGGGCGGGCTCACCGTCCTCGGTCCACTCCCCGGTCCTCTCCTTCTCGGCGAGGTAGCGCCGGAAGCGGCGGGTGATCACCTCGTGCATGGACCGGACGTCGTCCTGCCCCGCGAAGCCTTTGATCTGGAAGCGGCGGTACTCACCCTTGCGCTGCAGCCCGTCCTCGAAGACGACCATGGAGGCCACCACGTCCTCGCCCTGGAGGTGCGAGATGTCGTAGCACTCGATGCGCAGCGGGGCGCTGTCCAGGCCGAGGGCGTCGGCGATCTCCTCCAGGGCACGCGAGCGCGTGGTCAGGTCGGAGGCGCGCTTGGTCTTGTGCAGCATGAGTGCCTGCTGGGCGTTGCGCTGCACGGTCTCCATGAGGGCCTTCTTGTCGCCGCGCTGCGGGATGCGCAGCGAGACGCCGGAGCCGCGGCGGTCGGTGAGCCACTGCTGGACCGGCTCGACCGGGTCGGGCAGCGCGGGGACCAGGACCTCCCTGGGGACGGCGTCGCCGGTCTCCTCGCCGTACAGCTGCTGGAGGGCGTGTTCGACCAGGGCGCCGGTGGTGATCTCCTCCACCTTGTCGGTGACCCAGCCGCGCTGGCCGCGCACCCGGCCGCCCCGGACGTGGAAGATCTGCACGGCGGCTTCCAGCTCGTCCTCGGCGACCGCGATCAGGTCGGCGTCGGTCGCGTCCGCGAGCACGACCGCGTTCTTCTCCATGGCCTTCTTCAGGGCCTCGATGTCGTCGCGCAGCCGGGCCGCCCGCTCGTACTCCAGCTCCTCGGCGGCCTCCATCATCTGCTTCTCGAGACGGCGGAGGTAGGTGCCCGTGCGGCCGGCCATGAAGTCGCAGAACTCGTCCGCCAGCTCCCAGTGGTCGTCGGCGGAGATCCGGCCGACGCACGGGGCGGAGCACTTGCCGATGTAGCCGAGCAGGCAGGGGCGGTCGGTGCGGGCGGCGTTCTTGAAGACGCCGGCCGAGCAGGTGCGCACCGGGAAGACGCGCAGCAGCAGGTCGACGGTGTCGCGGATGGCCCACGCGTGCGCGTACGGCCCGAAATAGCGGACGCCCTTCTTCTTGTGGCCGCGCATCACCTGCACGCGCGGGAACTGCTCGTTCATCGTCACCGCGAGATACGGGTAGCTCTTGTCGTCGCGGTACTTGACGTTGAAGCGGGGGTCGAACTCCTTGATCCAGGAGTACTCCAGCTGCAGGGCCTCGACCTCCGTGGACACCACGGTCCACTCCACGGACGCGGCCGTGGTCACCATGGTGCGGGTGCGCGGGTGGAGGCCCGCCAGGTCCTGGAAGTAGTTGGCCAGGCGCTGGCGCAGGCTCTTCGCCTTTCCGACGTAGATCACCCGGCGGTGCTCGTCCCGGAACTTGTACACCCCGGGGGAGTCCGGGATCTGTCCCGGCTTGGGGCGGTAGCTGGAGGGGTCGGCCATGTCTCACACCCTACTGGCGAGGACTGACACTCCGGCGGGGCCGTGGCCGACACCCGCGGGTTCTCCGAGGTGACGTAGTAGAGGGCGTACTCGCACGGCAGGGGCGAACCTCGGCCAGGAGTGCACCGCGGTTGGGTTTCAGGTGTTGTCGGGGCCTGGTCAACACGCTTCAATGCGGGGGAACTCGGGGCCGTGCAACCACGGCGTACGGATGTGAAGAACCCCCGACGCCGACGGGGGTGGCCCCGCTCGAAACCCGCGCGAACGGTCTGACCACCCGTTGTGAGCCAGAGAAAGGCCCCTGCATGCCGCACGCCACACAGCACGCGGACGCCGCCCCCGACGTCGCCGCCGCGGACCTGGACACGGCCCTGCGAGGCGGCCCCTTCCACGTCGCGCTGCGCGCCGCGATCGCCGCCCGCGGACTGCCCCTGCAACGGGTGCAGCACCATCTGTCGCGGTACGGGGTGAAGGTCGGCGTCACCAGCCTCAGTTACTGGCAGCAGGGCGCCCGCCGGCCACAGCGCCCGGAGTCGCTGCGCGCCGTGCGCGCGCTGGAGGAGATACTCCAGCTGCCCGACGAGTCGCTGATCCGGCTGCTCGCCGAGACCGACGAGCGCTCGGCACGACGGCCCGTCGGCCGCTCCTACCGGTCCCTCGTCGAGGCCTCCGACGTCCTGGACCGGCTGCTGGCCGAGCTGGGCGCCCAGCTCGACGGCGGGCTGCACATGCTCGGCCACCACGAGCGGGTGCGGATCGGGGCGCGCCGCGAGCTGGCGGCGCGCGAGTCGCACCACATCGTCCGCGCGCACCAGGACGGCGTCGACCGTTTCGTCGCCGTGCACCACGGCGACCCGGGGTGCGCGCCGGAGCGGATGACGGTGCACGCCCTGGACAACTGCCGCACCGGGCGCGTGCGCTGGCACGGGGAGACCGGGGTTCTCGTCGCCGAGCTGCTGTTCGACACCCGGCTGCGGGCCGGCGACACCTTCCTCTTCCGGTACGGCGTCGAGGACGGCACCGCGGGGGTGTCGCGCGAGTACGTGCGCGGGTTCGGGCCGGCGGGCGGGCAGTACGCCCTCCAGGTGCGGTTCGACGAGCGTGCCCTGCCGGTGCGCTGCCACCGGTTCACCCAGCACTCGGCGGCGGCACCGCGCAGCGGCCGCCAGGAGCTGGCCCTGACCGGCCGCCACCACTCGGTGCACCTGGTGGAGCCCCGGGTGCGGTCGGGGATCGTGGGGATCGCGTGGGAGTGGGAGTGAGGGTCACGCCGTAAGGGAGGCGTCAGGCCTTCGGGCCTGCGACGATCCTGCCGTTCTCGCTCCTGACCGACAGCTCCGTCAGCGGCACCGTGGCCGGGGGCTGCAGTACCTCGCCGGTGACGGCGTCGAACTCGCTGCCGTGGCAGAAGCACGTCAGTCTGGTACCCGCCAGCTTGCTGATGGCGCAGCCCACGTGCGTGCAGATCGTGCTGTACGCCTTCAGGGCGCCCTTCTCGTCCCGGCTGACCACCACGTTGTGCTCCCGGTACAACCGGGCCACACCCTTCGCCACCTCGCTCTCCGCACCCAGGTCGACCGGCGCGGTGGGCGCGGCCGGGGCGCTGCCCGTCCCCTCCGGGGAGCAGGCGGCGAGGCCGAGCCCGGCGGCGGGGGCGAGCGCGGCTCCGCGCAGGATGGTGCGGCGGCTCGCGGAGGGGCGGGCGGGCATGGGGGGTCTCCACTGGTCTGGGCTGGTTCTGGGCTGGTCGGAAGGCGTGCGGAAGGCACTCGGAAGGCCTGTGGGGCGGTGGGGCCCGGGGCGCATGCCGACGATAACGGGGCCTGGTCCGGTGGTGGCGGGGTGGGGTGGGCGCTAGACGTAAACGCTTGCGCAAGCGTTTACGTCTGCCGTCGGATGGGATACCTTGCCGCGCAGTACGCGAGGAGGACGAGGAGGGGGCCGCATGCCGACCATGGCCGACGTGGCGCGCAGCGCCGGAGTCTCCGTGGCGACCGTCTCACACGTGCTGAACGGCACCCGGCCCGTGCTGCCCCACACCCGTCAGGCGGTCCTGGACGCGATCGACGAGCTCGGCTACACGCCGAACACCCTCGCCCGCTCCCTGGTGACCTCCCGAACCCGGTCCATCGGGCTCGCCGTCTCGGCCATCAGCAACCCGTACTTCACGGAGATCCTGCAAGGCGTCGAGGCCGGCGCCCTGGAGCACGGCTACGGCCTGCTCATCGCCGATCCGCACGAGGACCCCCGGCACGAGCGCAAGGTCGTCCAGCTGCTGCACGAGCGACGGGTGGACGGCATGATCGTCGCCCCGTCCGCCGACCCGCGCGAACTGGTCGCCTACCTGCGCCGCCACGACGTACCGGCCGTCTTCCTGGACCGCGTCGTCGACGACCGCGCGGAGGGTGCGCAGCGGTTCGACCAGGTCTGCGCGGAGAGCGCCGAGCCCATGGCCCGGCTGGTCACCCATCTCGCGGGGCTCGGGCACCGCCGGATCGGCCTGGTCGCGGGCCTGCCCGGGCTGAGCACAACCAGCGAGCGGATCACCGGCTACCGGCACGGCCTCGCGGCGGCCGGGCTGCCCTTCGACGAACGGCTCCTCGTGCACGGCGACTCCGAGTCGGCGGGCGGCGAACGGGCCACCGCGGCGCTGCTGGACCTGGCCGCGCCGCCCACCGCGCTCGTCACCGCCAACAACGCGATGACCATCGGCGCGCTGCGCGCCCTGCGCGAGCGGGGCCTCACCGTGCCCGGCGACCTCGCGCTGGCCTGCTTCGACGACTTCGCCTGGGCGGACCTGTTCTCGCCCCGGCTCACCGCGATCGCCCAGCCCAGCAAGGAGCTGGGCGCCGAGGCGGTGCGGGTGCTCCTGGAGCGCCTCGCCGCGCCGGACCGGCCCGCCCGCACCGTGCGGCTGCCCTGCACGTTCGTCCACCGCACCTCGTGCGGCTGTCCCGACCGGCCGCGGCGGCCGGATTCGTCCGAAGGGCCCGAGCGGCCCGAGAGAGGAGCCGACTCGTGATCGTCGTCGCCGGTGAGGCCCTGATCGATCTGGTACCGCAGGGCACGGGCGCCCTGGCGAGCCTGCGCCCGGCGCTTGGCGGCGGCCCGTACAACACGGCCGTCGCGCTCGGCCGGCTCGGCTCCCCCACCGCCTTCTGCTCCCGCGTCTCCTCCGACGCCTTCGGCGAGGCCCTGCTGGACGGGCTGCGCGGGGCCAGGGTGGACGTGTCGGGCGTGCAGCGCGGTGCCGAGCCGACCACCCTCGCCGTCGCGACGGTCGACGAGCACGGCTCGGCCGCCTACTCGTTCTACGTCGACGGCACCGCCGACCGGCTGTTCACCGCCCCGGCCGCGCTCCCGGCGGACACCCGCGCGGTGTCCTTCGGCACCTGCTCGCTGGTCCTGGAGCCGGGGGCGAGCGCGTACGAGGAGCTGATGCGGACCGCGGCCGGGCAGGGCGTGTTCACCGCGCTCGACCCGAACATCCGCGCGGGGCTGATCCCGGACGCGGACGCCTACCGGGCCCGGTTCCTGAAGTGGCTGCCGTCGGTGACGCTGCTGAAGCTGTCCGAGGAGGACGCGCGGTGGCTGGGCGGCACCCCGCGCGAGTGGCTGGCGGCCGGACCCTCGGCCGTCGTGATCACCCACGGCGGCGACGGGCTGACCGCCTTCACGCGGGACGGCGCCGAGTACTCCGTCCCGGGCGAGAAGGTCACCGTGGTCGACACGATCGGCGCCGGGGACACGGTCAACGCGGCCCTGCTGCACGGCCTGGCCGCCCAGGACGCCCTCTCCCCCGCCGCCCTCGCCGGCCTGGGGGCCGACGGCTGGACCCGGCTGCTGCGGTTCGCCGCGCGCGCGGCGGCGATCACCTGCTCGCGGGCGGGGGCGGAACCACCGTACGCGGACGAGCTGGACGAGCTGGACGGCTGACGTACGACGGCGGGAGGGCAGGAAGGCGGCAGGCTCAGCCCGCTCGGCCCACGGCTCGCAGGGCGCCCGGGTGGCGGCCGTTGAGGCGGTCCAGGGCGGTGGCCGTGGCCTCGTCGGCCGGCAGGTGGACCACGATCCGCTGGCCGTCGTCCGGCAGCGCCAGCGTCTCGTGCAGCAGGCGCAGCGGCCCGGCCTCCGGGTGCTCGACGCGCTGGCCGCCGACCCGCCGCGGGGCCATCGCCAGATCGGCGAACCGGTCGGCGAACTCGGCCCCCGCCGTCACCGTCAGCTCCTCGGCCAGCTCGGCGGCGTACGGGTCCCGCAGGGGCACGTCGTGCCGGAGCTGGGCGACCAGGTTGTCGGCCTCGCGCTCCCAGTCGGGGTAGGCGCCGCGGGCCCGGGGATCGGTGAACAGGTGCCGGAGCAGGTTGGGGTGCTCGCCGTCGAGCACCCCGATCGGGCCGAACAGCCGCGCGTAACCGGTGGTGTGGCCGAGGACGTCGCCGATCCAGTTGAGCACCACGGCCGGGGTGGGCTCCAGGCGTTCGAGGACCGCGCGCACGGTGGGGCGTGGCGTGCGGCTGAGCGGCGGAGCCGCGCCGCAGACCAGCGGGTCGCCGCCGTCCGCCTCCTTGGTCAGACGGCGCAGCACCATCCGGTCCCGCAGGGTGAGGTTCAGCGCGTCGGCGAGGGCGCCGAGGACCTGGGCGGACGGGTTGCGGTCCCGTCCCTGTTCCAGGCGGGTGAGGTACTCGACGCTGATGCCGGCGAGCGTGGCCAGCTCGGCGCGGCGCAGTCCGGGAGTACGGCGGCGGGGCCCGGCGGGGAGGCCGACCTCCTCCGGGGTCACGGCCTCGCGCCAGGTCCGCAGATAGGTGCCCAACTCGTTCTCGCTCACCCTGCGAACGTACCAACGCGCGTGGGCGGGAGGGTGGCCCTGCGACTACCAGGCTTCGCCCGGTCTCCCTGCCCTGCCGCGTGGCCCTCAGGGTGGAGGCATGACGAAGCACAACGACTTTTCGAACACGCTGGCCGTTGCCCCGCTGCCCCTGTCCCCCGGTGACTGGGAGCTGGACCCACTGCACTCGGCCGTCAACTTCACCATCCGGCATCTGGGGATCGCCAAGGTGCGCGGGCGTTTCACCGACGTGCGGGCCGCCCTCACCGTCGGTGAGGTACTGGACGACGTGCGGGTGACCGCCGAGATCGCCCTGGCGTCCATCGACACCGGCAACGCCGACCGGGACGCGCACGTCCGCGCGTCCGACCTGCTCGACGTGGAGAAGCGCCCCACGATGGCCTTCCGCTCGACCCGGGTGTCGGGCGAGGGCGAGGACTGGACCATGGAGGGCGAGCTGACGATCGGCGAGGTGACCCGTCCGGTGACGCTCGCCGTGGAGTTCGGCGGCCTGGTCGACGTGCCGGTCGACGGCAGCCGGCACGCCGGGTTCGAGGCGACGGGCGAGATCCGCCGCACCGACTTCGGCCTGGACTTCGCCCCGGGGCTGCTCGGCGACGTGGTGAAGATCCAGCTCGACATGCAGTTCGTGGAGCCCAAGGGCGCCTGAGGGCCCCGGAGACGCGGGGGGGGGGGGGGGGGGGGGGGGGGGGGGGGGGGGACGGGGGGGGGGGGGGGGGGGGGGGGGGGGGGGGGGGGGGGGGGGGGGGGGTGGGGGGGGGGGGGGGGGGGGGGGGGGAGGGGGTC